>DATGMD010000056.1:0-53545 GCA_035293805.1 Chloroflexota bacterium | reverse complement strand
GTTCGAGCGGGTGGCGGGGACGATCACGTACCGCCCGCCGCAGCGGGCGGTGGTCTCGACGCTGACCGGGCGGCTGGCGGGGGCGGGGGACCTGACCACGCCGGCCTACTGGCGGCGGCATCTGCGCGAGGCGGTGCGCTTTGCGCCGGCGATGCAGGAGCTGCAGGCGCGCGGCTGCGAGGTGTTCGTCGAGATCGGCCCCCACCCCACCCTCCTCGGCATGGCCCGGCGCTGCCTATCCGAGGACGCTGGCGCCTGGCTGCCATCGCTCCGAAACGACCGAGATGATTGGGACCAGATCCTGGAGAGCCTCGGCGAGCTGTACGTGCGCGGGGGTGCGGTGGATTGGGCGGGCTTCGACCGCGACTATCCCCGCCGCAAGCTGAGCCTGCCCACCTATCCCTTCGAGCGGCGCCGGTACTGGTATCAGGCAGCCGCCGGCGCTCGCTACGAGCACACGCGGCGCGGCGACGGCGGACGGGTGCCGCCGCCGGATCCCGAGCAGGCAGACGGTGAATCGACCAGCGTGAGCGATTGGCTCTATGAGATCCGGTGGGAGCCGTCCGAGTCCGCCACGGTCCCGCAGCGGGCGGCGGCCAACGTGCCCCCGCAGGGACCGTGGCTGATTTTCGCCGACAGCGGCGGCGTGGGCGAGGCGCTCGCGGCGCTGCTCGCGGCGCGAGGCAATTCGTGCACGCTAGTCTTTCCGGGCGAGGCGTACCGCGACGATGGCAGCGGCCGCGTGTACATCCGGCTGAACGAACTCGACGATGTACGCCGGCTGTTCGCGGCGGAGAGCCCCTCCGATCGGCCGGCCTGGGTGGGGATCATCCATCTCTGGAGTCTCGACGCGCCGGATCTCCAGGCCGCGGGCGGGGCGGCTTTCGAGGCAGCCCAGGGTCTGGGCTGCGCCAGCATCCTGGAGGTGGTCCAGCAGGTCGTCGCCAGTGAGCAGGGCGAGCTGCCCGGCGTCTGGCTAGTGACGCGAGGTGCCCAGCCTGTGCTGGCCGGCCAGGCCACTGTCGCGGTCGGCCAGGCGCCGGTCGCCGCCCTGGCCGGGGTTATCACGGCCGAGCACTCGGACCTCCGCTGTGTCAGCGTGGACCTCGACCCCGCCGGTGGGGCGGACGAGCCACAGCAACTGCTCGCCGCGCTAGCCGCCCACGATGCCGAGTACCGCGTGGCCTGGCGTGGTAGCGCGCGCTACGTCGCGCGGCTCGCTCGCACGCCACTCGACGGGCACGCCAGCGCGAGGGGCTCGGGCGATTCGACGGCGCTACGATCCGCACGCAACGGCGCGCACGGCCCACGCTCGCACGCCGCCCTGGACGCGGCGCCGGGCAAAGACCGGGCAGGTGTTCGTCCCGACGCCACTTACCTGATCACGGGCGGGCTGGGCGCGCTGGGCATGGTCGTCGCTCGGTGGTTGGTGGAGCAGGGCGCGCGCCACCTCGCGCTAGTGGGACGCACGGACGGATCGGAGACGGCTCGCGAGGCGGTGAGCGAGCTGAGGCAGCGCGGCGCCCAGATCGTGACACTGCGCGCGGACGTGGCGCAAGAAGAGCAGGTGCGCGATCTGCTGGCCGAGATCGCACGCACCATGCCCCCCCTACGCGGAATCGCCCACATGGCCAACGTGCTCGACGACGGCGTGATCCGACAGCAGGACCGGGGCCGGCTGCTGGGCGCCATGCGTCCCAAGGCGCTCGGCGCCTGGCACCTGCACACGCTGACCCGCGGGACGCCCCTGGATTTCTTTGTCCTCTTCTCTTCGGCCGCGGCTTTCTTGGGCTCGCCTGGGCTCGCGCCCTACGCCACGGCCAACGCTTTTCTCGACGCTCTCGCGCATCGGCGTCACGCAGAAGGGCTGCCGGCCGTGAGCATCAACTGGGGCGCCTGGCTGAACCTCGGGCTGGCGGCTGGAGTGGGCAGCTTCCACAACCGTCGTTGGGTAGAGCGCGGCCTTAGTTACATACGTCCCGAGCAGGGCGTGGGCATGCTGGGCCGGATCCTGTGCACGGGCGTGACCCAAATTTCCGTCTTGCCGATCGATTGGCAAAGGTTTTTGGCACCATTCCGCCCGGGCACCGTGCCACGTCTGTTCGCTGGCTTCGCCGCGCGGGCGACCGCGGGCGGCCCTGCCCGCCCTGCCGATGTCCAGCGGGCCGAGCGCATCCGCGCCCTGGAGGCTGCGACCGAGGCGGAGCGCGACGACCTCATAAGGATATGCCTGCGCGACCAGGTGATGAAGGTGCTGGGCCTGACCTCGGGCGAGCGACTCGACGAGACGCGCCCCTTGAGCGAGTTCGGCCTCGACTCGATTGTGGCGGTCGAGCTGCGGAATCGGGTCGAATTGGAGCTGGGCGTGCGGCTGCCAGTGAGCGCCGTCCTGTCTGGCCCCAGCCTCGCTCAGCTCGCCACAAACATCGCCCATCACTGGGCGGCGCGGCCCGCGACTGCGGTCGTTGCGGACTCGGCCGCCCCGGCCGGCAGCCCGTGGCGCCCCGAGGGCCAGGAGGGCAGCAGCAACGGAGGCGCCGTGAACGAGGCGAGCCTGGCCGATCTGCTGGCGAGCCTCGACAACGCCTCCGACGAACAAGTCAGCCTGCTGCTCAAGGCGATGTTGGCCGAGAAGGAGCTGAGCGCATGACCCCGGCGCTCGGAGACCTCGCCCACCTCTCGCCGGACGAGCAGCGGGAATTGCTGGCCCGACTCCTTCGAGAGAAGGGCAGTGCTACAAAATCCATCCATCGGTCATCCCACACGCAGCGCGGGATGTGGGTGCTCCACCGACTGGCCCCGCAGAGCACCGCATACAACCTCGGGCTGAGCTGGCGTGTCCGGTCCCCGGTCGACCTTCGCGCGCTCGAGCGCGCTTTCCAGGCGCTCGCCGCTCGTCACGCCGCGCTACGGACCACCTTTGCCCTCGAATCGGGCGAGCTTGTTCAGGTGGTCCACGGTTATCAGGCGATCCCGGTGGCACGAGTGGATGGGGGGGCGTGGGACGAGGACGAGTTGAGTGCCCAGGTAGCGGCAGCGGCTCGTCAGCCGTTCGATCTCGAGCACGGCCCGCTCCTGCGGGTGACTCTATTCAGCCGCGCGGACGCGGACCACGTACTCCTGATCGTCGCCCACCATATCGCGTTGGATGGCCAGTCGATGCAGGTCCTGGTGGATGAGCTGGGACTGCTGTACGCTGCCGAAACGGCCGGCGAGCGCGTAACACTGCCACGGCCGGAACGGCAGTACCCCGAGTACGTCGATTGGCAGCTCGCGATGCTGGAGAGCCCCGAGGGGGCACGGCTCCAGGAGTACTGGCTGCGGCAGCTCGCCGGCGAGCTGCCCAGACTGAACCTCCCGGCCGACCACCCCCGACCACCCGTCCAGCGGTTCCGCGGCGGCGCGCAAGAGTTCGCGATCGATGCGGAGGTCACCTGTCGCCTCCGGACATTGGCCAAGGCAAACGGGACGACGTTGTACGCGGCCTTGCTGGCGGCCTTACAGGTACTGCTCTATCGCTATACGGGGCAGGAAGACATCCTCGTGGCCGGGATTACCGCGGGGCGGAGCCGGGCCGAGTTCGAGCGCGCGATCGGCTGCTTTATCAATACGGTTGCTCTTCGGGCAGACTTGTCCGGCACGCCCACGTTTATCCAGTGCCTTTCCCGCGCGCGTGAGACGCTGCTGGGCGCGCTCGATCACGAGGACTACCCATTCTCCCTCCTCGTACAGAAGCTCCAGGCGGATCGGGACCCGAGCCGCCTGCCGCTGTTCGATGTCGCTTTCCAGCTCCAGCGCATCGAGCGCTACAACAAAGCCTATGGCGCCGACGCGCCAGGACAGCTCGACGCGGTGCACAACGTCGGCGGCCTGGAATTGGAGCCGTTCACCATCCAGGTGGCCGAGAGCCAATTCGATCTCTTTGTGAATGCCTTCGAGACCGACACCACGATAGCCGGCAAGTTCTTGTACGACCCCGATCTGTTTGAGGCCGAGACCATTGCGCGGATGGTCGGGCATTTCCAAGCGCTGCTGGAAGGCGTCGTCGTCGACCCGGACCGACCGATTGGGACGCTGCCGCTGCTCTCCGACGCCGAGCGGCAGCAGCTACTCGTCGAATGGAACGCGACCGCGGCGCCCTACCCGCGCGACGTCTGCCTCCACGACCTAGTAGAGCAGCAGGTCGCGCGGACGCCAGACGCGGTGGCCGTCGCGTTCGAGGGCGAGGGGGTGAGCTACCGCGAGCTGGACGCGCGCGCCAACCGCCTTGCCCACTATCTCCAGCGGCAGGGCGTGGGGCCGGACGTGCTGGTGGGGCTCTGCCTGGAACGGTCGGTCGAGATGGTCGTCGCGCTCCTCGGCGTGCTGAAGGCCGGCGGCGCATACCTGCCGCTCGACCCGACCTACCCCCACGATCGGCTGGCGTTCATGTTGGACGAGGCGGCGCCGCCGGTCGTGCTGACGCAGGCGCGTCTGCGCGACCGCGTGCCCGCTAGCGCGGCGCGCGTGCTCTGCCTCGACGCGGACTGGACCGCGATCGCCGCCGAGCCGGCCACGGCGCCCGGCGGGGCGGCGAACCCCGAGCACCTGGCGTACGTGCTGTATACCTCGGGCTCGACCGGGAAACCAAAAGGGGTCATGGTGCCCCATCAGGGCGTGGTGAACCGGTTGCTGTGGATGCAGGAGCAGTACCAGCTCACCACGGCCGACCGCGTGCTGCAGAAGACCCCCTACACGTTCGACGTCTCGGGGTGGGAGTTCTTCTGGCCGCTGCTGACCGGTGCGTGCCTGGTGATGGCGCGGCCGGAGGGGCACAAGGACCCGGGCTACCTGGTGGACCTGATTCAGCGGGAGCAGATCACGACGCTGCACTTCGTCCCGCCGATGCTGGAGGCGTTCCTGGACGAGCCGGGGGCGCCGGGCTGTCATTCGGTGCGACAGGTGTTCTGTAGCGGGGAGGCGCTGCCGTACCAGCTGCAGGAGCGTTTCTTCGCGCGGCTGGGCCACGCGGCGCTGCACAACCTGTACGGACCGACCGAGGCGTCAATCGACGTGACGTATTGGCCCTGTCAACGGCGCGACGGGCGGCGGACCGTGCCGATCGGCTTCCCGGTAGCAAACACCCAGATCTACATCCTCGATCGGCAGCTGCAGCCGGTCCCCATCGGAGTGCCGGGGGAGCTGCACATCGGGGGAACGCAGTTGGCGCGGGGGTATCTCAACCGCCCAGAGCTGACGGCGGAGAAGTTCATCCCGGACCCGTTCGGGGGGCCGGGCGCGCGACTGTACAAGACCGGGGACCTGGCGCGCTGGCTGCCGAACGGGGCCATCGAGTACCTCGGGCGGCTCGACCACCAAGTGAAGCTGCGGGGGTTCCGGATCGAGCTGGGCGAGATCGAGGCCGTGCTGGCCGAGCATCCAGCCGTGCGCGACGCTCTCGTGCTGGCGCGCGAGGACACGCCCGGCGACAAGCGGCTGGTAGCGTACCTCATCGCCGCGGACCACAGCGCGCCGGAGCCGGGCAAGCTGCGAGCGTTCCTGAAGGAGCGGCTGCCAGACTACATGGTGCCGGCGGCCTTTGTCGTCGTGTCGGCGTTCCCGCTGACCCCCAACGGCAAGGTGGACCGCCAGGCGCTGCCGGCGCCCGAGGCGACGCGGGGGGAGCGCGCCGCCCCGTTCGTGGCGCCGCGCAGTGAGGTCGAGCGCCAGATCGCGGCCATCTGGCAGGCGGTGCTCCGCGTCGAGACCGTCGGCCTCGACGACAACTTCTTCGACCTGGGGGGGCACTCGTTGCTGGCGACTCAGCTGGTCGGGCGCCTGCAGCGCCTGTTCGGGGTGGAGCTGCCAGTGCACAGCATCTTTGAAGCCCAGACGGTTGCGGCACAAGCCCAGCGGATCGAGTCCATCCGCTGGGCTGTTATGAGCAACCGGGCGGCGGGGGCGCTGGCTCACGGCGAGCGGGACGAAGTCGAGTTGTGACTTACCGTGCGCGAATCGACGCTCAAGGATCTCACGCATGAGTTACCTGGCTCAAGAGCAATGCAAGGCCACCGAGCCGTATCTGCCATCGTCCTCCGTACTGGCGCAACGGCACCCCGAGGCGGAGCGTCCCGACGCCCCCGAGGCCGCGGCGCCGGTGCCTCCGCGGGACTTGTCGGCGCTGCTAGCCGAGTTGCGTCGGCTCGACGTCAAGCTGTGGCTGGATGGTGAGCGGCTGCGGGTCAACGCGCCGGCAGGCACGCTGACCCCCGAGTTGAAGAGCGAGCTGGGCCGGCGTAAGGCGGAGCTCGTCGGCCTGCTGACGGTCGCCACGCGGGCGATGGGCGGTGGCGGCCCGCCGCCCATCGCCCGCGTGCGGCGGGATCGGCCCATCCCTCTGTCGTCGGCCCAGCAGCGGCTGTGGTTCCTAGACCAGCTTCAGCCGGGCAACGTGGCCTACAACATTTCGAGTGTCTTCAGTCTCCGTGGCCCTCTCCGCGTGTCGGTCCTCCAGCGCAGCCTGGAGGAGATCCTGCGCCGCCACGAATCGTTGCGCACCCGCTTCGAAGTGGTCGCGGGCGAAGCGGCCCAGATGGTCGACCCGCCCGGTCCCTTTGAGCTGCGCGTCGTGGATCTGTGCCATCTCCCAGCGTCGGAGCGGTCGGAGCATCTGCGGCAGCTGGTGCTGGAGGAAGCGTGCTATCCCTTTGATCTGCGGCGCGCGCCCATGATGCGAGCCGTCCTGTTCCGTCAGGACGAGGCGGAGCACGTCCTGGCGACAACGGTCCACCACATCGCGGCCGATGGCTGGTCGCTCGGCATCCTCGGGCGGGAGCTGGCCACCATCTACGATGCCTATCTCCACGACCGGCCCTCGCCGCTGCCCGAGCTACCCATCCAGTACGCCGACTTCACGGTCTGGCAGCGAGCGTGGCTCCAGGGCGAACGCCTACAGGTCCAGCTCGCCTACTGGAAACAGAAGCTGAGCGGGCCCCTGCCCACGCTAGACCTCCCGACCGACTTCCCGCGTCCGGTTACCCGCTCGGGACGCGGCGCACGCCACTTTTTCCTGATCGACACGGAGTTGCTGGACGCGGCGAAGGCGCTCAGCCGCAGCGCGGGCGCGACCCTCTACATGACGCTGCTCGCCGCGTTCAAGACGTTGTTGTACCGTTGGACGCGCCAGGAGGATCTGCTGGTCGGGGCGCCGGTCGCCGGGCGCGGCCACGTGGACACCGAGCCGCTGGTGGGCTTTTTCATCAACAACCTCGTGCTGCGCACTGACCTGTCGGGTGAGCCCACCTTCCGCGAGCTACTCGCCCGGGTCCGAGCCGTCACGCTCGAGGCCTACGCCAACCAGGACGTCCCTTTCGAGAAGTTGGTGGAGACGCTCCAGCCGGACCGGGACCCGAGCCGCCCGCCACTATTCCAGGTCCTGTTCAGCCTGCAGAACATGGACCTGGAGGACGTGCAGCTCGCCGATCTCACTGTGCAGCCGATCATCTTCGAATGCACCACCTCGCGCTTCGACCTGTCCTTCGAGCTGTATGAGCGGCCCGAAGGGATGTGTATCGCCGTCGAGTACAATACCGATCTGTTCGCCGAGACCACGATTCGTCGCCTGGCAGACCACTACGCCACGCTGCTGGCCGCGATCGTGGCCACGCCGGACGCGCGCATCTCCGAGCTGCCGCTATTGACAGCAGCCGAGCGGCAGCAGGTGCTCGTGGACTGGAACCAGACACAAGCGCCTTACCCACGCGCGGCCGGCGTGCAACAGCTGTTCGAGGCGCAGGCCGCGCGGGTGCCCGATGCCGTGGCGGTGGAGTTCGCGGGGCAGCAGATCACCTACCGCGCGCTGAATCACCGCGCCAACCAGCTCGCTCGCCATCTACAGAGCCTGGGGGTCGGTCCCGAGACGATCGTCGGCGTGTACCTGGAGCGGTCGCTCGACATGGTCGTCGCCCTGCTCGGCATCCTGAAGGCCGGCGGCGCCTATCTGCCGCTCGACCCGCTCTTCCCTCCCGACCGGCTGGCCTACATGCTGGAAGACTCGCGGGCGAGCGTGCTGCTCACGCAGGCCAAGCTCGACGGTACGCTCCGGCCGCGCGAAGCGACCGTGGTCTGCCTCGACGCCGAGTGGCCGCGGATCGCCGAGCATCGGGCTGAGAACCTGCGGGGGACTGGCGTCCCCGATCGCCTGGCGTACGTCCTCTACACGTCGGGATCGACCGGGCGCCCCAAGGGCGTCCAAATCCCACACGGCGCGCTGACCAACTTCCTGTGCTCGATGCGCGAGACGCCGGGGCTCGCGTCCGCCGACGTTTTGGTCGCCGTGACGACCTTGTCGTTCGACATCGCCGGGCTGGAGCTGTTCTTGCCGCTGATCACCGGCGCGCGGGTGGTCCTGGTCAGCAGCGCGGTGGCCGTCGATGGCGTCGCGTTGCGGGCGGTTCTGGAGACCTCCGGCGCGACCATTATGCAGGCCACGCCGGCGACCTGGCGCCTGCTGCTCGCGGCCGGCTGGGAAGGCGCCCCGACGTTCCGTGTCCTCTGTGGCGGCGAAACGCTGCCCAGCGAGCTAGCGGCCCAGCTCCTGGCCCGCTGCGGCTCGCTGTGGAATATGTACGGGCCGACCGAGACCACGATCTGGTCGACGATCGCCAGGATCACCGCGGCCGACGGCCCGATCGCGATCGGGCGCCCGATCGCCAATACCCAGACCTACGTGCTGGACGCGCGGCTCCAGCCAGTGCCGATCGGGGTGCCGGGAGAGCTGTACATCGGCGGCGACGGCCTGGCCCGGGGCTATCTGAACCAGCCGGAGCTGACCGCGCAGAAATTCATCCCCAACCCGTTCGCCGCTCCGGCGGGGACCGCGGCAGGCGGCGGCCAGTCCGCTCGGCTTTACCGGACCGGCGACCTCGTGCGTTATCGGGCAGACGGGACCTTGGAGTACCTGCAGCGGGTCGACCACCAGGTGAAGATCCGCGGCTTCCGCATCGAGCTGGGCGAGATCGAGAGCGTGCTCGAGCAGCACCCCGCCGTGCGCCAGGCCGTCGTGGTCGCGCGGGAGGACTCGCCCGGAGACAAGCGCTTGGTGGCGTATGTGACCCCGGCGCGGGAGGACGTGCTCCCAACGGCGGAGCTACGAGAGCATCTCAAGGAGAAGCTACCCAGCTATATGGTGCCGGCGGTCCTCGTCCCGCTGGCGGCCTTGCCCTTGACCCCCAACGGCAAGGTGGACCGCCAGGCGCTGCCGGCGCCCGAGGCGACGCGGGGGGAGCGCGCCACCCCGTTCGTGGCGCCGCGCAGTGAGGTCGAGCGCCAGATCGCGGCCATCTGGCAGGCGGTGCTCTGCGTCGAGACCGTTGGCCTCGACGACAACTTCTTCGACCTGGGAGGGCACTCGCTGCTCATCCTGCAAGTGCACAGCCAGCTCTGTCGCGCGTTTACGACAGACCTGACGATCGCGCAAATGTTCCAATACCCCACGGTTCGGGCCCTGGCCGACTATATCCAGCGACCGCAGCAGCGGGCCGCTGGCCTGGGCGAGGCGCAGGACCGTGGTAAGCGGCTGCGGGCAGCGTGGAATCACCGCCGATTGCTGGTTGAGGAAGGATAATGGCAGCCATGAGCGATCTGACCGCGGTAGGGCCCTCCGAGGCGGTAGCCATCGTCGGCATGGCGGGGCGGTTCCCGCGCGCCAGGAATCTCAGCGAATTCTGGGAGCGACTCGCGGCCGGCGAGGAGCTGGTGACCTTTTTCAGCGAGGAGGAGCTGCTCTCCGCGGGGCTTCCCCCGGAGCTGGTGCAAGATCCAAACTTCGTCAGGGCGCGTGCCGTCCTGGAGAACGCCGAGCTATTCGATGCGGCGTTCTTCGGGATCAACCCGCGTGAGGCCGAGATCATGGACCCGCAACAGCGCATCTTCCTGGAGTGTGCCTGGGAGGCGCTGGAGCATGCCGGCTACGATCCGGACCGCTACCCCGGCGCGATCGGCGTGTATGCTGGCCTGAGCCTGAACATGTACCTGTTCAACAATCTGGTCCCAAACCCCGAGGTGGCAAACGCCGCCGGGGCTTACCAATTGATGCTCGCGAACGACAAAGACTTCATCGCCACTCGGGTGGCGTACAAGCTCAATCTCCGCGGGCCAGCGGTGAATGTCCAGACCGCCTGCTCGACCTCGCTGGTAGCGGTGCAAATGGCGTGTCAGAGCCTGCTGAGCTACCAGTGCGATATGGCGCTCGCCGGCGGGGTGTCGGTGGGCTCGCCTCGCAAGGCCGGGCATTTGTACCAGCCCGGGATGATCATGTCGCCGGATGGGCACTGTCGCGCCTTCGACGCCAGGGCGCAGGGCATTATGGGTGGCGAAGGCGTCGGCCTCGTCGTGCTCAAGCGCCTGTCGGAGGCGCTGGCGGACGGTGATACGATACACGCCGTTATCCTGGGCGCGGCAGTCAACAACGACGGTGCCCAGAAGGTCGGCTTCACGGCCCCCAGCATCGACGGCCAGGCCGAGGCCATCGCCATGGCCCAGGCCATGGCCGGCATCGGGCCCGAGACGATCACCTACGTGGAGGCGCACGGCACGGGCACCGAGCTGGGCGACCCGATCGAGGTCGCTGCCCTGACCCAGGCCTTCCGAGCTGGCACGCAGGCGCGCGGCTACTGCGCGCTCGGCTCGGTGAAGACCAATATGGGACACCTGGATGCCGCGGCGGGCATCGCGGGGCTGCTAAAGACCGTGCTTGCGCTGAAGCAGCGCCGCATCCCGCCCAGCCTGCACTTCGAGGAGCCCAACCCGAATATCGACTTTGCCTCGTCCCCATTCTATGTCAACACCGCGCTCAGCGATTGGACGGCGAACGGCACGCCGCGGCGCGCAGGCGTAAGCTCGTTCGGAATCGGCGGGACCAACGCTCACGTGGTGCTGGAAGAAGCCCCGGCGCGACCGATCGCCCGCTCCGGGCGGCCCTGCCACCTGCTAGTGCTGTCGGCCCGGACGGCCAGCGCGCTGGAGAACGCGACGGATGCGCTCGCGGACCACCTGCGCGCCCATCCGGCGCTCGAGCTCGGCGACGTGGCGTACACGCTGCAAAACGGACGAAAGGCGCTCGGCGAGCGTCGGATCGCGGTGGTCGGCGGCGACGCCCAGCAGGCCGCGACGATACTGGCGAGCCGCGAGCCGCGCCGCGTCCTGGACGGGGCGCCCGGCTCCCAGAGCCGGGCGGTCGCCTTCCTGTTCTCCGGCCAGGGTGCGCAATACGTCAACATGGCGCGGGAGCTGTACGAGGTCGAGCCGGTCTTCCGCTCCGAGGTGGACCATTGCGCCGAGGTGCTGAAGCCGCACCTCGGGCTTGACCTACGCGCCGTGCTGTACCCGGAACCCGCCGCCGCAGAGGCTGCCGCGCGCCAGCTCCTGCAGACCGCCCTGACGCAGCCGGCGCTGTTCGTCGTCGAATACGCCCTGGCGCAGCTCTGGATGGCCTGGGGCGTCCGCCCCCAGGCGATGCTCGGCCATAGCATCGGAGAGTACGTCGCGGCCTGCCTGGCCGGCGTCTTTTCGCTCGACGACGCCCTGGCCCTCGTCGCGGCCCGCGGCCGGTTGATGCAGGAGCTGCCCAGCGGCAGCATGCTGACGGTGCCGCTCGCGGAAGCCGACATCGAGCCAGAGCTTGGGCCTGAACTGGCGCTGGCGGCGGTGAACGCTCCTCGCTTATGCGTCGTCTCTGGCCCGAGCCCACAGGTGGCGGCGCTACAGCAGCGCTTGGAAGCCCGAGGAATCGCCTGTCGTCCGCTCCACACCTCGCACGCTTTCCACTCGCCGATGATGGAGCCCGTCCTGGAGCCGTTCGCCGAGCAGGTGGCGCGGATCCGTCTGCAGCCGCCGTCGCTGCCGTACCTGTCGAATCTGACCGGCACCTGGATCACGCCCGAGCAGGCGACCGATCCAGCCTACTGGGCCGCCCACTTGCGCTCGACGGTGCGATTTGCCGAGGCCGCCGCCCAGCTCCTCGTGGACCCGAGCCTGATCCTCCTGGAGGTCGGCCCCGGGCACACTCTGAGCACGCTCGTCAAGCAGCAGTCCGCGCGGCCGGATGGCGGCCTCGTGCTCGCCTCGCTCCGCCACCCACACGAGCCAACCGCCGACCACACGTTCTTGATGACGACGCTCGGTCGGTTGTGGCTCGCGGGGACGGAGATCGACTGGCCGGGCCTGTACGCGGGCGAGTCTCGACAACGCGTCCCGCTGCCGACCTATCCTTTTGAGGGGCAGCGCTATTGGGTCGAGCCGCAGCCGCCGGCCGATCGCGAGCCTGCCGCTCGTCTAAACGGCAAGGTTTCGGTTGAGAGCCCCGGGTCGCTGGCGAAGCGGGCGGACCTCGCCACATGGTTCTACCAGCCTTCGTGGCACCGCCTGGACCTGCCTCTGGGGACTGGAGCCGCGGCAGAGCCGGAGCGGCAAAACTGGCTCGTGTTTGCTGATCGCTGTGGCTTCGGGGAACGGTTGGCACAGTTCCTCGCCGAGCGGGGGCATAGCGTCGTGCGGGTCGTGCCGGGCGAGCGCTTCGCCGAACCGGGCAGCGCCCTCTACGCGTTGCCACCAGCCGACCGGCAGAGCTATGACGCCCTATTCCGCGAATTGGATAGAGCGGGTTGGGCGCCGCACCGAATCGTCCATCTGTGGAACCTGGGTCCCGACGACCAGGATGACCTGACAACGGAGAAGCTGGAAGCCTCCCAGGACCTGGCCTTTTACAGCTTGCTCTACCTGGCGCAGTCGCTGGGCGAGGCCGGCCTGGCTGCACCGGTGCAGATCGACGTCATCGGCAATGGCCTGTTCGAGATCGTGGGGGCCGAGAAGCTCGCTCCGCACAAAGCCACCGTACTTGGGCCCTGCCGCGTGATCCCCCAAGAATATCCGCAGCTCACGTGCCGCTACATCGACGTGCAGCTTCCAGCCGGCGAGCTTGACGAGTCGCTCCTAGCGCGGGTGCGGAGCGAGCTGCAAGGTGCAGCGGAACACACGGAGGTAGCCTACCGCGGTCATCATCGCTGGGTGCCCACCTTCGAGCATACGCGGTTCGCGGCAGAGGCAGGCGTGCCGCCGATCCTCCGCCGGCGGGGCGTGTACCTGATCACTGGCGGTCTGGGCGGCATCGGCCTGGCCCTGGCGGAGTATCTGGCCCAGGCCGTTCAGGCGCGACTGGTGCTGGTAGGGCGGACGGGGCTGCCGGAGCGAGCGGACTGGGAGGCCTGGCTGGCAGAGCACGGGGAAGCGAATGGGAGCGGTCGCAGGCTCCGCAAGCTCCAGGCGCTGGAGTCCCTCGGTGCTGAGGTGCTGCTCGGTCGCGCGGACGTGACCAATCTGGCGGAGATGCGGGCCGTCGTCGAACAGGCCCGAGCGCGCTTCGGCAAGATCGACGGCGTCATCCACGCGGCCGGGGTCGCCGGCGGCGGCATCATCCCGCTGAAGACGCGCGCCCAGGCGGAGCGGGTGATGGCTCCCAAGGTCTTGGGGACCCTGGTGCTGCAAGCTGCCCTGGGCGGCGAACCGCTCGATTTCGCGGTGCTCTGCTCGTCCTTCACGTCGATCCTTGGCGGCGCCGGGCAGGTAGACTACTGCGCCGCCAACGCGTTTCTCGACGCCTGGGCCCACGCGCGGAATCAAGTGGGCGCCAGGACGATCGCCATCAACTGGAGCGTCTGGCAAGACGTCGGGATGGCCGTAGACACGGCGGTAGCTGCCCAGCTGCAACAGGCGAAGGAGGAGAATCTCCGGCATGGCATGCTGGCGTCCGAGGGCCAGGAGGCCTTCCGCCGCGTGCTGGCGAGCCCGCTGCCTCAGGTGGTCGTCTCCACTCAGGATCTGCCAGCGCTATTGCGATGGCAGGAGAGGATACGTGGCGCCGCCCCGCCCGACGGTCTCGACGCTGCGCCCGTAGCGCCCCCGCCCGCTGAGGCCGCGACGGAAACCCTCCACGCCCGGCCCCAGCTCGGGAGCGCCTACGTGGCGCCGCTCAACGAGGGGCAGGAGCGGATCGTCGGCGCCTGGCAGGAACTCCTGGGGATTGCCGAGATCGGGATCCACGACAGCTTCTTCGACCTGGGCGGCCACTCGCTGCTGGCAACCCAGCTCGTCGCCCGGCTACAGCGCCTGTTCGGCGTGCAGCTCCCGCTCCGGAGCATCTTCGAGGCGCAGACGGTTGCGGAGCAGGCCGAGCGGATCGAGACGATTCGCTGGGCCGCGGAGAGCAAACCCGCGGAGCTGGTCCTCGCCCAAGGCGAGCGAGACGAGATCGAGCTATGAGCGTCGAAAGCTTCCTGTCGACGCTCCGCTCGCTCGACGTCCAGGCCTGGGTTGAGGGTGAACAGCTGCGTGTGAGCGCGCCGAAGGGAGTGCTGACCGCGGAGCACCGGCAGCGACTATCGGCGCAGAAAGCGGAGATCATCGCGTATCTACGCACGGTGAACGGCACCAGCCAGCCAACGGCTCCGCCGCTGAAGCCGGCGCCGCGCACCGGTCCCCAGCCGCTGTCTTTCGCTCAAGAGGGGCTCTGGTTCCTCGAGCGGCTCATGCCGGGCACCGCCGCCTACAACGTCCCGGTGGCGCTGCCGCTTGGCGGGCCGCTCGACGTAGCGGCGCTGGAGCGCAGCCTGGAGGAGATCCTGCGGCGGCACGAAGCGCTGCGGACGACGTTCCAGCTAGTTGATGGGCAGCCGGCCCAGATCGTCGGCCCCCCCGCGGCATTCGCGCTGCCGGTAGTGGACCTGCGCTATCTCCCCGAGGAGGCCCGCGAAGGCGAGGCCGAACGGCTGACCGTCGAGGAGGCCGGGAAGCCGTTCGACCTGGCTCGCGGACCGCTGTTCCGCGCGACGCTGGTTCGAGTCGGTGACGATAGCTACCGCCTGCTCTTGAACATGCACCACATCGTCTCGGACGGGTGGTCGCTCGGCGTGTTGACGCGGGAGCTGGGAGCCCTCTACCAGGCGTACGCCGCGGGTCACGCGCCCGCGCTGCCCGCGCTCCCGATCCAGTACGGCGATTTCGCGCGCTGGCAGCGCGAGTACTTGCAAGGCGACGTGCTGGAGCGGCACCTGCGCTATTGGAAGCGAGCGCTCGGGGGAGACCTGCCGCCGCTTGACCTTCCGCTGGACCGGCCCCGGCCCGCCGAACCCAGCCTGCGCGGAGCCGTCCGGAGCTTCGAGATCGAAGCCAGCCTCTGCGCCCAGCTGGCCGCCGTGAGCCGCCAGGAGGGCGCGACACTGTTTATGACCCTGCTGGCAGCCTTCGACGTGCTGCTTTACCGCTATACGGGCCAGACCGATATCGTGGTCGGGACGCCAGTGGCGAACCGAAACCGCGAGGAGATCGAGGGGCTCGTCGGGCTCTTCGTGAACACGCTGGCCCTTCGCACCGACCTGGGCGGCGATCCCACCTTCCGTGCGCTCCTCCGGCGCGTACGGGAGGTGGCCCTGGAGGGCTATGCCCACCAGGACCTGCCGTTCGAGCTGGTGGTGCAGGAGCTGCGTCCCCAGCGCGATACCAGCCGCCCCCCCCTCTTTCAAGTGATGTTCGCTTTTGAAAAAGTACGCTTCGATCCGCTCACGGTCGGCACCGGGGCCTCCCGCTTTGACCTGACGCTTTTTCTCTGGGAGCAAGCCGATCGCCTGACCGGCCTGTTCGAATACAGCACTGACCTCTTCGATGCCGCGACGATCGAGCGGATGGTGGGTCACTTCTTGACAGTGCTCAGGGAGGTCGCCGCGAACCCCGACGCCCGCATGTCGGAGGTATCGCTGCTCTCGGAGGCCGAGCGGCACCAGGTGCTCGTGGCGTGGAACGCCACGGCGGCTCCGTATCCCGACCGCCAGACGATTCACGACCTCTTCGTCGAGCAAGCCGGGCGCACCCCGGGGGCCGTGGCCGTCATTGCCGGTGACGAGCGCCTGACCTACCGCGACCTCGACGCCGCTGCCGAGCGGGTCGCGGAGCGCCTCCGCGCCCGCGGGGTCCGCGTGGGCAGCCCCGTGGCGGTCTGTCTCAGCCACTCGCCGGCGATGGTCGCCGCCCTGTTGGGGGTCCTGCGTGCCGGCGGCGCCTACCTCCCGCTGGACCCGGCCCATCCCGCCGAGCGGCTCGCCTTCCAGCTGGCCGATTCGGGCGCGCCGGTGCTGCTGACCGAGCGCGCGCTGCGGGCCGGTCCGCTAGCCGCTCTGTCCTCGCCCGCGGCCATCGTCTGTCTGGACGAGGCTGAGCCCGAGGCGGCCGCGCGGGCCGCTGCCGCCTGGGAGGCGGCGGGTCCGGACGATCCCGCTTATATCATCTACACTTCCGGGTCCACCGGGCAGCCGAAGGGCGTGCGGGGCACGCACCGGGGGGCGGTCAACCGCTTCGCCTGGATGTGGGCCACCTATCCCTTCGAGCCCGGGGAGGTCGCGTGTCAGAAGACCACGCTCAGCTTCGTCGACGCGGTCTGGGAGCTGTTTGGTCCGCTGCTGCGCGGGGTGCCGGTCGTGCTGGCTCCTGCCGAGGCGCGAGGCGACCCACGCCGGCTGGTCACGCTGCTGGCCGAGCACGGTGTTACCCGCCTGGTACTCGTCCCCTCGCTACTCCGCGCCTTGATCGAGGCCTTCCCGGCTCTGGGCGCCCGCCTGCCGCGGCTCCGCTACGTAATCACCTCGGGCGAGGCGCTGGCCCCGGACCTGGCCCGTCAGTTTGAGGCGGCCGCGCCCGTGGTGCGGCTGCTCAACCTGTACGGCTCGTCCGAAGTCGCTGCGGACGCCACCTGCTATGACCCGGCCGCCGACCCGGCCGCCGGTGCCTGGCGGTCTGGAGCCGCACGGGTGCCCATCGGTCGCCCCATCGCCAACACGCGCACCTACGTGCTCGATTCGGCGGGCCACCCAACGCCGATCGGCGTTGGCGGCGACCTGTACGTGGGCGGCGCTGGACTGGCGTTGGACTACCTGAACCGGCTCGAGCTAACCGCCGAGCGCTTCGTGCCGGACCCCTACTCTACCGAGCCCGGTGCGCGCCTATACAAGACCGGCGACCTGGCGCGCTGGCGGGCCGACGGACAACTCGAGTACCTTGGGCGCGGCGATCACCAGGTGAAGGTCCGCGGCGTCCGGGTCGAGCTTGGCGAGGTCGAGATGGCGCTGCGCCGGCACCCCGCAGTCGATGAGGCTGCGGTGGTTGCCTACGAGCCATGCCCGGGTGACGTCCGCCTGGCGGCCTACCTCACAGCGGCCCCCGGGGCCCCCGCCCCGGGGGCCGCTGACCTGCGCCACTTCCTCCGCGGCCTGCTGCCCGACGTCATGCTCCCGGCCAGCTTCACGGCCGTGACGGCGCTGCCCCTGACGGTCAGCGGCAAGCTCGATCGCCGCGCCTTACCGGCTCCTGGCCAGCCCGAGCCAGCCGCCGCTTACGTGCCTCCGCGCACTCCCACCGAACAGACGCTGGCGGGCATCTGGGGCGAGGTCCTGGGCGTCGAGCGCGTGGGGATCCACGACGACTTCTTCGCGCTCGGCGGGCATTCCCTCCTGGCTGTCCGCCTCTTCACGGCGATCGAGCGCCAGCTCGGCGCTCGCTTGCCCTTGATGAAGCTCTTCGAGGGGCCAACGGTTGCGCGCCTGGCGGCGCTAATCGACGGAGATGCGGCGTCCGGCCGCTGGTCCTCGCTAGTCGAGCTGCGGCGCGGCCAACCCGACCGGCTACCGTTCTTCGCCATCCACGCCGTCGACGGCGACGTCTTCTGGTACGAGCCGCTCGCGCGCTATCTCGGGCCAAATCAGCCGTTCTTCGCGCTGCGAGCCCGTGGGATGGACGGCGTACAGGAGCCGCTGACGCGCTTTGAAGCGATGGCAGCATACTACATCGAGGAGATCCGGCAAGTGCAGCCGCACGGGCCGTATCAGATTGGAGGCTTCTCCTGGGGCGGCAGCATGGCGTTCGAGATGGCCAGGCAGCTTCAAGCGCGCGGCGAGGCGGTCGCGCTGCTCGCCATCATCGACCATGCCCCGTTGCAATCCGATTACTACTGCGCGAAGCGGGACCTTGGGTACGCGATCAGATACGCCCAGGATGTTCCCTTGCGCGTGAGACGCTTCCTGCGCGAGATGGATAATGAAAAGCGGCGAGCGGTCTTGCTGGCGAAAGCGACGCGCTTGGCCGAGTTGACGCGCTTGAAGCGAGCAACACTCGACGAGGTCGAGACTGCTGCTGCGCTCACGGCCGAGCGCATCGCCGAGCTACTTTACGGCAACGTCTCGGCATTGCCCCCGCACCATCGGAACGTCGTGCTTGCCAATTCGCGGGCAATACTGGAGTACACGCCCGGGGTCTACCGGGGCCGGATTACCGTGTTTAGAGCGGCCCACCAGCCGGTCACCTGCTCGCCGGACCCCGAGATGGCCTGGGGCGCGCTGACAACCGACAGGGTCGCGGTCAGGACTGTTCCCGGCTGGCACCTGACTATAATGCAAGAGCCCAACGTGAAGAACTTGGCGCGTGAATTGGCGGCATGTCTCGCCGACACGAGCGACCTCCGCGCCTCCCGGCTACAGTGTGCCGACGCGGACCGAGCGCACGACGCCCCTGCCGAGCAGGCGCGCCGACCCGCGCGGGCGCCAACCGCACCGTGGAGAGCGCCGCGACTGATGAATCCTACCCGCGCCGTGACGGGCAAGCTTGTCGTTCGTCGATGAGGGCTGTGTCCACGCCAGCCGCGTTCTCCCTCGAAGCGCAGGACGTCCAGCTATGGGCGGCCGCGCTCGATCAGCCCCCCTGGCGTCTGCCGTACCTGCTTGGCGTCCTTTCAGACGACGAGCGGGCGCGCGCTGACCGGTTTGTCTTCGAGCGTGACCGCCGACACTTCGTCGTGGCGCGCGCCTTCCTGCGCCTGTTATTGGGCCGCTACCTCGGCGCCGACCCGTCGCGTATCGTCCTCGCCTACGGGCCACGCGGCAAGCCCTCCCTCGGTGGCGAGCGAGCGGACGCCGCGCTCCAGTTCAACGTCGCGCATTCCCATGGGGTGGCCCTGTACGCCTTCACGTACCGGCGGGCGATCGGCGTCGACGTGGAGCTGGTGCGCCACCTCGAAGACATGGTCCAGCTTGCCCGACTCGTCTGCTCCCCACGGGAGCTGACGGTCTTTCTCGCTTTGCCTCCGGAGCAGCAGGCGAACTGGTTCTTCAAGATGTGGACGCGGAAGGAGGCCATCGTGAAGGCGACCGGCGATGGTCTGGCTCAGCCGCTGCAGGAGCTGGATGTGAGTTCCCCGCCAGGTGACTTCGGCACGAGCGTCAGTCTCGGGGGCACCTGCGCCCGCCCGGCCCTGGTGCGCTGGACGGTCAGGGACGTGACGGCGGTGCCGGGCTACGCCGCAGCCATTGCCGTGGAAGGGCCGGTGGAGCGGCTCACGTATCAGCGCTGGGAGTGACGGCGGGCGCCGGCACGGGGGGACTCGCACGCGATGCCAGGACCTGACGAACGGTGTCGCGGGCAGTGCGGAGATCGGACCAACGGAGAATCCCCAGCACCACTGCCGCGAGGACAAACGTCGCGCCCCCCGCGGCGATAGCCAGCCACGGCGAAACGTCGCGGCTGAGGGCGGCCACCGTGACGAGGCATACGCCGCAGATCAGGATACGGAGCAGCCGAACGCGGCTCGCCCGCGACAACACCCCGGCGGGTAGCAGGAAGCACGCTCCGCCCAGCATGATCGACTCCGTGATCACTTCGGCGACGGCCGCGCCAGTGGCCCCATTGTGGAACCGGGCCTCGAACACCGGGATCAGCACGGCGCTCAGAGCCGGGATCGCGACGGCGGCCAGGACAGCGACGCCGAGCCAACGGCGCTCGTCACAGAGCGCGACGAGCGCGGTCCCGAGGATCATATCCACGGCTGCAAGGGCGCAGGCCACGGTGAGAACCGCCATGACGGGCACGGCATTGGCGAATCCCGGCCCCCAGCCCAGCAGATCCGGAATCGCCGGCGCCAAGGCAATGATCATGCCGTTTGCCGGCACGATCAGCAGGAGCATCAGACAGAGGGTGCGGCCCAGCACCTCCTGAAATGCTAGCCGGTCCGCTCGGACACGCGTGAGGGCGGGCAGTAGCGGCTTCATGAGGACGGTGGGCGCGAATATCGGGATGCCGGCGATGCGGGAAGCGGCCGCCCACCACCCGATGGCGCTTGCGTTCAGGAGCACCCCGGTCATCACCACGCTGCCTTGTCCACGTACCATCAGCGTCAGGTTCCATCCCATGAACGGGAAGCCGCCGCGCAGGAGCTCTCCCCAGAGCCGGGGGCTTATCGCGCAAGGCTGTAGCCGAAAGCCCGTGGTGTACCAACCGACCACGACGATGAGGACCGTGACGACAAGTCCGGCGACCATGCACTCCTCGAGGCTACCGCCCTTCGCGAGCACGGGGAGGCAAGCCGCCGTGGTGACGATCTGGGACGTGGCGCTGAGCCAGGCATAATGCGCGTGGCGCTCCTGTCCGTTCAGAACGGAGAGCAGGACCGACTGCGGCGCCCCGATCACGAGGCCGACGAGCGCCAGGCGGAGCACGTCGGGGTGGGAGGCTAGGACCCCGAGCGCCGGTAGTAGCCACATCAGGACGCCTCCGACGAGGAGCCCGGTGACGACGAGCAAGCCGAGCGCTGCACTCCCCAGCGGCCCGGCGCGCTCTGGGTCAGCCGCGACGGCACGTGAGAGGTAGCTCGGTACTCCCCACGTGGCCACCGTGCTGGCTATGCCGACGACCGCCAGCGCGAGCCACAGTTCGCCAAGGTCCTCGGCGCTCAGATAGTGCGGCAGCAGCATCACGGTCGCGAGGCTGACCAGCCAGGTGATCGGCTGCGTGCTGAGCAGCAGCAGCGCGCCGTGGACGACGGCGGTGCCGGCGGGCAAGCGACTGCCGCCCGCCGCGGTGGGGTCAGGATCAGCTACGGGCACGTCTTGCTTGGGAGCAGTGGCGCCCTCAAACTCCTGGGGAGGTGTCCGCTCGTCGCGGGTACTCGTCGGTATCGCCGGCAGCAGGTCCGTCTCGTTCCAGGTCACTCGGTCGGTCTCCAGGAGTTCGCCCAGGTGGCGCGCAGCGGCGGCCCGCTGCTGCGCTCACGCACGCTCTCGCCCCTCGCGGCTGGCGGTGAGGACGCACACTGAGCGTCGAACCCTCTGACTGTACGGCCCAGGAGCCGGGGGCGCGTGGAGTGTCGGTTGCGTTCTGGTTGTCCCCGACGGGAGGCGGGAAGCCCACGCGAGCCCGCATCGTTGGACAACGCCCGCGCGGTGCAGTGCGGCGTCACGAAGCACAACTGGTACCGTTGGTGCTATACAATGCCCCGGCGGGCCTCAGGGTGTCGCCATCTCCGTCGCGTAATGACACGATGGACGTTTAGGCAGCTGCGATGAATGCACGCGATGGCATCTTCGACAACCCTTGGATCGTGGGGCGACAACGAAGCAGCGATGAGCCACGCCTCCGCTTGTTCTGCTTGCCACACGCGGGGGGCGGGGCATCCCTGTTTCGCGGCTGGGCGGACGCGCTCCCGCCGGAGGTCGAGGTGTGCCCGATCCAGTTGCCGGGCCGAGAGAATCGACTGCGTGAGCCGCTGTCCACCCGCCTGATCCCCCTCGCCGAGACGCTTGCCGCGGCTCTTCGCCCATGTCTGGATCGGCCCTTCGCGCTGTTCGGGCATAGTATGGGCGCGTGGATCGCGTTTGTGCTCGCACACGAACTCAGCCGGCGCTATCGCGTAGCCCCCGCCTATCTGTTCGTCTCGGGCCGGCGTGCCCCCCACCTGGCCGCTCGCGAGGCGCCAATCCATGCACTGCCAGATGACCAATTCATCATGGCGCTTCAAGATCGCTATAACAGCTTGCCCGACGCTATCTTGCGGGAGCCCGAGCTGCTGGAGATCTACTTGCCAATCGTTCGTGCGGACATGGCGATGGTGGAGACCTTCGCCTATGCTCCAGACGTCATGCTTGCCTGCCCCATCGCCGCGTTCGGGGGTACCGAGGATCGCTTGGTCGCTCGCGACGAACTGTCTGCCTGGCGCGAGCACACGACAGGCAGCTTCACCCTCAAGCTGTTCGAAGGCGGGCACTTCTTTGTCCAGACCGCGCGCCCAGCACTCTTGTCGGCGGTGTCGCGCATACTCGGGGGGACGGCCAGCGGGAGCGCGCTCGGCAGCAGGGGCAGCTAGTCGTCGCGGGCCACTTGCAGGAGCGCGACGAGTCGCCAGGGGTCGGCGCCCCACAGGCTGGCCAGCGCCTCCGCCTCGTCTTCGAGGTGCTCGGGGGCCGGCTCGCGGGCAAGGAGGATGTGGGGCAGGGCGCCCAGCGAGCAGCCGAGCGCCGCGGCGAGCGCCGCGTCATCCCAGCCGCGCGCCCGGGCGTAGGGCAAGAGCACGGCGGCGAGCCGGCCGGGCTGCGCGGCAGCCTGCTCGGCTAGCTCCTGAAGTACGGTGCTCACGATGGCATTCTCGCGTGGTCGTGGGGTTGGGCGGCGGGGCAGAAGGCCGGCTGGCACGCGGATGACGGCTCCCCTCCGTCAGAGGCTCCCAGGCCCGGGCCGCCAGCCGCATGACGTAGCAAGAGTTATGCCAAGCCGCTGGGCGCGTGGCTAAGCACGCGCCCAGGTTGGGGTGCATGTTTGGCGAAGACAAACATGCACCCCAACCTGGGCCGGCCGCTTAGCTGGTGGCGCCGGCGAGCAGGCGCTGGATGATGGCGCGGAGGCGGGCGGCGGCGGCGCCGCGATGACTGAGGCGGTCCTTCTCGGCGGCGGGCAGCTCGGCCATCGTCTGGCCCCGTTCCGGGACGTAGAAGAGGGGGTCGTACCCGAAGCCGCCAGTGCCGCGCTGCTCGTAGGCGACCGTGCCACGGCACTCGCCCTCCGCGTGGTGCTCGGCCCCGGCGCCGTCGATGAGCACCATGTGGCAGACGTAGCGGCAGCCGCGCTCCGCAGGCGGCACGTCGGCCACGCGGCTGAGCAGCAGCGCGTTCTTCTCGGCGCCGTCGGGCAGCCCTTCCCAGCGGGCGCTGTAGACGCCCGGCGCCCCGCCGAGCGCGTCCACCTCCAGCCCCGAGTCCTCGGCTAGGGTGGGCAGGCCGGCGGCGGCGTGGTAGGCGTGGGCCTTGATAGCGGCGTTGGCGGCGAAGGTGGTGCCGGTCTCCTCGGGCACCAGCGTCAGCCCCAGGTCGGCCGGCGTGACGAGCGTGAGCGGCAGGTCGCCGAGCAGCGCGCGCAGCTCGCGCTGCTTGCCCGCGCTCGTCGTCGCCAGCAGCAGCCGGTCGCCCGGTCGCAGCGGTGTGTCAGCCACGGTGCTCCCCCATCGGGCGCGCTGAATCATGGCATGTTTCGCGCGCACTCTCAGTCTATCCGACCCGGCGGCATACAGGCCCCGCTTCGACAGGGGCCACGCGGACGGCGTAGTCGGGGGCGCGAGGGGCGGGCTACAATCTGGCCGGTACAGGGAGGCGGGTATGCAGGCGGCCACGGCGCCGCGGGCGTTAGGCATCGGCCCGCTGCTCGGGCGGTCGTGGGCCAGCTACCGCGCTCGCTTCGGGCTCTACCTCGGCGCCACGGCGGTGGCGCAGCTGCCGACGGGACTGCTCACCTGGCTGGCCGGCTACGGCGCCTCGGTCTCGCTCGACGCCGTGCTCGCGGCCACGCTCCCGGAGGTACACGCGCCGGGCGAGGCGGTGGCGGCGCTGCTGGGCGTCGGCGCCGATCGCGCGATCGGCTTCTGGCTGCTGCTGATCGCCGCGACGCTGCTCCAGGTGGTCGGCACGGTGCTGAGCGCCGGCGCGCTGGCGTACTTGCTGAACGGCGAGCAAGCGGCCGCCGGGCGCCGCCCGGCGGCCGGCGCGGGCGCGATCGCCGGCGCCTACCGCGCGGTGCTGGAGCGGCTCGGGCCGCTGTTCGGCGCGATCCTGCTGGCCGGCGTCATTATCTGCGCCGTGCTGCTCGCGGTGTGCGCCATTTGGGTGGTGCTGTTCGCCGCCCAGTACATGCTGGCGCCGGCGGGCGAGGCGCCCCCTTCGTGGCTGACGGCGCTGCTCTCGCTGGCGCTCGTCGGCCTGGTCAGTGGCGCGCTCCTGTACGCGGTCTACGCCTTCGTGCGCTGGGCCTTGTTCATCCAGGCGGTGGTGCTGGAGGACGCGGGGGCGGCGAACGCGCTGCGGCGGAGCGCGGCGCTGCTGCGTGGGCGCTGGTGGCAGACTGCTCTGCTGCTCACGGTGCTCGCCGTCGCGCAGGGCGTCCTGGGCGGCGCCGCGTCGCGGCTCGTCGCGGCGCTGCTGGGCGGCCAGGCGGATGCCGCCACGACGCTGCTGCTGAGCGGGCTGGGGCTGCTGGCGGCGAATCTGCTGTTTTTTCCCCTGGCCGCGAACGCGCTGACGCTGCTCTATCTGGGGCTGCGGGCGCGCGAGGCGTAGGCCGATGAGATAACCGCGCGCGGAGCCGTGGTCCGCATCTTGCATTCTAAGAAAAAGTAAAGGCATTGACGACCAGACGGGATGAGTACGATGCAGGCGAACGGCCAGTGCGCGGCAGGCTCTCAGGATCACCCACACACGGTGCTGGTCGTGGAGGACGAGCCGGCCGTGCGCGAGATGGTGGCCGACTTCCTGCGGGACGAGGGCTACGAGGTGGAGGAGGCGCGCGACGGGGCGGAGGCCATTCACCGCCTGGACACGCATCGCCGCCGTGCCGACCACCTGTGCGCCGTGCTGTTGGACATGATGCTGCCCCGCGTGGACGGCGTGGGCGTGCTGCGGCACCTGGCCACCGTGGGCGCCGGGGTGCCGGTGGTCGCGATGAGCGCCAGCCGCGAGCACCTGGCCGCGGCGCTGGCGGCCGGCGCGCGGATCGCCGTGCCGAAGCCGTTCGACCTCGATCGGCTGCTTTCGGCCATGCACATGAACTGCACCTGCCCCCCGAATTGAGCTACCCTCGCCCCCCGCTCCTCCGGCGCACTCGATGTCCGATGCGGGCCAGTGGTCTGCCTCTAGCCGAGCCGAGCGCCGCTGCCCGCCTTTAGTCAGCACGCCGTATAATTCCGGAACATGGGGAAGGGGCTGACGCGGGCAGGCGCCGCGTGCTGCCGTGAGGAGGTGTCGCCATGGCGATGTTGCAGGATCCCGCCACCCGCGAGCAGGCGCTGCAAGCCTACTACCGCGATCTGGAGCGCTACCACGCCGCGCCGCTGTGGACGGTGCTGCACAGCCTGATCACGCCCACGCCACAGCCGAAGGCCGTGCCGCACCTGTGGTCGTGGGCGGAGCTGCGGCCGCAGGTGTACCGCGCGGGCGAGCTGATCGGGACCGACGAGGCCGAGCGCCGCGTGGTCATGCTGCTGAATCCGGGGCTGAACGGCGAGTGCGCCATCACGGGGACGCTGTACGCGGGCTTGCAGCTCATCCTGCCGGGGGAGATCGCGCGCTCGCACCGCCACACGGCCGCCGCGCTGCGCTTCATCGTCGAGGGCCACGGCGCCTACACCGCGGTGGACGGCGAGAAGACCATCATGAACCCCGGCGACATGGTGCTGACGCCGAACTGGACCTGGCACGACCACGGCAACGAGTCCGACGAGCCGATGGTCTGGCTGGACGGCCTGGACCTGCCGCTAGTGAACCAGCTCGACGCGATGTTCTTCAACCTGTATCCCGAGGAGCGCCAGCCGCTGCCGAAGCCGGTGGACGACTCGCAGCACAAGTACGGCTCGGGCGCGCTAGTGCCGACCTACGAGCAGCACCTCGGGCTTCATTCGCCGCTGCTGAACTACACCTGGGACCGCACCCGGGCGACGCTCGCGGACATCGCGACGCGTGACGCGGGCAGCCCGTTCGACGGCGTGGTGCTGGAGTACGTGAACCCGCGCACGGGCGGGCCGGTCATGCCGACGATCGGCTGCCACGTGCAATGGCTGCCGGCCGGCTTCAGCACGCAGCCGCACCAGCACACGAGCAGCGTCGTGTATCACGTCGTCGAGGGCGCGGGCTACACGCTGGTGGGCGACCGCCGGCTCGACTGGCACGAGAAGGACGTATTCTGCGTGCCCAGCTGGTACCCGCACCAGCACGTCAACCTGTCGGGCGCGGCCCCGGCGATCCTCTTCTCGTTCACCGACGCGCCCGTCCTGCGCGCCCTGGGGCTGCTGCGCGAGGCAGCATGATCATTGGCGGCAGAGGAGGCCATAAGGTGAGTGAGTGGCCATCCGCTCAGGTCGTGGGTATGCACGACCTAGAGCGGCGCCTACCCGAATTTCTGGACCGCCTCGCGAGCGAAGGGCAAGAGCTGATCGTCACGCGTGACGGTGAGCCAGCGGCAGTCATCGTCGACTTCGAGCACTACCGTGAGGTGCAGCAGGCATTAAAGGAGTTCGCGGACCCCGAGTATCTAGCTGTGTTGCTCGAAGCTCGCCAGGATATTGACGCCGGTCGGGGAATATCTGCTGCGGAGGTCTTCGCCGAAAAGGGACTGTAGTGTACCGCGCTATCTTCTCTCGCCAGGCACGTAAGTCGTTCCTGGCGTTGCCGACGCGGCAGGCCCGACATGTGCGAGCGACCATCGCAAGTCTACAAGAAGAACCTAGACAGCCAGGAACCATCAAACTGGAGCACGCGCCAGTGGCCCAGTATCGTCGTCGCGTGGGCGACTGGCGCATTCTGTTCGACATCGACGACCGCGAGCAGATCTTGGCCATCATCGACATCCGCAAGCGCGACGAGCACACGTACCGCTAGCGCCGGATGCGCCCCGCAGGGTTAGACGGCCTGGACGAGGGGGCGCGGCGCGGGGGCGGCGAGACGGCGCGGGCCACGGGCGCGCGGGAGCGTGGCGAGGGCTGCGCGGCAGGCGTCCGCCTCGGGCGCGGCCCCGAGGTGCTCGAAGGTGCGCAGGGCCCGGCCAAGCAGGTCGCGGGCCGCGGCGCGGTCGCGAGGACGGGCGCGAGCGAGGCGCGCCTGGCCCCCTAGGTGCTCCGTGCGGGCGCGGTCGTAGAGGTGCTCCACGGACTGGCTGAGGCGCAGCGCGGGCGCCAGCTCAGCCAGCGCCGCGTCGGGTCGCCCGGCGTCGAGGTGGAGCCGCGCCAGGGCGCGGTGGGCGGCGAGGCGCGCGGGCGCGTGGTCGCTGGCGCGAGCCAGGCGCTGCGCCTCCGCGGCCGCGTGCTCGGCGGCGGCCGGCTCGCTGAGCGCGGCGTACTCCTCGGCGGCGATCGCGAAGAACACGAGGCTGCAGGCCGGGCATTGGATCTCCGCCTGCCCCGCCGCCGCCCGCGCAAGGGCGGCCCGGGCGCCCGCCGTATCGCCCGCGAGGCGCAGGCTGCGCGCCAGCCCGGCCCCCATCCAGACGGCGGTGTGGCCAAAGCGCGCCCGCTCCAGCCCCTCCTCGAACCAGCCGCGGCCGATGGCGAGCGCGCCGCGAGCGGTGTGCAGCGAGCCGAGCACGAACCGCGTGAAGTCGGCCGGCATCCCCACGTCCTCGGGCCGCGTGCCCATGCCGCCCGCCAGCTCGCGCGCCGCGCCATCCCAGTCGCCGCGGAAGAACTGGACCCCGCCCAGGACCGAGCGCGCGGTGCGCACGAGCGCCGGCGCGCGCAGGTCCGTCGCCACGGCGAGGGCCTCGGCCGCGTCGGCCTCCTCGGCCGAGCTGGCCGTCCCGCGCAGCATCAGGTGGTTCGCCACGCTGGAGTGGAGCGCGCGGACGAGCTGCGTCGGATCGCCCTGCTGACGCGCCAGGCGCACCCACTCGGCGCTATACGTGCGGGCGCGGGGCCCGATCTCGCCGAGCAGCGCGGGATTCGTGAGCGCGGCGTAGGCGTCGCCCAGCTCGCTCGGGCCGCCGAATCGCCGCGCGAGCTGGAGGGCGCGGCTCGCGTTGACCGCGGCGGCGTGGTAGCTGCCGCGCAGGAGGCAAGCTTGCGCCTCCAGACTGAGCGCGACGGCGAGCAGGGGATTGCTCGGATCGAGGCCCGGCACGGCCACTTCCAGCATGCGGCTCACCCGGTCGGGGTCGATCATCAGGTAGGCGACGCGCGCCAGCCGGACGTGCAGGCGGCTGCGCGCGGCCTGGCGCTCGCGCGGTGGCTCCTCCATCCAGGCCGCCAGGGCGGTCTCGTAGGCCGTCTGCGCCTCGGCCCACTCGCCAAGCTGGAGGAGCGCATCGCCCTCGCGCTCGGCGAGGCGGCCGCGCTCGCGGCCAGGCACGGCCGCTCCTTGCGCGGCAGCCGCGCGCGCGGCGGCCCGCCAGTGGATGGCGGCCTCCCGGTAGGTGTGCCCCTGCTCGGCGCGCTCGGCGGCGGCGGCCGCGGCGTCCTGCGCCTCGGGCCAGGCCTCGGCCTGCGCGTAGTGCTCGGCCAGCGCCTCTAGCGGCGGGGCGGCGGGCGCGGGCGCGGTGGCGAGCAGCGCCTCGGCGGCGGCGCGGTGCAGCTCGCGGCGGCGGCGCAGCAGGAGCGTGCCGTAGCTAACCTCTTGCAGCAGGCCGTGGCGAAACTGGTAGCGGCGCTCGTCCGCGTTGGGCACGGCTTCGAGCAGGCCGGCGCGCTGCGCTTCGAGCAGCCCCGCGGCCACGTCGACCTCGGCGCCCACCAGCCGCTCCAGCACCGGCAGGGCGAACTGGCGACCGAGCACGCTGGCCGCTTGCAACAGGTGGCGGGTGGGCTCGGCCAGCCGGTCGAGGCGGGCGAGCAGCGTGGCGTGCAGGGTGGTAGGCAGGTAAAGCTCGCTGCCCTCGCCCAGGTGCCAGCCGCTGTCGGTGCGGACAAGGGCGCCAGCCTCGACAAGGCTGCGGGCGACCTCCTCCAGGTAGAGCGGGTTGCCCTCGGCGCGGTCGAGCACTAGCTCGACGACCGCCGGCGCCACGTCGTCGCCGAGCAGGCGCTGGGCGAGCGCGGCGCTGGCCTCCCGCGACAGCGCGCCGAGCGTTAGCTCGGCGTAGCGGTGGGGCAGCTCGCGCGCCGCGCGATCGCGCAGGCGGCTACAGGCGCTGTCGACGTCGGCGCGGAAAGCATAGAACAGGCCGAGCGGCACGCGCTCGGTCAGCGCCAGGAGGCGCTCCTGGATGGCGAGCGAGCTGGGGTCGGCCCAGTGCGCGTCGTCCACGGCCAGGATGAGCGGCGCTTCCGAGGCCAGGCCGACGAACAGGCGCTCGATGGCGATGGCGGCGCGGGCGGCGATGGCGGCGGGCGCCAGCTGCGCCAGCTCGGCCTCGAAACGCGGGTCGTGCGGCAGGTTCAGGCGTCGGGCGAGATAGGGGTAGGCGCCCGAGGCGTCCAGTTCGGCCAGCCGCGCCCGCAGCCTGGCCTCGGCGGCAGCCGGGTCGCCGAGACTGCCGTGGAGCGGCAGTCCCATGAGCGTGCGCGCGGCGTGGTCGAAGATGCCGCCGGGCACGTTCTGGCGATGGGGCAGGCCCTGGCCGAGCGCCCACCCCACGCCAGCCTGCTCGGCGGCGCGCTGGGCCTCGGCGAGCAAGCGCGTCTTGCCCATCCCCGTCTCGCCGACGATGATGCCGACGCGGCCCTGGCCGCCGGCCACCGCGTCGACCCAGCTCCGGAGCGCCGTCACCTCGGCGTCGCGGCCGAGCAGCGGCTCGACCGTTGCCGGCTGGCTCAGGCTCGTGCGCGGGCCGAGCAGCGTATAGCCGAGCGTGGGGACGGCCTTGCCCTTGAGCTGGAGGAGGCGGGGGGGCGAGAAGGCGAAGTGGCGCTGCGCCGCGCGCCAGGTAGCCTCGCCGACCAGGGTGGTCGCGGGGTCGGCGGCGGTTTGCAGGCGGGCGGCGGTGTTCACCGTGTCGCCCATCACGCCGTACTCGTGGCCGTCGCCCACGGCGCCGACGACGGCCAGGCCGGTGTTCACGCCGATGCGGAGCCGCAACGGGGCGTCAGGCGCCAGCCCCAGCTCGGCGGAGAGCTGCTCGACGGCGCGGTGGAGCGCGCGGGCGCAGCGCAGCGCGCGCTCCACGTCGTCTTCGCGGGCCAGCGGCGCGCCGAACAGCCCGAACAGCGCGTCGCCGATGTACTTCTCGATGCGCCCGCCGTGCTCCCGGACGATGCGCGCTAGCTCGCGGAAGGTCCGCAGCATGAGGTCGCGCACGTCCTCGGGGTCGAGGCGCTCCGCGAGCGGCGTGAAGCCGACCACGTCGGCGAACAGCACCGTGACGAGGCGCCGCTCCTCGGGGAGCGCATCGGGGGCGGTGCCGGGCGCCGCCCCGGCTTCCGCGAGCGCGGCGCCGTCGCCCCTCGGCTCGCTTCGCGCCGGCCCCCCCAAGCCTGGAAGAGTGAGGGCGGCGGCGCTTCCCGCCGCGAGGGCCGTCCCACACTCGGTGCAGTAGCGGGCGGCAGGCCAGGTGGCGCTGCCGCAGCGCGGGCAGGCTGCGCCGAAGGCGACGCCGCACTGCTGGCAGAAGCGCGCGGCCTGGGGGTTCGCCGCGCCACAGTTTCGACAGGTCATGAGCTGACGAGTCGGCGGCTAGTCATCGCCGTCGATGGAGATGGCGCCGGGCCCCGCGAACAGCAGGGCGACGAGCGAGCCGAGCAGCGAGAGCGGAAACTCGTAGCCGCCCTGGCCGACCATCCCATTCTTCCAGTGGACGCGGGTAATGGCGACGACCATGTTGGCGCTGAGGGCCAGCGCGGCCAGCCGGGTAAGCCAGCCGAGGATGAGCAGGGTGCCGCCGGCGAACTCGGCGAGCGCCGCGGCCCAGGCCATCATGCCCGGCATGGGCATGCCCATGCCCTCGACGTTGCCGCGGAAGCTGGCGATGCTGCCGCGCTCCATCGCGGCGTCGAAGCCGGGGCCGAGGTGCTGCCGCACCGGCTGGGGCAGCTTCTCGACCTTGCCCGGGCCGCCGAAGATCTTGGGATAGCCATGAATGACGAAGATCCCCCCCACCATGAGCCGCAGCACCAGCAGACCGAGATCGCGCATGCTGTCCTCCCTCACCCCTGCCGCCGCGCGCGGCGCGGCGGCGCGCGCACCGCCGTGCTCCTCGCCGGTATGCTAGCATGCGGCGGGCAGCCGGGACTCCGGGGAGTGCCTCCCCGCCATCATGCCGGACCACAGCCCCCCCGCCAATGCCTTGACGAGGGCCATCAGCGCGGCCGTGACCTCCTCGCCCGCCATCATGCCGGACGACGGCCCCCTGCCAATGCCTTCTTAGTAGAGACGCCGCGCGGGTGCTGCCCTCGGGTTGGGACGCAGCTTGCTGCGCCCTGCCCGGTCGCCACCCCGCCCGGCGTCCTAGAGCGGCTTTCGCGAACATTGAGCCAACAGGGTAGGGCAGGGGCTCGTCCCCTGCCGCCCGACCGGCGTCGCCCAGGTCAATCATTCTGGAAACCGCTCTAGTCCCTCGTCACGGGTGAATTGCTATGTGTCGGCAACTGCCAACACATAGCAATTGACCGTTGACAGACCACTAGCGAATCTTGCATAGGCTTTCGTCCTCCCCCTCGCCTAAGGGGGAGGGGGCAGGGGGTTGAGGTCCACTCTCCCCCTCTCCCCCTGGGAGAGGGTCGGGGTGAGAGCCCACCCCTCGTCCCTCCCCCTCTCCCCCTGGGAGAGGGTCGGGGTGAGAGCCCACCCCTCGTCCCTCCCCCTCTCCCCCTGGGAGAGGGTCGGGGTGAGGGTCCGCCCCAGCAACGGAACCGTCAGCCCAACCCGACTATCCGGCCGCGAGGCGCGCCGGAGAGCGCCCGCCCGCGGCGCGACGTGGTCGCCGTCCCTGCCCGTACACGCCTCCCCTCGCGCCCGCCGCCCGCGCCCGGCCCGGGGCTGCCCCCGCCGGCCAGGCCCACCGCGAGCGCCCGGGGGAGTATCGTACGGGGCAAACGATGCGACCTTCCGCGCCCGACCAGCACGCGCAGACCCGCGCCCGGCCTAGCACTTAACCATCCGGTAAAGGAGCATCGTTTGACCGTTCCTCGGCTAATTTGCTGCGCCCGCGGGTGGCTCCGCTAGCGCGACCGCGTGTGCGGCGGGCACGCACCGCAAGAACGGGGGGGGGGGGACACCCCGGCGGCGGCGAATCGGTGCGCGCCGACGGGCCAGGCGCTATACTCGGCGCGACGGAGCGGGCCGCGGCGCCCGCCACGGGAGGAGGCAGCATGACGGTCGTGAGCGACCGCCCGCGCACGCTGGACGAGGCGAAGGAGTTTCTGCGGCAGCGGCTGGCCCAGCGCCGCTCGCCGATGGCCGCCTGCGACGCGGCTGCCGCCGAGGCCGCGCTGGAGCGCCTGGAGGGCCTGGACCCCGAGCGCTGGGCCGCCGCCTGGAGCGCCGCCGCCGCGCCGTTCGAGGACGCCGCCCGCGCCGCCGAGGCGCGCGGCGACACCCGCGCGGCCGCCGACGCCTACTTCCAGGCCTACACCTTCAACTTCCTGGGGCGCTATCCCTGCCCCAACCACCCCGCCAAGCAGGCGTGCGCCGTGCAGGCACGCGAGAACTACTTGCGCGCCGGGCGCTACTTCGATCCGCCCCTGCAGCGGGTTGCCGTGCCGTTCGCCGGCCGCCCGGGCGAGGGGAGCGAGGTGGTCGCCTACGTGCGGAAGCCGGCGGGCGTGGCCCGACCGCCGGTGCTCGTGCTGTGGGGCGGGATCGACGGCTACAAGGAGGAGCGCCACGCGAACAGCCAGCCGTTCCTCGCGCGTGGCTTCGCCACCGTGGCCGTGGACATGCCGGGCACCGGCGAGTCGCCGGTCGTCGGCTCGCCGGACGCCGAGCGCCAGTTCACGCCGCTGTTCGACTGGATCCGCGCCCAGCCGGACCTCGACGGCGCCCGCATCGCGGGGATGGGCAGCTCGTTCGGCGGCTACTGGGCGACCAAGCTCGCCCACACGCACCGCGAGTACCTGACGGCGGTGGTGAGCTGGGGCGGCGGCGCCCACTACGGCTTCCAGCCCGACTGGATCGCCCGCTCGCAGTACGCCGACAGCTACCTGATGGACCTGATCCCCACGCGCGCCCACATGCTGGGCCTCAGCGGCTACGACGAGTACGTCGCCCGCGTGGGCGCGCTCTCGCTGCTCGACCAGGGCGTGCTCGACCAGCCGTCGGCGCCGCTCCTGCTGGTGAACGGCAAGGACGACCGCCAGACGCCGATCGCCGACTTGTACCTGGTGCTGGAGCACGGCGACCCGAAGGCCGCCCGCGTCTTCCCGGGCGGCCACATGGGCGACACGCCCGACACCCTGCCCACGATCGTTCGCTGGCTGTGCGACCGCGTCGCCGGCTAGTAGCTTGCCTGCCCGGAGGTCCCCATGCGTCGTCTCGCCGCCCTCGCGCTCGGCGCGATGTTGCTGGGGGGCTGCGCCGGCCCTCCCCAGCCCCCCAGTAATGGGGGGAGCCCGGCGGCCGGGGCCGCTGGCAGCGCCGCCGCTGCCGCCGCGGCGGGGGCGGGGGTGAGCCCGACCGCGGCCGTGCCCACGCTGCCGGTGCCCGAGGGCCGCGTCTATCCGGCTCCCGACGACCAGCCGGTCCAGGTGCGGGCGGCCTGGTGCGCGGTGACGGGCGCGCAGTTCCCGCTGTGGCTGGCGAAGGAGTCGGGGGTGCTGGCGCGACACCGCATCGAGGCCGACCTGACGATGATCCAGGGCACCACGGCGGCGATCGCCGCGCTGCAGCGCGGCGATATCGACTTCCTGGAGTGCTCGGGCGGCGCCATCGCCCCCGGCCTGATGGCCGGCGCCGAGGCGCTGTTCGTGGGCAACTTCTACACCGGCAACTTCTTCCGCCTGATGGCCGTGCCCGACGTGGCGACCGTCGCCGATCTGCGGGGCCGCAAGGTCGCCATCGACCGCCCCGGCGACTACAGCAACCGGCTGGACGAGGTGCTGCTGGAGCGCAACGGGCTGGTACCGAACCAGGATGTCACGCTGGTGCCGATCGGCGGGCAGTCCGACCGCTACAACGCGCTCAAGACCGGCGTGGTGGACGCCACGACGGTGAACCCGCCGCTGAACCTGACGGCGCAGAACGAGGGGTTCCACGAGATCTATAACCTGGAGGACCTCGGCATCGCCGGCATCAGCGTGTCCCTCTACGCCACGCCCGAGACGGTGAAGAACCGCGCCCGGCTGGTCGAGCGCTTCCTGGCCGCGATGACCGAGACGGCGGTCTACGCGAAGACGCACCGCCCGCGCACGATCCAGGTGATGGGCAGCTACCTGAAGCTCACCGACCGCGACGCGCTGGCCGGCGCCTACGATACCTACGCCACCAAGCTCGCGACGGACTTGACGGTGCCGACCGAGGCGCTGCAGGCGGTGATGGACGAGAACCTGAAGGCGAACCCCGAGGCGCCCATCCGCGACGCGGCGCAGATCGTGGACAACCGCGCCGCCGAGGCCGTCGCGGCGAGCGGCTTCCTGGAGGCGATCCAGGCGGAGTACGGCGTCGCTCCGGCCGCGCGCTGAGCGGGTCGCGCGTCCATCTCGCCCGGGGCGACGAGGATCGCCGTGCCGGCACAGCGCCGCGCCGCGATCGGCGCGGCGCTGTGCCGGAGCGGCCCCGCGCGGTGTATGCTACGAGGCCAGTGCGACTATGCGCCCGGAGAGAGATAGATGCGGATCGACGTCCACGCCCACTATTTTCCCGCGCGGTACATGAGCTATCTGGCCCGCCACGGGCGGTCGGGCACGGGAGCGGCGCAAGGCTCGAACATCACGCTCGACGAGCGGATCGAGCTGCTCGACCAGGTGGGCATCGACCTGCAGGTGCTGTCGATCTCCTCCTCCACGCCCTACACGCTGCCCGAGGCCGAGGTGATCGAGGCGTCGCGGCTGGCCAACGACCTGTACGTCGACATCTGCCACCAGTATCCGGGGCGCTACGCCTCGTTCGCCACGCTGCCGCTGCCGTACGTCGACGCGTCGCTGCAAGAGCTGGAGCGCGCGCTGGCGATGCCCGAGGTCCTCGGCGTCACGCTCGGCTGCTCGATCGCCGGGCGCCCGCTCGACGATCCGGCGTTCGCGCCGCTGTTCGAGGAGATGAACCGGCGGGGCACGGTGCTGTTCCTGCACCCGCAGGGCGTGGACGCCGGCACGGGGACGAAGGACTTCGGCCTGACGTGGCTGGTCGGGGCGCCGTTCGAGGACACGGTGACGACGCTGCGGCTGCTGTTCTCGGGCTGGCTCGCGCGCTACCCGCGCATTCGCACGATCGTGCCGCACCTGGGCGGGCCGCTGCCGTTCCTGAAGCAGCGGATCGACGATCTGCGGGCGGCGAACGTGGCGCGCGACGAGGGCCGCGAGATCGGGCCTGACGAGCTGCCGAGCCGCTGGTACCGCCAGCTCTGGTACGACACGGTGAACTCGCACCCGGCGGCGCTGCGCTGCGCCTGCGAGACGTTCGGCGCCGACCGCCTGCTGCTCGGCACCGACTACCCGTACCTCGTCGGCCCGCGCTGGGAGCCGCTGGTCCGCTACGTCGAGCAGGCCGGCCTCTCCCCGCAAGACACCGAGGCCATCCTCGGCGGCAACGCCCAGGCACTGCTGGGAATCCCCGGGCGGTGACGGCGCGGCCGCCACTACCGGGCGGTTGCTCGTCAAACCGGCACCTACGGCACAGGTGGCCGGGAGCGCGGCCACTCCGAGGGCAGTCGCTCGCGGCGAGTCGCGCCGGTAGCCGCCCGCCACCCGATCGGCTGCCCGCTCAGCTGACGACCCGCATCACGTCTTCGGGGTCAACGTCCGCAGCTTCGTCTCGCTGGGGCCGTCGGCCGGCGTGTAGAGAAAGAGGCGCAGCGACGGCTGCTCGGCGACCTGGAACGCCGTGAACTCGAGATCGAAGCGGCCTAGCTCGGGGTGCTCGAAGCGCTTCAGCCCCTCCTGGCGCCCCCGCACGTCCTGCCGGGCCCACATCCGCGCGAAGTCGGGACTGCTCGCCAGCAGTTCGCCGATGAGCGCCTGGTAGTCGGGCTCGCCGAGGTTCCCCCCGCCCTCGGCCCGCAAGGCGGCGACCGACAGCGCCGCCTCGTGCTCCCAGTCGAGCAGCAGCCGGCGCGTCGACGGGACCAGGAACGTAAACCACAGGATGTTGCGCTTGTCTGCCGGCAGCCGCGACCAGCCGTTGACGGCGTCACTCGCCCGGTTCCAGGCCAGCACGTCGCGCCGGCGGCCGGTGACGTGCGCCGGAAACGGGTCCCAGCAGTCGAGCACGTGCTGCAGCCGTCGCGAGACGGCGGCGGCCGGCTCGGGTGCGGGCGGCTCGTGGCCGGCCAGGTGGAAGAGGTGAGCGCGCTCGGCCGGCTCCAGTTGGAGCGCGCGCGCGATGCCGCTCAGCACCTCGGGCGACACGCGGATGTCCCGCCCCTGTTCGAGCCAGGTGTACCAGGTGACGCCAACGCCGGCGAGGTCCGCGACCTCCTCCCGGCGCAGGCCGGGCGTGCGCCGGCGGGACCGGTTGGGGAGGCCGACGGTCGCGGGCAAGATGCGAGCCCGGCGGCTCTTGAGAAAGTCGCCCAGCTCGGCGCGGGTAGTAGCGTCAGTACCGGGATAACTAGACATCTGGTAACAGGATGAACGAGGGCGGATCATAGTGTCAAGGAATGAAGAGAGCACAGCAAGGGAAGCGCGACGTGGAGAGTCAGTCCAGGGAAGCGAGCGTCAACGGCTCGACTCAGCGGGCCAGGGAGGAGGCATAGCCATGAGGGCTGCTGTCGCCGACCGCCCCCGCTCGACCGAGCGTGCCGCCCCACCCGCCCCCGTGTCCGGAGCTTCCCGCCAACCGGTCGGCACGTCCACCGGGCAACGCAGTACCCGCCCGCGTCCCTCGCTGCTCGTCGCGGTGCTCGGGTTCTTCGTCGTCACGCTCGACGCTCTAGTGGTCAGCGTCGCGCTGCCGGCGATCGGGCAGGACCTCGGGGGCGGCATCACCGGGCTGCAGTGGGTAGTGGATGGCTACACGCTCATGTTCGCCGCGCTACTGCTGTCTGCCGGGGCGCTCTCCGACCGCATCGGCGCGCGCCGGGCGTACGGGGCCGGGTTGGCGACCTTCGTCGCCGCCTCGACCGCCTGCGGGTTGGCGCCCACGCTCGGCGTGCTGGTCGCGGCGCGGCTGGCGCAGGGCGCGGGGGCCGCGGCGATGATGCCGGCCTCGCTGGCGCTCATCCGTGAGGCGTACCCGAACGCGCGGGAGCGGGCGCACGCGATCGCGGTGTGGTCCCTCGGCGCCGCGGTGGCCTCGGCGGCCGGGCCGGTGGTAGGCGGGTTCCTGACCCTGGTGAGCTGGCGGATGATCTTCTTCGTCAACCTGCCCGTGGGCCTGGTGGCGCTGTACCTGCTCGTCCGGGTCCCGCGGTCGCCGCACCAGGCGGTGCCGTTCGACTGGGCGGGGCAGGTCGCCGCGGTCACGGGCATGGGCGCGCTGACCTACGGGCTGATCGAGGGCGGCGCCCAGGGCTTCGACGCGCCGCCGGTCGTGACGGCCCTGACGGTGGCGGTGGCGGCGCTGACCGCTTTCCTGATCGCCGAGCTGCGCGGCGCCCACCCGATGCTCCCGCTGGAGCTGTTCCGCTCTCGGCCAGTGGCTGTCTCCGTGGCGGTTGGGTTCACCTTCACGATCGGGTTCTACGGCCTGGTGTTCCTGCTCAGCCTGTACTTCCAGGAGCTGCGAGGCCTATCGCCGCTAGCCACGGGACTGGCGTTCATGCCGATGACCGGGCTGACCGCGTTCCTGACCTTGGTGGCGCCCCGCGCCGCCGCGCGCTTCGGTCCGCGCGTGCCGATCGCTGCCGGGCAGTTGTGCATAGTCGCGGGCCTTCTCAGCCTGTGCGCTGCCGTGGCCGGGGCGCCGATCGCGCTGCTGGCCCTGCTGATGCTCCCGGTCGGAATCGGGGGCGCCCTGGCCATCCCGACGGCGACCGCGCTGCTGCTGGGCAGCGTCCCAGCCGAGCGCGCGGGGACCGCAAGCGGCGTACTCAATACCTGTCGCCAGCTCGGCGGCGCGCTGGCCATCGCGGTCTTCGGCGCCCTGGTCGCTCACCCGGCGACCTTCCTGGACGGCTTGCGCATCAGCCTGCTGATCGCCGCGGCGCTGCTGCTCGCCACGACGGCGGCCAGTCTGCGGCTGCGGCCGGCCCGGCAGCGGTGACCTGGCGGGTGGCACGCACACTGCGGATGGCAGGCCACCTTCTCAGATCCAGGACGAAGGAGACGTACCGATGACCGCGTGGACGAGCGACGAGCTCACCAAGATCGGGGCCGCGGACGAGCTGGGGATCGCGCCGCTCCGACGCGACGGCACGCCGCGCAAGCCAGTGACGGTCTGGGTCGTCCGCGTCGGCGACGACCTCTACGTCCGGTCCTGGCGGGGGCGCAGCGGCGCCTGGTACCGCGGCACCCAGGTGCGCCACGAAGGCCGCATCCAGGCCGGCGGCGTGGACAAAGACGTCACCTTCGTGGACGCCGACCACGCCATCGACGACCGAATCGACGCCGCGTACCGCGCCAAATACGACCGCTACGGAGCCCAGTACGTCGACCCCATGGTGGGCCCGGAGGCGCGCGCCACGACGCTCAGACTCGTGCCGCGCTGAACATGCTCAGTAGCCAGTGCGCCGAGCTGACCCGTGGCCCGGCACGCCCGCGAACGCTCGAGTCGCCGGTGCGGCAGTGGGAGGTCGAATAGAAGGGCATGGAGGCCATTGTGGTCGACGTTGTACTGCGCGTCAACGGAACCGAGCACCGGCTGACACTCGATCCGCGCACCACGCTGCTCGACGCCCTCCGCGAGCACCTGCAGCTGACGGGCACGAAGAAGGGCTGCGCTCTCGGCCAGTGCGGCGCCTGCACCGTGCTGACGGACGGCAAGCGCGTGAAATCGTGCCTCTCGCTCGCGGCCCTTGTGGAGGGGCGCGAGATCACGACGATCGAGGGCCTGGCGCACGGCGAGCAGCTCCACCCGCTGCAGGCGGCCTTCATCGAGCATGACGCTTTCCAGTGCGGCTATTGCACGCCCGGACAGATCATGGCCGGCGTCGCCTGCATCGCCGAGGGTCACACTGGCTCCGCGCAGGAGATCCGCGACTGGATGAGCGGCAACCTGTGCCGCTGCGGCGCCTACGACCACATCGTCGCGGCGATTCAGGATGTCGCTGGCGCCGGTGCCGCCGGTTCCGGCCGGGGAGGTTGAGCCATGCACCCCTTCACCCTCGAGCGTCCGCGCGACCTAGCCGCCGTGTTCGCTTTTGGGGCTCAGGCCGGCCGCACCGACGCGCCCGTCGAATACATCGCCGGCGGCACGGATATGGTCCAGCTCCTCGAGGAGTACGTGCGCCAGCCCGAGCGGCTCGTCAGCCTGGGGGGCCTGCTCGACGACCTCATCGACGTCGGGCCGGAGGGTCTTCGGCTCGGCGCCGGGGCGACGATGGCGGACGTGGCCGCCCACCCGGCCGTCGTCCAGCAGTTTCCCGTCATCGCGGAGGCGCTGCTGGACTCGGCGAGCCCGCAGGTGCGCAACCAGGCCACGATGGGCGGCAATCTCCTGCAGCGCACCCGCTGTCCGTACTTCCGGGATGTCGGCTACGACGCCTGCAACAAGCGCGCGCCGGGCTCGGGCTGCGCCGCCATCGGGGGCGAGAACCGCTGGCATGCCGTGCTGGGCACGAGCGAGCACTGTATTGCCGCCCACGCCTCGGATCTCGCGGTCGCGCTGGTCGCGCTCGACGCGGCGGTCGAGGTGCGCGGGCCGCGTGGCCAGCGCACCCTGTCGCTCGACGACCTCTACCGCCTGCCTGCCGAGACGCCGCACATCGAGACGGTGCTCGAGCCCGGCGAGGTGATCGCCGCCATCACGGTGCCGGCCAGCCCGGCGGCGCGGCGCTCGCATTACCTCAAGGTGCGCGACCGGGCCTCGTTCGAGTTCGCGCTCGTCTCCGCCGCCGTGGCGCTGGAGATGGACGGCGACCGAATACGGCAGGCGCGGGTCGCCCTCGGCGGGGTGGGAACGAAGCCGTGGCGCGTGCCCCAAGTCGAGTCCGCGCTCGCCGGAGCGAGCCTGGAGCCGGCAGCGCTGCGCAGGGCGGCGGCGCTCGCCGCGCAGGGCGCACAGGGGTACGGGCACAACGACTTCAAGATCGAGCTGATGCAGCGCGTCATCGTGCGCGCCGTCGAAACCGCGGGAGGGCGCGCATGACATCCGCTTTCATCGGCCAACCCGTCAGCCGCGTCGACGGTCGCCAGAAGGTCACCGGCGGCGCCACGTATGCCGCCGAATTCGACGTGCCGGGCCAGGCGCACGGCGCCATCGTGCGGAGCACGATAGCGAACGGCCGCATCGCCTCCATCGACAGCGCGTCGGCGGAACAAGCACCTGGGGTTGTGGCCGTCCTGACGCACCGCAACGCGCCGAGACTCCCCTATCACGAGCACAAGGCCATGATAGACCCGGTGGTCGGCGAGCGCCTGCACGTGCTCCAGGACGACCGGGTGAGCCATCAGGGCCAGCCGATCGCCCTCGTGATCGCCGACACGCTCGAAGAGGCCGTCCACGCGGCGACGCTGGTGCGCGTTACCTACGCGCCCGAGGCCGCGGTCACCGACGTCACCCGCGCCGAGCCGACGCCGCCGACGGAACAGCAGACCGATCAGGGCGAGCGCCGGCCCGGGGAGACGCGGCGCGGCGATCCCGCAGGGGCGCTCGCGCGCGCCGAGGTCCAGGTGGACCAGACCTACGTGATCCCGCGCGAGAACCACAACCCGATCGAGATGCACGCCACGATCGCCGCCTGGGACGGCGACCGCCTGACCCTGTGGGACAAGACGCAGTGGGTGGACAACGTGGCCGACGAGATCGCCGCCGTGTTCGGCATGCCGGCGGAGAACATCCGGGTCATCTCGCCCTTCGTCGGCGGCGCCTTCGGTTCGGGGCTGCGCACCTGGCCGCACGTGACGCTGGCCGCGCTCGGCGCGCGTGTGGCGGGGCGGCCCGTGAAGATCATGCTGTCGCGGCGCGAGATGTTTTACGGCACGGGCTACCGCCCGTACACGGTCCAGCGCGTCGCGCTGGGCGCATCGCGCGCGGGGCGCCTCACCGCGACGGTGCATGAGGCGTATCAGGAGACCTCTATGTACGAGGAATACACGGAGGCGCTCCTCAACGCGACCCGCTTCCTGCACTCGTGCCCGAACGTCGGCACGCGCGCTCGCCTCGCGCGTCTGAACGTGCACACGCCGACGTGGATGCGCGCTCCCGGGGAAACGAGCGGCGAGTTCGCGCTCGAATGCGCTATGGACGAGCTGGCGGTGGCGCTGAACCTCGATCCCGTCGAGCTGCGCCTGCGCAACGAGCCGGAGCAGGACGAGTTCAAGCAGCGGCCGTTCTCGAGCCGCTCCACCAGGGAGTGCTACCGGGTGGCCGGCGAGCGCTTCGGCTGGAGCCAGCGCAACCCCGAGCCGCGCTCGATGCGCGATGGTCGCTGGCTCCTCGGCTGGGGGATGGCGAGCGCCACGTATCCAGCGAACCGGGCACCCGCCGCCGCCCGGGCGCGTCTCCTGCCGGACGGCACGGCCGAGGTGGCGAGCGCGGCGAGCGACATCGGGCCGGGCACCTGGACCTCGATGACACAGGTGGCGGCCGAGGCGCTCGGCCTCCCGATCGAGCGCGTGCAGTTCACGCTCGGCGACAGCCGGCTGCCGAGGACGCCCCCGCAAGGCGGCTCGATGACCATGGCGAGCGTCGGCAGCGCCGTCCAGGCCGCCTGCCGCAAGGCGCGTGAGGACGCTCTCACCCGCGCGGGCACCGACGATCTCGCAGAAGCCCTGCGCCGCCTCGGCCAGCCCGTCGAGGCCACGGTGGACGCCAAGCCGGGTGACGAGCCCCAGCGCTTCTCCATGCATGCCTTCGGGGCGGTGTTCACGGAAGTCGCGGTCGACCCGGATCTCGGGGAGACGCGCGTGCGGCGCCTCGTCGGCGCCTACGGGGCCGGCCGCATCGTCAACCCGAAGACGAGCCGCAGCCAATTTATCGGCGGCATGATCGGCGGCATCGGCATGGCGCTCCTGGAGCATGCGGTGGTGGACGCCCGCAACGGGCGCGTGCCGAACGCCAATCTCGCCGAATACGCGGTGCCGGTCCACGCCGACTGCCCGCCGGTGCTGGACGTGGTCTTCGTGGAGGAGCACGATCCGCACGTCAACCCGCTTGGCGTGAAGGGTATTGCCGAGCTCGTCATCGTGGGCGTCGCGTCGGCCATCGCCAACGCCGTCTACCACGCCACCGGCAAGCGGATCCGCGACCTGCCGATCACGCCGGACAAGCTCCTGTGAGGGCGCGCACGGCTGATCGCGACCATCCCACGGTGGTGCGCGCTGCAGCCGTAGAGACGGGCGCTACAGTAGCAGAAGCACTGCTCGCCGCGAATCGGAGGCGAGTACGAGGAACGACCAAGGGAGGAACACATGAAAGGCGCTGTGCTCTACGGCCCGCGTGACGTCCGCTACGTCGAGCGCGAGGACCCGACGATTGTCGAGCCGACGGATGCCATCATCCGGCTCCCGGCGACCTGCATCTGCGGGTCCGACCTGTGGCCCTACCGCGGCGTCGATCCGGTCACCGAGCCGACCCCGATGGGCCACGAGTACGTCGGCATCGTCGAGGAGGTCGGCAGCGCGGTCAAGCACATCAAGCCCGGGCAGTTCGTCGTCGGCTCGTTCTTCGCCTCCGACAACACCTGCCCGATCTGCCAGGCGGGCTACCAGTCCCGGTGCGTGCATGCGGAGCTGATGGGCTTGATCGGCACCCAGGCGCCGTTCGCGCGCATCCCGCTCGCCGACGGCACCCTCGTCGCCACCCCGGACCTTCCGTCCGACGACCTGATCCCAAGCCTGCTCGCGACCTCCGACGTGCTCGGCACCGGCTGGTTCGCCGCCGACGCGGCCAACGTGCAGCCGGGCGCAACGGTCGCGGTGGTCGGCGACGGCGCGGTCGGCCTGCTCGGGGTGCTCGCGGCCAAGCAGATGGGCGCCGAGCGGATCATCGCGATGAGCCGGCACGCGCCCCGGCAGCAGCTCGCCCGCGAGTTCGGCGCGACCGACATCGTCAGCGAGCGCGGCGACGAGGGCGTGGCGCGGATCAAAGACCTCACCGACGGGCTCGGCGCGCACTCGGTCATTGAGGCCGTGGGCACGCAGGAGTCGGTGCTGCAGGCCATCCGCGCCACCCGCCCAGGTGGCTACGTCGGCTACGTCGGGGTCGCCCACGGCGTGCAGTTGCCGGGCGAGGAGCTGTTCTTCGCCGAGGTGCACCTGCTCGGCGGCCCCGCCCCGGTGCGCCGCTTCCTGCCCCACCTGATCGACCTGGTGTGCAACCGGACGATCAATCCCGGCAAGGTGTTCGACCTGACGCTGCCGCTCGATCAGGTCGCGGAGGGCTACCGAGCCATGGACGAGCGCCGCGCAATCAAGACGCTGCTGCGCCCGTGAGGCACGAGAGTTCGACAGCCATGTCGGGCAAACAGGGAGCGCAGCAGTGGCTGGCACGTTGGGCCAGCGAGCCATACGCGTACCTGACCACGATCGGGCGGCGGACGGGCCGGCCCCATCGCATCGAGATCTGGTTCGCCACTGAGGATGGGCGCCTGTACCTAATGTCCGGCGGCCGCGAGCGCGCCGACTGGGTGCGCAATCTCCAGGCGAATCCGCGGGTCACGGTCGAGCTCGGCGACGAGACGCATGCTGGCGCGGCGCGCGTCGTCCCGGCCGGTACCGCCGACGACCAGCGCGCCCGCGAGCTGCTGGTCGGCAAGTACGGGGCGGACGAGGACCTCGACGACTGGGGCCGCACGGCCCTCCCGGTCGTGATCGAGTTTTCGGCTGAGGGCGCCCCAGCGGCGCAGACCCTCAGAGCGGCTACACGGAGGATTTCATGAGCAACGGACCAGGCATCGTCGTCACGCCGAACGGCTCCCGCCCCTCCGCCAGGGGAGCGCCGCAGAACTTCACGGGCTCCGTCGTGATCGACCCGCTGTTCGACGCGACCGAGCACACCCACGCGACCGGCGGCCTGGTCTCGTTTGAGCCCTGCGCGCGCACCGCCTGGCACACCCATCCAGCCGGCCAGACGCTGATCGTGACTTCTGGCATCGGCTGGGTGCAGCAATGGCACGGCGAACGGCGCGAGATCAAGCCAGGAGACGTCGTCTGGATACCGCCGGACGTGAAGCACTGGCACGGTGCCACCGCCACCAACCGCATGAGCCACATCGCCATCACGAACGTGGTCAACGGCAGGAACGTCGACTGGCTGGAGCCGGTCAGCGACGCGGAGTACGGGGCGGCGCCCACTGGGAGCTGAGACGTTCCTGCGACGTCTCTAGCTCGCAGCGACCGGCAGCCCGCCGGAAATTGCAGTAAGCCACTGTCTTGGGAGGAGAAGAGCCATGCCCACCGAACCTACTGGCGCGCGGCAGATGCTCGGCGACTTCGCGCCGAAGCTGGTGTCGCTCACCGACGACGTGCTGTTCGGCGACGTCTGGGAGCGGCCCGGTCTGTCCAAGCGGGACCGCAGCCTGATCACCGTCGCGGCGCTGATGGCCCTCTACCGCACCGACCAGCTGCCATTCCACCTGAAGCGAGCGATGGAGAACGGCGTAACCACGGCCGAGCTGGTTGAGGCGATCACCCATCTGGCCTTCTACACCGGCTGGCCGAACGCGATGACCGCGATGACTACCGCCAAGAAGCTGTTCGAGCAGACCGACTAGCTCCTCGTCACAGGTAATCCTCCGATGTGTGGTGAACCCACCACACACGTCAATTCACCGCGGCGGGAGCGGTCAGGGGGCTCTCGCCGCGGTTGGGCGCTGGTCCACGAAGCGTTCGATGGCCGGCGTAGCCGCGGCCACCAGGGCAGGGACCTCGTCCGCGGTGCCCGCGCCGCGCTGAACCCCGTCCTGCAGCCGGGCCTCCAAACGTTCCTCCAGGTAGCTGACGACGTCGTCTCGCGTGAGCCCCTCGCTCGTGGCCACCTCGGCGATGGTCTTCCCGCCGTCGCTTAGCTGCCCGGCCAGCTCAGGTGTCTGCAAGTAGAGCAGGTCCGCCGCGTCTTGCAGCAGCTCCTGCGGCAGGACCGGCGGCACCTCGCGCAGGGGGCGATCCAGGTTCTCCCCCAGGCCAGCGCGGGTGCGCTCGACGCGGTCCCTCACCTCGGCCGCCGTGGCGCGTCCGAGAAGCTGTTGGGCCTCGCCGATGCCCGCTACCCAGCCGGCGGTGCCGGCGACCAGGGCATCCCGACTGACTCCCCGCTCGCTGGCTATCGACGCCAGCGTGTCCCCTCCGCGCAAGCGTGCCAACAGGTAGTCCGTAGGCACGTCCAGCACGACGGCCACCCCCCGCAGGACCGCCAAGGCGTCCTGGCCCGGGGCCGCGCCTTGGGCAAGCGCTGGCCGGGTCAGCGCGCTGAGGAGCGCGGCAGTGCCGGCAATGGCGAGCAGAACGAGTCTGTACCGCATCACGCCTCCCCTCGTCAACACCTGACGCTGTTCAGGATACGCGAGGACGCCCCCTGGTGGCGAGACGTTCGGCTCATGCGCTCCGGGCTGGTCGTCGCGGTGGCTAGTGCTGCGTCCCTTGACTCCCTGGGGCGCCGCGGTCGCCCGCAGCCCGGGCGCCGCTGGCGAGTGCTAGGGCCGTCGCGCCCGACCGGATCATGGCGATTGAGACGCACTCCCAGGCCATCCGCTGCCGCTACCAGCGGCTCGTCCCACGCCGCCGCTATCCGCTCTCGAAAAATTCAACCGACGCGATCCGCAAACTTCAACCCCCGCTAGACAGCATCGAGAAATACTCCCGATGACCCATAATGGTGGATTCCCGCAGCGTCATGGTGTAGGTGCCAAAGTAGTGCTAGAGCGCCGGGCCGCGCGAGCGTGCAGCCCCGCCCGCCCGAGGGCGCGGACCTGCGCTTGCCAAGCCGCGCGCAATATGTTACAACCGCGGCATGAGCAAGACGCTTTTGCCGCTGGCGCCCGATATGTCGGGGCCAGCGCCAGTGTTGACTCCTGACCCAGCATGGCCGTTGGCGCAGTCGGCGACGCTCCGGCGGGAGAACGTCGCTCTGCACGATGCGTAGCCCCATGATTCCTTCGGGCACTGCAGGACGGTTACGTGCTTACGCCGGAGTTACCAGCATGCCCACGATTTCGGTAGTTATTCCTTGCTATAACGGGGCTCGCTATATTGGCGAGACGCTGGAAAGCGTGCTCGCCCAGAACCTCCCGGATATCGAAATCATCGTGGTGGATGACGGCTCGACGGATGGAAGCATGGCCATTGTGGCCGGCTACCCCCAGGTCCGACCTATTGTGCAACGGAGCGCCGGTGTTGCCGCCGCCCGTAATACAGGATTGCGACATGCTACGGGCGACTACCTAGTCTTCCTCGATCACGACGATCGGTTGCTGCCTCATGCTCTGGAAACTAACCTGCTCTGTCTGCTCGATCACCCCGAATGCGCCTTTGCCTTCGGCGATATTCAACATATCAATACGGACGGGGTGCTGCTACCCTCTCGATCAGCGTATGGCGGCGGCGACTATTACCTCCGCTTGCTACATGGCAGCTATATCTGGACACCAGGCGCGGCCATGTACCGGCGCGCGGTGCTTGAGCAGCTCTCGGGCTTCGATAGCCGAGTAGATTGTGTCTCTCATTACGACCTCAATCTACGTATTACCCGGCTCTATCCGGCTTGCTACAGCAAGAAGCTAGTTCTCGAATACCGACTCCACGACACGAACACGAGTCGGGACCACGCCCTTATGCTCCGTTCGGAGATTACGGTGCTGCGCTCACAGAAGCGCTGGGTGCACCGAGACCCGCAATATATGCGGGCGCTGCGCTCCGGCGTGCGCTTTTATGAAGATCGCTACGGGCGGCCGTTACTCGCGGAGACGGTCGCCAATATTCGCCGCCGCCGGCAGTGGCGCGAGACGTGGACCGCGATGCTGACCATCTTACGGTACGCTCCGCTCCTTCCCGTGCGCTGCGCCTATCTCAACATGCTAGCCGCGCTGCGGACACCCTCCCGTACCTCGTGCGCCGCGCTGGCCGAAGACCCGTCAAGCACGGGCAAGCGGTCAAGCCCGTCTTGAGACTGAAGCCTGCGGGCCGCGCGACTAGCGGGCGGCGGCGGACGCGGGCTCGGGCTCCCCGAACAGATCGTACAGCCAGCCGTGCTACGGGCAGCGGATGCAGTCGCCCTCCACGCGCCCGTAGTCGAGCGCCACGTTGCGGTGGGCGCAGCGCAGCTCCATCAGCGCCGGCTGGCCGTCCTCGCCCCGGTAGAGCACCAGCTCCTCGCCCAGCAGCTTCAGCCGCCGCGGCTTGGTCGTCGCCTGCTCGCTGACGCCGACGGGCCACCAGTAGCGCCGCAGCAGCTCACCCATCGGCGTCCCGGGGCGGACGTGCGTCAGCCGCTCTTGCTCTTCCTTCGCCAGCATGTCGTCCCCGCCGCTGTAAAGTATTGGTCGCCCCAAGGGTCATCAGATATCCGGTCCGGCGTGACGCCAGGCGGCAGGGGACGAGCCCCTGCCCTACGTCGGCCTGTCGTCTACCGGCGCCCGCCCCCTGATCCCGCTCAGCCGCCCTTAAAAATCTGCTCGATCTCCCGCTGGAGGTCCAGGCCCTCGGGCGTCCAGGTCGACTGGATCACCGCATTGACCTGCCCCTCGGAGCGCGCGCCGCCGATCACCTGCTGCTGATATGCCGCATCGCCGAGGGGCTCGCTCGCGGCCGACGGCCCCTCTGGTCCCCCACGGTTGGGCGGTGCGGCTTGGGGCGCCGCGGCGAGGGCGCAGGCTAGGCCCGCGAGCCGGATGGCGAGGAGCGCCAGCGCGACGGAGCGCATGGGCGGCCTCCTGGCTGGGGCAGGCCCAGGAATCGTTCGCGCTAGCCGCCCTGGACGATCTGCGCCATCTCCTGGACGGCCTTCTCCGCTTCCGGCGTGGTCACGTAGTCGATGGCGTCGGGCGGGTCGGTCCACGAGAAGCTGGGGAAGCCGGCCGCCAGGGCGTCGTCCTCCAGCTTCGCCTCGCGCGTGCCGGGGTAGTAGCGATTGGACACCCCGATCACGTCCTCCTCGATCTTCTGCCCCTCCGGCCCGGCGAGCGTCGCCGCGACGAGCTTCGCCGCGTTCGGGTGCGCCGCCCGCCGCGCGACGAGCACCAGGTGGTCGGTATTCTGGGAGAAGTCGAGCGGGGTGAATCGGGCTGGCAGACCCCGCGCCTCGGCCAGCCGCTCGAACGTCACGCCAGTCGTGGCCATCGGGTATTCCTTCGCGGCGAAGCGCGTGAGGTGGCCGGGGAAGGTGTCGGCGATCGCGCCGTTCTGCACGGCGGCCCGCAGCGCCGCCAGCGTCTCGTCGTGGCCCAGGCGGATCACCCACGGCAGGTAGGTGTTCGTCGAGACGAACAGCATCACCTTGCCGCGGTACTTCGGATTGCCCAGGTCCTTGAGCGAGCGCGGCACGTCGGCGTCGGGAATCGCCTGCGTGTCCGACATCAGCCCGAAGTGGTCGGTGTAGACGACGACGTAGTGGCCGCCGGGGCCGATCATGCGCGGCGGCGTGCCCGGGGGGAGCAAGGGCGCCCAGTTGACGTCTTCCTGCGCGCCCGCCCGGAACAGGGTGGCCGCGGTCGTGTCCGAGCTTTGGTAGAGGTCGAACGACGGCGTAACGTTCGCCTGGGCCTCGCCCAGAAGCTCGGCGGCGCGCTGCACGTAGTTGATGATCGGCTGATAGTTGATCTTGATGCGGACGCCGTACTCGCGCTCCAGGGCGTCTTCGAGCCGCTGGATGCCCTCGGGCGTCCACGAGGTGTGGAGGGTGGCGTTCACCTCCCCCTCGGCGCGCGCGCCGTCGATCACCTGCTGCCGATACGCCGCGTCGGACGTCGGGCCGCCGGCGGTCGTCGCGCTGCCCCCGCCGGCCGACGCGCTCGCGGCCCCGGCCGCGGGGGCACTGGCGCCACTTCCCGGCGCGGGCGCCGCGGCCGGCCCGCAGGCCAGGCCGATCAGCAGGCTCGCCAGCACCCCCAGCGTGACGCGGTTCATCCGATCCTCTCCTTGGCTCCGCGCGCACCGTGTGCCACCAGGTAATGCCGAGCGAGCCGGCGGGCGCGATGAACCGCGCCCTTACTGGCGGTACACGCGGCGGCCGGCGACCTGCAGCAGCACGATGAAGCCGGCCGCAACGACCACGATCAGCATGGTGCCCAGCGCCGCGGCCTCCGCCGGCTTCGTCGACATCCAGTAGTTCCAGATCTGCGTCGCCAGCACGGTGTTTTGCGGCCGCTGGAGGAACAGCGCCATCGACACCTCGCGCAGCGACAGCAGCCCCACCCACAGCATCGTGTACAGCACCGCCGGCAGCACCAGCGGCAGGATGATGCGCCGCAGCGCCGTCACCGCCGACGCGCCCGACGTGAACGCCGCCTCCTCTAGCTCGCGGTGCACCTGCAACAGCGCGCTGTTCGCCGTGCGCGTGCCGAAGCTCACGAAGGCGACCGTGTGCGCCAGCACGATCGCCGCCACCGTGCCGTACAGCGGCAGCACGCTCGCCAGCGCCAGCGCGAGGAACGCCACCGCGAAGCCGATGGCGATGCTCGGCGTGGCGTGGGGCAGCATGGCGGCCGTGTCGAGCAGGCGGCGGCCCGGATAGCGCGTGCGGATGACCACCCACGAGGTGATCAAGCTGAGCGCGGCGACGAGCAGCCCGACCGACACGACCAGCGCCACGGTGTTGCCGAGCACTCGCACGTCGAGCGCCTGGAGCACCGTGCCGTAGGCGCTGAGGCTCACCGACTGCAGCGCCTCCGCCGACGGCACCTGGATGTACGGCAGGAGCGACGCCCAGACGAGCACGACGAACGGCAGGAACAGCGACAGCGTGAAGTAGCCGAGCAGCCCGAGCACGGCGACGGGCTTCCAGCGACCGAGCGGGATGATGCGCGGCCGGTAGCCCTTGCCCGTCACCACCGCGTAGCGGTCGCCCTGCTGGAGCATGCGCTGGTACAGGTACAGCGCGACCAGCGTGGGGATCAGCAGCAGCACGCCGTAGACGCCCGCCATGCCGTAGCGCGGCAGGCCGGCGTTCGCCTGGATGCTGGAGTACATCAGCGTCGCCAGCGTGACGACGCGGCCCGGGCCGCCGATGAGCGCGGGGATCTCGAAGATGGCGATGGCGGTCATGAAGTTGTAGATGACGGCCGCCAGCACGGCCGGCATCATCAGCGGCGTGGTCACGCGGCGCAGCACTTGCAGCGGCCCGGCGCCCGACACGGCCGCGGCCTCCTCCAGGTCGGGATTCATCGCCTGCATGGTGGCCGCCACGGCGAAGAAGATCAGCGGCGTGAGCATCAGGCCCTGCAGGAAGATGATCCCGCCCAGGTTGTAGATGCTGATCGGGCCGCTCTCGACGGGGATGACGACGCGCAGCGCCTGGTTGATGACGCCGATCTGCGGGCTAAGCAGCAGAATCCAGCCAATCGCCCGCAGGAAGCCGGGGATGATGACGCCGACCAGCATCAGCGTGGTGAAGACGTGGCGCCAGGGCAGGTCCGTGCGGTGGATGAGATAGGCGGCCGGCAGCGCGAACGCCAGGTTCAGCACGACGGTGCCGACGCCGATGACGAGGCTGTTCCAGATGCCCGGCCAGGTGAGCGTGCTGCGGAACACCTCGGCGTAGTTGGCCAGCGTCAGCGCGGCGCCGATCCGGGGCTGGCCCGCGACGAAGGTGGACCAGATGACGACCAGCAGCAGGCTCACGATGAGCAGGGCGAGCCCGGCGGCGATGCCGTAGAGCACGTAGCCGCTGCCGAGGCCGGAGAAGCGCGGCAGGCCGCGGGTCACGTCACGCGCGGCGGTCCGGGTTTGGGCAGCGGGTACGCTCACGACGGGTCCTCCCTCGGTGGCGTTGAGTCTACCTACCCCTTCGCACCTTGTCAAATGTTCGATGTTGTCGGAGCCGTCGCCTCTCTTCCGCCGCCGTACCGTCGGGCGCGGGGCGCCCACCGCTCCCTTGTCGAGTCGGTTGGCCAGAGCCCCTATCGCGAGCGAAGCGCACGCTGCCTGCGGCACCCTATGGAGCGGGAGTGGCCGCGGCCGGTTGCCACCCCTCCCCCTTTTCGTTGGCGGCGCGGCCAGACGCGCTTGTCGTCTGCGGCGTGAGGCGCTTGCGCTGCCGCTGCTCCTGCAGCAAGGCCGCCATCTCGGCTTTCCGGTCGTTGAAGGCGGCGTCGAGCGCCAGGTTCCGCAGCTCCAGTGGGTCCGCGGTGACGTTGTACAGCTCGTAGTCGCGCGCCTGCGGCGGCACCGGCTGGGTCTTCAGCGTGACCGTGAAGGGGCGCGTGTAGGTGCCAGGCTGCTGGGGCGGAGGCAGGTTGGGCTGACTGAGGATGTCCTGGGTGTTCGGAGTGGTCCAGAACTGGGGGTCGTCGCGGTACTCCGTATACTTCCAAAGCTCGTTGCCCCGCAGGACGACCACGGTGTCGAGGTGGCTGGGTTGGACGACGGCGGCCGTGAGCCCGATGAAGTTAGCGCTCTGCTGGATACCGCGCGCCGTGTCGTCGTCGGTCATGAAATAGATCGGCGTCTGCAACGTGGTGGGGTGCCCGGTACCCTGGACGAGGCCGGAGAGGTCGCGCCCGACGAGCGGCCGCGCCTCCGTATGGTCGCTGCTCAGGGCACGCCGCAGCGGCTCCGGATCGAGGCCGGCGAGGCCGAGCAGCGTGGGCACCAGGTCGATGTGGCTGGTCGGGATGTCCACGCTCTGGCCCTTGGTAGCCAGGTTCGGATTGGAGATGATCAGCGGAACGTGCGTGGTCTCCTCATAGGCCGTGTACCATTTCTGGTGCATGTTGCCGTGGGAGCCGAGCAGGTCCCCGTGGTCCGACGTGAACACGACGATCGTGTCCTCGAAGAACCGGCTGCGTCGCAGCGCGTCGTAGACCCGGGCCATCTCGTTGTCCACGTTGCGCTGCAGCTGGTAGTAGAAGCGGAAGTAGTCAGGCCCCAGGGTAGGCTGGACCCACTGCGCGTACGAGTCCCGGTAACTCTCCTGGGCGCGCGGCTTGGTGGAGAGGTCCTCGCGATTCGTCCGCTGGAACATCGCCTGATCGAACAGGTTCGCGAAGGAGGGCACCTCGGGGCCGACCGTGAAGTCGAACGTGTATTGGATCTGCGGGAACAGGTTGCCCAGACGGGTAAAGAGCCCCCAGAGCGTGATGTCGTGCGGGTTGACGAACGAGCAGACGAGCACCCAAGGGCTGTGGTCCGGGTCTGCCTCCAGGCGTTGGAGCAGCTCGACCGTCTGGCCGGCGAACGCCTGATCGCGGCTGAAACAGCGTTGGCCGGTCGGCTTGTAGATACCGGCCGACGAGCCGCTGTCGAGCGGGTTCGCGCCGTGGGGCTCGCGCCCGATCCAGGCCGAGAAGCCATATCTCGACAAGCGCTCGGCGTGCTCGTACAGCTCCTCCGTGCTCGGGTCACGCTGCCCGAGCAGTCCGTACGAGGCTAACCCGTCCCATCCCCCGTTCGTCGTGCCCGGCTCGATGATGTCGGCGAAGGAAATGTGCCACTTCCCGCGGTAGAACGTCCGGTAGCCCGCGTGCAGGAAGTAGTTGCCGAGCGTGGGCACCGTGGTGGGGTCCAGCCAGAACATATCCGGCTCGACAGCCCCCTTGGCGGCGCCGTCGACCTGGCTCACCCCGTGCAGCGATGGATACTGCCCCGTATAGATCGAGGTCCGGCTTGGCGCGCAGGCGGTCGCCGCAGCGTAGTGGCGACGGAACGAGATCCCGGTCTGCTGTAGGGTCTGCTGCGTGGTGAGGTATTGGGCGCGAAAGGCCGCGAGCTGAGCCGACTCGTACGGCGGGGGAAAGCGTTGCTCGTCTACAGTGATGATTAAGAAATTCGGGCGACGGTTCCCCTGCCCCCAGGGCCGCGCTGGCCGCTTCCAGATCTCGGGCGCGCCCAGGGCCGCGGCAGCCGTGGGCTCGCGTGTCAGGCCGGCGAGAGTCACGGCGGCGGCGCCACCCTGGATGAACCGACGGCGGGTAGTTGTGCTCTGGCCCTCATCGCCCATCCGGAAATCCCTCCTCCCGAATTGTCTGCTGAGGGCTCGCCAGAATTTTGGCCTCCAGCAGCCTGACGAGCTCCAAACGCGGTTAACCGCGCACGGATATAGCAGGCGGCGCGCTTGGGGTGCAAGCGGGGCTCGGCGCCTGTCGGTACGGGGTGGATCAAGCCCTGGTCCGACATGTCGCGCTCGTCTTCCTGGCCTTCGTCGTGCCGCAGATGCTCCGCCGCGACTCACAAGAAACCGTGGGTGCGGTCAAGGCCCGCTGGCAGGGCGAGGTCTTGCCCGCTAGGTAGGCCCCGCCCCAGCCCTTGCGCGCCGCCTCGCCCGCACGCCGCGGCCGTTGACCGTCCGGACCGCGGGCAGTACACTGCGAGCACAGCGCGGGAGGTACCCAGCATGGAGCTGATCAACCCGGTCGTCCGCCGCTGGCAGCAAGACGCCGCCGCCGATCCCGACGCCTTCTGGGCGCG
>DATGMD010000055.1:0-130654 GCA_035293805.1 Chloroflexota bacterium | reverse complement strand
CCGCCGCGGATCCGGCAGCGTCCGTAGCCGCGCTAACACACTCTGCGGATGGACCGGCTCGCCCCACTCCATCGCGCGCCACCTCCCTTCGGTGACGCTTGTTCTACCATCTCACTAGAGCAGTGAAAAGCCCTACCCCTGCGTCGGCCTGATTCAGCGCGTTGCCCCCGCGAGGATGTAAACTCTTTTACAGTGGCAGTTATGGCGCCGGGCCCTCCCGCCCGCTCCGCCGCCCCCGGCGCGGCGCGAGCGCCAGGGCCGCCGCTAGCCCAACGGATTGACAGCAGGGCTTTGCAAAGGGGGCGAGGCCACGAACGCGGTCGCGAAAGGAGGCGGGTATGGTTAAGGAAGCCTCGGTCGAGTGCCCAGCGTACGTCGCGCATCCCGGCCTGCGCAAGTGGGTTCAGGAGATGGTGGACCTGTGCCAGCCAGACGCCATCCACTGGTGCGACGGCTCGCAGGCCGAGTACGATGCGCTCTGCAACCAGATGGTGGACAGCGGCATGCTCATCCGCCTCAACGAGGAGAAGCGCCCGGGTAGCTTCCTCGCCCGCTCGGACCCGAGCGACGTCGCCCGCATGGAAGACCGCACGTTCGTCTGCCCGCGCAATCAGGACGACGCTGGCCCGAACAACAACTGGGTCGATCCCAAGGAGATGCGCGCCACCCTCGTCGGCTTGTTCGAGGGCTGCATGCGCGGCCGCACGATGTACGTCGTGCCCTTCAGCATGGGCCCGCTCGGCTCCCGCATCTCGGCCATCGGCATCGAGCTGACCGACTCGCCCTACGTCGTCGTCAACATGCGCATCATGACCCGCATGGGCCGCGCCGTCTACGACGTGCTCGGCTCCGACGGCGAGTACGTGCCCTGCCTGCACTCCGTCGGCATGCCGCTCGCGCCCGGGCAGAAGGACGTCGTCTGGCCCTGCAACAGCGAGCACAAGTATATCGTCCACTTCCCCGAGGACCGCTCCATCTGGTCCTACGGCAGCGGCTACGGCGGCAACGCGCTGCTGGGCAAGAAGTGCTTCTCGCTCCGCATCGCCTCGATCATGGCGCGCGACGAGGGCTGGCTGGCCGAGCACATGCTGGTGGCGGGGGTGCAGGCCCCCGACGGCGAGACGACTTACATCGGCGCGGCCTTCCCCAGCGCCTGCGGCAAGACCAACCTCGCCATGCTGATCCCGCCGAAGGCGATGGAAGGCTGGAAGGTCACCACCGTCGGCGAGGACATCGCCTGGGTCAAGCCCGGCCCCGACGGCCGGCTCTACGCCATCAACCCGGAGGCTGGCTTCTTCGGCGTCGCCCCCGGCACGTCCTGGGACTCCAACCCCAACGCGATGGCGACGATGCGCGCCAACACGATCTTCACCAACGTGGCGCTCACTCCCGATGGCGACGTGTGGTGGGAGGGCATGACCAAGGAGCCGCCGCCGGAGCTGATCGACTGGCGCGGCGAGCCCTGGACGCCTGACTGCGGTCGCCTGGCCGCGCACCCCAACGCCCGCTTCACCGTGCCAGCCAGCCAGTGCCCGTCGATGGACCCCCGCTGGGAAGACCCGGAGGGCGTGCCGATCGGCGCCTTCATCTTCGGCGGGCGGCGCAGCAACACCATCCCGCTGGTCGCCGAGGCCTTCAACTGGACCTACGGCGTCTACAAAGCCGCGACGATGGGCTCGGAGACCACCGCGGCCGCGACCGGCGCCGTCGGCGTCGTCCGCCGCGATCCGATGGCCATGCTCCCGTTCTGCGGCTACCACATGGGCGACTACTTCCGGCACTGGCTCCAGGTCGGCGGCGAGCTTCCCGACCCGCCGCGCGTCTACGCGGTGAACTGGTTCCGCAAGGACGAGAACGGTCGCTTCATCTGGCCCGGCTTTGGCGAGAACATGCGGGTTCTCAAGTGGATCGTCGAGCGCGTCCACGGACGGGCCGGCGCGGTGGAGAGCCCGATCGGCTGGATGCCGCGCTACCAGGACATCGACTGGCGGGGCCTCGAGAGCTTCACGCCGGAGCAGTGGAAGGCAGTCACCTCCTTCAACCGCGCCGACTGGAAGAAGGAGATCCTCCAGCACGACGAGCTGTTCATCGCCCTCTGGAACCGCCTCCCCAAAGAGCTGCCCCAGGTCCGCGACCTGACGATCTCCGCCATCTGGCGCGCGCCCGAGCACTGGGGCCTGGCGCCCGAGCGCGTCTGACAATTCGTTCGGCGGGTAGCAAAGCAGGAGCGGGGGCCGCGGCCCCCGCTCCTGCCTTGCCTCTGCCCCGTGCGCCACGGCCTACTGGTGGCGGTTCAGCACCGCCACGACCTCGCGCACCGCGTCGGCCGACTTCTTCAGCTCGGCCTGCTCCGCCTCGGTCAGCTGCAACTCGACGATCCCCTCGACGCCGCCCGCGCCCAGCTTCACCGGCACGCCCATGTACAGCCCGCTGATGCCGAACTCGCCCTCCAGGTACGTCGTGCAGGGCAGCACCCGCTTCTGATCGAGCACGATCGCGTCCACCATCTGCGCGATCGCGGCCCCCGGCGCGTACCAGCCCGACATCTTCAGCAGGTTCACCAGCTCGCCGCCACCATCCCGCGTGCGCTGGACGAGCTGCGCGATCCGGTCCTCCGCGACGAGCTGCCGCAGGGGGATCCCGCCCACGGTGGTCGCCGACACGATCGGCACCATCTGGTCGCCGTGGCCGCCCAGCACCATCGCCGAGATGTCCCGGGGCGAGGCGCCCGTCTCCCAGGCGATGAACGTGCGGAAGCGCGCCGTGTCCAGGATGCCGGCCATCCCAACCACCCGCTGCTTCGGGAAGCCCGACGTATCCTTGGCGACGTGACACATCGCGTCCAGCGGGTTCGTCACACAGACGATGATCGCGTTCGGCGACGCCGCCACGGCCTGCTTGGTCACCGAAGCGACGATGCCCTGGTTCGTCGTCACCAGGTCGTCGCGGCTCATCCCCGGCTTGCGGGCAACGCCCGACGTGATGACGATCACGTCCGAGCCGGCCGTCTCGTCGTAGCTGTTGGTGCCAGTGATGCGCGGCTCGTAGCCGAGCACCGGCCCCGCCTCGTTCATGTCCAGCGCTTTGCCCTGGGGCAGCCCCTCGATGATGTCCACCAGCACCACGTCGGCGTAGTCCCGCCGCGCGATCTCCTGCGCCGCCGTCGCCCCCACGTTGCCGGCGCCCACAACCGTAATCTTGCTTCGCACCCCGTACCTCCCGCCACGTTCACGTCTCGTGCTAGTATCGCGCGCCCCCGCCGGAGCGGCAAGCGCCGCCCGCTTGCCACCTCGACTCCCCCGCCACGGCCACAGCGCCGGACCGGGCCTGGCAGGTGCCGGTAGCGAGCGGCGCCGGCCCGCTGCGCTCTATCCTCACCGCAGCGGGTTGATCTCCGCCTGCGCCTCCGCCGCGAACAAGTCCTTCGGGATCATCGCGTGGACCCCTTGGTTCGCGTCCACGACCTGCGTGATGCGGAAGCTCACCGCCACACTCGCGAGCCCGTAGGCGTCGAGCGGCGTCAGCCCCGCGCCGCGGGTCAGGAAATCGGTCGTGTTCCGCAAACAGGTCTTGAACGCCTCGTTCAGGTCCGCGTGAGTCGCCAGCGGGATCCAGTGCGTGGGCGTCTCGGCGAACGGCCAGCGCAGCGGCGTGTTCTTGTGTAGGATCACCTGGATGCGCGCCTCCCGCATCGCCGACTCAATAGCCGTCAGGTTCACCTCGCCGTCGCCCTGCGCCACGTGTGAGTCGCCCGTGAAGATCAGCGCGCCAGGTTTCCAGACTGGCACGAATAGCCGCGTGCCCTCGACTTGCTCGCGTAGGTCGACGTTGCCCGCATACGGCCCCGGGGGCACGGAGCTGACGGGCTCGTCGACCGGCGGTGAGACGCCGAGCGTGCCCTGGAACGGCCCCAGCGGGATGCGAATGTTCGGCCCCCACTGGGTCGTCATCGTGTCCCTATCCACCTCGAAGTAGCGCACCTGCCCATCCGGAAAGTCCTCGGGCAGCGCGCCCGTGTTCAGGTCGGCGGGGTTGTTGAAGTTGAACGCGAAGTCGATGGGGTCGAGCCGCAGGATACGCAGTTCCAGCGCGTCGCCCGGCTCGGCCCCGCGCACTGCCACCGGGCCGATGATCGAGTGCGGGCCGCGCCCGGGATTGTCGCGCCGCAGCTGCGCGATCTCCGCAATCGGCACGCCGGGGCGGACGCGCCCCAGGAAGTGTGTCAGCGTGTTCGGGTAGTGCAGGATGTCGCCCGAGTCGATCGTGACGATGGGCGAGCGCGTGGGATCGAAGCGGCCCAGTTCCACCGTCTCGCCCGGAATCGACTCGATCGTATGGGAACGGCTTTGCGGATCAGGATCGAAGAGCTGCGGCAGCGCGCCACCCGCGACGTACAGCGGCCACGCCCGATGCGCATCGGCGCCGCCCAGCAGCGGCGATGCGACCGTGGTAAACCCGAGGGCACCGCCAAGCTTCAGCACGTCGCGTCGCGTGGCCTTCCGCGCGCTGATGAACCCGTCCAGCCGCTCGCGGTCAAGCGTATCGTCGTGCGTGAGCCGGTCGAGGTCCGCCGCAGCCTCAACCAGGTCGTCGTGTAGGCGCTCCCAGCGCCGCCCTCCGCGCGAACACCCATCCATCGCTGCCCCCTTTCTGCTCCCCGGGCCCCGCACGGCCCGAAACGCCCGTTTGCCCCGGCTTGCTGCACAGCGTACCACGGCGCGCGCCGGACGTGGGCGCGCGCCGTACGCAATCCGCGCCAGCCGATGTTGCGCCGGACTATACTCCTGCGGCTGCTGGGACGGCGCCGCTGGCCCCTTCGCCTGAGCCATCTGGCCCGCAGGAGGTCACGTGACCGCGCTCCCTGGCCCGGGGGGCCCCGCAACACCGCACTCCACGGACGAGCTTGGGCGTGGGCAGAGCGCAGCCGCCCGTCCCCGGGGGCGCCTCCTCGCCCTAGCCTTGGCCCTCCTGGTAATCTACGTGAGCGGCGGCATCTTCGTCGGGCTGCTCGGCCTGACCCGACTGCTGCACGTTGTTGCCGCGACAGTCGCGACCACCGCGCCAGACCCGAGCGCGGAGCGCCCAGCGTCCTTGGGGACGGACCTTCACACCGTCGTCGATAGCTTCCGTCCGCGACCGGCGCCGCCCCGCGCGGCCCCCGCCGCCTGGTTTCTCTACGCGGCGGGCGGCGACCTCTGGGAGACCAACGGCGTCGAGACGTATCAGTTGACCGACGACGGCCAGCTCACCCAACCCGCGCTGGCCGACGACCTGCTCGTCTGGGTAAAGCGCGCCAGGAACGCCTCGGACCTCTGGGCCGCCGGTCCCGCGATGCTGCCCCACCCCCTCACGCACAACGCCGCGGCGATCGTCGCCGCCAACCATTGGGTGGCGCAGCCTACCCTGCTGCCCGATGGGAGCGGGCTCTACATGCTCGCCGACCTGAACAAGGAGGCCGCCGGGGTCGGCGATCTGGCGATCTGGCAGCTCGACCTCCCGGACGGGCACGTCCGCCAGATCACGCATCCCCAGCCGTACACGGGGGGCGATCAGGATATCGCGGTCGATCCCCAGGAGCCAAATACGCTCGTTTTCACCCGCTATCGATACACCGACAGCGGCGATCTCGTCGAGGGCCTGGCCCGGCTCCGCGTCGACGCCCAGCAAGCGGTCCCGCTCACGGCCGCCGAGCATCCCGCCCGCCAGGCGAGCGTCGCCCCAGACGGTGTCACCCTGGCGTTCGTGCAGACCGACGGGCGGGAGGAGAATCTCTACGTCGGCCGAATCGCGACGACGGACGCGCCGCGGCTCACGGACCTGCAGCAGGTGGCCACGGGCACGATCGCGCAGCCGGCCTGGAGCCCGGATGGCACGCAGCTCGCGTACCTCGCGCTGACCGACCGGCGCTTTCAGCTCTGGGTCCGGTCCTTGACGGAGGGCGATGACGGCGCCTTCGTGCTGGGCCCCCCTCGCCAGATCACCCGGGGCGACGGCCTCGATGCGACCGCGCGCCCTGTTTGGATCACCAATAGTGCGGCGGCCGAGGTGCGGCAGTGGTTGCAAGCGGTCCGCTCGTGACCACCCGGACTAGCGGCCGAGACCAGAGGCCTCGCCGGGGCGCAGAAGGCGCGCGATCTCCGGCCGGATCCGGTCCCAGTTGGGGTAGACGACCTGCTGCTGGTGATCCGGCGACCAGCCGAGCGTGGCGTACTGCGGCGCCGCCAGCACCCGCTGCTGGATGTGATCGGGGCCAATCGTCCGTGCCAGGGCGACGAGCTGGGCGATGGCCGGCAGCGAGAGGTCGGTCTTCACCGCGTCGTGCAGCGCCTCGACCAGGGCCGGCAGGCGCGTGGTGACCGCCGGGTCGCGGGCTAGGTCCTTGAGCGCCAGGAGCACCTGCTGCTGGCGGGCCGAGCGCCCGAAGTCCGACTGCAGGTCCCCGTGGCGCGAGCGAACGTATTGGAGCGCCGTCCGACCGTCGAGGTGTTGCGGGCCCGCGGGGATGTACAGACGATGGTAAGCGTAAGGGTCCGGCCCCTCCAGATCGTCGGGATAGGCTTCGTCCAGTACCGGGTGTAGGACCGTCACGTCGACCCCGCCCAGACTGTCGATTACCTGGACCAGGCCGTTGAGCCCCACCCACCCGTAGTAGTCCACGCTGATCCCGAAGAGCTGCTCGACCGTCGCGCGCGCGAGCGCGATCCCCCCAACCTCGTAGGCCACGTCGATTTTCGCGTAGCCGTAACCCCGGATCGGGACCCAGAAGTCCCGCGGGATGGAGACCAGCGCCACGTCGGCAGTCTGCGGGTCCACGCTCACCAGGATCATCGACTGCGTAAGCACCGCGTTCGGCGTGAATTTCAGATCGTCGTCGCTGCCCAGGAGCAGGATGGTGAATCGATGCTGGGGAAGCAGTGGGCCGCTCGCGCTGGGTGGAGGCGGCGGCGTAGGCCAGTTGGTCGCGCCACCGGCCTCGCCGACGTCGCCCGTCGGCGCTTTCGCCCCGTCCTCGGCCACGTCAACGCCCGAGGTGTCGAGCCGCGGTACTTGCTGGCCCGTCATGTGCGTCAGCGCCCCCGGGATGGACAACCACTCCCCAAGCGGGGTGGAGTCGCCTACCGCATGCGCCGCCGGTGCGTGCCCGCGAGCGAACGACGTCAGAGCGCCGGGCGGGCCGTTGGCCGGACGGGCGACCGCCGCGAGTCCCAGCGCGCCGCACATGAAGCCGCCCAGCACGAAGAGCGTGTACAGCAGCGTCACGGTCGGCAGCAGCGCGAGGCGCACCACGCGGCGCGCTGCCCAGGCGGGACTCAAGTGAGACAAAGGGAACTGGTGTACAGAGGACGCGTAATGAGCGGCCTCGTCCACGCCGCCTCCCCAACCCATCCGCCCGGACCCATGTCCCACGGACCGCGCGGCTAAAGCGGTTTTCGTCTGCGTTGAGCCGTGAGGTAGGGCAGGGGACGAGCCCCTGCCGCCCCCCGCCCCTGCCGGGCTCGATCGCCCCGGAAAGCGCTATCGGTGCGAAAACCGGTTAACGCGGGCAATTATACGAGCCCGCCTGCTGCCGGGTAAGGATTGCGTCGGTACGGTCTACTAGGAGATGCGGTGCAGTTCGCGCGCGGCCGCCAGCACCGCGTCGGCGTCCCGCGGCGGCGGCGCGGCGGGCGGCGCCCCGAGCGGATCGCCGATCGGCGCCTGGCCCGCCAGCACCTGACACGTCGCCACCACCGATGCCGCCACCGCGCCGAGATTGTAGCCGCCCTCGAGCAGCGCCACCAGCCGCCCCCCGCATAGCTCGCGCGCCAGCGCGCACAGCCGCTCGACCAGCGCCACGTAGCCATCCACCGTCAGCCGCATGTTCGCTAGCGGGTCGCTGAAATGCGCGTCATAGCCCGCCGACACCAGGATCAGGTCCGGCCGCCAGCGCCGCGCCAGCGGCGCCAGCACCTCGTCGAACGCCCGCCCGTACACCGCGTCCCCGCACCCCGGCGGCAGCGGCAGGTTCACGCTGTAGCCCTTGCCCGCCCCGACGCCTGTCTCGCCCAGCCGCCCCGTCCCCGGATACAGCGGGAACTGGTGCGTTGAGAACAGGATCACGTCGTCGCGCGCGTAGAAGATGTCCTGCGTCCCGTTGCCGTGGTGTACGTCGAAGTCCACGATCAGCACGCGCTCGGCGCCGCCGCGCGCCCGCGCCCACGCGGCCGCCACCGCCACGTTGTTGAACAGGCAGAACCCCATCGCGCGGTCGGGCAGCGCGTGATGCCCCGGCGGGCGCACGAGCGCGAAGGCGTTCGCCTGCCGCCCGCTCAGCACGGCCTCGGCCCCCGCGATCCCCGCCCCCGCGGCCAGCAGCGCCGCCTCGTACGACGCCGCCGCCACGAAGGTGTCGGCGTCGATCCAGCCGCCGCCGTCCGCCGCGATGGCCCGCACGGCCCGGACGTGGGCCGGCGTATGCACCCGCTCCAGGTCTGCCAGCTCCGCGGGCGGCGGCTCGGCCACCGCCACGTCGCTCAGCAGCCCGTACCGCTGCAGCTGCGCCCACGCCGTCTCCAGCCGCGCCGGCGACTCCGGGTGCCCTGCCGCCGCGTGCGCCAGGTACTTCGGCGAATAGTACAGTCCAGTCGTCATTTTGGCCTCCGCCCAGGAGAAACAAAAACGGGGCCCCGCTTGGGGCCCCGTCTCGTCGTCGCGTCGGCTCAGCCGCTCGTGGCTGGTCCGGGGATGAAGCGCGGCTGCGCGGGCGGCGGCGCGGGCGTCGTCGTCGGCGGCGCGGCGGCCGCGCTCGGCGGCGCCGAGGCCGTCGGCTCCTCGGGCGGCAGCCCCAGGAAGATGCGCTCCAGCGTCTCGCCCTCCACCGTCTCGTTCTGGATCAGGTACTCGGCGATCTTGTGAAGCTTCTCCAGGTGCTCCTTCAGGATCGACTCGGCCCGCTGGTAGCCCTGGTCGATGATCCGGCGCACTTCCTCGTCGATCGACTCGGCCACCTTCTCGCTGTAGTTCTTCTGCTCCCCGATCTCGCGGCCCAGGAAGACCATCTCTTCCTTGTGGCCGAGCGCCAGCGGCCCCAGCCGCTCGCTCATGCCGTACTCGCAGACCATCTTGCGCGCCAGGTTCGTCGCTCGCTCGATGTCGTTCTGCGGCCCCGTGCTCATCTCGCCAAAGATCAGCACCTCGGCCACGTGGCCGCCCAGCGCCGCCGCGATCATGTCCTCGAACTGCGACTTCGTCCAGAAGTAGCGGTCCTCCGCGGGCAGGAAGCGCGTGTAGCCGCCCATCATGCCGCGCGCAATGATCGACACCTTGTGGACCGGGTCGTGGTTCTTCAGCATCCGGCCAACGAGCGCGTGCCCGGCCTCGTGGTACGCCGTGATCGCCTTCTCGCGGTCGCTCATGATGCGGCTCTTGCGTTCCGGCCCCGCGATCACCCGGTCGATCGCCTCCTCCAGCTCCGCGAGGCTGATCGCCTTCTTGTTGCGGCGGGCCGCGAGAATCGCCGCCTCGTTGATCAGGTTCGCCAGGTCCGCGCCCGAGAAGCCCGGCGTCTGCTTCGCCAGCACTTCCAGCGCCACGGTCTTCTCCAGCGGCTTGCCGCGGCTGTGGACCTCCAGGATCGACCGGCGCCCGGTGATGTCCGGCCGGTCCAGCACCACCTGGCGGTCGAAGCGGCCCGGCCGCAGCAGCGCGGGATCAAGCACGTCGGGCCGGTTGGTCGCCGCGATCACGATCACGTTCGTGTTCGTGTCGAAGCCGTCCATCTCCACCAGGATCTGGTTCAGCGTCTGCTCGCGCTCGTCGTGGCTGCCGCCCAGGCCGGCGCCGCGCTGGCGGCCGACCGCGTCGATCTCGTCCACGAACACGATGCACGGCGCGTTGCGCTTCGCCTGGTCGAACAAGTCGCGCACCCGCGACGCGCCCACGCCGACGAACATCTCGACGAACTCGGAGCCGCTAATGCTGAAGAACGGCACCCCGGCCTCACCCGCCACCGCCCGCGAGAGGAGCGTCTTGCCCGTCCCCGGCGGACCCACCAGCAGCACGCCCTTCGGGATCCGCGCGCCGAGCGCAGCGAACTTCTCGGGGTACTTCAGGAACTCGACGACTTCCTGTAGCTCTTGCTTGGACTCGTCCACGCCCGCCACGTCCGCGAACGTGACGGTGGGTTTGTTCCCCATGAACATCCGCGCGCGGCTCTTGCCAAACGAGAGTGCCTGGTTGTTTGAGCCTTGCGCCTGCCGCATCATGAATAACAGCACGGCGCCGAAGAACACGAGCGGCAGCAGGTTCACCAGCAAGCCCAGCCAGTTGGTGAACTGCGGCGGGTCGTTGAAGACGATGTTGACGCGGTCAAGCTGGTCCGGCGTGACGCCATAATCCTTGAGCACCTGCGTGACGGTCGCGTTGTGCTCCTTGCGCGCCGTGTACCGCTTGCCGTCCGTCTTCTCGATCGTCAGCTTGTCCTCGGTCGCCTGGATCTTGCGGATGCTGCCGTCCTTAACCCCAGCCGCCACCTCGTTCATGGGGATCGCCGTGCCTTCCTTATCGGTGGCGCCCGACGAGACCGTGATGAAGAGGGCGATAACCGCGACCAGGATAATCAGGTAGACTAGGCTGTTCCGCAACCACTTTGTGTCCATGCACTGTCCTCCAACGTGCCGGCGGCGCCGCCGGCCGTGGCCGAGAGGTCGCCAGTGAGAGCCATCGGGTCAGGAGCGCGAGCCCGACGCGGCGTGCGCCAGCCCGCGCCCGGTGCGGCCATACGCCCGTCTCGCGGGAATTATATCAGACGCCCTAATACCCCCCAACCAATCGCGTACTTCCTTAGCTAGTACCTTCGTATACCGGGCGGCGCAGCACGCCCACGTAGGGCAGGTTACGAAATCGCTGTGCGTAATCCAGCCCGTAGCCCACGACGAAGCGGTCGGGAATGGTAAACCCCACGTAGTCCGCCCGAAATGGCGGCGGCCCGCCGCGGTCCTTCTGCAACAGCACGCAGTACCGCACGCTCGCCGGCCCGCGCGCCCGCAGCGCCGCGTCCAGGGCCCGCAGCGTCAGCCCCGTGTCCAGCACCGTGTCCACCACCAGCACGTGCCGGCCCGCCAGCGACTCGTCCAAGTCGCGGGTGATGCGCACCGCGCCGCTGCTGCTCGTGCCGGCCCCGTAGCTCGCCGCCGCCAGACAGTCGACGCGCACCGGCACCGAGATCGCCCGCGCCAGGTCCGCCAGGAACACCAGCCCGGCCCGCAGCACGCCAACCAGCAGGATCTCCCGGCCCGCGTAATCGCGGCTGATCTCCGCCCCTAGCTCTCGCACACGACGTGCCAGTGCCCGTTCCGAGACCAGCACCCCCGCGACGTCCGGGTGGCACGTCGCCGGGTGCGACAGCCGCGTCCTTAACTGCACTTGCTATCCCTAGTACCCTTCGCCGCGCTCTGTCACCCTATCCGGCCGCACTGGCTCGAACGTCAGGTGCAGCACCGCTCCCGTCTCGGGGCGCACGCGCGCCCACTCCGCGATGCGCTGCCCGACCACCCAGGCGATGCGGCCGCCCGCTACGACGAGCGGCAGCCGGGCGCGCGTCGCCCGCGGCACCCGCGCGTCCACCAGGAAGTCCTGCAAGCGCTTCTCGCTTGCCATCCCCAGCGGCTGGAAGCGGTCGCCCGGCTGCCGCCAGCGCACGGTCAGCGGCTCGGCCACCGCCGCCGCGTCCAGCCAACATTCCGTGGGCGGCGTGTCAGCGAGCGCCCGCGGCGGCGCCGGGCAGCGCTCCGCGCGCAGCGTCCCCACGCCCGGGATCGCCACCGCGCCTGGCACGGGCAAGTGCCAGGGCCCCGCTGGCGCAGAAGACGGCGCCCCGCGCCGGCGCAGGCGCAGCGCCGCCGGCTCCCGCTCCAGCCGCAAGCCGCTGGGCAGGTCGATCCCCCGCCCCGCTTGCCCGCCGGCCAGCCGCAGTGCGCTGGCGAGCTGCCGCCGGCCGAGCCGCGTGCGCGGGCCGCCGAGCGCCGCCGCCGCCGCGCCGAGCAGCCGCTTCTGCATCGCCGTCGGCAGCGCGCGCCACTCGCCGAGCGGGATTACCACCTGCTCGCTGTCGCGCGGCAGCTGTTCCAACAGCCGCGCCGCCCAGGTGTCGAGCGCCGCGCGCTCCTCGGCCAGCGCGGCCGCCGCCCCGGCCAGCGCGCGGCGCACCGCCGGGTTATACCCTTGCAGTGCCGGCAGCAAGTCGTGGCGCAGGCGGTCGCGCCGGTAGTGGACTGGCTCGGCCGGCACGGGGCGCAACCTCTGCTCCGCGCAGTACGCGGCCGTATCCGCCCGTGCGACCGTCAGCAGCGGCCGCAGCACGCGCAGCGCCGAGGGCAGCGGCCCGCCATCGTCCGCTGGCCCCAGCGCGGCCGCCGGCAGCGCCCGCGCGAGCGGCATCGCGGCCAGCCCGTCCAGCCCCGCGCCGCGCAGCAGGTGCAGCAGCAGCGTCTCCGCCACGTCGTCGGCCGTGTGCGCTACCGCCACGCCCGCCGCCCCTCGGGCCTCAGCCTCCCGCGCGAACGCCTGGTAGCGCGCGTAGCGCGCCGCCTCCTGCACGTTCAGCCGCTCGCGCCGCTGGTAGCCTCGCACGTCCACCCGCATGACGCGCACCGGCAGCCCCCACGCGCCGCACACCGCGGCGACGTAGGCCCCCTCCGCTGCCCCCTCGGCGCGAATCCCGTGATCCACGTGGACGACGTGCAGCGCCCAGCCGTGCTCGGCGCGCAGGCGCCACAGCGCGTGCGCCAGACAGAGCGAGTCCTGCCCGCCCGACACCCCCACGAGCACGACGGCCCCGGCCGGCACGCCGTCCACGTGCAGCGCGCGGATTGCCTCTCGGAGCGCGGCGTCGATCCGCGCGGTTGCGGTATGGCGCGACGCCTGGCGGGCTGTCTGAGCGGTGCCGGCAGACTCAGCACTCAGCACTCAGCACTCAGCACTTTCGTCACGGCTCGTCGACGAACTGCCGCAGCCACTGCTGCGGTGGCGAGCCGACCGGCGTGGCCGTGGGGCGCGGCGTGCTGACCGGCGTCGCCTCCGGCGTCGGCGCCAGCACGATAACCGGCACGTCGCCCGGTCGCACCATGTTCAGCTCCTCGCGCGCCACCTTCTCGACGTACGCGTCGCTTCGGTACTTGGTGATCTGCGCCTGCAGGTCGACGTTGCGCTGCTTCATCTCCTCCAGCTCTTTGCGCGCAACCTCGACGTCGCGGGCCATCTGGTAGCTGGCCACGGCGCGCTGCGCGGTCTGGATCAGCAGCAGCACGCAGGCGAGCGCCAGGATCCCCAACCACAGCCCCGGCGGCACTCCTCGCCGGCCGACGTGTAGCTCACGCATGCCCGTGGGCCTCCTCCGCGGCGCGCACCCGCTGGGCCACCGGCGGGTGCGTGTACAGCAGCAACTCGGCCCAGCGCGGCGGCTCGGGCTCGATCAGGTTTTGGCTCGCCAGCTTGCGCATCGCCGCGACGAACGCCGCCGGCGCCTGCGTCAGGTCCAGCGCGTAGCGGTCCGCGGCGCGCTCCACGTGCCGCGAGAAGCCGTTCATCAGCGGCAGCATGACCAGCCCAGCCACCTCCAGCAGCAGCCCGAGCACCACGAAGTTCGCCGGCGCCTGCCAGTCGCCCCAGCCGAGCAGCCGGAACAGCGGGGCGAGCGGCAGCGCCGCCAGCCCCAGCCCGACCCAGATCGTCCCCACCTCCAGGCCCAGCCCGCGCCAGATGTCGCCGCGCACGTGGTGCCCCAGCTCGTGCGCCACCACCGTCTCGATCTCGTCCAGGGTGAAGCTCTCCAGCAGCGTGTCGCCCAGCACCACCCGCCGCGACGTGCCGAAGCCGATCACCGCGGCATTCGCCGCCGTCGAGCGGGCGCTGAGATCGATCGCGGCGATCCGCGGCTGCCGTACTCCCGCCCGCGCGAACAGCGCGTCGATCCGCTCCACCAGCGGTCCCTGCTCCAGCGGCCGCAGTCGGTAGAACAGCGGCAGCAGCACGTACGGCGCGACGTAGGTGAACACTACCACCGCGCCCGTAAGCAGCAGCGCGTACGCCCACCACCAGCTTGCGCCGAGCAGCCCCACGCAGGCGTAGAACGCCACGGCCAGCAGCGTCCCAATCGTAACACCAATCGCCGTCACCTTCAGCCAATCCACCAGCCACGCGCCCAGCGACTGCGTCGTCAGCCCATACCGTCGCGACAGTCGATACCCCGCGAAGTAATTGAGGGGCAGCAAGACCACCCGATAGAGCAGCAACAGCGTGGCGGCGAACACCCCGACTTCAATCCAGCCCGCCGGGGAGTTCATGACCGACGCCGCCGAAAACACGACCTCGCCGGACTCGTTCAGCGCCGGGCCGCGCAAGGCGCACCAGCCCGCGATAGCCCATGCCAGCCCGCTCTTCCACGCGACGAGCGGCAGCGCCAAACTCAGCGCCGTTTCGGCCAGAAAGCGCCGCCGCCGCGCCCGCGCCAGCGCCTCGGCATCCCGCCGGCGCTGCTCCGCGTCCCCGGCGCCGGTCGCCGTAGGGGCGCTGCTTGCTGCGCCCTGCCCTCCTGCTGCGCCCTCGCCGCTTGCTGCGCCCTGCCCGCTTGCCGCGCCGTGCAGGTCACCCCCTAGTCCCGGTTCAGGGCCGCCGGACGCGGCGCCCTCTCCACGGTCACGGGGCCGGGAGATGCCGGCCCTCTCCCCCTTCCCCTCCGCGGGGGGAAGGGGGCTGGGGGGATAGGAGTCTCCCCGTCTCTCCCCCCCCTCTCCTCGCGGGAGAGGGGGGCCGGGGGGGTGGGGTCCGTCCACGCCGCTTACCGCGCCGCGCCGAGCACCGCCTGCTCGGCCTTGGGCCCGCGCAGGTACTCGTGCAGCGGCCGCACGTTGAACCCGCCGGCCGCCGCCAGCGCCTCCGCCGCCACGCGCGCCGTGTCCAGCGAGGTGAAGCAGGGGATCCGCCGCTCGACGGCCGAGCGGCGCAGCTCCAGGCCGTCGTGCAGCGGCGTGCGGTCGGGTGACAGCGTGTTCAGCACCGCCTGCACGCGCCCCTCCCGGATCACGTCCGAGCAGGTGGGGTAGTCGCCCCGCACCTTGTTCACGACGTGCGCCACCGGCAGCCCAAACGCCTTCATGGCCGCCGCCGTCCCCTCCGTCGCGTAGATCTGGTAGCCCTGATCGACCAGCCGCTGCAGCAGGGAGCCGGCGTCGGCCTTGTCGCGATCGGCCACGGTCGCCAGCACGGCGCCCGACCGCGGCAGCATCAGCCCCGCCGCGATGAGCGCCTTCGCCATCGCGCCGGCATACGTCCAGTCAACGCCCATTACCTCGCCGGTGCTCTTCATCTCCGGACCGAGATAGGTCTCTACGTTCGTCAGCTTCGCCATCGAGAACACCGGCGCCTTGATCGCCACCAGCGGCTGCTCGGGCCACAGCCCGCCCGCGTAGCCCTGCGCCGCCAGGCTCTGGCCCAGCATGATCCGCGTCGCCACCCGCACCATCGGCACGCCCGTCACCTTGCTCAGGAACGGCACCGTGCGGCTAGCCCGCGGGTTGACCTCCAGCACGTAGATCTTGCCCGTGGTGTTCTCGCGCACGTACTGCACGTTGAACAGCCCCCGCACCCCGAGCCCTACGCCCAGCCGCGTCGTGTAGTCCACGATCGTCTCGCGCTGGGCGTAGGTCAGCCCCTGCGCCGGATACACGGCCATGCTGTCGCCCGAGTGGACGCCCGCGCGCTCGACGTGCTCCATGATGCCGGGGATCAGCACCTGCTCCCCGTCGCACAGCCCGTCGACCTCGATCTCCATCCCCTCCACGTACTTGTCGATCAGGAACGGGTGCCGCGTGGATAGCTCGGCCGCCGCCTCGACGTACCGCAGCAGCGTGCTGGCGTTGTCCACGATCTCCATGCCCCGCCCGCCCAGCACGTACGACGGCCGGATGAGCACCGGGTAGCCGATCGCCTGCGCCGTCTCCAGCGCCTCGCGGGCGTTCGTCACCGCCGCCCCCGGCGGCTGCGGCACGCCCAGCCGGTTCACCAGGTCCTCGAAACGGTGGCGGTCCTCGGCCAGGTCGATGGCCTCCACGCCGCTGCCCAGGATCGGCGCGCCCGCACGCGCCAGCGGCTCGGCCAGGTTGATCGCCGTCTGCCCGCCGAACTGCGTGACGATGCCCGGCGGCGCGCCCGTCCCCGTCTCGTTCTCGATCACCTCGCGCACGCACTCCGTGTCCAGCGGCTCGAAGTACAACCGCGTCGAGGCGTCGAAGTCCGTGCTCACCGTCTCGGGGTTGCTGTTGATCATGATGCTGGCGACATCGCTCTCGCGCAGCGCCTCCGCGGCGTGCACGCTGCAATAGTCGAACTCGATCCCCTGCCCGATGCGGATCGGCCCCGAGCCGAGCACCACGGCCTTCTCGCCGGGCGTCGGCGGCGCCTCGTTCTCCGTCTCGTAGGTCGAGTAGAAGTACGGCGTCGCCGCCTCGAACTCGGCGGCGCAGGTGTCTACCATCTTGTAGACGGGCCGGATGCCCCACTCCTCGCGCAGCGCCTTCACCTGGTCCGGCAGCAGGTCCGCGAGCGTGCCGATCTGCGCGTCGGAGAAGCCCTGCCGCTTCGCGCGTCGCATCAGGGCGGGCGTCAGCTTGCTGTTCAGCAGCTCCCGCTCCGTCGCCACGATGCTCGCCAGCTTCGCCAGGAAGAACGTGTCGATGCCCGACCGCACGCTGATCTCGTCGATCGTCACGTCGCGCCGCAGCGCCGCCATCAGCGCCCACAGCCGCAGGTCGTTCGGCCGCTCGATGAGGTCCCACAGCTCCGGCGACGCGCCGTCCTTCGCCCAGCCGCGGTCCTCCCACAGTAGCGTGCGGCCGCCAAACTCCAGCGAGCGCACGGCCTTCTGCAGCGAGGCCTCGAACGAGCGGTCGATCGCCATCACCTCGCCCGTCGCCTTCATCTGCGTGCCGAGCGTGCGGTCGCCGCTCGCGAACTTGTCGAACGGCCAGCGCGGGATCTTCACTACCAGGTAGTCCAGCGCCGGCTCGAAAGCGGCCGTCGTCTGCCGCGTCACGGCGTTCGGGATCTCGTCCAGCCGCTTGCCCACGGCGATCTTCGCCGCCACCCGCGCGATCGGGTAGCCGGTCGCCTTCGACGCCAGGGCCGACGAGCGGCTCACCCGCGGGTTCACCTCGATGACGTGGTACTGGTCGCTCTGCGGGTCCAGCGCGAACTGGATGTTGCACCCGCCCTGGATGCCCAGCGCACGGATGATCTTCAGCGCCGCCGAGCGCAGCATCTGGTACTCGCGATCGGTCAGCGTCTGGCTGGGCGCGACCACGATGGAGTCGCCCGTGTGGACGCCCATCGGGTCGATGTTCTCCATGTTGCAGATGGTGATGCAGTTGTCGGCGGCGTCCCGCATCACCTCGTATTCCAGCTCTTTCCAGCCGATCAGCGAGCGCTCGACCAGCACCTGGTGGATGGGGCTAGCGGCCAGCCCCGAGGTCAGCACCGCCTCCAGCTCGACCGCATCGCGCGCGATGCCGCCGCCCGTTCCCCCGAGCGTATAGGCAGGCCGGATGATGAGCGGGAACCCCATCGTGTCGCCCAGCGCCAGGCCGTCCTGCAAGGACTCGACGATCTCGCTCTCCGGCACCGGCTCGCCCAGCTCCTCGAGCAGCCGCTTGAACAGCTGGCGGTCCTCGGCCTTCTTGATTGTCTCCAGCGGCGTGCCGAGCAGTTGCACGCCGTACCGCTCCAGCACGCCCGCGTCGGCCAGCTCCACCGCCAGATTGAGCCCCGTCTGCCCGCCCAGCGTCGGCAGCAGCCCGTCCGGCCGCTCGCGCGCGATGATCCGCTCGACCACCTCGACGGTCAGCGGCTCGACGTACACGATGTCGGCCACGTTCTCGTCGGTCATGATCGTGGCCGGGTTGGAGTTGACGAGCACCGTCTCGACGCCCTCCTCGCGTAGCGAGCGGCACGCCTGGGTGCCCGCGTAGTCGAACTCGGCCGCCTGTCCGATCACGATCGGCCCCGACCCGATCACCAGCACCTTGTTTAGAGCCATCAGCTTTCAGCCATCAGCTTTCAACACCCCCCGCCCGTAGCGCGCCGCCATCCGCCAACCGCCCGTTCGCCGTGCCCCGTCCGCTGACGGCCGACGGCTGACCGCTGACCGCTGCCAGGAAGTAGTCGAACAGGTACTGGTTGTCCTGCGGCCCCGGACACCCCTCCGGGTGGAACTGCACCGAGAAGATCGGCCGCTCGCGGTGCGCGATCCCCTCCACCGAGTGGTCGTTCAGGTTGACGTGGCTCACTGTGAAGCCCGAGGCCGCCGGCAGCGACGCCGCGTCCACCTGGAACTCGTGGTTCTGCGTCGTGATGTACACCCGTCCCGTCCGTAGGTCCTTCACCGGGTGGTTGCCGCCGTGGTGGCCGTAGCGCAGGCGGCTCGTCGTGGCCCCCGCCGCCTGCGCCAGCAGTTGATGCCCCAGGCAGATCCCCATGACCGGCACGTCGAGCCCCAGCAGCCCGCGCACCAGCTCCACGACCTCCGGCAACGCCGCCGGGTCCCCCGGCCCATTCGCCAGCACCACCCCCGCCGGCCGCAGCGCCTTCACGTCGTCAACGCTCGCCGTCGGCTCCACCACGGCCACCGCGACGCCCCGCCGCTCCAGCGACCGTACGATGTTGTGCTTCGCGCCACAATCGAGCACCACAACCGGCCGCGCCCTCACCCCAACCCGCTCCCAGGGGGAGAGGGAGCGGGTTGTCCCTGTCCCCGTCTGGGAGAGAGAGCGATCGACTCCCCTCTCCCCCTGGGAGCGGGTGTCATCGGCTCCCCTCTCCCCCTGGGAGAGGGGCTGCGGGTGAGGGCTAAGCGCCGCCCTCGCGGCCCCCGCCACCTCCTGCACGACCGGCTGCTCGCCCAGCGCCGGCAGGGAGCGCGCCCGCGCCGCCAGCTCCTCCACGAACGCCGCGCTCAGGCCGCCCGGCGGCGCGGGGGCCAGCACCCCCCGCATCGTCCCGTGCGTGCGCAGGCGCCGCGTCAGCGCTCGCGTGTCCACGTCCTCCAGGCCCGGCACGCCGTGCCGCGCCAGGTACGCTTCCAGCGACTCGACCGAGCGCCAGTGGTGCGGGAAGCGCGCCAGCTCGCGCACGATCAGCGCCGCCACCCACGGCCGCGTCGACTCGGCCACCGCCGCGTCCACGCCGTAGTTGCCGATCTGCGGATGCGTCAGCACCACCATCTGCCCGCGGTACGACGGGTCGGTGGCGATCTCCTGGTAGCCGGTGATACCCGTGTTGAACACCACTTCAGCCGCTGCCTCGACGGGAGCGCCGAAGGTGGTGCCGGGGTAGACGGTGCCGTCCTCCAGGACCAGCACGCCGGGGACGCGCGGCGGGCTCTGCATGTTGCCTAAATCCCTTCGCGGTGCACGATTGCGCCGCCGACCAGGGTGGCCAACACGCGCCCGCGGAGGGAACGCCCCGCAAGGGGGGTGCTCTTGCCACGGGAGTGGAAGCGCGATGGTTCGACGGTCCAGGTGGCCTCGGGGTCCGCGATGACCAGATCGGCCGGCCCGCCCACCGTCAGCCGCCCCGCCTCGAGGCCAAACACCGCGGCGGGCCCGCTGGTGAGCGCGCGGATCACCGTCAATAAGGATAGCCTGTCGGCCGCCACCAGTTCCATGACGGCCCCGAAGGCTGTCTCCAGCCCCGCGGCGCCCGGCGCCGCGTAGGCATACTCGCAGTCCTTGTCCACCGCCCGCTGCGGCCGGTGGTCGCTGGCGATCGCCGCGATCGCGCCATCGGCCAGCCCCTCGCGCAGCGCGGCGGCGTCGGCCGCGCGCCGCAGCGGCGGCTCCAGCCGCGTGCTCGTATCGTACGGCCGGCCGTGCGGCGCCGTCCCGACCGCTTCCTCGTCCAGCAGCAGGTGCAGCGGCGACACCTCCGCCGTCACCGCCAGCCCCTCGGCCTGCGCGGCGCGCACCTGGGCCACCGCGCCCGCCGTGCTCAGGTGCGCCAGGTGCAGCCGCCCGCCCGTCAGCCGGGCCAGCGCGATCGCCCGCGCCACGGCAATCTCCTCGGCCGCCGCCGGCACGCCCGGCAGCCCCAGCCACGTCGCCACCCGCCCCTCGTGCGCCAGCCCCCCCTCAGCCAGCTCCGAGTCCACCGCGTGCTCCACCACCGGCCGGCTCAGCATCGCGCTGTACGCCAGCGCGTGCCGCAGCAGCCGGCTGCTCCGCACCGGCCGCGGGTCGTCCGAGAACGCCACCGCGCCCGCCCGCGCCAGCTCCGCCAGCTCCGCCAGCTCGCTCCCGTCGCGCCCGCGGGTCACGCACCCGATCGGCAGCACCCGCACCGCCGCCGTCTCGGCCGCGCGCGCCCGCAGCGCCGCCAGCTCCACGCCCGTGTCCAGCCGCGGCGTCGTGTCGCCCATGCAGCAGACCGTCGTGAAGCCGCCCGCCGCCGCCGCCCGCGTCCCCGTCGCCAGCGTCTCGCGGTCCTCGTGCCCCGGCTCGCCCAGGTGGCAGTGCAGGTCCACGAAGCCCGGCAGCACCAGCCGCCCGCCCGCGTCGAGCGTCGTCTCCCCGTCCTCCGGCGCCAGCCCCGCCGCGATCGCCGCGATCCGGCCATCGCGCAGCCGCACGTCCGCCACGCCGTCCAGCCCGCTCGCCGGGTCGATCACCCGCCCGCCGACGATCAGCAGCGGCGCGGCCGGCGTGGCCCCCGGCGGCCCGAGCGGCGCCCGCCCGTCCAGCAGCGTCGCGCTCACGCGGCACCTCCGCCCAGCAGGTACAGCAGTGCCATGCGAATCGCCACCCCGTTGGTTACCTGCTCGGCGATCGCCGACCGCGCCCCGTACGCGACCTCCGGCATGATCTCCACCCCCTCGTTCATCGGCCCGGGGTGCATCACCACCGCGCCGGGACACGCCCGCTCCAGCCGCTCGGCTGTCAGCCCGTAGAGCTGCACGTACTCCCGCAGGCTCGGCAGCAGCCCCGCGCTCTGCCGCTCACGCTGCAGCCGCAGCGCCATCACCACGTCGGCGCCTCTGAGCGCGCGGTCCAGGTCGTACTCCACCTCGACCGGCCACGGCAGCTCGCCCGTCGGCAGCAGCGTCGGCGGCCCGCACAGCACCACGCTCGCGCCCAGCCGCGTGAACCCCCACACGTCCGACCGCGCCACCCGGCTGTGCAGCACGTCGCCCACGATCGCGATCCGCCGCCCCGCCACCCCGCCCAGCCGCTCGCGCAGCGTGTACAAGTCCAGCAGCGCCTGTGTCGGGTGCGCGTGCCAGCCGTCGCCCGCGTTGATCACCTGACAGCTCGCCCGCTCGGCCACCAGGTACGGCGCCCCTGCCTCGCCGTGCCGCATCACCAGGATGTCCGCGCCCAACGCCCGCAGCGTGTGCGCCGTGTCGAGCAGCGACTCCCCTTTCGTCACGCTGCTCGACGCCGCCGCCACGTTCACCACGTCCGCCGCCAGGTGCTTCGCCGCCAGCTCGAACGAAACGCGCGTGCGCGTGCTCGCCTCGTAGAACAGCGTCACCACCGTCACGCCCCGCAGCGCCGGCACCTGCTTGATCTTCCGCCCCAGCACCTCTTTCATCGCGTCGGCCGTCGCCAGCACGTGCTCGATCTCGTCCGCCGCGAAGTCGTCCAGGTCCAGCACGTGCCGCCGCGCGAAGTGCAGAGTGCTGAGCGCTGAGTGTCGAGTGCTGTTCACCGGCGCGTCGCTCGTAACCGCTGCGCCCGCCATGGACAGGTTGCCTGGTCCCACCCCCTGTAGGGGCGCTGCTTGCTGCGCCCTGACCGGCGCTTGAGCACCGGTATCCTGGGGTACTCGCGCCACACCCGCCATCAACACCCTATCCTCGATCCGTCGCGCCACTAACCCCTCCGCTCAACGCGCAGCAATCCCGCTCGCCCGCTTAGAACGCTTTCAGAACGTGCAAGCGGCCAGGAGGACGTAGGGGCGGGTTTCACGCCCGCCCGCGGCCTGTGGCGCGGAATACTGCGAGCGCCACTGCCGCAGCTCCGACCCCGCTGACACTCACCCACACGGCGACTCCCTAAGCCCTCAGTCCCGAGCACTCCCACTCCCCTACTCAGCACTCAGCCCGCACGAGCACCACTTCATCCCGCCCGTCGACCTCCCGCAGCCGCACGCTGACGCGCTCCTGGCGGCTCGTCGGCAGGTTCTTGCCCACGTAGTCGGCCCGAATCGGCAGCTCGCGGTGGCCCCGGTCCACCAGCACCGCCAGCTCCACCGCCGCCGGCCGCCCCAGGTCCACCAGCGCGTCCAGCGCCGCCCGGATCGTCCGCCCGGTGAACAGCACGTCGTCTACCAGCACCACTCGCCGCCCCGTCAGGTCGACCGGCACGTCCGTCGGCTCCAGCCGCGGCCGCGCCACCGCCAGATCGTCCCGGTACAGGCTCGGGTCGAGCCGGCCCAGCACCACCCGCTCCCCCGTGAACTCCTCCAGCTGCCGCTGCAAGCGCGCCGCCAGCGGGATCCCCCGCGTCCGCAGCCCGACCAGGACCAGCGCCCCGCGGTCGTTCGCGTGCTCCCGGATCTCATGTCCTAGCCGCACAACCGCGCGCCGCACGGCCTCGCCGTCCATCACCACCCGCTCGTCCGCCACCTGGCTCATGCGCGCCTCACCCCGGGGTCTAGCCAGTTCGCACAAAAAAGCCTCCGCGCCTCGGCTCTCGGAGCCGCGCGGAGGCTACTGTCGATCCCGCACGTGACCATGCCTGCTCCTTCCCGGCCTCACGGGACCGGCTTAAAGGCGCGCCGAGCGGAGACGCCTCCGCTCACAGGAGAGCGTACCATCCGCCGCACGCGAATGCCAAGGAGGTGCTCCCGAATGCCGCCGCTCCCGGCTCCCGCGTGCGCCACCCCCTGTAGCCCCACCCGGCTCGCGCGGCGCTCGGTCGCCCGCCCCAGCCGCGACCGTTCCTTGCCCGGCCTGGTAGGCTCTCGTATACTCTGCACATACCGTGCGCAGGAGATCGCCGCGCGTGCGTCAGCTGTCGGTTGCCGAGGTGTTGCGCCTGGCGCTCCCGAGCGAGACTCGCGTCGCCGCCGGCGCCGCGGGCCTCGACCGCGGCGTTGGCTGGGCGCGCGTCGCCGGGACGCGGCCCCTTGCCGCCGGCTCGCTGGAAGAAGGCGATCTCGTCGTCTTCGCCGTCCTGCCCGCCGCCCTCGCCGGCGACGGCGCCCGCCGCCTCGTCGACCTGCTCGTGGACACGCGCGCCGCCGGCCTGCTGCTCGTGCAACCGGCGCCAGCCGCCCTGATCGACGCGGCCGACGCCGCCGCGCTGCCCCTCCTCGTCGCGCCGCCGGGCAGCCGCGCCGCCGACCTGGAGCGCGCCGTCGTCGGCCTCATCGTCGATAGCCGCTCCCAGCTCCGCCAGCGTGCCGACGAGACCGCCCAGCGCCTGACCCGCATCGCCTTGGAAGACCGCGGCCTGGGCGCCATCGTCCAGGCGCTGGCCGACACGATGGCCAAGCTGGTCGTGATCGAGGACGAGTACGGCGCCGTCCACGAGGCCGCGACCCCACACGCCAGCCGCCCCGACCCCGCCGCCCCCGCCGATCCAGCGGCCGCCGTCCCGGCCGCGCTGCCGGCGCTCGATGCGGTCCTCGCGGAGCTGCGCGCCCGCACGGCCGACCTGCCGTGGCCCGGCCGCGACGCCCTCCGCTCCCATCGCCTCACGCCGACGCGCTTGCCGCTCGGCACGACGGGGCTCGTGCGTCTCGTGCTCCCGATTGTGCTCAAGAGCACGATGGCCGGCTTTCTCTCGGTCGTCGGCCCGGCCGAGGCCTTCGACGAGCTGGACGATCTGACCCTCGGCCCCGCCGCGGTCGTCTGCGCCCTGGAGATCGCCAAGCAGCGCGCCGTCGCGGAGACGGAGTATCGCTTGCAGGCCGACGTGCTGGAGGCCGCGCTGTCCGGCCGCTTCACCTCGGAGGCCGAGCTGTTCGCGCGGGCACGTGGCCTCGGCTACGACCTGGAAGACGACCAGGTCGCGCTGGTGTTCGGCCTGGACGACGAGCGCGCCGCACCGCGCCCCGCCCGCGCCGCCGACGGCGCCGCGGGCCAGACCGCCGCCGCACAGCCCCGGCCGCGCCTGCTCGACCCCTTGCGCCGCGCCCTGCAGGCTCGCCAGCGCGCCGCGCTCGTGCGCCAGCACGAGCAGCACGTCGCCGTCTTCCTCCCCGTGGCCGGCGCGGACGTCGCCCGGCTGCGCGCCGAGGCCGACGCCCTGCGCCGCGAGGCCACCGCTGGCCTGCCCGCCACCGCCGTCTCCGTGGGCATCGGGCGCCCCTACGCGGGCGTCGCCGGCCTCAGCACGAGCTACCACGAGGCGGCAGAAGCCCTGCTCATCGGTCAGGCGCTCCTGGGCGGCGGCTGCGCGACCTACTTCGGCGACCTCGGCATCCGGCGCCTGCTCTTCCCCCTGCGCGGCTCGCCGGAGCTGCGCGCCTTCTACGAGGAGTTCCTGGGCGCGCTCGACAGCTACGACGAGCGCCACGGCACGGAGCTGATCCGCACCCTCGAAGGCTTCTTCGCCCACCACGGCAACCACGTCCGCGCCGCCGACGCGCTGCACCTCCACCGCAACACGCTGCTCTACCGGCTGGCCCGCATCCAGGCGATCGGCAACATCGACCTCGACGACCCCGAGGTCCGCCTCGCCGTGCAGGTCGCCTTGCGCCTGCGGCCCGTCTCGGCGACCAGCCGCCCGGCGCCCGCCCCCGCCCCCGACGACCCCGCCCTACAGCGGGCCGGCGGCCTCGCCGTCGCGGGCCCCGCGCAGGACACGACCAGCGCGCGCCTGGTGCGAGCCGGGCGCGCAGGAGGGAACGGCCACGCATGACCACGGAGACGCGCATCCCGAACGACCTGAAGACCGCCGTGCTCGCCGACGCCGAGAAGATGGGCATCAAGTTCGTCAGTCTCCAGTTCACCGACATCGTCGGCGTCGTCAAGAACATCACGATCCCTATCCACAAGTTCGAGGACGCCCTGAACTACGGCCTCTGGTTCGACGGCTCGTCCATCGAGGGCTTCGCGCGCATCCACGAGAGCGACATGTATCTCCTGCCCGACCTGAACACCTTTGGGCCGATCCCCTGGGAGATGAACGGCAACCCCACGGCGAAGGTCATCTGCAACGTCTACACGCCGGAGGGCGAGGAGTTCGTGGGCGACCCACGCAACGTCCTGCGGCGCGCGGACGCCGAGGCGCGCCGACTCGGCTACCTGTTCCAGACCGGACCCGAGCTGGAGTTCTTCCTGCTGCGGGCCGACCGCCCCGGCCAGCTGGAGAGCCTTCCCCACGATCGCGCCGGCTACTTCGACGTGACGAGCGACGAGGCCGCCGAGGTGCGCAAGGAGATGGTGAACGCGCTGGAACATCAGAAGATCAGCGTGGAAGCCAGCCACCACGAGGTCGCGCCCGGCCAGCACGAGATCGACTTCCGCTACGGCCCGGCCATCCAGACCGCCGACAACGCCGTCACCTTCAAGGTGACCATGAAGGCTGTCGCCGAGCGCCACGGCCTGTACGCCACCTTCATGCCGAAGCCGTTCTTTGGCATCAACGGCTCGGGCATGCACACGCACATGAGCCTCGCTAACCTGAGCGACGGCAAGAACCTCTTCTACGACGCCGGCGACGAGTACGGCCTGTCGCGCCTCGCCAAGCAGTTCATCGCCGGCCTCCTCGCCCACGCCCGCGGCATGTCCGCCGTGCTCGCGCCGCTAGTGAACTCCTACAAGCGCCTGGTGCCCGGCTACGAGGCGCCTGTGTACGTCAGTTGGGCGCGTATCAACCGCTCGGCGCTCGTCCGTGTGCCGCGCACCTCGGCGGGGCGGCCGTCGGCCACGCGCGTCGAGCTGCGCTGCCCCGACCCGAGCTGCAACCCCTACCTGGCGTTCGCGGTCATGCTCTGCGCCGGTCTCGACGGCATCAAGAACGATCTCCCGCTGCCCGCGGCCGTCGAAGAGGACCTCTTCCACTTCGACGAGGCGGCCATGCTGAAGCACAGCGTCGGCGTGCTGCCCGGCAGCCTGTCCGAGGCGCTGGACGAGCTGGAGCGCGACGAGGTCGTGCGCGAGGCCCTCGGCCAGCACGTTTTCGACTGGTTCCTCGAGGCGAAGCGGCAGGAATGGGACGACTACCGCAAGCAAGTCAGCCAGTGGGAAGTCGACCGCTACCTGCAGTTGTACTAGCCCCGCGCTCGTATGCGCCGACTGTCCCTGGGCACCGCCGCCAGCTACGGCACCGTCGTCGCCATCACGCCGGCCGACGGCTCCCTGCAGTTCATGGTGTCGCCCTACCTGGAGCAGGCCGGCAACCCTATCGCCTGGACCGGCCTGCCCCGTTGCTCGCCGGCCTGCTCTTCGCCGCCGTCTGGCATGCGGTCGGCCTGGTCGGCAACACCGTCAGCCTGGCCGAGGACGTGGACCCGCGGCGCGTCGGCCGCCGCGTCGCCTCTGGCGTGTTCAACGCCGCCACCGACTTTGGCGGCCGCGCCGCGCCCACGCTCGACGGTGTGGTGGGCCAGCTAGCCGGCCTGGACAACGCATTTCGGCTGCTGCCGTGCCTGGCCGTCGCGGTCTGCGTGCTACCAACGGCCACCGTCGGGCGGGCCGTGCGCCCCGGCCTCCCCGCCGGCTCGCCCGCCGAGCCGTCGCGCACCGGATCGCCGCGCGCCGCGGCCACCTGCGATCCCGGACGCCGCCGCTCCAGCCACGGGATGCCGACCGCTTACGTCGAGTACGGGCGGTGCGCTCGCCGGGGGATAGGCGCCGACCCACCCGCCGACCGCCAGGGGGAAAGCATGGACGACTTGCGCTACGATCGGCTCTATCGTACCGCTTCCTCGGAAGCTTACCTGCTCAGCGATGGCGAGCAGCCAGTGGCTCGCCTGGAGCTGCACTTCACCGACAGCAACGTCTACGGCCTGCTGCTGTTCGAGCGGGAACCCTCCGAGGAGGAGATCACCGCCATCATCGCCCAGGTAGACGAGGACCTGGTGTGGACGGCCAGCGTGCCCCGCGAGGACTTCGTGGTCGCCGTCTACACCGGCCGTGAGCTGGGCGTGTTCGACGACGCGGCGCGCGACCGCGGCAACGGCGACGGGACGCACAATGGCGGCAATGGCGGCCACTAGCCAGCCGGCGGCCCGGCTGCGCCTGTTCGTGGCGATCACCCTGCCCGAGGCGTGGCGCCGCTACCTGGCCGGCCGCGAGCAGGCGCTGGAGCGGCTCGCCCCCGGCTACGCCCGCTGGGTCGCCCCCGACCTGATGCACCTCACGCTGGTGTTCCTCGGCGAGCTTCCAGCCGCCACCCTGCCGACCGTCCAGGCCGCGCTCGCCGACGCCGCCGCCGGCCAGCCGGCCTTCCCGCTGAGCCTGGGGCGGCTCGGACACTTCGGCGGCGCCGTGCCGCGCGTCCTGTGGGTCGAGGCGCGCGCCCCCGCTCAGCGGCTGCCTGCCCTCCACACCGCCCTGTGCGTCGCGCTCACGGCGCGCGCCGTCCCCTTCGACGGAAAGCCGCTCGTGCCCCACCTAACCCTGGGCCGCGCGCGCCGCGACGCCGCGCCCGCCGCCGGCCGCGCCCTCGCCAGCCGCCTGCCCACCCTTGCCGCGCCGCCGCCCCCGGCGCCCTGCACCGTGGACGCCATCCACCTCATCCGCAGCGACCTCTCGCCCCGCGGCCCCCGCTACACGCCGCTCGGCGCTTATCCGCTGACCGAGCGCCGCTTGCCCGGAAGCCAAGCCATCTCTGAGCCGTAGTGGCGTAGGGGCGGGTTTCATGCCCGCCCGCGGCCCCGCAGGGCCGCAACCGCGAGTGCCCATCGAGGCTAGGCCCTGCTCATCACCCCCGCGCGCCACGGCACATCACGCGAACGGCCCGCGAAGTATTGTCGCAAGCGCTGCCTGCCCACCCGCCGCTCGCAACGCCATACCGCGCCCCGCCTAGTGCCGGCCCTCCGCCATCAGGCGGGCCAGCGCCTCGCGGAGCCGCTCCGCGTGCCGCTCGTCGTCGTCGCGGATCTGCTGGAAGAGCTGCCGGCACGCGTCGTCGTCCGCCTCCTCGCAGTCTTCCAGGTACGCCTCGTAGACCTCCAGCGCCTCCAACTTGCTCTGTAGCGTGCTGATGACGTCGAACTCCAGGTCGCTTACCGGCGTCATGCCGCCCTCCTCACACAAACTTGCGCCTCCGTGTGCACGCGCCGTGCCAGCCGCTCGCCGGGCTACGGCCGCTGCCGCGCTACGCTGGGCGTCAACCGCCCTCTTGCTCGCACCCCCCGTTTCTGCCGATCATAGGGGGCTGGCCGTGGCGGCGGCCGAGACTGGGCATTGGGACGATTGGGTGGATTCCTCCGGCACCGCGCCCGCCCGGGCGCACCACCCCGAGCTGCTCTTCCGCGACGGGTACCTGCTGCTCCGCGGCCTCGCGCCGCCGGCCCGCCTGCCCCCGCCCTTCCGCTGGGACCCACGGCTAGAGCTGTGGACCGCGGAGGCCTGGCGCTACCGCACCCTCCAGCCGCTGCTCGACCGCCTCGTCGCCGACGCCGTACCGCCCGTTCCGCCGGGCCGCGTCGCCGAGGACGGGCCGGTCTGGGAAACTGGGGCCGACGCCCCCCCAGCCCAGACCGTGCGCGACCGCGTCGCCCGCTGGCACCCCCTCGACGACCTGGCGCCCGCCGAACCGCTGACGCTGCACCCCGCCCAGCGCGCCGCCCTGCGCGCCTGGTGGACCGGCAAGACCGCCGAGGGCACCGTGCCCGACCGCTGGGGCTGCTTCGAGCTGCCGACCGGCACCGGCAAGACGCTCCTCGCCATCGCGCTCCTCCGCCAGCTCGCCTTGCCCGCGCTGGTGTGCGTCCCAACGATCCAGCTCATGACGCAGTGGTACTGGGAGCTACGCCGCGCCCTCGGCGGCGAGATCGGCCTCCTCGGCGGCGGCCACCACCTCCCGAGCGACCGCGTGACCGTCGCCGTCTACGACTCCGCCGCCATTCACCTGGAGCGGCTGGGCGACCGCTGGGCCTTCCTCGTGCTCGACGAGGTCCACCACCTCGCCGGCTGGCACGCCCGCGCCGCACTCTATAGCTGCGCCCCCTATCGCCTCGGCCTCAGCGCCACCCTCGACGCCTCGGAGGCGACCCTGGCGACGATTCAGGAGCTGGTGGGCCCTACCGTCTACCGCGCCGACCTCGACACCTTCGTCGGCACGCTCCTCAGCGACTACACCGTGCAGGAGTTGAAGGTGCGCCTGTCGGCCGCGGAGCAGGCCCGCTACGACGCCGACATGGCGATCTACCGCGCCTTCCTGGCCGAGCACCACCTGCAGCCCTGGCGCGAGAGCGACTACGCGGCCTTCCTCCGCCTGGCCGCCACGACGACCGAGGGCCGCGCCGCGCAGCTCGCCTACCGCCGCGCCCGCACGCTCGCCCAGCATCCCGAGGCGAAGTTCGAGGCGCTCGGCTACCTCCTGCGTCGCCACGCGCTCGAGCCGGGGCTGGTCTGGGCCGGCGAGAACCGCGTCGTGCTGGAGATCGCCCGCCGCTTCGGCATCCCTGCCATCGTCGCCACCACGCCGGTCCGCGAGCGCGACTGGATCCTGCAAGAGTTCCGCGCCGGCCGCCTGCGCGCCATCGTCAGCAACGAGGTACTCAGCGAGGGGCTGAGCATCGGGCCGCTCCGCTGGGCCGTCATGCTCAGCCTGCGCTCGCAGCGCCGCCGCTCCGTCGAGCAGAAGCTGGGGCGGCTGCTGCGCCGCGACCCCGGCAAGCAGCACGCCATCCTCTACCAGCTCGTCGCCGAGGCCACGCTCGACGCCGGCCTCGCCCGCCGCCGTCGTACGCCCGTCTTCCGGGTCGCCGGCCGCCAGCGCTTCGCCGGCCCCGCCGATCCGCTCGCCGCCCCGTCGCCGGCCGGGCTGACCGCCCCGTTCCCCAGCGCGCCCGCCGCCAGCCCGGCCGCTCCCGCGCCGCCACCCCCCGCCGGAGCCCCGGAAGCGCCCTGATGCTGCCGGTCGAGCTGGTGCGGTACCGCGCGTCGGGCGACGAGGTCCAGCCGGCCTTTCTGGACCCCGCCAGCACCCGCTACCTCGGTATCGGCGAGGCGCTCATCGCGCTCGCCGCGAGCCACGTCGACAGCACCCTCGGCGAGTTCCGCGAGGCCGTGCGCGACTTCGTGGGCGGCGCGACCGACCACAAGGTGCAGCGCGGCCTCGCCCACCTGCTGGAGGAGCGCTTCCGCCGCGAGCCGCCCGTCGAGGCGGCGCCGAGCGACCTCCGCCGCGCGCTCTACCAGCTCGTCGCCGAGCGCGGCCCCATCGTCGAGGAGCCCGAGGCGGTCGGCGGGCTGACGCGCGACGCCGCTTATGCCACAGTCGGCGCCCAGCACCACCTCGCCCCCGACGAGGTCGCCCGCTGGCTCTTCGCCGACCACCCGGAGGGTCAACGCATCGTCGACTTCGACGCCGTCGACCTCACCCCCGCCTGGCTCCTCGCCCGCTACAATCTCGCGCTCGCCCAGGGCCTCCTCTACCGCGCCCACGACCTCACGGTAACCCTCTTTCCCTGCGACCGGCCCGGCTTCCAGCGCGTCTTCTACGGCCTCAAGCGCCACCGCCTGCTCTATAGCTGCGAGGGCAACCCCGACCTCGGCTGGGACCTCCAGATCAACGGCATCGGCAGCGTCCACGGCCGCACGCACTACGGCCTCCGCATGGCCGCCTTCCTGCCCTACGTCCTGCTCCACCCGCGCTGGCAGCTGCGCGCCGACACCCGCTGGGATGACGCCCGCCGTACGCTGCGCCTGTCCGACGAGCAGGGCCTCGTCTCGCCCCTCCGCCCCAGCCCCGCCTTCGACTCGGTCCTGGAGCGCGAGTTCGCCGCCCGCTTCGCCGCGCTCGGCAGCGACTGGACGCTCGTCCGCGAGATGGGCCTGCTCCTGCTCGGCGCCAACTCAGTCATGATCCCCGACTTCCGCGCCATCTACCGGCCCGACCCGCGCGTCACCGCCTACTTCGAGATCGTCGGCTACACCGGCGAGGGCTACCTGGAGCGCAAGATCGACAAGGTGCGCCGCGCCGGCCGCCGCGACCTCCTCCTCGCCGTCGGCCGCCACCTGAATCTTGACCCCGCGGTCGCCGCGCGCCTCCCCAGCCGCATCTTCTACTACCGCGACGAGGTCCGCCCCCGCCCCCTCCTCCGCTTCCTCGAGCAATACCGCGCCACCCTCGACGAGTTCACCCTCGCCGAAGACCTCCCCGCCCACCTCCCCCTCAGCTAACAATCCGCCTGGCCCCACCTGACAATCCGCCTGCCGCCCCGCGTCCTGCTCCTTCTCCCCCTGGGAGAGGGTCGGGGTGAGGGCGTCCTACCCCCTCTCCCGCTGGGAGAGGTCGAGGTGAGGGCGGCCGTCCTTCTCCTCATGCTCGCCGCCGACTGCCTACGGCTTCCATGCCGCCCGGATCGCGTCGCGCACCTGCTCGTATCGCTCGCCGCTCTCGAACGCCTGCCGCACCGCCGGCGCGAACACCCGCTCGTAGAACGGCTTGCCCATGCGCCGGACGATCTCCCGCTCGAAGGTCGCCGCCGTCTGCGGCTCGCCGTTCAATTCGTGCGGCCCCCAGTCCGGCCCCGCGGGCCGCCCCTTCTCGGCCTCCTCGCCCCCCGGCCGGTGCCCGACCGCCGGTGGCGCGGCCGAGCGCCCGAAGCGCCGCCCCGCCACCACTTTCGCCACCCAGATGCCGTAGCCGCGCGCCTCGTCCGCCGTCGCGCCCCGCTGCTCCGCTTCCAGCCGCTTGTACTCGGCGAACACGTCGAAGCGCCGCACCGGCGCCAGCGGTCGCACGTTCGCCCCCGGCTCCGCGGTCGTAGTCTGCCGTCCAGCCATCGCACACCTCCAGCCCGCCTGGTGCAGCCCGCATACCAGCCTCGGCATCCATCGGAGCCCGCACCGACCGGGTACACTGAGCATGCATCCATCAGCAGAGGGGACAAGCGATACGGAGCCCGGTGGCGATCCGGCTGCGCTCCCGCGCCCCCTAAGCCACGGCCGGGGCGAGCGCCATTATCCTCCCCCTCTCCTGCGGCCGAGGGGGCTCGGTAACTTGGCCCCGCTTACGCCTGGTCCGTCCTCCCCCTCTCCTGCGGGAGAGGGGGGCAGGGGGGTGAGGTCCGTCCCTCCCCCTCTCCCCCTGGGAGAGGGCCGGGGTGAGGGCGCGGCCCCTACGCCGGTTGACCGACTCGGAGACACCATGAGCCGCTTCTGGGAAGTCTGGCGGCTGTTGGGCGGTGCCATCGCGGCCGTCTTGCTCGCCGCCTCGCAGATCCAGCCCAACCCCCTGCCCGCGTGGGTATTCCCGCTGGTGGCCGGTATTACCTTGCTCAGCCTGGGCGTGGCCCTCGCCATGGACCGCCGCCGTTAGAGCGGCCGGCAGGCCGGCCGCCGGCCGCTCACGCGCGGGGTGCGACGCGCGGCCGGAAGTCCCGCGCCGGGGGTGGCTCCCCCTGCCCATAGCCCGACACGGTGTCGTCCCAGCCGCCCAGATTCGCCGCCAGCAGCGCCGAGTTCGCCATCCCGAACAGGTTGCCCTTCACCGTCCAGGGCACCTCCACGTCGTGCTTGTGCGCCTCGGCGATCTCTTCCAGCTGCTCCGACAGCGACCGCGCGTACTCGATCCGCCAGAACAGCGCCTTCATCCGCGCTTCCAGCGCCCAGGGGTTGACGAACGGATCGAAGCACTCGTAGACGAACGCCGCCAGCTTGCGCTGTTGCAAGTATTCCACCACCCGCCGCTTCAGCGACGGCACCCCGCCCGACCCGTCGCCCTCGCCCAGCGCGATCCGGTAGTCTAGCGCCTCCACGTCGTCCAGCGACAGCCCCACCAGCGCCGGCGCCAGCCGTGCCCACGCCGCCTCGGCGTCGCCGGGCGCCGCGAGCTGGCGGAGTATGTCGAGGATGGCAGACATCTAGGGCACCAACGGCTCGAGTCGCGCGCTCACGTCGCTGGCCGGGGCCGGTAGCGGCGGCACAGCCTGGGCGAAGGGACGATGCTCGCCCGGCGCCAGGTCCCACAGCACAGCCGCGACCGAGCCGAGTCGTGCGCCCTCGGCGTCCAGCAGAATGAGCGTTAACACCATCGTTCGCGCCTGCCCGCTGCTATTGTGAACCGCGCCAACCACGGCGGGCTGGTCGCTCTCGGTCGCCCACCGCAGTGGCCCCAGCACGCGCACGCCGGCGTATTCGGCCACGACCCGCGCCCCCGGCGCATCGCCGCTCGCGGCCACGCGGCTGGGCGCCGCGCCGTCCCGTGCGGGCGCCGCCCCGAGTGGCGCCCCGGTGCCCGCCAGCGCCGCGCTACCGCGCGCGTCGTCCAGCATATCCCCGGCGTCTCCCTCATCCAGCGGCGCCCCGCGCCCCGCGTCGAGGCCCCGCCGCCCCACGTCAACCCCGCCGCTACCTGCCCGCGCCCCTGTCGCGTCGCCGCCGCCTCCGGCGCGCCCGGCCCGCGGCGGCTCCGGCGTCCGCGTCGGCCGCGGCGTGTGGGTGGGCGCCGGCGTCCGCGTCGGCCGCGGCGTCCGCGTCGCCGCGCCGCCCGCCCCGCGCGGACGCCCAGCCAGGCAATACTGATTGTTCGCGCACTCGCTGCAGTGCCCCAGATCGCCGCAGACGTAGCTGCCGTCGTCGGGCGGACAGCTGTGCCACCGATGGCACCCATCCGGATGCGCGAGCACGTCCGCCGCCACCGCCCCGCCAGCCAGCCCAATGACGAGTATCGCCCCCCCGAGATACCGCCACAACCCGCGCACGGCCCCTCCCCCACTTTTTGGCGATCAGTATACGGCGAAATGGTAACAACATGCGCGGCCGCCTACGCGTATGCCGAGCGCGACCGGGGCGGAGAGCCGGACCGGGCACCACCGTGCATCACGAGCTACCTGCGTCAGTGGTCGCCGCGGGCCACAAGCTAGTGCCAGCGGGGGCCTCGCGCGCGCGCCACAGCGGACCGTCGCTCTGCAGCAGCTCCACCAACCGCTGGAGCGCCCCCGCGTCGGTCAGCACCGCGCCGTGAATGCCGATCACATAGTCCCAGAGCGTCGTGCCGATCGGCGTCCCCGTGCCCATGTCGGCGTAGTAGGCCGCCGGCGAGCGCTCGGGCGGCAGGAAGGTCACGGCCGCGCCGCGCGCCAGCCACCCGTCCGGCCCGACGCCCGCCCACGCCGGCAGCGGTGCCCCGTTCACCAGATAGTCCCGACTGTTCTCCACGCTCGCCACGTCCACCCGGCGCGTGGCCGCCGGCAGCCCGCGGATCACCGCGCCGTCGGGCAGCAGGTCGCCCACCACCGCGCCCGTCCCAAACGCGGCCGCCACCTCGGGCGGCGCGGCCGCCGCCGCGGCGCTCAGGATCGCCGGATTGACGCCCCCTACCGGGCTGTCCACCACGATCACGCGGTGGACGGCGGCGAGCGGCCCGTCCCCCCCGGCGTCCGCCGTCGCCGCCCAGGCCAGCGCCACGACTCCGCCCAGGCTGTACCCGATCACGTCGATCGTGGCCGCCGGGTCACAGCCCTCAAGGCCGCGCACCAGCCAGTCGAGCGCGGCGACGTGCGCCGCCAGCGGGTAGCTGCTCGTGTCCTGTGGCCAGTAGCGCGGCTCGTGCTCGTCGAAGTACGTGTCGCCCAGCCAGGCCCGCTCGGGCGCCTCGCCGGCGCGCGCCAGGCGAGGAACGCCATAGCTGAAGTAAATGAACCGCGCCCCGGGTCCCACTCCTGCGGCCAGCGCCTCGCGGACGCCCGCGAACTGGTCGCGCACCTCGTGGTTGCCCGGGTCCAGCGTGCCCGGCTCCAGTCCCGTGAGGCTCGAGCTGAGGAGCCCCGGCACCCACACCACGTACCGCGCGCCGCTGGCCCCCGCGTCCGCTGGACAGCCGGGCTCGGCGTGGACACTGCCCAGCCCCCAACCGCCGAGCGCCACCAGCAGGGCCAGCCCGACCAGCGCCCGCGCTCCGCGCGACCAGCCCCCCGCGCGCTCCACCACAACCATCCCCGGCCCGACCTGGCTCCGCCGGAATCGTACCAGCCAAGGCCCCGGCGCCGAAACCGGAGAGCCCCCGCGACTCCCCCACGAGGGCTCCCCGGCCTGGTTCGCCGGCACAGCGTGGCAGCGCCAGTACGGCGCGCCGCCACACCGGCTCGGGCCGCGTCCGTCGCCAGGACCGCGACGGTTAGCGGCCGGCCCCGCGCCGCTGCCGCCAGGCGGCCAGCGCGCCGACCGCGGCGAGGCCGCCCGCGAGCAGCAGCACGCTGTCCGCCTCGGGCACGATGGGGACGCCGGGCCGCGAGGGCTGCAGCGCGAGGGCGCCCGGCGGCACCTGCAGCCCGCCCGGCGGCTGGGGTGGCGGCGGCAGCAGCGGCGGCGCGCTGACGAATGGCGGCGGGGGTGGCGGCAGCGGCGGGGGCGGCGGCAGCAGCGGCGGCGGCGCGCTCGCCAGCGCTTGCAGCGCCACCGGGCCGGGGCCCTGCACGGTGCCGACCACCGTGACCCCCGGCGCGAACACCACGGTCACGTTCGACCCTAGAAGCGCGTCGCCCACCGTGGTCACGGCGCAGGCCACGGTCGGGGCGCCCGCCGCGACGGCCGCGCACGGGAAGCCCTCCAGCCCCACCGTCGTCGTGAACACCACCACCGGCACCGTGCCGGCGGCCACCCCGGCGGGCACGTTCGCCGTCAGGTTCCAGGTCATGCTCCCCGTCACGGCCCCCAGGCCCTGCACCGGCCCCACCGCCTGGCACGTCTGCCCGATCGTGTCGCCACAGGGAAGCCCGGCCAGCCCGCTCGGCGCCACCGACGCGATCGCCTGCTGCACGTTCACCGGGACGCCGCCCTGGCCTGTCACCGTCCCCAGCACGTCCTGCGTGCCGCCACCCACCAGCGGGAAGCGCACCGTGACGCTCGCGCTCGCCAGCACGTCCCCGCGCGTGCTGCCAGTGCAGACGGTGCTGAACGGCGGCGTGGCCGGCACCGCCGTGCAGCCGAAGCTTTCGACCCCGGCGGTCGTCGGGATGAAGATCGCCGGCACGCCACGCGGCGCGGTGTTCGCCGGCCCCGTCGCCGTCACGTTGAACGTCATCCCCACGGCGAGCTTCGTGAACGTCCCCGTCGCCGTGCCCATCGCCGTGCAGGCGCTGCCCACCACCGTCGTGCAGGGGACGCCCGGCTGCCCCGAGCTAGGCGGCGGGTTCACGCCCGGCGGCACGACCGGTCCCGTGCCGGTCGCCGTCTGCGTCGCCGCGATCGCCGTCTGCGTCGCCGGAATCGCCGTGCCCGTGCCGGCGACCGTCACGCTGGTGGTGGCGGAGTTGTTGGCCGGATTCGGGTCCGGCTGCTGCGCCGCCACGCTCGCCGTGTTGGTGATGATCGCGCCCGCCAGCGACGCCTGCGGCTGCACGATGTTGGTGACGGTCACCACCGCCCCCGGGTTCATCGTCCCGATGGTGCAGCTAAGCACGCTGTTCGTCAGCGCGCAGGTGCCCTGCGTCGCTGTCGCGCTCACGAACGTCAGCCCGCTCTGCACGAAGTCGCTCATCACCACGCCAGTCGCCACGCCTGGCCCGTTGTTGATGATCGAGTACGTATACGTGAGGTTGCTGCCCACGCCCACCGGGTTGGGCGACCCGGTCTTGGTCAGCGCCATGTCGGCCGCCGTGGTCGGCACGCTGGTCGGCGTCGCCGTCCCCGGCCCCTGGATCACCGTCGTCGCCGAGCCGGTGTTGTTCGCGGGGTTCGGGTCCGGCTGGGCGGCCGTCACCGTCGCGGTGTTGGTCACCGTCGCGCCCGCCAGCGACGCCTGCGGCGTGACGACGATCTGGATCGTCGCCGACGCCCCGGCGTTCATCACGCCGATGGCGCACGTCACGAGCTGGCCGTTGGCCGTGCAGCTGCCCTGCGTCGACGTGGCCGACACGAATGTCAGCCCTGTCAGCAACAGGTCGGTCGCCGTCACGCTCGTCGCCGCGCCCGGCCCGGCGTTGCTGACGGTCAGCGTGTACGTGAAGGTGCTGCCCACCGTCGCCGTGGCGGGCGCGGTCTTCGTGAGCGCCACGTCCGCCGGCGTCGTCGGCTGCGCCGTGGGCGTCGCCGTCCCCGTCCCCTGGATCACCGTCGTCGCGAAGCCAACGTTGTTGCTGGGGTTCGGGTCCGGCTCGGTCGCCGAGACCGTGGCCGAGTTCGTGACCGTGAAGCCCGCGAGCGATGCTTGCGGCGTCGTCGTGATCGTGATCGTGTTCGTCGCGCCCACGGCCATCGCCCCGACCGAACACGTCAGAAGCTGGCCCGCCAGGTTGCACGGCCCCTGCGTGGACGTGGCCGACACGAACGTCAGCCCCGTCAGCAGCACGTCTGTCACCGTCACGTTCGTCGCCGCCGACGGCCCGGCGTTGCTGACCGTCAGCGTGTACACCAGGTTGCTGCCCACGGTAACCGTCGCTGGCGCCGTCTTCGTGAGCGACATGTCGGCGCTCGCCTGGTCGAGTACGCTCTCGGCCCCGCGCCCCGCGATCACCCGCCCCAGCCCAGCGTCCGCCGCCAGCCCCTCCGGTACCGCCACCGCCTCGCTGGCGGCCAGCGCGCTCCCCGGCGGGGCTAGCGCGGTCAGCCCCGCCAGCGGCGCGGCCAGCAGGATCCCCAGGCTCGCCACCGTGGCGAGCAGTTGGCACGTTGCGCGATGCCACCCGCTACCGTCCCTCATCCTCATCAATCCCCCGGCTTCCCAAAGCTGCGGCCCATCTGCTCCGGGCGCTCCGGCCGCGCTCGCGGGCCGTCCCGCGATACGCCAGCGCGACCGGCCGCCATTGCCGGGCCGGGCGGCGCTCCCCGCGGAGAAGCGCCGCCCGGCCGCGGTGACCGGCCCCTTGGAGCCTCCTGCGGCGATCAGCCTATCGGGGGCGCCTACACAGCCTCATCACAGGCGCCCGGTCCGCCATCACCGTGGCGTCACGGTCGCCGGCCCGCCGACTCGCTTGACAGCCCCTGAGCGCCTTCGGGACAATGAAACAGTCGTGGAGCGCGTCCACGGGGAGAGTGACGATGCAGACAGCGGTTGCCACGCGGGTCGCGTTCAAAGAGTGGGCGGTGACGTGCCGCGCCCTGGCCGAGGGCCGGCAGATCGTCCTCGTGCGCAAGGGTGGCATCCGCGAGGAGGGCCGCGAGTTCCGCGTCGAGCAGCCGCGGTTCTTGCTCTACCCGACCTACGAGCACCAGCGCGCCGACCTGCTCCAGCCGCCCTACCGCGCGGCCCTCGACGCCGTGCTCGCCGCGCCGCCGCCCGCCGGCACGGTCCGGCTCGACCACTGGGCGGAGGTCACCGACGTCTACGAGACGCTCGAGGCCGCGACGGTCGAGGCGCTAGCGCCCCACTTCATCTGGACGACCAGCTATGCCGAGGAGCGCCTGCGCTGGCGGCCCAAGAAGCCGCTCTACGTGCTCCTTCTCCGCGTCTACCGGCTCCCCGAGGCCCACGAGGTCCCCGTCCTGCCCAGCTACCTCGGGTGCAAGTCCTGGGTCGAGCTCGACCAGCCCATCCCCCTCGAAGGCATGACCCCCGTCCTCGACGACGCCGCCTACGCCGCCCGCCGTGCCGCCATCCAAGCCGCCCTCGCCCACTAACCAACGGGGGTGCCGGGGCAGTGGCGCTCGCAGTATTCCGCGCCACACCCGGCCGGGGGACGTTCCCCCCTCTCCCAGGGGGTGCCGGGGCAGTGGCGCTCGCAGTATTCCGCGCCACACCCTGCCGGGGGGCCTGGGGGGTGTCCCCCCACCTACCCCTCCTCTTCCTCTTTCCGGGGGTGTGGGGGTGTCCCCCCAACTACCGCTCCTCTTCTATACTCCAGGGGGACGGGGCGCCGGCCCCCACTTACACCCCCGCATGGGAGGCACCATGCCCCAGGGCGACGTCACCCTCTACTGGCGCAAGACCTGAAGCACCTGCCGCAAGGCGAAAGAGTTGCTTTCGCAGAAGGGCGTTCCCCACCGCGAGCGCGAGCTGTTCAAGGAGCCGCTCTCCGCCGACGAGCTGCGGGGCCTCCTGCGCGGCCGGCCCGTTGGCGACGTCTTCGCCACCCGCAGCCCCACCTACAAGAAGCTCGGCCTCGCCGACCAGCACCTCGACGACGAGGCGAAGCTGCGCCTGATGGTCGAGAACCCCACCCTCATTCGCCGCCCCCTCGTCACCGTGGGCGACGAGCTGATCGTGGGCCTCGACCCCGCGCGCCTCGAGGAGGCCCTACGGTAGCGCCCGACGCCACCCCTGCCCCCGGCGAGCCGCCCGCCCCCGCGGCGCCCGGCGCGGCGCCGGCCGAGCTACGCCTATGGGGCCTGCGCGGCATCGGCGAGGTGCGCGCCGGCGACGACGTGGCCGCGCTCATCGCCGACGCCGCCGGCGTGGCTGGCGGCCTCGCCAGCGGCGACGTGGTCGTCGTCACGCAGAAGATCGTCTCCAAGGCCGAGGGCCGCCTGGTCGACCTCGCCACCGTCGAGCCGTCGCCCTTCGCCCGCCAGCTCGCCGATGCCCACGGCAAGGACGCCCGCCACGTCGAGGTCGTCTTGCGCGAGAGCCGGCGCATCGTCAAGATGGACCGCGGCGTCCTCATCAGCGAGACCCACCACGGCTACGTCTGCGCCAACGCCGGCGTCGACGCCTCCAACGTCCCCGGCGAGCACGTGCTCGCGCTCCTGCCCGTCGACCCCGACGCCTCCGCCGAGCGCATCCGCCAGGGCCTCCTTGCCCGCCTCGGTGCCGTCGTCGGCGTCGTCATCAGCGACACCTTCGGGCGCGTCTGGCGCATGGGCCAGACGAACGTGGCCATCGGCGTCGCCGGCCTCCAGCCGCTCGTCAGCTACGTCGGCCAGCGCGACGCCTACGGCTACGACCTCCGCGTCACCCAGCTCGCCGCCGCCGACGAGATCGCCGCCGCCGCCGAGCTCGTCATGGGCAAGACCGACGCCGTCCCCGTCGCCGTCGTCCGCGGCCTCGCGCACCTCCTCGGCGCCGGCGCCGCCCGCGACCTCGTCCGCCCCCCCGAAACCGACCTCTTCCGTTAGCGCCCCCACCGGCCAGGTCGCCGGACCAGCATCGACAGTGGTATTTGCCGCTTTTGAGCCATGGCGAGCGGAGGGCAGGGACTCGTCCCCTGCCGCCCGGCAGCCGGGATGGCTCAGGCGCTGTGGCAACCGCTCTAGAGGCATGGGCGCTGCTTGCCGCGCCCTGCCCGGCCCCCGCCCGGCCGCTCGCCCAGGCCCCGCGCCGCGCCCCCGGCCCTGCGCCCCTCCCGCGCCCCCAGCCGGTGCCGGCCCACTGCTACAATCAGCGTAGAGCGACCGGCGCGAGGCACGGGCCAGCAGAGCGGGAGGCACGCATGGAAGACGTAGTGATCGTCGGGGCGGCGCGCACGCCCATCGGCACCTTCGGCGGCGCGTTCGCCGACGTGCCCGCCCCTCAGCTCGGCGCCATCGCCATGCGCGCCGCGCTCGAGCGCGCCGGCGTCGCCCCCGACAGCGTGGACGAGGTCATCTTGGGCAACGTCCTGCAGGCCGGCGTCGGCATGAACCCCGCCCGCCAGGCCGCGCTCGCCGCCGACCTGCCTGTCACCGTGCCCGCTATGACCATCAACAAGATCTGCGGCTCCGGCCTCAAGGCCGTCGCGCTCGCCGCCCAGGCCATCTGCCTCGGCGACGCCGAGATCGTCGTCGCCGGCGGCATGGAGAACATGACCCGCGCGCCCTACCTCTTGGAAAAGGCCCGCTACGGCTACCGCATGGGCGACGGCAAGCTCGTCGACAGCATGATCCACGACGGCCTCTGGTGCGCCCTCAGCGACTGCCACATGGGCATCACTGCCGAGAACGTCGCCCGCGACTACGCCATCGGCCGCGACCAGCAGGACCGCTTCGCCGCCGAGAGCCAGGCCCGCGCCGCCCGCGCCGTCGAGAGCGGCGCCTTCGACCCCGAGATCGCCCCCGTCCCCGTGCCCGCCGGCCGCGGCGAGACCCGGCTCGTCACCCGCGACGAGCACCCGCGTCCCGGCACCACCGCCGAACGCCTCGCCGCCCTGCGCCCCGCCTTCCTCGGCGAGGGCACCGTCACCGCCGGCAACGCCTCCGGCATCAACGACGGCGCCGCCGCGCTCGTCGTCACCTCCGCCCGCAAGGCCCGCGACCTCGGCCTCCGTCCTCTCGCCACCATCCGCGCCTACGCCGCCGCGGGCGTCGAGCCACGCGTCATGGGCCTCGGCCCCATCCCCGCCACCCGCCGCGCCCTCGACCGCGCCGGCCTCACGCTCGCCGACGTCGACCTCTACGAGGTCAACGAGGCCTTCGCCGCCCAATCCCTCGCCGTCGCCCACGACCTCGGCCTCGACCCCGAGCGCCTGAACGTCCACGGTGGCGCCATCGCCCTCGGCCACCCCATCGGCGCCAGCGGCGCCCGCATCCTCGTCACCCTGCTCTACGCGCTCCAGCGCCGCGCCGCCCACCGCGGTCTCGCCACCCTCTGCATCGGTGGCGGCCAGGGCTTCGCCATGATCGTCGAGCGCGACTAGCAGCCCCCGCCCCCAATTGGGGAGCACATTCCGTCCGGCCCCGGCATTCGCGAATGCCGGGGCCGGACGGGTTGTGGCGCCCCCAGAGTTGGGGTGTTGGGGGGCCTGCCGGAACGCTATCGCCGGATTCGGCATTAGCTCATAAAGTGCTCTCGGATCGCCTTCCGTGCCGGCGGGGGAAGCACCGTCCGGGCCAGCCGATAAGGCCACCGCTGCCGGTCGCCGCTCAGCGCGCGGACCAGCCGATGCGACCAGCGCCGCCTGCGGCGCTGAATTTGCAGGCGAGAGAGGCGCCTGGGCCGACGCTCGGGCCAGTCTTCTGATTCCACGGCATCAGTGACCGGAAACGCCCGCAGTGCCTGGCGCTTCCCTTTGAAGGCAAGGAGCGTAGTGCGATCATTGAACTGGTTGACGTGCGCGGGAATGTAACACTCTAGTACGCTAGTGAATCCGACGTGAGCGAGTACGTTGAAGAGCGACGGGCGGGTAAACCAAAAGCTCCTCGGGTTATCGAGGGAGGCCCACGCGCGTGCGAGACGCTGCTCCCTTGAATCCGAGGGGGGATGTTCCTGATATGACGCGCCATAATAGCGCCGGCCGTTGTACGTGCGAACTTCGTCGCCTACAAAGCTAAAATGCGTATCGATGATGGCAAAATGAGAACACATGTCTGCGACCTGCTCTAGAAACTCGAAGACATCAGGTGCATCGAGATGATACAGTATTCCCATGCACAGCACAACGTCGAACTCACCATAGCGCGCTCTCGTCACATTGCGCACGTCCTCCAGGTGAAATTCGGCGCGACTCAGAGAGAGCGCGCGTTTCGCGAATTCCGCCTTGACAACGTTGCGTTCTCTCCCCTCGATGCCTACCACCGCCGCGCCCTGATGGGCTAGCTCTATAGACTCAAGCCCCTCCAAACAGCCGAAATCAATGATGCGCAACTGATCGAATGGCTTGTTAGCTGCATCCGCGATGATCTGCACGATGCGCCGCAGATTGACCTCCAGATCAGGGTTAGGCTCGTCACGGGTGTAGACGCCGCCCCCTAAGTGCAATCTGCCTTGGACCCATCCGCCGTACTTATCGACTATCGCTTGCTTCTCTTGCGCGAGCAGATCTGGATCCATATGTCCACCCGTTATTCCGGTCACTGGTCGGCTCTATCTCGTGCCGCTTGCTGGCGCCGCGCTCGCGCTCGACTGCGCCGAGGGGCGAGCGGAAACGGCTGCCCAGCCTGCCGTCAGCGCTCGGAGACGACCCCCACGACCTCATCCACCTGCTTGACCGGCCGCAGCGCACGATGGCCCCCTCGCTGGCCCGGCTGGCCGCCACGTTTCCGTCCCCTGGCTGGCGCTTTCCACCGTGGTGGAGCGTGGGGTGGGTCCGTCGAGGGGGGGCACGGGGAATTCGCGGCGTTCTGGCCCAGCTCGGCTTCCAGCTCGTGGCCGCGGGCTCGTGGAGCGACGAGTAGCGCCCGGGCGGCGGCCGAGGTCGCGGCCCAAATCTCTGACGGCAGGAGCTGGTCGGCCAGCCTCATAGACCGTGGTATACCGCCTCGCCGCTCGTCCCGCAACCTCCTGCCTCAACGCGCGCCTGAACGCTACAGGCATTCCTTCCTGTGGCGACAAGTTACCCCTAACAGCAACGGATATCGGTCCCGCGCCCCACCCGGACGCCAGCCCTCCCGAATTCGCCTATCCATATAGAGCTCCCTGCACCCACCCTAGCGTCGGAGGTGCCACCGCCCAACAACCGGCCTGGACCCAGCGAGCCACCCGAGCGCGTGCGGCCCTCCCAGGCCGGGCCGCCGCGCTCCCACCGGCCGCGGCCTCTCCCCAACGGCGGCTACCTGCTGCGGAGGGCACCCCCGCCGACCCGCCAGGCCGTGGCTAGTCGTAGACCTATGGAAGCGCCTGCTCTCAGGGACCGCCCGGCGGCCTGACGTCCCCGCCGGGACCATCCGGTGCCCGCGAGACCGCGCCGGCGGATGACGGCCTCCGCTACCCGCGCCCAGCCCGACGTGGGGGCGCGCCCGATCGCGCTCGCGCCCCCGCGTCCCGCGCGCCGCGTGCCCGCCCGACCCGCCGGGCACGCGGCCGCCGCCCGCCACCCCTCGTGCGCCCGCACCGGCCCGCGAGCCGGCCGCGCTTACCCTCAACCCAAATTCCAGGGCCCAGGAGAGCATCGTTTGACCGTTCCTCGGCCAATTCGCAACACGCCGTCGCCGCCGCCACCCGACCCTCACGCAAGCGAGCCCAGTTCCTCACCCCGCCCGCCGCGGGAAGCCGACGGGTCCTTCCGGCTCCGCCTTCCCTGGCGTTCTCCCCCCTTCCTTCGAAGGGAAGGGGGGGCGGGGGGGTTAGGTCTCCCGGCCTGCTATACTCCCGGCCGGCCAGCGCGCGAGACGAGGAGGCAGCCGTGGTCGCACAGCTACACGTGGTCGGGCGCCCGCTCGGGCGCATCGAGGGCGAAACGAAGGTCACGGGCCAGGCGCGCTACGCCGCCGACGTGGTCCGGCCGGGCCAGCTCTGGGGCAAGTGCCTCCACAGCCCCCTGCCCCACGCCCGTATCCTCCATATCGACACCAGCGCCGCCCGCCGCCTGCCCGGCGTCCACGCCGTCCTCACCGGCGCCGACCTGCCCCGCGTGCTCGTCGGCCTCAAGATCCAGGACATGCCGCCGCTCGCCCGCGACCGCGTGCGCTTCGTCGGCGAGCGTGTCGTCGCCGTTGCCGCCGACGACGAGGACACGGCCGACGAGGCCCTGGCCCTCGTCCGCGTCGAGTACGACGAGCTGCCCGCCGTGTTCGATGCCGAGGCGGCCATGCAGCCCGGCGCGCCCGTCCTCCATCCCGACCTCCGCGGCTACGCCGGCCTCACCTGGGACCTCCCCGACGTGCCCAACCTCCACGCCCGCTACGTCCACGAGCGCGGCGACCTCGCGGCCGGCTTCGCCGCGTCCGATCTCGTGATCGAACACACCTTCCACACCGCCCTCGTGCACCAGGGCTACATCGAGCCGCAAGCGTGCGTCGTCGCCATCGAGGGCGACGGCTCGGCCCAGGTCTGGATGTCCAACAAGACACCCTTCCGCGCGCGCGACATGCTGGCCGACGCGCTCGACCTGCCCCACGAGGGCGTGGTGCTCCACCACGTCCCAGTGGGCGGCGACTTCGGCGGCAAGGGCAGCCTCGGCAACGCGCCCGTCGCCTACTTCCTCGCCCGCGCCAGCGGCCGCCCCGTGGCGATGGTCCTCAACTACACTGAAGAGCTAACCAGCGCCAACCCCCGCCACCCCGCCACGATCAAGCTCAAGACTGGCGTCAAGCGCGACGGCACGCTCGTCGCCCGCGACGGCCTGGTGATCTACAACCGCGGCGCTTACGCCGCGCACAACATCGCGCCCAACGGTATGCTGAACGGCGTCTTCAAGCTCGGCGGCACCTACCGCATCCCTAACGCCCGCGTCGAGGGCCTGGCCGTCTACACCAACCAGGTGCCCTGCGGCTACATGCGCGCCCCCGGCCAGCCGCAGGTCATCTTCGCCGTCGAGGCCCACATGGACCTCGTGGCTGCGGCCCTCGGCATGGACCCGCTGGCGTTCCGCCTCAAGAACGTGCTGCTGGAGGGCGAGAAGCCCGTCGTCGACGTGACGTGGCAGGACATCCAGGCGCGCGAGGTGCTGGAGCGCGCCGCCGCGGCGATCGGCTGGAGCGCGCCGAAGCCGCCGCCCACCGTGCCGGGCCGGCTCGTCGGCCGCGGCCTCGCGCTCTCCGAGCGCGGCATCGGCGGCGGCGAGTCCCACGTCGAGCTAGCGCTCGGCGCCGACGGCCGCACGCGCGTCCACACCGGCGTCCCCGACACCGGCACCGGCATCTACACGCTTCTCCAGCAGATCGTCGCCGAGGTCGTGGGCGTGCCGCTCGGCAGCATCGAGGTGGGCGCCCAGGACACCGCCCACTCGCCGATCGACCCGGGCACGGGCGGCAGCAAGACGACTCACATCACCGGCCGCGCCGCGCTCGACGCCGCCCAGGTGCTGCGCGCCCGCCTGAACGAGGTCGCCGCGGCCCGCTTCGGCGTCGCGCCCGAGCGCGTCGAGATCGCCGACGGCGTCGCCCGCGCCAACGGCCAGGCCGTCGACCTGGCGACGCTCGCCCGCGACGCCGAGGCGCGCGGCGAGCCGCTGCGCGCCCGCGGCGTCTACAAGGGCCAGGTGCCGCAGATCGTCTCCTTCGTCGCCCAGGCGGCCGAGGTCGAGGTCGACCCCGAGACGGGCCAGGTCCACGTGCGGCGCATCGCCAGCGCCCACGATGTCGGCACCATCCTGAACCCTCTCGGCTACCAGGGCCAGATCGACGGCGGCGTGGTCCAGGGCGTCGGTAGCGCCCTCATGGAGGGCTCGCCGATCGAGGACGGCCGTGTGGTCGCCGCCAACCTCGGCGACTACAAGCTCCCCACCGCCGCCGATATCCCGGAGCTAATCACCGTGCACGTCCAGTCACCTGCGGGTCCTGCCCCCTTCGGCGGCAAGTCGATCGGCGAGGAGCCGTTCGTGCCCGTGGCCGGCGCCATCGCCAACGCCGTGCGCGACGCGACTGGCGTGCCCATCTACGCGATCCCCATCCAGCCCGAGACGGTGCTGCGCGGGCTGCAGGAGAAGCAGGCATGAGCCGCGACGCCACCCTCCCGCTGCTGCCCACGACCGTCGTCGGCGCCCACGGCCGCCCGTCCTGGCTGCACACGGCCAAAGCCGAGATCGCCCGCGGCGCCTACGGCCCGATCGATACGCAGGAAGCGCTCGACGACGCGGTCGAGATCGCCATCCTCGACCAGACGCGCGCCGGCATTGACGTCATCACCGACGGCGAGATGCGCCGCGAGGGCTTCCTCGCCACCTTCGCCGGCCGCATCACGAACCTCCGCAACGTCGGGCCGCTCCGCAAGGTCGGCGAGGTCGGCCTCGACATGGAGCCGGTGCTAGAGACGACCGGCCGCGTCGAGGTGCCGCTCGGCATGGGCATCGTCGAGGAGTTCGAGTACCTGAAGGCCCACACCGCGAAGCCGATCAAAGTCACCTGCCCCGGCCCCTACGCGCTCACCGCCTACATCCGCCCCGTCGAGGGCTACCGCAGCCGCCGCGAGCTAGCCGAGGCCTTCGTGCCGGCCATCAACGCCGAGCTGCGCCGCCTCGTCGCTGCGGGCGCCACCTTCATTCAGATCGACGAGCCGGCCATCTCCGGCGTAGACGTGGCGCCGACGCCGCCCGCCGACATGGTGGCCCTCTTTAACCAGGCCGTCGAAGGCGTGCAGGCTAAGCTGGCCCTGCACATCTGCTTCGGCACCTACCGCAAGATGCCTTACGCGCCGCGCACCTACGCGCCCTACGTCCCCGCCCTGCGCGACGCCCGCGCCGACCATCTCGTGCTGGAGTTCGCCAACCGCCTGATGGCCGAGATCGAGCTGTGGCCCGAGCTGGGCGGCGACCGCGAGCTGGGAGCTGGCGTGATCGACGTGCGAAACTGGTACGTAGAGACGCCCGAGGAGGTCGCGGCGCTGATCCGCCAGGCGCTCAAGTACGTCCCGGCCGACAGGCTCTACTTGAACCCCGACTGCGGCCTGCGGCGGCAGGCGCGCTGGGTCGGCTACCAGAAGCTGCACGCGCTGGCCGCCGGCGCCGCGATCGTGCGCCGCGAGCTAACCGGCCAGTAGGGGGCAGCAGCGTGGCGACTCGCCCCCCGGTCAGGGCAGGCGGTCGATGGAAACGTAGGGCAGGGGCGCGTCCCTTGCCGCCCGGCCGGCAGCGCTACCGCGAGCCAATTCGGCGAACCGGGGGTAGGGCGGGGGCTCGCCCCCCGCCGCCCGGCGCGCGACCCGCGACGATCCAGGCGCCCACCAGCCGACGAAGGGAGACCGGGTGTGACCACGGCGGCGACGCTCCTGCTTGCGGGCCCCGACCAGCGCGGCCTGGTGGCGCGCACGACCCAGCTCCTCTACGAGCTGGGCGCCAACGTCATCCACGCCGACCACCACCTCGACCGGCCCGCGCAGCACTTCTTCCAGCGCATCCAGTTCGAGCTGGACGCCGCCGCCGTCGACCGCCCCGGCCTCGAGGCCCGCATCGCCGAGCTGTGCGAGGCGCTCGGCATGGCCTGGCGCCTTGTCTACGCCGAGCAGGTCAAGCGCACCGCCATCCTCGTCTCCAAGCAGGACCACTGCCTGTACGACCTCGTCCTGCGGCAGCGCGCCGGCGAGCTGAACACGGTCTTCACCTGCGTCATCTCGAACCACCCCGACGCGGCGCTCGTCGCCGCCACCTTCGGCGTGCCGTTCCACCACCTGCCCGTCAACCGCGACACCCGCCCGGCCCAGGAGGCGCAGATGCTGGCGTTGCTGCGCGCCTACGGCGTCGACCTGGTGGTGCTCGCGCGCTACATGCAGATCCTGTCGGCCAACTTCTTGCGCGAGGTGGGCTGCCCGGTCATCAACATCCACCACGGCTTCTTGCCCAGCTTCCCCGGCGAGCGGCCGTACCACCAGGCCCATCAGCGCGGCGTGAAGCTGATCGGCGCCACGGCCCACTACGCCACCGAGGAGCTAGATGCAGGCCCCATTATCGAGCAGGAAGTCGTGCGTACGACGCACGCCGACGAGGTCGCCGACCTGATCCGCAAGGGCCGCGACGTGGAGAAGCTGACCCTCGCTCGCGCCGTCCGCCTGCACCTGGAGGACCGCGTGCTCGTCTACCACAACAAGACCGTCGTCTTCAGCCAGTAAGGTCGGTGCACACGCCGTCTGACCCATTCGTCCGTGACGGAGGGACGGGTTTCCTGGCCGCCGCCGCGCCAAAGAGAAGGTGAGCATGGCACTCGCAAACGACAACGTGGTGTTCGGCCTCTTCGACTGGGTCGATCGCGGCGACGACGACCTTGCCACGAGCTATGAGCAGCGCCTGCGCATGGCCGAGTACGCCGACCGCGCCGGCTACTGGTGCTACCACGTCGCCGAGCACCACGGCACCCCGCTCGGCATGGCCCCATCGCCGAGCGTCTTCCTGGGCGCCGTCGCGCAGCGCACCAGCCGCCTGCGCTTCGGCCCGCTCGTCTACATCCTGCCGCTCTACAACCCCATGCGCCTGGCCGAAGAGGTCTGCATGCTCGACCAGCTCAGCCGCGGCCGCCTGGAGCTAGGCATCGGGCGCGGCTCTAGCCCCTGGGAGCTGGAGATGCTCGGCGTCGACGTCGCGCAGACCCGCGACATGTACGCCGAGGGCCTGAAGATCTTCCTCACGGCGCTCACCGAGGGTCAAGTCAGCGCCGACGGCGAGTACTACACGCTACGCGACGCGCGGCTGGAGCTGCGCCCCTACCAGCGCCCGTATCCGCCCCTCTGGTACCCCACCAGCAACCCCGACACGATCCCCTGGGTGGCCGAGAACGGCTACCAGACGCTGCTTAGCTTCAATACCCCCACCCCGGCCGAGGTCCGCCGCCGCCTCGATCTCTACCGCGAGCACCTACCCCGTGCCGCGGCCAATGCCGCGCGCGTCAATGCCCACGTTGCCCGGCCGGTCTACGGCGTGGTGCGGAAGGTCTATGTGGCGGAGACCGACGCCGAGGCGCACCGCGTGGCCCGCGAGGCACTGGCCCGCTTTCGCCACAGCTTCACTTTCCTCTGGGAGCTGCACGGCATCAAGAGCTTCACCGATAACCTGGCCAACTTCGACGACTGCCTGGAGCGCGGCGTCCTCTTCGCCGGCTCCCCCGCCACCGTGCGGGACCGACTGGCCGCCTTCCTGGCCGCCACCGGCGCCAACTACTTCGGCGGCTGCTTCGCGTGGGGCAACCTCAGCGGCGATCAGGTCCTCCGTTCGCTCGACCTGTTCACCAACCGGGTCGCGCCCGGCTTCGCGGGCGCCCTCGCCGCCCGCTAGTCCAGCCGGGCGAGCATCCCCCGCGCGCGCGCCTGGTCGAACAGCACCGCAAATAGCCACACGCTGAGCGCAAGCGTGATGGCCGACAAGAGCAGCGCCAGCAGCCACTGATCGCCGGGAAAGCTGCCTTCCAGCAAGACGGCGCGCATGCCCTCGAAGACGTAGGTGGCCGGGTTGGCGCGGGCTAGCGGGATGAGAGCCGCGGGGAGAATGTCTACCGGGTAGAACACCGCCGAGATCGGCTGGATCAAGAAGGCCGCCCCCCACGCAAAGATCTGCACGCGCGAGCCGTAGCGCACGATGAGGGCCGCCACGGCCAGCCCTAGCGCCCAGCCGAACACGAACAGCACGCCGAGGAAGGGCAGCAGGTACAGCCCCAGCGCGAAGATGTCGAAGGCATAGGCCCCGTAGGCGATCGCGGCGATGATCGCGAAGGTAACGAGCACTTTCAGCAGGGTGACGATCAGCAGCGCTGCGATAAACTCTGACAGCCGCAGCGGTGAGGCGAACAGGTTGAGGAAATTGCGCGCCCAGATGTCTTCCAGAAGCTGCACCGCCACGTCCTGCGATGCCCGGTACAGCAGCGTCCAGAAGATGATGCCCCCAATGAGCCACGACAGCGCCACGTAGGCCCCACCGCGCGCCTGCGCCAGGTACACGGTCAGGAAGCCCCACACGAACAGGTCCACGAGCGGCCAGAAGAAGATGTCGAACAGGCGCGGCACGTCGTGCGGGATGCCGTAGAGATACCGAAGGACGATCGCGTACACCCGGCCCGGATTCATGGCCGCCTACGCTCATCCGGATGCCGGCACGCCGCACCGCGGCCCGGTGTTCGTACGCCAGTGGCGGCCGCCGCCCGCTCCTGGAGGTTCGTGGCTGCCGCATCGCGCATTCGTGGCCGCCACATCAGTCGTCCCCCGGGCGCTCGCCGGCGAGCGTCCGCGGCCGTCGCTCGCGCGCCACCTTGATGAACACCTCTTCCAGCGACGGCTCCTCGACGCCGGCGCCAAGGATTTGGCGCGTCACCGCGAGCGGCGTCCCCTCGGCCAGCACGGTCCCCTCGTGGATGAAGACGACGCGGTCGCACAGGTCCTCCACCTCGGCCATGTTGTGCGAGGTGTAGAGCAGCGTGATGTCGCCCTCGGCGCGGATCTCCTTGAAGCTGGTGCGGGCGCGGTCCGCGGCGTCGGGGTCCAGGCTAGCCGTCGGCTCGTCCAGCAGTAGCACGCGCGGCCGGTTGAGCAGCGCCTTGCAGAGGTTCACGCGAGCCGTCTCGCCGGAGCTGAGCGTGCCCACGGGGCGTTGGCGCAGGTGGGCCACTCCGAAGTAGGTGAGCAGTTCGGCGATACGCGCCCGGCGGTCCGGCACGCTGTATAGCCGCGCGTAGATCTCTAGGTTCTGCCACACCGTCAGGCGTGGCGGCAGTGCGACGTAGGCCGACGAGAAATTTAGCTGCTGCAGCACCGCTGTACGGTCGCGGTGCAGGTCGCGACCCAGGATCTCGATGCGGCCCGCGGTGGGCGTGATGATGCCGAGCAGCATCTGGATGGTCGTGGTCTTGCCGGCGCCATTGGGGCCGAGCAGCCCGACGATCTCGCCCGGCTGGACCGCGAAGGAGACGTCGCGCACAGCCCAAGTGCGGCCGAACCGCTTGGAGAGCCCTTCCACATTGATCGCCGGCCGCATGCCTCAGTCTAGCATTCAGTCACGCTGCCGGACCGAAAGCGAGGCTGTCCTCTCCCGGCGATTCGCCAGACATGGCCCGACGGCTCGACGGCAAGGTGGCGCTAGAACGTAAGGACGGTCGCGGCGGCGCGAACGTCCTCGGTGAGGAAGGCGGCGAGGGGGCGTGGCCCGTCGATCTCCGGGATGAGGTCCTCGACCTGAGTGTTGCAGTAGTACAGCGACGAGGTACAGGCATAGTAGCGTACGTCGTCGCCGTGCTCCTTGGCGTCGCGGAGAAAACTCTGGAGGTCTTCGAAGTCGGCAGCGCGCAGCAAGTCCAGTGTCTCGACCTCGCGGCCCGCAAACTCAGGCGAGAACCTTAACGCGCCGATGCGATCGGCCCGCATGGCAAGCAGCGCCGCATCGCGGAACAGCACACGCACTGGCGTGCCATCGCCAGCCGCCGTACGGATCAGCGTCGCCACCTGTATGAGGTTGTTGAACGTGCCGCGGGTGACAATGATCGCCAGCATCTACAAGTCGTCCTGTTCCGCCTCGTCAAACCGCGTCGCCAGGGCCGAGAGCGCGCCGTCGATCGCCGGGGCCGCGGCGCTCCTCGCCGCCGGTGTACCGGTCGAGGCCCTCCTTCAGGACGTTCCAGGCGAGCAGCGCGCATCTGACGCGGACCGGGTACCGCCGCACGCCGTGTAGCGCGCCAAGGTCGCCTAGCCCATCCGGGGGCGCTTCGGGTCCATCTGGCTCGGTAATTAGCAGCCTAAACTGACCGAGCAGCCCTATCGCCTCGGTGAGCGTCTTGCCCTTGACGCTCTCCGTCATCAACGAGGCCGAGGCTTGACTGATCGAGCAGCCGCGGCCCTGGAACGCCACGTCGGTAATGCGCTCGCCGGTGATGCGCAGCGCCACCTCGACCTCGTCGCCGCACAGGGGGTTCGAGCCCCGGGCGGCTACACTCGGCGCGTCGAGCCGGCCGTGATTGCGCGGACGCTGGTAGTGGTCGAGGATGATCGCGCGGTAGAGGTCGTCGATCCCGCCGTCGGTCATGATTGTCGTCTGCCCCGCGGGCGCGGCCCGGCCACGTCTCGAAGATCATGTTACCATCGCGGCGGCCGCCAGAGATGTCCGCCTCGGACTGGTCGACCGGGAAACCGAGCGCGAACTGTGGCCGGGTTCACCAAGTCTCCCCCTGCGGGCGCTGGCGCGGAGCGCAGGCGGCAGCTGTCAGACGGGCTAATATTAGTGGCAGGGAAAGCCGGCCGCGTGGCGGGCGTCGTGGACCAGCTCGTGGATGAAGTTGACCTGCTACGCGGTGTCGCCCTGGGCGAGCGCGAGCGTTTGGCCTTGATCGAAGCCGAGAACGAAATAACACCCCACGCCGCCCGCGGTCAAGCGCAGCCGTGCCACTACAGCATACTTCAAATAGCATGTATATTGACAACGGCGCGCGCGCACGGGTACAATCTGGGGATTTCGGGCCGTAGCGCAGCCTGGTAGCGCACTTGAATGGGGTTCAAGTGGTCGCCGGTTCAAATCCGGCCGGCCCGACCAGGCAGTAGCCAGTCCCTCTAAGGGGTGCTGAGAACCGCCAGGAGGCCATACGGCCTCCTGGCGGTCTTTGTGTGTGCATAAGACGGGCGTGGCTGGCTGCCCCAGATGGCGGCTGGCACCACCGTTCGGACATGGACTCAGAAGCCACAGGCGCTCCCGAGCATCCATCGTGGCCCGTGCCCGCTTCAGCGAGGACCTAGTCGTGGCGCCGGCTAGTCACGGCGTCAGCAAGTGCCTCACGCGCGGCCACGCTGCGCCAGATCGCCGTCCTCGCCCCGGGCTCGACCCTGGCCATGACGTTCATCCTACCGCTGGACCTTGCCGAGCCGGCCGGACGGATGGCCCTCGCCCGTCAAGCGCGGCGGTGCTGCTGATGGCGACCGCCTGGTATCGGGCAGCGATCAGGCGCGCTTAAGCCGCGCGATCCAGGGACGGCTGCACTAGCCCCGACGACGGCGCGCCGGCGCCGGCCGCCTGACTCTGCAGGTAGGCGACGGCCCGATCAAGTTGCACGTCGTGGCCCGCGCGCAGGGCGGTCAGGTCGGCGGGGACGTCTTGGTCAGGGTGTACGCCTACCTTGTCGAGGAGCGCCCCATCCCCAGAGTAGACCCGCTCGATACTGAGCTGCAGCGCCGAGCCATCGGACAGGGGCGCGAACACGCTCGCCGCGACCGCTCCGGCCGTAGTCGTACCAATCAGGGTGCCCACGTGGTGCTCCTGGATCGCTGCCGCGAAGATCTCGCCCATCGACGCGGTACCGTCGTCGATGAGGACGGCGAGCGGTACGGTGAGCAGCTGATGCGCGTCCGTCACCGTGCCGGTCTCGGTGTGCCCCTGGCGATCGACCGTCTGATAGATCGGCCCGGCGGGCACGAAATCACCCAGCAGCCGAGTCCCCACGTCGAGCCGGCCGCCGCCGTTGCCTCGTAGGTCCAGGATGATGCCGTGTACGCCCTGCTGCTGAAGCTGTAGGATAGCGTCCTCGACCTTGCCGACGACTGACGGCTCCGGGAAGCCGCGGAGCGCCACGTAGCCAATGTCCCCGGCCAACCGGCGCGACTCGACGAACGGAGCCGACACCTGGGCCCGCACCAGCGACAGCTCTTCGGTCTGCGTGCTTCCAACCCGCTGCACCCCGATTACGACCGGCGTGCCCTCCGGGCCGCGAATGTGATCGACGACCTCGTCGACCTTCCAGCCGCTGGTCGATTGCCCGTCCACGCTCTGGATGAGGTCGCCGGGTCCCAGGCCGGCCTGCTCCGCTGGGCTATTAGGGAAGACCTCGACGATCATCGGCTCGGTGCTCTCCAGCCGTGCGCCGATGCCCCCGTAGCGGACCTCGCCCTGCTCCCACTGCTGTTCGTCACGGTAGGCGTCCGGGGTAATGAAGTGGGTATGCGCGTCGTCCACGCTGTCCGCCATACCGCCAATGGCGGCGTAGGCGAGCGTCTGCGGGGAGACGCGATCGCCGTACTGAGCGACCAACGCCTGGAACCGCTGCCGCAGCGCCATCCATTCTTGCGCGGGGTCGTCGCCGAGAACTCCTAAGCCGGGAGGCGGAGCGGCAATGCCCGCGTCACTCAGCGCGTCGTCCATGGCCGTCTGCGCGGCGTCGACGAGCTGCGCGGGGTCGAGCGGCACCGCGTAACGCTGGAGTAGTAGGCCATAGGCTTCCTGCATCGGCTGAAGGGCCGCGCTGGCCGAATTGGGATCGCCCGCGCCAGCCAGCGGCGTGGACGGCGCGGCGCCGCCCTGCGCACGCGCGCTGCCGGGAATGGTGCCTTGAAGACTCGTCAGGAGCAGCAGGGCTAGCAGCAACGAGAGGGGCCGTAACCGCGGGATGGTCCTGAGCATGACAACTCTCCCACATCGCGGGGCCGTCCCAAGCTGCACGGCCCGGCGTTACGCGCATCTATTGCCTATTATTCCAGCCGATCGCGTCGGGCGACGCGAATTTCGGGGCCACCTGTCAGGGGAGGCTCGTCGTTGTCGGCGCGCGCGGCGAATTGCGAGGCCGCGCGCGCCGACAACGACTGCTGTCGGACTGACGGCGCCGTGAGGATAGAGCGCGACCGCGTGCCCAATACGCCGATCAGCGCGGTCGCTGGGTGGGGCGCGCTTACTCCTGGCCGCCGGGCTGCTCGTCCTCCTGGGGACCCGCCTGCGACACGTCGGGCGTGCTGGCCAGGCGCGAGGGCTGCTGCGACTGATCCGTCACGATCACCGTGCCGGGTGCTGGGTCATGGCTCATGTTGAAGTAGTTCTCCTCGCAGCCATTCATGTAGCCGGGGCTGCTCAAGCACCAGTCCGATTGCGCCAGGGCCGCCTGCCCCCCGCTCACGAGCAGGCCGCCGAGCAGCGCCCCGCCGACTAGCAGGCCCCGGATTCCTAGCCGTTCCATGCCACACCTCGCCATGCCGTTGACTCCAGAATGCCTGGGCAGTTCAATCCTAGGTCCGCGTATCCGTTCCCCCTAGATTTTTCGCCGTTGGAAGCGTGGATGTCTTGTGGAGGTTCTGTGAGCAGCACGTGGCGGCCGGACCGGGCCATCCGAATTGGGATGTCGCGTCGGCATTGACACTCGCGGATGGCCGGCCGACAATGCAACCAGAGCGGTCGCTCGGTCGCGCGGGTTGCTCCGGCCAGCCGCCCAAGCCAGCCCCGGGAGGGACATACGGTGCAGACGTTGAGCCCCCCGCCAATCCCGGCATCGGTCCTCACTTTCGAGGAAACCTTGCGCACGCTGGGCAACGTGCTGGATACGGCCGGCAGCGACATCGCGGTGATCGACCTCACCGCCGCGCGCGCCCGCATCCGAGCCAGCGCCGCGCGCGTGCCGCGTGCCTGGACGCGCGACGCGCTGGCCGCCGAGGCGGAGCGCCAGCGGCGCGCGCGCGGCGCTCGGCCGGCGCCCGATCGGCGCCCCCGACAGCTCAGTCACGAGCTGCGCCTGGTGGGCGCTGCCCTGGACCGTGCCCGCGCCGGCCGCTGCACCCTCACCGTAGGCCCTGAGGAGATCGTCGGGCTGGCCGATGATGGCGCGCGCTTCGCCTACGACCGCAACCGGCTGGCGCGGCACGCCGAGCGCGTGCTGGCCGCGCGCAAGCAGCCGATCACCTGCCCCGTCTGTGACGAGCCGAGCAGTCTCTGTCCGGTCGAGCACGGCCCGGACGAGCGCGGTCCCGGGCGTACGGTCCCCACCCACCGCTGCACCGCCTGCCGCGCCTACGTAAGCCTCGTCATCCCCAGCATCGCCCTGGTCCAGCAGCGCGCGGTCTGACTACCCCGGGGCAGCGCGAGCAGCCCCCGCAGCCGAGCCGCGCCCCGTCCAGGCCCTGGCTTGCGCCCGGTGCCCTGCGGGCGCTAGGGTAAAGTGCCGGGCGCGAGGCGCGGGCGCCGGACGTTGGACGAGGAGAACCCACGATGACGCAGACGGTGCATCCGCATCCGATGCCGCCGGAGATTGCCAAGCTCAGCCTGGACGAGATCGCCGAGCGCTTCACGGCGCGCTTCCGCGACCGCACCGCCGACTGGCAGGCGTTCGAGGACGCGAAGATCGAGGGCTATCGCCGCGCGCAGCACCGCTTCATTGGCGCGGGCGGCTCCGGCAAGCACGGCGATGCGAGCGTGATCCCGCCCCGGGCCTTCACGCTGAGCATCATGTACGTGCCGCCCGGCCAGGGCAACGCTCCGCACACTCACGAAGTCGAGGAGATCTTCTTCGTGCTGCAGGGCTACCTGACGGCATTCGTGCAGGACGAGAGCGGCCGGCGGATCGACGTGAAGCTGGGGCCCTGGGAGTGCATCGCCTGCCCGCCCGGGGTGATTCACGGCTATGTCAACGAGAGCCTGGAGCCGGTCTACTTCCAGGTGATGCTAGGCACGGCCCGCCCGGATCTGATGGGCTACACGGACCCCGAGCTATTTGCGCGTCGGGGCGCCCATCTGGAAGCGGGAGGGAAACAAGGCTGAGTCACCGGGCTGGCATGTATGTTTGACCAGGTCAAACATACATGCCAGCCCGGGCCGGATGTCTAGCTGACAGGGAGGGCGCCGAGGACCTGGTCGGTAAAGCGGTCCATCGAGCGCAGTACCTCGTCGTTGGCCAGGCCGCCGAGCGCGAACAGAAAGAGCAGGTGCGTCAGTCCTAGCTCTTCGCGCAGGCGGGCGATGGTCTCGCGACAGGCGGCCGGGTCCCCGACGATCACCCGTCCCCGCGCCTGCATCTCCTCGAACGGCATCTCGCGCGTGCGCTCGATGACCGGCTCGTGCGCCTTGAAGGCCGCGTAGTTCCCGTGGACCCCCGCTAGCTCGCGGGCCTGCTTCGCCGAGCCCTGGTAGTACTCCAGCCCGCGCCGGCCCACGGCGCGCGCCTCCGCCGCGCTGACACCCGCGTACGTGTGGTACGTACCCAGCACGCGCTCGCCCGCCGGCGGGTGGCCGGCGGCGCGATAAGCCTCGCGGTAGAGGTCGATCCGCTCCTTCAGGCCCTCGATGTCGTGCAGGAAACCGATCGTCATCATGCCATAGCCGCGCTCGCCGGCCCAGCGGAAGCTTTCGGGCGTGGCGGTGGCGGCGAGCCAGACGGGCGGGTGCGGCTGTTGCACCGGCTTGGGCAGCACGTAGAGCTGGTCGTAGTCGTAGTCGGCGCTGTGGTAAGTCAGCCGCTCGCTGGTCCACGCCCGGAGGATGATGTCGAGGTGTTCGTAGAAGCGCTCGCGCGCCCGGTCGAGCGGCGCGCCCAGGTTGTCGGCTTCGAGCTTCTGGAAGCCCAGCCCCACGCCGAAGTCGAAGCGGCCGCCGGTCAGCACGTCCACGGTGGCATAGTCCTCGGCGAGGCGCAGCGGGTTGTGGAACGGCAGCAGCGCCACGCCCGTACCGAAGCGCAGGCGGCGCGTCTGCACGGCCAGCGCGGGGATGACGATCTGCGGGCTGGGGATCATGCCGCCGAAGCCGTGGAAGTGGTGCTCCGCGATCCAGTAGCTGCCGAAGCCCAGCGCCTCGGCGTGGCGCGCCTGCTCCGCGAGCGCGCCGTAGAAGGCGGCGCTGTCGACCGCCGGGTCGGGATAAAACGTCGGGAGCTGGAAGATGCCGTATTCCACGTCTCTCACCTCGTGCGGCGAATGATAGCGCCGCCGCGCGGGCCGCACTAGTGCCGCGCCGGGCACCCATAGCCGCCGGCGGGTCCGCCGGGCGCGCCACCAGGCACCCCATCCCGCGCGTTAGCCGTAGAGGATCGTCGAGTAGATCTCCGGTCGCACCAGCGCCTCGACCACAGTCGGCCCGTCGGCGCGCAGCGCGGCTGCGAAGGCCGCCCGGAACTCCTCGGGGGTCCGCGCGACTCGGGCCGGCACGCCAAAGTACTCCGCGGCCGGGTGGGGCGCCTCCGTCACTTCCACGCCGCTGTAAGCGTAGTGCTTGCGCTCCTGCTTCACCTTGATCAGCGCGAGCCAGCTATCGTTGAGCACCACGAACGGAATGGGCAGCTTGAGCCGCGCGGCCGTCGCCATCTCGCCGGCCATCATCAGGAAGCAGCCATCGCCCATCACCGCCGCCACGGGGCGCTCGGGCCGAGCCAGCTTGGCGGCCAGCGCGGCCGGGATAGCGTAGCCCATCGACGACCAACCGTTTGAGACGAGCAGCGTCTCCGGCTCCGTGACGCGCCACTGGGTCGCCACCAGGTGGGTGTGCGCGCCCACGTCGCAGGCGAGCACGCCGTCGCGCGGAAACAGCTCGCGCATCACGTCGAGCGCCTGCCAGGGCTGGAACCCCTCGCCTGGCACGCGGATACTGGCCTCGAGGTGCGCCCGGAACGCGGCCAGGTCGGCGTCGCGCCACTCGTTGCGGGTGGGCGGCAGCGTGGCCAGGCGGCGGACGGCGTCGTCGAGGTCGCCGAGCGCCTGGTGCTCCAGTCGCACCGAGCCGTCGACGTCGGCCGGCTCGGCGTCGACGTGGACGAACGGTATTGGGGGCAGCCACTCCTCGTAGCTGATCTCTACGGGATCGTAGCCGATGCCGACCACGAGGTCGGCCTGCGCCAGGTAGTCCTCGATGGTCTTGCGGCGCACCCGCCCGACGACGCCGAGCCACAGCGGGTGGTCCTCGGGCACCACGCCCTTTGCCATGTTCGTCGTGACGAAGGGCAGGTGGTGCGCCTCCAGGAAGCGCCGCAGGGCGGCGCGCGCGCGGGTGCGATACAGGCTGAAGCCGAGCGCCGCCACCGGCCGGCGCGCCCGCGCCAATAGCTCCCCCACGCGCGCCAGGTCGGCGTCGCGGACGGGCGGCGCCTCGGCGGCGTGCGGCCAACACGCGCCCGTTGACCGCGCGACCTGCGCGGGGAGCACGGCCACGTCCTCGGGCAGGTCCAGGTGAACCGGCCCGGGCGGCTCGGCCCCGGCGAGGGCGAGCGCCTCGTCGATCATGGGGGCTACGCTGTCCGGCGCGAGCTGGAAGCTGGCCTTGGTCAGCGGCCGATACAACGCCTGGTGGTCGAGGCGCATCTGCACCCGGCGGCCCAGCTGCGCCGTGGCCACCTGGCCCGTAATGGCGAGCGCCGGCGACCGATCCAGCCAGGCGTTGCCGATCCCGGTGGTCAAATTCGTGGCCCCGGGCCCTACGGTTGCCACGGCGACGCCCGGCACGCCGCTCACCCGGCCGGTCACGTCGGCCATGAAGCCGGCGGCCCCCTCGTGGCTCACCAGCACAAACTCGATGCCGACCCGCCGCATCGCGTCGATGATCGCCAGTACCTGGCCGCTCGGGATGCCGAAGGCATGGCGCACGCCGGCGGCGTGCAGCCGCTCGGCAATCAGGTCGGCGTTGGTACGGTAGTCCGCCATTCCTGCCCCTCTCGCGTGCTCCGGCTACTGTACACTCTGACCGCGGACGAGGCCAGCGGCGCCAGTACGCGGGGGAGCGCGACGGAGCGTCAGGCGGGCGTCACCTGAACGTCGCTGAAGCAGCCGAGGGTAGTTACGCGGGCCCAGAGGCCGATGCCGCCCGCGGTGTCCACGATGCCGCGCTCGTCGAACAGCGTCTTGCCGTCGATGCTCGCGGCCACCCGGTCGCCCTGCACTGTCACGCTCAAGTCGTGGGCCTCGTCGCCGCGCGTCAGGTAGTGCTCCTCCCGAACCCAGCGGATGTGGCCGTGCAGATAGCGGTGGAGCGCTACGGTGTCATGGATCGCGCTCGCCACGAGCACGTAGAAGTCGCCGGGGTCGCGCAGGCCGAAAACCAGCCCGGCGTCCATCGCCGTGCCGGCGCCGAGCGGCGGCCGCTGCAGGTAGTAGCGGCCGCTCACGCGGAACCCGCCATTCGTGCCGAAGCTCGCGTCGGGCTCCAGCGCCACGAGCCCCATCTTCTCGCTGCCGGGGCGCGGCGGCTCGCTGTAGACACGGCAGTAGCCTTGATCCGTCGGCTGCCACTCGCCGAGCAGCACCTGGCTGTCGCTCGGCGGCGCGTCGGTCGCCGCGAAGGGCCACTCCTCGGCGTGGCCGATGCCGGCCGGCGGGTTGGGGATCGGCCCGCGATCGATGTACCAGCCCGCGAAGATGATCGCCGCGAAGGCCAGGCCCACCAGCACGCCGACCAGGACACCGTGGCGCCCGAGCAGCTCGGCGAGGCGCCCCGTCAGCCAGTCGGCGATACGACCGCACTCCTCGCGCGCCCGGGCGTCGGTGTGGTGCCGGAACAGCCAGAAAGCGAACAGTGCGCCGAAGACTGCGCCCGCGTCGTTGGTCAGGATGTCCGTCATCGTGTCGGCGTTCGACTTTTGCAGGTTCGCGTTGCCGAACCAATCGAATGCGAACTCGACCAGCTCCCAGCTCGCGCCCAGCGCCATCCCAAACAGCATGGCGCCAAACGCCGCCAGCCCGTCCGGAATGTCGAGCCTGTGGCACTCGCGGTAGCCGAGCAGCAGGAAGGTCGCCACGCCCGTGGCCAGGAAGATCTCGGCGGGATGGACCAGCTTGTCCCAGTAGGTAAAGATCTCGAAGAGCTTGAGCGACTCGGAGGTGTACTGCAAGAACATGCCGAAGACGAAGGTCAGCTCCAGCGCCCGCGGCACGCGCCAGCCGCTAAAGTGCGTAATGAGTACGGGGATGAGCGTGACGAGGACGCCCATCCCCGCCACCGTCGCGCCGTCGCGGTTGCCGCTCGCGAGCTGCCCGATCGTCAGGGCGACAAGGAGCGCCCGCAGCAGCCACGATTCCCAGTGGCGTCTACGACCTGGGTCCTCGCGCGCCGCGGGTGCCGGCGCGGACGCCTCCTCGCCCCGCCGCGGGATTGGCCGCCGGGTTGACACGTCGCTCATCGCACCTCCCTCGCTGCCACCTGGGCGCCCAGGCGCTACGCCCCGGCGAGCGGCACGTCTCCTACGCAGGGAGCGTGCCGCTCGCTAGCGAGTCGCCCGCTCCAGCGGGGCAACGGCGGAGGCGCTCAAGGGGCGCGCCGGGCCCGCGGCTCGTTGGCGACGGCCTCGAGCCGCTGGCGCAGCTCTTGTAGCTCCTGCTCCTGGTGGCGCAGCTTGTCGGTGAGCCGAATGATCACCTCGACGCCGGCCAGGTTCACGCCCAGGTCCTCAATCAGCCGCTTGATCTGCATCGCGCGCTGGATGTCCTCGGGCGAGTACAGACGGATATTGCCCTTCGAGCGCGACGGCGCGATCAGGCCCGCGCGCTCGTAGTAGCGCAGCGTCTGCGGGTGTACGTTTAGCAGGCGCGCGGCCACGCTAATGACGAAGCACGCCGTCTCCTCGTGCTGTGCACCGCTGCTCATGCCGGCCTCCTAAGCGCTACGCTGGCTCGCCAGCTCGCGGAACAGTTCGCGCTCGCGCTCGCTGAGATTCGTCGGCAGCACGGCCTGCACGGTCGCGAACAGATCGCCGCGACCACCACCCTGCAGGTGCGGCATGCCCTGGCCTGCCAGGCGGAACACCCGTCCGTTCTGAGTCTCGGGTGGAATGCGCAGCGCCAGCCGCGTGCCCTTCAGCGTCGGCACGTGAACCTCGCCGCCGAGCATGAGCACGTGTAGCGGCACCGGCACGTCCACGTGCAGGTCGTCGCCCTCACGCCGGAACCCGGGATGCGGTCGTACGGTGACGACGAGATACAGGTCGCCGTTGGGCGCGCCGCCCACGCCCGGACCGCCCTCGCCGGCGATGCGAATCCGCGAGCCGTCGGCGACACCAGCCGGAATCTTCACCTCGAGCCGTCGGAGCTTGCCGTCTGCGCCCTGCACCTGCAGCATGCGCTGCGAGCCGGCGAACGCCTCCTCCAGCGTCACGTCGACCGGCTGCTCGTAGTCCTCGCCTCGCTGCGCCATCCGCCGGCCGCGAAAGCCTGTACGCGCACCGGCCCCGCCGAACAGGTTGCCGAACAGGTCGCCGAACGCCGCGTCGTCAAAGTCCGCGGTCTCGAAACGCACGCCGCCCTGGCCCGGGCTCCAGCGGGCGCCGCCAAACCCCGCCTCGCGGGCGGCTGCCTCGGCTGCCTCGGCGTGCTGCCAATCGTGCCCATAGCGATCGTACTTCTTGCGCTTCTCGGCATCGGAGAGCACCTCGTACGCCTCGCCGATCTCCTTGAACTTGCTTTCGGCAGCCTTGTCGCCAGGATTCAGGTCCGGATGATACTGCCGGGCGAGGCGGCGATAGGCCTGCCGGATCTCTTTCTCACTGGCGCCCTTGGATACGCCCAGCACCTGGTAATAGTCCTGTTTGGTCGCAGGCATAGCGACCCTCCTTGCGGCCGGGAGCGCGCGCGGGCACGGCTCCTGAATACAAACTAATTCTACGCCTTGATAGTTGTCTTGTCAAGGTTGGTCAGCGGCCAATTATCAGTCGGGCGTCCCCCTCGAGGCGCGCGGACTGGACGGCATCGGCGCAAGCGCCGTGCCCGGACAACGAGGAGCTGCGGCCTTGGAGCGGCGGGGGCTGCGGCGCCGCGGGCCGGACTCAGCGGCGGCGGGCGGCGGCGCGCTTGCGGGGCGTCGGCAGCCAGCGACGGCGACGCAGCTGCTCCGCGTACGCGCTCATCTCCAGCGGGTAGCGGCGCCGCCAGTAATAGGCGTGGTACGCAAGAACGGCAATCAGCGCGACGAACGTGAACCAGAGCCACAGCGGGCGAGCGAAGAGCGGGGCCCCGAGTGCGCGCGCGAGCACCCAGAACACCCCGAGCGCTCCCACGACGGCGAGCCAGCCCATGAACTGCCGGAAAAAGCGAATGCGGATGCGGTGCCGCTTCATTAGGCGCGGAGCAAAGGCGTAGGCGAGGAGTCCGACGACCAGCAGCAGTCCGAACAGGTCGCCGACCAGCAGGTAGAACGGGGCCGTCGAGCCCTGCGTCGGGTCGGTCAGCCACAGCGGGGGGAGCAGCAATTCGCGCGGAATGAACGAATCTGGCATGCCCTGGTCCTTCTCTGGCGTACGCCGGGGTGGGTGCTGACGTCGCCAATGATACCCCCGGACCACAGGTCGGACAAGCCATCGTCTGCCCCCGCCCCGTGCGAATTTGGCGCCCCCGCGTCGCGGCTGGTATTTATGTAGAAGAGTGAGCCCGGCCGGGCGGTATTGCCCGGTCCGGCCAGATACCGGGGGTAGGCGTGGGGGTCGCGTCCTTTCGTGTCGAGAAGCAAGCGACCGGCAGCGGCGCTCGCGCGGGCGTGCTGTCCCTCCCACACGGCGACGTCCGCACGCCCGTTTTCATGCCGGTGGGCACGCAGGCCACGGTAAAGGGGCTGACGCCCGTCGAGATCGAGGCGCTCGGCGCTCAGATCGTGCTCGCGAATACCTATCACCTCTATCTGCGACCGGGGCCGGAGCTGGTGGCCGCGCTGGGCGGCCTGCACCGACTGATGGCCTGGGACCGGCCGATCCTCACCGACAGCGGCGGCTTTCAAGTCTTCAGCCTGGGCTTCGGCCGCGAGCACGGCGTCGGCAAGATCGCCAAGACGTTCCCCGCCGAGCCGCGCCGGGGCACGGGGGAGCAGGGACAGGCGCTTGGGAATGGTGGGCACGCAACGGAGGAGCTTTCCCCCCGCTCCCCACCCCCTACTCCCCAGCCCCCACGTGGCCATGCGCGGCTGACGCGAGTGGACGAGGACGGCGTCACGTTCACCTCGCACATCGACGGCTCGCCACATCGACTCACGCCCGAGCGCTCGATCCACATCCAGGAGGCCCTGGGCGCGGACGTCATCCTGGCGTTCGACGAGTGTACCTCGCCGCTGGCCGGCTACGAGTACACGCGCCAGGCGATGCTGCGCACACACCGCTGGGCCGAGCGCTGTCTGGCGGCCCGCCAGGCGACGCCGCAAGCGCTGTTTGGCATCGTGCAGGGGGGCGAGTATCCCGACTTGCGCGAGACGAGCGCACGCTTCATCGCCAGCCTGCCCTTTGAGGGCGTGGCCATCGGCGGCTCGCTGGGCCAGTCGAAGGCCGACATGCACCATGTGCTCGACTGGACTCTGCCGCATCTGCCCGACGCCTGGCCCCGGCACCTGTTGGGCATCGGCGAGCCCGAGGATCTGTTCGACGGCGTGGCGCGGGGCGTCGACATGTTTGACTGCGTGGCGCCAACGCGGCTCGGTCGGCACGGCGTGCTCTACGTGCCCGAGGGGCGGCTGCACATCGACAACGCCGCCTACCGCGAGGACGCGGCGCCGCCGCAGGAGGGTTGCGACTGCTACACCTGCCGCCACTTCTCCCGGGCCTACCTGCGCCATCTATTCATCGCCAACGAGATGCTGGGGCCGCGCCTGGCAACCATCCATAACCTGCGCTTCCTCGTCCGGCTGATGGAAGAGATGCGCCAGAGCATCCTGGCGGACCGGTTTGCCGCCTTCCGAGAGGAGTTCCTGGGCCGCTGGGCTGGCGGGGGCGCGACGTCGTGAAACCCGGTCCGCCCCGCCGCCCGCCGTGGCGGCAACCGCGCGGGGCTAGCCGCGCGGCGCATACGATCCTGAGACGCGGGGCTTGACGCGGCGCACGGACGCGCTATGCTACGAAGGGACCCCGCACGCGGAGGTACGATGGCGGGTGGGACTGCGCTGCTGATCACGCCCGAGCGGCTGCCCGATCCCACCGCGGTGGTGATGGGGCTGGCGCGCCGCGATCTGACGGTCGTCTGGGCGCGCACGGTAGACGAGGCAATCGAGCAGCTTCCCACCGAGGCGCCGCAGGTAGTCCTCCTCGATCTGGCCGTGGCGGGACCGGCCGGCGAGCAGGCAAGCGCCCTCTGCCAGCGCCTGCGCTTTCTCACCCAGGCTCCCTTGATGCTGCTGGGCACGCCGCAGGATAAGCCGGGCTTCCTCCGGGGGCTGGCCGCCGGGGCCGATGCCTTCCTGCTCAAACCCGTCCCGGCGGACCTGCTGGTCGCGGCGCTCGCGGCCCTACGGCGACGACCATTGCTGGAAGAGGACGAGGCGCCGCCGGTCGTCCGCTTGCGCGACCTGGAGGTCGACCGCGAGCGCTGTGAGGCGCGGCTGCGCGGCGAGGTGGTGCCGCTCACACCCACCGAGTTCCGCATCCTGGGCTGCCTGGCGCGGAATCTCGGGCGGGTAGTCTCCGCCCGGCAGCTGCTCCAGGAAGCCCAAGGCTACCCGTGTACCGAGCGTGAGGCGCAGCAGATCGTGAAGGTGCACATTCGGCACCTCCGCAGCAAGCTGACCGCCGAATCGGACGAGCCAGGCTACATCGCGAACGTGCGGGGCTTCGGCTACGTTCTGGAGCGCCGCACGACGGTGCGGCCGGGCGATCTCGTCGCCGCCCTCGCGGTACCCGCCACCCACGACGACTAAGCTCGCCCGACGCTCCCGCCCTCAGTGGGCATCGCTGTCGGTGCCCGGCGTGGCTCGCTCGCCGAGGAGGTCGCCGGCGCCCGCGGCCATGAGCCGCGCGGCGAGGCCCATGCCGAGCAGCGCGGCTGCCGCCACCGGCGCCGCCAGCGAGTCGCGGAGGAGCTGGCTGCCGTCGGGCGCCGCCACCACGCCGTCTAGCCGCAGCTCCCCCTCCACGAGCGTGGCGTGCGCCGCGATCGGCACCTTGCAGCCGCCACCCAGCGCCGCGAGCAGCGCGCGCTCGGCTTGCACCGCCGCGCGGGATACAGCGTCGTCCAGAGGCGTCACCAAGGCGCGCGCGGGCGCGTCGTCGGCGCGGCACTGCACGGCCAGCGCACCCTGACCCACGGCGGGCAGGCAAAGCGTCGTGGGCAGCGCCTCGGCGATGCGCCCGGCCAGGCCCAGCCGGCTCAGGCCGGCGACCGCCAGCACCATCGCGTCGAGCCCATCCGTTTCCAGCTTACGCAGCCGCGTGTCCAGGTTACCGCGAATGTCCACGATCTGGAGGTCCGGCCGCGCGGCCTTGAGCTGCGCGGCGCGGCGCGGACTGCCGGTCGCCACGCGCGCCCCGGCCGGCAGTGCCGCGAAGCTCAGGTCGCCACGGCTCACCAGCGCGTCGCGGGCGTCCTCGCGCGGCGGTACCGCGGCAATCTCCAGGCCCGGCGTCTCGACCGAGGGCAGGTCCTTCAGGCTGTGGACGGCCACGTCGATTCGGCCGTCGAGCAGCGCCTCCTCGATAGCGCGGGCGAACACGCCCTGGCCGCTCATCCGCTGTAGTGGCACGTCGGCGGCGCGGTCGCCGTGCGTCGTGATGATCTCTAGCTCCACGGTGAGGCCGGGATGCTGCGCCAGGAGCGCCTCGCGCACTAGGTCCGCCTGGCGCAGCGCGAGCTGGCTGCCGCGGGTGCCGAGGCGCAGTAGCGCGGCCATCAGTCGGGCAGATCGAAGAGCGCGCGCACCGCCGGGGCGTACTGCCGGCCGTCGTGCTCGGCCGAGCGCTCCTTCAGGCGCACGACGGGCTGGTGGAGCAGCTTGTTGACGATGGCCGAGGTGAGCGCGCTGATCGTCTCACGGTCACGCTCGGAGAGATCGCCGAGCCGCGTCAGCGCCTTCGCCAGCTCGGCCTCGCGGATGCGCTCGGCACGCTGGCGCAGCGCCGCGATGGTCGGCACCACGTCGCGCGCGTCCCACCACTGAAAGAAACGCTCGACCTCTTCGTCCACGATTCGCTCGACCTGGCGCACGTCGGCCGCACGGCTATCGGCCTCGGCGCCACAGACCGCCTGCAGGTCGTCCAGGTTGTAGAGGTGTACGTTGGGCACCGCGGCGACGGCCGGATCCACGTCGCGCGGCACGGCCACGTCGATGCAGTACAGCGGGCGCTGGGGACGCGCGGCCATCGCCGCCTGCACGGCCACCGGCTCCACCACGTAGCGGCGCGCGCCGGTCGAGCTGATCACGACGTCGGCGCGGCCGAGCGCCGGCGCGAGCAGCTCCAGCGGCAGCGCCTCGCCGTCCACGGCCCGCGCCACCGCCTCGGCGTGCTCGAACGTGCGATTCATCACGATCAGCTGGCCCGTACCGCTCGCGCGGAGCGTGCGCGCCGCCAGCCGGCTCGTCTCGCCCGCCCCTACCACCAGGGCCGTGCGGCCGCTGAGATCCCCGAGCGTCTGGCGGGCCAGCCCCACCGCCGCGGCGCTGACCGACACCGCGCTCTGGCAGATGCGCGTCTCGCGGTGCGCCCGCTTCCCGACTTCGAGCGCATGGTGGAATAGGCGCGCGAGCACCGTCCCCGGGCTGCCGTGCCGGCAGGCCGCGGCGTAGGCGGTACGGACCTGGCCGAGGACCTGTGTCTCGCCCAGAATCATCGAGTCGAGCCCGGCGGCCACGCGGAAGAGGTGCGCGACGGCCTCCTCCTGGCTGAGCACGTACGCGTGGGGCTCCAGGTCGCTGGGCCGCAGCCCGTGGTAGTCGGCCAGGTAGCGCAGGAGCGCCCGCCGCCCGCTGTCCTGGTGCCCGACGAGCCCGTAGACCTCGACGCGGTTGCAGGTCGAGATTACCACGCCGTGCGCCACGTGCTCACGCAGCGCGTCCAGCGCGCGTCCCAGCGTCTCGGGCGGGAACACGACCCGCTCTATGAGCGCCAGCGGCGCCGTCTTGTAACTCAGCCCGAGCGTCATCACCAGCATCGGAGTCAGGCCTCCGTGCGAGACTTGGGAATCACGAGCGGCTGCAGCACCAGCCCCGCGCGCAGCCGGGCGCGGGCGCCCGCCAGGTCGCCGGCGCGCAGGCGGTCCAGCACGTAGTCGTCGACCGCGCTCTGCCAGCGCTCGGGCGGCACGTCCACCCCCTCCTGGCGCAGCTCCGCGCGCACCTCGGCGAGCAGTGGCAGCAGCGCCGCGTACTCGGGGGGCAGCAGGCGCTCCAGGTCTTCGCGCACCCGCCGCGCCAGCGCCGGGCTCCGGCCGCCGGTCGAGATCGCGATCTGCAGATCGCCGCGCCGGATCACCGCCGGCAGGATGAAGTCGCAGCGCTCCGGGTCGTCGGCCGCGTTCAGCCACACGCCGCGGGCGCGCGCCTCCGCGGCCACCCGCGCGTTCACGTCGCGCTCGTCCGTCGCGGCGATGGCAAGCGCCGCCCCGGCCAGGTCGCCGTCGGCGTAGGGCCGCGGCCGGACGGCAATGCGCCCCGCGTCGAGCAACGCTTGCAGCGCCGGCGTGAGCGCCGGCGCGACCACGGTGACCCGCGCGCCGCACGCCAGCAGCCCCTCGACCTTGCGCGCCGCGACGCTCCCGCCGCCAATCACCACGCACGGTCGCCCGCGCAGGTCCAGGCAGACCGGGTAATACGCCGTCATCGCGGCCCCCGCCTGTCCAGCGCTGCGCCATCGCCCGCATCTACGGCGCCCGCCGGCCCCTTGGCCCCCGTCGCGGCGCGGCGCGGCGGCTCGGCACGGCTCGCCTCGTAGCTGCGCGTCAGCGCCAGCAGCACCGCGTCGAGCAGGTCCGTGACCGCCGCCAGCGCGTCGCCCGCCGGCAGCGCCAGCCCCGGCCGCGCCCGCACGGTCGCGTTCACGCTCTCCAGGATCGGCGTGCGGAAGAACAGGAACGCCGCCAGCGCGTCGCTCGCGGCGAGGCCCAGACGCGCGACCTCGCGCCCGTACTCGGCGCCGATGCGGCGGCCGTCGCGCAGCAGCCGAGCGCGCTCGCGGGCGCCGGGCGCCGCCAGCAGCCGGGCCACCTGTGCCAGCAAGCTTTCGCCCAAGGCGTGGACCCGCGCCCGTGCTGGGGCGTCGAATCGGTGAAACCATGCCTGGCGTGGCGCCTCGGCCCGCGCCAAGTCAGCGTACCGCGCCCGCAGCGCCGCCGCCAGCTCGGCCGCCACCGCGTCCCAGTCGGCCTCGCGGCGCTCGGCGAGCAGCCGCCGCACTTCCACCTCGGCGTACCGCCGGTGCCCGCCCGGGGTGACGCCCGCGCGCACCTTGCCGGCCGCGGTCCACAGCCGCAGCGTCGCGGGGCTGACGCCGAGCAGGTCCGCGGCCCGCCGGATCGGCAGCCACGTCGTCGTGTCGGCCCCCGCCGCATCGTCGGCCGGCACGGGGCCTGGATCGGAGGCGACCGGGGCAGCGCTCACCGCGCGCGGCGCAGCCCCGGAACTGCTGCTGGGCAAGGGATCAGCGCTCCCAGCAGGCTTCCGGGCGGGCGGGATGGGCCCAGGAAACCTGCAAAAATCTACAGTCGGCGGACCTGCCCCAGCCTATCATGGGCCGCCGGGGCTGTCAAGGAAACGCGGCGCGGCGCGCAATCCCGAGCGAGAAGAGGGCCGCGGGACCCGGGCGGCGGCGCGGCCCGGGCCACCGGGGCGGATCGGGACCCCGGGGGCGGGCGCCGGGTCGGGGGCGGGCGGCGGGTCAGAAGGCGCCGGGGCCGCCGCCGACAAGCGTCGGCCAGCTCCGCCCGCAGGCGTCGACCGCGTGCAGCTGGACCGTCGTCGCCCGCCCGGGCGTCACCCGCCGCACGAAGAACACGACCGTCTGCGTGCCGGGGCCCAGCGACTGCTCGAACGGCGGCGCCTGCCCCACCATGCTGCCGATGTCCACCACCCCGTTCGTGCTGCTCCCCTCGAACACCAGCCGCGGCTGCCCGGTGCAGCCGGCCGTGGCGAGGGGGAAGACCACCGTTACCCGCAGCCGCCCATCCCCGTTGTTCACCGCCGTCACCGCCGGGTTCGGCCCAGGCGCCGGGGTGCGGGTGGGCGGGTAGGACGTCGCCGTGAACGTCGGCGTGGGGGTCAAGGTGAGGACGCCCGCGAAGGCCCCGCTGTCGCAGGCGGCGCCCTGCGGCCGGGCCACCCCCGCTGGTCGGTGCTGGGCGGTGGGCAGGCGTTGTGCGTCACCCAGTCGAGCGCCGGGCTGCCGGGCAGCAGCGGGATGGTCGGTGTGAGCCCGCCGTAGCTGCCGAGGTGCCCAGGAGCGGCGTGCTCGGCGCGACCACCTGGTCGTGGAGCCCGCTCGGGTCGTGGGCGAAGCACGTGCTGTCGTCCCTCACGTTGTCGCCCTGGGAATTGATCGGAGCGTTGCAGTTGCCGCCGCGATTGCGCGCGACGATGCTCGCTTGCAGCGTCCGTGGAAACGGTGAAGGTTCGTTGAATAGGCCGCCGCCCACGGCGGCTGAGTTGCCGCTCACCGTCGTGTTCGTCAGGGTCAGGAGGCCAATGTTCGCAAGACCGCCGCCATTCGTACCCGCAACGTTGCCACTCGCCGTCGTGTTCGTCAGGGTCACGAAGGCGCCTCCGGTTATCCGAAGGCCCCCGCCGGACTCTCCGCTGCCCGCGCGCCCGTGCTGGACCGCCACGCCGTCCACGTAGAGAGTGACCCCGGCGGTCGGCGCCACGTCCGGCACGCAGCTGGCGTTGTTGCCGTCGAGGGCGACCGCGCCCCCGCTGGTGTTGGCAATCACCAGGATCAGCCCGTTGGGCGGGCCGTGCACGGTAAGCTGCCCCAGGGTGAGCAGGTAGGTCCCGGCGACCCCGAGGTTGACGGCGTGGGCGTTCAGGCTCGGACTCTGCGCCGCCAGGTCCCGCGCCGCCTTGATCGCCGCCCGCAGCGTGCAAGTCCCCACCGTGGTGACGCACTGCCCGGTGAAGCCGGGCGCCTGGTCGAGGTCTTCGGTGCTGGTTACCGTGAACGCGGCAGCGTGCGCGGGCGGGGCGGCGGGCAGGGTGATGGCCAGCCTGAACAGGACGCCGAGCCAGTCGGCCGCCTAGGCGGCGGGGGACGCCCCCCACCCTATTCCTGGATCGCCTACCGGCGGCTGAACCGCCGCGAAAGGCGCAGCGAGCGGCTGCGGCGCGGTCCCCGGTGGCGCGCGCTCAGACGAGCGTGTAGGTGAGCAGCTTGCTCTCGGCCTGGAAGTAGGCCCGGCGGAATTCGTCCTGGCTGGCGAAGGAGTCGCGCGGCAGCGCCTTGTAGCCGATCTGCACCTGAAGCGGCCGCACGTCGAAGGGGTAGGGCTGGAGCGCCACTTCCCAGTCGCCGCGCGGCGTGAGGTCGAGGCGGACCATGCCGTTGCCGGCGTAGCTGGTCGGCACGGGCTCGATATAGTCCTCGTAAGGCGAACGGCAGCAGAAGTACAGGCCGAGCAGGTCCCACACTTGCAGTAGGTGATAGTTCACGGCAAGCTGCGCCGGGTCGAACTGGGGCGACAGCTTGGCCTGCGCTGCTTCCTGCTCGCCGATGAACGCCTGGATCTCGGGCGCCACGCCGCGGGCGCCCATGCCGGGGTGTTCGATCGTGCCGTAGCGGTTCTGCCACAGCCCCGTGCGGTGCCGCCCGACGAGCAGCCCGGCGTACGGGTCGATCGCCGTGATCCACTCCACCCAGCGGCCATACGCCTCCAGCTGGTCGGGCCGGAACGGCAGGTCGCGGAACTCGTGCGGGCGGCCGGTCTCCGCGTTCACGAGCGGCCGCGTCTCGTAGTCGAGCCAGCCGAAGTCATGGTAGGTGGCGGCCCGCACGACCTCGTCGTAGGGCTCGGGCGCGGCGAAACGCTCGTTGCCCCAGTGCGCCGCGAGCTGCCCCACGAGCCGCGAGTGGTCGGTCTGCCCGATGAGCGCGGTCTGTCCCTCGGCGAGCGTACGCACGATCATGGCGTCCTCCAAGCTATCAGCTAACAGCCGTCAGCCCTCAGCTATCAGCCATCAGCCATCAGGTCTCAGCGTGCTCTGCCCGGTCTGCGGTTGATGCCACGCGGCCACCCCCGAAACGCCCACCCCGGACCTAGTGGCTGACTGCTGACTGCTGACTACTGACCGCTGACTGCTGACTGCTGACAGCTATCCTAACAGCTTCGATCCAAAGAACACCGGCGACAGCGCGCGGACGATATCCATGGACTCGGGCGCGGCGAAGTCGGCCAGGCGCACGGTGTCGCCGTTGACCGGGCGGATGCGCTCGAACTGGGCGCGCGCCTCGGCATCAGCCGGCGGCGGGATCGTCGCGTCGATCAGCAGCTTACCGCCCCGGCGCTGCCACAGCGCGGTGCCGGGCGCCCCCAGCTCCGGCAGCGCGGCGTCCATGGCGTGGTTGTGCGTGCCCGGAACGACGATCACGTCCTCCGCCGGATTCACGCGCGTCGCTAGCGCCCACAGCACCTCCGAGTGGTTGAAGATGTCCACGTCCCGATCGACCGCGATGGCCACCTTCGGGTGCTGGTACTCCGAGGAGAGCGCGGCCATCAGGATGTTCTTGGCCTCGCCGTAGTAGCGCTGGGTCATCTGCACCACGAGCGCGAAGATGCCCGGCAGCGCCATCACGTTGTGGATCTCCGCGCGCCCGCCCACGTCGCGTAGCCGGCGGTAGATCATCGCGCTCATCGGCACCTTGTGGAAGACGCAGCCCTCCATCTCCGAGCCGTTCTGGAGGTTCTTGAAGATGGCGTCCTTGCGCCGCGTCAGGTAGCTGTACTCGACGACCGGGTTCTTGCCAGTGCCCGTCACGTAGTAGTCCTGGAACTCGGAGAACGGCCCCTCCTCCTCGCGATAATGCGGGGGAATATGCCCTTCGAGCACGATCTCGGCGTCGGCCGGCACCTCTAGCGGCACCGTCTCGCACGGCACCAGCCGCACCGCCTCGCCCAGGTAGCCGCCCGCGACCTCGAACTCGTCGGTGCCGTAGGGCGCGGTGGTCGAGGCGGCCGCGTAGTACAGCGGGTAGTGGCCGATGAAGATCGCTACCGGCATCGGCTCGCCGCGCTCCTGATACTTGAGATAGTTGGTCCAGGAGTGGCGGGGGTAAAGAAGGATGCCCGTCTTGTTCGGCCCCTTCACCTGCAGGCGATGGAAGCTCACGTTGCGCCGGCCGGTGTCCGGGTCCTTCGTGACGACCAGGCCCGAGCCGATGACGGGGCCGCCGTCGCGCTGGCCGGCCACGTGGACCGGCAGCGTGGTGAGATCGAACTCGCCGGGCCCACAGCGCACGTCCTTCACCGGCCCGCTGTGGACCATCTCCGGCTCGCGGCGCGCGTTGAACTTCTCGGCCACATAGGGCACGAGGTTGTCGAGGGTGGTGCCGAACGCCAGCGCCGCATGGCGCACGTTCGCGGGCGCCTGGCCCAGCGAGCGCCAGCCGTGGGGCAGCTTCTCGAACAGCAGCGCCTTCTCGCGCGACTGATAGAGCAGCGCGCCCATCTGGGTCAGCGGGTCCACCGGCTTGTCGATGCGGATTAGCTCGGCGGCGGCGTCTAGCTCGTCGATCCAGGTGCGCAGGTCCTTCGGCACGGTACTCACCTCGCACGGCAGCCCCGGACGGACGGCGGGCGGCGCGGGCCACCGGGCATCTCGTACGGTCGCCAGGTTGGGGGCAGCGCGGCCGCGGCGGCGCCCACGCGCCGTGCGTGCGGCTCGATTGTACCAGAAGTGCCGCGCGCGCTGATGCTGCACGGGCTTACAGTAAGCGAGCCCATCGGGTGACGGGCAACCGACCCCCTGCTGGGGATTCGGGAGCCACGCCGTGGCTTGCAAGGAGCGACCAGCATTGATAGGGTAGAGTACGGTAGGCTCTCCCATTCGTCCTTCCCCGCCGCGCGTAGGAGCGTTGACGCCAGGATGAGCCAGACCCTGCCGCCCGTCGCGGTCGACTTCGAGACCGTGCTCGCCAGCGCCGGCGAGGGCGCCGCCGCGCAGGCCCGGGCGCTGTACGACCTCCTGCGCGCCGGCCAGGCCGGCAGCGCGGAGGCCACGCACGCGGAGGCGGGCCGCGGCCGGGAGCACACGCTGCTGGCCGCCGCGCTGGCCTACTGCCTGGGCTACGAGCTGCGCGCGGGCGGCGCGCCGGTCGATCCCGACTTGCTGCGGCTCGCGGCGCTAGCGCACGACCTGGCCCTGCCCGCGGGCGCCCTTGCGCGCCTGCCGGCACCGGTGCGGCGCTGGGTAGAGGACCGCCGCCTGTTCTTCGACGCGCTGCCCGGCTCCCCGTTCCCGCTGAGCGCGTTCAACTCGCCCGCCGAGCAGGCGCTGTACGCCGCGCACCTGATGGTGGCCCTGCCGCTGCCGGTGCCGCCCAACCAGCCCGCGCCGCGCGCCTTTGCGGCGCACCCGCTGGGCCGCGGCCAGCCGCTCGCCAGTCTGGCGCTCGTGGCGGGTGGCGCCGTCGCGGCCGACGAATACCGCTTCGAGGCGCCGCGGCTACAGGAGGCGCGGGGGGCCAGCGCGCTGCTGGACCGCCTGAGCCGGGTCGACGTGCCGGCCCTGTTCGGCGCGCGCTTCACCGATCCCGCGGACGCCGCCCGTGCCGAAGAGGTGCGCGCCTGGTTCGCCGCCCGCTGGGACGTGCCGCCGCTCGACGCTCCAGAGTGCGTCCTGCACGGCGACAGCAGCGGCGTGCTCGCCCTGGCGCCGGCTGCGCTCGCTGACGCCCTGCCCGCGGCCATCGAGGCACTATACGCCGAGCAGACGCTCAGTGCGGCGGCCATCGCGGTCGCGCGGCGCTGCGAGCCCCTGGAGCTGCAGTACGGGCTGGAGCCAACCCGCTTCTGGCGCCTGGAGTACGAGGCCGCGCAGGCCGACGCCGACCTCCGCCTGCTGGTGGCCGACGAGCGGCGGTTTGCGGCGCCGCTCGAGCCCGGCAGCTTTCCGCCGGGCAAAGGCTTTGGCGAGCTGGTCGCCGCGGTCGATCTGCTGTGGCAGCGCCGCCGCGACGAACGTGCGAGCTATCCGAACTGGGAGCCCCCCGTTTACGCACAGCGCTGCCCGGCCTGCGACCGCTGCGCCGCGGCCACCCGCGGCCCGAGCGGCGAGCCGCTCTGCGAGCCGTGCGCGCGCAAGGCCGCCGCCATCACGCTCGCCAGCGTGCCCGACGGTAGCGTGGCCGACCGGCTGGCGGCGATCGACGGCCGTGACGGGGCCCCGGCCACGGGCGGCACGGGGGCAAGCGAGCGCGCGATCACCCTCAGCGCGCTCGGCGCCGCGTCGTGGCCCCCCGGGTACGTGGGACTGATCGTCGCCGACGTGGACGACGTGCGCGAGCAGTTGGAGGCCCTCCGCGCGGCCAGCGACTACCGCGCCTTCAGCCAACACCTCGCCGAGGCGCTGGGCACTGCGCTGCGCAACGCGCTCTCCTTCCCGCCGATGGGGGACGACGAGGCGGTAGCCTGCCCCGCCGAAGTCCTGGCGCTCACCGCCGATCGGGCGCTGCTGGTGGTGCCGGGCCACCGGGCGCTGCCCGTGGCGAGCGCGCTGGGGCGGGGTTTCGAGCGACGCTTCCCGCTCCCGGCGGAGGGCGACCCCTGGGCGCCGCACCGCTACCATCCGCCACGCGGCGGCCGCGGTAGCACTGGCGACGCGCCGGTTGCCACCCCCGTCCCGGCGGCGCTCACCTTGTCAGCCGGCGTCGTCGTCGCGCCCGCGACCGCGTCGCTGCTGCTGCTGCACGATCTGGCCCGCCAGCTCCTGGCGTCCGCCAAGCGCGCGCGGGCGAGCGCTGCGCGGGAGCGCGTCGACGCGCACCGCGGCGGCTACTGCGACTTCCTGGTGCTGCACAGCAATGGCTTGCCAGCCACCCAGCTGGCCGACTGGCGCGCGGGCCAGGTCCGGCGCGAGCGCCGCGACGCGCCGGAGCTGCGGTTATACGCGGCACCCTACACCTGGCCGGAGCTGGAGGGCTTGCTGGCCTCGGCGCGCGAGTTCGCGCGGCTGGGCCTGTCGCCGGCCGAGCGGCAGCGCCTGCAGCTACTGCTGGCCGGCGGTGAAGCGGCGGCCAGCGTGGACTACCTGGCCTACTGCACGCGCGCCGCGGTGCCGCTACGCCAGGCGCTGAGCCGCCTGGACGAGGCGTGGCGGGGGCGCGGCGGACGGGCGGACGTCGCGCCCCCGTGGCGCGCGCTGCCGCCGGCGCCGGACCGCCGCGAGCGGCGGGAGACGGTGCTCGTCGACGTGCTGACATTGGCCTCGTTCTGCGCGGCCGACGTGCCGGGGAGCGTCCATGCCGCGCGTTGAGGTCGCCCTGGCCGTGACCGTGCATGGCGCGCTCGCCACCGGCGTCGGGTCGCGCGACGCGCGCGACCATCTCGTCCTCCGCGGGTCCCAGATCAAAGGGCGGCTCCGCCAGGCCTGCGAGCAGGTCGCCCGCAGCCTCGGCCTCGCGGTCTGTCGGCCGCCGGCTCCGGCGACGATGTGTCCGCGCGCGCCCCAGGTGGTAGCGCCGCCGTGCGTCGTCTGCGCGCTGTTCGGGGCGCCGCCGTGGCCCAGCCCCCTCCGCTGGCGGGACCTGCGCGCCGTGGTCGAGCCGGCCAGCGGCGGCGCCGAGCCGCCGTTGCCGCCGTTCGCGCGCGCTGGCGTGGCGCTCGACCGTCGCCTGGGCGTGGCGGTCCCGGCGTCCGCGTACCTGGTCAAGACGTCCCCGCCGCTGCCCGCCGATGGCCTACGCTTCGCCAGCGAGAGCGCGATCACCGGCAGCCTGGCCGAGGCAGCGTTGCTCCAGCTCCTGCTGGCGAGCTGCCGGCTCCTCGACAGTGTTGGGGCGGGCGAGACACGGGGCCTCGGCTGGAGCGTCGTCGAGGCCACGGCGCGGCTGGATGGGCAGCCCGTGGCCTTCGAGGCGGCGGCCCTCGGACGACTGACCGCGACGAGCCAGAGGGCTGGGCCTCATGAACGGTAGCCGGAAACGCCTGGGCGTGACGATCACGCTGGAGAGCCCGCTGGCGCTCGCCGAGCGCCAGCCCGACGGGCAGAGCGTAGAGGGGCTCGACTACGTGCCCGGCGCACGGCTGCGCGGCGCGGCGGCCGCCGTGCTGCTGGCCGAGGGCGCGTGTCCGCCGGCCCACCGTGAGGCGAATGGCCGGTGCCGCGCCGCCGACTGCCCCGTGGGCGCGCTGTTCGGCGGTCCGGCAGCCGCGGTGTTCGGCGACTGCCTGCCCGCCGACGCTCCGGAGCTGCTTCCCGCCACTGCCGTAAGCTGCCAGCGTGTGCCTGGCTTTCGCACGCAGCTCGGGCCAGAGCGCGGCCACGGCGTATTCGATACGCTGATCGACCGTGCCTTCTGGGAGATCTTGCAACCCGCCGGGCTGCTCTACACGCCGCGCTGCCCGGAGCCGGGATGTCAGGCGCGTGTGGTGCGGTACGCCGGCTGCTACGGCCGCGGCGCCAGTGGCGGGGCGCGCAGCTACACGGCCGCCCGCGTCCCGACCCGCGTGCTCGCCCGCGCGGGCGTCGACCGTCGCACGCGCACGACCGCCGCCGGGCGGGCCTACACGGTGCCCGTCGTCGCGGACGTGGTGGCCGACGCCGGGGGTGGGACGCGGCAGATGGCGTTTCGGGGCGAGGTGCTGGTGCCCGACGACGCGAACGGCGCCCGCCTGGCCGATGCGCTGGCGCGCGTGGAGCAGTTAGGCGGCGGCGGGTCGCGCGGGCTGGGAGCCGTCCGGGTCGTGACGGCCGAGGTCCCACCGCCGTCACCGCTAGCCGAGCGCCTGGAGGTGTTCGCGCGCGCGGTGTCCGTGCGGCGCGGCCAGTACGCGCGGCTCGCGCCGCTCAGCGCTGCGTCGCTCGAAGGCAGCTACTTCAGCCTGGACCTGCGCGCCGACGCGCTGCTGCGCCGGCGCGGCTGGGCGCCGACGACGGTGCTGGACGCCGACCTGCTGCGCGCGGCCACGGGCGTCGCTGACCCGTCGCTGACGCTGGTGCGGGCCTATGCGGCACCGGCCTGGCGCGGCGGCTGGAACGCCGCGTGGGGGCTGCCACGCCCCACCGAGCTGGCGGCGGCCCGCGGTAGCTGCTACCTGTTTCGCACGACCGACCTGGCTGCCTGGAACGCGGCTCTCGAAGCGCTCGAATGGCAAGGCATTGGCCTGCGGACGGCGGAGGGGTACGGCCGGGTGCACGTCTGCGACCCGTTCCACCTCGTGCTGCGCGAGCAAGCGGTATAGTGGGTAGCGTGGCGCGCACCGGGGGGCGGCCCGGTCGTGCCGCGCGCCAGTCGTCAAGGTCGAGGGGGGGGTCCGTTGGAAGAGCAGCCGGTAACGGAGACCGCGGGGCGGGCGGAAGGCGGCGCGGCCCCGGACGCGGGGGGCGACCCGCTCCAGGAGCCGGCGGGCTGGGCGGTAGCGGCTCCCCAGAGCGCCCTGCCCGAGACGCCGGCCGGCGCGGCGGCCGCGCCCGATCAGCCCGCGCCCGGCCCAGTGGCCGGCACGCCGGCCGCCCGCCCGACCGGCGAGCCATCGATGCAGGCGCCGGCAGATGGCAACACTGCCGCGGCGTCAGCGGCGCCGACTGCCGCACCCGAGCCGTCGGCCGCTCACAGCCTGACGCCGGACCCGGTGACAGCCGACGCCCGCGCGGCGCTTCGCCTCCAGCGCGCGGTAGACGCGCAGCTCGATCGCGTGGTGCAGCTGGGCCGTGAGCTGGTCAATACCCGGCTATTCGGCGCGACAGGCCAGGCGGTCGAGCTGCGCGAGGCGCAGCTTCGCAACGCTGTAGCGGTTGCGAACGAGACCGACAGCGTCGAGGTGCTGAAGAACTGGGTGTACTACCAGGTAGCGCGCCCAGAGGGGCGGGGCTGGCGTCAGGGCGCCTTCGCCGAGGGCCTCGTGGCGCAGATCGACGGCGACCTGGACCGGCTCGCCGCGACGGCCGCGAGGGGCGCCGGGATGCCCGAGCGGCAGCGTGACGCGCACTTGCGGCTGACCCGCCTGTACCTGGGCTACCTCAGCCGCCACTTTGCCTATCGTCAGCAAGAGCGCGAGCGAGCGACGCCCGGCGCGACAGGCCCGGCCGCGGCGGCCGCGCGCGGGCCCAGCGGGACGGCGCCGGCGGCCGCCGGCGGCCGCGCGCCCGGTCGCGCCGCCCGCCCCACCCCGCCGCGCCCGTCAGCTGGGCCGGCGGCCACACCGCCCGAACGCCCCGCGCCCGCCGACCGGCCGGCGCCGCCCGCGCCCGCCGTAGAGGCGGCGCCGCCCGCCGGCGAGGCCGCGGGCGGGGCGCCACCGCCCGCCGAGCCGCCGCCGCCAACCGCAGAGGCGCCCACCGGCGAAGGGCCGGCCGAGCCGAGCGCGGGAGCACCCGCGCTCACGTCGCACCCTAGCGCGGCCCCATCCGAGACAGCATCACCGAGCGGCGCGGCCGTAGGCGAGACGCACAGCAGGCCCGATGGCGAAGCCGCCCCGCCGCGCTCGGCGGCCGCGGAGTCCCCGCCACCCGCGCCCGGTGAGCCCACGGAGAGCCCGTCGTGACGTTCGATCGCTTCGGCGGACGCTTCACCGTGGAGGGGCGGCTGCGCGCGCTGACCGCGTTGCACGCGGGGGCGGCCAGCGGCACGCTCCCGATCGCGACGGACCGCCCCGTGGCCCGCGACGCTCTGGGACGGCCGCTGATTCCCGGCGCCACGCTCAAAGGCGCCCTGCGTGCCGAGGTCGAACGCGTCGTGCGCGCGGTACGGCCGGCGCGCGCCTGCAACCCGGCCGGCGGCGACGCCGAGCGCTGCGTGCCGGCCGCGGTCGCCCGCCCGGCACTCGCTGCCGGTGGAACGGCCGAGGCGCGGACCGCCGCGCTGCCGGCCGAGACGTGCTGGGTCTGCCGGCTGTTCGGGGCGCCGTGGCTGGCGTCGCGCGTGCAGGTGGCCGACCTGCCGGTCGAGCCCGAGACCTGGTTGGGGCAGTACCAGGTGCGCGAAGGAATCGCGGTGGACCGCGACACCGACACGGGCCGCCGCGCGCTCGGCTATGACTACGAGGTCGTGCCCGCCGGGGTCGAGTTCGCCTGCCACCTGCGCGTCGACACCGACGACCCCCGCCTGCTCGGCATGCTCGCGCTCGGCCTGCGCGAGCTGGAGATGGGGCGGCTCGCGCTCGGCGGCGGCCGCGGGCGCGGGCTGGGGCGCGTACAGCTCACCGTGACGCGCAGGGCCCTGGTGCGCCGAGACGTCGACAGCCTGCTCGCCTACCTGGCCGACCCTACAAGCGGCGCCCCGGTGGACGACGGGACGGTGCGCGACTGGGTGTCCGCGTTCCTGGACTGCCTCCGTGCCGACACCCTGCCTGAGGAGACCGGCTGATGCACCGCCGCCGCGTGAACGAGGCCGTCCTCACCCTGGCGCTGACGGCGGCAGGGCCGCTGCTGGTGAAGGCCGCGCACCCAAGCGCCGATCCGACGCGCCCTGACGTGGAGTTTGCCCGGACGCATCGTGCGGGCCTGGAGACGATCTACCTGCCCGGTAGCAGCCTGAAGGGCGCGCTGCGCGCCCACTGCGAGCGGATCGCGCGCACGGTCGGCGGCGAGGGGCCTGACCGGCGGCCGCGCCTGAGCTGCAACCCGCTCGGCAGCGCACCTGACGGACCGGGCTACTCCTGCAACCGGCGGCTGCAGGGCCTCGCCGAGCGGGGCGACAGCCGGCGCGCCTACCGCGACTCGTGCTTCATCTGCCAGCTCTTCGGCAACCAGCACGAGGCCGCGCACATCGCCCTGGCCGACGCCTACCCCACGGCCGCGCCGCGCGTCGAGCCGCGCGCCAGCGTCGGCGTGGACCGCGTGTACGGGAGCGCGGCCACGGGGCCGCTCACCTACGAGGCCGTCACCGCAGGGCGCTTCACGACGCGGATCGTTCTGCACAACTTCACGTTGGCGCAGTTCGGGCTGCTGGGCCTCGCGCTCCGCGATCTGGCCGACGGCCGACTGGCGCTGGGAGCCAGCAAGTCGCGCGGCCTCGGCCGGATGGCCGTCGAGGTAACGGACCTCGCCATCCGGTATCCGGGCGCCACCGTTCGTGATAGCACGCTGATGACGCTCGCGGGCGCGGCGATCGGTCCGGCCGACCAGCTTTATGGGGCGGGCGCCTTCCCCGACACGAACGGCTACGCCTTCCCCACTCCCGATGCCGCCGCGCTGCCGAGCGGCAGCTCCGCCACCGACGACGGCTGGGGCAATGCCGAGGTGCGCGTGCCCGCCGACGCGCTCGACAGCCTGTGGCGCGCCTGCGCCGAGCGCTGGGCCGAGCGCGTGGAAGTGGCCGTGGGGGCCTCGTGAGCGCCGACCAGCACCCCGAGGAGCAGTTGGCGCCGGCGCCTCCAGCCGCCGACGACAGGCCCCTGCCCCTAGCGCCGTCCGATGCGCCCCCCGCGACGCCGACGCCTACCCCGGCTACCAACGTGGCTGGTGACATGCTCCCGCAGTCAGTCCACGCTGAGACGCCGGTCGACGCGGAGCCCGCGAGCGACGAGGCCGCAGCCGAGCCAGGCGAGCCGCCCGCCGATGCAGCGGCCGACGGCCGGCCTGGCGTGCCCGCCATCGCCGCTGTGCGCGACGACCTGACCGCCGACGCGCTGCTCGCCCTTCTGCGCGCGACCTTCGCCGACGGTCGCGCCCACTATTGGGTCGCCTGCCCGGAGGCCCTCGGGCCGATCAGCGCCGGGCTGCCCACGGACCTCGACGACTGGAGCGAGGGGCGAGTCTGGAGCGCGGTGGCCGAGATGCGTTGGCACCCGTCGGGCGCCGCGCGCTTCAGCGCCCTCTACCTGGGCGAGGGCGACGCGCGGCCCGAGGGCTTCCAGCCGCTGAGCGACGAGCTGCGCGCGGTGCCCAGCGCCGAAGCCGACGGCCTGTTCCTCTGGGGCACGCGCGCCGCGGACGGGCTCTATGGCGAGCCGCGCCTGCCGCGCCCGCTGGACTACGCGGGCCTCGGCGCGACCGCCCCTGAGGCGCGGCTACCTTACCGCTTGCTGGTAGGCGCCGACGGCCAGGTGCGATTCATCCGCCTGACGACCCTGACGGAGACGGGATGAGCGCTATGCGACCCGCCGGCCCGCCCCGCGCGCCCAAGCCCTACGGCTACGTGCCGCTGGGCGACGGCACCGTCGCCCGGCGCGACCCCCTGTTCACCCAGGGGCACGACCGCCAGGTGCCCGGCGCGCTAAGCGGCCATCTGGCAGGCCGGCTCGTGGCGCTGACCCCGCTCCACGTCGGCGCCAGCACCGTGGAGCGGACCGCGCGGATCTTACCGACGCTCGCGGCCGAGACGCCGCTGCTGTTCCCGCTGGCGCGCGCGGGCGAGACGCCGGTCCTCCCCGGCACGACGCTGAAGGGAGCGCTGCGCAGCATCGTGGAGGCGATCACGGCATCGTGCCTGACCGTGCGCGGCCCGGCCACGCGGCTCCTGCCGCCGCCCCTCCACGCGCTGCGGCCCTGCACGCGCCGCGACGCGCTCTGCCCCGCCTGCCGGCTGTTCGGCGGCCAGGGCTATCTCGGGCGGCTACGCGTCGCCGACGCCTCGCTCGCCGAGGGCAGCACCTCCATCGCGCGCGTGCCCGAGCGTCACCCGCCACGCGCCGGCCGGGGCGCTCCGCCGCCCGGGCGCCGCTTCTACGGCCACGGTCGCCCCGCCAGCGGCCCTCTCCCCGTCGAGGTCTTCCCGGAAGGCAGCGCGCTCGCCTGGCGGATCGACTGTGCGAATCTTCAGCCCGCCGAGCTGGGGCTGCTGCTGCTCGCGCTCGGCCAGGGCGAGCCGCCCCTGCGGCTCAAGCTGGGCGGGTACAAGCCCACGTGCTTTGGCTCGGCCGAATTCATCGTCACGTCGCTGGTCCTGGACGAGCCGGCGACGCGCTGGCTGCGCTACGAGCCCGCGCGGTTTGCCACGCCCGCCCCGGATGACGGCGCGAGCGCAGGCAACGCGCCAGACTTGCACGGCTACTTGGAAGCCGCGCTGGACAGCGGGCTCGTGCTGCGCGACCGTTTGGACCGGCTGGCAGGCATCCTGCGCTACCCCAGCGGGCGCGACTGCCCTGCCGAGGGATACTGACCGCGACGGCAAGGACCGAAGCGGCCGTGGTGCGGCGGCTTGCCCCCCGCTTGGCCGGCAGCGAGGCCGCCGCGTTCCGAGAGGTGTGCTAGGTCGTGGACAGACAGTACTGGCCGACGGTCGAGGCGATCGCTCAGGAGCTGGCCGCGCGCCGTGCCGACGACGCGCTGGCCCAGGTAAGCGCCTACCTGAACGCCCACCGCGATGCCGCCGACTTCTTCGCTCTGTTGGACGACCTCGCTGGCCCCGCCGGCGCCGCGCTCGTTCCGGGCGGCGCCGGCGCCTTCGCCGCCGTGCGCGACGCCTGCCAGCGTCTGCGTCCCGTGCCAGCCGGCGAGCTGCCCGCGGCGGTAGCCTTTACCGCGCGACTGTTGCGCTACCAGGCGAGCAAGCTGCCGCCCGCGCCGCGCCCCGCGCCGGCGCCCGTGCGCGCCCCGGTCGCGGCGCCCCGCCCGGCCGCCGGCCCGCCGCCGGTGCCGCCGGCCCGACCCCAGCCCGGGCGGCCCGCCGCTGGCCCGCCGGCCGGCCCGCCGCCGCCGCGCCCACCCGGCCCCGTGCCAGCCGCGGCGGAGCATCGCGGCCCGCCGCCCGGTGGTCCGCGTCCCGCCCCGCCGGCCGGCCCGCACCCGGCCGCACCGCCCCGTCCCGGCGTGCCCGGCGAGCGCGCGCCCGCGCAGCCGGCCGGCGCCCCGCCCCGTCCAGCGCCCCCGCGCCGCCCGCCCACCATGGACGACATGCTCCGCGCGCTGCAAGCACAGTTCGGCAGCGGACGCGAGGCGCCGCCGGCCGCCGAGCGCCCCCGCGAGCGCGTCGAATCGAAGCGCGAACGCCTCCGCCGCGAGCAGGAAGAGATCCGCGAGCGCTACCGCCGCCAGCAAGAAGCCGACGAACAGGCCCGGCGCGGCTGACCAAGCACCGCGCGCCCGGGGGTCCAGGAGCGCTCCGGCGCGGGCCTGGGGATGCCCCCCAGCTCGGGCCTGCCCCTCCCCCAAACTTGGAGGAAGGGAAGGGCCGAGCTGCCTACGGATAGCCGCGCCACTCGGTGCGGTCGGGGTGGTACACGGCGGTGGCCAGGTGACGGCCGTTCAGCCGAAAGATGCCGACCAGGCGCACCGCGCGGCGCAGCGTGGCGTGCGGCGGCGAGCGATCGGCCCACGAGATGAATTCGCGGATCTTCTCGGGCGGCTCCTTGCTCTCGATCCACACCTCGAAGGTGATCTCGTCGAACCCCAAGTGCGGGCAACCTTCCTCGTACAGGTACTCCCCGCGCCGGTCGAAGCCGCCCCGCACGTCCTCGCGCAGCGAGTCGATCACCACGTCGCAGTGTACGGCCGCGCGACCCCACTGAGTGAAGTGGCTGAAGCCGAAGCCGGTGAGAAACGTGTGCGCCGGGCTCACCCCCGCCCCGAAGCCGGTGCTCCCCTCGCGCTCGTCGCAGACCAGCTCCACCCCGCGCAGGTTGGTCTTGCCCGAGCAGCCGCCCACCCAATCGATGCTCAGCTCGATCTTCGAGCGCAGGTTGTGGGGGTCCTTCTCTCGAAGCAGATGCTGACGCGTGTCGTCGAGGTATTTCATCTTCTCGGGGTACACCGGGATGGGCATCGAGGCTCACCTCCCGCGATCTGCGCACGGCCGATTTCGTGGGCCGCGCGCAACAGTCTACAGGGGATCGCGGCCCTGCGGGTACGGCGCCTGGCGAGCAGTGCCGCTACAAGCAATGGCGCCCCGACACCGGCCTCGGTGTCGGGGCGCCATTGCTTGCGCCTTCCGGGCGCGTGAGGCGGGAAGGTTAGCGCGCGCCCGCGGGGACGCGGCGCTGCTGTGCCGCCTTACGACGCTCTTCCAGGCTGAGGAGCCGCTTTCGCAGGCGGAAGCCGGCGGGCGTGATCTCGACCAGCTCGTCGTCGGCGATCAGGTCGAGCGCCTGCTCCAGGCTCAGCTTCATTGGAGGCGTGAGGCGGATGGCGATCTCGGCCGTGGAGGCGCGCATGTTCGTCTGCTTCTTCTCCTTGCAGACGTTCACCGTCAGGTCGTCCTCGCGGCTGTGCAGCCCCACGATCATCCCCTCGTAGACCTTGGTCTGCGGCTCGATGAAGGTGATGCCGCGCTCCTGGGCGTTCGCCAGGCCGTAGGTCACCGCCGTACCCGTCTCCCAGGCGACCAGCGCGCCGTTGCGAGTCGAGTTGATGTCGCCCGCCCACGGCTCGTACCCCACCAGCCGGCTCGCCATGATGCCGTTGCCGCGCGTGGCCGTCAGGAATAGCTGCCGGAAGCCGATCAGGCCGCGCGTCGGGATGCGGAACTCCAGGCGGACGTTGCCGCGCCCGTCGTTGTGCATGTTCTGCAAGCGCGCCTGGCGCTTGCCCAGCAGCTCGTTGACGGCACCTACGTACTCCTCGGTCGTGTCGATCACCAGGTCCTCGACCGGCTCCACCTGGCGGCCGTTCTCCTCGTGGGTGATCACCTCCGGCCGCGACACCTGGAACTCGTAGCCCTCCCGCCGCATCGTCTCGACCAGGATCGCCAGGTGCAGCTCACCGCGCCCCGACACCAGGAACACGTCGGGGCTGTCGGTTTCCGCGACGCGCAGCGCGACGTTCGTCTCCAGCTCGCGGAACAGCCGCGCACGCAGCTGCCGCGACGTACACCACTTGCCCTCGCGCCCGGCGAACGGCGACGTGTTCACGCCGAACGTCATGCGGACCGTCGGCTCGTCGATCGTGAGGCGGTCGAGCGCCTCGGGCACCGCCGGGTCGGCCAGCGTGTCGCCAATCTGCGCCTCGGCCACGCCGCAGATCGCCACGATCTCGCCCGCCAGCGCGCGCTCGACCGGCACCCGCTTCAGCCCCTCGCTGACGAACACCTGGCTGACGCGGTAGCGCTCCTGCGCGTCCCGCCCCAGCCGCAGCACCGTGTCGCCCGGCCCGACGCCGCCGCGCCCCACGCGCCCGAGCGCGATGCGGCCGAGATGTGGGTCGTAGTCGAGGCTCGCCACCATCAGCTGGAAGGGCGCCTCCGGATCGCCGCCCGGCGGGGGCACGTGCTCCAGAATGGTGTCGAACAGCGGCGTCAGGTCGTCCGCCAACGCGTCCGGCGCGTGGCCGGCGCGGCCGTCGCGCCCGATCGCGTACAGCACCGGGAAGTCGAGCTGCTCGGCGTCGGTTGCCAACTCCAGGAACAGGTCCTGGGTCAGGTGCAGCACCTCGGCGGGCCGCGCGTTCGTGCGGTCCACCTTGTTCACGACGACGATCGGCCGCAGGCCGGCCTCGAACGCCTTGCGCAGCACGTAGCGCGTCTGCGGCATGGGGCCTTCGGCCGCATCCACCAGCAGCAGGCAGCCGTCGGCCATGTTCATCACGCGCTCTACCTCGCCGCTGAAATCGGCGTGGCCGGGCGTGTCGATGATGTTGATCTTCACGCCGTGGTAGGTAACGGCCGTGTTCTTCGCCAGGATGGTGATGCCCTTCTCGCGCTCCAGGTCATTCGAGTCGAGAATCAGCTCGCCGACGTCCTGGTTGGCGCGGAAGATATGGCTCTGCTTCAGCATGCCGTCGACCAGCGTCGTCTTGCCGTGGTCGACGTGGGCGATGATGCAGACGTTGCGCAGCGCACGCTGCGCGGGCATGGCGCGATCCATCGAGACTCCTGTCCTCGCTCCGTGGGCCCGCCGTGGAAGCCCGGATCCGGAAAATGCCGCTTCCAGACCAGAGTCCACGGCGGCGGGTCCGGTCGGGGCGCGACGGGGCACACAAAGCGAGGGCGACCGATCGGTCCGCCCTCGTCGCGGTCCACTATCGTGCGGTGTATCAAGGGGAGTATACCAAGCCGGGCCTGCCAGCGACTAAAGGATGGAGACGGTGCTGGGGCACACCCCGCGGCCCCCCGGCAGAGGCCGTCGCTGCGCCCCCCACCCCCTATTCTCTACCCGCTATCGTCCGTCCCCCGCGCTAGCCCGTCACCGAGACGCCGATCAGGCGGCCGACCAGATAGGTGACGGTCGCGGCGGCGAGGCCGATGCCGAGCATCCGCAGGCCGCTCACGAGCGGATTACGGGCGGTGAAGAGCGAGAGCAGCGCGCCGACGATGAATAGCCCCGCGCCGCTCACGACGAGCGCCGCCACGATGGCCGCCGGGCCGTGGAGCACGAGGAACGGTGCGATGGGAACCGCCGCGCCGAGCGCGAAGCTCACGAACGAGGCGTAAGCCGCGCCACGCGGCGAGCCAAGGTCCTCGGGGTTGAGTCCAAGCTGCTCCCGCGCGATCGTGTCGAGCGCCACGTCGGGGTCGGCCATGAGCTGCTTCGCCACCGCGTCGGCCTGCGGCGGCGTGAGCCCCTTCTCCTCGTAGATGCGCGCCAGGTTGGCGCGCTCGGCCTCGGGCGCGATCTGGATGTGCCGCCGCTCCAGCGCCAGCTCCTTCTCGAACAGCTCGCGCTGGGACAGCATGGAGATGAACTCGCCGCCACCCATCGAGAAGGCGCCCGCGAGCAGGCCCGCCAGGCCCGTGAGGAGAATCAGGCGGTTGTCCGTCGCCGCACCCGCGACCCCCATGACCAGGCTGAGGTTGGACGTGAGCCCGTCGTTGACCCCGAACACGGCCGCGCGCAGGCTGCCGCTCCCACCCACGTTGGTGCGATGCTCTAGCCCGGCCTCGATGATCTGCGTCGGCGCGTCCGGATAGGCGAGCGCCGCGAGCCCGCGCGCCACGCCCGCCTCGCTCTCCAGGACCGCGGCCGCGTCCGGCTGCGCGCGGTACGCCTCCACGCCGCGAATCGCGTCCGCCGTAACGATGGGCAGCAGGGCGCGCGGGTTGACCACGGCCGCGGCGAGGCTGAGCGCCCGGTCGCGCAGCGACGGCCGGGGCGGCGGGACCGCGGCGCCGGCCGCGCGCAGGCGCTCCGCCCAGTACTCGGCCTGGCACTCCTCGCACGCGGCCAGCTCTTCCAGCCGGGTCGCCTCGCGTCGCCCGCGCATGCGCCCGGCGAGCGCGCGCAGCAGCGCGACACTGGCGCGCTCGCGCTGCAGGTTGGCGCGCCAGCGCGCCACGTCGGCGGGCGTGGGCGAGGCGACAGGCAGCGGGGCAGGAGGGGTACTGGACACGCGCTTTCGTCTCCGTCCGTGGATTCGCGGTCGCGCACGTGGGGCGGCCGTCCGATACATTTTAGCGCGTGAAGAGTACTCCCCAAACAGCAATAGAGCATCACGTCGCGCACTCGCCGCTGTGGTCGTTCGAGCACAGATGCGCGGGAGGTTAACGCATTGCATACAGTTCAGCAGGTACATGCTCCACCGCCGGCATATCTGGAGGGATTAGCTGGCACCCTCTAATCCGAGAGGCTCGTCTTAACATTCTCGTAGAACCAGAGCGTACATCCCTGATATGCGAGTGCCCTGGACACATTGGCACATACCTTGCACCGCTCTTGCCCAGTGACCATTGCATAACAGCAGTAGAGGAGATAGATGATGGCAACTAATCCACGGCAGGTACCCTTGGACCAAAGCGAACGAGTAGTCGTGACGCGCGACGATACGGCTACCGTTCCTTCGCAATGGACCCGGCGCGAGCCCTTTCAAGACGACATGGAGGACATCCCCATCCCCCGTGGGCTGAACCTGATGCGGGACCGGGTGCGCTGGGGGCCGATCGTGGCGGGCTTTCTCACGGCCCTCACGTCGCTCCTCATACTGAACTTGCTCGGCCTCGCCGTGGGGCTCACCACGGTCAACGCGGGAACGGCCGCGGCGCAGGGCGGCCCGCCCCCTGATCTGGGGCGCAACGCCGCCATCTGGGGCGCGATCACCGGCATCCTCTCCTTCCTGCTCGGCGGCTTCGTGGCCGCGCGGACCGCGGCCGTATTTGATCGGGGCTGGGGCGCGCTCAACGGCGCTCTCGTCTTCTTGCTGGGGGTGCCGATCACCTTCTGGCTGGCCGGCCAGGGGCTCGGCATGGTCCTCGGTACGCTCGGCAGTTTGGCGTCCAGCCTCAACCTCACCCCTGCCGCAGCTCAGGCAGCCAATGGGGCGCAGCAGGCCGGCCAGAACCTTCAACCCACCGACGTAGCTCGTGCGGCCGAGCAGGCGCGCAATGCCGCCTGGACCGCGCTGGTTGCCGTGCTCCTTGGCCTGGGCTCTGGAGCGCTCGGCGGCTGGCTCGGAACGCGCCGCGCGGTGGAGCTGCACCAGGCGAGCCGCGAGGTAACGGAATAAGCGTCTACTGGAGGTGCCAACGCAGCCGAAGCCACAGTCTGCGCTCTATCGTCGACGAGACCAGGACGGTACGAATAAGGAGAGATCGATGGCAACGCGCTGGGCCAGTGAAGTGCACGAGGGAATGGACGTCTTCGACGTCGACGGCGACAAGGTCGGCAGCGTCCAGGAGGTAGCCGGCGACGAGGGCGCCCGCTACATGAAGGTGTCCACCGGCTTGTTCGGGTTAGGGGGTGATCGCTACATCCCTTACAGCGCCGTGCAGTCGGTGCGCGACAACAACATCTATCTGAACGCCGATAAGGACGATGCCGAGCGGTTGGGCTGGGATGCTCCGCCGCGAAGCACGAGCCAGGCGTCTGCCGCGACAGCGGCAACCATGCCAGCGGCACGCTGGGAAGATGAGGCCCGGTCCTTCCGCGCTGACTGGGAGCAGCGCCAGCCAACGAGCGGCGGGCGTTGGGAGGAGCATGAGCCGGCCTACCGTACAGGCTGGGAGGCGGCGAACAATCCTCGCTATCGACAGCAGAACTGGGATGCGGTAGAGCCTGAGCTGCGCCGCGACTGGGAACGCCAGAACCGTAAGCCACCGTGGGACCAGGCCACCGAGGACGTGCGCCGCGCCTGGCACCGAACGATTGAGCTACGCGGCGAACAGCTCCGGCCGGTGAAGGAGACGCGTGAGGCGGGTGCCGTGACCCTCAACAAGGAAGTGGTCACGGAGCAGAAGACGGTCGACGTGCCGGTCACCCACGAGGAAGTCGTGATTGAGCGGCGCCCTGTCGCGGGTCAGCCCACGAGCGGCGAGATCAAGCCGGATGACAAAAAGGTCCGCGTCCCGGTCGAGGCCGAACAGGTGCGGCTGGAGAAAGACACCGTCGTCACCGAAGAGCTTGACATGGAGAAGCGGCCCGTCACGGAGACGGAGCACTTGACCGGTACGGTGCGGCGGGAAGAGCTGCGCGTGAACAAGGAAGGTAACGTGAAGGTGCGCGACACGCGGCCAGAGCCGCCGTCCACGCAACGCTAACCCCTGCGGGCAAGCGGCCCGTCATCTCGCAGGCGCCCTACCGCTCCTGGCGCCGACAGCCGAGCCCGGGAGCCGTCGCGCCGAGCGGTGCAAGACCACGTCTGTTGCCCTGCTAAGGGCCCAGCGACCAGCGGCCGGAGGACAGCCCCTCCGGCCGCTGGTGCTTGCTCCAGCCGCCACGTTCCTCGGCGCTTCAAGACGCGGCCACGCTACCGGCAAACCCTCTGCAGCGAAGCATCGGTTCATCCCCTCCTGCGGTCAGACGGCCCAGTGTCCTGGCCGGGACCATCGCGGGGAATACTGCTCCCTGTTACGCCCCAGTCGGCCCCGACGACATGGCTATAATCCGGCTAGATGTGTCATCACTATTCGGCGCGGAGGGGTCGGGCGTCGGGCCGCGGGGCCTGCCCGGCCCCTCGTCTTGGCACGGGAGACGCGGCGGTGGACGACCAGATCGTCATCAAAGAGAACGAGGTCTTCCTCGTCAGCGACGGCCGTGGCGACGTCTCTGCCCACGCCGGCGACGGCCAGGGGTTGTACTACCACGACACCCGCTTCCTGAGCCTCTACCAGCTTGCCGTCGAGGAGTTCGAGCCAGTGGTGCTGGCGACGGCCGGCGAGCTGAACTTCCTGACCACCTTGCAGCTCGCCAACAGCCCCACGGTGCTGCCGGACGGCCAGCCGCTGCGCGCCCGCACCATCAGCGTGCGGCGCAACCGCTTCTTGCAGGACGGCCTCCACGAGCGCATCGGTTTCTTCAACTACAACCCCTTCCCCGTGACCGCAACGGTCCGCCTGAGCTTCGCCGCCGACTTCCGCGACATGTTCGAAGTGCGCGGCTACCATCGCCGCACGGAGCACGGCACCTTCGGCACGCCTACCCTCCACGGCGATGAGCTGCTGCTGCCCTATGTGGGCCTCGACGGCGTCGAGCGCTGCACTCGCATCCGCTTCGGCCAGCCGCCCATCGGCCTGGAGATCGTCGAGCCAGACGCCCAGCTCGCCGGCCCGATGCCGACGCCCGAGTTCGGCGAGGAGGTCGGCGAGCCGCGCACCGAGTCCGTCGTGCTGCCGTCGATCGCCTGCGCGCTGTTCGAGCTGGCGCTGCCCCCCCGCGGCGCGGCGGCGCTCAGCGTCCACATCCGGCCGCTGCTCGGCGAGGACGCCGCGTCGCCCACCCTGGCCGTCGCCAATGTCACGCCCGCGCCATCCCTGGACGAGGCCTATCAGGCGATTCGCGAGTCGTACCGTCTCTGGACCGAGGAGTGTACCGCCATCACCACCGACAACGACGTGGTGAACCATCTCCTGGCGAAGAGCCAGAGCGACCTGCGGCTGCTGATGAACCAGCTCCCGACCGGGCTGCTACCGATGGCCGGCATCCCCTGGTTCAGCGTGCCCTTCGGCCGCGACAGCCTGATCACCGCCTACGCGACGCTGATGCTCAACCCGGGCATCGCCTACGGCACGCTGCGCTTCCTGGCGCAGCACCAGGGCCGCGAGGTGAACGACTGGCGCGACGAGGAGCCGGGCAAGATCCTTCACGAGATCCGCATGGGCGAGCTGGCGACCAGTGGCGCCGTGCCCTTCGGCCCCTACTACGGCAGCATCGACTCGACGCCGCTGTTCCTGATCGTCCTCGGCGAGCTGGTGCGCTGGACCGGCGATTGGGCGTTCGCGGCCACGCTGCGCCCGGCCGTCGAGCGGGCGCTGGAGTGGATCGATCGCTACGGCGACGTCGACGGCGACGGCTACGTCGAGTACCGCAGCCGCTCGGAGCGCGGCATCGCCAACCAGGGCTGGAAGGACTCCTTCGACTCGGTCTGCCACCGCGACGGGTCGCTGGCCGCGCCGCCGATCGCGCTGTGCGAGGTACAGGGCTACGTCTACGCGGCGCGGCTACTTGCCGCCGAGCTGTTCGCCGGCTGGGGCGAGCCGGCGCGAGCCGCGGCGCTGCGCGAGCAGGCCGCGGCGCTACGCGCCCAGTTCGAGCGCGACTTCTGGCTGGAGAACGAGGGCTACTACGCGATGGCGCTCGACGGCGCCAAGCGGCCGGTGCCGTCCGTTGGCTCGAACGGCGGCCAGGTGCTCTGGTCGGGCATCGCGGCCCCCGAGCGCGCCGCGCGGGTGGCCGAGCGGCTGCTCGCCGCCGACCTGCTGTGCGGCTGGGGCATTCGCACGCTGAGCAGCGAGGAGCCGACGTTCAACCCGATGAGCTACCATAACGGCTCCGTCTGGCCGCACGACAACGCGCTGGTCGCCGCCGGCCTCCAGCGTTACGGGCAAGAGCGCGGCGCGCTGGAGGTCGCCTCCCAAGTCTATGAGGCCGGCGTCCGCTTCCCCAGCTACCGCATCCCCGAGCTATACTGCGGCTTCGTTCGCGACCGGCATTACCAGTCGCTGCCGGCCGACTATCCGGTCTCCTGCCGGCCGCAAGCCTGGGCGGCCGCCAGCATCTTCCTCCTGCTCCAGCAGACCCTCGGGCTGACCACTGACCCGGCCAACCACCGCGTCGTCCTCCGGCCGCGCCTGCTCCCTGGCGTCCAGACGGTCCGGCTCCGCGGCCTGCGTGTGCTCGGTAGCAGCCTCGATCTGGAGGTCCGTGGCCACGACGGCCGCGTTCACGTCGAGGTGCACAGCGACAACGCGCCGCAAGTGCTCGTCCAGCGCGGCGAAGTCGCCGTCAGCGTGTAACGGGTCCTCTGAAATGTCCGGTGGTCCAATTCCGTAGAATCCCATGTATTGGCAGGACGGCTGAGAGGGCAGGGCGTCGATTGGGCGCCACGCACTAGAGCCGTTTGCGCGCCAGGTGAGCGGCCAGCGTGTCGTAGGGGCGGCTCTCGTGGCCGCCCGCGGCCTGTGGCGCGGAATACTGCGAGCGCCACTGCCCCCGTGCCGGCGCCGGAGCCACCGGGAGGGCCGGCGCCGCGGGGGCTTGGGGCGCGGAATACTGCGAGCGCCACTGCCGCCACCCCGATGTCAGCTGACGCTCAGTCTCGCTGCAAACCGCTGTAGGACTAGCCGACGTGGACCGCCGGCCGGCGCGCCGGGTCGGGCTCCGCCTGGCGCAGCACCTCGTGCGTGACGGGCGGGATGTCGCCCTCGCCGAACAGCAGGAAGCGCGCGAGCAGCTGCAGCGGCGGCCCCTCCGACCACGCGAAGTACACGCTTGGTAGCTTCCCCGTCTGGTCGCGGATGAACAGCAAGAGCGCCGCGATCGCGTTCGGCACGCTCGCGCTGTCGGCCCGCAGCACGCGGTACGGCCCCACCTGCTCGCCTGAGACGTGCAGCACCGGCGCGAACTCCGAGGGGTCGCGCACCCGCACTTCCAGGAACAGCACCGGCTCGCCGGCGGGAATGCAGCTCGCGTTGCGCTGCTCGCGCTCCTTCAGCGCGTATTCCTGGGGCGTCCGCACGTGCGGGTCGTGCGCGATGATGCGGATCACGCCGCGGCGGGCCTCGTCCTCGATGAAGCGCCGCGCCGTCGCGTCCAGCTCGACGCCCGTCACCCGCAGCTCGGTCGTCCGCCACAGGCGCGAGACGAAGGAGACGAGCACGATCGCCGTGATGAAGAACGCCGCGATCTTCACGCCGTCCGGCCGCTCGATCACGTTGACCACCGTCGTGTAGGCGAAGACGAAAACGATAACGCCGAAGACTACCGCCAGCCGGGGCTGGTGGTGGTGCCACACCGCCAGCGCCACGGCCACCGCGGCGGACGACATCAGCACCAGCACGCCCGTGGCGTAGGCGCCGCCCTGCGCGTCCACGTCCGCCCGGAAGATCAGCGTCACCGCGAAGGCGATCGTCGTGAACACCAGCACCAGCGGGCGGGCCGCGCGCGCCCACTCCGGCGCCATGCCGTAGCGCGGCAGGTAGCGCGGCACGATGTTCAGCAGCCCCGCCATCGCCGACGCGCCGGCGAACCACAGGATGCAGATCGTGCTCACGTCGTAGGCCGTGCCGAACCACTCGCCGAGGTACGCGTGCGCCAGATACGCCAGGGCGCGCCCGTTCGCCTTGCCGTCTGGCGCGAACGCCTCGGCCGGGATCAGCGTGATCGTGGCGAAGCTGCTCGCAATCAGGAACACGCTCATGATCAGCGCCGCCGTGAGCAGCAGCTTGCGCGTGTTGCGGATGCGTCCCGTGGGCGCCGCCTCGGTGTCCCCGGGGGCGCCGCGGACGAGCGGCATCACCGCCACCCCCGTCTCGAAGCCCGACAGGCCGAGCGCCAGCTTGGGGAACAGCAGCAGCGCCACCAGCACCATTCGCGCCGGGTCGTGGTACTCGGCAAACAGCGCCCGCTGCCAGTTGTCCACGACCAGGGGATGCTGGACGACGTGCGCCAGGGCCACCACGACGACGACCGCGTTCAGCGCCAGGTAGGTCAGCACCAGCGCGACGGCGATGCCGATCGCCTCCTTGAAGCCCTTCAGGAAGATGGCGCCCAGCAGCGCGACCAGGAGCAGCGTCACGCCGACCCGCTGGCCGGCGAGGAGCGGGGGCACGAACGGGTTTTCCAGCATGTGCGCCGTCGCGTCCGCGGCCGACAGCGTGATCGTGATGACGAAATCCGTGGCCACGAACCCCAGCAGGCACAGCACGAACAGCTTCCCCTTCCAGTAGGGCAGCAGCCGTTCGAGCATGGCGATCGAGCCCTCGCCGTGCGGGCTTTCCTGGGCCACGCGGCGGTACATCGGCAGCGCGCCCAGCAGGGTGAGCAGCACCAGGATCAGCGTCGCGATCGGAGCGAGGGCGCCGGCGGCCAGGGCAGCGATGCCCGGCTGGTAGCCGAGCGTCGAGAAGTAGTCTACGCCGGTCAGGCACATCACGCGCCACCAGGCGTGCTGCGGGTGCTGCCCGGCGCGCTCGTGCGGCCCCTCGACCTCGGGGTGGTCCTCCTGGAGCAGCCACTCGCGCAGCCGGTGCTCGGGCGCCGCGTGCGTCGTCGCCATCGCGTCCTCCCGCAAGCGGCCAGGAACGCAGAGTCAGTGCCAGCGCGCAGCCCGGCGGCGCGCGCGCCGCCGGGCCGGCGCATCACCAGCTGTGAATGGGATGGGGGACGACGGTAGGGCCGTGAGCGCTCTTCCAGGCACCGGCCGCCGCGCTCGTCAGGCGAGCGGCAGCGTGAAGCGGACGGCCGTGCCGCCCTTGGCCCGGCGCGCGATCCAGATCCGCCCGCCGTGCGCGTCGATCACCACTTTTGCCAGGTACAGCCCCAGGCCGCTCCCCTGCGTGTGCGCGCGGTGCGGCGGCGCGCGGTAATAGGGGGCGAAGACGTGTGTGGCCTCCTCCGGCGCGATGCCGATCCCATCGTCCTCCACGCTGACCTCGACCTCGGCCGCACGCGCCACGGCGCCCACGCGGATCTCCCCGCCGCGTGGCGAGTACTTCAGCGCGTTGTCGAGCAGGTTGTACAGCACGCTCTCCAGGCGGTCCAGGTCGGCCAGGACGGGCGGCAAGGCGGCGGGCACGGCGTTGATGAAGCGGTGGCGGCGGGAGCGCGCCGTGAAGCGCGACACCACGCGTGTGACGAGCGGGGCCAGGCTGGCCGGGGCCGGGGCGATCGCCAGCTCGCCCGCGCTGGCCCGTGTCGTATCGATCACGTTCTGCACCAGGCGCCGCAGGCGGGCCGTCTCGTCGTCGATGGCCGCCAGCGCCCGGTCGACCTGCTCCTGGTCGGCCCGCACGCCGGGGTAGCGCAGCGTCTCCGCGTGCCCCTGGATGATCGCCAGCGGCGTCAGCAGCTCGTGCGACATCGCCGAGAGGAACACCCGCCGCAGCGTCTCCGCCTCGTGAGGGCGCGCCGCGTCCGGCGCCAGCGGCGTGGCGGGTATCGCCTGGGCGCCCGTTGGCTCCAGCGTCCACGCCAGCTCGCCCACGCCGCGGACGTCGCTCCACACCGGGCCGGCGGTCAGGCGCATCTCCACGGCAGGCCCGCGCCACGGGACGAGGCGCATTGTCCATTCGTGGTCCGCGCGCCGGGCGGCCACCAGGTGGCGGAGCAAGGGGGTGGAGCTGTCAGGCGGGAAGAAGACCAGCAGCGGTTTGCCCAGCAGGAACGCGGGCACCCCGCCCAGCAGCTCCGCGGCGGCGGGGTTCAGCTCGCGGATGACGCCCGCGAAGTCGGTGAGCAGCCAGGCCGTCGCCAGCTCCAGCGCCTCGGCCTGCGACTTCGGAAGGGCCGTGCGGGGCGCCTCTGTCGACACCGCGCGCTCTCCGTCGTGGTTTCTGCGCATCCCGCAAACGCCGTGCCGCACCGCATCGAAGCGCTACGCCTCGGACGCCGGACGCAGCGGCAGCCGCACCGTGAACGTCGCCCCCTCGCCCTCCCGCGAGCGCAGGTCGATCGTGCCGCCGTGCGCCTCCACGATGGCGCGGCAGATGTACAGCCCTAGCCCGAGCCCGCCGCGCGCGCGGCTGTCCGCGCCGGCCGCCTGGTAGAAGCGCGAGAAGACGTTCGGCTGGTCGGCGGCGGGGATGCCCGGGCCGTAGTCCTGCACCGTCAGCTCGGCGTGGCCGTTGATGCGCCGCAGCCCCACGTCGATGAACTCGGTGCCCGCCGCGTACTTGATCGCGTTCGTCAACAGGTTCAGCCCCACCTGCTGCAAGCGCCGGGCGTCGCCCTCGACCACCAGCGGCTCTGCCGGCGGCTCGTAGCGGATCGTCTGCCCCGTCGTCTGCAGCCGCGCGATCTCCACCAGCTCGGCCACCAGCGGGCCGAGGTCGACCGGCGCCAGCTCCAGGCGGAAGCGGTCTTCTTGCAGGCGCACGAAGTCGGCGAGGTCGTCGATCAGCCGCGCCAGCAGCCGCGCCTGCTGCAGGCTCGTCGCGGCATACTGCCGCAGGCGCGCGGGCTCGGCCTCGCTCGCCGGCTGCCGCAGCAGGAGCTGCAAGTTGCCGACGATCGCCGTCAGCGGCGTGCGCAGCTCGTGACTCACCAGCGCCAGCGACTCCGTTTGCTGCCGCAGGAAGCTGCGCTCGCTGATGTCGCGAATGACGAGGATGCCGCCCTCCTGCCCCGCGCTCTGGATCGGCTGGCCCCGCGCCTCGAACCAGCGGTGCGCGCCGCCCGCCGCGACGACGGTGAACGGCGTCTCGAACGTCTCGCCGCGCGCCGCGCGCTGGCGCGGCGTCGCCTCCGCCGGCAGCGGCTGCCCGTGCTCGTCCAGCGGCGGTAGCTCGGCGCCGTCCTCGGTCAGCAGCCGCTCGTAGGCGGCGTTGGCCAGAATGGTTTGCCCCTCCCGATCGACCACCAGCACCGCGTCGCTCATGCCGCTCAGGACGGCGGCCAGCCGCGACCGCTCGGCCTCGAACGCCGCGGCGGTCTCCTGGAGCTGCACGCCGCGCGCCTCCAGGTCGTCGTTCGCCGTGTTCAGCTCCTCGATGGTCGCCTGCAGCTCTTCGTTCAGCGTCTCTAGCTCTTCGTTCGTCGCCTGCTGCTCTTCGTTGAGCGTCTCGATCTCCTCGAGCGCCGCCTGCGCCTCCTCGTTCCCGACGAGCAGCTCCTCGTTGTGCGTGCGCAGCTCGGCGTTCGCGGTCGTCAGCTCCTGGTTCGCCGCCAGCAGCTCCTGGCGGCTGGCGCTCAGGTCGGTCACCAGGCCGGTGAGGCGCTCCAGCTCCTGGCGGATGCCGGCCACGGCCGCCCGCGTCTCGGCGAGCGCCGCCGCGCGCGTGGCGGGCTCGGCAGCGCCGGTCTCCAGCGCCTCCAGGCTGCGGACGAGGCGCTCCAGCTCGGCTTGCGGCTCCGCCGTCGGCCGCGTGGGCGGCGGCTCGGCGGGCGCCGCTAGCTCGGAGACGATGATCACCACGCGGTCCACGGAGTCGGCCGGCGACGTCGTCTGCTGCGGGAAGCAGGTCACCTCCAGGTGGCGTATCCCGTCGGGGGCGGCGTCGAGCGACTTCACCGCGATGCGCTCGACCGCCTGCACGCCCTGCAACGCCTGGTCGATCACCGTCCGCAGCCGCTCCGAGTCCATGCGCCGCGCCAGGTGTACTAAGTCCTCGCCGATCGCCGGCGTGTGGATCGCCAGGAGCCGCCGCGCCACGCTGTTGATCGCCTGCACGTCGTAATGGCGGTCCACGACCACCACACCGACCGGCAGGTCTTGCAGCAGGCGCTCGCCCCCGGACTCGGCCGGCGGCCGGAGGGGCACCACGGGCGGCGGCAGGCGTACGCCCGAGCCGTGCTCGCTGCGGGCGGGCGGGAGCGGCGGCGGCAGCGGCGCGCGGTCGCGGATCGGCGTCGGCGCGATCAGCATCCGCTCGCCCTGGCGGCGGTAGATCTTCAGGCGCGGCTCTTCCAGCACGAAGTATTCCGCCAGCCCGCTGGTCGCCTCCGACTTGCCCAGGACCAGCCGGCCGCCCGTGCGCAGCGCGAAGGCGAAGAGCTGCAGCACGCGGCGCTGCAGCTCCGGCGTGAAGTAGATCAGCACGTTGCGGCACAGCAGCAGGTCGATGCGCGGGAACGGCGAGCGTTGCGCCAGGTCGTGCTGGCCGAAGACCACGAAGCGGCGCACCAGCTTCTTGATCTCGTAGCTGCCGTCAACCGGGATGAAGTAGCGGTGCAGCAGCTCGGGCGCCACGTTGTGGAGGGCGCCGGGCGGGTACACGCCGCGCCGCGCGAAGTCGATCGCCGCACTGTTCACGTCGGTCGCGAACACCCGCACGCTGAAGTCCTCTAGCTCGTCGCCCAGCAGGTCGGCCAGCAGGATCGCCAGCGAGTACGCTTCCTCGCCCGTCGCGGCGCCGGCCGACCACAGGCGCAGCTCGTTGCCGCGGCCGCGCGCCTCCGCGATCAGCTCCGGCAGGATACGCTCGCGCAGCACCGCGAACAGCTCGGGGTCGCGGAAGAAGTCCGTCACCTTGATCAGGAAGCTGTCGGCCAGCCGCTGGTACTCCTCGGGATGCCGCTGCAGGAAGCGCAGGTACTCGTCCAGCGTCTCGCGCCCGGTGTCGGCCATGCGCCGCCGTAGCCGGCGCTGAATCGTGGGCTGCCGGTAGCGGCTGAAGTCGATGCCGCTCTCCTTGCGAAGCTGCTCCAGCAGCGCCCGCATGCGGCGGTCGGCCTCGGGCGACGGCGGCGCGTAGGAGCCGACCAGCAGGTCGTGGAGCAGCGGCCCGATGGCGTCCAGGTCCGCGACGATGTCTACCGTCGTCGGCGCCAGCGACAGCGGCATGCCGGGGAAGCTCGCCGTCTCCGGGTTCTGGATGACGACCGTGCCCCCCGCCTCCTTCACGAGCCGCGCGCCGTTCGCGCCGTCCGAGCCCGTCCCCGTGAGGATGACCGCGTACAGCTCCTCGCCGAAGACCTGGGCCGCCGTGCCGAGCAGCAGGTCCACCGACGGTTTCGGCCCGCCCGCGGCGCCCGTCCGTATGCCCACGTGGTGATCGCTGATCTCGACGTCGTGGTCGGCCGGCACGACGTACACGATGCCCGCCCGGAGCGGCTGGACGTCGAGCACCGTCCGCACCGGCAGCGTGCTGCGGCGAGACAGGATCTCCTCCAGGTGGCTGACACGGTTGCGGTCAAGGTGCTGGGCAATGACGACCGGCGCCGGGAAGTCGGTCGGCAGCGTCGAGACCAGCGTGGACAGCGCCTCGACGCCGCCCGCGGAGGCGCCGACGACCACGAGCTGCCGCACCGGTGGCGTCTCCGTTTGCATGGCCCTGCCCTCCTGCACCTGAGATGCTGCCCCCTCCTTCCCGCCGGCAGTCGGCATATTTTCTGCACTGACGCGCGCGGTTCACGGGGGGGCGGTGCGCCCCTATATTAGCATTCTGAATGCCGCCCGCAAGCAACCGTCAAGCGGCGGCGCCCAAGACAGGGGCAGTTCTTAGAGCTGTCTAAGTTGAGGAGGGTGCGATGCCAGGGCACGATCTGATCGTCGTCGGGGCGTCCGCGGGTGGCGTCGAGGCGTTGGCCGAGCTGGTGCGCGGGCTGCCCCGCAGCATTCCCGCCGCGGTCTGTATCGTCCTCCACCTGCCCGCCGACAGCACCAGCCTGCTGCCGCAGATCCTCGGCCGCGCGGGCGTGCTGCCCACGGTCCACGCGCGCGACGGCGAGCTGCTGCGCCACGGCCACGTCTACGTCGCGCCGCCCGACAGCCACCTCGTCGTCGAGCCCGGCCGCCTGCGCCTGGTGGCCGGCCCGCGCGAGAACGGCCACCGGCCGTCCGTCGACGTGCTCTTCCGCACCGCCGCCCAGGTCTACGGCCCGCGCGTCATCGGCGTCGTCCTCTCCGGCACCCTCGACGACGGCACCGCGGGCCTGCTGGCGATCAAGCGCCGCGGCGGCCTCGCCGTCGTCCAGCAGCCGGCCGACGCGCGCTACCCGGGCATGCCCCAGAGCGCGCTCGAGCACGTCGTCGTCGACCAGGTGCTGCCCGTGCGCGACATGCCGGCTATGCTGACCCGCCTGGCCCGCGAGCAGGTGCCGGAGGAAGTCCCCGCCCCCTCTGGCGAGCTGGCGGAGGAGATCCGCGCCGCCGAGCTTAGCATGGAGCGGCTGAACCGCGGCGACTACCCCGGGGCGCCGTCCGTTTACACCTGCCCGGAGTGCTCCGGCTCTCTGTGGGAGCTGCGCGACGGCGAGCTGCTGCGCTACCGCTGCCGCGTGGGCCACGCCTACACGGCCGAGAGCCTCCTCGCCGGCCAGGCCGGCATGGTGGAGGCGGCCCTCTGGGCGGCGCTGCGCGCGCTGGAGGAGAAGGCGTCCCTCGCGGCCCGCCTGGTCCAGCAGTCGAACGCCCGCGGCTACCAGCTGGCCGCCGTGCGCTTCGCCGAGCAGGAGGAGGACGCCCGCCAGCGCGCGGCCGTCATCCGCCGCGCCCTGCTGGTAGACGACGAGAGTCTCCCCAGCGTCGCTACCGTCGAGACGGTGACCAACGAGGTCGCTCGGGCCGAGGAGGCGTCTCCCGACTGACCGGGCCGCCGCCGTATCCTCACCGTGAGCAACCGCCCGGCATTGGAGGCCGCGGCCTGTGAGTGCTACCGGCTGATCCGCGGCGAGTACGATCGCTTGCTCGCTCCCAACGGCAGACAGGGCGGGTGAGCCTTGCGGCCAGCCGGCCGCCTCGTGGCCGCTGCCCTACCTCGTCGCCGCTCCCTCAGCCCGGGCCGCACGCCGGCGGGACGACGCGGGGACCGGCATCGCAAACCGATAGCCTATGCCGCGCTGCGTCAGGATGTACCGCGGCGCCCGCGGGTCCGGCTCGATCTTGCGGCGCAGGTAGTTCACGTACAAGTGGACGTAGTGCGGCGAGTCCACGTACGCGGGGCCCCATACCTCCGTCAGGATCGCCTCGAGCGGCACCACCTGATCGGCCCGCTCCACCAGCACGCGCAGCAAGCTCGCCTCGGTGGGCTTGAGGTCGATCGGTTGGCCGTCTACCAGGACCTGGTGCTCGGGGAAGTCGATCTGCAGCCGCTCGTCGATCCGCAGCGGCGCCGGCCCGGCGCTCGCCCGGGCCGTTCGCCGCAGCACGCTCTCGATGCGCGCCACCAGCTCGCCGGGGCTGAAGGGCTTGGTTACGTAGTCGTCCACGCCGGCCGCAAAGCCCTCCAGTCGCTGGTCAGCATGTGTGAATGCCGTGACCATGATGATCGCCGGCTGGCGGCCGGGCTGGGTGGCGAGGCGCTCGCACACCGTCAGCCCGTCGAGGCCGGGCAAGCCCCGGTCGAGCACGATCAGATCGACGTCGCCGGCCTGGCCGCGCGCCAGGGCGGCGGGGCCACTGGCCACGCTGTCCACGCGGTACCCTTCGGACTCCAGCAGCGTGACCAGGAAGTCGCGGACGTACGAGTCGTCTTCCGCGACCAGGATAAGCGGAGCGGGTAGCATGGGCTGACCTCTTCCGGGGGTGCTCGTCGCTGCCGGGGAGGCAGCTCTACACATATGGTAGCGCGGCGTTCGGCGGAAGCACATTAGAGCCGTTTGCGCGCCAGATGAGTAGCCGGCATGTCGTAGGGGCGGGTTTTATGCCCGCCCGCGGCCTGTGGCGCGGAATACGGCAAGCGCCACTGCCGCCGCCCCGGCGCCAGCCGACCGCTCAGTCTTGCTGCAAACCGCTGTAGAGGCCGGTGAGAGTTGCGCGAACTCAGTACCCGACGGCGTAGCCCCCCCGCGAGTCCGGGTCGAGGTCTGCCAAGTAGGGTGCCACCTGATCGCGGATCAGCCGCAGCGACCGCGCCCGCCTCTCGCGCGTGCTCCAATCGCGCCCCGCCGTCAGCAGCAGCACGCCGAACCCGCCCGTCGCGTCGTACAGCGCCTTGATCCGCTCGCAGACCGTGTCCGGGCTGCCCACGATGATCATCCCGCGCTCGACCAGGTAGTCGTAGCTCACGTCGGCGATCGTGCCGCCCTCCGGGATGTAGCGCCGATACAGCGCCGGCCGGCCGATCTTCTGCTCCTCGATGTCGACCGTCATGCCCGGCCGCGCCTCCTCGCGCGCCTGCTTATCGGTCGGCGCCACGTACACTTGGCGGCAGACGCGCAGCAGCCCGCGCTCGGGGCGCCGGCCCGCCGCCGTCTCCGCCAGCACGTACCGCTCCATCTTCTCCCGCAACAGCGCCGGCGGGTCGTAGTGGCTCATCAGCAGCATGTAGCCGCGCTCGGCCGCCATGCGAATGAACGTCTCGTCGTTCGTGGCCACGCCGAGTGGCATGTGCGGCTTCTGCAGCGGCTTCGGCTGCACGTTGATCCACTTGCCCCGCCAGAACCGCCCCTCGTGCGCGAACGGCTCGGCGGCCGTCCAGCAGCGCAGGATCAGCTCGATCGCCTCCAGCATCATCGGGTGGCGCATCTCGTCCGTGGTGCCGCGCTGCTCCATGTTGCCGAGCCCCAGGCCGCCGCCGCCGAAGCCGAACATGTAGCGGCCCTCGGTCAGGTGGTCGCACACCGCCGCCGTCGTCGCCACGTCGATCGGGTGGTAGAGTGGCAGCAGGCGCACCGCCGGCCCCAGGTGGATACGCTTCGTCAGCGCGGCCGCCTTGCAGATGAACAGCTCCGGCGCCGGCAGCGTGTCGGGCCGGTTCAGCCCGATGTGCTCGCTCAGCCACGCCTCGCGGAACCCCAGCTTGTCCGCCGTCACCACCTCGAACATGTCTTCTTCATAGGCGTGCGCGGCGACCTTGCCGTGCCGGTGGCCGTTGGAGAACAGCCCGAACTCCATGTGACGCCCCCTGTCTGCTGCGCCTGATAAGGTAGGGCAGGGGCTCGTCCCCTGCCGCCTCGTGCGCGCCGGACGCGCCGGGTATGGGTACGGCCGGCTACAGGTCCGCGCCTCGCGCCGGTCCCGCCCGGCGGTAGGCTACGCCGGCCGGGCGGCGGGGTACGAGACCCCGCCCTACCGCTCACCGCCTGAGTGCTGCGCTTACTCTGCCTGCCTGGTTAGAGCAGCCCGACGGGCAGCTCCAGCAGCTCCTTCACCCGGTTCAGGAAGCGCGCCGCCGGCGCGCCGTCCACGGCGCGGTGGTCGAACGACAGGTTCAGGTACATCGCCTGGCGCTCCGTCACCTGGCCATTTACGAGCACGAGCTGCGAGAACACCCGCCCGATGCCGATGATCGCCACCTGCGGCGGGTTCACGATCGGCGTGAAGAAGTCGATGCCCAGCGCGCCCAGCGTCGTCACCGTGAACGTTCCGCCCTGCAAGGCGTCCGGCCCCAGCCGGTTCGCCCGCGCCTGCTCCGCCGCCGCGGCCGCGCGCCCCACCAGCTCGCGCAGGCTGAGGCCGTCCACGCCGCGCAGCACCGGCACGATCAGCCCCTCCGGCGCGTCCACCGCCAGCCCCACGTCGATCCGGTCGTGCAGGATGAGCGCGTCGTCCTCCAGCGTCGCGTTCAGCGTCGGATGCTCCCGCAACGCCAGCGCCGCCGCCCGCACCACGAAGTCCGTGTACGTTGGCCGCACGCCGTCCGCCGCCCACAGCCGCACGAGCTGCTCGCGCAGCCGCACGCACTCCGTCACGTCCACCTGCTGGCTGACGGTCAGCTGCGCCATCTGCTGGAGGCTCTGCTGCATCCGCTGCGCGATCACCCGCCGCCGCCCCGTCAGCGGCTGGCGGTTGGCGGCGCCGGGGGTGACCGGCACGGCGGGGATCGGCGCGGCCGCGAACCCGCCGGCCGGCTGCGCCGCCGCGAAGGCCTGGACGTGGGCCTCGCGCAGCCGCGCGCCGGGATTCGCCCGCGCCACCGCGCCAATGTCCACGCCCAGCTCGCGCGCCAGCCGTCGCGCCGCCGGGGACGCCCGCACCTCCTCCTCGGCCGGCCATGCCCGCACCTCGTCCTCGGCCAGCGCGCCCGTGCCCGCATCGCCTACGCCCGCGCCGCCGCCCGCCGCCGGCCCCCTCTCCCCCTGGGAGAGGGCTGGGGTGAGGGCAGTTGTCCCAGCCGCCGCCACCGGCCCTGCCGCCCCGGTCGGCTGTTCCGCCTCCACGATCCGCCCCAGCAGCCCATTGACCGGCACCACGGCGCCCGCCGCCGCCACCTGCCGCAGCACGCCGTCGGCCGGCGCCTCCACGTCCAGGCTCACCTTGTCGGTCTCCAGCCGGTACAGCGGCTCGCCCTTCGTCACGCGCGCGCCATCCGGCCGCAGCCACTCGACCAGCGTGCCCTCCTGCATGAAGTCGCCGAGCACCGGCAGCCGCACGTCGACCGCCATCACGCCGCCCCGTCGCGCGCGGCCCGCACCGCTGCCACCACCCGCTCCGGCGTCGGTACGAACGCCGCCTCCAGCGGCCCGCTGTACGGCACCGGCGCGTGCGGCCCCGTCACCGCCTTCACCGGCCCATCCAGATAGTCGATCGCCTGCTCGGCCACCACCGCCGCGATGTCGCTCGCCACGCTACAGCGCGGCGTGTCCTCGTCCACGATCACCAGGTGCTTCGTACGCCGCACGCTATCCAGCACCCGCTCCTGGTCCCACGGCGCCACGCTCAAGAGGTCGATTACCTCCGCCTCGCAGCCCTCGCGCGCCAGCGCGTCCGCCGCCTCCAGGCAGATGCCCGTCATGCGGCCGATGCCCACCAGCGTCACGTCCTTGCCCGCGCGCAGCGTCCGCGCCTGCCCGATCGGGATCACGTACGGCTCCTCGGGCACGTCGCACGACGCCCCCAGCAGCCGCCGGTGCGAGAAGTACATCACCGGGTCGTCGTCCCGAATGGCGGCGATTATGAGCCCCTTCGCCGTGTAGGCGTCCGACGGCACGACGCACTTCAGGCCGGGCACGTGCGCCAGCATCGAGTACATGCTGCCCGAGTGCTGCGCCGCCGAGCCGCCGCCGTTCGCCGGCGCCATCGCCGTCGCCCCGATGCTCATCCGCACGACGAGCGGAATGCTCACCTGGCCGCCCAGCATGTAGCGCAGGTAGCCCGCCTGGTTCATGAGCGAGTCGAGCGCCACGCTCATGAAGTTCGCCACGATCAGCGTCGCCACCGGCCGCTGCCCGGCGATCGCCGCCCCCACCGCCGCGCCGATGAAGCTCATCTCGCAGATCGGCGTGTCGATCACCCGCTTCTCGCCGAACTGCACGATCAGCCCCTTCGTCGCGCCCGTCGGGTCGCCCCACGCGTCGATGATCCCCTGCGCCGCGCGGCCGGCCCCGCCCGCCACGTCCTCGCCCATCACGAAGACGCGCTCGTCGCGCTCCATCTCCTGCCGCAGCGCCTCGTTCTCCGCGCGGCCAAACGCCAGCGGTCGCGCCATCGTCACACCCCCTGCCGCGCCGGCGTGTACACGTCGGTCTCCAGCTCGCGGAGGTCCGGCAGCGGGCTCGACTCGGCGAAGCGCACCGCCGCCTCGATCTGGTCGCCCACCTCGCCCGCGATGCGCTCCAGGTCGCCCGCCTGCAGCACCCCCACGTCGGCCACCGCCTGCTCGAAGCGCATGATGCAGTCCCGGCCGCGGTAGTACGCCTCCTCGTCGGCGGTGCGGTAGCGCAGCGGGTCGTCGCCGAAGAAGTGCCCGTAATAGCGATACGTCTTGCACTCCAGGAACGTCGGCCCCTCGCCGCGCCGCGCCCGCTCCACCGCCTCGCCCGCCGCCGCGTACACCGCGAACACGTCCTGCCCGTCCACGCTGAGCGTTGGCACGCCGAAGCCCTTCACTCGGTCCGTCAGCTCCGGGCTGCTGATCGAGTACTCCACGGGCGTCGACTCAGCGTAGCGGTTGTTCTCACAGACGAAGATCTGCGGCAGCTTCCAGATGGCGGCCATGTTCAGGCACTCGTACACGACGCCCTGCCCCATCGCGCCGTCGCCGAAGAAGTTGACGGCTACCTGCTTGGTGCCCCGCTGCTTCGCCGCCAGCGCCGCGCCGAGCGCCAGCGGCCCGCCGCTGCCCACCACGCCGCTCGCGCCGAGCATCCCCACCGACGTGTCGGCGATGTGCATCGAGCCGCCCTTGCCCTTGTTCGTGCCGGTCACGCGGCCGTACAGCTCGGCCATCATCCGCGCCACGTCCACGCCCTTGGCGATACAGTGGCCGTGGCCGCGGTGCGTGCTCGCCACCCAGTCGTCGGGGTTCAGCCGCGCGCACACCCCCGTCGCCACGGCCTCCTCGCCCACGTACAGGTGGATGCTCCCTTGCAGCGCCCCCGACTGGCGCAGCTCGCGCACCCGCTCCTCGAACTGGCGGATAAGCTGCATCGTGCGATAGAGCCGCGCCAGCACGGCCGCGTCGCGCGGCACCTCGGCGCTCGTCGGCAGGTCAGTCGGTGCAGTCGCCATGCTGCTCTCCTTTGCGTCGCCTGTGCCCTGTTCAGTAAGCAACGGAAAAGGTAGGGCGGGGGCGCGTACCCCGCCGCCCCGCCGTGTTTAGCCGCAGTCTCGGCCGCGCTACCAGACGTGCGGCACGAGCCGGTAGCGCACTTGCTGCATGTACGCCGCGTAGTCGGGTAGCTCCTCCCGCAGCGTCTGCTCCTCCAGCACCGCGCGCCGGGCGATCAGCAGCACGATTATGAACCCTATCAGCAGGCCGTACCACGAGCCCAGCAAGAGCGCCGCGCTGGCGATGAAGATGATCGCCGTCGCGTACATCGGGTGGCGCACGTGGTGGTACGGCCCCGTGGAGACGACGGTCTGGCCGCGCTCGCGCTGCACGCGGACCGCGGGCGACAGATACGCGTTCTCCCGAAAGACCAGGTAGAACAGGTAGAACGAGCCGACCAGGCCGGCTGCCCCTGTCACCTGCAGCCAGCCTGGCATGCGCGACCAGTGAAACCGCACGGCATCCAGCGGCATCACGACCAGCCAGGTCAAGAACAGCAGTTGCAGCAGCGCGAACAGCGCCTTGTCCCAGGCTTTCTGGTCGGCCTTGCCGATCCCGGTCATGCGCTCCCGGAGCAGCGCGGGGTTATAGCGCAGGAGCCACAGGCTGAGCACGATGCTTAGGCCGAAGAACAGCAGCAGAAAGAGCCAGCCCGCGAGCCAGGCGAGGGTGCCCGCGGCCAGGAACAGGGCCGCGGCGAACACCATGAACAAGCCCGCGAACTCGGCCGCCAGCAGGGGCAGATTCACCTTCGGCGCTACGGCGCGCTCCTCGTCCATGATCTCCGCCCGACAGGTCGCGTCAGGGCATGAAGCTGCCGCCGTTCACGTCCAGCACCGCGCCGATGCAGTAGCTCGCCTCCTCCGACGCCAGATACCCCACCGCGCTCGCGATCTCCGGCAGCTCCGCCCAGCGCTTGACCGCGGTCGCCGCCACGCGCGCCGCCTGCTTCTCCGGCGGCAGCGCGTTGTAGAATGCCTCGATGCGCGGGCCGCTGCGCGTGAAGCCCGGCGCCACGACGTTCACCGTGATCCCGTACGGCCCCAGCTCGCTCGCCAGCACGCGGGAGAGGCCCAGGATGCCCGACTTCGCCGCCGCGTAGGCGTAGCCCGCCGTGCGTGGCACGATCGGCACCCGCGCCGACTCCGACGCCACGTTCACGATGCGGCCCCAGCCGCGCGCCTTCATGTGCGGCACCGCCGCGCGGCAGCACAGGAACACGCCCGTCAGGTTGCGGTCCAGCACCGCGTGCCAGGCCGCCTCCTCGAACGCCTCGAAGCTGGCCGACGCCTCGACGCCCGCCACGCCCCCGGCGTTGTTCACCAGGATGTCCAGGCTGCCGTTCGCCCCGAGCGCCGCGTCCACCATCCGCGCCACGTCATCCGCCCGCGTCACGTCGCCCGGCGCCGCGAACGCGCGCCAGCCCTGCGCCGTGAACGCCTCCACTGTCGCCTGCACCGCCGCCGCGTCGCGCCCGTTGATGCCGACGACCCGCCCCTCGCGCGCCAGCCACTCGGCGATCGCCCGCCCGATGCCCTGCGACGACCCCGTCACCAGCGCCGTGCGCACCGGCCGCTCCGCGCCATTCCCGTTCATTGGCGCCCCACCACGCCGAGCCCGTAGTCCAGGTAGCTCGTGTCGAAGAACTCGTCCAGCGCCACCGGGTTCTGCACGAAGCCGTGGTCCACGTACCACTGCTGCAAGTCTTTGATGCTCTGCACGTTCATCTCGCCGTTCGGGCTGAACGCTGGCACCACGATCTTCTTGTAGACCGCCGGGTCCTTGATCGTCGTGTACTTCGTCAGGATGTCGATGATCCCGTCCAGGTCCTTCCCCTCGTTGAACGCCGCCTGGTAGTCGCGCAGCGCCCGCAGGTAGCCCACCATGAAGCGCTTGCCCACGTCCTGCCGCTGCGTCGTCATCGTCGGCGAGTACATGATGAGCGTGCTCTGGAACGTGCCGAACAGGTCGTCCATGCCCCGCCAGCGCACCCCCAGCCCCTGCTCGACGGAGGTCGTCACCAGCGGCTCCGTCAGGATCGCCGCGTCCAGCGCCTTGTTCGAGAACGCCGGCAGCACGTCGGGGAAGGTGACGTACTCGATGTCCAGGTCGGTCGGCTGGAGCCCCGCCTTCTCGATCGTGCGGAACGCCAGCGAGTCCACCAGCGACCCCTTCGCGATCGGGCTGATCCGCTTGCCGCGCAGGTCGGGCAGGTCGCGGATCACGCCGCCGTCGCTCAGGTCCTTCCGCACCACCCACGCCAGGCTGCTGTGGCCCGGCTCGGTGTGGTTGCCGTCGGCCACGAACCGCAGCGGCAGCCCGCGGCTGAGCGCGTTGAAGATGCCCGCGCCCGTGTCGGCGTTCGCCACGTCCACCTGGCTCGCCGCGATTGGCTGGATCATCTCCGCCGCGCTGCTGAACGGTACGATCTCGACGTCGATCCCCTGCTCCTTGTAGTAGCCCTTCTCCACCCCGATGAAGATGCCCGACGAGCTCACGCTCTGGCTCGCCGCATACTTCACCGTCTGGCTCGGGCTCAGCGGCGCCAGCGTCGGCACACTTCCGGCCGTCGCGCCGCCCGCCTGGGCGCCCCCCGTCGGCGCCCCGCTTGCCGCCTGCCCATTACTCGCGGATACCGCGGTGGGCGCGGCCGGCTTCGCCGGCGTGGCCGCCGAGCCCGCCCCGCTCGGCGCGCACGCCCCGAGCGCCAGGATTCCTGCAAGAAGCGTGGCGAGCGGCCGGGCCCAGTGGCCGCGCCCTGGCTTCTCCGCGAATAGCCCGAAGGTCATCGTCCTCTCCTGAGTACGTGGTGCTCGCTACTCTGTGTAGGGATCAAGCCCGACTGCGTTCCCGCACCCACCGCGGCTGAATCCAGCGTGGGTGCCAGAGTATGAACAGATATCCTACAAGCATGAACGCTCGAAATAGCGTGACCGCTGGAATGCTAATCCGGTTGTTGTGTGCGGCAAAAGCCAGGGCGAGACAAAATGACCTGACACCTCATGCCCCGTCGGCGTGCGCCGCCAGGAACTCCCGCACGCGCGGCCAGCAGGCCTCGGGGCGCTCCCAGAACAGCATGTGCCGCGTGCGCGGGATGATCGCCAGTTCCGCGTGCGGCAGCCGCGCCGCCAGCACTTTCGCGAACTCGGTCGGCGTCGTGTCGCCGCGCGCCGCGAAGTCTTCGTCGCCCACGATCACCAGCGCCGGGGCCGTGATCCGCTCCACGTCGTCCAGCGTCTGGTGGCCGCTCCGCGCCCGTACGTGCTTCAGGAACTCCTCTTCCGTCGCCGCGTGCTCCCACATCGCGTCCGCCAGCGCCGCCGGCCGCTCCGGATGCGCCGCCCGCACCTCCGGGTGGAACGCCCAGTCCTCGTCGGACACGTGCCCCCGGATGTAGTCGCGGTACCCCTTCTGGCGGATCGCCTCCTGCACGCTGTAGATCGACTGGTCGTTTGGGTTGCTCGGCGCCCCGGCGCCCGTCGCCCCCAGCACCAGGCTGCTCACCCGCTCGGGCCAGCCCAGCGCCACCTTCACCGCCACCTGCGCCCCGTAGGCGAAGCCCACCAGGTGCGCCCGCGGCACGTCCAGCGCGTCCATCAGCCGCACCGTGTCCTCGGCCAGCGAGTACACGGTGTACTCCGTCGGCGTCCCCTCGCTGCGCCCGTAGCCGCGGTTGTTGAACGCGATGACCCGGTAGCGGTCGCGCAGCTCCGGCAGCCCGCTCAGCTTCCACGTGTCCAGCGGCCAGAAGTTCGGCGAGCAGAGCACAACGACCTCGCGCCCCCTCCCCTCCTGCACGTACTCGACCGCCCGCCCGTCCACCTGGATCACCGCCATGCGCCCTCTCCTCGCGCCCTCGTCCTCTCCTCCTTCCTCTTATGAGGGGAAGGGGGCCGGGGGGATGGGGGCTGCCCGTCCTCTCCCCCCTTCCTTGATAGGGAAGGGGGGCCGGGGGGGTTAGGTCCACGCGCCGCCAGCGAGACCGAGCGGATTCTACCGGCCGCCCACCGGCGCGTCAACACGCGCGGTCGCCGCCATATCGTGCCTGGCGCTACACTCAGAGGTCCGCGGCAGGACAGGCCGAGGAGGGAGCGCGGCATGGCGCCCAGCGTGCGCGACGACGACGCCCGGCAGAAGGTCACCGGCCAGGTGCCCTACGTCCTGAACCTCACGCTCCCCGGCCTGGCCCACGTCCGCTGCGTGCGCAGCCCCCTGCCCCACGCGCGTATCCGCCGCGTCGACCCCAGCCGCGCCCTCGCCCTGCCCGGCGTCCTCGCCGTCCTCACGCGCGACGACCTGGCCGACCCCGCCCTGGTCCCCTACTACGGCCCCGCCATCAAGGACCAGCCCGTCGTCGCCATCGAGAAGGCGCGCTACGTCGGCGACGTCGTCGCGGCGGTGCTGGCCGAGACGCCGGACGTGGCGTCGGCGGCGGCCGCGCTCGTCGCCGTCGAGTACGACGAGCTACCCGCCGTCTTCGACGCCCCGGCCGCCCTCCAGCCCGGCGCCCCGCTCGTCCACGAGCAGATCATCGGCCGCTACGAGGTCCCCGGCGCGGCGGTCATCCGCCCCCAGAACGGCACGAACCTCATCCACCACGCCAAGGTGCGCCGCGGCGACCCCGAGCGGGCCTTCGCCGCGGCCGACCTGGTCCACGAGGAGACCTACAGCAGCCCCGCGCTCCAGCACTGCCCGCTGGAGCCGCACGTCGCCGTGGCCCGCTGGCAGGACGGCCGCCTGGAGGTGTGGTCGGCCACCCAGACGCCCACCGCCGTCCGCCAGCAGCTCGCGGCGATCTTCCGCCTGCCGCCCGAGCGGGTGCGCGTCCACGCCGGCGCGCTCGGCGGCGGCTACGGCTCCAAGAGCGGCTGCCGCATCGAGGCCATCGTCGCCGCGCTCGCCCGCAAGGCCGGCCGTCCCGCGCGCCTCGCCCTCACGCGCGCCGAGGAGTTCGTCACCACCACCAAGCACGAGGCGCGCGTGCGCATCAAGAGCGGCGTCCGGCGCGACGGCACGCTGCTCGCCCGCGAGGTCGAGGTCTACTACAACGCTGGCGCCTACGCCGACGGCAGCGGCACCATCGGCCGCGCCGGCGCGAACGCCGCCATCGGCCCCTACCGCATCCCGAACGTGAAGGTGGACGGCTACGCCGTCTACACCAACCGCCCGAACGCCGTCGCCTTCCGCGGCCTGGCGATCTCGCAGGTCGCCTGGGCCTACGAGCGCCACACCGACGAGCTAGCGCGCCGCCTGGGCCGCGACCCGCTCGCCTTCCGTCGCCAGAACCTGCTGGTGGACGGCGACCGCTTCGCCACCGGCGAGCCGATGCACGACGTTCACTTCCACGCGCTGCTGGCCGACGTGGCCCGGGCCGTCGGCTACGACGCTCCGCTGCCCGCGCCCTCCGCCCCCGAGCGGGTGGTCGGCCGCGGCGTCGCCGTCATCCTGAAGCACATGACCAGCAGCTCCGTCACCGCCCGCCTCGACCTGCAGCTCGACGCCGACGGCACCGTGACGGTGCTCTGCAGCACCGTCGAGCTGGGCCAGGGCGCCCGCGCCGTGCTGGTGCGCGAGACCGCGCGCCTGCTCGCCCTGCCCGAGACGGCCATCCGCGTGCCCTACCCCGACACCGCCCTCACGCCGCCCGACGCCGGCACCAACTCCAGCCGCTCCAGCTTCTTCAACGGCATGGCCGCGCGCCGCGCCGCCGACGACCTCGATCGCCAGCTCCGCGCGCTCGCCGCCCGCGTCCACGAGGTTCCCGCCGACCAGGTGCGCGTCGCCGCCGGCCGCGTCCGCGTCCCCGGCGGCCCGGCCGACGGCTTGGCGGTCGCCGCGCTGCTCCAGGGCGCCGGTGTGGCGCGGCTCGTCGGCCGGGGCGAGTTCCAGAGCGTTATCGGCACCGACCCGGAGACTGGCCAGGGGCGTGGCGCCTACCACTGGCACCAGGGCGCCGCGGGCGCCGTCGTCGAGGTGGACCGCGAGACGGGCAAGGTGTACCCGGTGCGGCTCCACCTCGCCACCCACGCCGGCCGCGTCATCGACCGTGCGAACGCCGAGCTGCAAAACGAGGGCTGCGCCACCTTTGGCCTCTCCCAGGCGCTCTTCGAGGAGATGCTGCTAGACAACGGCCAGGTGACGAACCCCAACCTCTCCGACTACATGATCCCGTCGCTCCAAGACTTCCCCGTCGGCTTCACCACTACCGTCGCCGAGAGCCCCGCGCCCGACCCCGAGGTCCATGGCCTGGGCGAGACCGGCCTGCCGGCCGTGCCGCCCGCGATCGGCAACGCCGTGGCCGCGGCGATCGGCGCTCCCGTGCGCCGCCTGCCCCTCGTCCCCGAGCGCATCCTCGCCAGCCTCCACGGCGACGCCCCCGCGCGCTGACGCGGCCCCACCGCTTGCTCCCCCGTCTGCGTCGCGCCATACTCATCATGAGTGCGGAGGCGTCTCATGCGGTGGGCGAGCGTCCTGGCGCCCATCCTGGCGTGCGGGCTGGCGGCGTGCAGCGGCGCCGCGGCGGGGCCGGCCGCGCCCGGTGCCGCCCCGGGCACGCCCTCGCCCGCGCCGTCGTCCACGAACGCGCCCGCGTCCCCCGCCCCGAGCGGCCAGCCGCTGCAACACGTGAGCATCGGCGCGCCCGGCCCGTCGCTCAGCTACCTGCCCGCCTACCTGGCGTCGAAGCTGGGCTACTTCCAGGAGGAGGGGCTGGACCCCGAGTTCGTGCAGATTACCGGCCCCGCGGCGATCGCGGCGGTGATCAACGGCGAGCTGGATTTCACCACTTTGCTCTCGGCGATCGGCGCGAACGCCCTGCAGGGTGGCCCCACGCGCATCGTGCAGTTTCACTCCGTCAAGCTCCAGCACGTGGTCAGCGCGCCCCCCACCATCACCGCGATCTCCCAGCTCGCGGGCAAGCGGATCGGCGTGGACAGCCTCGGCACCCTGACCGCATTCGAGACGCGGAAGCTGGCCGACAAGTTCCAGATCCCGGACCTCGCCATCGTCGCGGCCGGCAACGAGCTGGAGCGCATCGCGGCCATGCAGTCGGGCGCCATCGACGCGAGCATCGAGTCGATCCCCGCCAACCTCGTGGCCGAGCGCGAGGGCTTTCCCACGCTGCTGCGGATCGGCACCGTGCTCGACATCCCCCAGGCGGGGTTCGGCACCAGCCAGGACACCCTGCGGGACAAGGCCCCGCTCGTGTCCGGCAGCCTGCGCGCCGCCGCGCGCGCCCTGCCCGTCATCGCCAACCAGCGCGACACGGTCGTCCAGGTCATCGCCGAGTTCGTCTCGCTCGAGCCGGGCGACGCGCAGAAGGCCTACGACCAGGTGGTCGACACCTACTCGCCCAATGGGCTGCCCACCGACGCGCAGCTCGCGGCGTACGCCGATCTGCTGGAGGAAACCGCCGGCGCCCCGCCGGGCGCGCAGCCCGACCAGATGGTCGACTTCACCATCGCGCGGCGCGTGGCCGCCGACCTCGGCCTCCCCAGTCAGTAGCGCCGCGGGAGCCGCGCCCCGTCGCGCCGCCGGCTGTCAGGCCAATGGGTTGACCATATGAGTGGCGCGGCCTACACTCGACCCGAGAGCGCCCTGACGAGTCGCGCCGGGGCGCGGGCGTTGGAGACTCCAGGAGGAGGCTACCGTGGCGAAGATTCGGCACGTTGCGATGATGGTCCACAATCCGAAGGCGTTGCGCGACTACTACGTACAGGGCTTCGGCTTCGAGCAGTGCTACGAGTCGAAGACCGGCTCCGTCATGGTCACCGACGGCCTGTTCAACCTGGCGCTCCTCCAGATCCGCGGCGGGGACTCCGCGGTCGTCGGCACCCATCGCGCCGACGGCGGCGAGGCCAACCAGCAGCCCGGCATCAACCACTTCGGCTTCGTCGTGGACAGCGTGGACGAGACGCTCGCCCGCCTCGGCGGCGACCTGAAGCACGGCCAGAATCCCCAGGACGGCCGCCCCGCCGAGATGCGCGTCGTCGACCCCTGGGGCAACAACTTCGATCTCTCCGCGCGCGGCTACTTCGGCCGCGAGGAGAAGCGCGTGCCCGCCATCCGGCAGGTCATCCTCCAGGCCGACGACCCCGCCGCCGTCGCGGCCTTCTTCAAGGACAAGCTAGAGCTACAGGAGGAGGGCACGGCGCCCGACGGGGCGGTCGCCCTCGGCGATGGCCACGTCCACCTCGCCGTCGTGCCGCAGGGCCTCACCGCCAAGCGCGGCATCCAGGCCATCGGCATCCAGGTAGACGACTGGGCGGCGCTCCGCCAGCGCTTCGCGGCGATGGGCCAGACGCTGCCGTCCGCCCCGAGCGACGACGCCAAGGTGACGGTGCGCGACCCCGAGGGCAACGTGCTGGTGCTGTCCGTCACCGGCTTCGACCGCGCGCCGGAGCCCGCGAAGCCGCTCGCCTCCAGCTCCCGCGCGTAGCGCGCGGCGATCCCCGCCCGCCGGCGGCTGCGCCTCGCTAAGCATCTGGCCGGGGAGGGTATGCAGGGTTGTCTACGTCAACCCTGCATACCCTCCCCGGAAACCGGCTTAGGTCGGCGTGGTAGCCGGTGTGGTGCCGCGCAGCCGCGCTAGCTGCTCCTCGACGCCCGGCATCACCCACGGCACGCGCTGCGTCGGCGGCGGAAACTCTAGCCCCTCCATGCCCGGCTGGATGCCATTCACCGTCAGCCGGAACGGCACGAGGTACTCGATCTCCCCGCTCTTGGCCACGCGGAACGGCCGGTCGTGGCCAGGGTAGATCACGTCGGCCAGCGCTGCGATCCGCTCGATGCTGCGCTTCGCCTGCTCGGCATCCCAGAACACCAGCGGGTTGATGCCCGTCCGCAGCACGTAGGCGAAGTGCAGCGCGTCGCCCGTGATGACCGCCAGCCCCGCCTCCGTCGGCACACTGATGCCGATGCTCCCCGGCGAGTGCCCCGGCATGTCCACGACGCCGATGCCCGGCAGCAATTCGCCGCCCTCGGCGATCTCCCGCGCGTCCTGCCGCTCGATGATCGCGCCCGTCCACTGCGGCGTCGCCCAGTCGTTGCGGTGGGGCCGCTGCGCGTACTTCCGCTCGTCCGGGTGCAGGTAGATCGGCGCGTGGTCGAATACGTCCAGGTTCTGGATGTGGTCCCAGTGGGCGTGCGTGAGCACCACCAGGTCGATGTCGGTCGGCGTCAGCCCGCGCCGCGCCAGCGCGTCCAGCAGGAAGCGGCGGCGCCCGACGTGCGCCGGGTCCACCAGGATGCGCCGCAGGGCGCCGCTCGCATCTGGCGCCTCGATCAGCACGACGCTGCAAAACGCCGCGAGGCCCACGTCGGTCCCCAGGTCGTAGCCGCCGAGCACCACGTCGATACGAGGGTACTGCGCCATCGGTCCGCTCCTCCGCGCTGCGTCCCTGGCCAGGGCGACGGCATCATACACTCCCGCGCCCGCGCCGCGCGAGCAGCGTCCGATTCCGTGAGTCGCCGGGCAGACCTTCACCGGCGAATTCACGAATCGGGGGCGTAAGGCGTCTTGACACCGTGGGGACGCGGTGCCACACTGGGCGCAACCCCAGCGGGGCAGGCTGGCGGACAGTCAGAACGGCGGCTGGAGCGGGCGCGGCGGCGCCCCGGGAGGCACCATGTCTGGCGGCACGAGCGGCCACGGCGCGGCAATTGAGCAGGGCGCCCCCGGGCGCCGCTGGCGAGCCGCGGGCGCCGCCGGACTACTCCTGGCAGCCGCTCTGGCGATGGGTTGCGCGGCCCCGGCGGCGCCCGCCCCGGCCGCCCCGGCCGCCGGCGCTGCCCCGAGCGGCGCTGCGCCCGCCGCGGCGCCGGTCGCGGCGCCGACCGCGCCCGCGCCGCTCCTCACCGTGCGCGTGGCCCAGGCCGGCGGCATCGGCAGCGCGGGCCGCTTCATCGCCCAGGAGCGCGGCTACTACCAGGAGGAGGGCATTGCCGTCGAGGAGATCCCCTTCGACACCTCGACGACCATGCTGCCCGCGCTCGCCGCCGGCCAGATCGACGTCGCGACCGGCGGGATCGCCGCGGGCCTGTTCAACGCCATCGCCCAGGGGATCCCTGTGCGCATCGTGCTCGACGTATGGAGCGCCATTCCCGGCAACGAGTCCGGCGGGCTGCTGGTCCGCAAGGATCTGATCGACAGCGGCCAGGTGCGCACGCTGGCCGACCTGCACGGCCGGCGCGTCGGCATCACGTCGCGCGGCCACGCCACCGAGTTCGCGCTCGACCTGGCCCTCCAGCGCGAGGGGCTCAGCGTGGCCGACGTCGAGGCCGCGCTGCTGCCCTACCCCGACATGAACGTCGCCCTGGGCAACGGCAATGTGGACGGCGCCGTCACGATCGATCCCTTCGCCGCGATCGCGGTCAGCCAGGGGACGGCCGTGCGCTTCAGGCCCTGGCCCGAGCTCGTGCCCTACGACGAGCCCGCCATGCTGATGTTCTCCGAGGACTTCGCGGACAACCACACGGAGGCCGGCCTGCGCTTCGCGAAAGCCTACGTGCGCGGCCTGCGCGTCTACGACGCGGCGCGCACCAAGGGCATCGACCGTGACGAGGTGATCGACTACATGATCGCCCACACGGAGCTAAAGGACCGCGCGATCTACGACACCATGCCCTGGCCGTCCAACAACCCGGACGGCCGCGTCAACGCCGACATCATCGGCGTTGCCCAGGACTGGATGCTCGACCACGGCTACGTGAAGACGAAGGTGGACCTGGACCGCGTCATCGACCAGCGCTTCGCCGACTACGCCGTCGCCCAGCTCGGCCCCTACCAGCCCTAGCCCCTGGTCACCGGTAATCGCTGGCGCGTTGTGGGCTCACCACGCACCAGATTCGCTTAGCCCTGCCCCTCGCCGCGCGCCATCGCCGTGATGTCGGCGACGCTCGGGCCGTCCAGGCGCAGCGCGCGCCGCGGGTCCCATTCCAGCACCTGCTCCAGGTCGCGCACGCCGTGCTGGTGATACGGGTCCTGCGCTGCCAGCGCCCGCGCGTCCGTCAGGCTCGGCGCCAGCAGCACGTACATCCCGTAGCGCCCGTCCGTCGTCGGGCCGGAGAACAGCGCGCGCCCCGCCCGGTGCTGCGCGTCCAGCCAGTCGCTGTGCGCGCCACGGTGCGTCTGCTTCGTGTCGTCGCGCCCGAGGTCGCGCGAGAGCACCAGATACCACATACCACCCTTCCCCTGCTGCGATGTTTACAGCGCCCCCGCCTCGCGGTAGCGCCGCTCGGCGCCCGGGTGCAGCGGCACCGTCACCTCGCCGGCGACGACTGCCAGCCGCATCGGCGCCTCCAGCGAGCAGTCCTCCGGCGCCAGCCGGTTGTCCGCCGTGTACTGGCGCTCCAGGCGCAGCGCGTTGCTGCAGAACGCGTCGGCCAGCGTGTAGGCCACGTCGTCCGGCAGGTCGGCGTGCGCCACGACGATCCAGTGCTCCCAGCTCAGGCCGAGCACGGGCGCCTCCTGGCCGGCGATGCTGCCCGCCGCGACCGGCCGCCAGCGGTAGCCGAGGTCGGCTTCCAGCGCCTCGACCGCCTCCTGCCGCATCGACAGCAAGCGGAACGGCCGCGCCTTCGCCAGCGGCCGGAACGACTGCGGGATCGACTCGTTGATCATCGCGTCGGCCGTCCCCGCGGCCACCATCTTCCAGGCGTCCTGCGCCGACGCCGTGTCGATCCACTGCCCGCCCCAGCTCTCCAGCGCCTCGCGCGTGATGCCGTGCCGCGCGAGCACGTGGCGGCTGGCGTGCCCGGTCATCATCGTTTCCACCGGCACCGACAGCCGCAGCGGCACGCGGCCCTCGCGCACGTCGTCCACGGTCGTCAGCCCCCGCTCCGCCACCACCCCCATCACCAGCGCGTCGCGGTGGGGCACCACGCCGATGTTGCGCAGCGCCGGCCGCGGCCGCTCGAAGGTCGCGCTGCCGTCGAAGCACAGCCGCGCCGCGACGGCCGGGGTGGTCACGCCGATCTGCGCCAGCCCGTCCCCGACCGCTCGCAGGTCCTCGTACGCGCTCCCTACTTTGATGTTGACCGTCACCTCGGGATAGCGCTGCCACAGATGGCCCGCGAGCCAGTGGGCAATGCGGCCGTAGTGTGGGTTCGTGCCGCCCGCCTGGAAGTCGTAGCTGGTCATGGTCGCTCCCCTCGCCGCTACCGGTGCGTCCGCCGAGCGCCGCCATTCTAGCACCCGGCGCGCGCCCGGCGGCGGGCCGCGCCTAGCCCCGCCGCTCGCTGCGCTTTTATGATGGGCTTTGCTGCACTGCACGCGCCGCGGCTCACTGCCCGAGGACTAACCAGGCCGGCGGGCGGCTGGGGCGCGTCCCAGCCCCGCTCGCGCCACGAAATCAAGAAGGCACCCCTGCGGCCGAGCCAAGACGAGGCGGCAGCGCGGCTTTGACGCATGTTCCAGCCCGCGAGGGCGATCGGCTACGCGAGCCCATTCGGTATGAGGGAGAGCCGACCCATGCTGCAGCGACGCTGGCGGACTACCGTGCTCGGCGCGCTCGTGATCCTGCTGGCGGGCGGCCTCGGCGCCGGCCCCGGCCCGGCGCCGGCCGGCCAGCCGGGCGCGGTGCCCATTGACCACGTCGTCGTCCTCTTCATGGAGAATCGCAGCTTCGATCACCTCTTCGGCCGCTTCCCGGGCGCCGACGGCCTCGCGGGCGCCGCCGCCGCGCGCCCGCAGAGCGACAAGGCGGGCAACGTCTACGCGACGCTGCCCCAGCCCATCACAGACAACGATTCGGGCCACCCCATGCCCGACCCGCGCTTCCCCGCCGACCTGCCGAACGCCATGTTCGACATGAACGCCTACGCCCCGCCCGACCAGCTCACCGGCGACCCCGTCCACGCGTACTACGCTCAGCAGTACCAGATCAACGGCGGCGGCATGGACCGCTTCGTGGCCTGGAGCGGCGTCGGCGGCCTGACGATGGGCTACTACGACCTGCCCGACAGCCACCTCTGGCGCTGGGCCAGCGAGTATACGCTCCTCGACCAGTTCCACCACGCCTCGTTCGGCGGCTCGATGCTCGCGGCCTTCTGGCTCATCTGTGCCTGCACGCCCTACTGGCCCGACCCGCCCGCCGACTTCATCTCGCGGCCCTTCCCCGACGATCCCGACCACCTGAAGGACAACGTCACCCGCCCCGACGGCTACGTCGTGAACGACGCGCAGCCACTCATGCCGCCCTACCAGGCCGGCACGCCCGAGGACCACCGCGTGCCGCTCCAGACCGTCCCGCACATCGGCGACCGCCTCGACGCCGCCGGCGTGTCGTGGGCCTGGTACGCGCAGGGCTGGAACGACGCGCTCGCCGGCCACCCCAGCCCGCTCTTCGCCTACCACCACCAGGCGTTCAACTACTTCGCCGACGTGGGCGCCGACCCGGTCGCCAAGGCGCGGCACCTGAAGGACGAGGACGACTTCCTCGCCGCGCTCCGCACCGGCTCGCTGCCGCAGGTGGCCTGGGTGAAGCCAACCGATGGCTACAGCCAGCACCCCGGCCTCGACACCGTCACCGCGGGCGACGAGTGGGTCGACCAGATGCTCCGGGCGATCCGCGAGAGCCCGCTGTGGCCGCGCACGGCGGTGATCGTCACCTACGACGAGAACGGCGGCTTCTACGACCACGTCGCCCCGCCCGTTGTCGACGAGTGGGGGCCAGGCCTGCGCGTGCCCGCCGTCGTCGTGTCCCCCTACGCCAAGCGCGGCTACGTCGACCACACCCGCTACGACACCACGTCCATCATGAGGTTCATCGAGTGGCGCTGGAACCTCCCGCCCGTCGCCACCCGCGACGCCGCCGCCAACAACCTCCTGAACGCCTTCGACTTCACCCAGCCCCCACCCCGCACCCCCAAAGCCGATTAACCCCGCATCCCCGCGCGTCCTCGAGAGCGCAGGACGCGCCCTTCTGCCGGGGGCTTGCTCCCCGGCCTCTCCCCGGGGGTACAGGGGGCGCCCGCCTGCCGGGGGTTTGGGGGGTGTCCCCCCAACCTCCTTATCCTCTCCTCCCCACTCCCCGAGTGGCGCTCTGCCCGCGCGCTCAGCGCACCGCGGCGAGATGCGCCGGGCAGATCCCATCCGAGTGCGACCAGCCCGCGGCGTCGGCAGCCACGACCGTGTGCTGCCCGTCCGCGTCCACGCCCGCGTACGTGAAGAAGAGCAGCCCGCCGCGCACCGGCTCCGCCTTGTGGCACCACGCGCAGCGAAACACCTGGCCAATCACGGAAGCCGGCGCATGCATCAGAGTCCCCTTCTGGCGCCGTCACGAACGGCGCGTTGCCTTACGTTGCCAGCATACGGCCCCGCCGCCTGCGCCGCGATGAGCTACCTTACGCCCGCGCTGTTAACTCGCTTACACGGCGCCGCGACCACGCCGCTGGGCGCCCGTGGCCGCTCCCCGCCCGCGCGGCCGCCGCCAGCTCGTGCTACAACCTGGGGGGATAGGGGCCAGCACGACGTAAGGAGTAACCAATGTTCTGGCCAGGCTGGCTGCGCCGCCGAAGCCCGGGCGACTTCTGCGGCCCGCCGCCGCGCGGCTCCGTGCGGCCGCGGCCGAGGCTGGCCGTGAAGATCGGCGACGCCTGCACGGCGTGCGGGGAGCCGCTCGTGCCGGTCGCGGGCCTGACGGAGCGCGTTCGCCTAGCGGGCGCGACCTGGTGGTGCGCTCACTGCGGTCTGCAGTTCCGCGACAACGACGCGTAACGGCCCGTCCGCGCGCTGGGGCCAAGCCGGGGATGCCCGCCCGCCAGCATCGGGTATCATCGGGGGCGATGCTCCGTCGGCTACCGAGGACGGCGCGCACCGCCGTCAGGAAGAGGCCAGCCGTGCTCGAGTTCGCCATCACCTTCAAGCCCGATATGCCGCCCGACCGCATCGTGCGCCTCACGCGCCAGGCGGAGGCGGCCGGGTTCGCCTACGGCTGGTGCTTCGACTCCCACGTCATTTGGCAGGAGCCCTACCCGCTGCTCGCGCTCATGGCGGCCAACACCGCGCGCATGCGCCTCGGCACCTGTGTCACGAATCCGGCCGTGCGCGACGCCACGGTGACAGCCAGCCTCCTGGCGACGCTCAACCGCATCTCGGGCGGGCGCATGGACTTTGGCATCGGCCGCGGCGACAGCTCGCGCCGCGTCATGGGCAAGCGGCCGACGACCCTCCAGCGCCTGGAAGAGACGGTCGCCGTCGTTCGCGCGCTCACTGCCGGCCAGCAGATCGTCTACGAGGGCCAGCCGCTCCAGTTGCCCTGGGCCGACGGCGGCGTGCCGCCGGTGTGGATCGCCGGCTACGGCGCGCGCGCGCTCCAGTGCGCCGGCCGCATCGCCGACGGCGTGATCCTCCAGTTCGCCGACCCCCACCTGATTGCCTGGTGCCTGGGCTTCGTGCGCGACGGCGCCGCGGCCGCCGGCCGCGACCCCGCCCGCCTCCGCGTGATGAGCGCCGCGCCCGTCTGCGTGGCCGATGACGTGGCCGCCGCCCGCGAGCAGGTGCGCTGGTTCCCGGCCATGGTCGCCAACCACGTCATGGACCTCATCGCCCGTTACCCGCCCGACGCGCTCCCGCCCGAGCTGACCGCCTACGTGCGCCACCGCCAGGGCTACGACTACCGCCACCACGCCGAGGTGGGCAGCGCCAACGCCGCCTTCGTGCCCGACGAGATCGTGGACCGCTACTGCATCGTCGGCCCGGCCGCGGAGCACGTCCGCCGCCTGCGCGAGCTACAAGCCCTCGGTGTCACCCAGTTCAACGTCTACCTCATGAGCGGCGACGAGGAGCAGACGGTCGCCCTCTACGGCCGCGACGTCATCCCGGCGTTCCGCTAGCCCATCCGCTCGACCGGCTGTATCAAGGAGTGCTATGAGCTTTCCACGATCGATCACGGCGACTGCTCTCGGCGGGCTTCTCACGCTTAGCCTTGCCGTCGCGGCCGGGCCAACCGCGGCGCGCACCCAGGAGCCGCCGCCGGCCGACTGCGGCGACGACTTCGCCTGCTTCGTGCAGGCGGGGGAGAGCTGCACGCCCACGCGGGTGGTACGCACGATCGGCGCCGAGGGCCAGGGCGTCATCCTCATGGCGCTCACGCGCTTCGAGCTACGCGGCATGCAGGACGAGCGCTGCGTGCTCTACGAGCGGACGGAGCAAGCCTCGCTGCGGATCGACCCGGCCGTCGTCGCCCAGTTTCGCGCCGCCGGTGTATCCGACGAGCAGATTAGCCAGCAGGAAGACGCGCTCAGCCAGGCCTACAGCGAGATGGCCGTCGGCGTGGACGGGACGTGTCGGCTGCCGCCCGACCAGCTCGCTAGCCTCCTGCAAGTGCTCAACAGCGGCGCCGACATTCAGTTCGACGCCTACAGCCAGTACTGCGACGGGCCTATGTTCGCGCCGCAGTAGGGCGCTGGCGGGCCGTAACGCCTTGCGCGGTGCTTGACTTTCCCGCGGGGCGCCCGTATACAGCCCCCTGTACGTATCGCCCTGCTGCACGGCTCGGTGGAGGCAGTCTGGCCTCGCCCCGTCGCCGGCCCGTGTGACGAGCGGCGTGAGGAGGGAGAGCATGGCTAGCTCCGAGGGGGACCGATTACTCGACCGGCTGGCGGGCCGCGGCATGAGCCGCCGCCAGTTGCTGCAGCTCATGGGGCTGGCCGGCGCCGGTGCCGCCGCATTCCACGTGGACCCGGTCATCGCCGCGATCCACTGGGAGCGCCACCCGGGCGCCGATCCAGGCAGCTACGCGCCGCGCCGCGGCCTCTCGGCGCACTCGCTGGCGCAGGAGTCTGGGCTTACCTGGATCGAACGCAACCGCCAGCGCATCGTCGACATGAGCGACCGCATCTGGGAGCACGCCGAGCTGTCGATGCGCGAGTGGCACTCGTCGCTCGAATTGGCCAACTTCCTGCGCGACAACGGCTTCACCATCGAGTGGGGCATCGCCGGGATGCCTACGTTCTTCCGCGCCACCTACAGTCAGGGCTCCGGTGGGCCCACGCTCGGCTTCAACGCCGAGTGCGACGCCCTGCCGGGACTGTCCCAGCGCGCCGGCTCGCCGGTCCACGACCCGCTCGTGTTCAACGACGACCCCTACCGCCCCACCTACGGCCCCGGCCACGGCGATGCCCACAACACGCTGGGCAGCGCCGCCGCGGCGGCCGCCGTGGCCACACGCGAGGCGATGCGCCGCCACAACCTCGACGGCACGCTCCGTGTCTACGGCGCGGCCGGCGAGGAGCAGCTTGTCGGCAAAGCCTACGCCGTGCGCGCCGGCTACTACGACGACCTCGACGCCTTCGTCGACTGGCACCCCGGCACGCAAGCCAATACCGGCTGGGGCTCGAACAGCGCCATCCTGTCGGTCGTCTTTACCTTCATGGGCCTCGCCGGCCACGGCGCCGAGCCGCTCGGCAACAAGAGCGCGCTCGACGGCGTCGAGCTACTCAACATCATGACCGAGTACCTGCGTGAGAAGAACGTCGCGCCCTCGGGCCGCTTCCATTACGCGGTGTCCTACGGCGGCGAGGCGCCGAACGTCACGCCCGAGCTGGCGCACGTCTGGTACTACGTCCGCGAGGGCAGCCCGGCGCGCGTGCAGGTGCTGTTCAACAAGATCGTCGCCTGCGCGCAAGCGGCGGCGGCCGCCAGCCAGACGGAGATGCAGATGCGGGTCGTCGGCGGCAGCTGGAACGCGCTGGGCAACCAGGTGGGCACCGAGCTGCGCTACGACAACATGCAGTACATCGGGGCGCCGACCCACTCGGAGGCCGACCAGGCGCTGGCGCGCGCCATTCAGGAGAGCCTGGGCGTGCCACAGGTCGGCATTCCCCAGGAGATCTCCCCGCTGCGGCCGCCGGGCGTGTTCCTCGGCGGGCCGTCGACGGATATGGGCGACGTCAGCTGGCGCGTGCCCACGATTCGCGGCAACTCCGCCACGCGCCCCGACCTCTGCCCGAACCACCACTGGAACGTGACGGCCACCGCTTCCACGAGCATTGCCCACGAGGGCATGTTGGCCGCAGCGCGCTACATCGCCGCGACGATGGTCGACCTGCTTCAGCAGCCCGACCTGCTGCGCCAGGTGCAGGACGAGTTCGCCGAGCGGACCGCGCGCGTGCAGTGGCAGAGCTTGCTGCCCGACGATGCCCAGCCGCCCGTCTTCCGGCCCCCGGACTGGTTCCTCCAAGAGACGAATCAGGCTTGGCCGCCGCCGGGCATCGCCTGGCCGCCCGCGCGCTACGTCTCGCACGGCAAGTACGGCACTACCGGCCCACGCCTCGAGTGACCGGTCAAGGGTGTGAGTCCCGCCCGTGCTCGCGGCGCCGCCCGTTACGTGGGCGGGCGGCGTGTGCTATCGTGCAAGCGGGGCGCACCGTCGGCCGGCACCGCAGGCTGGCCGGGTGGTAGGGAGCCGCGTGCAGACGGATCCGCCGGTCGTGCTGGTCGTCGAGGACGACGCGCTCGTCGCCGATATGCTGCGGGCGATGCTGGAGCACGCCGGCTATACTGTCGAGATCGCGGCTACCGGCGCCGCGGGGCTCGCCCGCATCGCGGCCGGCGGCGTCGATCTCGTCTTGCTCGACATGCTGCTCCCCGAGATGAACGGCATAGAAGTCTGCGAGCGCCTCCGGGCGGAGGAGAGCGACGTCTACTTGCCCATCATCATCCTCACGGCGCAGTCGCGGCCGGAGCAGCGGCAGGCCGGCTTCGCCGCCGGGGCCGACGACTTCCTCACCAAGCCGTTCGACCGCGAGGACTTGCTGGCCCGCGTGCAAGTCTGGGTGCGGGCGCGCCAGCGCATGCAGGCGCTGTACAGCCGGCTGCTCCGCGAGCAGGAGCAGGTGCGGCGCGCCCAGCGGCTGGAGGCGCTCGGCCGCCTCGCGGGCGGCGTGGCCCACGACTTCAACAACCTGCTGGCCGTTATCACCGGTTTCAGCGAGCTAGTGCTCCAACGCCTGGGCTCCACCGATCCGCCCCGCAGCTATCTTGAAGAGATCACCAAGGCCGGCGAGCGGGCCACCGCCCTCACCCGCCAGTTGCTCGCCTTCAGCCGGCGCCAGCTGCTCGAGGCCGAGGTGCTCGACCTGAACAGCGTGGTGGCGGACGCCGAGCCGCTGCTGCGCCGCGTGATCGGCGATGCCGTGGAGCTGCGCACGCACCTAAGCCCGGGCCTCTGGCCCGTCAAAGCCGACCGCGGCCAGCTCGACCAGGTCCTCCTGAACCTCGCGGTGAACGCCCGCGACGCCATGCCCCAGGGGGGCTGCCTGACGTTCGAGACGGCGAACGTCGATCTCGACGCGCGCTACGCGCGCACGCACGCGCCGCTGCATCCTGGCCAGTACGTGCAGCTGACCGCCACCGACACGGGCATCGGCATGACGCCCGAGGTGCAAGCCCAGATCTTCGAGCCGTTCTTCACGACGAAACGCCCTGGCAAGGGAACCGGGCTGGGCCTGGCGACGGTCTACGGCATCGTGAAGCAGAGCGGCGGCTACATCTGGGTGTACAGCGAGCCAGGGCACGGCACGACGTTCAAGATCTACCTACCCCGCGAAGTCGCCACCGCCCTCGCCGACCGGGCGCCATCGGCGCCGCCTTACGCCGCCCCCGGCGGTACCGAGACGGTCCTCGTCGTCGAGGACAACCCGCAGATCGGTTCGCTCGTGCGCGGCGCGCTCGCTGCGAGCGGCTACACGGTGCTCGCAGCGCGGCACGGCGAGGACGCGCTGCGCCTGGCCGTGCAGCATACGGGGCCGCTGCACCTGCTGCTTACCGACGCGGTGCTGCCGGGCCTTCACGGCCGCGAGCTAGCGCGGCGGCTCGCCACGCACCACCCGGGCCTAAAGGTGCTGTTCATGTCCGGCTACACCGACCAGGTGGTCGTCGAGCAGGGCCTGATCGAGCCTGGCGCCCCCTTCCTGCAGAAGCCGTTCTCCCCCGACGCGCTCCGCCGCAAAGTCCGCGAGGTCCTGGCCCTCCCCAGGGGATAGGGAATAGGGGGTGGGGGACGATTGGCCGTTCCATGGCAGGCCATCCCCTATCCCCTACTCCCTATCCCCTAACAAATAGGGCATCCGCCCCAGCGCCCATAGGGCGCTGGCCCGCGGCGGGCTGACGCGCGCTCGCGTACCCTGTATCCTGTGGCGATCAGGCAGCGGCCGCGCCACGGGAGGTTGCCGGTGAGCCGAGCGCAGCGCGTCGCCTACCTCGGGGGCAGCTTCAGCATCGGCGTGTTCGCCGCCTTCAACAACTTCACCCTTACCCTGTGGCTAGCGACCTTTACAGCCTCCTACCTGCTACTCGGCCTGATGGGCAACACCCGCTCGTTCGAGGGCACGATCGTCTCGCCGCTGATCGGCGTCTGGTCCGACCGCGTGTGGGCCGGCTGGCTGGGGCGGCGGCGCGCGTTCATCCTCGCCGGCGGCCTGCTCTCGGCGCTGCTCCTCGCCCTCACGCCCGCCATCAGCCGCTGGCCGCTGCCGGCCGCGCTCGCCGGCCTGCCGCCCACGACCGCCGCGCTCGTCCTGCCGGTCGCCATCATCTTCCTGTTCACCATCACCTTCAACAGCATGGACGACGTGCACAAGGCGCTCTTGGTCGACGTCACCACGGAAGAGGAGCGCAACACCTTGTCGGCCTGGTCGGTCGTCGTCTTGATGGCCGGCCAGGTGGGCATCCTGGTGCTGGGGTTCGCGCTCTGGCGCGACGGCGTGCCCGACTCCGCCTTCGCCCTGACGGCGCTGCTCATGGCGGCCGGCGTGCTGCTCTGCGTGCTCGGCGTGCGCGAGCCGCCGCCCGCCGCCTGGGCGGCCGATCGCCGTCGCGAGGCCGCCGCCGAGGGACCGCGTCCCTCCGCGCTCACCCTTCTACGGCTCTATAAGGGCGCGGCGCTCTTCTGCCTGGTCGGCTTCGCCTACTGGTCGGGCGTGAACGCCGTGCTGCCGCTCGTCTCGGTCTACACGCGCGATATCCTGGGGGCGAGCGTGGGCGAGGCGCAGCTCCTGCCCTCGCTCATGCTCCTCAGCACAACGCTCTGCGCGCTGCCGATGGCGCGGCTCGGCGACCGCTACGGCAAGCGACGGATCATCGCTGCCGGCTACGCCGTCATGGCCGCGGCCGCGCTGGCGGCGCTGGTCATCACCACGCGCGAGCAGGGCGCGCTCGTCTTCCTGCTGGCGGGCGTCGGCAACGGCGCCAGCATGGTGCTCACCGTGCCGCTGCTGGCCGACCTCGTGCCCCGCCCCCACGTCGGCGCGGCCACCGGCATCCTGGCCGCTAGCGGCTCGGTCGCCGCGCCGTTCGCCAGCCTGCTCGCGGGCGCGCTCGCCGACGTGTACGGCCCGCGCGCCATCTTCGCCTTCATGGCCGTAATGATCCTGCTCGCGCTGGCCCTGCTGCCTGCTGTGCGCCCCCCGGCCGCCCTCGCCGCCCCCATCGCGCCCCCCAGCCACCCCGGCGCGCAGCCCCTGGAGGCCCTGAGCCATGACTGAAATCATCTCGCAAGATCGACCAGGCGGTGGGGCGCCGCAAGCCGCGTCCCTAGGTAGTCCGTCCGCGGCGGCACCGCAAGCGGCGTCCGCCAGCCCCGATGTGGGCGACCTCACCCATCTTTACCAGATCGTGCAGCGCCGCGCGGCCCTCTACCCCGACGCGATCGCGCTCGGGGCGCAAGATGGGCTGGGCTGGCAGACGGTTACCAGCCGTGCGCTGCTGGCCCTGACCGATCGCCTGGCCGTCGAGCTGGCGGCCCTCGGCGTGCGCGAAGGCGACCGCGTCGTTCTCTGGCTGCCCAGCCACTGGCGCACCCCTATCTACCACTTCGCCCTTTGGAAGCTCGGCGCCATCGTCGTGCCCTTCGACCGCGAGATGAACACCGCCGCCGCCGAGCGCATCCTCGCCCTCGTCGAGCCCCGCCAGATCGTCGTCGGCTACGGCGAACGCCCCGCCTGGGCCCACGGTGTCCCCGTAACCGAGTGGTGGGAGCCCGGCACTAGGGAGGGGGGCCGGGGGGGTAGGTCCGCCCTCCCCGCTGAGGAGGTCGCCGCCATCGTCTTCACCTCCGGCACCACCGGCGACCCGAAGGGCTGCACCATCACCCACGCCAACCTCTGCTCCCAGGTCGAGGCGCTGCGCTACACCATCCCGCTCGACCCATCGTGCCGCCTGGCCAGCATCCTGCCGCTCTCGCACCTCTTCGAGTTGACGGTCGGGCTGCTCTACCCGCTCGCGCAGGGCGCCGCCATCCACTACGTCCCCAGCCGGCGTGGCCCCGACATCGTGCGCGTGTTCGCCGAGCAGCGCATCACCCACCTGATCGGCGTGCCGCAGCTGCTCACCCTCATGGGCCAGGCGCTCGACGCGCAGCTGCGCGCGACCCTGCCCGACCCCGCCTACTGGGCCCTGAATGCCGCCGCCGAGCGGCTGCCCCTCGCCGCCCGCCGCCGCCTGTTCTGGCTCGTCCACCGCAAGCTGGGCGGCCAGCTGCGGACGCTGGCCGCCGGCGGCGCCGCGCTGCCCGCCGCGACCCAGCAGCTCTGGGAGCGCCTCGGCGTGCGCGTCGTGCAGGGCTACGGCACCAGCGAGTGCTCGCCCGTTGTGGCCTGCGGCGCCGCCGACGGCAGCACGCCCCAGGGCAGCGTGGGCCGGCCGCTGCGCGGCGTCGAGGTGCGGCTCAGCGCCGAGGGGGAGCTACTGGTGCGCGGCCCGAACGTCATGCGCGGCTACTGGAAGGACCCCGCGCGCACCGCCGAGGTGCTGCACGACGGCTGGTACGCCACCGGCGACCTCGCCACCATCGACGCGCAGGGCAACATCTGGCTCGCCGGCCGCGCCAAGGACTTGATCGTCCTGCCCTCCGGCCTGAACGTCTGGCCGCAGGACGTGGAGGACGTGCTGCGCCAGGACCCGGCGGTGAAAGACGCCGCGGTGCTCGCCGTGCCGACCGCCAGCGGCGGCGCGACACTCCACGCCTACCTTCTGCCCGCCAGCCCCGCCGCGCGCGACGCCGATCTCGGCGCGCTCGTCGCCCGCGCGAACGGCCGCCTGGCGCAGCACCAGCGCCTCGTCACGGCCTCCTGGTGGGCCGAGGCCGACTTCCCGCGCACCTCGACGCTCAAGGTACGCCGCAACCTGCTGCCACTGCCCGAGACCCTGGGTGCGGTGGCCGTCGAGAGCGTGCTGGCCGCCGACGATCCGGTCGGCCAGGCGATCGCCGGCGCCGCGCGCGTTCAAGCCGTGGCCGACGATCAGACGCTCGGCGGCCTGGGCCTCGACAGCCTCGGCCTGGTCGACCTCGCGCTGACCCTGGAGCAGAAGACCGGCAAGGCCGTGGGCGACGGCGACCTGCGTCTGGAGATGACCGTCGCCCAGGTGCGCGAGCTACTCGCGCGGGCGCCGGCGCTCGACGGCGAGAGCGCCCCGCACGGCCATGGCCTGCTGGCGACTACCGCGCCCGCGCACTGGCCGTACACGCCGCTCGGCCGTGCCTTCCGCGGCCTGAGCTTGCCGTTCGACCTGCTCTACCGCTACGCCGTCCCGCGGACCTATATCATCGGCCGCGAGCACCTCGCCCACCTGCCGCCCCGCGTCATCTTCGCCGGCACCCACCACAGCTTCGCCGACATGCCGCTCGTGCGCCGCGCGCTGGCGAAAACGGTGGGCCGTGCGTGGGCGCGGCGCCTGGTCGTGGCCGCCGGCGCGGGCGGCTTCGGCGCCGCGGGGGCGCTCGG
>DATGMD010000054.1:0-53409 GCA_035293805.1 Chloroflexota bacterium | reverse complement strand
GCGCTCGAAGACGACGACGGGGAACTTCTTGAGCGCGTCGAGGTGCTTGATGAGCGCCGTGCAGTCGTAGTTCGCGGGGTTCACCTCCCGCTCGATGCAGACTAGCTCGTCCGGGATCTCCCGCTGCACGTCCGCCAGATACGTCCGCAGGTCTTTCGCCATCCCTCACCCCCGCCCTCTCCCAGGGGGAGAGGGGGCGTTCTGCTGGCCTCTCCCGAGGAGAAGTCGCGGTCCTGTACCTCTCTCAGCGGAGAGAGCGCTTTATGCTAGTGGCCACCGGTCTCGACCAGCGTGCCGGCCGCCTGCTGCACGGCCTTGACGATGTTGACGTAGCCGGTGCAGCGACAGAGGTTGCCCGCGAGCGCCTCGCGGATCTCTTCTTCGCTGGGCTTCTCGGCCTGGTTCAGGAACTCGTAGACGGTCATCAGCATGCCGGGCGTGCAGAAGCCGCACTGCAGACCGTGCTGGTCCCAGAACGCCTGCTGGATCGGGTGTAGCTCGTCGCCCTGCGCCAGGCCCTCGACGGTCATTAGCTCGGCGCCATCGGCCTGCACGGCGAACATCAGGCACGAGCGCACGGTCAGCCCGTCCATCAGGATGGTGCAAGCGCCGCAGACGCCGTGCTCGCAGCCCACGTGGGTGCCCGTGAGCCGTAGGTCCTCGCGGAGGAAATCGACCAGCAGCTTGCGGGGCTCGCAGGCCCCCTCGTAGTCCTGCCCGTTCACGCGCAGCCGCACCGTCTGCTTCTCGGCCATGTCGTCTCCAATGCTGAGTGCTGAGCGAGAGGCCCGCTGCTCGGCGCTCGGCGCTACGAATTCGGTACGCGCGATGCGGCTTCTTCCAGCGCGCGGCGCACGAAGACGCCGACCATCTTGCGGCGGTAGTCGGCGGAGGCGTGCAGGTCGGACTCCGGATCGGCCTCCGCCATGGCGGCCTCGGCGGCGGCAGCAAAGGCGTCCGTGCCGAGCGGCTGGCCGACCAGCGCCGCCTCGGCGCCCGGGCTGCGCGCGGCGGTCGGCGCACCGCCGGCCACGGCCACGCGGGCCGTGCGACAGACGCCGTTCTCGGCCTCCAGCACGGCAGCGGCCGCGACGATGGCGAAGTCGCCGTGGCGGCGCGCGAACTCCTGCACGCTCCAGCCCGCGTCCGCTGGCAGGCCCGGGAAGCGCACCTCAGTCAGTAGCTCTGTGGGCTCCAGCGCCGTCGTGAGATACGTCAGGAAGAACTCGTCCGGCTGCAGCGTGCGGCTGCCGTTCGGGCCCTGCACGTCGATCTCGGCGTCCAGCAGCGCGGCGGCCAGACACAACTCGGCGACGGGATCGGCATGGGCGATGCTGCCGCCAATGGTGCCGCGGTGGCGGATCTGCACGTGGCCAATAAGCCGCGCGATAGCCGGCAGCAGCGGGCAGCGCTCGGCGACCAGCGGATCGCTCTCGAGCCGATAGTGGCGGGTGAGCGCGCCGAAGGCCAAACCGCCGTCGGACGGGCGCACGTAGTCTAGCTCGCTCACGCGGTTCACATCGATGAGCGACGCGGGCCGGGCCAGACGGAAGTTCATCAGCGGCACGAGGCTCTGACCTCCCGCCAGAATCTTGCCGTCCTCGCCGTAGCGGGCGAGCAAGTCGAGCGTCTCCGCGACGCTGCGCGGGGCAAAGTACTCGAAGGGTGCTGGCTTCATCTCGTCGCTCCCTGCGGTCGCGGCGTCCCGGCGGGACGACGGCTCCGCACAACGGGGAAAGACTTGCGCAGGAGCCCTCGATTCTACCAGCGCCCCCCGGGCGGCGCAACAGCGTAGAATGGGTCAAGATGACCAATTCGTGCTGGCAGGGAGGCGCGGCGATGGCGAAACGGGTGAGCGCGGCGCAAGCCAAGGCGCAGCTCTCGGCGTTAATGGCCCAGGTCGCGTATGGTGGCGAGCACGTCATTATCGAGCGGCGCGGCAAGCCGCTCGCGGCGCTGGTGAGCGTGGATGACCTCCAGCGACTCGAAGGAGCGGCGGCGCCCCCAGCCCAGCCCCCCTCAGTCCCCCCGTGGGTGGGCGCCTGGGGCGATTTGCTGACCGATGAGGAGATAGACGCGTTCATTGCCGACGTCTACGCCGCGCGCGAACGTGACCTGGGGCGGCCGGTTGAGCTTGAGGAGTGACGTATCTACTGGATACGGACATCCTCAGCCATTCCTTGAGACGAGCGCCATCGCCCGCCTTGATCGCCAGGATAGCAGCGGTCGCACCGGCGCAAAGGCTCACGTCCTGCATCACTGTCGGAGAGCTTCTATACGGCGCCCACCGGGTCGCGCGACTACAACCAGATCTGCTCCAGCGCATTGAATCGTTGCTCCTGGCTCACGTAACCATGGTGCCGTTCGACGAGGCCGCCGCCCGTCGGTATGGAGCGCTTCGCGCGTACCTTGAGCGACAGGGCACGCCGCTGGCGGATGCTGATCTCCGTATCGCGGCAATTGCGCTCGTGCGGGGACTCGTGATGGTCACCGGAAACGTGCGGCACTTCCAGCGGGTGCCTGGCCTGGTAGTCGAGAACTGGCTGGTCTAGAGTCGGCGGGGATCACTGTTTGGCGATCATGCGCTGCAGCTCGCTTTCGAGCCGCCCGGAGTCGGCGCCGTAGGTCGTCATCTGCACCATCGCGTCCTCGCCCATCAGCTTGCCGCCCTGGTCCAGCATGGGCTTCACTATCCCGATGCTCTGTGACCCTGGCAGCAGGTGCAGGTCCATGAGGTCGGCGTCATACGACAGGCGCTGCCCCTCGTCGCTCACCATGAACAGCGCGAACAGCGTCGCGGCGTTCGGGTGGGCAGAGCCCTTGGGAACGCCCCAGGCGTAGTAACTGACCGCGAGCGCGTCGGTCGGGATGACGACCCCGATCGGCTGGCCGTCGCGGTGCGCCGCGAGATCCGACGCGACGCCGCAGTTGAGCGCGTACAGCACGAACTCGCCGCTCAGCAGGCGCTCGTTCTCGCCGCAGCGCATCAGCCCCCCTACCTGGTCCGCGAGCGCCTGGACGTACGCCGTCGTGCGTGGCTCGCCCCAGGCCGTGCTCCGCGCGAGCTGCGGGAACCCGGCGGCAAAGGGCGTCGAGGCGATCTTGCCTTTCCACTTCGGATCGAGCAGGCTCTGCAGGGTGGACGGCACCTCGGCCGGCGGGATGAGGTTCTGGTTGTAAGTCATGCCGGAGTAGGACGAGCCGTAGGCCAGTCCCACGTTCCCCTCGCTGACCGCCATCGCGGGGATCCGACTGTCCAGCGCCCGCCAATCGATCGGCTCGAGCGCTCCGGCCCGCAGCAGCGTGCTGATGTGGATGTCGGACCCCAGGAAGAGATCGGTCTGCGGCTTCTTGCCCGCCTGCACCTCCTGGCCGAGCAGCGCCGCAAGCTGGGGCATAGTCGGTCCGACCGTACGCTGAATGCGGACGTTGAGGCCGTAGCGCTGGTTGAAGGCCTGCTGGATCTGGGGGAGCGCCTCGCCGCGCTTGAAGAACGTGGCGCTGAGCACCAAGTCTAGCTCCCCCTCGGCACGCGCCCCGTCGATCAGCCGCTGGACGGCGGGCGGCCACGTGGCCGCGCCGTTGGGTGCGGCCACGGCGGCGGGGGCCGTGGCGCTGGGAGCGGGCGCGCTCGCTGGCGCCTGCCCGGTGGGCGCGCTCGCCGCAGGGCTGCAGGCGCTCGCAGCCACCAGCAGGCACAGGCTCGCGGCGATGCGAGCCCAGGATGGGCGCGGGATCACGTCGGCCTCCTTGGGTCGGGGCGTGCGCGACAGTTGGGCTGTCATGGCGAGCGATCGTCGCCGAGTGGCGCCGGCGCGAGGCGACGCCACTGCTTGCGCGGCTGCCCCGCGGCTAGCGCGCGCAACTCACGCGCCCACAGCTTGCGCAGCAGAATGATTGCCGCGTCCGACCGCCCCAGCCGCTCGTGCGTGCGATCGGCGATGACGCCCTGCCCGAGCTGCGCCACGGTGTCTTGAATGTTTACGAGCAGCGGGTGGTCGCGGAGGTCTTGCACGCGCTGGTCGCCGCGCAGCACCGCCTGCCCGACTTGCACCGCCACCGCGGCCGTATTGTCGGCGGGCGCGCGGCGTCGCGCGCGATAGGCATCGGCCGCCGCGCCCGTGACCCGGGCCAGCGTCACGTTGAACGTAAGGTGTTGCTCGTCGTCGACCGGCACGCGCCAGGCGAGGAAGTCCACTCGGGCTCCCTCGGTGCCCAGCGCCTGGGAGGGGATGTAGAGCACGTTGGGCATGCCGCCCTCGATGCGCTGCTCGGGGGCATCCGGGCGGACGATACGCTCGGTAACGCCCCAGGCGCTCTCCTCGGCCAGAATGCGGGGCACCTCCTGCTCCAGATAGCTCTCCGCGCCCGGCGCGTCGCGGTGGACGAACAGGACGTGGACGTTGTCCAGGCCGTTCTCGAGGTTCTGGAAGTAGTTGCACGGGCGTACGTAGGCGCTCACGCCGCGCACGCCGTCCTCCTCGAAGTCTGGGTAGCGCGGCAGGGGCGGCGGCTCGCCATCGCCGAGGTAGGCAAAGATCAGCCCTAGATACTCCTCGGTCGGGTAGCTCGCAATCGTCACCTTGGGCGGGAAGCTGGGATCTTCCGCCGGCATCTCCACGCACTGACCGGAGCCATCGTACTTCCAGCCATGGTAGAAGCAGCGGAGGCTGTCGCCCTCCACCCAGCCGGTGCTAAGCTGCGTCCCCCGGTGCGCGCAGCGCGGCGCGACGAGGTGCGCTGTACCCTCCTCGCCCCGGTAGAGCGTGAAGTCCTCGCTCATGATGCGGAGGGGCTTGGCGTGGCCGGGCGGGACATCGGCCGCCACGCAGACCGGCTGCCAGAAGGTGCGTAGATACCGTCCGGCCAGCGTGCCAGGACCAGTGCGCCCGAAGTGGTCGCTTGCCAGAGCGGCCGGGCTGGTCCGCATCGCGCTCAGCGTCATCCGTGTCCTCTCCAGAGCAACTACGCCGCTCAGCATGGGTGTAGCAGCTTCGAGGTACGCTCGTCCATGCTGGTGCACACGCACATCGCGGTGGGCGCCGGCGGGCGGGGAGCCTACTGCTGGCCGGTGCTGGCGCGGTGCCAGGCGAGGACGCGCGCCTCGACGAGGAGGAAGAGCCAGTTGAGGGTGAAGCCGAGGAGCGCCAGCAGGACGATGGCGGCGTACATGTCGCGGATGCGCAGGCCGCGCTGCGCCTGGAGCACGAAGTAGCCCAGGCCGGCGGTGGCGCCGATCATCTCGGAGACAAGCGCCACGATGAGCGCGATCGCCAGGCTGATGCGCAGCCCGGCCATGATCTGCGGCAGGGCGGCCGGAAAGATCACGCGGCGCAGCAGGGCGGCCTCGCCGTAGCGGAAGGTGCGCGCCACGTCGAGCAGCGTCGGATGCACGCCGCGCACGCCCTCGACGGTGTTGAGCAGGATCGGGAACAGGCTGCCGAAGGCCACGACGACGATCTTCATCTCGTCGCCGATGCCCACGAGCAGGATCAGGACGGGGATCAGCGCCACCGGCGGCATCGGTCGCAGGAACTCGACCAGCGGCTCGAAGAGCTCGTAGACCGCCCGCCAGCGCCCCATGACCAGCCCCAGCCCGATGCCCAGCACGGCGGCGATGGCGTAGCCGACGGCCATGCGCCAGAGCGTCGTCACCAGGTGGCCCGGGAACACGTTGTTCCGCCAGAGCGCGACGAACGTGCCCAGGATGTCGGTGACCGGCGGGAAGAACTGCGGGTTGAGCACCCGGGCGCGGCTGAGGGCCTCCCACAGGGCGAGGATCGCCAGCAGCGTGAGTACGCCGAGCGCCGGGCGCCAGAGGGACGGACCTAACCCCCCGGCCCCCTTCCCTGCGAAGGAAGGGGGAGTACCGACAGTGGCGGCATCCGGCTCTCCCCTTCCCGCGGAGGGAGGGAGGGCTGGGGGGGGTAGGTCGGGGCGCGGGAGCACGTCGGCCATGCTAGGCTGCCTCGGTGCGCATGAGGCCGCGGTGCCAGGCGAGGACGCGCGCCTCGACGGCGACGAACAGGGCGTTCAGCAGGTAGCCGAGCACGGCGATCGTGAGCACGCCGGCGTAGACCTCGGGCACGCGGCTCGCCTGCTCGGAGGCGCGCACGAAGTAGCCGAGCCCGTTGCGGCTGGCGACCAGCTCGGCCGTGATGACGAGAATCAGGGCGATGCTCGTGCTGATGCGCAGGCCGGTGGCGATGTAGGGCGACGCCGCGGGCAGGACGACGCGCAGGGTGCTCCGCAGCGGGCCGAGGCGGAAGGTGCGGGCCGTGTCGTGCAGCAGCGGATCGACCGCCAGCACGCCGTACAGCGTGTTGACGAGCACCGGCCAGAGGGCGGCGTAGGCCACCACGAAGCGCTTCATCGGGTCGCCCAGGCCGAAGAGCACGATGGCGATGGGAATGATGGCCACCGAGGGCATCGGGCGCAGCAGCTCGACGGTGGTGCCCAGCATGGCGCGGACCGCGGGCATCAATCCCATGAGAACGCCGAGCGCCACGCCGAGCATGGCGGCAATGGCGTAGCCTTGCGCCCAACTGCCGAGCGTCGCCAGTAGGTCACTCACGAGCTGGCCGCTGGCCGCGAAGCCCACCCAGGCGACGGCGATGCTGCTGGGGGCCGGGACGAAGCGCGCGTCGAGCAGCCCGGTGCGGGCCGCGGCCTCCCAGACGCCGAGCAGCACGGCCACGAGGACGAAGCCGAGCAGGCGCGTCGGTCGCATCGCCGCCTACCCGCCTGCTGCTGTCGAGACGAGCGGCGCGGCCGGCGCGCCGGCCGTCTCGTTCCGGATGCGCGTGTAGACGTGGTTGCGGTACTCGACGAACTGCTCCAGGCTGCGCGTCGCGATCTGGTCGCGCGGCCGGGGCAGGTCGATGCGCAGCTCCTCCACCACGCGCGACGGCCGCGCGCTGAGGATGAGCACGCGGTCGGAGAGATAGACGGCCTCCTCGATGTCGTGGGTGACGAACAGCACGGTCTTGGGCTGGCTGGACCAGATGTCGAGGAGCTGGTCTTCCAGCTCGGCGCGGGTGAGGGCGTCGAGCGAGCCGAACGGCTCGTCCATGAGCAGGATGCGCGGCTGATAGGCAAGCGCGCGCGCGATCTGCAGGCGCTGCTGCATGCCGCCCGACAGCTCCCAGGGGTAGTGGTCGCGGAACTCCGCGAGCCCGACCACGTCGAGCGCCTGGCGCACGCGCTGCGCCCGCTCGGCCGGGGCCAGCCTAACGGACTCCAGGGCGAACTGGACGTTGCCCGCGACCGTGCGCCAGTGGCAGAGCGACCGGCCGTAGTCCTGGAAGACGAGCACCATCTCGGGCGGCGGCTCGGTGACGGGCCGGCCGCGCAGCAGCACGCGGCCGGCGGTCGGCGGCAGCAGCCCGGCCACCATGCGCAGCATCGTCGTCTTGCCGCAGCCCGATGGGCCGACGATCGACAGAAACTCGTCCTCACCGATGGCGAAGTGCAGGTCGGCCACCGCCACCGTCTCGCGGCGGCGCCCCGCGTATACCTTCTGCAGGTGCTGCACGTCTAAGAAGTGCTGAGTGCTGAGTGCTGAGTGCTGAGCGTCGCCGCCGCGCGCGGCGCTCGGTGTGTCGTCAACCACTGTCCTGCTCCTGTTGGCGGCTGGTGGGGAGGGCCCACTGAGCACTGAGCACTTCGCTACTGGACGGTTTCATAGAGGAAGTCCTGGGGGCTCGGCTGGCCGGTCACGATGCCAAAGCGGCGGCCGGCGTCGATCCACCACTGGATGCCGGCGGGATCGATGCGCGTCTCGAACTGCTCGAAGTTGGCGCGCGTGGCGAGGTCCTCGGGCAGGTTCAGCAGGCGCACGGCCGCGGCGCGAGTGTCGTCGGGGTTGGCAGCCAGGAACGCGTTGGCGCGGTGCACGGCGCGGGCGAAGCGGCGGGCGACGTCGGCGTTGCGGCCGAGCCAGTCGCCGGTCGCGACGTAGTAGGCGATCAGCGTGACGGGGTTCGTCTCGGTGTAGTGGTAGGCGAGCACGCGCCCCCCCTGGCCCACGGCCACGGTCACGAACGGCTCGGTGGGGCCGATGGCATCGACGCGGCTCTGGGCCAGCGCGGCCGGCTGCTGGGGGAACGGCACCTCGACGATGTTCACCTGGTGGGGATCGACGCCGTTGTTCTGCAGCCAGGTCATCTGCATGACGTGGTCGATGTTGTTGAGGGTGTTGGTGGCCATCGTGCGGCCGACGAGGTCCTGCGCGCTCTGGATCGGCGAGTCGCCGCGGACGACGATGGCGTGGGTCGGCGAGCCGCGCGCCTCGGACGAGCTGGCGGCGACCGCCTTCACGTCGAAGCCCTGGTCGCGCGCGACGACGTGCGAGAACACGTTGGTGGCGCCCATGTCGAGCGAGCCGCCGATCATGGCGGGCACGATCTCGGCGCCGCCGGACATCGTCTGCAGGTCCACGCCGACGCCCTCTTCGGCGAGCCAGCCCTGCTCGTTCGCCAGGTAGAGCCCGAGGAAGCCCGTTACCGGCAGCGTGCCGAAGCGGAGCGTGGCAAGCTGGGGGACTGCCGCGGCGACGGGAGCGTCGCCCGGACCGCGACTCGCGGCCAGGGACGGCGCGGCGGGGCGGGCGGCGGTCAGGCTGGCCAGCAGGCCCAGCGCCAGGAGGGGCAGCAAGAGTCGTGGGCGCATCGCTCACCTCGGCATCTTTCGGATGAGCCGCCGCGGCCCGGCGTCCGGGCGCCCGGCTCGGCGCGGCCCGCCGCCGCGCGGTTGCCGCCAGGGTAGCAATCCCCTGCCGCAAGCGTCAAGCGGCTCACAACTCCGTCACGCCGCTGGCCGCGCGCGGCGCGCGTCGCCTAGAATGCCTCCGCGCGGAGGAGGCGGCGCGGTCGCCGCGGCAGGCTCGCGCGGGAGGCGCTCCGGTGCAAGTATGGTCGCTGGGCAGCGGCAGCTCCGGGAACGGCTACCTGCTGCGCGCGGGCGACACGCTGGTGCTGGTCGACTGCGGGCTGGGGCTGCGCACGCTGGAGCAGCGCCTGGCGGCGCTGGACGTCGCGCCCGCGGCGCTAACGGCCGTGCTGGTGACGCACGAGCACAGCGACCACGTGGGCGGCGTGCCGGCGCTCGTGCGGCGCTACGACGTGCCGATCTACGCCACGGCCGGCACGCTGCGCGCCACGAGTGGACGCCTGCCGGACGGGGCGCGCACCCACACGGTCGTCGCCGACCGCTCGTTTACCCTGGGCGAGTTTGCCGTCCACCCGTTCACGGTGCCCCACGACGCCGCCGAGCCGGTCGGCTACCGGCTGAATACGGGGCGCGCGCGCGTGGCGATCCTCACCGACCTGGGCCACGTGCCGCCGCCCGTGCAGGCGCAGGTGCGCGACGTCGAGCTGCTGGTGCTGGAGTTCAACCACGACGCCGAGCAGCTCGTGAACGGCCCCTACCACGCCAAGCTGAAGCGGCGCATCGCCAGCCCGCTCGGCCACCTCTCGAACGCCGACGCGGCCGCCTGCCTGACGGGGGCGCTGTCGCGCAGCCACCGCGCCGTATGGCTGGCGCACCTGAGCGAGGTGAACAACACGCAGCGCCGGGCGGGCGACGCGGCCCGCGCCGCTGCCCGCGCGGCCGGCTACCCGGACCTGCCGATCCACATCGCCGCCCGCCGCGGCCTGAGCCTCCACTGGAACCTGGACACGCCGCACCAGCTGCGGCTGTTCTGAGAGGGACCTAACCCCCCATCCCCGCGACGCTTGCAGTGTTCCGCGTTGCACCCTTCGAAGGAATGGGGGAGCCCCCCGGCCTCGTCCTCTCCCCCTTCCCACATTGGGAGGAGGGGCGGGGGTAGGTCGCCGGTCCTCCCCCTTGCTACATTGGGCAGGCGGCAGTGGGTAGGTCACGCGCGCTCAGATAAGCACGTTCTTAACTAGTTGACACGGTCCCGGCAGGCCTCTATACTCCGAAATATAGACGTGGATGACAGTTCGGCGGCGGCCACGGGGCCGCGAAGCGGGCTGGCAGGTGGGTGGAGCAACCGTGACACCCTGGCGCGAGGCCTAATGGTGTGGGGAGACGCCGCCTGCACTGCTGCGGCGCGAGCCGAATGACGCCCTGTGCGACGCACAGTGGCGTTTTTTAGTCGTCCGCTTACCGCGCGTCGTGGGATACGGAGCGCCGGGTCCCACGCGGCTCGCCGCGACGCAAGGCGCGGCCATATGCGCAGCGGGAGGAGAACAGGCATGCACTCCAGCCTCATCGGCAAGATCCAGAAGGCCAACCTCTATGCTCGGGAGCCCGAACGGGTCGGCTTCACCCGCTTCAGCGCCACGTTCCGAGGGGACAACGACGCGCACACGGTGAGCTACGAGGAGGGGCGCTGGGACTGCTCGTGTGACTTCTTCCACGGCTGGGGCCTGTGCAGCCACACCATGGCGATGGAGAAGCTGATGGGCACGATGCTGCCCAGGGAGGCGCGGCAGAACCTGCCGGCCGAGGTGACCGCGTAACCAGCACGGCGCGCCAGGCAGCACGCGGCTTCGCCACGGCGCTGCAGTTCCTGACGCGCCTGCCGGCTCCCTATCCGCACGCGACGAGCGCGGCGCAACTGGGCGCCGCGCTCGTCTATTTCCCGGCCGTCGGCGCCCTGATTGGCGGGCTGCTGGTCGCGCTCGACGCGGCGCTCCGGCCGCTGCTCGCTCCGGCGGTGGTGGACGCGCTGCTCGTCGCGAGCCTCGTCGTCGTGAGCGGCGCGCTCCACCTGGACGGACTGGTCGATACCTGTGACGCCGTCTGCACGCGGGCCTCACCCGCGGCGCGGCTGGCGCTGATGCACGACAGCCGCGCCCACGCGCCCGGCGCGATCGTCGCCTGCCTGGTCCTACTGGCGAAGTTCGCCGCCCTGGGTGCGCTCCCCGGGGCCGTGCGCGCGCCCACGCTGCTGGTGGCGCCGCTGCTCGGCCGGTGGGCGATCGTCGTGGCGTACTGGGCCTATCCCTACGCCCGCAGCACACCTGGCGCCAGCCTGGCGCTGAAGGCCCAGGCCACCGCGCCCCGCGCGGCCGCCGTCACGCTGTTCGCGCTCGCTGTGCTGGCGCTTGCCCTCGGCCCGGCGGGGCTGCTCGTGCTGGCCGGCGCCACGGCGGCCGTTCACCTGCTCGCCAGCGGCTTCCGCACACGCCTGCCCGGCCTCACCGGCGATACCTACGGCGCCATCGCCGAGCTAGTCGAGACGCTGACGCTCGCGCTGGTGCCGCTCGTGACGAGAACGGGATGAGCTTCTTCGTGGCGCTGCAGTTCCTGACGCACTTGCCCACGCCGAGGGGGCTGCCCGTGGCGGGGCCGGCGCTGGGCCGTGCGCTTGGCTGGTTCCCGGTCGTGGGCCTGCTGCTGGGGGCGTTGCTGGTCGCGGCCGACTGGCTGCTGAGCTGGCTCTTGCCCCGCGGGCTGGTGGACGTGCTGCTGCTGGTCCTGCTGGCGCTGCTCACGGGGGGCCTGCACCTCGACGGCTTCATGGATACGTGCGACGGGCTGTTCAGCCTGCGCTCGCCAGCCGAGCGCCTGGCCATCTTCCGTGATAGCCGCGTGGGCAGCTTTGGCGTCGTTGGCGCGGCCACGCTGCTGCTCTTGCAATGGGCGGCGCTGGGCGCGCTCCCCACGGCCGAGCGCGCGGCGATGCTGCTGGTCACGCTGGCCCTGGCGCGCTGGACGATGGTCTACGCTATTGTCGCGTTCCCCTACGGGCGGCCGGAGGGGCTAGGGCGCGTGTTCAAGGAGCAAGCGGGGGGCAAGGCGCTGCTGGCGGCGACGCTGGTGGCGGGCGTGGCCGCGGGCCTCCTGCTTGGCGCCGCCGGCCTGGCCGCGCTCGCCCTCGCGGCGGTGGCCGCGTGGCTGTTCGCCCATTACTGCCTGGGCCGGCTGCCCGGGCTCACGGGGGACACGTATGGCGCGCTCGACGAGCTAGTGGAGACGCTGCTGCTCGTCGCCCTGCCGCCGCTCGTGCGGCTGCTGCCGAGCTGAGCCGGCTCGGCAGCAGCGGACGCAATATTCGAGCAACCGGACGCAGGACGAGGGCTCGTCCCCTGCCCTATGACAGGCAGGTCACGCCGGGCGGCAGGGGACGAGCCCCTGCCCTACGACAAGTGGCGGTCCGCCGAGCGGCAGGGGGCGAGCCCTTGCCCTACGACAAGCGGCGCCGCGGGGGCTCCCAAGCGCGGCCACGGACCGCGCTACAATGAAGCGGAGCGACGAATGGGCAAGCTGGCGTGCCGGGCGGCACGACACCGTCGGGGAGCGACTGTGGGAGCGAGCGATGTCACCCGAGCCTGAGCGACCAGGCGCTGGCACGACGGACGCGAGCGGCGCGACCGAAGCGGCCGACGACGCGGCGCCGAGCATCGAGCTGCGCGCGCTGTACGAACAGTTCGCGCGCGCCGACAGCATCGACGAGCGACAGGCCATCTGGAACGCCATCGTGGCGCACCAGCGCGGCCGCGAGGTGCGCGTCGGCACCGAGGCCGTGCAGGCACGCGACGCCGTGGTCCAGCGCCACCAGCGGCGCCGCCTGTGGCCCTTCTAGCCGCGTAGCGCTCTCAACGGACGCTGCCCGGAAGAATGGCTGGGGGCATCCGGTGGGGCTAGTAGCCGCGGGTGCGGTCGACGCGGTAGAGGAGCGGCTGGCCGGCGCGGAAGCGGGCGTAGTTCTCGGCGAAGACGTCGCTGACGTGGGTCACGTCGTCGGGGCCGGCGACGTGCGGCGTGACGACGACGCCGTCCAGCGCCCAGAGGGGGCTGTCTGCGGGCAGCGGCTCGACCTCGAACACGTCGAGGGCGGCGCGGCCGACTCGTCCAGCGCGCAGCGCGGTTACGAGGGCCGACTCGTCCACCAGGGCACCGCGGCCGACGTTCACCAGCCAGGCGCCGCGCGGCAGCAGCGCCAGCCGGCGGGCGTCGAGCAGGTGCCGCGTCGCCTCGGTGAGCGGCACGACGAGCACGACGATCTCCGCGCGGGGCAGCAGGCGGTCGAGGGCGGCGACGGGCCAGGTTTCGTCGGCGTGCGGGCAGGCCAGGCCGCTTCGGTTCACGCCGAGCACACGCAGCCCGGCCGCGCGCAGCAGCCGCGCCACTTCGCCACCAATCGCCCCCAGGCCCACGACGACCGCCGTGCGGCCACGCAGCAGCGGGGCGCTGTACGGCTGCCAGACGCGGCGGCGCTGCTGGTCGAGGGCGCGGGGCACCTCTAGGGTGAGCGCGAGCAGGTAGCCGAGGACGTGCTCGGCCATCGCCGGCCCGAAGCCCCGGCCCACGCGGGTGATGACGACCCGCTCGGGAAGCTCGGGGATCGTCAGCAGCCGGTCCACGCCGGCGCCAAGGCACTGGATCCACTGGAGGCGCCGGGCGCGCCGCGCCGCGTCGGGCGGGATCGTCCAGCCGAGCACGACGTCGGCCCGCGCGAGCGCGTCGCCCAGGTCGGCGTCGTCCAGGTGGCGCGTCTCGACGGCCAGGCCGGGGCAGCGCGCGGCGATGGCTTCGCGCAGCGGGCCCCGCGGCCCCCCGAGGATCAGCAGGCGATCGGGGCTGGCTTCGGTCTCCAGGCTGCTGCTCCCGCGGGCCAAGTGGCTAACGACCGTAGAGCTGCGCGATGTAGCCGCTGTCCACGAGCTGCTGGACCCAGTGGTTGTCGATAATCTGGGCCGGGTCCACGTCGCGGACCTGCGGGTTGCTGCGGGCCAGGATGTCGAGGATGGTGCGGGTGCCCTCGACCGAAGCGAACGGCTCGGCGGGGATCAGCGGCAGGATGACCTCGTCGTATGCTTCTTCGAGGCCCCGCTGGTCGGTCACGCCGAGGAACTCGCCCACGGCGGCGATCGTCTCCGCGCGGTTGGTGCGGATGAAATGGATGGCGCGCACCACGCCGCGCAGGGTCCGGTCGACGGCGGCCGGGTACTGCTGGGCCCAGCCGCGCATCACCTCGACCGCCTTGTGCTGGAACGGCAGCTTCTCCTTCGCGGGATCGTAGAGGGTGTTGTAGCCCTGGTCTTCGAGCGGCGCGGTGTCCGGGGGATAAGCCATGCCGGCCTGGATGGCGCTGGTGGTGAGCGAGTTGATGAGCACCCGCATCTCGCCCATCGACAGGAACTCGACGTCGGTCTGCGGGTTGAGCCCCAGCTTTTCGACGGCGATGCGGGCCGTCATGTCGGTGACCGAGCCGGGGCGGGTGATGCCGATGCGCTTGCCCTTGAGGTCGGCCGCCGTGCGGACGTCGGGCTGGGCAATGAGGCGGAAGGGGGTGGAGTTGAAGATGCCGGCGATCATCACCATGTCGGCGCCATTGGCCGCGGCGGCGATCGCCTCCGATCCGCCGCCCGCGAGCACCTGGGTCTGCCCGGAGATCAGCGCGGCATCGGCCGTGTTCGCGGCGGCGTAGCCCAGCTCGACCGGGAGGCCCTCCTGCGTCCAGAAGCCATAGCGGTCGGCGATGTAGAAGACGAGCGAGTCCACGTTCTGCGACGAGTACAGCGCGCCCACCTTGGCGGGCAGCGCCTCGCTCGTGGGCGCCGCCGCGCCGGGCGCCACCTGAGCGGGCGCGGACGGTATGGTGCTCGGGGCATGGGCTGCGGGCGGGGCTGGCGCCGCGGGCTGGCCCGCGTTGGACGTACAGGCGGCCAGCAGAACGGCCGCGAAGGTACCGATGCCGAGCAGTGGGCGCCTCACGAAGTTCCTCCAGGGGGTCAGGTGCGGCTATACATCGGAGCTATCGCGGTACCGGTAGCGGAGCCAGAGGACGGGGGCGTAGCGCCAATACCAGGTGAAGGCGTAGAGGTTGTCGCGGGCGAGCAGGCCCCACTCGAGGTTGCCGCCGGCGGCGTCGGTCTGCGCCCAGTCCAGCGCCTCGATGGCGTAGCCGGGGCCCCAGCGCGGCAGCACGAGCGCCACGCTCAGCTCGCCGCCGGGCGGCACCGCGCCGTAGCTGCGCGGGACGAACTCGGCGAAACGGTAGCTGCCGTCGGGCTCCGGGACGATGGGCAGCCGCGTGTGGTAGCGTACCACGAGATCGCCGGGCGGTACCTCGACCGTGCCAGCATACACTTTGCGGGTGCGGGCCAGAATCGCTTCCAGGCCGCTGGCGGCCGCGGGCGCCTCGCGGCGCAGGGCGGCCAGCAGCGGCGCGAAGCGCTCGGGCTCCAGCGGGCCCTCGCGGATCGGGGAGGCCGGCTTGCGTGCCTCCTGACCCACGCGCAGGTTCGCCTCGTTCTCCCAGTGGCTCGGCGCGTAGAGCGTGACCTCGCGCGGCTCGGGGCCGGGGTTGTGCAGGCAGAGGGTGCTGTTGACGCTCGCCACGTCGGCGGGCGAGCCGTAGCGGGTCATCGGCTCCAGGTCGACGACCGCCTTCGACCACAGCACCGGCAGCGCCGGTACCGGCACGGGGACGATGGCCACGGGGCTAATCCTCGCTCAACTGGATCGAGGGGCGCGTCCGACGCCTAGACGCCGCACGTTTCACGTGAAACACAACTACACCCCGATCGGCGATGCAGCGGTCTGGTGGCCGACGCGGAGATGCTGGCCCATCTGGCGCGCGACGGCCTGCTGGTACAGCCAGTAGGCGATGGCGATGTCCTGCGTGACGAGGCCCTGCGAGCGCAGCATCAGCCGCTCCTCCGGCGCGCGGCGGCCGTCCTTCAGGCCCGCGACGACCTCGCCCAGGTCGGCGTACACGTCGGCCTCGCTCAGGCTGCCGTCGGCCAGCATCGTCTGGATGTCCACCTTCAGCTTGCAGTGCTCCCAGTCGTCCACGTACAGCCGGTCGACGCCGCGGTAGACCGGCGCCTCGACCTCCTGGAACTCGCCCATGCTGTAGACGAACACCCCGGGGCGCAGCCAGCGGTCGAAGACCAGCAGTTCCTTCGCCGAGGACGCCGTCACGAGCACGTCGGCGGCCTCGCACACCGGCTGTGGCGAGTCGCAGGCAACCACGTTTAGGCCCAGCCCCTCGCTCATCTCGCGCGCGTAGGCCTCGCGCGAGCGCGGACGCTTGGAGTAGACGCGCACCTCGTCGATGGGGAACAGGGCGGCCTCTTTCAGCGCCAGCAGGGTGGCTTTCGCCATGAAGCCCGCCCCGATCATGCCGATCACGCGCGACTCGGGCCGCGCCAGGTACTTCGCGGCCACCGCCACGCACACGCCGGTGCGCACGGCATGGCTCCAGTGCTCCTCCATGATGCAGAAGAAGAGGCCGGTGTCCGGGTCGCTCAGGAGGATGTACTTCGACGGGTGGTGCAGCGCGAGCGCGATGCCTTCGTCGCTGCGATTCAGGCCGATGACGCGCATGCCGGCCACGTTGATGTTGCGCAGGGCGCACGCCTTCTGCTTGTAGACCGTGTCGCTGCCCGCCGGCCGCAGGATGATCTGCCGCGGCTCGCACCAGTCCACTTGGTCGCGGGCGTGGGCGAGCAGCGTGTCCTCGGCGATGCGGATGGCCTGCTTGACGTCCAGTAGCTCGCGGACGTCGTCGTCGGACAGGTACACGAACGGCCGAGCCGGCATGGCGTCCTCCTCGTGGGCGATGCCCCATTATATCCAGCGCCGCGGCCGCTATCGCGCGCTCGCGCGGCGGGCCGGGAGCGCCCGTCCGCGTCGGGTCAGTCCTGCCAGACGACCTCGATCTGGAGCCAGATGCGGACCTCTTGGCCGATGGCGGTGCCCGCGTCGGCAGCGGGACCGACGCCGTAGTCGAGGCGGTTCAGGCTGACCTCGGTGGTGAGCGCGCGGCTGCGCTCGCCGCGCCGGTTCACCCCCTCCCCGTTGTCCTGCAAGTCCAGCGTGATCGGGCGGGTCACGCCGTGGATGGTCAGATCGCCAGCCACGCGGTAGCGGTCGCCCTGGCGCTCGACACGCGCGCTCTGGAAGGTCAGCGTAGGGTAGCGCTCGGCGTCGAGGTAGTCGGGGCCGCGCAGCACGTCGTCGCGGCGGGCCAGGCCGCTGTCGATGCTCGCGGCGTCGATGGTCGCCGCGACGGTCCAGCGGCTCGGGTCGTCGCCCGCCAGGTCGAGCCGCACGTCGATGCCCGTGAACAGCCCCTTGATCGTCATGACGCCCAGGTACTTGCACTCCCACACGGCCTGGGAGTGGCTGGCGCCGTATTGCCAGGGCATGATCTATCTCCTGAATTTGGTCTTTGCCGCTGCTGTGTGCTACGCCATACCACGAAGCTCGCGGCGCCAAACGTGGCGAACACGGTTCCAGTCGGTAGCGAGCGATCGGATCGACGGCACGATGATCTCGCTCGGGCGGCTAGTCCCCGCTGCGGCTCTCGCGCTCGTCCTGAGCGGCGCCGCTCAGCAATGGCCGGCCGCGGCTCAGTCGGATAATAGTGCCTCGACACGTACCCTGCGCTGGGACGTGTCGGACGCCCGCCGAGCTGTACAGGCGGCGGCCGCCTACATCGTCTGCCACGAGCAGCGGCACCGCCCCACGTTAGTCGCCATCCGGCCCCTGCTAATGCCAGTGCCGCCGGCCGACAGCGCGATCGACGCCAACTCGCGGCCGTGTCGCGCGCTGGTCGTGTTCGCCGGCGATTTTACTCTCGACGGGCTAGGACCGGATATCAGCGGGCGCTCGCCCTACGTGGGCATTTTCGTCGATCGGCAGTATGGAGCCAGTGGCTTCGCCGCCGCGCCCATTCTAGCGCAGCTTCCCGGCGATGCGGATTTCAGCCTCACGCCGCTGCCAGACGACGTGCCGCTGCCGCCATGCGTTGTCACCCGCTGATGCCCCGCTCACGGCCAGCGCGGTGTGGGGTGAGTGTGATGAGCGTCGGCGGTCGGCGCGACGGCGCGGTCTCGCCCTCCCATGGCGTGTCGCTGCCGCATCCGCGTAAGCCTGCTCGACGGGCGTGGCGTAGCGGCGCGAGCGACGTAGCGCTGGCGCTATCCTAGCAGGCTGAGGATGGTGTGGGCGTAGACGCGGGCGGCGTCGCGGACGGCGGAGAGGGCCACCAGGTCCTCGTCCATCACGCCGCTGCCGAGGCGGCGCACGCCGGGGCCGAACATGACGGTAGGGATGCCGACGTGGTTCGCGTAGCCGGCGTCGAAGGTATTGGGCAGGTAGAACGTCTCGATCTCGCGGCCAAGCGTTGCCCGGCCGGCCGCCTGGATCGCCTTCACAACCGGCGCGTCGGGCGGCACGTCGGCCGGGTACATGAAGGCGCCTTGCTCGACGGTCAGCCGGTAGGGGCTGAGATCGCCGAGCGCGGCGCGGACGCCGGCCACGGCCGCGTCGATCTCCTCGCCGGGCAGCAGGCGGCGGTCGATCGTCATTTGCGCCGTGGCGGGCAGGGTGTGCGGCGCGATGGGGCTGAACTGGAGCTTGTACACGGTCGCCTGGGCGGCGCCCAGCTGGGGGTGCGTCTGCTCGAAGCGCATCGCGCGCAGGCGCGTGAGCGCCTGGTAGGCGCCGTCGATGGCGCTCAGCCCCAGCCACGGCTGGCTGGAGTGGGCCGCCTTGCCGGTGATCGTCACGTTCACGTCCACGCGGCCACGGTTGCCGAGGGAGATGCGGTTGTCGGTAGCGAAGGCGAGGATGCCCTGGTCGGCGCGCGCGCCGCGGTCGTCGACGATCTGCCGGCTGTTGGCGTGGCTGCTGCGGCCCTCGGTGTTCACGGCGAAGATGAGCTGCCCGCGCAGCCGCACGCCGCTGTCGGCGAGGAGCTTCAGCGCGCCGAGCGCCGCCGCCAGCGCGCCCTTGTGCTGGGTGGCCGCCTGGCCGAAGGCGCACGGCTCGTCCAGCCCGTAGTCGCGCCCGCTGGCGATGCGCCCCGAGTATGGATCAGCCATCAGGTTGGCGTGCTGGGCGACAGCGTAGCCCATGAGCAGCAGGCTGGGCGACGCCACGTCGGCGCCGATGCGGCAGACGAGGTTGTTGCTGGCGTCCACGACGATGCGGTCGTAGCCGCAGCGCGTTAGCTCCGGCTGCACGATCTCGCGGACGTAGCGGGCGAGCTTCGGGTCTTCGGGCGCTAGCTCGGTCTGCCCGAGCGGCACGTCGGTCGGCGTCTGCAGCAGCCGCACGAGGATCGCGGTCAGGTAGTCGACGTCCAGGTGCCGCTCGATCAGCGCGGCGCGGTCTTGCTCACTCACGGCGCACTCCCTCCCGGCGGATGGGTGAGGCCAGTGCCGTGCTCAGCGCCAGAGCCGCGCCGAGGCGAGGCGCGCGCCCTCGGCCAGCGCCCGGAACTTGGCCCACATCACCGTGGGGTGGACCTCGGGCTGGTAGGTGGCCTGCGACGAGAAGCCGCAGTCGGCCCCGGCGAGCACGTTCTCGCGCCCGACCCGCTCGGCGTATTGCACGAGGCGCTCGGCGATAAGCTCGGGGTGCTCCACGATGTTGTGCGCGTGGGTGATCATCCCCGGGATGACGACCTTGCCCTCGGGCAGCTTCACGGCTTCCCAAACGTGGTACTCGTGCTCGTGGCGCGGGTTCGCGGCCTCGAACGAGTAGGCGCCGGCGTTGATCTTGAGCAGCGTGTCCACGATGTCCTTGAGCGCGGCGTCGTGGACGCGCGGCCCCTCGTTGATGCCGTAGCAGGTGTGGAAGCGCACCTGCTCGGGGGGGATGCCGCGCAGGCCGTAGTTGATCGCCTCGACGTACATCTCGGCGGTCTTGCGCCGCTCGGCGGGGCTGCTGGTCGAGAAGCTGTAGACCTCGGTGATGAACGGGTCGTCGATCTGCACGACGAAGCCGGCGTCCACGATGGCCCGGTACTCCGTGTTCATCGCCTCCGCGATGGCGTGCAGGTACTCCTCGTCGGTCCGGTAGTACTCGTTGCGGTTGCGGGCCACGCCGCTCGGCGCCACGGCGGGCATGAACACGTCGGCCGGCTGCACCCCGCCGAGGGCGGCTTTCAGGTTGTCGACGTCGCGCTGCACGGCCTCCTGGCCCTGGTAGGTGATAGGCCCCTTGCAGACCAGCGGCGCCATCGGCGCCACGCGACCGCCGAGCATCGCCTGGCGAAAGTACTGCTCGTAGTACTCCGGGAACGCCTGCACTTCCGCCGTGAAGTGCGCGGCGGGCTCGCCGGGCTCGGATTCGAAGCCGCCCAGGCGCTCGCTGACGTAGGCGAAGAAGCCGGTCTTCCCCTGCTCGCCATCGGTGATCACGTCGACGCCGTTCTCGACCTGCTGGCGCACGACGTCGGCCACCGCGCTCCGCACGCGCGCCTCGAACGCGCCCTCGTCAGGCGCCGCGCCGCTGGCGCGCGCCTTCATCAGGTCGAGAAGGTCCTTGGGCCGCGGCAGGCTGCCGCAGTGGGTCGTCAGGATGCGATCGGTGCTGCGTTTCATGTCGTCTTCCCTTCGGCTCGACCTGTGAGTGGGCCAGGCGCTCGGCCCGGGTGCGGGTCGGTGCCGCGCGCCGTACTGGAGGCACGCGGGGTGCTCGCGCCCTATGGCGGTGTCGGCAGAGCGTGGGGCCGTGCGCGGTCCCGGCGAGCGACGATACACTTGCCGCTCCCGCCGGCGCAACTCGGGCGGCCGCGCCGGAACCTTCACCGAACTGACGCGCGCGACCGGGCCGCCGCGGGTTTAGACTGCGAGCAACCGAGTGTCCGACTCAGGACGATGCGGGCTGGGCCGGCGGGCAGCCGCGCCCGTGCGAGGAGGTAAGGCGATGCGGACGCGCGTAACCCGATCGGCGCTGGCGCTCTGGCTGTTGATCGCGCTTCTCGGCTCGCGAGCGGCGCCCGCCCGGGCCGACGTCGGGGAGTGGACGCTGGTCGGGCCGGGCGAGTCGGTTACCGCCCTGGCCGTCCATCCCGGCGACGACCAGGACATGCTGGCGGCGGGCCAGACGGGCGTCTGGCGGACGCAGGACGGGGGCGGCACGTGGACCCAGGTGAGCACCACCCTCCTCGGGCGCGGGCTGTCGATCGACGCTACCACCCCGAGCACCGTCTACGGCATCAGCAGCGACACGCGCCGCATTCTGAAGAGCGCTGACAGCGGCGCGACCTGGACCACCGTCTATACTGGGACCGGCGCGACTCAGATCAACGCCGTGCTAGCCGATCCGAACACCAGCGGGCGGGTCTACGCGGGCGTGAGCTACACGGATGGGCTGGCGCAGCTGCTGCGCTCGACGGACGGCGGCGCCACCTGGGCCGCCGTCCTACCCGCCAGCCTGCGCGGGGCCGGGGGCATTGGGCCCACGAACATCACGACGCTGGCAGCCGTGCCCGGCATTGACGGGCTGGTCTTCGCGGGGCTCCAGGTCTACCACGGCGGGAGCGTGCTGCGGAGTGCCGATGGTGGCGCCACCTGGGCCTCGGTCGGCGGCGATCTCCAGCCGCTGGCCGCGCCGAGCGCGCTGGCGGCGGGCGGGAGCGCTGTCCCTACCGCGACGGTGTATGCCGGCTTCAACGTCATGCAGTTCGGCAGCCTCGTCCAGAGTCTGGACGGGGGCGCGACGTGGGCCGATCTCAGCGCCAACCTCCCCATCCACGGGCCGGACGGGGGCTACGTCGCCAACCTGGACGCGAATCCCGGGCAGCCCATGTGGACCTACCTGTCGGCATGGGACCTGGCGCCCACGCCGCAGGCCGGCGTCTTCGCCACGCCGGATGGCGGCGCTACCTGGGTGGAGCTGGGCGACCTGGCGCCGCGCGTGAACGGGCCGCAGGGGCTGGGCGTAGTGTACCCGACGCGCGTGGCCTACGCGGCCACGGAGGACGGCGTCTACCAGTACACCATCGCCTGGCCGGCGCTGCCGGCGTTCGCGGCGTACTACGACGCCTACGACGGCTACCGCCTGCTGGGCACGGGCATCTCGCTGGAGGTAGACGTGGACGGCCGCGCGGCGCAGTATTTCGAGAAGGGGCGTCTGGAGGACCACGCGGGCGAGTCGTCGGACCCCAACTGGCAGCTTCTGTACGGCTTGCTGGTGGACGAGCTGCACGCCAGCCTGGCGCCCCTGCCGGTGGGCGGCGACGTCTCCACGCTGAGCTACGCCGACCTCCACGCGCTCGCCGATCCTAGCGAGCGCGTCGCGCCGCCGCCCGGCTACTCGGGCGAGGGGACGATGACGATCGATGCCGACGGCACTACCTTCGTGCCGTTTACGGCCGATCTGAGCGGCGCGCCGGGCCACCTCGTGCCGGGCAGCTTCTGGGAGTACGTCAACCGCGACGACCTCTTCCCGGCCGGCTGGCTGCACGACATCGGCCTGCCGATCAGCCCCGCGGTCGAGGCCGTCGTGACGAAGTACCTGCCCGACGGCCCGGCGCAGCGCACGATCACCGTCCAGGCCTTCCAGCGGACCATTCTGACTGACGACCCGCTGAACCCGCCGGAGTGGCGCGTCGAGCGCGCGAACGTCGGCTCGGACTACCGCCGCTTCTTCCCGGAGCGCGTCGGCCCGTAGCGCGGCAGGTGCCTATAATGCTGGCGAGGACAGGCGGCTAGACCACCGGGAGGCGGCCGATGGCGCTCGCGCGCAAAGGGCTGACGCTAGAGGAGTTTCTGGCGCTGCCCGAGGAGAAGCCCGCGCTGGAATATGCGGACGACGTTCTCGTCCCGCCCGATCTCGCCATCGAGATCATCTCGCCTGGCGAGACGCTGCGCGAGATGGAGGCGAAGTGCCGCTGGTACGTCGAGAACGGCGTGAGGGCCGCGCTCCTCGTGAACCACCGCGACGACAGCATCCGCGTCTTCTGGCCGGGCATAGCGACGGAAACCTGGCGGAGCCGCGGCCGCATCGACCTGTGCGACGTGGTGCCGGGGCTCGCGATTGTCGTGGAAGACGCGTTCGGCGCCCTCAACCTCGACTAAGCATCTGGCCAAGGATGGTGTGTAAGTTCGGCGTCGCCGAACTTACACACCATCCTTGGAAACCAGCTTAGGAGTCGCTCTTGAGGCGACGCGCTCAGGCGCGGCGGATGAGCATCATGCCGTCGCGGACGGTGAGCAGGACGTTGACCGTGCGCGGGTCGCGCTGCACGTGGTCGTTGAACGCGGCGGTCGCGGCATCCCCTTCGTTCGCGGGGTCCAGCACGCGCCCGCGGCGCAGCGCGTTGTCGGCGACGATCACGCCGCGCGGCGCAAGCAGCGGCAGCACCGCCTCGTAGTAGTCGATGTAGGCGGGCTTGTCGGCGTCGATGAACACGAAGTCGAACGGGCCCTGCAGCGTCTTGATGGTCTCCAGCGCCGGGCCCAGGCGCAGCTCGATCTTGCGGCCGTGCGGGCTGCGCGCCCAGAACTCGCGTGCCACGGCCGTCGTCTCGGCGTCCACGTCGCAGGTGATGAGCTGCCCGTCGTCCGGCAGCGCGCTCGCCATCATGAGGGCGCTGAAGCCGGTGAAGGTGCCCAGCTCGAGCACGCGCCGGGCGCCCATCGCCGCCACCAGCGACTGCAGCACCATGCCCGCCACCTGTCCCGACAGCATCATGGCGCGGCCGCCGGTGCGCTCCAGCGTGACCGCGCTCAGTTCCTGCAAGAGCGGCGGCAGCGGCGTCGTGTGTCGCGCCGCGTAGTCCTCGATCGTGTCCGGAACCACCCACTGCGTCATCGTCCCTCCTGGTCCGTGCGCCAGAATGCTCTGCCCGAGCGGAGGCAGCTACCCGGATGGTAGCAGGTTGACGGCGGCGCCCCGGGGCGCCGCCAAGCCCTGTCAAACGCGGCCCCGGGGCCGCGTTTGACAGGGCTTGGCGGCGCTCGGCTAGAATCTAGCCAAAGTCGGGTAAGTGTCTTCGCCCGCTGCGCTGCGCTGCCCGTGGAGCCTGCATGTACGACAAGACCGTCCTGCCGAATGGTCTCCGCATACTCACGGCCGCGATGCCGCATACCCGCTCCGTGAGCATCAACTTTTTCGTCGGCGCGGGCTCGCGCTATGAGCTGGACGAGGTGGCCGGCATCTCGCACTTCCTCGAGCACATGCTGTTCAAGGGCACCGAGCGGCGCCCGACGCCGCGCGAGATCGCCGAGACGATCGAGGGCGTGGGCGGCATCATGAACGCGGGCACCGATCGCGAGCTGACGGTGTACTGGTGCAAGGTGCCAAGCGCTCACTTCGCGCGCACGCTCGACGTGCTGGCCGACAACCTGCGCCACTCGCTGTTCGCGCCGGAGGAGATCGAGAAGGAGCGCGCGGTCATCATCGAAGAGCTGCACATGGTCGAGGACAGCCCCGGCGACCTGGTGGGCGTGCTCATCGACGAGGTGCTCTGGCCCGACCAGCCGCTGGGCCGGGACATCGCGGGCAGCGACGAGTCGGTGCGAGGGATTCGCCGGCAGCAGATGGTCGACTATCTGCAGCAGCAGTACGTGCCGGCCAACACGGTGCTCGCCGTGGCCGGCAACGTGACGCACGAGCAGGTCGTGCGGGAGGCCGAGCGGCTGCTGAGCGATTGGGAGAACCGCCCGTTCGGCGCGTGGTTCCCGGCTAAAGATGGCCAGACCGAGCCGCGCGTCGCCGTGAAGCAGAAGAAGACCGAGCAAGTCCACCTCTGCCTGGGCATGCCCGGGCTGTCGGCGTTCCACCCCGATCGCTACACGCTCGACGTGCTGAACTCGATCCTCGGCGAGGGCATGAGCTCGCGGCTGTTTCTGGAGGTGCGCGAGAAGCGTGGCCTGGCCTACGACGTCCACTCGTACGTCAGCCACTACCAGGACACCGGCGCCGCGGTCGTCTCGGCGGGCGTCGATCCGAAGAAGCTCGGGCCGACCATCGAGGCGGTGCTGGAGGAGCTGGACCGCCTCAAGGACGGCATTCCCGAGGAGGAGATCACCAAGGCCCGCGAGTTCATCAAGGGGCGCCTGCAGCTGCGCATGGAGGATACGCGAGCGGTGGCCTCGTGGCTGGGCGGCCAGGAGCTGCTGCGCAAGGAGATCCTGACCGTCGACGACGTGGTGCGGATCGTGGACGCGGTGGACGCCGAGAGCTTGCAGCGCGTGGCCCGGGACGTGTTCCGCCGCGACCGCATGAACCTGGCCGTGGTCGGTCCGCAGCGCGGGACTGCCCGGCTCGAAGCGCTGCTGAAGTGATCGGCAGTCGGTTGCCGGCTAGCGGCTTGGCGCCGAGGCGCCGGCGGCTAGTTGGCCGCTGCTAGCTGACGGCTGCTGGCGAATGGCTGACTTCAACCCCGACCGTCACCGCGCCCGGACCGACCGCGAGCTGCTGGTGGGGGGCTTCGGGCTGCTCCTGGTCGTGGGCGGCGCCTTCGTCGCCTTCTTCCTGGGGGGCGGCGCGGCGCTGATCGCCGTCGGCGTACTGCTCGGGGCGGGGCTGCTCGCTGGCCTCATCTACCTCATCCTCAACGGCCTGGAGCGTCTCGCGCGCTAGCCCGCCCTCGGCGCCGTGTCCCCGCGTGGCGTGCGGCCCTGCGCGTAGAGGTGGCGCGCGAGCGTGCCCCGCGCTGTCCCAGCGCGGGAGCCGTTCTCCCTTGGAGCGTGAAGCTCTTAGCCGATCATGTCGGTAGGAGTCGCGCCGCGGCGGGGAGACAGGGCCCTGCGACCCGTCGCGCCGTGATGTTGACGGTAGCGAGTTGCGTGGGTATAGTGGGGTACGAACGGTTCCGGCCGGCGGTGAGGTCCGTGGTCCGCTCCGGCCGCGCGCACGAACGACGCTCACCGCTGGGGAGAACGATGGCTGCCGTGCCGGCCCGGTTCCGCTTGCCCCATCCTCGTCGCGCCTCCGCGCGCGTCCCGCCCTATACCCCCCTGCAAGTCTTCTTTCTCACACGCCTGGCTCATCTAGTCGCCCTGTGCTACCATGCGCGGCACGAGTCGGCCGCGGAGGCACACGGGGAGCTGCTCCGGCATGCGCTTCGCTCGACCATCGACGACTGCTTCGAGGCAGGCTTGGCGCCCGAGCTATTGACCCTGCTCGCCGAGGAAGCGCCGCAGGCGTGAGCCTATAGCCCCGTGCTCGTCGCGCTGGTCGCCGGGGTGGCCGCCGTGCTGGGCGAGCGGGCGGGCTATCAGGCATTATCGCCGGGGCCACGCGCCTGCCGATCTGGCTGTTCTGGATTACGTGCTTCCTCGGCAAGACGATCTGCTCCTGGCTGCTCGCCCTCGCCGGCGAAGCCTGGCTGCCCCAGTAGCGCTGCCGGCGGCGCGGGCAGCGCGCCGGAGCTTCGCTGCCCGCGCCCCTGGGTGCATCGATTGCCCCGTGACGGCGCTAGCGGCCCGCCGCCGGCGTCGCGGTCCGCGTTGGCGTGGCCGTGCGGGTCGGCGTGGGCGTGGGCGTTGGCGTGGCGATCCGCACCGGCGTCTCCGTCCGCGGCGCCTCCGTGGGTGGCGGCGGCGCGGTGGGAGCGGGCGCCTGGGTGGGGGCGGGCGAAGCCGTAACCTGCACTACCCGCGGGGGCTGGGTCGGCTGGGGCGGCTGCGTGACCTCGACGACCTGCGTCGGGGCGGGCGCGGCGGTTTCGCGCACGACGGTAACGACCGGGGTGGGCGTAGGCTGGGTCGAGGCGCTCTGGAGCATTGGGCGGAGCAGGAGAAACAGGACGATCAAGGCGACGAGCACGGAGCCCAGAATAGCCATCAGGCGGGTGTTGGAGCCCTGGTCGCCACGCTCCTCCGGGGGCTCCCCGGGGGGCGGCGGCGGGGGAGGTGGGGCCGCCGGGGGCACTTGAGCCATGGGGCGTTCTCCTTGCGCGCAAGCCTGTACGCACGTTGTGGTGGCCGCTCGCCAAAGCGCAAGAAGCATGCCGTAGGTCGCCAGCGCCCGCGGGCTATAGGCGCTGGCTCAATTCCGCCAGCGCCGCCTGGTAGGCCGCGAGCGTGCCGGCGGTGAACAGGACGAACCGCACGTCGGTGAGGCCGGTAGGGCCATGCAGATGGTCGAGCACCGTGCGGAGCGCCACCCGTGCGGCCGGGGCTTCCGGGTAGCCGTAAGCCCCGGTGCTGATCGACGGGAAGGCGATCGTCCGCATGCCGTGGGCTTCCGCCAGCGTCAGCGCCGCGCGGTAGGCGCGCGCTAGCACCGCGGCCTCGCCCGCCCCACCGCCCTGCCAGACGGGGCCCACCGCGTGAATCACGTAGCAGGCGTTCAGCCGGCCGGCGCCGGTGATTCGTGCCTCGCCCGCGGGGCAGCCGCCGAGCCGCGCGCACTCGGCCAGCAGCGACGGACCGGCGGCGCGGTGGATGGCGCCGTCGACCCCGCCGCCGCCGCGCAGCCACTGGTTGGCCGCGTTCACAATGGCGTCCGCCGTCACCGCGGTGATGTCCCCCTGCTCCAGGCGGAGCCGCGCACCGCCCACCGAAAGGCTATCCATCGGGCCTCCCCAATGCGCGCCGCGCGCCGAAGGCGCGGCGGCTGTGCTGCGTATAGATTTGCGGTGGTTCGCGTCAACGGCGGGCGGCGCGCCGGCCCGGCCGCCCGCCGGCGCCGGGCCGGCGCGGCTCGCCAGCCTGGCTGACCGCTCCGCCAGGCCGCATCCTGCTACAGAGAGTATGTCTGGTTCGCCCTGGCCAGGCGTCGGTTAGCGGCGATCGCCCGATTGCTGAAAAATCGGTCGGCTCCGTAGAATACGCGACCGGCACCGCGCGGCCCGCAGGGGCGCGGCGGGCCGCCGCGGGGCTGCTGGGGATGGCGGACAGGCCGCGGCCTTTCGGCCGGCGTTAGGTTCGGAGCCCGCCGACGCCGTGTCGCGGTATCGCCGCCTGGGCACGGGACTTGCACCGCTCGGTCCTTGCGGGCCGACCCCGCGCCCGCGCTCCGGCCGGCAATCCGCGTGTGGGACGGATCATGGCGCAGCGCGCCCCGCTCGACGTGCTCGTCATCGAGGACGAGCAGGACGTCGCCGAGCTGCTGGCCGACCTGCTCAGCGACGAGGGGTACCGGGTAGCGACGGTCGGGGATGGGCCGCGCGGCCTTGAGTACGTGGCGCGCTACCGCCCGCGCGTCGTCCTCTGCGACGTGATGCTGCCCGGCCTCTCGGGCGTGGAAGTACTCAGCCGGCTGGAAACCGCCGACGACTACCGGCCCGTGGTGATCCTCATGAGCGCCGCGGCGCCGCCCTCCGCCCGGCCACAGGACGTGCCGTTTATCAGCAAGCCGTTCAATCTCGAGGAGCTGCTGGCCTCGGTCCGGGCCGCGCTTCAGGGCCCCGACACTGGGCCTGCCGCGACCTGAGACGACGCGTCCGCGGGGCGGTGGGCGAGGACGAACTCCTCGACGGCGTCGAGCACGGCATCCGCCTCACAGTCCACCAGCATCTCGTGGCCCGAGCGCTCGAACCAGCGTAGCGCCTTCTCGGCGCAGCCCAGGCGCGCGTAGATGCGCGTGGCGCTGGCGGGGTGGATCACCCGATCCGCGCGGGAATGCACGACGAGCGTCGGGACGCGCACTTGCGGCAGGCGCGGCTCCAGCCAGCGGGCGTAGGCTACCAGCGACAGGAACGCCGCGGTGGGCAAGCGGGTGTACCCCTGGGCCAGGCGGGCGCGCGTCGCGGCACTGTAGCCGCGCGCTGGCACGCTCAGGTAGCGGCGGAACGGCGCCACGAACGGCACGAGCGGCGCCAGGGGATGCGCCTGGCGGAGAGCCGGCGCAATCGCGACAACGGCCCGCAGCCGCTCGGGCCGCGCCAGGGCGAGGTGCAGCGCGACGAGCCCACCCATCGACAGCCCGACGACGGCCGCCTCGGCGCATTGCCCGAGCAGATCGTCGAGCGCGGCGGCCGCGTCGGCGTACCAGTCGTGCCAGGTGACGCCCTGCAAGTCCTCGGGCCGGGTACCGTGGCCACGCAGCCAGGGCACGGCAGTGGGGATAGCGTGGTGCGCCAGGCGGTCGGCGACGGGCGTCACCGAAGCGAGGCTGGAGGTGAGCCCGTGCAGCACGAGCACACCATACGGCGCGGCGAGAGTGGGCTCGGCCATGCCCTTACCTTACCACGGGGCGTGCCAGCATCGTGCCGGCCCGGCGGGCTGCTCATGGCGGGAGCGCGCCCTGCGATCGGCCGGGCACGGTCACACGGATAGTCCACAGCGGGCACGCCCCGTGCTCCGGGGGATGCCGCTCCCTGGAACTTTGCCCACGCCGGGCGGCTATACTGTGTTGCCTTCGTGACGTTGGTAGCGCGCGCCGGAGAGAGCCGCGATGTCGACCGGCCTGACGGTCCCGTCCGCCCTGGCACCTTCCACGCCTGTCGATGAAGGGCTGCTCACGCTCGTGCTCCGTGCCGCTGGCGCCAGCGACGGCACTGCCGCGGTACGAGCGCTGCTCCGGCTGGCGAGGGAAGGCGACGCCAGCGCCCGGCGGATCTTGCTCGCGCTCGCGCAGCAGGCGGCGCGGGAGGCCGGCGAGCGAGAGGGCTTGTCGGAGACGGAGGCTGCCCTCGTCGCGGGACATGTCCTACGCGCGCTCGGGCGCGAGCTGCGCGGTGGCGCGGAGACGGCAGGCACGGCGCGCGAGTGGCTGTTCGCGCTAGCGGCGGCTGGCGCACGGGCGCACGCAGCAGGGTGAGCCGACGCGACGCTGCCGCGGCCGTCGCCGTGCTCGGTACGGCGTGTCACTGCCATCCACTGCGCCGCCCGCCGGCGCGACTGCCCGAGCCCGCGACTGCCTAGCCGTCCGCTTTGCGCCAGGCTCCGCTCGCCCGCCCCACGCACTAGCGCCCACCACGCCCCCAGCCCGGGAAGCGCGGCGCCAGGCGCGCGAGGTGGCGCCGCGCCGAGCCGCCCGGGCAAATGTGCTACGCTTTCGTACAGGGTAGGCGCCTGAGAGGCGCCACGGCAGCAGGCCAGGTGGGACGAGGCGACGTGGGAGCGATGGCAGCGGCGAGCAAGCCGGCGGGGCGCGACGCGGTGGCCTACGCTCGCCGCGCCGCGAGTGGTAGAGTCGCCGCGTGAGACGAGCGGGCGCGGCCCGAACAGCCTGGCGGCGCGTGCTCCTAAAGGCACTGGCGCTGCCGCTGGGCCGCCCGCGCGGGGCGACCGGCCGCTCGCGGGCGGCGGTTGGCGCCGTCCGGTCGCTCCCGGGCGCCGGGCCGGGGCCGGCGGGACACGCACGGAGCGCGCGGCGGTCGCGCGTTCTCGTGATCCGCCCCGACCATCTGGGAGACTTGCTGCTGACAACGCCCGCGCTGGGCCTCCTGCGCGCGGCGCTGCCCGACGGCAGGATCACCGCCCTCGTCGGGCCCTGGGCGCGGCCCGCGCTCGCCGGGCGGCCGGAAATCGACACGGTCCGCACCTGCGCGTTCCCCGGCTTCACCCGCCAGCCGCCCGGCCAGCCGTGGGCGCCGTACTGGCAGCTTATTACCGAGGCCCGTCGGCTGCGCCGTGACCGTTACGACATCGCGCTCGTGCTGCGCGCTGACCACTGGTGGGGCGCGGCGCTGGCAGCCTACGCGGGCATCCCATTGCGGCTGGGCTACGGCGTGGCCGAGAGCCGCGCCTTTCTCACCCACGCGCTGCCGCCCGACCTCGCGCAGCACAGCGTTACGGAGAACTGGCGGGCGGTCGTCGCGCTCCTCGGCGTGCTGGGCGTCCCGCAGCCAGCTAGCGGCCCCGAGCCGGTGGTCGCTGCGCCGTCGCCAGCGGGGCAGGCAGCCGCCGCGCGCTTCCTGCGGGAGCGCGGCGTCCCGGCGGAGACGCCACTGGTCGCGATTCATCCCGGTACGGGCGCTTCCGTCAAGCTGTGGCCGGCTGCTTACTGGAGCGCGGTGGCCGACGCGCTGGGGCGCCGGCTGGGGGCCCGGATCATCCTCACGGGTAGCCGGGCCGAGCGTGACCTGGTCGCCGCGGTGCGGGCTGGCATGCAGACCGACGCGGTGGATGCGACGGGGGCGCTGGACTGGGACGGCCTGGCGGGCCTGTTCGCGCGCTGCACGCTTGTGCTCGGCGTGGACAGTGGGCCGCTCCACCTGGCCGCGGCGGTCGGCGTCCCGAGTGTCCACGTGTTCGGCCCAACTGCTCCCGCGCGCTTCGGCCCTCGCGGGCGGGGCGCCCACGAGATCGTGCGGTCGGCGTTGCCGTGCAGTCCGTGCGGCAACCTGCTCGCGCCGCCGTGCGGCGCCCGCACCGAGCCGGCGTGTATGCGCGCAATCCACCCCATGGCGGTGATCGACGCCGCACTGGCCGTGCTCGGCGCGCCGATAGCCGGACCGGCGCCCACCGCGGCCGCCGGCGCGCTAGCGGCGCGCACCCCGCTGGCGGTGTCTCGCGCGGCTGGTACAGTGAGCAGCCAGCGATGAGCGGCGGGCTATGGGCGCACGCGCGGCGCGCGGCCGATGCGGCGGCCTGGGGCGTGTTCGGCGGGCTGGGCCTGGCGACGCGCCTGGCCGGCGGCCGCGTCGCGCCACCGGAGCCGGCGCGGGTGCGGCGGATCCTCGTGATTCGCCTGGACCTGCTGGGCGATCTGGTGTTCGCTGCGCCGGCCCTCGCCGCCCTCCGCGCGGCCTACCCAGCCGCCGAGCTGACCCTGCTCACGTTGCCCTACACGCGGCCGCTGGCGACGCTGATCCCCGGCGTCGACCGGACGCTAGCGCTCGACGTGAACCGCTACCGCCGGCCGGCCGGCTGGCGGCACCTGGGCGAGGTGCTGGCGCTCGTGCGGCAGTTGCGGACGGCGCGCTTCGATCTGTGTCTGGCGCTGCACGGCCGGCCCGCCGGGGCGCTGGCCTTGCTCAGCGGCGCGCGCTACCGCGTCGGCTATGCGGCGCATGCCTACCCGTTTGCGTTCAACCTCCCGGCGCCTGGCCGCCGCTACGAGCGGCGGCAGCACGAAGTCGAGTACTGTCTCGACCTGGCCCGCCGCGTCGGAGCCAACGGGCCGCCGGTCCCACGGCTGACGGCGCCGGCCACGGACTACCGGGTCCCTGGGCTCGCGCCCGGCGAACGGTATCTGGTTCTCCATCCGGGGGCGTCGAACGGCAGCGCCAAGCGGTGGCCGGCGACGGCCTGGGGGCAACTGGCGCACGCCGCCGCGCGCGAGCTTGGGCTGCGCGTGGTGCTGTCGGGCGGAGCGGGAGAGCGGGCGCTCGTCGCGGCGGTGGCGGCGGGCGCGCGGGCGAGTGCGGTCCCGCTGGTGGGCACGTCGCTGCTCGAGCTGGCGGCGCTCCTGGCAGGTGCCGAGGCAGTGGTGAGTGGCGATACCGGCCCGCTGCACGTAGCGGCGGCGCTGGGACGGCCGGTGCTGGGCATCTACGGCCCGACCGATCCCGTGCAGACGGGACCGCTGGGCGCGCGGGCCGCGGTGGTGCGACGCCCAGTGCCCTGCGGTCCGTGCTACGATCTGCGGGCGCCCGCGGAGTGCAAGCTGCCGGACGGGGCCCACGTCTGCATGCGCGAGCTGCAGCCGGATACCGTCCTGGCAGCCCTGCTGGACTTGCTTCGGCCCGCGGATGGTACCCGGCTCTCGTTGGCGCGACCCGCGAGCAAAGGTGGGGGCTGAGGATGAGCCGTCCGCGGGCGCGCGCTGGCAGACGAGCCGCTTCACGTGAAGCGCGAGCCACGTCACGCTTGGCAGGTGCCGGCACAGGGCATCCTGGAGTGTTCCACGTGAAACACTGCTCAGCGACGGCTGGTGGGCAGCAACTCCAGCGCCCGGCCCCGGCGGAGCGGCCGTGACCGAGGAAGGGCCGGTCGTCGTTCCGTGCGCCGCCGACCCGCAGGTCGAGACCGCGCTCCGCTGTGGTCGGTGCAACACGCCCATCTGCCCGCGCTGCCTGGTCATGACCCCTGTCGGGGCGCGCTGCCGTGCCTGCGCTCGCGTGCGGAAGAGCCCCGTCTACGACGTTCCGGTCCTCTACTACCTGCGCGCCGCTGCCGCAGGGCTGGTCGTCGCGGCCGTCGGCACCTATGTGCTGGCCTTCGTGCCGTTCTTCCAGCTCTTCGGCCTGCTGCTGCTCGGCGCCGTAGTGGGCGAGGCCGTTACCATGGCGGCGAACCGCAAGCGAGGCGCCGGCCTGGCCGCCGTCGCCGTCGTGACGCTCTTCCTTGGCGCGCTCATCGTGCCGGGGCTCGCCGCCCTGGCCGGCCTCCCCGCGCCGATCCCGCTGGACCTGCGCTTGGCCGCCGCGCTGCGGCTGGCCCTGGGCCAGCTGCTCAGCCCGCGGGGCCTCTTCCTCGCGCTCGGCGCGGTGATCGCCGCTAGCCGCGTGCGGTAGGCGGCTGCTCTAGGCCAATTGCTTCAGCGAGGAGGGGACCAGGCGTGAGACAGGACGCGACGGCCCGCGCCAGCGATGCGGCTCGCGGCTAGCCAGCGGCCTCGCGCCCGCCAACCGGGGCGGCGGTTGCCTCGTCGCGAGCCCCGCGCCCTTTGGTGCGCGCGAGCCGCCAGCAACGAGTGCGCGACTTCATGCAGCGGTCCTGCTCGGCGAGATCCACCGGGGGGGTGTTCTGGAGGCAGATAATCTGGTACAGCAAGACATTCCCGTCGACGCCTTCCTCGTCGTCGACGGCCCAGCGCTCGCGATAGTAGGGGCAGGCCTGGCGGTACCGACGCCAGTCCGGATGGTCGCGAATGATCGTGGAGCCTCCGCGCTGGATTTGGCGAATTCTACCACACGGTTCCGGACCCTACAACGCGAATTCGCCCGCTTTCGCGCGGTGGGCAGACCGCGCGGCACTCACCGCGGCGTCGGATCCGCGTTGAGCTGGCGGGCGATGAAGTCGCGGATGAGCGCGTGGGCGCGGTCGGTCTCGGAACCCGCCTGGCGCGTGAACAGGTGGGGCTGGTCCGGGAACAGGGCCACGTCCACCTGGCCGCCGGCCGCGCGGTAGGCGGCCGCGAACCGCTGCTGGAGCGCGGGCGTTACGTTCGCGTCGATCGTGCCCTGGACGACGAGGGCGGGCGGCAGCTCGACCGCCTCGCCGCGCTCCAGAATCGTGGTGGGGTTGCCCTCCCACACGGTCTCCCACGGTCGGAAGAACGTGCGCGTCGACGCCACGATGTCGTCGCGTCCCGTCGCTTGCGCGAAGATGAAGCGGCCCAGCGGGTCCAGGATCGGCCAGACGAGCACCAGATAGGCTAGCGTGGCCTCCGTCGCGGGCGCCTCGGGCAGCGGGACGGCGGCGTAGCGCGGGTCGTGCGGCCGCATGGCGACGAGCGTGATCAGGTGGCCGCCGCTCGAGCTGCCCAGCCCGCCGAGCCGCTCGGGCACCGCGTTCAGCTCGCCCGCGTGCGCCTTGAGCCACCGCGCGGCATAGTGGACGTCCGCCACGGCCACGGGGTACGGGTGCTCGGCACTACCGTTGTGAAAGTCGGGCGCGAACACGACGAGCCCGCTCGCGGCGAGCGCGTGGCCATCCTCGGCCGTGGCCAGGCGGTCGCCGCGCACCCACTGTCCCCCGTGAACGTACAGCAGTCCCGGGAACGGCCCCGCGCCCTCCGGCTGGTAGACGCGGGCCTGGAACGCCTCTGCACCGTCGCGACGGTACGCCACGTCGAACGTGCGCACCCCGTAGCGCGGCGTCGGATCGTACGCCACGCCCCCGGCAGAGCCCTGCTCAATCATCGCTCACCCCCGCGCCGCGGCCTCGGCCCCTGCCAGTCCTTTGCTGCGGCAAGCGCGCCCATGATGGCACAGGCCCGGAGCCGCTGTCAAACGGGCCAAACGGCGGCAGGCGGGCCGCTATCGTGGGTCGGCGGACCGCGGGGCGACCAGGCGGCGGCGCCGCGCCAGGCATGGAAATTGAATTACCCAGTCGAGTGATATACTGGCACGGCGCGGAGGGGAAATGCAGCGAACGCTTATCATCGTCAAACCCGATGCCGTGCAGCGCGGTCTGATCGGCGGCGTGCTCAGCCGGCTGGAAGCGCGAGGGCTCAAGCTCGTCGGCCTGAAGCTCATCGCCGTGGACGAGGCGCTCGCGCGCCGCCACTACGGCGTCCACGAGGGCAAGCCGTTCTTCCCGGGCCTCATCCAGTACATCACGTCCTCGCCAGTGGTCGTCGGCGTGTTCGAGGGGCCGGAGGCCGTCGCCGTGGTGCGGGCGACCGTGGGGGCGACCAACCCCGTGGCGGCCGCGCCCGGCACGATTCGCGGCGACTGGGCACTGGAGATCGGCCGCAATCTGATCCACGCGTCTGACTCGCCCGAGACGGCCGCCACGGAGGTTGCTCTCTTCTTCCGTCCCGAGGAGCTCGTGACCTACGAGCGCGCGACCGACCGCTGGATCCTCGAATAGGGTGACTGCACGGAAGGGCGCCATGGGTATTCGCGACGACCGGCCGACCATCCTCATTGCCGACGACGATCCGGAGATCGTCAGCCTGCTCATCGACGTGCTGGAGCAGGATGGCTATCGGCTCTACGTTGCCCAGGATGCCGCGGGCGCAGTCAGCCTCGCGCTGACGCACGAGCCGGACCTGATGTTGCTCGACGTCGTCATGCCGGACGGCGGCGGCTACAAGATCTACGAGGAGGTGCGGGCGCGCGCGCCCGAGCGTGAGCACGCGGCCATCTTCCTCACCGGCGTCGATCAGCCCGAGCGGATCCAGCAGGCCTTCGCGCTGGGCGCCGTTGACTACATCACCAAGCCGTTCAGCACCGCGCTCCTACGGACACGTGTCCGCACCTGGCTCGTCCGCCTGGGGCGGGTGGGCGGCGGCGACAGCGTGGCGGTGGTCCCGACCGAGCCCGCTCCTTAACTGGCGCCGCCCATGCGCCGCGACGTGCTCCGCGGACGCGGCCCGCGGTCGCCCTCCGCGCGGCCGTTTCTCGCCGCTGGCACGGCCCCTGCCCACTAGCTCTCCGGATGCGCGTCCGGCGCGCAAAAGGAGATGCCGAATGGCCGTCAACACCTGCGCTCACTGTGGCAGCCCCATCGTCGATCCCACGACCCAGGTCGTGGCGGGTGACAAGACGTACTGCTGCCCCAACTGCTCTGAGGCCATGCAGCAGATCGGGATGGGCTCCGACCCGCACGCGCCGGACCACCCGGGCGACCTGCGCTGCGCCCACTGCAACGCGCCGATCGTCGACGAGATGACGATGGTGTCGCGCGGGGACCAGGCATTCTGCTGCAACAACTGCGCGGCCGCCATGGCGGCGCACTTGCCCGCCCACTGACACCACGCGCCGCCCGCGGGGCGATCCACCGCGCCGGGTCGAGCGTCTCGGACCTCAAGGCGCCTCTCCAGCGCTGACGTCGGCGCCCCGCCCGCGCGCTCCCGCACGGTCGGCAGCAGCTTAGCGCAGCGCCGTCGCGGGACGCGAGCCCAACGGGCGGCGCCCCCGCGCGGACACGCCGCCGCACGCCCAGCACGCCGCTCGCCCGGTTGACAACGCGGCGCCGCGCTGCCATGGTAAAGGCGGCGCGAGATCGCCGCGACTACGGAGCACGCGAGGAGAGCCATGCGATCTGGGTACGTCGGTCGGCGGCTCGTGCCCCTCCTGGCCGGGATGCTGCTGGCGGCTTGCAGCGGCGCAGCGTCCTCCGGTGGTGCGCCGGCGCCGACTGCGCCAGCCGGCACGTCGAACGCGGCGAGCGCCAGCGCGGCCAGCAGCGCGATCGCCACGGCGCCAGCGCCCCGGCAGCACCTGCGCATCTCGTACGGCGCGACGGTCGGCGTTCACGTGCCGATCGTCGCCGCGAACCGGCTGGGCGAGTGGGAGCAGGAGGGGCTGGACGTCGACGTCCAACGCATCGCCACGGCCTCCTCGATCAGCGCCCTGCTCGCTGGCGAGCTGGACCTCGTGCAGGTGTCCGCGCCGGCGCTCGTCTCGGCGAATGTAGCCGGCGCCGACCTGGTGTTCGTCGCGGGTGCGCTCGACCGCTTCATTATTGGCATGTGGGCGATGCCCGACATTCGCTCAGCCGATGACCTGCGCGGCAAGGCGGTGGGCTCGGACCGCCCGGGCACTCCCGTCGCTTACGCCACGGGCCTGGCGCTAAGCCGCTTAGGCCTCACACTGAACGACGTGCAAGTGTTACCCGTTGGCAGCGAGGGTATGGTGCCCGGCATGGAGTCCGGGCAGCTTCAGACCGGCTCGATGACCCTGCCGGACAGCCTAGTCGCGCGCCGCTTCGGGGCGCACCTGCTCGTGCCGCTATACGATCAGCCGTATCAGAACATCGGCCTGATCATGCGGCGCGGCGATATGGACCGGCTCGCGCCGGCCTTGCCGGGCCTCCTGCGTGTCTATCGGCACGCGATCGAGCGGTACTTACAGGACCCGCGGTGGGGCAAAGAGGCGCTGGCGGCCCTGCTCGACAGCGCCGACGACGAGCTGCTGCAGGAGACGTACGACTTCTTCGCCAAGACGGTGCCGTTCACTCCGAGCCTGCGCGTCTCGCGTGAGGGCCTGCAAGCGGTAGTCGACTCGCTCAAGGACACGCTCCCCGGCGCCGCCGCGGCGAACGTGGACAGCTTCTACGACCATCGCTTCGTGGACCAGCTAGATCGCGAGCGCTAAGGCGCCGCCGCTGGGCCGCGCGAGGGCGGCCTGCCGGATCAGCTATCATTAAGCAGCGGCGTCGCGGGGCGCGGCCGCCCAGGCCCCGTAGCTCAGGCGGATAGAGCAGCGGTTTCCTAAACCGCGTGTCGGGCGTTCGAGTCGCCCCGGGGCTACCATCTAGAAACGTCCTATGCAAGCCGAAACAGCGAGAAACGCACTCAGAGGTGTTCTCGCTGTTTCGGCGATTTTGACAACATTTTGACAACATGCACTCCGTTTTCCGACCGCCTGACGAGTGGATCTGCACACCGCAAGGAACCACCCGTGGAGGGGCCAGTGACAGACGAGACGCCGGCCGAGGACCAGCCGATCGTAGCCATCTCGCAGCTATGCTGGCAGCATGGAGGCTCGGGACGCGGGAAGCGCGCGACGTCCAGCACATCCCGGTGTACCGTGTACGGGGTCGACGCGAACAGCGTTGAGCGCGTCTACGTCGAACACGAGACCGACGAAGAGCACCAGGCGTGGATGGCCAGCGATCCCCTCTGGCGCGAGGCGCAACGCGCCCTGTTCGACCGGCTGCTCAGCAATCCAGCGACTCGTGACATGGTGCTGCTGATCAACATTCAGGGCGCACTGGAGAAAGGCGACGACCAGACAGCCATCGACTTGGCGAAGCACCTGTCGCCGGAGAGGCTGAGCAAGCTGCTCGGGCGAGACGCTGAATAACGCCCTAACCTCAGGATCTCACTCTCCGAAGTATGCCCGCCCCACCGCCTGCGCCGCCAGGCGCGTCGCCTCGTCGCTCGCCCGCGCATAGTGCTTCGCCGCGACGTCGGGCTGGCTGTGTCCCAGCATCCTCGCGGCCGCCAGCAGGTCCTTCGTCTCGTCGTGGGCGATGCTCGACGCCGTGCGCCGCATCCCGTGCAGCCCTGTCCGAGTCAATCCCGCCTGGTCGATCAGCTGCGTCAGCCGGCGGTAAACGTTGCGGGGATACAGCGGCTTTCCCTGCGGCGTACTGAACACCAGCTCGCCGCCGTCGCCCGCGCCGACCCACCGCGGCCCCGCGGCCAGTCGCTGCGCGAGCTGCTTCTTGCGGTGCTCGCTCAGGAGCTGGACCACCCGCGGGTGCAGCTCGATGTCGCGCCGACCACTGGGCGTCTTCGTCTTGTTGCCGAACTGGAGCTTGCCTTTGATCTCCACGAGCTTCTGGCGCACGTGCAGCACGCCGGCGTCCAGGTCGAGGTCCTGCCAGCGCAGGCCCAGCACCTCGCTGCGGCGCAGGCCAGTGGTCAGCGTCAGCACGTACAGCACGCCGTAGCGCTCGCCTTCCAGCAGCGCTAGAAACCTCTTCGCCTCGTCGGGAGTCCACTGGGGCTGAGGCTGCGCGTCGATCTTCGGCGGCTCGATCTCCGCACAGGGATTGCGCGCTATCAGCTTCAAGCGCTTGGCCTGCTTCAGCGCCTCGTTCAGCACCACCAGCGTGTTGCGCACGCTCCGCGCCGACAGCGGCTTGCCCGCCGCGCCCCCCGCCGTGCGCAGCTTGTAGAGGAACTCCTCGATATGTCGCTCCGACAGCCGTTGCAGCGACATCCCGCCGAGCGCGGGAATGATGCGAGGCTCTGGCGGCGCCCGGAACACGGTCACGGTCACATCGTTGCAGCGACACCCCGCCGAGCGCGGGAATGATACGCGTGCGGATGATGCTCTCGTAGCCAGCGGCAGTCGTCGGCTCCAGCCCGTTCTTGACGCGATGCTTCTCTAGCCACTCGGTGAGATAGTCGCCCAGCGTGAGCCTGTTGCTCGTGACCGCCTCGCCTTTTTTGATGTCGGCCTTGCGCTCCGCTCGTGCCTCCTCCGCGGCTCGCTTCGTCGGCGCGCTTCGCCATTCTGGCTTCAGTGTGCCGTCTGGCCCGGGCACGTACACGATATACCGCCAGTACTCATGCATCTTGCCGCTCTTGTCGGTATAGGTGCGCCGATAGACCCCGGTGACCTGCCGCTCTTGCCCCTTCCGTGGCCGTGGCATCCTGGCCTCCTCGCTCCGCGCCCCTATCTCAGCCGCCCGCCGCCGCGGCCGGGTAACGCTGCTCCCACGCCTCGCTCAGCATGCGCTCCAGAGCTTGCCGCGGCACCACGTACCTACGACCGATCCTCACCACCGGCAACTCACCGCGCTTTACCGCATCATAGGCCGTGCTGCGACTGATCCCCAGATACTGCGCCGCCTCCTCGACAGTGACCGTTTGCCGCTCCACGTTCGGCCTCCTGCGCCTGTCGTGTCGTGTCCCGTTCCCTACGGACAGATCAGGGCCGCCAGCTCCGGGTAGCGCGCGCGCCACAGCCGCACGCGATCCCAGCACCACGCCTGCGAACGGTCCCACCATTCCGCCACTTCCCACGCCTCGACCCCACGATCCTCGAGTACGCCGCGTGCTCCGTCCCGAAAGACCCTGGCGTCGTCGACGAGAAACTCCAGCGCGAGCCGGCGGCCCCGCTCCTCTTGCCGCAGGGCGTTGATCCGCTCCAAGCCGCGCGGCCGCCCCGGGTACACCGCCCCCAGCACGTGGTGCGCCCACTCCCGCACCAGCAGCTCGTCTCGGCCCGGCTCGGTCAGTTCGTCCCAGTAGTCCCGATCGATCACGATGATGCCCGGCGGCTCGTACCAGCTCGGTACCGGCAGCCCCCGCTCCCACTCCACCTGTATCGGTCGCTCCATCACGCCTGGCTCCTCCGCTTCAGCTCGCGCTGCATGCGCAGCAGAAACAGGCTCTCCTCGTCCTCCCCGGACGGCACCCCGGCACTCGCGGCCATCGGCTGGCGGGCTGCCGCATACGAGGCGCGCACCCGCTCGCCCCAGTGCATTGCCCGCTCCAGCTCAGCGCGGATCATGGTCTCCCCGCGCTCTCGTGCTCCCGCGGACCATTCCCCCGGCGGGAACAGCTCGGCCATCAAGCCCGTTACGATCATGCCGGGCATCACGGTGGCCACCAGCTCCATCGCGCGCTCGACATCGTGCCGCGGCCGGGCGGGCTCGATCTCGTGCACCACCTCCAGCGTCTCGGGGTCCAGTCCCAGCGCCTCCGCAAGCCGGCGCACCCGCCCCGCGCCCGCGCGGTCCCCCCGCTCTAGGCGTGAGATGTCCGAGTAGTACACCCCGCTCCGCCGCCCCAGCTCCCGCTGCGACAGCCCCAACTCGCGCCGCCGCGCCGCCAGCCGTGCCCCGACATCCTCCTGCATGGCGCACCTCCGTCTTGGTGCCCATTCTACACCAACAACGATCGTTAGCGATGTTGACGAGACGCCGGCGCGGTGTTATCGTAGGTTATACCAACCAACTTGTTGTTAGCAACAGAAGGAGAGACGATGGTCGAGCCCACGGTTCGCATCGCCACGTTCGTCACGCCCCAGCAGCGCGAGGCCCTCCGCCTGCTCGCCGAGCGTGAGCAGACCACGATGGCCGAGCTGCTCCGCCGCTGGATCCGCGAGGCGATCAAGCAGTTGCAGGCGGCGTGAGGCATCCCGATGGTCTGGATCGAGAGCCACCAGGAGCTGCGCGACCACCCGAAGACCACGCGCCTCGCCCGCGCGCTCGGCATCTCGCGCGCCGCGGCGATCGGCCACCTGCACCTGTTCTGGTGGTGGGCGCTCACCTACGCCGACGACGGCGATCTCCGCCCCTACAGCGACCAGGACGTCGCCGCCGCCGCCGACTGGCAGGGCGAGCCCGCGCAGCTCGTCGAGGCGCTCACCAGCGCGGGCTTCCTCGACGCGGATCGCCGCATCCACGACTGGCGCGACTACGCGGGCCGTCTCCTGGAGCGACGCGAGCGCGCAGCCGAGCGTGCGCGCACGTCACGCGAACGTGCGCGCAGCGTGCGCGGATGTCCGGCGCTAACCGGTACCGGTACCCTTACCGGAACCGGTACCGTAACCCTACCGGTACCGGAGACCGGGGACCGGCACGCGCCGCTGCGGCGGCGTCCCCTGAGGTTGTGCTAGCGCCACGTCGCCTGCAGCCGGTGCCGAAGCCGTCGCGCGCCCAGGACGTCGTCGACCGACTGGCCGCCGCGGGCCTGCAAGTCACCGCGGCCGCGATGCCGCGGCGATCCGCGATAGCGGCGCCAGCCCGGCCGACATCGCCGACGCCTACCTGGCGCTCGCCCGCTGCGAGTGGGGCGACGACTTCGACCGTGCCCATCTCTCGCTCTACCACGTCATCAACAACCTCGGCGGCTACCTCGCCACGCGCCGCGCCACGCGGCCCGCCCCGTCCATCGAGCTCGCCCCGCCGGACTGGCAGCCCGACCCGCTCTGGACGCAGCAGCTAGAGCCGCTGCTGCGCGACCAGATGACGCTCGCTAATTTCACCACGTGGTTCGCCGAGGCGACCTACCGCCGCCGCGGCAGCACCCTCGAGGTAGTCGTACCCGCTCGCTTCGTCGCCGAGCACCTCCAGACTCGCATGCGCTCGCTCATCCTGAGGCTCGCCGCGCAGCTCGCCCCCGAGATCAGCGCCGTGCGCGTCATGGCGGCGCCGAAGGCCGCCGCGGCGACGCAGACCGCCTGAAAGGATCTGTCGCCATGCCGAGCATGCTTCTGCCCCGCCGCGGCGCCCACGACGGCTACTACGTCGTCTGTCCACGCCACGGCCCCGTCACGGTCGCCAGCGGCAAGCTGCAGCTCTGTCCCTACTGCGCGCACGCGCGCCCCGTCCCGAAGCGCCGCAAGGCAGAGACCGGCGAGCAGACGCGCTTCGACGAGCCGCAGCGCACGGAGAGCGCCGACGCCCCGCCTCGCGCCCCGCCCGCTTTCCGGACCAGGGCGCCCTGAGAATCGCCATCTCTAGTAGGAGCCATTGTCAACATCGCCGTTGGAGGGAGCGCCCGGATGATCTCGAGCCCAGCAACCTGAACGATGCCTTCCTGCAGGAAGCGCTCGCCGACCTGAGAGCGCAGCCGACGTTCCTGCTGCGCCTGGAGCCGATCGAGGCCTGGATCGTCCTGCACCAGCTGCAGCTCGCCCAGCGCCACCCGCGGACGTGTGGACCGCTCGCCTGGGTCGCGCGCCGGGTCGCCGAGCGGGTCCAAGGGTACGTCGCCCCGCCGGGGACCGTGCGCGCCACTATCGCAGCCCGCGGCTGGGAGCCCTCCGCGGATGCCACGTCGTCGGCAGCCAACTTCCTCGACGCTCTGCATCGCCTCGTGGACCGCGCGCCCTCCGCGAATCGCGCGCTCAGCACGTTGGCCCAGCGCGACGAGGCGCGCGGGGCGTACTACGAGAACCTCGCCTGAGAGCTCGCCGCGGCGATTGTCGCCGTGGCCCCGAGCGCATACCCGGCCCTCTTGGCGGAGCCGACAGAATGAGCGATTGCAGCAGCGCTCGCCTCGTCCTCGACGATTTCCCGCCCGCTCGCTGGCGCTACAGCCGCACGCGGCCGCCCGCCGACCTGGCGCGCGTGCTCTCGCCGAACGGGCGCCACGACTGGTACACGCGCTGGCTCGCCACGCGCTACGTCCAGGCGCGCGTCTGGCTGGCCGTCCGACATGTCGGCACCTCGTCCGTGCCGCCGCCCGCTCGGCTGCAGCTCACCTACGTCCGCCCCTCGCACCGCGCCCGCGACACCGATAACTGGACGAGCGGCGTCACCAAGGCCGTGATCGACGGGCTGGTCAAGGTGAAGGTCCTCGCCGGCGACGACGCGGCCCAGCTCTACCTGGAGCGCGTGCGCCTCGCCGTCGAGCCCGGCCGATGCTACCTGGTGGTCGAGATCTCGGCCGCCGCGGAGCTGCCAGAAGCTATCTAGAGAGGTAGTCATGCCTTACGCCGAGCACACCGCGGTCCCGGCCGACCGCTCGCGCGCCGAGCTGGAGCGCACGCTTGCCCGCTACGGCGCCGACCAGTTCGGCTACTTCTGGGAGGAGCAGGGCGGCCGCCAGAGCATCGTCATTGGCTTCCGTATGCGCCACCGCATGATCCGCTTCCGCCTCGCCATGCCCGGCCGCGACGATCCTCAGTTCACCACCGTATCGAGCGGCTACCGCCGCCGCGCGCCCCACGTCGCCGAGCAGCGCTGGGAGCAGGCCACCCGCCAGCGCTGGCGCCCTGCTGCTCGTCGTGAAGGCGAAGCTCGAAGCGGTCGAGGCCGGCATCTCCAGCTTCGAGGATGAGTTCCTGAGCGCCACGCTCCTGCCCGACGGCTCCACGGTCGGCGACTGGGCCCGGCCCCAGCTTGAAGCCGCGTATACCCGCGGCCTCATGCCCGGCCGCCTCCTCGCCCTCCCAGAGCCCCGCAGCGGGTGAGGTCGGCCCCGCGGCCACGACCTCCAGCCGCGCACTTGTGCTACCGTATGGAGAGGGCCAGCCCACGCTATCGGCAGAGTAGATGGGAGCACACCGAGCACATGAGCCAGACCCAACGCCTCACGATTCCCCGCCTGACGCCCGAGCAGCAGCAGGAGTGGCTGGCTGCCCTCGAACACGCGAAGCAGCGCCAGGCCGCGATGCTCGCCGAGCGCCAGGGCGAGCTCTGGTCGCCGTCCGCGGAGTTGTTGAACGAGGCGCGCGATGAGCGCTCTCGCCAGCTCTCGTGATCGTCCTTGACGCCTCCGTCGCCGTCAAGCTCATCTTGACCGAGACCTACTCCGCCCAGGTCATCGCCCTTTTGACTAGCACGGCCCAGGCGGGCGAGCCGATCGTCGCGCCCACGCTCCTCCCCTATGAGGTCGCCAACATCTTGCGGCAGCGCATGGTGCGTCAGGGCATGGCACTATCGCTCGCCGACCGGCTCATGGCCGACTTCCTCACCTTCCCTATCGCCCTGCAGACCTCGCCGACGATGCACCAGCGGGCTCTCGCCATTGCCGACATCTACGGCCTGCCGGCAGCCTACGACGCCCACTATATCGCCCTGGCCGAGGAGCTGGGTGCGGACCTCTGGACTGACGACCAGCGGCTGCTGCGCGCGCTCGCCGGCCGCGTACCCTTCGTCCGCTGGATCGGCAGCTACTAGCCTCCACTACCGCCCTGACCGTTGTCCGCGTCGCGCCCGGCCGCTCGGCTACCCTGACTCTGAGCCGAAGGGAGGAGGGCGCCGTGCATGCGCTGCACCCAGCACACCCGCAACGGTCATCACTGCACCCGCAGCGCCCTCAAGGGCCAGGAGCTGTGCGCCAGCCACGCCGGCCGCTGTGGCGCGCGCCCGGGCAACCAGAACGCCCTCAAGCACGGCCGCTACTCCGAGCGCCTGCACCGGCTCTTCCCCGATCTCTCCGTCGCGCAAGCGGAGGAGAGCCTGGCCACGGAGATCGCGCTCACCCGCGAGCTGATCGTCAAGATCCTGACCCCGCCGCCCCCTCGGGCCGGGCACACGGAGGAACCTGACGATCCCGACACGGCAGCCGAGCCCAAGTCCGAGGCGATGGTGCAGCTCCCCGTGGAGGCCTTCAGCCGCCTCATGGACGTGCTGGTGAAGGCGCTTAAGCTCGACCGTACCCTGCGCGGCGAGCAGGCCAACGACCTGGCCACGAAGCTGGCCGCGGCCCTCGAAGCCGTTGGTGCCGAGCTCGGCATTGGAGAGGAGTGACATGCCCCCAGCCCCCGTCCACGGCAGCGCCCTCTGGGTCTGGTACGCGCACCAGGGCGGCGACTGGCTCTCCACGGCCCAGGCCGCCGGCTGCTCGCACGTGCTCGTGAAGGCCGGCGACGGAGGGTACGCCTGGCCCCAATTCACGCCCGCGCTCGTCGACGCGGTCCACGCCGCCGGCCTCCGCTGCCTCGCCTGGACCTACGTCTACCTGGAGGATCCGGCGGCCGAGGTCGCCGTCGGCCTGCAAGCACTCGGCGCCGGCGCCGACGGGCTCGCGCTCGACATCGAGTACGAGGCGATCGGCGAGGATGCCGACGCACGCGCGCTCGTCGATGGCCTGCGCGCTGGCGCCCCCGACGCCTGGCTGGGCTACGCGCCCGACCTGCGCATCGCCTTCGGCAACCGCTGGCCGACCGGCCCCTTCGCGCCCGATCTGGAGCCCTTCCCCTGGGCCTGGCTCGACCAGCTCGACGGCGTCCTGCCGCAGCTCTACTACACCGACTTCGCCCAGCCGCCCGCGCTCACCGTCGCGCTCGCCCAGCGCTGGGCCGACGGCATCGCCGCCCGGGGCGGCCGCGTCCCGCCGTGCTACCCGGTGCTCCCCTGCACCAGTTCCCCGGCCGCCCTCGTCGCGGCACTGGATGCGTGCCGCGCCGCTGGCTACGCGGGCGTCTCGCTCTGGCGCTGGGACTGGGGCAACGCCCCGTCCCTCATCCCACAGCTCGGGGCCGCCGACTGGCCCCCGGAGGACACCATGGCCGATCCGCAGCTCGTCTCGCTCCTCGGCTACCTGCGTGGCGACATCGCCGATGTACTGCAGGCCGCCCTCGACGGCGCGCGCCACCCGGCCGGCCGCACGCCCGCCGACCGCCAGCGCGCCCAGCGCGAGGCGTTCGATAGCCTGCAGGCCGCGCTCGACACCCTCCGCCGCGGCGGGCCGCCCGATGCCAACGGGTAGCCAGCGCCTGCGCGCCGCCCTCCGCCGCTATCGGCGCCCAGCGCCGCCGCGTGCCCCCCGTCGCTGGTGGCCGCAGCTCACTCCCACGCAGACTTCGGGCGCGATCGGCCTGGGCATCACGCTGGTACTCGCCCTCTACGACCAGATCCGCAAGCGGCTGGGCCAGCCGTGAACACGCAACGCGTAGGAGGAGCGTTGCGGCCTGCAACAGAACGCGAGCGCAGCGAGCCTCGATGGAGCGAAGCGAGGCAGGCGCGCGCCCTCGCCCGCGTGCTCGCTAGCGCCCCGCTCTTCTCGCGTGTGGTGCTCTCTCGCACGCTGCCGCCCCTATCAGCTAGAGCCGCTCGGCCCAATCGTGGACAGCGTCCTCCACCACCGCGGCCTCACGTTCACCGTCATGTACGCCCGCCAGATGGGCAAGAATGAGCTCTCCGCGATCCTGGAAGCCTACCTGCTCACGCTCTACCAGCAGCGGGGCGGTAGCCTCGTCAAGGCCGCGCCCACCTTCAAGCCGCAGCTCATCAACTCCATGATGCGCCTCGACGCCCTTCTCCAGAACGGCCCCACGAAGGGCAAGGTGCGTGCGCGCTTCACCTACATTCGCGAGCTGGGCCAGGCACGCATCTTCTTCTTCAGCGGCCAGGACGCCAGCCAGGTGGTCGGCGCCACGGCGTCGCTCTTGCTGGAGATCGATGAGGCGCAGGACTTCAGCGCCGCGAAGTACGCGAAGGACTTCCGCCCGATGAGCGCCACCGGCAACGCCACCACGATCCTCTGGGGCACGAGCTGGGACAGCACCACGCTCCTCGAGCAGACCGCTGCCCACAACCTGGACCTAGAAGCCCAGAACGGCGTCTGCCGCCACTTCGCCTACGACTGGGAGGCCGGCGCCGCCGAGAATCCCCACTACCGCGCCTACGTCGAGGCCGAGCGCAGCCGCCTCGGCGAGAGCCACCCGCTCTTCCAGACCCAGTACGCCCTGCGCCCCGTCGCCGGCACCGGCCGGCTCTTCGGTCCTGCCCACCTCGCGCAGCTCCAGGGCACTCACCCGCGCGAGCGCCAGCCCGCCCCCGGCGCCCTCTACGTGGCCGGCCTCGACTGCGCCGGCGAGGAGGAAGCCGAGCCGATCGCCGGCGGGGAGTTCCAGCCGTTCGCTCGCCGCGACTCCGTCGTCCTCACGCTCGCCCGCCTCACGCTCGCCAGCGCCCTCGACGCGCCGGGCGTCCAGGAGCCGCAGCTGGACTTGGTGGAGCACTACGCCTGGACCGGCCGCAAGCACCGCGAGCTGATTCCCCAGCTCGTGGTCCTGCTCAAGCGCGTCTGGCAGGTACGTCACGTCGTGGTCGACGCCACCGGCGTCGGCGGCGCCGTGGCGAGCTTCATCGTCGGCGCGCTCGGCGAGCAGCGTGTGACGCCGTTCGTCTTCGCCGCCCAGTCCAAGTCCGCGCTCGCCTACGGCCTACTCGCCGCGGTGAACGCCGGCCGTATCCGCCACTTCGCCGCCGACGGGTCCCCCGAGCACGCGGCCTTCTGGCAGCAGGCCCGCGCGGCCCGCTACGCCGTCCGCGCCCACCAGGCGATGACCTTCGACGTGGGCCCCGCCGAGGGCCACGACGACTTCCTCATGGCTCTCGCCCTGGTCGCCGAGGCCGCCCGCGTCACGCCCCTCCGCCGCGCCACCGGCCACCCTCAACCCCGCCGCTAGGCCATAGCATGTATTCAAACCCGTTGATTTTCATTCCTTCCTATTGAATCGTATTGACAATGTTTAACAAATAAGTTAAGCTCAGAGCGAGAGGGAGCGATGGCCCGGCCGCTGTTGCCACCGTTCACCCCGGATGGGGTCCTGCCCCCGGGCGACTACCCGCTCACGCTGGCGGACCTGCGGGCGTCCCATCTGGTCACGGGGCTCGGCGTCGGGTCGCCAACCTGGGACGCAGCCTGGCGTGCCAGGCTAGTAGACCACCTGGAGATACTGGTCTGCCAGCTATGGCAGGTAGGGATCGACCGCATCTTCGTCGATGGCTCGTTCGTGGAGGACAAGGATCATCCGAACGACGTCGATGGCTACTTCGAATGCGATCTGCTCTACCTTGCCTCCGGGCAGCTTGAGCGGGACCTAAACGCGTTAGACCCGCACAAGGTCTGGACCTGGGCGCCAGCGAGCCGCCGGCCCGACCCGAACTCGGCCAAGGCGCAGCTACCGATGTGGCACCACTACCGCGTGGAGCTCTACCCCCACTTCGGCCAGCTGACAGGGATCAAGGACCGGTTCGGGAACGAGCTGCAGTTCCCTGCTGCATTCCGCCTCTCACGCCGTGCCCATCAGCCGAAAGGCATCGTGCAGCTTATCAGGTGGGAGGCTGGCCATGATTAGGAGCGAGGCCGAATACAGGGAGGCGGTCAAGCGAGCTAGGGAGGACCAGGAGTACGCGGCGCAGCAGCGCGCGGCCCTCATCGAGCGGGGGCTCACCCCGGAGCAGGTCGAGCGCGCCATGGAGCCACTGCTCTCCTTCCATATCCAGCTCAACGAGGAGATCGCCTGGTATGAGCGGGTCCGCCGCGGCGACTTCGAGCAGCTCTCACGCCTTACAAGCCTCGGGCAGCTGCTGATCGCGCTGCGCATCGCCACCGGCCTGACGCAGCGCCAGCTCGCCGAGAAGCTCAGCGTCAGCGAGGCGCAGGTCTCCCGCGACGAGCGCAACGAGTATCACGGCATTACTCTCGATCGCGCCCAGCGCATCGTCGACGCTCTCGGGGCAACCCTCACCATCGGCGTCCAGCAGCCTCCCACCCCGCACGACCGACCTGCGCTCGCCAGCGTCGGCTCCTGAGCATCCGTCCGCGTCGCAACGCTCGCGCCCGCTACCCTGTCCTCCAGCGACATGCCGCTCTTGGAGGACAACATGCTCGACTGCCCCGACTGCCGCGCCACCGGTCAGCGCCGCGTCTACGACGCCAAGGCCCCTACGAATCTCCCCGACCTCGCCACCTGCCCCACCTGCGCCGGCACCGGCCAGCTCCCCGACGAGCCCGCCGCCCCGGCCCGTGGCCGCCGCGGCGCGAGCACAGCCGAGCCCGACCCGCCCGACGGCGACGCTCCGCCGCCCGCGCAAGGGTAGCCGGTGGCTCTCCTGCGTTTCCCCGCGCGCCTCGCCCCCTGGCTCGCGCCGAGCCGCTATCAGGCGCTCCGCCAGCAGGACGGCTCCCGCCTGCTCGCCTACCAGCAGCACCTCGCCTTCTACGAAGGCCAGCACTACCTCACGCCGCGCCGCGGCCGCAGCAACCTCGTGGTCAACTACGCGCGCACGATCGTCGACAAGGGCGTCGCCTTCCTCGTCGGCCGCGGCCTGGGCTTCGCCGTCGAGCCGGCCCGTCCCCGCACCACCGGCGCCCGCGGCCTCCCGGTCCTTGCCACGGCGGGCGGCGCCGACGATCCCGACGATGCACGGGCGCAGGCCGCCGAGGCGCTTCTCTACGATGTCGCCGACGGCTGCGACCTCGATGTCGTAGATCTCCAGTGCGCCCTGAACGCCGCGGTGCTCGGCGACGCCGTCTACAAGGTCTTCTGGGACGCCGCCCGCCGTCAGGTCCGCGTCGTCGCCGTGGACCCCGCCGGCTTCTTCGCCACCTGGCGCCCCGACGACGTGATCACCCTGGAGCACGTAGACTGCCTCTACACGCTCACCGCCGATCAGGCCCTCACCCTCTACGGCCTCCCCGCTGACCCGTGCACCGGCGCCGAGGTCGTCGAGTCCTGGACCGCCGCCGAGTACCGCGTCGAGGTCGCCGGCCACGTCGTCCAGAATGGCCCCAACCCCTACGGCGTGATCCCCTTCGTCCACATCGCGAACGAGCCGGTGCCCGGCAGCTTCTGGGGGCGCTCCGACCTCGCCGATGTCGTCGCTCTCAACCGCGAGCTCGACGAGCGCTTCTCCGACCAGGCCGACGTCATCCGCTTCCACGCCGACCCGCCGATCGTCTTCCGCGGCGTCGAGGACCACGACTCGCTCACCGTCGGCCCCGGCACCGTCTGGGACGTCCCCCGCGACGCCGACGTGAAGCTCCTGGAGTGGCAGGGCCAGCCCGCCGCCGTCCAGGATCACATCAACCAGGTCCTCCGCGCCCTCTACGAGACCGCCGAGACCCCGCGCACCGCCTTCGGCGACTCCGGCCGCCTGCTCTCCGGCGTCGCCCTCGAGACCGAGCTGCGCCCCCTCATTCAGAAGACGCTCCGCAAGCGCGTCCGCTGGACCGCCGCCCTGCGCCAGCGCACCCGCCTCATCTGGGCCGTCGCCGAGGCCGTCGGCCTCGTCCCGCCCCAGAGCTACGCCGGCCTGCGCCCCCGCATCATCTGGCCCAGCATGATGCCGACCGACGACGCCTTCGAGGTCCGCAACAACGTCCAGCTCGTCGCCGCCGGCCTGCGCTCCCGCCGCACCGCCATGGACCTGCTCGGCACCGAGAGCCCCGAGGCCGAGCTGCAGCGCGTCCACGCCGAGCTCGCCACCCTCGGCCCCGTCCAGACCCTCTCAGGGATGCCCTCCGATGGCTAGATCGCTCTACGTCAACGTCGTCGCCGACACCTTCGGCAACGCCCTGGGCGGCGCGCAGGTCGCCGTCTACCAGCCCGGCACCACCACGCCCCTCACCCTCTACGCCGACCCCAGCTCCGCCACGACGCTCCCCAACCCGCTCACCACCGACGGCCGCGGCTTCTTCGCCTTCTACCTGGCCGCCGCCCAGCTCGTGGACCTGGCCATCACCGCGGCTGGCTACACGCCCGTCACCCTGAGCAACGTCAGCGTCGCCGTGCCCGCCGACGTGCTCGACGGCGCCATCATCCTGCCCGACACCATCACCGCCCTGGAGATCGCCCCCGCCACCATCACCGACGCCGAGATCGCCGCCGCCAACAAAGACGGCGCCGCCATCACCCCCAGCCTGCGCACCCTCGGCACTGGCGCCCAGCAGGCCTGCGCCGGCAACGACGCGCGCCTCGCCGACAGCCGTCCGCCGACCGGGGGCGCGGGCGGCTCCCTCAGCGGCACCTATCCGAACCCGGGGATCGCCGCCGGCGCCGTGGGCGCCACGCAGCTCGCCTCCAGCGCGGTCACCACGGCGAAGATCGCCACCGGCGGCCAGATCGCCAAAGTGCAGCTCGACTATACAGCCGCCACCGACCTCAACAGCGGCACCGCCGTCTTCGCCAGCACCTGGGTGGACGTCGGCACCGACCAGAGCTTCGCCGTCGACGACGCTGCCAGCCTCGTCGCCATCTACGTCGGTGGCTTCGCCTACGTCCTCCCCTCCGCCACCGACGCCGAGATCGGCGCCCGCATCGTCCTCGACGGCACCGTCACCGTCAGCTTCGCCGGTGGCTTCGCCGGCGCCGGCAAGGGCGGCAACGGCTTCGACGGCGCCGCCCCCGTCCTGCGCACGGGCCTCGCCGTCGGCTCCCACACCGTCAAGGTCCAGGTCATCTCCACCCAGGCCGGCAGCCTCTACTGCCGCGCCACCAGCGGCCTCGAGTCCCTCGTCATCCGCGTCGTCGAGTACAAGCGCTAGGAGGTCGCCGTGCAGGTGATCGTAGACCCCCAGGGCAACGTGCAGGCGCACGGCGAGTTCCCCACGCCCCCGCCCGACCCGCTCCAGGTCGCGCTGCTCGCCGACGCCGAGATCCCCAAACTGTTCCAGCCCGGCGCCAAGCGGCTCGTCGGCGGCGCGCTCCAGGTGACCCCGCCCACGCCGCCCGCCACGCGCCCCAAGAACCTCGCCGAGCTCGCCCAGGACCTGCAGACTGCCCAGGCCGCGCTCGGCACCGCCCAGAGCGCCTACGCCGCCGCGGGCACCGTCGCGCTCAAGGCCGACGCCCTGCGCGACGCCATCGTGGCCCTCGCCCAGGGCCAGCGCACGCTCGCGAAGGTGGTGGCGCTCCTCGCCAACGACCAGGTGGCCAACACATGAAACCGAGCGAAGCGAGGGCCAGACGCCCGGCCCGACATATGGGAGGGCCGCAGTGACCATCCCTCTCACCCCAGCCCTCGGCTACTCCCTCACCCGCGGCCAGTGGCGGGCCCTCGTGCGCGCCGAGCTGGGCGATACGGGCGGCACCCCCCCTCTGGAGCGATGCCCTCCTCAACGAGTGGCTGAACGAGGCCATCCGCGACTTTGCGCGCTCCGCCCCCTGGGAGCGCACCACCACCCTCACCACCGTGGCGAGCCAGGCCAGCTACGCCCTCCCCGCCGGCCTCGTCGAAGTCGTCCGCGTCGAGCACCCGCCCGGCACCTACCGCACCTATCAGCCCCGCGTCGGCGGCGACGCGCTCGACCCTGTCCCCCTCGCCGACCAGCCCCGCGCCAGCGCCTACAGCTACGACCTCTGGGGCTACCAGCTCGTCCTCGCCCCCGCCCCCACCCAGAGCGGCGAGAGCATCGTCGTGCGCCACACCGCCCAGTGCCCCGAGCCCGCCGCCGACACCGACCCCCTTCCCGTCGAGCAGGCCGACACCGACCTGCTCCTCCTCCACACCTGCGCCCGTGCCCTCCTCTGGATCGACGCCCACGAAGGCAAGCGCCAGGCCTACGAGCGCGACCGCGGCCAGACCGCCGCCGCCCAGGCCGCCGCCTACCAGCAGCGCTACCTCGCCGCCCTCCAGGCCCGCCAGCGCACCCAGCGCTCCGCCCCCCGCCGCCTCGTCCTCCGCGATTGATTCGGTGATTGTGCTAAGGTGGGGAGCAAGCCGGTGCCGCCCAGCCGACCATCCGTAAGCTCAGAGGAGCTGGCCGGGCGAGGATCTGGTTATGGGCCTCACAACCCACCGAGACGAGCCATGGCCGGACTGACCTCGTTCCTGCAGGCCGAGTTCGCTCGGCAGCCCCCCAATGAGTGGCAGTGCCGCCACGAGACACCTGTCTTGCCGGCCGACCTGGAGCGCCTGCTGGGCTATGCCCCACGAGCAGATGTGATTCTGGAACGGATTGATGGGGCCCGGCGGCTGTGGATCGAGTTCGAGGTAAGCAGAGCCGATCCCGTGGCCAACCATGCTAAATTCGCTACCGCCCACCTGTTCAGCCAGCAGCGTCCTACCGACACCTTCATCTCGATGGTCAGCGCCCATGTGGTCCGAGGGCGCCGCAACCTCGCAAGCAACATGATCTACGTCATGCGCGCCCTGGGCATGCGCGCGTTTCAGACTACGCTGCTTCCGCACCTCGCCGCGGCCGAAGTGCAGCGACTGAACAGCATCAACTACGAGGCGCTGCGTGCAGAGGCTATACCTGTGCAAGCCGAGATTGAAAGAGCCATCGTCGTCTCGGAGCCCGTCAGCGGCCACCAGGACCAGGATATTCACCTGGCCGGCGAGCCAGTGCAGGCGCTTCTCAACCTGCGGCACTGGAACGATGTGAACCGCCCCGAGTTTTGTAGAGACTCAGCTCATTGGGACGCCGCCGGGAGTAGTGGAGCGGTTGGGTGGGCTAGGAGCGCTTCGAACTCGGCCGGTGGGCGCATGCCCAGCTCCCCGTGCAGCCGGCGGTGGTTGAACC
>DATGMD010000053.1:0-85669 GCA_035293805.1 Chloroflexota bacterium | reverse complement strand
GGCATCGGCTCGACCTGCCCGATCACCGGGCAGCTGACGGGTAGCGCGACCATCACGGGCAGCGCGACCTGGAACGTGACCGTGGCAGCGGCTCCGGCCGGTGCTCTGGTCGGCGTGGCCCCGGTCGCGTTCGCTCTGACCACGACCAACAGCGTGGCGCCGGGCGAAGGCCCGTTCGCCTGCCCCGCGCTCGCGGCCGCGGGCGCCGCGGTGACCTGTAACTTCACGACGGTGGGCAACCCGCTCATCGGCACCACGGTGGCCGTGTGCTTCACGACGCCTGGTGTGGGCGTTGGTGGTGTGACCTGCGTGTTCGGCCAGGTGGGCCCGGCGACCAACGTTCGCCCGCCCGTTATCCTGCCGAACCTGCCTGTCCTGCCGCCGCCGCCGCTGGAGTTCATCCCGCCGCCGCCTCCGCCGCTGCTGCCTCCGCCTCCGCCGGCTCCGACGGGCGCGGCCGCTGCTCCGGTGCGCGGGGCCTTCCCCGAGGTCCCCGTGATTCCTGAGGCGGACAGCCTCTTCCTGGTGATCGGTGGTCTGGTCGCTCTTGGTGGCCTCGTGGGCTATCGCCGCCTGCGCCGCCGCCCGGACGACGACATCGCCTAAACCAGCGAGGTTCCGTCGCAACAACTGGGGCTACGAGAGCGCCTCCGGGCGCTCTCGTAGCCCCAGCGGCGTGTCTGGCGCGCAAACCCGCCGCGTCTTACAGATTCGTTACGTCTTGTCGTCGCTTTGATCTGCCGCGTGCAATTCGTTGTGCGCCGCTGGGGCGACCCGCTAAGATAGGAACGATCTCGACCGCGTAGAGGCTGCCAGAATGAAGCTGATGACTGGCGACCCGCTCAGGAGCCTCAGTAGCTCCTTCCAGCGCCCGTCCCGCAGCACCATGCTCGTGGTGGGGGGCGTCGTCCTCGCGGTGCTCCTCGCGTATCGTGACATCTGGCCCTGGCTCATCAGTGAGTGGCGCTACAACCCGTACTACTCGCACGGCGCGCTGGTGCCCCTGCTGGCGTTGTTCCTGGTGTGGCGCGGGCGCAGCGCACTGCGGCCGCGCGGGACGAGCAACTGGGGCTACCTGCTGATCGCGGTCGGGCTGGCGGTGCTCGTCATCGGGCTGTGGATGTCGGCCTACTGGATCGCCGGCCTCTCGTTGCCGATTGTCATCGGCGGCGTCGTGCTGGCGCTCCTCGGGCCGCAGGTCTTCCGGCAGTGGGCGTTCCCGCTGCTCTTCCTGTTCCTGGCGATCCCGCTGCCGTTCGACGTGTGGGTGGCCCAGTGGCTAGAGACACCCACGGCCACGATCTCCACGTCGCTCGTGCAGCTGGTGGGGGTGCCGGCCGAGAACAAGGGCTCGCTCATTCAGCTGCCCAACTCGCTGTTCCAGGTGGGCGGGGAGTGCGCGGGCTTGCGGACCTCCATCTCGCTGTTTACTCTGGCGCTGTTCGTGGTGATGGTGGGGACGCCGGGCGGCGGGCGCAACAAGGCCGCCCTGCTGTCGTTCATCATCCCGCTCGCGCTCGTCGCGAACACCGTCCGCGTCGCGGTGCTGATCCTGGTAGCGCACGCGTGGGGCACGGACGCGGCGATGAACTACTACCACGACTACGCGAGCTACGTCTTCTTCGGCCTGGCCCTGGCGCTGCTCATTGGGATCAGTGGAGTGTTGCGATGCCCTCTCTGGCGAGTGGAGTTCGACCTGCGGCCATCATAGGCCTCCTGTTGATCGCGGTCCTGGGAACGGCCTGGGTTTCCACCGCGCGCCAGGACAAACAGGACCTGTTGAGCGGGTCGCCGCAGCAGCCCTGGCAGACGGATGAAGTCGGGGCGGCCCCTCGGTTCCTGATCGACACCGAGGGGTGGATGCGCTCGCCGAACGAGCACGTCGTGGAGACGACCCACGACCTCAGCAACGGGCCGAACCTGGCGACCATACCCCTGAATTTGGGCGGCTGGACCGGGCGCGATGCCGAGGTGACGAACCAGGAGACGCTGCCCACGCTGGGGGCCGACAACTTCGTCTTCCGACAGTACTGGCGCGGCAACGACGTCGTATGGCTGACGACGATCGGGAGCACGAAGGGCCAGAGCTTTCACGCCCCGACGGTCTGCTACGTCGCCGCGAACTGGAACGTGGAGGACCTCCCGCCGGAGCAGATCCCCGTGGGCAACAGCCATGTCGCTGCTCACGCCATCCGCGCCACGCTGGACAGTGGCGAGAAGTTCATCGACATGCACTGGTATCTGTGGACCGACGTGCGCCGCGAGTGGCGCCTGGGCGCCACGCTGATGCGGGTCACCATCCCCGTGACCACCACGGAGCAGGCCGCGCTTCAAGAGGGTGCCGACTTCGCCTCTAACTTCTTCTCGCGCGTGCTCAGCTAGCGGTCGAGGGCAAGAAGCACTAGCCGGCGGGATGGCAGCGCCATCCACCCTGTGCTCTATGCCGCGAGGAGTATAGCGTCGCGTACAATTGCTGGCTACTCCCCTTGTGCGCAAGTGGCTCTAGGGTTCGGGGAGCGCGCGCTGGGCGTCGAGGACCAGGCGCGCGCGCAGCGCCAGCTGCAGGCTGAGCCGCTGTTCGGGGTCGTCGGGATCGCGGCCGAGCAGGGCGCGGATGCGGCGCAGGCGGTAGAGCACGGTATTGCGGTGCAGGTGCAGGCGGGCGGCCGTTTCAGACGGGCTGTTGCCGGCGGCCACGTAGGCCTCTAGCGTCGGCACTAGCTCGGCGCGCTTCTGCCGGTCGTAGGCGGCGAGCGGGCCGAGCATCTCCTCGTAAAACTCGCGGAGGCTCGGCTGCTGCTGCAGCGCCAGTAGCAGCCGATAGACGCCCAGGTCTTGTAGCCGGGTCAAGCCGCCCGGACCGAACAGCCGCTCTCCCAGGTCCAGCGCCCACACCGCGCCTTCGTACGCCTGGTGGATGCCCGCAACGCCGTCGTGCGCCTGTCCCAGTCCCGCGGAGAGGGCGTGGGGGGCGCAGTCCGCGGCTAGCTGCTGGTGCAGGCCGGCCGCCCACGCCGCCAGATCGCGGGGCTCGCGAAACTGCTCGACGGGCAGCACGACTGCCACTAGTCCCTGCCTGGCCCGGTACGGCACGCCCGTGGCCTCGGCGCCGAGCCGCCAGGCCAGCAGCTCCTCCAGCCGCCGATCGCCCTGGCCGCCGGCCGCCAGCTCGCCTGCCGGCCGCAGCACCAGCACGTTGTGGGCGCTGCCCAGCCGGTAGCCGAGGCGCGCGGCGCGGTGGGCCACCACCTGGGGCTCGGGCAAGTCGCCGGTAAGCAGGCTCGCCACAAACTCCCCGCGCGGCTGTTCCTGCGCGTCCGTGACGGCCGATTGCTTGGCCAGCTCCAGCGCGCAGGCGGCTGTCGCACGCTTGAGCAGGAGCCGGTCGCGCGGGCTGAACCGCTCGGTGGGCGCCACGAGCGAGAGCAGGCCCGCCAGACCGCTGCCGCCCTGCACCGGGGCGACGAGACGCGCCCAGCCGTGGCCGTCCAGGTCGAACAGGGCGGTCGGCGGGTCCGTCGCGCTGACGGGCAGCCCTTCCAGCCAGGCGCGGACGCCCGCGGCGTTCGCGCCGTTCAGCAGCTCGTGGGCGTCCCGGTCAGGGGCTGCCCGCCGCGCGGGGCTGCTGGACGGCCCGGCAGGCCACTCGAGCTGCACCAGGCGCTGGCCGGCATCCTCGAGCGCCACGGCCTTGTCGGTGAGCCGGGCCAGCGCGGACACGACTGCCTTGACGCCGCGCCCATGAATGACCAGGTCAAGCAGCTCGCGGTGCGCGGTCCGTTCGAGTCGCTGGAGATCGGCCTGATACGCCGCGACACAGCGGCTGACCTCGCGCTCAACGGTCGCGGCCGCCGTTTCCGGCCGCACCACGAGCCAGGGCACGCGACACTCCCGGAGCACGGCGGCGGCCGCCGCGGGTGGCGGCTCCCAAAGCACGAGGGCGCAGGGCTCGAAGCGCGCGAGCTGACGGATCACGGCGGCCAACCCCGGCCCCACCGTCGCCGCGCCGCTCTCGGGCGGCAGCAGCAGTAGCGCGCCCGCGCGCAGCTCTTGCGGGCGCGCGGGGCGCACGCGCACGATCGTGAGCCCGCGGACCTCGCGGCCCGCGGCACTCGCCGCGCCTTCGAGGCGGGCGCCGCGCAGGGACGGCAGGGTTAGCAGATCGCCGACGGTGACCAACGGCCTCTCTCACCGCGAACGTGCCGTGCGGGCGGCGCGGGCTGCCCTGCGGCGCCCGCCGACGGGATGGCGACGCGTCGCGCATTGCCGCGCGCACGGACGACACGCCAGACTTACTGTGCGGCACCGGCGGGCAGTGCGGCATCGGTGAAAGCGACCAAAGCGGGGCCGCTCGGCTTTGTGTAGCCTGCACGACCTACCCCTCGGCCCCCCTCCCCGCGCGGGAAGGGGGTGCAGACCGTTGCCGTCCGGGCCTGCTCCCCCCTTCCTTCGAGGGGCAGAGGGGGGCGGAGGGGGTAGATCAGCCGGGGGTGAGCGGTGAGATCTCGCGCAGGCGCGCGACCACGCGGGGGATGATCTCTAGCGCCTGCTCGATCTCGGCGTCGGTGTTTTCGATGCCGACGCCGAGTCGCAGGTTGCCGTGCGCCAGCTCCTTCGGCACGCCCATCGCCCGCAGGACGTGCGAAGGATCGAAGGTGGCCGAGGCGCAGGCCGAGCCGGAGGCCGCGGCGATGCCCTGCACGTCGAGATTCAGGACCATCGCCTCGCCGTCGATGTAGCGGAAGCAGAGGGTCGCGAGGTGCGGCAAGCGGCCGGCGGGGTCGGCCGGGCCGACGAGCGCGGCGTCGTCCACCGCGGCCAGCAGCCCCCTCACCAGGCGGTCGGTGAGCCCCTGGAGGTGCGCTCGGCGCGCGGCCAGGTCGGCGTACGCTAGCTCGAAGGCGCGGGCCATGCCGACGATCGCCGCGAGGGGCTCGGTGCCCGCGCGGCGGTTCCGCTCCTGGTTGCCGCCCAGCAGCTGCGCCTGGAGCGGCAGGAGCCGCCGCACGTAGAGGAGGCCCGCGCCGACCGGCCCGTTCGCCTTGTGGGCTGACAGGGAGAGCAGGTCGACCCCGAGCCGCTGCACGTCGAGGTCGCAGACACCCCCGGCCGCGGCGGCGTCGGTGAAGATCGGGATGGCGCGGCTCTTGCCCTTTACCAGCCGCACCACCTCGGCCATCGGCTGCAGGGTGCCCACCTCGTTGTTGGCCAGCATCACCGCCACGAGGATTGTCTGGTCGTCGAGCGTCTGCTCCAGCGCGGCCAGGTCGACGACACCCTCGCCGTCGACGGGCAGGTAGGTCACGCGGAAGCCCTGGCGTTCGAGCTGCTGGCAGACGTCGAGGACGGCGCGGTGCTCGACCTGGGTCGTGATGATGTGGTCGCCGCGGCGGCGGTTCGCCTCTGCGGCGCCGCGCACTGCCAGGTTGGCGGCCTCGGTGCCGCCGCTCGTGAAGACGATCTCTGCCGGGCGGCAGTTCAGGATGCCCGCCAGCGTCTCGCGCGCGCTCTCGATATCCTTGCGCGCCTGGCGGGCGGCGCCGTATTGCCCCGAGGCCACGGCAAAGCGGTCCTCGTAGTACGGCCGCATGGCCGCATAGACCTCGGGCAGCAGGGGCGTCGTCGTGCCATGGTCGAGGAAGATCATCGTTAGCTCAAGCGCTTGCGGACGTAGTAGACGTCGTGGTCGGCGGCCTGGTGCCAGGCGAGCAGCGCGTGGCCGCTGCGCCGGATCCAGGTGGCCACGTCCTCGCGAGCGGCCGGATCGTCGGCCAGCAGGGCGATCACCTCGCCGGGCCGCAGGGCGCGCAACGCGCGGGCCAGGCGCAGCAGCGGCAGGGGGCAGGGCTGGCCCCGCGCGTCGTAAGTCTGGGCGGGCGGCGCCTCCGAGCCCGGTGGGAGCATGCGGCCTCTCCCCTGAGGTGGGAATCCGCGTGGCGGGACTAGGTGGCGGCGCCCCCGCGGCCGCCAATCCTGGCGGGGCCGCGCGCCAAAGACCGTATACTACATCTTACCAGAGCGTTGGCCCGTGCGGGCCACGCCACGCCCAGGAGACGACCGGCATGGCAACCTACCCGGATGGCGAGGCGCGTCAGTCTCCCCACGTGGAAGCCGGGCCCGACGCGGCCGAAGCCGACGTGCTCGTCCGGGGACATGCCAGCCCGCTCGACGTGGCTGTGCTCGGCGTGCGGCAGTTCCTCGTCAAGGCGCTGGCGCGCATTCGCGAGCTGCGGCCGCGGAACCTGAACCTGAGCTGGGTGACCGACTCCCTGGCCGTCGGCGGGGCGTTCCGGGCCGGCGACGTGCGCCGGCTGCGCGCCCAGGGCGTGACGGCGGTCCTCGACCTCCGCGAGGAGGCCACCGACGACGCGGCCCTGCTGGCCCGCCACGGCATCGCGTTCCTGCGGCTGCCGACGCCCGACGCGCATCCACCCTCGCAGCCCGACTTCGACCGCGGCGTCGAGTGGGTGCTCGACCAGCAGTCGGCGGGGCGCAAAGTCTTCGTTCACTGAATGCACGGCGCGGGGCGGGGTCCGCTCCTCGGCGCGGCAGTGCTCATCGCGTGCGGGTACACGCCCGCCGATGCCCTGCGCCTGCTGCGCACGCGCCGCTGGCAGGCCGTCCCCAACGCCCGCCAGCTGGAGGGCTTGCGCCAATACGCGGAGCGGCACCGCCGCCGCTAGCGATCCTCCCGCGCGCCGGCTCCGCTGCCGCGTGCTGCCCTGCCGTCCGTCCGCTAGAATGCCCTGGCTCGCGTAGCATCGAGAGGAGAGCGGGGCATGCAACTGCGATACGGCGGCGCCGTGTACGACCGCACGGCCGCGCTGGCCCTGGGCGCGGTGCGCCCGGAGGGCATCGAGCTAGAGTACGTGGTCGACCTGCCGAATCAGGTCTTCCGACGCATGTTCGACACCGCCGAGTTCGACGTCAGCGAGATGTCGGGCGGCAACTACCTCACCGCCCTGGCGCGGGGCGAGAACCGGTTCGTCGGCCTGCCCATCTTCCCGTCGCGCGTCTTTCGCTACAACTCGCTGTACGTGAACGTGGACGCCGGGATCGAGCGGGCCGAAGACCTGCGCGGCCGGCGGCTGGGCGTGCCCGAGTACGGCCAGACGGCCAACGTCTGGGTGCGCGCGATGCTGGAGCACGAGCACGGCGTTCACGCGCGCGACGTCCAGTGGGTGCGCGGCACGACCGAGAAGGTCGTCTTCGAGCCGCCAGCGGGGGTGTCGATCGAGAACGCCCCGGCCGGCCGGACGCTGAGCGACATGCTGGTCGCCGGCGAGATCGACGCGCTCTCGACGCCCGAGCAACCGGAGTGCTTTGCGGCCGGCTCGCCGCGGGTGCGGCGGCTGTACCCCAACTACACCGAGATGGACGCGGCCTACTACCGCCGCACGGGCCACTTCCCGATCATGCACATGATGGTCATGCGGCGCGACGTGTACGAGCGCGACCGCTCGGCCGCTCGCCGCCTGTACGACGCCTTCCTGACGGCGAAGAAGATGGCCTACGAGTTGCTGGGCCGCACGGGGGTGCTGCACACCAGCCTGGCGTTCCAGACCGCGGCCTACGAGCAGCAGCGTGCCCTGCTCGGCGACGACCCCTTTGCCTACGGCGTGGCGGCCACCCGCCACACGGTCGAGGCGCTGGCGAGCTACGTATACGAGCAGGGGCTGGCGCCCCGCCAGGTGCCGATCGAAGAGCTGTTCGTGCCCGAGCTGCTGGACACGTAGGGGGCGGCCCGCCGACCCGTCGCGCGGCGACCTATCGTGTCGGCGCCGCTCCGGCGCCGGCGGGCGCGGTGGGCACGAGCGGCGTCGGCGAGGGGACTGCCGCGCTCCCGGCTCCCCCCGTCGCGGGCGCGGCGGGGATCAGGCCGGGCGGCGGCGGTGGGATCGCGGCGGCGCCGCTGGCGGCCGGCCGCGCGCCCGTGCTCCCGCTCTGCACCGCGGCGCCGGTGGCGGTATTGACGGTGGCGCCGCTTTGGACGGCCGCGCCGGTCGCAGTGTTGACCGTGCCACCGGGGGCGGCACCGCTCGGCGCCGTGGCTGCCGCGCCGGTACGCGGGCTGGTCGCGCCGGCCGCGCCAGTGCGGGCGGCCGGCGTCGGTGCCGTGGCCGCCGAGCCACCTGGCGCCGGCAGGCGCACCGGTGTCATCGGCGGCGGGGTGGGGGGCACGCGCGTGGGCGTCGGCGGCGTGGAGGGCACGCTGGCCGCGGCCGCGCTGGCGGACGACGCGGGGCCCGTGGACGACGCCGTGGTGCGGGCGGGCGCCGTCGCGGCCGGCGCCGCGGGCGACACACTGGCCTCCTCGCCGGGCAGGTGCAGCGCCTGGCAGACCGACCACCCCTGGCCGCCCCAGCCCGTGTGCTCGCACCACGTCCAGGTGCCATCGCCATCACCCGCGACGGGCCCGCTCACAATGGTGACGTGGCTGCCCGGCGGGATCGTCGCGATGACCGGCTGGTCCAGACCCGGGCCGGCCCGCACGTTGAGGTCCTCGTCGGCGACGACCGTTGCATCGCTCCCCGCAAGCTGCTGCCCCGGCGGCACGGCGCCGGCCGGCACGGCCCGCAGCAGCCCCACCACGAGCGCCCCCAGTACCCCTACTCGCGGTAGCCAGCGGCGAGCCGCTGACCCCAGCCCGATACCAACGTGACCCATTTGCTCAACCTGCCCTGCCGAGCGCCGGCGGGCCGCGCCCGCGACGGACGCCGCGGCCGTCGGGCCTGCTGCCCAGCGCATCACTCGCGGCCGCCCCACCGGCGGCACGCCCCTCATTATGCCGCAGGCCGGCGCTGGCGCCTAGCTTACAGAACCGCCCGTGCTGCCGGGACTCGCCCCCGTGGCGCACGCCCCGCTAGAATTGTGCAGCGGACACGTCGTGTCCGCTCCCCCCTGCACCCCGCGAAGCGGAGGATACGATGTGGTCACAGCTTGCCGCGGCGCTAGTCGGCGTCGTGGTAGTGGCGGTCGGCTGCGCCGCGCCGCGCGCCACGCCGCCCGCACCAGGCGCCCCGGCCGCGTCGGCGCCGAGCGCGCCAACCAGCGCGCTCGGCGCCGCGGCCCCGGCCGCTCCCGCGCCGACGGCTGCCCAGCCCGCGCCGCTCAACCCGCGTCAGACCGTGCGCGTGGTCAGCATCGGCTTGGCCGCGCAGGCTCCCACCTACCTCGCCATCGACCAGGGCTACCTCAGCGACCTGGGGATCGACGTCGAGCTGGTCAACCTGCCCGGCACCAACGACGTCGTCACGCTGCTCAGCAGCGGTCAGCTGGACGTGGGCTTCGGCGCGATTGCGCCCAGCTTCTACAACGCGGTCGCGCGCGGCGTCGGCATCCGCATGGTGGCCGACCACGGCAGCAACCTGCCGGGCCGCAGCACGCCCAGCCTGGCCGTGCGGACGGACATTCTCGACCAGCATCCCTGGGCCGGCTACCAGGACCTGCGCGGCAAGAAGGTCGCCGTGCAGCAGGCCGGCACCCTGACCGAGTACTATCTGGAGCAGATGCTCAAGCGGGGCGGCCTGCAGCCGAGCGACGTCGAGATGGTGGCGCTGCCGTTCCCCGACATGGCGGTCGCCTTTGCGAACAAAGGGATCGACGCGGGGCTCGACAACGAGCCGTGGGCCACGCAGCAAGAGCAGCTCGGCCTCATCAAGAAGGTGGTGTACACCGACGACGTGGACCCGGGCGGGCACGTGGCGGGCCTCCTGTACAGCGAGGCGTTCGCGCGCAACACGCACGCGGCGCGCAACTTCATGATCGGCTACCTGCGCGGCGTGCGCGACTACTGGGACGCTTACGACGGCCGCAAGGACTTCCAGATCGTCGTGGACGTGCTGAAGAAGTACACGCCGCTCAAGGACGAGAGCCTGATCCGCAAGATCCCGCCGACGGGGCAGGACCCAAGCGGGCGGATGGATCCCGCGAAGCTCGCGGCGTACCAGGACTGGTTCGTCGCGAAGGGGCTCGTGCCGCAGCCGATCGACGTGGCCAAGGGCCTGGACCTGAGCTTCGCCGAGTACGCGGACAGCGTCCTCGGCCCGTACGAGCCGGTCGCGCAGCCGCGGCGACCCAGCTAGGGACTGGAGCGAATGGTGAGAGCGACGCCCTGGCTCGTGGTGGTCACGGCGCTGTTCGTGACCTCCCTGCTCACCGCCAACATCGTCGCCGTGAAGCTGGTCGCGGTCGGCGGCCTGGTCGTGCCCGCGGGCGTGGTCATCTTTCCGCTGTCGTACATCTTCGGCGACGTGCTGACCGAGGTGTACGGCTACCGGCAGGCGCGGCGCGTGATCTGGCTCGGCTTCCTGTGCAATCTGCTCATGGTCGTCGCGATCTGGCTGGGCGGCGCGCTGCCGGCGGCCAGCTTCTGGGACGGCCAGGCGGCCTACGACCGCATCCTGGGCTTCACGCCACGGCTGCTGGCCGCCTCGTTTGCCGCCTACCTGGTGGGCGAGTTCGCGAACTCCTACGTGCTCGCCCGCCTGAAGATCGCCACACGGGGCCGCTGGCTGTGGACGCGGACGATCGGCTCGACGCTCGTCGGCCAGGGCCTCGACTCGGCGGTGTTCATCACGCTCGCCTTCGTGGGCGTGATGCCAGGCGCGGACGCGCTGCTGAGCGCGATCCTGACCCAGTGGCTGCTCAAGAGCGCCTACGAGATCGCGGTCACGCCGCTCACCTACGGCGTCGTCGGCTTCCTCAAGCGCGCCGAGGGCCTGGACACCTACGACTACGACACGCGATTCAACCCGCTGCTGCTGGCCGATTGAGCGCGGCGGCCCGTCTCGGCCCGCCCTGCGGGCGCAACGAGGCGCGCTCGGTCGCGTGGCGCGCGCCCGCGCCGCCGGCCAGCGGCGCTTGCTCGCGCGCCGGGCCGCGCCTACGCTGCGAGTAGCGCTCTGAGAGGAGACAGCATGCGCGCGCTCCGCTTCGACGGCACTCGCCTCGCGCTGGCCGACGTGCCGCGCCCCAGCCCACCACCGGGCGAGGCGCTGGTGCGCGTGCGGCTGGCGGGCGTCTGTCACACCGACCTCGAGCTGACGCGCGGCTATATGGGCTTCCAGGGCACGCTCGGCCACGAGTTCGTGGGCGAGGTCGAAGCTGCCACGCCACTGCCGGGCGGAGCCAGCCCGCTGGCGGTAGGCCAGCGCGTGGTGGGCGAGATCAACGCCGCGTGCGGCGCCTGCACGGCCTGCCGGGCGGGCCTGGGGCGCCACTGTCCCACGCGCACTGTCCTCGGCATCCAGGGGCGCGACGGCGCCTTCGCGGACTACCTGGCGCTGCCGCTCGCCAACCTGCACCCGGTGCCGGACGCGGTGCCCGACGAGGCGGCCGTCTTCGTGGAGCCGCTCGCCGCGGCGCTGGAGATTCTGGAGCAGGTGGCCATCCGGCCGACCGATCGCGTGCTGGTGCTGGGCGACGGCAAGCTTGGGCAGCTCGTGGCGCGCGTGCTGGCTACTACGGGCTGCGACCTGACGGTCGTCGGGCACCACGCTGAGAAGCGCGCACTGCTGGCCGCGGCGAGCATCGCCGCGCTGGCGGCGCCGCCCGATGCGCGCGCCGACGTGGTCGTGGACTGCACCGGCCGGGCGGCAGGCTTCGCCGAGGCGATGGCGCTCGTGCGCCCGCGGGGCACGCTCGTGCTCAAGAGCACGGTCGCCACGCGGCCGGGCGAGCCGCCGCTGAACCTCGCGCCGCTGGTGATCGACGAGATCACCGTCGTCGGCTCGCGCTGCGGGCCGTTCGCGCCGGCGCTGCGCGCGCTGGCCGAGGGGCGCGTGACCGTCCAGCCGCTCGTGACGGCCGAGTACCCGCTGGCTGACGGTGTGGCTGCATTCGCGCGGGCCGCGGAGCCGGGCATGCTGAAGGTGCTCGTGCGGCCCTGATCGTCTGACGTACATTCTCGTCCGCGTGCCACGCCGCGCGCGGGCGCCGCTCACCGCCGAGAGGAGCGACCATGCGCTATCTCATCCTCGTCGCGCTGCTGCTGGCTGGCTGCAGCACGGCCGCGCAGCCCACGCCCAGCCGGCCCGCTGGCGCGCCCAGCCCGGCCGGGACCGCGCCGGCGGCCCAGCCCCCCAACTCCGGGGGCAGCCAGCCAGGCGGCTCGCCGTCGGCTGGCGCGGCCGCCGTCGAGACGGTGCGTGTCGCGCACGTGCCCTCAACGCTGTTTGCGCCGCTCTACGTGGCCATCGAGAAGGGCTATGTGCAAGAGCAAGGCGTCAAGACCCAGCTCGAGCAGGTAACGGCCGGGCAGGACGCGATGGCGCTGACCGCGCAGGGCCAGCTCGACGCGGTGGTGGGCGGCTTCGCGGCGGCCACTTTCAACGCCATCGACCGCGGGCTCGACCTGCGCGTCGTCGGGTCGATGGGCGCCCAGCCGCAGTCCGGCTATCCCTCGGCGCTGATGGTACGCCAGGACCTGCTCGACAGCCGCCAGGTGCAGAGCATTGCCGATCTGCGGGGCCGGAAGATCGCCGTGGCGGGCGGGCTCGGCAGCACCGGCTCGTACTGGGTGGCGAACAAGCTCGGCGAGGGAGGGCTGGGGCTGCGCGATGTGGACGTCGTCAACATGCCATTCCCGGACATGGTGACGGCCTTCAAGGCGAGCGCGGTCGACGCGGCCTTCCCGCCCGCGCCGTTCACGACGGAGATCACGAAGGACGGCACCGCTGCCTACTTCGGCGGCCCGATCCGCCCGGGCGCATCGGCCGTCGGCATGGTCTACGGGCCGGCGTTCCGCGGCGAGCGGGACGCGACCGCGCGGCGCTTCTTCACGGCCCTGGTGCGCGGCGCGCGGGACTTGCAGGGGGACGGCTACTTCGCCGACGAGCACCTGCAGATCTTCGCGAAGTACACGAACCTGCCGATCGAGACGCTGCGCAACATCGACGCCTACGGCTTCGACCCCGACATGAAGCCCGACATCGATACGCTGCTCGACATGCAGCGCGTCTTCTTCGACGCCGGCATTCTCACCTTCAGCCCGCCGCTCACCGCCGACCGCATCGTGGACGACAGTTACAGCCGCGCCGCCGTCGCCCAGCTCGGCCCCTACCGACGGTAGCGCACCCCACCAGGCGCGCGAGTGGAGCGTGATTTCGCATGTTCGCCGTCTTCTGTGCTGACCCGTTGGTCGGCCGGACCGTAGACTCAGCGTATGCTGACGAGGCCACCGCCGCCCGGGCGGCCGGCCTCGACATCTTGCTCGTCGATTACGAGGCGCTGGTCGACGGCGGCGACCCTGACCGGGCAGTGCGTCGGGTCCCCGCGCAGCCGCTAACCTACACGGCCGTGTACCGTGGCTGGATGATGCGGCCAGCCGATTACACTCGGCTCTATGATGCCCTGCTCGCTCGCGGCGTGCGGCTAATCAACGATCCGACGGCTTACCGGCACTGCCACTATCTGCCCGCGTGGTATCCGCTGTTCCAAGGAGAGACGCCCCGGTCCGTATGGACCGATACCGGTAGCGAAGTCTCTATGGATCGCATAATGGAGCAGCTTGCGCCGTTTGGCGATGCGGCGTTGATCCTCAAGGACTTCGTCAAGTCGCGCAAGCACGAGTGGGCCGAGGCGTGCTTTATCCCATCAGCCGCCGACCGCCCGGCCGTTGAGCGAGTCGTGCGCCGCTTTGTCGAGCTACAAGGGGACGACCTGGAGGGCGGGCTAGTCTTTCGCGAGTACGTGGAGTTCCAGCCACTCACCGCGCATCCCGCGAGTGGCATGCCGTTGGTGCAGGAATACCGCTTGTTCTTCCTGAACGGGGCGTTGCTGTCCTGCACGCCATATTGGGAGGTTGGTGAGTACGATGTCGGCCCACCGCCCCTGGAGCGGTTTGGCGCGCTGGCAACCCGCGTGCAGAGTCGCTTCTTCACGATGGACGTGGCGCGCACCACGGCGGGCGACTGGCTGATAATCGAGCTGGGTGACGGCCAAGTCGCGGGCCTGCCCGCCCGCGCGAACCCGGTCGACTTCTACGCCCGCCTCCGCGAGCATTCGCCAGGCGAGTAAAGCAGATCGCTAACTCTCGCGCGACCGGCCACCTGTATAACGCAGAGGGAGGGAGCGATTGGCGCTCCCTCCCTCTATGCGCGGGTGGGTCGGTGGTGCTAGCTGGCCTTCTTCGCGGCGCTGGGCTGGGGGCTGGCGATGACGATCGACTTGCTCTCCAGGTAGTAGTCAAGCGCCTCGACGCCGTGCTCCTTGCCGTAGCCGCTCTGCTTGAAGCCGCCGAACGGTAGCTCGTCGTAGGCCACGTGCAGGTTGTTCACCCAGGTGTAGCCGGCCTCGATGCGCTCGGCCGCCTCCTGCGCCTTCGCCAGGTTCGTCGTCCAGATCGACGAGCCCAGCCCGTACTTCGAGTTGTTGGCCTGCGCGATGGCGTCGTCCAGGTCCTTCACGCGGAAGACGGGCAGCGCCGGGCCGAAGCACTCCTCCTGGACGATCCGCGTGTCGGTGGGCACGTTCTCCAGCACGGTCGGCTGGTAGAAGTTGCCGTGCGCGTACTCCTCGCCCTCCGGCCGCTTGCCGCCGACGAGCACCTTCGCGCCGCGCTGGACGGCCTCCTGCACCATCTCCTCGACTTCCTGGCGCTGCTTCGCGGTGTGCAGCGGCCCGGTGGTGACGCCTTGCTGCAAGCCGTTGCCCACGCGCAGGCGCTGGACCTTGGGCAGGAACTTCTCGAGGAACGTGTCGGCGATGCTCTCGAACAGGTAGAGCCGCTTAACCGCGAGGCAGGCCTGACCGCAGTTGAAGAAGCGGCCCACCGACGCCGCGCTGGCGGCCGCGTCCAGGTCCGCGTCGTCGCAGACGATCATCGGGTCGCTGCCGCCCAGCTCCAGCGTCACCCGCTTGATCTCCTGCGCGGCGACCTCCATGACGTGCTTACCGGTGCCCGTCTCGCCGGTGAAGGCGATCTTGCGCACCAGCGGGTTGACCAGCAGCTCCTCGCCGGCCACGCCGCCAGGCCCGGTGATGATGTTTAGCACGCCCGCCGGCACGCCGGCCTCGTGGAACAGCTCGACGAGGCGGATCGCCGCGAGCGGCGTCGTGCTGGCCGGCTTCACGACCACCGTGTTGCCCGTGACCAGCGCGGGGGCGATCTTGTTGCCCATCAGCGAGACGGGGAAGTTCCAGGGCACGATGGCCGCGCAGACGCCAACCGGCTGCTTCACCACCAGCCCGTACTTGTCCTTCTCGGCCAGCGGCACGTACTCGCCGCGGACCTTGTTCGACAGGCCGGCGTAGAACTCCAGGTTCTCGGCGAAGCGGTTCACCTCGATCTGCGACTCGCGGAGTGTCTTGCCCTGCTCCTTGGTCTCGATCTCGGCGATCTCCTTCATGTGCTCTTTGACGAGCTCGGCGGCCTTGAACAGCGTCTCGGCACGCTTGGTGGCCGGCGTGGCCGCCCAGCCGCGGAAGGCCTCGTGGGCGATCTCGACGGCGCGGCGCACGTCCTCGGCGTCCGCCTTGGGCACGGTGTCCACCACCTCGCCGGTCGCGGGGTTGTGGATCTCCATCACCGCGCCGCTGCGCGCGGCGGTGGGCTCGCCGCCGACAATCATCTTCGCCATCGTGTCACCCTCTCTCCCACGGCGATGGTCGCCGCTATGCTGCATGTGGGGCCTTGCGTCGTGCTCTGGGGGTAGGCCAGCGCTCACGGGTCGCGCGCACATGCCGCGCGGCGCGCCGCCGCGGGCCGGGCAGGGGCCCAACAGGCTCAGAGGTGCAAGGACCTATGGCGATTATATCAATCCTGGGGATGCGCTCTGGCGACGGCAGCCGCGGGAGGCGAGCCGGCCACGCGCGCCGGCCGCCTGGCGGGGCGTGGGCGCGCTAAGTACTCGGCCAGGGATGGTGCGTAGCTTTGGCTTCGCCAAACCTACACACCAAACTGGGCCGGCAGCTTAGGGCGGCGGGCGGTCGGGCGAGCGGTCGGCCGAGGGCGGCGCTGGCGCTCGGCGTCGGGCGGGCGGTGGGGCTCGGCGCGCAGGACACGGCGCGCGTGGGGATCGCGGACTGGTACTCGCGCGCGTGCCCGGCGGCTTCCAGTCGTCGCACTGTCGCGCGCCGGTCAGTTAGCGCTGGACGATCCAGCTCAGCCCGTCCCGATAGCGGCCGGTGCGCCGTGTAGGCGGCGCAGGAACGCCTCGGTGTGCAGTCCGACGTCCGCGACCAGACGCACATCCTCGACGCCCGCGGCTGCCAGCCGCCCGGCGAGCTCGGCCTCCTCCACGCAGCCGGCCAGCGCCAGCGCGCGTTCCGCAGGGAGGAAGCCCGCCTCCCGCACGGCCGCCAGCACGCGGTCGAGTGCGGCCGCCGGCGGCGCCGTGCGTGGCTCGAACGCGCGCGCCGCGGCGATGACGACCGCGAGGGGGATGGGACCTGACCCCCCCGTCCCCCCTTCCCTCCGAGGGAAGGGGGGAGCCGGTGGCGGGCTGCGCCGCCCCTCCCCCCTTCCCGCATCGGGAGCGGGGACTGGGGGGGTAGGTAGCTCCACCAGCGGCAGGCCCAGCGAGGGCAGGGCGGCCGCCATGGGCGCGGGCGCCACCAGCAGCACGTCGCCGCGCCCGGCCAGGCGCGGCGCCAGCCGCGCGACGGTGGCCGCGAGCGCCGGTGTGTCGACGACGACGACCTGGACGGTCACGGCGCCCCGCGCCAGCGCGAAGTCGGGGAACAGCACGCCCTCGGGATAGACCAGCGCCGCCGGCCAGTTGCGGAGCGACCAGCCCTCGGCCTCACCGCGCCGCCGCAGCACGGCCATCTCCGGCCGCGGGTCCCACCACAGCTCGGGCGAGCTGGCGGCCTCTCTCGGCGCCTGGCCCTCGGCCATCGCTCCCTGGTCTGCCGCGTCCCGCCCCGTGAACGCGCGGAGAAACTCCGCGTTCAGACTGCACGCATACGGCCCGCCGCGCGCCTCGACGAGCGCGCTGCCCGCTCGCACCGCGCCCGGATGGCGGACCAGCGCCCGGCCCAGGGCGCGCACGACGCGACGTCCGTGCCGGGTCCACGACCCGAGTGCATCTTGCTCGCCCAGCAGCGCGATGTGGCACGGCGCGGCCTGGGCGCGCCGCCTGGCGGGAGCCGGCTCGCCGTCGGCGGGCAGGCTGGCCGTGGCCGCCGCGCCGGGGGCGTCAACCGCCGCGGGGCGCAAGCCGGCCAGTGCCGCGTGTCCCGTGAGCGAGTCTAGGAAGGCCGCCGCGGCGTCCTGTCGGCCGCGTGCCGCGGGCGCCAGTTCCAGGTCGACGCGGGCGGCCGCGCGCAGGACCGTCTCGGCCACCAAGTGGTTGTAGATCGCCGCCACCTCGGCTGGCGTGGGGGGCAAGCCCAGGCGCACGAGTGGCGCGCGGTCCTCAGCGTCGAGCACTAGCAGCGCCTCCACGGTGTCCGGTGCCAGCTCGACCCGCGCCGCGAGCCGCCCGATGGCGGCCGTGCGCGCCGCGTCGGCCGCGAAGCCGCCGTCGTGGCGGTTCACGTCGGCGTACAGCGCCGCCCGCAGGTCGGCGGGGCTGTGCAGGTCGAGCGCCGCCAGGCGCGCGAGCGCCGGCGCGTCGAGCGCGTCGGCGAAGCCCTGGCGGCGGTAGCGGTAGTGGCCAGCCAGGCTGGCGACGACGGCGCGCGCCAGGCGGTGGTCGGCGAAGAACTGGACCAGCACCTCACCGTCCAGCTCGGCGCGCGGTCGCCCCACCATCGATTCGAAGTAGTCGATCGCCAGCGCTAGCTGCGGGTACAGCCGCTCGTCCTTGAGGAGATAGGGATAGACTTGCGCCGGCCCGTCGGCGCCGCGGCGGCGTACCGTGCGCCGCAGGTCGTGCCAGCCCAGGCTCACGCCGCCACCTCCGGGCGGGCGGCCGGCCGGCGGCGCTGGGCACTCCGGCCCTCGACCGTGCGGCGGCTGATTAGCTCGTACAGCACCGCCGGGCGCGGCTTCGGCCGGAGCACGCGCCCCAGCCGCTGCACGTACTCGCGCGTGGCCGAGCTGCCGCTGACGACGATGGCGACGTTGGCGTCGGGCACGTCCACGCCCTCGTTCAGCACGCGGCCCGCCACGAGCTTGCTGTAGCGCTGCGCGCGGAAGCTGTCGAGGATGGCCTGCCGCTCGCGCGCCTCCGTGCGGTAGGTGATAGCCGGCAGGCACAGGCGCCGGCTGAGCTGGTCCACCAGCGCCGTGTACTCGGAGAAGACGAGCACCTTGTCCTGGCGGTGGCGGTCCAGCAGCTCGGCCACCTTCGCGATCTTCGCGTCGGCGTTCAGCGCCGTCAGCCGCGCCTCGTGGTGGGCGCGCAGGGCGCGGCGGGCCGCCGGATCGTAGCCGCTCCGCCGCACGAGATCCTTGAAGAAGTCCATGCCGCCGGTCCAGATGCGGCGCGTGGAGAGATACCAGCGGTACTCGGCCATCAGCCGGTCGTAGCGCATGCGCTCGGCGGGCGTGAGGTCCACGTACACGCGGCGCTCGCGGTACGTGGAGATGTGACGTTCGGCGGCCAAATCGGCGGGCAGGCGCCGGTAGACTTCGGGCCCGAGCAGGTGCGCCAGGTCCACGTGGCGACCGTCGGCGCGCTCGGGTGTAGCGCTGAGGCCGAGGCGGTAGGGCGCGTCGACTTTGCGGGCGATGCTGCGATAGCTCGCCGCGGGCAGGTGGTGGGCCTCGTCGACGACGAGCAGCCCGAAATTCGGCAGGTGCCGCCCGCGCATACAGGCCGAGTCGTAGGTTGCCACGGTGAGCGGGCGCAGCTCGCGGCGGCCGCCGCCCAGCTGGCCCACCGCCTCGGCCGGCGCCCCCAGGCGCTCGACGAGCGCCGACCGCCACTGGTCCAATAGCTCCAGCGTCGGGACGACGACGAGCGTGCGGGCCTGGAGCCGCGCGGCGGCCATCAGCGCTAGCACCGTCTTGCCCGCGCCCGTGGGCAGCACGACCACGCCGCGGCCGTCAGCGCGCTCCCACGCGGCCAGCGCTTCGTCCTGGTAGGCGCGGGGCGCGAGGCCAAGCTGCACGGCGAACGGCAGGGCGCGCTCGGGCGGCAGCGGCAGCGTCGCCGCGTCGTCGGCTGGCTCGTCGTCGTCGGCCAGTCCGCTCAACACGGCGTCGCTCTCGTCAGCGAGAAAGAGGTCGAAGGCGGACTCGTCGGCCATCAGTCACCTCGGCGCGGAGTTGGCTCGACAGCTCGCGGCTCGCTACCGCCGCGACGGCAGACCGGACGGCGGCCGTCGGTGCCGCGGCAGCGCCTGCTGCCATTTCGTTAGAACATACGTTCTAATTGTAGCATAACCAGTTGACACCTGCACGACGGGGGCTACGCGCTAGCGGGGCCGGCGGGGGTCCACCAGATCTGCACCTGGCGGATGCCGACGAGCGCCACGGCCACCTGCGCGTCGAAGCGGCCGTTGGGCAGGAAGCGGATGGTGGCGTTGGCGATCGGCAGGAACGCGCGCCCGCTCTCCGCGAACCACTGCAGCAGGTGAGCTGGATCGCTGCCGCGGCGGTGGAACTGGCCGGAGATGATGAAAAGCGGCAGCGCCACCGTGATCGGTACGCGCTGCGTCGGCACCCGGGCGGCGCTACGCGGCGCGGCCGTCTCTTCGGGGACGACGACCTGGAGCGAATCCTTGCGAACCCCCATCGCGCCGGTCGCGAGGGGCGGGCCGGCCTCGGCGAGGAGATCGTACCAGTAGCCGTGGGCGACGTCGAGATAAGCGCGCTGCGGGTCGTTGAGATGGTCGCTCAGGCGGCGGCGGCCGGGGTCTACCTGGCCGATTACCAGGTGCGAGTCGGTGTACAACCGCACGCCGGACACGAGCGCTTCGCCGTGGCTCGGCGTGGGCGGCGGTTGGGCGAGTGGTGCCGCGTCCCCGTCCGCGGTCGGGACCGGGGGCGTTGGCGCGGCGAGCGGCGAGGCCAGCGGGAGTGACGTGGTCGCCGGCGCCGCGGCGGATGCGCTCGCGGCGGCCGGCGGGGTGGCCGACGCCGTCCGAGCCGCGGGCGGGGTGGAGCGCGCGCGCAGCAGAAGCGCCTGGACGCGGAGCGCCAGCTCGGCCGGTTGGGCGGGCAGGCGTGCCACATCGTCGAGCGGGGCCAGCCCGCCCGCGACGAGCGGCGGCGGGCCCTCCGGCGGCAGTAGCAGCAGCGTGGGCAGAGCTGGCTCCTGGTGCAGCAGCTGGTACAGCGTGGCGAACGAGTAGGGGGCGGGCCGCGAGGCGTCGAGGACGGCCGCGCCCCGGCCGCCCACCGTGGCGAGGTACTGCGCGACCGCCTCGCGCGCCTGGGTACAGTACGGCCGCAGCCCCACGGCAGCGAGTGCGCCCGCGAGGGGCTCGAGGAACGGGTGCGCCGTGATGACGAGTACGGGCGGGCCGCCCGGCTCGACCGCTCGCTCGGGCTGCGTGGTGCGCTCCTCCCGCTATCGCGCGGGCCGGCCCAGCGGCCGAGCCCGTCCGCGCGGCGCGCTGCTCCCCCGCGGCGGCCCGGCTGTGTGCTTGGCAAGCCCAGGCTAGACCGGTGGGGCGCGGCGGCCGACGTCCAGAATCGTCACAGTATAGCAACTGCGCGCCAGCGGGCGGCGTCCAGACGCCAGGGAGCCGGGGGCTGGCTGGGCTGGATCCTGAGCAGCGTATAGACCGGGGAGACGCAATCAGCGGTGGGGTAGACGAAAGCTCGGCCTGCGTGGTACTCTTGTGCGCTTTTGCTCGTTGCGGCTAAGTGCCTGGCGACCAGCTTCCGCCGCCCCGGATAGTCCACGGGCATTTGTCTCCAGTTCATGCGCAGCCTGCCGCGCCGTGCGGCGCTAGACGGAGATGACAAGGAGGGAACATGCGAGGAATGCCACGTAAGCTCTGGCTTGGCGTAGCGGTGGCTGCGCTGGCCGTCGTAACGGCGACGGCGCTCTGGCCCGCCCGCGGCCCATCGCTGGACGCGCAAGGCACCATCAGTCCTGACCCGGACGTGCCGCGGCTCGCGCGGCAGCGGGTTGACAAGCGGGACTACCTGAGCTTGCGCGAGGAAGCGATGGCGGTGCGGCGCGGCTGGGAGGAGGGGAAGCCCCTCGACATCGCGGCGCGCGGCCGGGCGCTGGCGCAGTTCGAGCAGCAGGCGCTCCGCGTGCGCGCGCAGGGCGCGCCGGCCGGCATCGCCAGCACGACCGCCTGGACGCCCATCGGCCCCGCGCCGATTCCCAACGGCCAGGTCACGCAGCCGAATGGCCCCTCAATCACGGTGCCGGTGAGCGGGCGCGCGACAGCCATCGCCGTCCACCCCACGAACGCCAACATCGCCTACCTGGGCACCGCGCAGGGCGGCGTGTTCCGTACCATGGACGCCGGGGCCCATTGGACGGCGATCATGGATACGGCGCAGTCGCTGGCAATCGGCGCCGTCACCATCGACCCGTCCAACCCCTCTACCGTCTGGGTGGGGACCGGCGAGGGCAACCTCTCAGCCGACAGCTTCTTCGGCGTCGGCCTCTACCGCGTCCGCAACGCCGACACGGCGCCGATTCTCGACGGGCCGTTCGAGCTAGCCGTCAACGGCACGGGTACGACCACTAGCAACGGCCATGCATTCGTCGGCACGGCGATCAACAAGATCGTCTTCGATCCGAACGACGCCAACCGCATGTTCGTGGGCAATACGAATGGTGTCGGCGGCCTCGGTGGCAACAGTATCTGCTGCGGCCGCACCAATCCGCCCTCGGGACTCATCGGCTTGTACTTCTCGGGGAACGCGCAAGCGACCACGCCAGTCTTCTCGCTGGTAGCGGTCAGTGGGAGCTTCAACGGGTTCCAGGGCGTGACCGATGTCACCTTCGAGCCGGGCAGCTCGAACAACCTGCTCGTGGCCGTCCAGGACCTCGGCGGCCTAGGGCTCTCCGGGATCTGGCGGACGACGAACGCCGCCGTCGCCTCCCAGACGCCGAGCGTGGCGCCCGCCTTCACCCGCACCTTCGCGCCCAGCTCGAACTTCAACATCAAGCTGGCTATCAACAAAATCGGCAGCACGGTCACGGTGCTCGCCGCCACGGCTGAGAGCAACGGGTCGCTGCGCGCGTCGACCGATGGCGGGGCCACCTTCGGAAGCCCGCTCGGCGCGGCGACGGGCTTCTGCACGGCACAGTGCTTCTACGACATCGTGGTCGCTATCGATCCCGGCAACGCGCAGATCATCTATCTGGGCGGGGCGTCCGACTCGGGCGCGTCGCGCATCTTCACCAAGTCGATCGACGGGGGTGGCACCTTCACGCGGAGCAGCGTGGGGCTGCACGCGGACATGCACGCGCTCACGCTGGCGCCGTCGAACTCGGCGGTGATCTACGTCGGCAACGACGGCGGCGCCTTTCGCTCGGACGACGCGGGCGGTACCTGGACCAGCCTCAACCAGACGCTGAACACCGTGCAGTTCCAGAGCGTGGCGCGGCACCCCTCGGACTCGAGCTTCACGATTGGCGGCACGCAAGACAACGGGACCGAGTACCAGCAGCCCGGCGGGGCGTGGACGCGCGCCGACTTCGGCGACGGCGGCTTCGCGCTCATCGACCAGACCGCCACGGACACGACCAACGTGACGATGTACCACACCTACTTCAACCAGACGAACAACTTGATCGGCTTCGCCCGGGTGACGAACGTGGCGAACGCTCAGGAAAATGGATGGACCTTCCTGGGGTGTAGCTTTCCTAACTCGAACAACGGTATTGGCTGTGCCGACACCACGCAGTTCTACGCGCCGATGGCGCTCGGTACGAGTCTCACCCCCAACGCTCTGTACTTCGGCACCGACCGCCTCTACCGCTCGACCAACCAGGGCGCGACCATGAGCGTCGTCAGCCAGGGGCCGCTGGTGTCCGGCGTGCCGATCAGCGCCATCGGCATCTCGCCGCAAAACGACAACGTGCGCATCGTCGGCTTGCGGAACGGCAAAGTGTTCGCCACGACGAGTGGCTCCAGTACGCTCACCGACGTGACCGGCTCGATCCCCGCGAAATACGTCGCGCGGGCGATGATCGACCCCACCAACCAGAACACCGCCTACGTCACGCTCGATGGCTATGGCCTGGCCGCGGGCCAGCACGTCTGGAAGACCACGAACCTGAGCTCCGGCGCGCCTACCTGGGTGGCGGCCGGCGGCACCGGCGCGAACGTGATTCCCGACGTGCCGGTGAATGCCTTCGCGATCGACCCGACGAACCCGCTGCTGCTGTTCGCGGGCACCGACATCGGCGTGTACCAGTCGCAGGACGGCGGGTTGAACTGGTTCCCGCTGGCCTCCGGCCTGCCGCGCGTGGCCGTGTTCGACATGGTCTTCCAGCCGTCGAGCCGCACGCTGCGCATCGCCACCCACGGGCGCGGCATGTGGGACCTGGACATCCTGACCGGCGGCAACCCGACGTTGACCCCGGTCCCGACCCAGACGAGTACACCGACGCCATCCGCGACGCCGCTGGTCACCAGTACGGCCACGGCGACTGCGACGCCGGCCGCCACGAGCACCCCGACGCGGACCCCGACGATCACGCCCACGCCGTTCCCGCGGCCGAATGTGGGCGTGCAGGTGACGCCGAGTGCCGGCACGCTACAGACCACGATCACGGCGCGCGACGCGGGCTGCGCCAACAACACGCAGAACAATCAGTTGTTGGCGCTCCAGTTCACGCGCCTGACGAACGCGACGGTCGACGTGGCGACGGCCCCGTCGACCACCGTTACCGCGGCAACCGTCGTCAGCTTGCCGACGCACCCGTCCTCGATCGGGCTCACGGTACACCGCGTGACGCCCGGCCAGCCAGCCACCGTCGAGGTGATGGTGACCGACGGCTGCGGCAGCTGGCCGACGCTCGTCGGCGGTGGGGCGAACGCCTTCTAGCGCTCGACGCAGGCGAGACGAGGGCGGCCCACGGGCCGCTGCCCTCGCATTGTGCCCCGCTCCGCCGCCGAGCGGGGCCGCGGCGCGTTAAGCAAACCTTCAGCCGCCTTTCCGTAAATCCTCAGCCCCGGGCCAAATTTCGCGTGCTAGAATTCCCGCGATATGTCACCTTTGCCTTTACCGCCACGACCCTGTCTCATCTGCCACCGGCTCTGCCGGTCGAAGCAGCTTACGCGCGGCCGTTGCCGGGCCTGCGACTCTTATTGGCGCCGGCACGGCACCGAGCGACCGCCTGAGGGCCTACGCCGGCTCGGACGCCCCTGCATCAACTGTGGCCGGGCAGCGCCGCTGCCCCGTCGCGGACGCTGCCAGGCCTGTTACATGTACTGGTGGCGCAAGGGCGTCGAGCGTCCCGTCGAGCGTATCGTCGCGCTCCCCGTCGGGCTCCCGGCTCCCGCTCTCTCGGCCTCCTCGTGAGCGCCGCGCCTCGACTGGGAAGGGTGTTCGAGGTAGCTTGACGCTCTTCCCAGCCTAGGTGCGTGGGTCCCGCTCGGATCGCGCGAGCGCTGCTCGGCAGGCCCCACTTGCCCCGCCGGGCCGTCTGGCCCGGCGGGGTGTACGGATTTGCTGCGCCCCGTGACATAGAGTCGCGCGCGGCAGTGCTTCTCTTGCCCATCCTCGTTGCCCCGCCGTGCGCGGGTGCCGACCGCGTGCCGCCAGAGTACCGTCCCCGCTGGTGAGCCGCCTGGGCGCGGCCGTGCCGGGCGCGCGGCGCCGCGCGATGCCGGTGTCCTCAAGGCCCCGAGGGCGCCGGGATGCGCAGGCCGGGGGCGAGCCGCGGCGCGGCAGGGACGGCGGCGACCGCCAGCTCCCGTCGGACCCTCTGGAGCGGTCCCGCCTGGTCGTCTGGCGCGGCGTGCGGCGTGGCCCCGGGCGTGGCCGTCGCGGCCGGCAGGTCGGGGGGCAGGCTCGGCGGCCCGGGCGCTTCCTCTGGCTCGGCCCCCGCGGGATCGGTGCGGTCTTCGGGGATCACCGTCGCCGTGGGCGTTGGTGTGGGGCGAGGCGTAGGCGTGAGCGCCACGTCGTCCAGGTGGCGTGCCTGGGCGAACAGCAGCGCCGCGAATGCGCGGGCGTCGTCCAGCGCGATCTCGTCGGTCACGGTCGCGAGCGCGGTGATGCGCACCTGGGTCACGCCGTCGTCCCAGCGCCGGCCGGCGGTCGGCCAGAGAAAGAAGTGCAGGTCCACCTGGGTGGGGCCGTGGGGATCGCGACCGATGACGTAGCGCAGCACCACGTCGCCGTCGTCGGTCGGCACGGTCGTGGTGCCGCGGTCTTCGGTGTCCCAGCCCGCGAACTGGTAGCAGATGAGCGGGTGGTGCAGGCTCTGGCCCTTGGAGGCGCCGACCATGCTGAAGATGACCGTGCGCAGGCCGCTCCGCTGGTACATGCGGTAGACGATCCGGTCGGCGTCGAGCGTGGGGAAGGTGGCCTCGTTGGTGATCGGCACGTCGCGCCCGGTCCACGGGCCAAGCTGTAGCGGCACCTCGTCCAGGTTCGGCCCGTCGTGCAGGTCGAACTTGGTCCGCACGAGCCGCTCGTCGTCGGTGTGCATCCAGGCCTCGCGGTCCATGTCGTACCAGGCGTCGGTGCTCGACGGCGGATCGGCGGACGCGCGGCCGCGCGCCTGCGGCAGCAGCAGGCTGGCGAGGAGCACAAGGGGCAGCAGGTAGCGGACGAGCGAGGAGCGATGCATGGGGCCAGTATACCGGGCCGAGCGCCGCGGTGTCTGCCAGCTTCGTGGCTCTCGCCGCCCGACGACGGCCCAATATGCCGCGTACAGCCCGCGGCTGGGCACCCACCGGCAGCTATAATCCGTGTGCGATCTGGGCGGTGCGGCGCGTCCAGCGTGTGCCGCCGCGGCCCGCCGCCGAGGGAGGTCGGATGCTCGTCATCCTCGCGGGGGGCGTGGGCGCCGCCCGCTTCTTGCAGGGGCTGGTGCAGGTCGTTTCCCCGGCCGAGCTGACAGTTGTCGTCAACACGGCCGACGACTTGGAGCTACACGGCCTCCACGTGTCGCCCGACCTCGACAGCGTGCTCTACCACCTCGCCGGTTTGGCCGACGCGGGGCGCGGCTGGGGCGTGCGCGACGAGACGTTTCACGCCCTCGACTTGCTCGGCCGCTACGGCGCCGACACGTGGTTCCAGCTGGGCGACCGCGACCTGGCAACGCACATCTACCGCACGCGGCTGCTGCGCGAGGGGCTGCCCTTGTCGGCGGCGACCGACCGCATGCGCCGGGCACTGGGCGTGGGCTGCCGGCTGCTGCCGATGACCGATGCGCGCGTGGCGACCGCCGTCCAGACGCCCGACGGCTGGCTGCCGTTCCAGGTCTACTTCGTGCAGCGGCAGTGCGCGGACACCGTGCTCGGGGTGGCCTTCGAGGGCGTGGAGGGCGCGACGCCCGGCCCCGGCGTGCTGGAGGCCATCGGCGCCGCCGAGGGCGTGATCCTCGCGCCCAGCAACCCGATCGTCAGCCTCGGCCCAATCCTCGCGGTGCCGGGTGTCCGCGACGCCATCCGCGACACGCCGGCGCCGGTGGCCGCGATCAGTCCCATCGTGGGCGGCGCGGCGATCAAGGGCCCTGCCGACCGGATGCTGCGCGATCTTGGCCACGAGCCGTCCGCGCTCGGCGTTGCCGCGCACTACGGCGCTCTCCTGGACGCGTTCGTGCTGGACACGGTCGACGCGGCGCTCGCCCCGCGCGTGGAGGCGCTGGGCATCCGGGCGCTGGTGACGAACACCATCATGCGCGGCCCAGCCGAGAAGGCGGCGCTGGCTCGCGCGACCCTCAGCGCGCTGGGCCTAGGACCTGGTTGATGGCGCTCTGGGCGGTCGTTCCCGTCAAGGGCCTGGCGACAGCCAAGGGCCGCCTCGCGCCCCTGCTGACGCCCGCTGAGCGCGAGGCGCTCGCAGCCGCGCTGCTAGCCGACGTGCTCGCCGCGCTGCGCGCCGCGCCGGCGGTTGCACGCGTGCTCGTGGTCAGCCCGGACGCCGCGGCGCTGAGCCTGGCCGAGGAGTGGGGCGCGGCCCCGCTTGCCGAGCTAGGCGCGACCGGGCCTGGCGACTACCCGCCCGGCGAGGAGGCGGGCCTGAACGCCGCGCTCGACTACGCGGCGACGGTGGCCGCGGGCGGCGGGGCGTCGGCGCTCCTCACCCTCCCCGCGGACTTGCCGCTGGTAACGCCAGCCGACGTGGCGGCGGTGGTCGCCAACCCGCCGCCCGCGCCGAGCGTAGCGCTCGCGCCGACCGTGGATGGCGGCACCGGGGCGCTGCTGCGCCAACCGCCGCTCGCCCTGCCGGCGCGCTTCGGGCCCGATAGCGTGCGCGCGCACCTGCAAGCGGCGGCGGCGCGGGGGGTGGCGGCCCGTCTGGTCTGGCGGCGCGGGCTCGGTCTCGACGTGGACCGGCCCGACGACCTCGCGCGCCTCGCCGCGCTGCCACGGCCCACCCGCACGCGGGCGCTCGTGGCCGCCTGGCGAGCCGCAGACCGCTGGCCCGCGGACGCCACGGCGACGCCCGAGCGCTGCTCTACTGGTTCGGGTAGCTGACGCTGACGGAGTCGACCGGCTGGCCGACCGCCGGCGGCTGATCGGTGCGCGCGGGCGCGGCTCCGAGCGACAGCCCATACGCGGTGTTGACCAGGCTCAGATTCGTTGTGCCGGTCGTCGCGGCCGAGTCCGGCAGCGTGGCGCTGGTCCCGGCGGCAGGACCCGGCACGACCGCGGCGTTGCCGTTGGCGGTTAGCGCGCTGGGGAGCGCCCGGTTGCCGTTGAGCGCGGGCAAGCCGGTCTGCGGGAACTGGCCGGGCAGACCGACAGGCGCTACGGGGTTACCGACCGTGGGCTGCCCGGGCAGCAGGCCCGGGCCGACGGGGCCGACGCTGTTGAGGACCGTGCCTGGGCCGACGCTCGGGGCCACCGGCGTGCCCGGGCCGACGCTCGGCCCGGCTGTCGCGACGCCGCCGCTCTGCAGCGGGTCGGTGGTCACGTAGCTCGGGGCGGGGCCCAGATCCGAGCTATTCACGGGCAGCAAGCCAGACGCATCGCGCTGCCCGGGCAGGCGGCTCGCGCCCGCCGCCGGATTCGTGGTCGGCAGCGGCTCCGCGCCGGAGGGGTAAAGCTGTCCAGGCGTGGTCGGGTTCGTGTATTCGCAGTGACCGGGCACGTAGGTGCCGTCGCGCGCGTAGAAGCCGCCGACGGTTACGCCGCCCTCGCACTGCGCCGCCGCCGCTTGCGGCAAGATGACCGCGGCAAACGACGCGGCCAGGATACCGACGACGATCCGCTTCATGGTCTGCCTCCCCTAGAACCAGCCGTTCGCTTCTGGCGGGCGATCCGTGCGCGGCTGCCGGCGACCCGGCCCGCGGCACTGCCTCTTGACATTCGAGTAGCGCAGGGCGCGTGCCACCCGGCCGGTCGGTTGCAGTGATGCGCAATCTGTTCGTTGCGTTCGGCTCGGCTTCAAGGCGCGCGGGAGCGAGGCTGGAGTGGGACCGGCTAGTCGGCGTCGACGTGGACGCGCCGGCCCTCGATGCACAGGCGGCCGGCGGCCTGGAGGGCGATGGCGCGGGGGAGTAGCTGGTACTCCTGCTCGTGAATGCGGGCGAGCAACGTCGCGGGCGTGTCGTCCTCGTGCACCGGCACGGCCGCCTGTAGCACGATCGGGCCGCAGTCGACGTCGTCCGTGACGTAGTGGACCGTACAGCCGGTCACCTTGACGCCGCACGCCAGCGCGTCCTCGACAGCGTGCATGGTGCCGGCGAAGGCCGGCAGCAGCGAGGGGTGAACGTTCAGGATGCGGCCCTCGTAGGCCGCGACGACGGCGGGGATGAGCACCTGGTCCCAGCCGGCCAGGACGAGCAGCTCGGCCCCGGACGCTTGCAGGTGCGCGAGCATCGCCTCCTGTGCGGCCCCACGGGAGCCGTAGTCCGCGCGGGTGAACAGCGCCACGGGCAGCCCGCGCTCGCGCGCCCAGGCGACGCCCGGCGCCTCGGGCCGGTTCGAGCACACGGCGACGATGCGGGCATCGAGCGTGCCGGCGGCGATGGCCGCGTGGATCGCCGCTAGGTTGGTGCCCTGGCCGGAGATCAGGACGGCGATAGGGAATGCGTTAGCCATCAGCGGTCAGCCGTCAGCGATCAGCCGCGGGTCGTTGTCGGGCGAGGGCTGCTCAGCACGTCGGCTACTGCTCCACGGCGGCCCGCGCTCGGCTCGCCGCGGCCGGCTCGAAGCGGATCAGCGACGGCGGAGCGCCGACGGCGGATAGCTCGAGGGCGTGCTTGTCCGCGTCAGGATTAACCGAGAGCGGATAGTCGCCCGTGAAACAGGCGCCGCACAGACGCTCGGACGCCAGGCCCACCGCGTCCTGGAGCCCCTCCAGGCTCAGGTAGCCGAGGGAGTCGGCGCCGAGCGCGCGGCCGATGTCCGCCACGTCGTCGATCTGCGCGGCGATCAGGTCCTCGCGCCGCGCCGTGTCGACGCCCAGGTAGCAGGGGTGGCGCATGGGCGGCGCGGAGATGCGCAGGTGGACCTCGCGGGCGCCCGCCTTGCGCAGCATGTTGATGACGCGCGGCGTCGTCGTGCCGCGCACGATGCTGTCGTCCACGACCACGACGCGCTTGCCGTCGAGCACGTGGCGCAGCGGGTTGAACTTGAGCTGCACGCCGCGCTCGCGCAGGCGCTGGTCGGGCTGGATGAACGTGCGGCCGATGTAGCGGTTCTTGATGAGCCCCTCGTGGAACGGGATGCCGGACTCGCGGGCGTAGCCGATCGCGGCGGGCACCGAGGCGTCGGGGACCGCGATGACCACGTCGGCGTCGGCCGGGTGCTCGCGGGCGAGGGCGCGCCCCATGCGCTCGCGCGCCAGGTACACCTCGCGCTGCTCGACGACGCTATCGGGTCGGGCGAAGTAGATGAACTCGAAGATGCAGAGCGCCCGCTTGCCGACCGCGGCCACCTGCTCGGTGTGGACGCCGCCGGCGTCGATCACGATCATCTCGCCGGGCTCGACGTCGCGCACGATCTCGGCGCCGATCGTGTCGAGGGCGCACGATTCCGAAGCGACCACCCAGCCGCGGCCCAGCCGGCCCAGCACCAGCGGCCGCACCCCTAGCGAGTCGCGCAGAGCGATGAGCTGGGTCGGCGTCGCCATCACCAGGCTGAAGGCACCCTGGAGCAGCGGCACGAGCGCCCGGATGCGCTCGGGCCAGGTGAAGCCGGCACTGGAAGCGGCCAGCAGCGCGATCAGCTCGGAGTCGGTCGTCGCGCCGCGCAGGTCCTGGCCGCGGTCCTGTAGCTCGGCCAGCACGTCGGGTGTGTTGACCAGGTTGCCGTTGTGGGCCACCGCCAGGCCGCCCACGTCCGACTCCACGACGATCGGCTGCGCGTTCTCGACGCGGCTGGAGCCGGTCGTGGAGTAGCGCGTGTGGCCGACGGCGATGTGGCCGCGCAAGCCCTCGAGTCGCTCCTCGGTGAACACCTGGTTCACCAGGCCCATGTCGCGGTAGACGTGCAGGCCCACGCCGTCGCCCGTGGCGATGCCAGCGCTCTCCTGCCCGCGGTGCTGGAGCGCGTACAGGCCAAAGAACGTCAGGCGGGCCACGTCCTCGCCCGGGGCGTAGATCCCGAACACGCCACAGGCTTCGTGTAGGCTCTCGGCTCCCGGCATCTCGTCCCCTCTCACGAGTGCTGAGTGCTAAGTGCTGGGTGCTGCGTGCGGTGCAGGCTCAAATACCTGCTCAGCACTTAGCACTTGCCACTCAGCACTCGTCTAGGGCAGTGCTCCATTGCGCCTGCGCCTCCGCTAGGCCCACGTCGAGCGCGCCCGGCCACGTCAGGCGGTTACCCGCCACCCGGCCGAGCGGGGTCACGCCCACGCCCGCCGCCGCCGCTAGCTCCGTTACCGCCGACACGTCCTCGAGCCGGCACGAAATGACGATCCGCGATGGCCCCTCGCCGAACAGCGCCTCGTCGGGCCGTTCGCCGAGCGCCGCCTGCCAGTCGGGCGCCGCGGCGAACCCGAGCCCGCTCAGCAGGCTCGATTCCGCGACCGCGACCGCCAGGCCGCCGTCCGCGCAGTCCTGCGCCGAGCGGACCAGGCGCCGCGCGATCAGGTCGCGCATGCACGCTTGCAGCCGGGCCTCGTAGGCCAGGTCGAGCGGCGCCAGCGGCCCGGCCTCCTGGCCGTGGACGAGCGCCAGATAGAGGCTGCCGCCAATGCTCGCCACCGTCGTGCCCAACAGCAACACCGCGTCGCCCTCGGCCTGAAACGCCGCGTCGACCGCCCACGTAACGTCCTGCAAGACGCCGGCCAAGCCTACCACGGCCGTGGGCGGAATGGCGCTGTCGCCAGCTTCATTGTACAGGCTGACGTTGCCGCTGATGATCGGGATTGCGAGAGCGAGACACGCGTCGCGCAAGCCCTCGACCGTCTGCCATAGCGTCTCGGCCACCTGAGGGCGCTCCGGGTTGCCGAGGTTCAGGCAGTCGGTGGCGGCCAGCGGCGCGGCGCCGCAGCAGCTCAGGTTGCGCGCCGCCTCGGCGACGGCGCGGGCGGCGCCCGCCCGCGCGTCGAGCGCAGCGTAGCGGGCGCACGAGTCGAGCGCCAGGGCGAGGCCCTTCGGCGTGCCGTGGACGCGCAGCACCGCGGCGCCCGCGCGCCCCGGCGGCACGACCGTGCTCGCCTGTACCGTGTGGTCGTACTGCGTGAAGATGGGCGCGCGGCTGCCCAGCTCCGCCGAGCCGAGCAGCGCGAGCAGCGTAGCGCCCAGGTCGGCGGGCAGCGGCACGTCGGCCAGGCCGACGGTCGGCGGCGGGGGCAGCGGCGCGCGGGGCCGCTCGTAGACCGGCGCGTCCTCGGTGAGCAGGCGGACGGGTAGCTCGCCGACGACCACGCCGCCCTCGCGCACGCGGAGGATGCCGTCGTCGGTGATCACGCCGACGCGATCGGTGTGCAGGCCCCAGCGGGCGAACAGCGCCTCGGCCTGCGGCTCGGCGCCCTGGTCCACGACGACGAGCATGCGCTCCTGCGACTCCGACAGCATCACCTCGTAGGGCGTCATGCCGGCCTCGCGGCGGCTGACGCGTGCCACGTCCAGCTCGATGCCGCAGCCGCCGCGCCCGGCCAGCTCGGCGCTGGAGCTGGTCAGCCCGGCCGCGCCCAGGTCCTGCATCGCCACGACGATGCCCGTGTCCAGCAGCGCCAGGCACGCTTCGAGCAGCAGCTTTTCGAGGAAGGGGTTGCCCACCTGCACCGCCGGGCGGCGCTCCTCGCTGCGCTCGTCCAGCTCGGCCGAGGCGAAGGTCGCGCCGTGGATGCCGTCGCGGCCCGTCGCGGCGCCGACCAGCAGCACCGGGTTGTCCGCGCCGCTGGCCCGCGCCCGCGTCAGGCGGCCGTGCGGCACCACGCCGACGCACATCGCGTTCACCAGCGGGTTTGCGCTGTAGCCGCGGCCGAACTGCACCTCCCCGCCGACCGTGGGCACGCCCATGCAGTTGCCGTAGTGCGCGATGCCGGCCACGACGCCGCCGAGCAGGTAGCGATTGCGCGCCTCGTCGAGCGGACCGAAGTGCAGCGAGTTCAGGTTGGCGACCGGGCGGGCGCCCATGGTGAAGATATCGCGCATGATGCCGCCGACGCCCGTCGCGGCCCCCTCGAACGGCTCGACGGCGCTCGGGTGGTTGTGCGACTCGACCTTCATCACGACGGCCAGGCCGTCGCCCAGGTCGACCGCGCCGGCGTTCTCGCCCGGCCCTTGCAGCACGCGCGGCCCCGTGGTGGGCAGGCGCCGCAGGGCGGGGCGGCTGCTCTTGTAGGAGCAGTGCTCGCTCCACATGGCGCCGACGATGCCCAATTCGAGGAAGTTCGGCTCGCGGCCGAGCGCGGCGCACAGCCGCTCGTACTCGGGTAGGCTGAGGCCGACCTCGGCAAGGAGGTCCGGGGCGGGGTGTAGCTCAGGCGACCGCGACACCCGCCACCTGTTGCAACACGCTCTCGAAGAGGAAGCGCCCGTCGGTGCCGCCGAGCAGCGGCTCGCTGGCGCGCTCGGGATGGGGCATCAGCGCGAACACGTTGCCCCCGTCGCTCGCCAGTCCCGCGACGTTGCCGACCGAGCCGTTGGGGTTCGCCTCGGGCGTCACGTTGCCGCGCGCGTCACAGTAGCGGAGGAGCACCTGGCCGCGCGCCTCCAGCCGCGCCAGCTCGTCCGGCGGCGCGAAGTAGTTGCCCTCGCCGTGGGCGATGGGTAGGTGGAGCACCTGGCCGGGCGCGCAGGCGGCGGTGAACGGCGAGCGATTGTGCTCGACGCGCACGTCTACCCACTGGCAGCGGAAGCGCAAGCCCGCGTTGCGCCGCATGGCGCCGGGCAGCAGCCCCGCCTCGAGCAAGACCTGAAAGCCGTTGCAGATGCCCCATACCAGGCCATCCGCCCGCGCGAAGCGCGCCACGGCATCCATGATCGGCGAGAAGCGAGCGATGGCGCCGGCCCGCAGGTAATCGCCGTGCGCGAAACCGCCGGGCAGGACGACGCAGTCGTAGCCGGCGAGGTCGCTGCTCTCGTGCCAGACGGGCTCGGCCGGCTGCTGGAAGACGTCGCGGAGCACGTGCAGAGTATCCTGATCGCAGTTCGTGCCGGGGAAGATAACGACCGCGAACTTCACGCCGCCCCCTGGGTTGTGGCTTCGCCGCAATGCGAAATTCTAGCATGCCCCGGGACGACGGTGCTATAGTGGGCACGTTCTTTGCGGGTTCGTCGGTGGCGACTTTACCGCGCGCCGATTATAATTCCGATAGCCTATCGACCCCGCAGCGGGGAGTGCCATGAGCGTAGTCGACGAGCCTGTTTCGCCCCCAGTCGCGCCCACCCAGAACTCCTCGGGGGGCGTCCGCTCCTTCCTTTGGGAGATGGTCCAGACCGTTCTGCTGACGCTGATTATCTTCCTGGCCGTGCGCGCGGTCGTGCAGAACTTCAAGGTGGAGGGCGCCAGCATGGAGCCCTCGCTACACACCGGCCAGTACCTGCTCATCAACAAGATCGGCTACGCGCGGCTAGAGGGCACGCCGTTCGCGTTCCTCGACCACAAGGGCAACGATGCGTCTGACGGCTACCTGTTCGGCGGCCCGCAGCGCGGCGACGTCATCGTGTTCCGCGCGCCCATCCAGCCCGACAAGGACTTCATCAAGCGCGTGATCGCGGTCCCAGGCGACACCGTCGAGGTGCGCGGCGGCCAGGTGCTCGTCAACGACCAGGTGATCGACGAGCCCTACATCCGCGACAAGCCGCCGTATCTGGTGCCGCGCCAGACCGTCCCGCCCGGCCATTACTTCGTGCTGGGCGACAATCGCCCCAACAGCAGCGACTCCCACGTTTGGGGTCTGGTGCCGGCCGAGAACATCATCGGCCGCGCGTGGGTGAGCTACTGGCCGCCCAACCTCTGGGGCACGGTCCCTGAGCCGGTCTACGCCCGCTAGCCGGCTCGCCGCGTTCCTCCCGCTCTCACGGAGCGCAGACCCGTCCCCTACTCCTGCTCCAGTGGCCATGTCGACAGCGGTGGCCCCCTGTGCACGACGCGCGCAGCGCGCAGACCCGCGAGAATCAACATGTTGGGCCGCCCGGGTGAGCGAACACCTACCTGTTGCGCCGGGGGGCTTCTACGGTATCATCAGGAAGTCGCGTCGCCGGGTGCGGCCCAGCCGCGCGGCCGACGATGGTCCGACGCCAAGTGCCTGGCCGCGGCGTTGCATGCCTGACCTGGCATCCGCTCTGCTAGCCTCCACGATCTGAATGGTGCCGATTGGGTCGCCCACCTGGGCGCGCCTAGCCGCAGGACACGCGTGAAGGGAGAGTTCGGAATGCAAAGCGCGACGCCCTATACGCCGGCTGCCGTGGGCAGCGCGGTGCCCGGCTACTGGAGCAGCCTCTACGTTCACGACGTGTGGATGCAGGAGCAGGGCATCCCCATCCATCGCGGCTACTTCATCGAGGATCTGCGCACCGTCGAGGTGGGCTGGTGGGAGGCGCGGCAGTGTCACGCGGCCTTCATCCAGCTTCAGGGCCAGCAAGGGGTGAGCGAGGCGCGGGTGACCGAGATCCGGCCGGGCCAGACGCTGCCGCCCATCCACCTGGGCATCGACGAGGTGGTGTACGTGCTGGAGGGCCGCGGCACGACGACCGTCTGGGCGGCTGACGGCAAGAAGCGCACGTTCGAGTGGCAGAAGCACAGCTTGTTCATGCTGCCGCACGACTGCCACCACCAGTTCACCAACATGCAGGGCGACCGGCCCGTGCGGCTGCTGCACTACAACTATTTGCCCATCGGCATGTCGGTGCAGGACCCGGAGCTGTTCGTCGCGCAGGCGCCTGAGCGGCCCCACCTGGAGGGGCAGGGCGCCGAGTTCTACTCTGAAGCGCGCGTCGTGGCCGACACCGACGGCCGCTACACCATCGGCCGCACGCTGAACTTCTGGTACGGCAACTTCTTCCCCGACATGCGCGCCTGGGACAAGCTGGACGCGTTGAAGACGCGCGGCGCGGGCGGCCACTCGGTGCAGATCCAGTTCCCGGGCTCGCAGATGTCCTGTCACATGTCGGTGTTTCCGGCCGGCACGTATAAGAAGGCGCACCGTCACGGCCCGGGTCGCGTGATCGTCATCCCGGCGGGCGAGGGCTACTCGATCCTGTGGCAGGAGGGCGGCGAGAAGATCGTCGCGCCGTGGCACGAGGGCAGCATGTTCGTGCCGCCAGAGAAGTGGTTCCACCAGCACTTCAACGTCGGCGAGGCGCCGGCCCGCTACCTGGCGCTCCACCCGCTCAAGCAGTTCGCGGGCTACGCCGAGAAGGTCGAGGACCAAGCGCGCGACCAGATCGAGTACGTAGACGAGGACCCGTTCATCCGCAACAAGTTCGAGGACGAGCTGGGCAAGCGCGGGCTCAAGAGTGCCATGCCGGACGAGGCGTACACGAACCGCGACTACCAGTGGGCGTACAAGAGCTAATATGCACGACTTCGACGACGACCACGACTTTCACGGCGAGATCCCCTGGATCGAGCCCCACTCGCACACCGCCGGCGACGAGGACATCGAGGGCATCGAGAAGTTCTCGCTGCACAGCGTCGGCATCGACATCGGGTCCTCGACCTCGCACCTGGTGTTCTCGCACCTGACGCTGCGGCGCGAGGGGGCCGCGCTGTCAGCCAAGTTCACCGTCACCGACCGGCGGGTGCTGTACCGCTCGCCGATCCTGCTCACGCCGTACCTGTCGGGCACGACCATCGACGTGGACAAGCTGACCGACTTCTTCCACCGGGCCTACGAGGAGGCCAACTTCAAGCCGGAGCACATCGACACGGGCGCGGTCGTCATCACCGGCGAGGCGCTGAAGAAGGAGAACGCCCAGCCCATCGTGGAGTTCTTCGCCAAGGACTCGGGCAAGTTCATCTGCGCCTCGGCCGGGCCGAACCACGAGGCGTTGCTGGCGGCCTACGGCTCCGGCGCCGTGGCGCTCTCCGAGGCGGAGGGCGTGAACGTGCTGAACGTCGACATCGGCGGCGGCACCTCGAAGCTCTCGCTCATCCGGCGCGGCGTGGTCGAGCAGACGGCCTCCGTGGAGATCGGCGCGCGGCTCGTCGCGTTCGACGAGACGGGCCGCGTCACGCGCGTCGAGCAGCCGGCGCGCATCCTGCACGATCACCTGGGCGAGAGCATCGCGCTCGGCGATCAGTTCGACGCCGCGCGCCAGGAGCGCTTCGCCGCCCTGATGGCGGATGTGCTGTTCCAGGTCGTGCGGGGTCGGCTGTCGCCGCTGGCGCAGCGGCTGATGCTCACCGAGCCGTTGGCGACTGCGCCCGACCTGGCCGACGTGCGCTACGTCGTCTTCTCGGGCGGCGTGTCGGAGTACATCTACGGCTACGAGCAGACGGCCTACGGCGACGTGGGGCCGCTGCTGGCACGGGCCATTCACACGGAGGTGAGCAAGCTAGGGCGCCCAGACCTAGTGCGCGAGCCCGCGGAGGGCATCCGCGCGACGGTGATCGGCGCCGGCGAGTACACGGTGCAGGTCAGCGGCAACACCAGCTACATTTCCAGCACGGACGCGCTCCCCGCCTTCGGCCTGAAGGTCGTGCGGCCCGTGCTGGACGATCCGCACGCCACGGAGAGCGGGCTGCGGAAGGCGCTCACGAAGTTCGACCTGGAGGAGTTCGCGCCGGGGCTGGCGGTCGCCATCTCGCTCGACCAGCAGCCCAGCTATCACGCGCTGCGCCACGTGGCCGAGGGGATCGCGGCCGTGGCGCGGGGGGCGAACGGGACGCCCGACCCGCTGTTCCTGGTGCTCGACATGGACGTGGCCAAGTCGCTGGGCGGCATCCTCAAGGAAGAGCTGGGCTTGGAGCGCGAGGTCGTCGCGGTGGACGGCATCGACGTGGGCGACCTCGACTACCTGGACATCGGGCGGCCGATGGGGGCGTCCGAGGCGCTGCCGGTCACCGTGAAGTCGCTGCTGTTCCCGAACGCGAAGCCCCGCTGACCCGCGTAGCTTGGCTGCACCCAATCTGGAGGGCGCGGCGAACGTCCCGTCGCCGCGCCCTCCAGTGTATATTCCACAGCAGTGCCGCTCAGATGATTTGCAGGTCGTAGTTCACCGAAGCGATCCCGTGCCCACGATAATACCGCTCCATGCGGCCGCGGATGTCGCTCTCCAGCGCCGCACGGGCCGTTGCGGTATCCGCCACCAGCTTTGTGTCGGCACCTACGAGCAGGACTGGCTTCGCATCGAGTGATGTGATCGCCGGTGCTCCTGGCTCCCAGGCTGCGAGCAGGCTCAGCTCCACGCGGTCGGCGATACGCAGGAGGTGGATTACCACTTGCGTCGCCGCCGCGATGCGCCGGCCCGAGTCGACGGGAAGTCCCAGCGCGATACGTGCCCGGGGCTCGCTAACCACGATTGCGGGCCAAGCGCTCTAGCATCTCCTTCATAGCTCGCTGAACCGGCTCGCTGTGGATGAGCGCATACTCGCGGCGGCTGCGTTCCTCCGGCGGAAGAGTATCCCAGTCTTCTAGTTCGACTTCTTGGAACGCAAGACCGGCTTTTGCAAACCGACGTACCTCAGTCTTCGGCACCACGACGTAACGGGCGTCGGGGTTCTTCAAGCAAAACATATCGAGGTGCTGCCAGCGAATCTCCTCGCAGCGCGCGAAGTCCGCATCGGTCTCGAACTGGAGGCCCACCAGCTCGCTCGTGGGCGGCCACAGCTCGTAAAGATCGTCGAGATTGATGTCCATCGCTGCTCCTCGCCCTCTACGCCTCGGCTGCTCGTGCCTGCGTCACGGTCGCCACAGTATACCCGTCGTCGCTCGGCGTGAGGCGGACGCCGTAGTGCGCCGCAGCAGCCTCGGGGGAAACGTAGCCGTCGAGCACGTCGGCGAGGACGGCCTGCGGGTCGCGGGCGCGCGGGTCGCCGTAGCCGCCGCCGCCCGGCGTCTCGAGCACGAAGCGGGTGCCGGTCGCCAACGGCACGTCGCTCTGGCGCGTGGGCAGGACGCGCTCGCTCGGGGTGCCCGGCGCGATGGTGCAGCAACCGCCGCGCGCGTCGGCGCCGCCGTCCATGCCGCGCGGCGGGATGGTGTGCTTGGTCGAGCGGACCGAGAAGCGGGCCTCGCCACCCAGGTTCGTGTACTCACGCACGAAGCCCAGGCCGCCGCGCCATTGGCCGGCGCCGCCCGAGTCGCGAATCAGCTCGAAGCGCTCGACGCGCACGGGATACTCGCTCTCCACGATCTCGACCGCGGCGATCTTGCCGTTCGAGTGGTTCACCGTCGTGCCGCTCACGCCGTCCTGGCCCAGCCGTCCGCCCGAGCCGCCGCCGAACAGCTCGTACTGGACTATCGCCCGCCCGCCCGCCGCGCGGTGGCCGACGATGATCGACCGCGTGCCGCAGCCGTCGGCCGTCTTCTTGTCGGGGACGAGGTGGCTCAGCGCCTCGAACAGCGCGTCGGCGATGGCGTGCATCGTGGGGTTGTAAGTGTTCACCGGCGCGGGGAAGCGCGGGTTGCACACGGAGCCCTCGCGGAACTCGGCCTCGATGATGCGCAGCAGACCGTCGTTGACGGGGAGGTAGGGGTCGACGAGCGTCATCAAGCAGAAGCCACAGGCGGCGCGCACGAGGGGCGGCCGCACGTTCGCCGGGCCTTTGGCCTGGTCGTCCGAGCCGCGGAAGTCGAAGCGGATGCGGTCGCCCTGCTTCGTGACCCGCACGTGCACCCGGACCGGTTTGCCGACCTCCACGCCGTCGTCGTCGAGGAAGCGCTCGGCCTCGGCCGCGCCGTCGGGCCAGGCGGCCAGCGCCGCCCGGACGCGCGCCTCGGCAAGCTGGGGGATGCGCTCGAAGGCGGCCAGGATGATGTCCAGGCCGTACTTGTCGGCCAGCTCTAGCAGGCGCCGCTCGCCCAGCCGGCAGGCGCCGAGCTGCCCGCGCAGGTCGCCCAACACCAGCTCGGGTGTGCGCGAGTTGGCGGCGATGATCCGCTCCAGGTCGGCGTTCACGCCGTCGGCAGTGGCGTAGCGGACCGGCGGCAGGTGCAGCCCCTCGTTGTACGTCTCACGCGCCGAGCCGAGGCACGAGCCGGGCACCGGGCCGCCGATGTCGGGCTTGTGCGCCATCGCGGCGGCGAAGGCGATCAGGCGGCCGTCCCGGAACACCGGTGTGATGACCGCCATGTCGGGGGCGTGGGGCGAGCCGCCGCGGTAGGGGTGGTTGACGACGAACGCGTCGCCGGGCCGCAGCGCCGCTGACGGGTACTCCTGGAACAGCCCCTCGATGCAAGCGGGGAAGGCGCCCATGTGCAGCCCCAGCACGACGTGCTGCGCCACCACGCGGCCGGCCGCGTCCAGCAGCGCGCACGAGGCATCCTGCGTCTCGCGGATGACGGTCGAGAAGCCCGTGCGGAACAGCGATTGCTGTTGCTCCTGGACGATGCCGCTCAGCGCCGCGGCCAGCACCTCGGCGGTGATCGCGTCAAGCGTCGTGGCGAGCGTCATGGTAGCGCTCCTATACGTGAAGTATCGTGCAGAGGGGCCAATGCATCATCGCCCTCGCCCCGGGAGGCAGGTGGGGCGAGCGCGGCTCGAATCGCTCGGCACCTGCCCTGCGCGCGGCTGGCGGCGGCGGCGAGTCCGGCGGGCGGCCATGCTCAGCGCGCGGTGGCCGGGTCGATGCGGATAGGGGCCGCACTCGCGCCGGCTGGCGCGGCCGCGTCCGGGCCGGCTTGCAGGTCGCTCACCGCCCGCTCGAGCTGCGTGTCGCGGCCCTGCCGGAGGGCGTCGAGATCCAGCGCGACCTCGTCGTCCGGATGCACGCCCACGCGGTCGAGGAGCGCGCCCGCGCCCGAGTAGACTTGCTCGACGCTGAACTGGAGCGCCGAGCCGTCCGACAGCGGAATGATGCGGCTCGCGGCCACCGCGCCGGCCGTCGTCTCCCCGACCAGCCGGCCCACGCCGCGCTCCTGAATGGCGGCCGCGAAGATCTCGCCCATCGACGCCGTGCCCTCGTCGATCAAGACCGCCAGCGGCACGGTCAGGATCGGATGCGCGTTCCGTACCTCGTGGACGTCGCGGTGGCCGTCGCGGTCGACCGACTGGTAGATCGGGCCATTCGGCACGAAGTCGGCCAGCAACTGTTCGCCGACGACGATGCGGCCGCCCGCGTTGCCGCGCAAGTCGAGCACGATGCCCTTGACGCCCGCCGCCTGCTGCTGGCGAATCGCCTGCTCGACCTGTCCGACGACGGACGCCTCGGGGAAGCCGCGCAACTGTACGTAGCCAATGTCGCCCGCCAGGCGCCGCGACGCGACCAGCGGCTCGGAGACCTGGGCGCGCCGGAGGGTGATCGCCTCCACGCGGTCGGTGCTTGCCCGCTGCACACCCAGCACGAGCGACGTGCCCTCGTCGCCACGCACCAGCTTCACCACGTCGGCCAACTTCAGGTCGGCGGTCAGCTGGCCGTTGACCGCGACGAGCGTGTCGCCCGGCTGGAGCCCGGCCCGTTCGGCCGGCGAGCCCGGAAACACCTCCTGCACGGTGGCTTGCGGCCCGTGCAGGCGCACGCCGATGCCGGCGTAGCCCGCGTCGCCGCGCTGCCAGCGCAGCTCTTCCTGGTAATCCTCTGGCGTGTAAAAGCTAGTGTGCGGGTCGCCCAGGCTATCGGCCATGCCCTGGATCGCGGCGTGCGCGAGCGCCTCGGCGGACAGGGGGGAGCCTGCCGCCGCCGCGAGCGTTTGGAACTGGTCCTGGAGGGCGGCGAACTGCTCCACCGTGCTCGTGCCATACGCGCCGGCGTCGCTCGCGGGCGCGCTCGCGCCCGCCGCGTTCAGCGCCGCGGCCATGCCGGCCTCGCCGGCCGCGACGAGCTGCGCCGGGTCCAGCGGCACGGCATAGTGGTCTACCAGCAGCAGGTACGCCTCGGCGATCGGCTCGACCTCGCTCGCCGCCGCAGTCGAGGTGGCGGACCCGCTCGTGACCGAGATCGTCGTGGCGGCCGTCTGCGCCTGCGCGGGCGCGGCCGGCGCGGCGCCCGCGACCAGCAACAGGGCCAGCAGAAGGGAAATAGCGGCCGCCCGCAGGCGGGGGAGGGATTTGGCGGCGCCCATGATGACATCCTCTCGGCTCAATTGCCCAACCGTATTGTAGGCTTCTAGAGCCGCTCACGCCGGTTATAATGCAGGGCTCCGCAAATTCCCGAGGGCTGTTCGACGGGGCGTCAGCCATCCCGGCCGTCCCGCCATTCCAGTACGAGATTGCCGTAAGCGTCGACACGGAGGCGTTGTTCGGGGAGCACGACGGTAGTCGAGTCGAGCTGCTCTACAATGCAGGGACCGACGAGCGTGTGGCCTGGCGCGAGGCGGCTGCGGTTGTAGATCGGACAGTCGATCGCGGCGCCCAGCTCGCCGAAGTAGGCGCGGCGCGTGCCGACGCGTGCCGCCTCGGCGGGGCCGCTCGCGGGCGGGAACGTGGGCAGCTCGACTTTGGGCACCAGGCCGTAGCCGATCACGCGGTAGTTCACGATCTCGGTCGGCTCGTCGGGTGCCGCGTGACCGAACTGCTGCTCGTGCGTCTGGTCGAAGGCCCGGCGCGTGGCGGCGAGGCTCGCGGCCGTCAGCGGCCCGTCCGGCGCCGGCACGCGCACCTCGTAGCCCTGGCCGGCGTAGCGGAAGTCGAGGTGGCGCTCCAGGCGCACCTCGGTCGCGCCGAAGCCTTCGGCGGCCAGCTCGGCGCGCGCCTGCGCCTCCAGGTCGGCGAAGATGGCGTTCGCGCTATCCAGGTCCAGCGTCGCCACCGCGTCGAGCTGGGAGCGGACGTAATCGTGGCGCACATCGGCCGTAAGCAGGCCCAGCGCCGACGTGCAGCCGGGGTAGAGCGGCACCAGCACGCGCGCCATGCCCAGCTCGCGGGCCACCCGCGAGGCGTGGACCGGGCCCGCGCCACCGAACGCCACCAACGTGAAGTCGCGCAGGTCGTGGCCGCGCCGCGTCGAGATGGCCTTCACCGCCTCCTGCATCTTCACGTCAATGATGCGGACGATGCCGTCGGCCGCGCGCAGGACGTCCAGGCCCAGCGGCGCGGCGATCTTGCGCTCGATGGCCGCCACCGCCGCCGGCCGGTCGAGCCGCAGGCCGCCGCCCACGAAGTTGTCGGGGTTGAGGTAGCCGAGCGTCAGGTCGGCGTCGGTGATCGTGGGGTCGTCGCCCCCCTGACCGTAGCAAACGGGGCCAGGCAGCGCGCCCGCGCTGTCGGGGCCGACGCGCACCTGCTGGAGCCCGGCGGTGTCCTCGACGCGCGCGATCGTGCCACCGCCCGCGCTGACGGTGTTGATGTCGAGCATCGGCACGGCGATGTGGCGCCCCCCGATCGTCGAGAGGGCCGCCACCGATGGCTGGCCGTGGTGAATGAGCGCCACGTCGCAGCTCGTGCCGCCCATGTCGAACGTCACGAGGTCCTGGTAGCCGGACGTGCGCCCGAGCGCAATCCCCGCCATGACGCCGCCCGCCGGCCCCGACAGGATCGTCGTGACCGCCCGCTCGGCGCCGACGGTGAACGAGGCGACGCCGCCGTTGGACTGCATCAGGTAGCGCTGCGGCGTGCGCACGCCGGCGGCGTCGAGCCGCGCGCCCAGCTGGCCGAGGTAGCGCGTCAGGATCGGGCGGATGTAGGCGTTGATAACGGTGGTGGAGAGGCGGTAGTACTCGCGGATCTGGGGCAGCACGTCCGAGCTGAGCGAGACGGGCACCTCCGGCAGGGCCTGGCGGAGCACCGCCGCGGCGGCCTGCTCGTGGGCGGGGTTGCGGAAGGCAAAGAGGAAGCAGATGGCGACGGACTCCACGCCCTGCGCGCGCAGGCGCTCGGCCGCGCGCTCTACGTCGGCCAGGTCGATCGGCTGCAAGACGGCGCCGCTCGGGTCTAGCCGCTCGGTCACCTCGTACGTCTCGCGCGGGCGAGCGAGCGGCGGTGGCTTGTGGAAGTGGAAGTCGAACATCGCTGGCCCGTAGCCGCGCATCTGCTCGCCCACCTCGTACACGCCGCGGAAGCCGCGCGTGATGAGCAGGCCCGTGCGGGCCCCCTTCTCTTCCAACATGGCATTGGTGCCGACGGTGGTGCCGTGGAGGAAGAACACGATCTCGGCGGGCGTCACGCCCTCGTCCAGCAGGCCTTGCACGCCGGCGAGGATCGCGTCGGCGGGGTTGCGCGGCGTGGACGGCAGCTTGGCGATGCTCAGCGCGCGCCGCTCCTCGTCGAAGTAGACGAAGTCCGAGAAGGTGCCGCCCGTGTCCACCGCGACGCGGAATCGTCCCACTGGTCTCGCCCCTCCCTGTCCCATGTTACCCTGAACGGCGCGGGTCCCTTGCTATAGTAAAGTTGACGCGCCGCGGCCCGGAGCGCCGCGGGCAGCAGTAGTGCTGAGGAGCCAAGCTATGGCGCGCCTGCCCGACGACGTCCGCCAGTTCATCGAGGAGCCGAACTTCGCCAGCCTCGCGACGCTGATGCCCGACGGCTCGCCTCAGGTGACGCCGATGTGGGTGGACACCGACGGCGACTACCTGTACATCAACACGGCCGAGGGGCGCCAGAAGCCGAAGAACTTCCAGCACGACAAGCGCGTCGCCCTGGCGGTCGTGGACCGCAACAACCCCTACCGCAACGTCACCGTGCGCGGCCGGGTAGTCGACATGACGCACGAGGGCGCGGACGCGAACATCGACAAGCTGGCGAAGAAGTATCTCGGGCAGGACAAGTATCCGTTCCGCCAGCCGGGCGAGCAGCGGGTGCTGGTGAAGATCGAGCCGACGCACGTGAACAGCTCAGGACTGGGGCGCTGACATGGCACCGCAATGGCGCGTGATCGTGATCCTGCTGGCGGGGCTCGGGCTGAGCCTTGCTCCGCCGGCGGTGCTGTCTTCGGCGGCGCCCGCCGCCGACGCCGCTTCGACGCTGATCGTCATCGACGCGCCGAAGGGCGGCAATACCAGCACGCAGCTCGAGGTGCGCGGCTGGGCGGCCGATCCGAACGCACGCAACGGCACCGGCGTCGACAGCGTCGAAGTGTATCTGGACGGCGAGCGCGACGCGGGCGGCACGCGCCTCGGTCAGGCGACCTACGGGCTGCAGCGCCCCGATGTGGCAGCCAATCTGGGCAGCCAGCAGTTCCTGCTCAGCGGCTTCGCGCTCCAGACCACGGTGGCGCCGGGGCCGCACACCGTCTACGTCTACGCGCACCCGAGCGACCAGCCCGCGAACCAGGGCTGGACGGCGCCGAAGCAAGCGGCGCTGATGGCCTACGCCGGCGCGCCGCCGCCCGGCAGCGGCGGTGGCGCGGTGACGCTGCGCTGGCCCAACGCGACTGGGTCGGTCACGTTCGACCTGCCGGGCGTCGGCTCGAACTACCCGCCTGGCCCCGCGGACACCGGCGGCCCGGTCTACGGGCCCACCTACTTTGGCTATGGGTTCTACGGCCTTCCGCAGCCGTTCCCCGACTACCCGCTCTACTACTATGGCGGCGGCGTGGTGGTGCCACCGTGGTTCGACTTCAGCCTGGGCTACGGCGCGGACCTCTTCGGCCTCGGGGCGCTCACGCTCCCCAGCTACTACTATCCGGGCTACTACTCCGGCTACTACCCGGGCTACTCCCCTGGCGACTACTACCGGAACTCGTACTACAACTACGTGCTGCCGGCCTGGAGCCGCTTTGGGTGGGGAACTGGCCCGGTCTACTGCCCGCTGTACACCGCCGTCGTCTGCTAGGATAGATTAATCGCTCGGGGCGCGGCCGGGCGTGGGGCGACTAGCGTCCCGCCCCGGCCGCGCCGGCGACGAGCGGCCGCCGCAAGGAGCCGGGCACCGCCAGCAGCGCCGGGACACCGGGCTGGGTGGCGCCCCGGCCGGGCGCGGCAAGCAGCGCCCCTACACTGCCGATCCGTGCTGCGCCCCGCGAGCGGGATCACGCCGGCCGCCGCCCGCGGCGCGGCGATCTATTGTCTTGGGGAGACCGTGATGGCAGCGGCGCTGCTCGCCCCACGCCTAACGTTACTCGTGCTCGCGACCACGCTGGCTTGCGCCGCGCCCCGCGCAGCGCCCGCTCCTAGCGCCGCGCCGGCCGCCCCCTCCGCCCCGGCGGCTCCGGCCACCGTGTCGCCATCCCAGGCGGGGACGGCCACCCCGGCGCTGGACGCGCTGCGGACCGGCTACACGACGACGTCGGCCTCGCTGGCGGGTGTCTGGATGGCCAAGGAGGGCGGGTACTTCGCGCAGAACGGCATCGACGCGGACCTGGGCTTCGTGCGCGCCGGCGCGGAGGTGCTGGCGGCCGTGTCGAACCGCGAGATGCCCATTGCCATTGGCGGCGGCGTGGAGTTCATCGCCGCGGCGCTGGAGGGCAGCGACCACGTTATGCTGGGCGGCATGTCGAGCAAGCTCGCGGTGGCGCTGTACACCAGCCCGGACATCACGAGTGTGGCCGACCTGAAGAACAAGGCGATCGGCGTCTCACGGTTCGGCGCGATCACCCACTTCGGCGCCCAGAAGATCCTCGCGCGCAACCACCTGCGTGAGGGCGACGACGTGGCGATCATTCAGACCGGCGGCGTGCCAGAGTCTCTGGCCGCGATGCAGAGCGGCGCGGTGCAGGGCGCCATCCTGACGCCGCCCATCACGCTGAAGGCGCGGCAGCTTGGCTTTTCGCCGCTGGTGGACACGAAGAATCTCGACATCCCCAGCCAAGGCAGCGTGATCGGCTCCACGCGCGGCTACGTGCGCGACCACCCCGAGATCGCGGAGCGCTACCTGAAGGCGCTCATCGAGGGCATCCACCGGCTGGTGACTGATCGGGAGTTCGGCATGGCGGTCATCGGGCGCTACACGCAGACCGACGACCCTGACGTGCTGGCCGATGCCTACGACTACTACCGTGACGGCTACCAGCGCGACCTGATGCCCACGCTGGAGGGCCTGCAAGAGCAGATCGACGAGCTGAGCGCGTCGAAGCCGCAGGCCCGCGGGGCGAAGCCGCAGGACTTCCTCGACCTGGCGCCATTGGAGCGGGTCAAGGCGACGGGGCTGGTCGAGCGCCTGTACGCGCAGTAGCGCGCTTGGCCCCCGCGCGAACCCGGATCACCGGCTTCCCCCGTCCCCGCCCGGCCTCTCGGCACGCTTGTTGCGGTTTCCGGCCTGTCAATTGCCGCAACCAGCGCGGGCCGAGGGGGGACGAGATGACCGAGATCGGCGCTGGGGTGACGCCCGGATTGCTGCCGGGCGAAACGCTCGCGGACGTCGCGGCGCGCGCCCAGCACTGCCGCGCCTGCCCCCTCTGGGAGTTGGGCACGCAGACGGTGTTTGGCGCGGGGCCGGCCAACGCCCGCCTCATGATGATCGGGGAGGCGCCCGGCGAGTACGAGGACCGCGAGGGCGTGCCGTTCGTCGGGCCCGCCGGGCGGCTGCTCGACCGCGCCCTGGCAGCCGCCGGCCTGGACCGCTCCGAGATCTACGTCACCAACGTCGTCAAGCACCGGCCGTGGGTGCCCGCGGGCAACCGCAAGAAGAACCGGGCGCCCAAGACCAGCGAGATCAAGGCGTGCCGGCCGTGGCTGGCAGCCCAGCTGGAGCTGATCCGGCCGCGAATCGTCGTGTGCCTCGGCGCGCCGGCGGCGAAGGAGATCCTGGGCAAGGACTTCCGTCTCACGCAGCAGCGCGGCCAGTGGTTCAGCACGCCGACCATTCCCTACGTGCTGGCGACGCTGCACCCCGCCTACGTGCTGATCCAGCCGCCCGAGACGATGGACGCGCTGCGCGACGTCGTCTTTGCCGACCTCGCGCGCGTCGCCGAGCGCTACCGCGAGTTAGCGGTCACGCCGAGCGGCCGCTAGGCGTTTAGCCCCGGCCGCGCGCCGCTACGCTGCGCCCCGGTGTCGCGGGGCTTGGTGCTGGCCGGGCGCGCGGCGCCCTACTCCCCGGCCGAGCCCATGACTGGCTGTCACGCAACCGTGACGCGGGATGCTAAAATTGCGCCTGCCGCGCGTGCGGGCGCGCGAGATGCGCGCCCACGCGCGACGCCCGGCTCGGGCCGGGGCGAGACTCCGCGGCGCGAACGCCGAGGGCGGGGATGGCAACACCCGCGCGCGAGCAGTACCTGACGCTCAAGGCGCAGCATCCCGACGCGGTGCTGTGGTTCCGCATGGGCGACTTTTACGAGCTGTTCGACGACGACGCGCAGCTTGTCGCCCGCGAGCTGCACCTGACGCTCACCTCGCGGGAGTTCGGTCGCGGCGAGCGCGTGCCCATGGCCGGCGTGCCCCACCACGCCGCCGAGGGCTACCTCGCGCGCCTCGTGCGCAAGGGCTACCGCGTCGCCATCGCCGAGCAAGTCAGCCCGCCCGGCCACGGCCTGGTCGAGCGGGTGATCACGCGCGTGGTCAGCGCCGGCACCGCCATCGAGCCCAACCTGTTGCCCGCACGCGCCAACAACTACCTCGCGGCCGTCGTGCGCGGCCCGGCGGGGCGCGGCGGCAGCGCTCCGGAAGCCTACGGACTCGCCTACGTGGACGTGACCACGGGCGAGTTCGCCGTCACCGAGCTGAGCGGATCCGACGCCGCGACCAGCCTGGCAGGCGAGCTAAGCCGGCTCGGTCCGGCCGAGTGCCTCGTCCCCTGGGACCAGGCCGGCGCGCTCGCGCTCACCGGCCCGATCACGCGATATGATGCCTGGCGCTTCGAGCCCGAGTCAGCGCGCGACCGCCTGCTGCGGCAGTTCGGTGTGCGCTCGCTGGAGGGGTTCGGCTGCCAGGGGCTGCCCCTCGCGGTCGGCGCGGCGGGCGCGGTGCTAGCGTACCTCGAGGAGAACAACCCCGCCCTCCTGCCGCTGCTGCGCGGCCTCCGCACTTACAGCACCGACGCCTACATGGTGCTCGACGCGCACACCCGCCGCAACCTGGAGCTGACGCGGGGCGCGCGCGGCGGCGCCGTCGAGGGCAGCCTGCTGGCTGTCCTCGACGCCACGCGCACGCCGATGGGCGGCCGGCTGCTGCGGCGCTTCCTGGGGCAGCCGCTGCTCGACCTGGCCGCTATCGAGGCGCGCCAGAGCGCCGTCGCCGCCTTCGTCGCGCGCCGCGCGCTCCGCGCCGACTTGCTTGGTCGCCTGAACGGGCTGGGCGACCTGGAGCGCCTCACCAGCCGCGCGCTGCAAGGCGTCGCCAGCGCCCGCGAGCTGCTGGCGCTGCGCTCGCTGCTCCTCGCCGTCGGCCCGCTGCGCGATCAGCTCGCCGCAGCCTCAGCCGATACTCCTGAAACGCCGGCGAGCGACGGCACGCCGGCACCCCATCTGCCCCCGTACGCCTCTCCTGCCCCTGAGATGGGGGGCGAGAGCCTGGACGCCGTGTACAGGGCGCTCGATCCCTGCCAGGACGTGGCCGACGAGATCGCCCGCGCGGTGGCCGACGGCGACGAAGGTCGCCTGATCCGCGACGGCTACGACTCGGCGCGCGACGAGCTGATCGCGGCGATTGCCGAGACGCGCCGCTGGCTCGCCGAGCTAGAGAGCGCCGAGCGCGCCCGTACGGGCATCCGCAGCCTGAAGGTGGGCTACAACCAGGTGTTCGGCTACTACCTGGAGGTCACCCACGCTCACCGCGACCGCGTGCCTGCCGACTACGTGCGCAAGCAGACGCTGGCGAACGCCGAGCGCTACATCACGCCGCAGCTCAAGGAGGCGGAAGCGCGCATCCTCCACGCCGAGGAGCGCATCGGCGCCGTGGAGCGCGCCCTGTTCGCCGCGCTGCTCGGCCGCGTGGGCGCGCAGGCGCCGCGGCTGCTCCGCACCGCCGACGCGCTGGCCCACCTCGACGTGTACCTCGCCCTGGCCGAGGTCGCGGACCGCAACGGCTACGTCCGCCCCGAGGTCCACGCCGGCGAGGAGATCGATATCGAGGGGGGGCGGCATCCCGTCGTGGAAGCGGCGCTCGGCCCGGAGCAGTTCATCGCCAACGACTGCGCGCTCGGCGGCGACGGCGCCCGCATCGCGCTCCTCACCGGCCCCAACATGGCGGGCAAGAGCACGTATCTGCGCCAGGTGGCGCTGATCGTGCTGCTGGCGCAGATCGGTAGCTTCGTGCCCGCACGCCGCGCCCGGCTGGGGCTGGTCGACCGCATCTTCACGCGCATTGGCGCCCAAGACGACCTGGCGGCCGGCGCGAGCACCTTCATGGTCGAGATGATCGAGACAGCGGCGATCCTGCGCCACGCCACGCCACGCAGCCTGGTGGTGCTGGACGAGATCGGCCGTGGCACGAGCACCGAGGACGGCCTGGCCATCGCGCGGGCGGTCGTCGAGCACCTGCACGACCGCGTGGGCGCGCGGGCGCTGTTCGCCACGCACTACCACGAGCTGATCGCGCTCGCGGCGCACTTGCCGCGCCTGGCGAACCTGCACACCGCCGTGCGAGAGGAGCACGGCGAGGTGGTCTTCTTGCACCGCGTGCTGCCCGGCGGTGCCGACCGCAGCTACGGCTTGCACGTCGCGCGCCTGGCCGGGCTGCCCACCGACGTGCTGGCGCGCGCGGCCGCGCTGCTGGCGGAGGACGGACCTACCCCCCCTGCCGCCCCTCCCAATGTGGGAAGGGGGAGGATGGGCTGCCTTCCCTCCCAGCCTCTCTCCCGTATCGGGCAGGGGGATGATGATGAGGCTGGGATGGCTCCCCCCTTCCTTCCCAGGGAAGGGGGGCCGGGGGGGGTAGGTCCGTCCCCCCGCGCCAACGGCGTCGTCAACGAGCCCGGCCCCACGCCTCTAGATGCGCCCGGTATCGGGCTGGCCCAGGACGGCGCTACCGCACCCGCCATCGCGCTAGCGTCCGCCGACGCGCGGCCCGAGGCGGCCCAAGTGTCGGAGCCGCCAGCGCCGGATGGCGGGGCCGCGGTGGTGGTGGACGCCCTGCTGGCGCTCGACCTCTGCAACGTCACGCCGCTTCAGGCCCTCAACCTGCTCGCGCGACTCCAGCAGCAGGCGCGGGAGCGGGCGCCGTGAGCGCGCCGCCGCTCGCGCGGGCGCCCATCCGGGTGCTTCAGCCGCGCGACGCCGAGCGCATCGCCGCCGGCGAGGTGGTCGAGCGGCCCGCCTCGGTGGTCAAGGAGCTGGTCGAGAACGCGCTGGACGCGGGTGCCCACACCGTGCGGGTGGAGATTCGCGGCGGCGGCCTGCGGCTGGTGCGCGTGGTAGACGACGGCTGCGGCATTCCCGCCGACGAGATCGCGCTGGCCTTCCAGCGCCACGCGACGAGCAAGATTCGCGGCGTCGACGACCTCGACCGCCTCGCCACGCTCGGCTTTCGCGGCGAGGCGCTGCCGAGCATCGCCGCCGTCGCGGAGGTCGTCGTGCTGACGGCCGCCGACGCGGAGGGGCTGGGCTACGAGGCGTTGGTGCGGGGCGGCGCAGTCGCCTCGCTCACCCCCCGCCCGCGGGCGCGGGGCACCACCATCAGCGTGCGCTACCTGTTCCAGACAGTGCCCGCGCGCCTGAAGTTCGTGGCGAGCGCGCGCCACGAGGTGGCCGCGATCGGCGCGCTCGTGCGCCGCTACGCGCTGGCCTACCCCGACGTGCGGTTCAGCCTGCTATTGGAAGGGCGCGTCGCCTGGCACAGCTCCGGCGACGGGCTCGACGCGACGCTGGCCGAGGTGTATGGCGCCGCGGTGGCCGAAGCGCTGCGTCCGCTGCCCCCGTTGGAAGTGGCCGAGAGCCGCTGGCGCGGCTATCTGGGCGAGCGCCACGTGACGCGGCCCAACCGCGGCGGGGTGACACTGGTCGTCAACGGTCGCTGGGTGGAGGTGCGCGAGCTGCTGACCGCCGTCGAGGCCGCCTATCGGCCGCTCCTGCCGCGCGGGCGGCACCCGATCGCCGTGCTGTACGGCGAGCTGCCGGCGAGCGCCGTCGACGTAAACGTGCATCCCGCGAAGACCGAGATCAAGTTCCTGCACGGTGCCGCGCTGGCGCAGGCGCTCGCCGGCTGGGTGCGCGAGGCGCTCGGCCGCGGTCCCGCGCACCTGCCCGCCGACGTGGATCTCGGCCTCGCGCTGCCCTCGCTTTCGAATGCGATCCCTGTTGTCGAGCAGGCCGGCGAGCCGACTCTCCCGTCGCTTCCCGCCGCCGACCGGCCCGACGGGCCGATCGGGTTTAGCACCTTTGCCTACCCTGCCCCCGGGCCGCGGTGGTATCGCGTCGCTGAAGGCTGGGCGCAGGACGAGCCCGCACCGCCGCCCATCGAAGAGCGCCGGGGCGCGGGCGCCCTGCCGCCGTTGCAGCTGCTCGGGCAGGTGCAGGACGCCTTGCTGCTCTGCGAGGGGCCGGCGGGGCTCTACCTGGTGGACCAGCACCGCGCCCACGAGCGCGTGCTGTACGAACGGCTCCGCGCCCGCCACGCGCCTGCCGCCCCGACGCCGGTCGAGCCGATCATGCTGGAGCTGCGGCCGGCGCAGGCCAGTCGCCTGGCGACGCGGCTGCCAACGCTGGCGGCGCTCGGCTTCGTCTGCGAGTGGTTCGGCGGGCGCAGCTTCCTGGTCCGGGCCACCCCGACGCTGGCCGGCGGCGCGGACGCGGGGCTGCCGGCGGGCGAGGCCGCGCTCCTCGGCGCGCTCGACGAGGTACTGGGCGAGGCGACGGCCGCCGAGGACGACTGGCAGGCCCGGCTGCTGATCTCCGTGGCTTGCCACAGCGCGCTACGCCGCGGCCAGCCGCTGCCTCCGACGACGATGGCGGCGCTGCTGGGCGCGCTCGACGAGACGGCCGCGCCCGCCGTCTGCCCCCACGGCTCGCCGCTGATCCTGCACCTCAGCGACACGTTCCTGGCCCGCCAGTTCCGCTGGCGCTAATCCCGAATTCGACAGCGGACTCCCCTTACTCCCTCTCCTCCTGGGAGCGGGTTGGGGTGAGGGCGCGCCCCGGTAGCCCAACCGCCGGGCCAGGTCGGGTATGGGCGGCCAGAACCTGGAATCCTCCCAGGCCCCAACGCTGTGCGCCTGGCGACAGGCCCGGGCGCAGCGGGCATCAGGCCGACGTGCGGGCCGGCTCGTCGCTCCAGCCTTGCCGCTGGAGGAGGGCGCCCAGCTCGCGGTGGACGTAGTCAAGCTGGCGGGCGGCGAGGCGCAGGCGCACGGCGGCATCCGCCTCGCTCGCGGCGGCCTTCGCCAGGTCGCCCTCCTGCAGGCAGCGCGCGAGGCGGTCGACCTCGTCGCAGAACGCGCTCACGCTGCGGATGCGGAAACGGCGGTGTCCATCGGCGGTCGCGGGGCCGGCCGGGGCGCGCGCCTCCGTCGGCTCGTCCGTGGCTTGCTCGTCGGGGCCCCACAGGTCGGCGTCGTCGTCGCGCTCGGCGCGCGGGCGCGGCGGCAGGCGGGTGGGCGCGGCCTTGGGCGTCACGATGGGCTCGGGCACGACGCCCTGCTCGGCCAGCTCCACCGCCTCGGCGATGGGCAGGTTCGGGCGAGCCTGGGCGGCGCGGCAGGCGCGCGCGATGGCGGCGGCCGACAGGTCGCGCTCGACGGCGAGCTGGGCCACCGCCTCCTGCCGCAGCGGGTCCTCCACGGCGCCGAGGTGCTGGGCCTGCGTGACCGTGAGCTGCCCCTCGGCGATGAGATCGCGCACGGCCGGCGCCAGCTCGCGCAGGCCGAGGTAGCGCCGCACCGTCGCGCCCGACAGGCCCACCATCTGCCCCACCGCGTCGTCGAGCGCGCGGCCGCTGAGGGCCGGCTGCTGCCGACTCACGTAGCGGCGCAGGCGCGCGAAGCCCTCGGCCTGGTCGAGGTCGTTCAGGTCCTGCCGCTGGAGATTCTCCAGGATCTGGCGCACCAGGCGGTCCTCGGGCGTGCCCTCGACGGGCAGGCAGGGGATCGTCGCCAGGCCGGCGCGGATGGCCGCCTCGCGCCGGCGGTTGCCATAGACAATGCGGTAACTACCGCCATCCGCGGCGACGCCGACCGGCTGCAGCAGCCCGTGGGCGCGGATGCTGGCGGTGAGGGCGTCCAGGTCGCCCGGCCCGTCGCGGCGCACGTTGTCGGGATCGGGCGCGATGGTGCGCGGGTCGAGGTAGAGCAGGCGAGGCGACTCGGCCACGGCAAGGGCTCCCACATACAAGGCTTGGGGGTCGCCACGGCGCCCCGCCGGGCAGCATACCGCGCCGCGCCCTGCCCCCGGCCGCCGGCCGCGCTACGGCTGAGTCTCAAGGCGGGACAAGCGCGCGCCTTGTCCTCGGCTCAGGCTGGCCCCGAGGGCGGCAGGTGCCAGGCCCGGCCGGCCAGCTCCTCGCGGGACAGACCGAGGTGTACTTGCTTGCCCACCACCATCCGCACGGCGGTCATGGGGATAAACAGCTCGTTGGCGTGCTGAAGCCCCCCACGCACGTGGATGTAGCGCACTCCCTCGCGGTCGATCATGGTGTGGACGACGCCTACGTATTGGCCCAGATCGGTGCGGTTCCTTGCATCCACGTGATGGGCGTAGACCGCATAGCTCTCCCGGATCGTTCCCGGCGTTTCGGCCGCGCCGGCACTCGGGTGGCGCTCGGCCAGCGGCCTGGAGGTGGACGGAGGCGGCGCCACGCTCGCATGCGCGCCGCGGCCGACGCTAGCGGGAGGCACCCGACTCGGTAGCAGGGTGAGTAACGCTTGGATTTCCGGGGTGAGGTGATCTTCGCGCTGTATGGTCCAGAGCAGGTTCTCTAGCGCGAGCCGTACGACCTCCACCTGCCGCTCGCTGAGAGTGAGCCCTGCTGGCGGCGGGAGTGGTAAGTCGTCCAGCGGCGGTGTGCTGAGCGGCTGCATGACGACTCCTCCTCGATGCTCCCCCTCCTCCTCTGTCCACCCAGTTGGCACCTCTAGCATAGTCCTGGCGGTGGCACCTGTAAAGTAGCGCCGATGCAACTGCCGTAGCGCGCCAGTTGCCGGCCGAGGGTCGCTGCGGGCGCGGGCGCCCCGCTTGGCTCCGGCTAGCACCCGGCGGGCCGGTATAATCGTGCAGCTCGCGAGGGGCAGCACGCCCGATCTGGAGAGGAATCAAGTGTTTCGACGCTTCGCAAGTAGCCTGGGCCTCCGCAAGCGCGGAAGCCTGGCTAGAGTTGCCGCTGCCCTGCCGGTGTTAGTGGCGTTGCTGCTCGGCTGCACGGCGCCGGTGGCCGCGCCGGGGCAGCCCGCTGGCGGGGCCGCCCTGGCCCCGAGCGGCGCCAGCGCGTCAGCCAGCGCGCCAGCCGCACAGCGCCCGCACGTGCGCGCGGCCTACACTGCCGAGGCGGCGTCGGAGCTGCCGCTGTGGGTGGCGAACGACGCGGGCCTGTTCGCGGAGAACGGGCTCGACGTGGCGGTCGAGCGCGTGGCCGGCGGCAGCTCGAAGGCCATGCAGGTGATGCTCGCGGGCGAGCTAGACGTGGCGCAGATCGGCGGCACCGCCGTCGTGGATGCCCAGCTCGCGGGCGCCGACGTGGTGTCGATCGCCACGGCCATCCCCGTGGTCGGGATGAGCGTCTACGGCGACGCCAGCATCGCGCGCCTGGACGATCTACGCGGTAAGTCTATCGCCATCACGCGCGCCGGCACGATCACCGACTTCGGCGCTCGCCTCGCGCTCAGTCGTCAGGGTCTGGCGCCCGAGACGGACGTGGGACTGATCCAGACGGGCGGCGTGCCCGAGACGATGGCCGCGATGCAATCGGGCAACGTGCCGGCCGGTATCTTGCTGCCGCCGTTCGACGTGCCGGCGCGCAAGCTGGGCTTCCACGAGGTGCTCGACGTGGCGAGCCTGGGCCTGGAGTTCCAGCACAACGGGCTGACGGTGCAGCGCGACTACCTGACAGCCAACGACGACACGCTGCAGCGCTTCGTGCGCGCCTACGCCGCGGCCATCGCCCGCGCGCACCAGGACAAAGCATTCACGAAGCAGGTGATCGGCAAGTACAGCAGCACCGACGACGACGAGGCGCTGGAGAGCGGCTACGCGGCCTTTGGCGATCGCTACTTGGCGCGGGTGCCGTATCCCACGGTGGGCCAGTTTCAGTCGATCATCGACTTCACGGCCGAGCGTGACCCCCGCGCCCGCGACCTGAAGGCTGCCAACTTGATCGACGACCACTTCGTACGGACGCTGGAGCAGTCCGGCTACGTCGACACGCTGTACCGCTGAGCCGACGGCGAGCTTGTTGCTCCCCCCAGATTGGCGGGTGGAGACATTTCCGACGTGAAGGGTCAGCCGGGGGCGGCGCCGACGACGTCCGTGCGGGCCGCCGCGCGCTCGCGGACCTCGCGCAGCAGCGCGTCGCGGCTGTAGGCGCCTTTCTGCATGACTGCCTGGGCATGCTCGGTGAGGCGCTGGCGCTCGTCGGCCGTGAGGTCCTTCGCCGTAAGCACCACGACCGGGATGGAGCGCCATTCGTCGTGCGCGCGGAGCGCCGCCAGCAGCTCGAAGCCATCCATCTCCGGCATCAGCAAGTCCAGCAGGATGAGCGCGGGCGGCGCGCTCGCGACCTGCGCGAGCGCTGCCCGCCCGCTCCCCGCCTCGGCGACGGTCCAGCCGGCGCCCTCCAGCGTGCGGCGCAGCACGTCGCGGGCGCTGGCGTCGTCGTCCACGATCAGCACCGACCGCGCCCGCGAGGCGTGCACGTGCTGCTGGAGCAGGCGCGCCAGCCGGTCGCGGTCGATCGGCTTGGTCATGAAGTCCGCGGCGCCCAGGCTGTAGCCCAGGCTGCGGTCGTCCAGCATCGTTAACATGATGACTGGCACGTCGGTCAGGGCGGCGTCGGCCTTCAGCGCCGCGAGCACGGCCCAGCCGTCCATGCCGGGCATGAGCACGTCGAGCGTGATGGCCGCCGGCCGCAGCTCGCGGGCGAGGCGCAGGCCCTCCTCGCCGCTCGCCGCGAACGCCACCTGCAGCCCTTCGGGGTCCAGAAAGCGCCGCATGAGGTCGGCGACCGTCGGATCGTCGTCGATGACCAGTACCGTGGTCCCGCCCACCGGGGCGCCGGACGGCGCGGCGGGCACGGCCGGCGGCGGGGCGGCCGCTGGCCGCGCGGGCACCTCGGCGGGGAGGCGCACGGTGAAGGTGGTGCCCGCGCCCAACGCGCTCTCCACGGTGACGTCGCCGCCCATCAGGCGACAGAAGTGGCGGCTGATGGCTAGCCCCAGGCCCGAGCCGCCGTACTTCCGGGTGGTGGCGGCGTCGGCCTGGCTGAACGCCTGGAACAATCGCCCCACCTGCTCGGGCGTCATGCCGATGCCCGTGTCCGCCACGCGGAAGGTCAGCCAGTCGCGGCCATCGTCCGCCGCGCGGGCAGCGGTGAGCGTGATCGTGCCCCGCTCGGTGAACTTGCCGGCGTTGCTGAGCAGGTTGAACAGGGTCTGCCGCAGCTTCGTACGATCCGCCCGCATCACGCCGAGGTCGGGCGGCAGGTCCACCCGCAGCGTGTTCTGGTTCTTCGCGATGAGCGGCTGCACGATGTTCGTCACGTCGCGGATCAGCTCGGCGACTGCGAACTGTTCCAGGTACAGCTCCATCTTGCCCGCTTCGACCTTCGACAGGTCGAGCACGCTGTTGATCAGCTCCAGCAGGTACTTGCCGGCCGTGTGGATCTTCTCCAGGTCGGGCACGAAGTCCTCGGGCTCCAGGTCGGCGGCGTCCTCCTGGAGCATCTCGCTGTAGCCGATGATGGCGTTCAGGGGCGTCCGCAGCTCGTGGCTCATGTTGGCCAGGAAGTCCGACTTGGCACGGCTCGCCACCTCTAGCTCGCGGCTCTTCGCCTCTAGCTCCTGATACAGGCGCGCGTTCTGGATGGCGAGCACGGACTGGTTGGCGAACGTCTCCAGCAGCCGCACGGTGGAGGGCGCGAAGTGGCCCGCGACCTTGCGCAGCGCCGCTAGCGCGCCGACGACCTCGCCCTCGCGCAAGAGCGGCACCGCCAGGATCGCGCGGTAGCCTTCCCGGGTCGTCACGTCGCGGAGGCGGCCCCCGCCCTCGGCCTGCAAGTCGGCAATCTGGACCGATACGCGGTCGGCGGCCGCCCGGCCGACCGCGCCGGCGCCGAGCTGCACCCGCTCGGCGCGGAGTGCGGCGTCCAGCGCGCCGGAGACACGGTAGATGGCTTGCAGCTCGAAAGCCCGCGTCGCCGCGTCGTACTCGAAGATTACCCCGGCGTCGCTCCGCGACAGGCGGACGGCGTGCCGCACGATCTCGCCCAGGACCGTCTGAAAGTCCAAGGACGAGTTGACCACCTGGCTTACCTCGGTGAGCGCTGCTAGCTCCTCGAACTGGCGGGCGTGCTCGATCGCGACGACCGCCTGGTCGGCGAAGGCTTCGAGCAGCGTGATCTCCTTGTCGGTGAAGGGCCGCACCTCCTTGCGGTAGAGGAGGATCGAGCCGATGGGCACGTCCTCGTGCAACAGTGGCGCGGCCACGACCGAGCGATGGCCGAGCCGCTGCTGGTTCTCGCGGCCCTCGGGCAACTCGCCCTTCACGGCCTCGGCGAGGTCCGGCACGTTAACCGGGCGACGGTCCACGACGGCGCGGCCGATGGTGTTGCCGCGGGAGATCGGCAGGCGGTCGGCCTCGTTCAGGGCGCTGTCGACCAGCCGCGTGGAGGCGATGGGCCACAGGCTGTTGCCATCCACGACGCGGATGCGGGCGCCGTCCGCGGCGCACTGACGCGTGGCGTTGGCGGCGATCTGGTCGAGCACCTGCTGGACCTGGCCCGGCGAGCTGGCGATGCTGCGCAGCACCTCGTTGGTCGCCGTCTGCTGCGCCAGCGCCTCGGAGAGGTCGCGCGTGCGCTGGGCGACGCGCTCCTCCAGCGTCGCGTACGACTCGCGCAGGCGGGCCGCCATGACACGGAACGCCTCGGCCATCTGGCCGATCTCGTCGCGCGACCGCACGTCGATCTGCTGGTCGAGATCGCCCTGGGCGATGCCGCGCGCGGCGACGGCGAGCCGGCGGATGCGCCACACCATGGGACGCGCGAATAGCAGCGCCAGCGCCGTCGCCAGCAGCGAGGCGAGCGCGGCGCTGGCTAGCGCCCCCCGCAGGAAGGTCTCGGCGCGCGCTTCGAAGGTGGCGACCGGCAGGGCCGCCACGTAGGTCCAGCGGGTTTGCTGCAAGGGAAGTGCGAGGGCGCGGTAGTCGGTGCCGTTGACGCGCCAGCTGAACGCGCGTGGCGGCGCCACGCCCACGGCGTCCGCGAGCGCTTGCTGGCCCAGCGGGGCGGGGGACGACCCGCCGTCTCCCTGGTCGGCGTTGGTCAGCGCGTCGGCTAGCTCGTCCGAGAGCGACCCGACGGGCCGCAGCGCCCACGTGGGGTCCAGACTGCTGGCGATCACCACGCCGTTCTGGTCCAGCAAAACGCCCGTGGCGCCCGCGCCGATGCGGTTGCGCGTGCCTTCGGCGATCTGCTGCACGGTGTCGATGCCGGAGCGCATCACGATGGCGCCGAGCACGCGGCCGTCCGCCGTCAGCACCGGCGCACCGCGAAAGATGCCGCTGCGCCCGCTCTGCCGGCCCGCGCTTACCCCGCTGATGAACGTGCGGCCCGCGAGCGCCGCGGCGAAGGCGGGGCGCTGGGACAGGTCGAGGCTCGCGTTCTCGGGATCGGTGGTGGCGACGATCTGCCCCCGCGCATCGGCCAAAGCGAGCGACGCCGCGTCGGGGTCCACGGCGCGGTAGCTGGCGAGCGCGTCGTGCGCGGCGGCCCGGTCGGCGTCGGTCGCGGCGGCGCCGGCGATCAGCAGTCGCCGCACGCTCGGGATCCCCGCGATTGCCTGGAGATCGACCAGGCTGTGCGCGTTCCAGGCGTCCACGGCGGTGGCGACGCTCTGACCCTCGGCCAGCAGCGCGGCCTCGGCCTGCTCCTGCAAGCCGCGACTGGCCTGCGAATAGCCGAGCGCCGTGAGCGTGATCGAAACCAGGACGGCGATGCCGACGCACAGGACGACGAGCTTGCGCGCCACGGGCCAATCGCGCACCCGCGGCAGCCAGCGCCGTCGCGCTTCACCCGATGACGGCGGTTGCTGCATCGTCCCCCGCACCACGTGCGCCCGGTCGCCGGCGCGCCTCGCGGCCAGTATATACCCGAGCGCGGCGAGGCTACGAAATTCGCCGCCGGTTGCTCAGGCGAGGGCGGGATGGACGTCGAGCGCGAGCTGTCCGTCCTGGACGGTTAGCAGCTTGCCCGAGAGCGCCATCGGCGCCGTGGCGGCCAGCACGAAGCGGTTGCCGGCGAACTCGGGACCGGGCATGCGCTGCCGCGCCTCCTCGGGCGCGTCCTCGGTCGCGATCGCGGCGCCGGGCGACATGACCACCACGCAGATGTTGGCGTCGGCGACTTCCATCGCGACGTAGCGGGTGAAGGTCCAGATGGCGTCCTTGCTGACCATGTAGGCGCAGGAGCGGAGGCCGCCGCCGCCGTGCAGGTTGATGATGTGGCCGCCGCCCTGCCGCTCCATGTAGGGAATGACGTGCTTCGTGCAGAGGAACGTGCCGTACAGGTTCGTGCGGATGACGCGGTCCCAGAAGCTGAGGTCCATGTCGCGGATCGCGGGCCAGTGGGGCACGCCCCACGCGAAATGGGGCACGATGCCCGCGTTGTTGACGAGAATGTCGATCTTGCCGAACTCGCCGGCCACGCGCTCCATCAGGGCGCGGACCGAGTCCTCGTCGCGCACGTCGGCCGTCACGGCCAGCGTCTCGGCACCGAGCGTGCGCAGCTCGCCAGCCGTCTGCTCCAGCCGCTCCAGATCGACGTCGGCGATGGCGACCTTGGCGCCCGCGTCGGCGTAGGTCGTGGCGATGTACCGCCCAATGCCCTTCGCGCCGCCCGTGATGATGGCGACCTGCCCTTCCAGCATGCTGCCCTCCCATTTTCCCCGGCGGTGCAGGGGACGCACCTGCCGGGTGGCTGGTCGGCCCGTCCCGCTCCCCGGGGGTGCCGGGGCAGTGGCGCTCGCAGTATTCCGCGCCACACCCTGCCGGGGGCGTGGGGGTGTCCCCCACTACCTCCCCACCCCCCTCTGGCTGCTACTTCAGGGTCTCGCCGAGGAAGTACAGCATGTCGTTCCAGGCGATCGGCGCTTGCTGGGCGTTGTAGCGCTCGGGGTTCTGGTCGTTGTTGAAGGCGTGCTGGGCGTTCGGGTAGATACGGAGAGCGAACGGCTTGTTGTTCTTCCACATCTGCTCGACGATGGCCGGGATGCCGGCATTGATGCGCTCGTCCAGAGCCCCGTAGATCGCGAACACCGGGGCCGCGATCTTGTCGGCGTCCGACGGCGGGTTCGGCCCGTACCACGGCACCGCCGCCTTGATGCGGCTGCCGGCCTGCGTCGCCACGCGCCAGGTGTAGCCGCCGCCCATGCACCAGCCCGTCACGGCCAGGCGGTTGCCGTCCACGCCCGACTGCTTCCCAAGCCAGTCGAGGGCCGCCACCAGGTCCTGGGTGTTCTGGTTCGCGTCGGCCTTGCCTAGGGCGGCGGTGGCGTCGGCCGTCTCCTTGAAGGCGCCCGTGCCGCCCTCGCGGGAGAGCAGGTCGGGCGCGAGCGCCACGTAGCCCGCGGCCGCCAGCCGGCGCGCGCAGTCCTTGATGTGGTCGACCAGGCCGCGGTTCTCGTGGATGGCGAGCACCGCGCCGCGGCTGCCGTCGCCCTCCGGCCGCGCCAGGTAGCCCTGCAGCTGGCCACCCTGAATGGGGATGCTCACGTCCTCGGTCTGGATGCCGGCGCCGCCCTGAATCGGCCGTGGCGCGGCCACGCGGCGCCGCGCGCGGGGCGTGACGATCGGCACGCCGGCCAGCAGGTTCGCCGCTTCGCTGGCGCCAACCAGGCCGACCAGCCGCCGCTCCAGGTCGGCGCGCTCCAGGAGCCCGTCCTCGTAGTCCTCGATGAACTCCGTCACCACATACTGCTGCATGTCGTGCATGGCCTGGCGCTCCTTTCGCGACCTGATTCGGGGCATCCGCCACTGGCCCCGGCGAGCCGCCCCCGCACCGCCGGTCCCTCGTCCAGCATACCGAATCGCTGACGGGCTTGCACACGATCCGGCGGGCGTCCTGGAAGGCCGCGCACGCCGCTGGCGCTCAGCGTCCGTAGAGGCGGTCGATGTATCCCGAGTCCATTAGCTCGCGCACGAACCGGTCGTCCACGAGGTCGTTCGGGTTCAGGCGGGCGACGTTCTCGTTGTGGGCGGCGATGTCCTTAATGGCGCTGGCGAAGGTGGCGGCGCGGGGCAGCGGCGCTTCCAGCAGTACCGGCCCGGCGGACTCGCTGTAGATCTCGTCGAGCGCCGCCGGGTCGTCCAGACCGAGGAAGCGGCCGACGATGGCGAGCGTCCCCGCGCGCTCGGTCTTGAAATAGTGGATGGCGTCCACCAGCGCGGTGACGTAGCGCCGGACGACGTCGGGGTGGTCGCGCAGGTACGCGCGGTTGGTGACGACCGTCGTGATGGGCGCCTCGTAGTCTTCGTTTGCGAAGTTGAACAGGGTCTTGTAGCCAGCCTCGCGGGCGCTCGCGGTGAACGGCGCTTGCAGCATCGCCGCGGCGACCGCGCCCGCCTGGAGGCCTCCCAGCCGCTCGTTCTGGCTGCCCAGCGCCACGACCGCCACGTCCTCGCCGCGGCGCAGCCCGAACTTGTCGAGCGCATACTGCGTCGCCAGGTCCGACGACCCGCCCACGTCGGCCACGCCCAGGCGCTTGCCGCGCAAGTCGGCGAACGTCTGCAGGCTCGGGTCGCTCATCACCTGGTAGGTGAAGCGCACTTGCTGCACGGCGACCGCCACCAGGTCGGCGCCGCTCGCGCTGGCGTTGATGATCGCGTTGCCGCCGATCGACCCGAGCGGCGCGTCCTGCGACAGCAGCGCTGCCATCGCCTCGCTGCCCGAGCGGGCGATCACGAGGTCCACGTCGAGCCCCTGGCGCGCGGTAAAGCCGGCCTCCTTGGCGACGACGGTGGGCGCGATCGACGCGCTGATGGTCGAGATGACGAACTTGAGCGGCTGCAGCGCGGCTGGCTGCGTCGACGCGGCTGCCGCTTGCGGCGGCGTCGCTCCCGCCGCGGCTGCCCCGGCAGGCGGTGCGCTCGGTGCCTTGGCAGCGTCGGGGGCGCGCGGGGCGGCGGCCGGCTGCGCGCACGCCGCGAGCAGCGCCAGGAGCGCGACGCAGGCCGTGGTGAAGCTACGCCGAGCGGCTGTCCGGGCGGCCGGCCGCCGCGGGCGCGGTTCGCGGAGGCGTGTCGTGAAAGGCGGGCGCATGGCTGGCCCCCTGCTTGACGCGATTGCGGCAGTATAGCGAGCCGGCCCGAGCGACGCACGTCGCGCGGGAGCCTGCGATCCAATACATTGCTATGCGGCATACTAAGTGCATGGAAGCGGCCGGCGCGGTGTAGCGCGCCGCGTGCGTCGGGCCGACTTGATCACGCGCCGAAGGAGGGGGCTCATGGACCTGGAGCTTAGCAACGACGAGCGGGGGCTGCTTGCCGGGCTGGTCGACGAGTCGCTGCGTAGCCTGAAAGAAGAGATCTACAAGACCGAGACCTACGAGTACAAGGAGCAGCTCAAGGAGCGCGAGGCGCTGATGATGGGCATCCTGCAGAAGCTGAACGCGGGGGCGGGTGCTTAGCGAGGGCGAGCCGGCGTCGCGGCCGCGGGCACGGGCGCCGGGGCAATCGCCGCGCGCTCGGCTCGGCAGCGCGCCGGCGCCGACGCCCGCCTTGGACCGCAGGGCGGGTGCTCCGGGACGTGGCGCACGAGCGTGACGGCGGTGTCGACGTGCGGCTTGGGCACGCGTCCCGGGCGCCGTCGGTGCGCGCGGGTCACCGTGACGCGCGAGAGCCGCGCGGCCCCTCTCATGCCGCCGGCATCGGCCGCGGTGCCTGCTCCGCCGCGGTGCCGCGCCGGGCTCGACGTCGACAGCGCGGCCTACGCCAGCTCCGCGCGCACGTGGCGGGCGGCGGCGCTCAGCGCTTCCAGCTTAGCGCGCGCGGCGGCCCGGGGAATGGGCGCCATGCCGCAGTCGGTGCAGGGGTACAGGCGCTCGGGCGGCACGTAGCGCAGCGCCGCGCGGATGCGGTCGGCGATCACCGCCGGCGGGTCGGGGGGCGCCGGGCTCACGTCGACGCAGCCGTAGAGGATGTCCTTGTCGCCCGCCTCGGCCAGGACCGCCGGGTCCACGCCCGAGGCGGCAAACTCCAACGAGAGCTGCTGCACGCGCGACTGCCGCAGCAGCGGCAGCAGCCGCCGGTACTGGCTCCAGTCCGCGTTCTGCGCCTTCCAGGCGAGCACCGCCGGCGAGCCGTAGCCGTAGCAGATGTGTACGGCCGTCCGCGCGGTCACGCCCTCCAGGCAGCGGTCGAGCAGCTCGATCCCCCACGCCTCGGCCTTGTCCGGGTACACGTTGAAGGCCGGCTCGTCGATCTGGACCACGTCGGCGCCCGCGGCCGCCAGCGCGCGCGCCTCGGCGTTGATGGCCGCTGCCAGCGCCGCCGCGCAGGCCCGCTCGTCGCCGTAGTAGGCGTCGTGCGCCGTGTCGGCGATGGTCATTGGCCCCGGCATCGTCACCTTCACGGGCCGCGTGGTGTGCGCCCGCAGGAAGCGCAGCCCGTCGAGCAGGATGGGGTGGGTGCGCTCGACGGGCCTCGTGATCTTCGGCACCTTCTGCACGTAGCGCCCGCCCCGGGTGGGCATGTCCACGAGGTCGCGGTAGTCGAAGCCGCCCAGCTCGCCGCAGAAGCTCTCGATGTAGTGGCGGCGGCGCTGCTCGCCGTCCGTCACGACGTCGAGGCCGGCGTCCTCCTGGAGCTTGATCGCCAGCAGCACGGCGTCGTCCTGGCCGATCCGCAGCGCCGGCCCTTCGAGCAGCCAGCGCGCCCGCACTTGCTCTGGCGTCGCCAGCCACTCCGGCCGTGGCAAGCTGCCGACAAGCGTAGTCCTGAGCGCTGAGTGCTGAGTGCGGAGTGCTGAGTCAAAAGCCATCTCGCCACTCAACACTCAGCACTTCGAATTGCCGCCCAGACGCGCTCGGCCGTGTAGGGCATGTCGAGGTGGGTGATGCCGAGCGGGGCGAGGGCGTCGGCCACGGCGTTCATGATGGGTGCCGTGCCGATAATCGTGCCCGACTCGCCGACGCCCTTCGTGCCGAGCGGGTTGTAGGGCGACGGCGTGTGCATCTCGGCGATCTCCAAAGGCGGCATGTCGGTGGCCCGGGGCAGCGCGTAGTGCATCAGCGAGCCGGTGACCAGCTCGCCGCCCGGCTCGTAGACCACTTGCTCTAGCAGCGCCTGGCCGAGCCCCTGCGCCGTGCCGCCCCATACCTGGCCCTCGACCAAGAGTGGGTTGACGACCGTGCCGCAGTCGTCCACGGCCACCAGCTTCTCGACGGCCACGTGGCCGGTGTCCGGGTCGATGCGGACGACCGCCAGCGCCGCGCCGAAGCCGTAGGTGTCGCTGGGCGCCTGGTAGTAGTAGCTGGCCTCCAGGCCCAGCGTCTCGCCCGGCGGGAGCCGTCCGCGCCCGTAGGCGGCCGCGGCCACCTGCGCCCAGCTGACGGCCTTCTCGGGCAGGCCCGCCACGCGGAAGCGGCCCTCCTCCAGCCGCACGTCGTCGGGGTTCGCCTCCAGCAGCCCCGCCGCGATGCGCCGCGCCTTGCCGACGACCTGCTCGCTGGCGCGGATGAGCGCCGTGCCGCCCAGCACCGTGCTGCGGCTGCCGAAGGTGCCCACGCCGGGCGGAGTCTTCGCCGTGTCGCCGTGGCGGATGACGATCTGGTCGAAGGGGATGCCGAGCTGGTCGGCCAGGATCTGGGCGAAGCTCGTCTCGTGGCCCTGGCCGTGCGACGACGAGCCAGTGGCCGCGCTGACCCGCCCTGACGGCTCGATCCGTACCTGCCCGCTCTCCCAGCCCGAGGCGCTTGGCTCGGTGAAGCTGGCGATGCCGATGCCGAGCAGCGTGCGCTCGCCACGGGCGCGCTCGGCCTGCTGCTGGGCGCGGAGCGCGGGGTAGTCGGCCAGCGCCAGCAGCCTGTCCAGCGCCGCCGCGTAGTTGCCCGAGTCGTAGGTCACGCCGCTGATCGTCTTGAAGGGGAACTCGTCGGGGCGCACGAAGTTGCGGCGCCGCAGCTCCGCTGGGTCCATGTCCAAGGCGCCGGCCAGCACGTCCATGACGCGCTCGATCGTGTCGGCGGCCTCGGGCCGGCCCGCGCCGCGATAGGGCGCCGTCGGGTTCGTGTTGGTGTACGCGGCGCTCAGCGTGGCCTCGTAGGCGGGCAGATGGTAGCAGCCGGGGAGCAGCGCCGGGATGCGCGACGGCGGCAGCTGCGTGTTGGTGTACATGTAGCCGCCCAGGTTGCCGACGACGTGCGCCCGCATGCCCAGCAGGCGGCCCTCCTGGTCGGCGGCTAGCTCGACGGTTACCACCTCGTCGCGCCCGTGGGTGGTGGTGCTGACGTCCTCCGAGCGCGTCGCCACCCAGCGCACCGGCCGCCCGAGCAAGCGCGCCGCCCAGGCGGCGACGATGTACTCGGGGTAAACGGCGTTGCGCGCGCCGAAGCCGCCGCCCACGTCGGGCGCGATCACGCGGACCGACGTCTCGGGCATGTCGAGCGCCAGCGCGAGCAGGCTCTGCGTGCCGCTGGGCGCCTGCGTGGTGACCCACACGGTCAGCTCGTCGGTGCCTGGGTCGTAGCTGGCGACCACGCCGCGCGGCTCCATCGGCACGGGCGCGAGGCGCGGGAAGGCGACACGCACCTTGACGGCGCGGTGGGCACTTGCAAAGGCGGCATCCACGTCGCCGCTGCCGCGCCGCAGGGTGTAGGCCAGGTTCGTGCCGAACTGCGGGTAGACCAGCGGCGCGTCGGGCTCGAGCGCCGCCTCGGCGTCCGCCACCGCCGGCAGCGGCGCGTACGTCACGTCGACCAGCGCCGCGCCGTCAGTCGCCGCGTCACGGCTGTCCGCGACGACGACCGCCACCGGCATCGCCACCGCCCGCACGGTGTCCACGGCTAGCGACTCGAACGGCGGCACCTTCAGGTCCGCGGCGATGGGGATCACGGGCAGCTTCGCGATCGGCGGCACGTCGGCGCCGACGAGCACCGCGCGCACGCCCGGCAGCGCCCGCGCCGCGCTGGCGTCGACGCCCGTGATGCGCGCGTGGGCGTAGGGGCTGCGCACGAAGGCCATGTGCAGCAGCCCCGGCAGCCGAATGTCATCGACGTAATGCCCCTGGCCGGTGACCAGCCGCGGGTCCTCGACGCGCAGGCGGGCGCGGCCGACCTCGCCGGCCGGCGCGGGATGCTCGACGGCGGTCATGTTGCCTCCAGTTCTGGCGGGGTCTATAGCGGGGGCCTGTAGGGGCGGGTTTCATGCCCGCCCGCGGCCCGCAGGCCGCAATCCCGGCGCCCGGTGGCTCCTGGCCCGAGGGGCGCCCGGTACCACGCGCCTCCCGCTGTGCGCTCAGCGTGCAGGCCGCTGCGCGAGAGCCGGCGCGCTCACCGCGCCGGCGGTCGGGGACAAGCCCCGACCTACGGACGTTCGCTTACTCCGCCGGCTCGGGCTGCCCCGTGGCGCGGGCGAGCGCGGCCGCGAGCGCGCGGCGGGCGTACACCTTCGCCAGGTGACTGCGGTACGGCACCGAGGCGTGCAGGTCGGCGAGCACGTCCACGCCGTTCACCACCTGCTCGGCGGCGTCGCGGATGGCCGCCTCGTCCGGCCGCTTGCCCTGAAGCGCCGCCTCCATGTCGGCCGCGCGGTAGGCTACCGGCCCGACGCCCGTCACGCCCACGCGGCAGCGCGCCACCGTGCCATCTGCGGCGAGCGTCAGCAGCGCGGCGACGCCGACCAGCGCGTAGTGCGACGCGGGCTGCTCGAACGTGCGATAGGCGCTGCCCGTGCGCTCGGTTGTCGCGTTCAGACGCACCTCGGTCAGCACCTCGTCGGGCTCCAGCGCGCTCTGCAGCGTGTCCACGAACCAGTCGTCCACGCCCACGGTGCGCGCGCCGTTCGGGCCTTGCATCTGGAACTCGGCGTCGAGCGCGTAGGCGAGCGCGGGCGGGTCGCCCGCGGGGTCGGCGTGGGCCAGGCTGCCGCAGAGCGTGCCGCGGTTGCGGATCTGCACGTCGCCCACCTGCTTGACCACGTCGTACAGCACGCCGATGCGCTGCACCGCCTCATTGCGCTCCAGTTCGTTGTAGGTGACGAGCGCGCCCACGGCGAGCTTGCCGTCTTCCATGCGGATGTAGTCGAGGTTGGGGATGCGCGCGATGTCGATGAGCGCCGCGGGCTGGAGGAAGCGCAGCTTCAGCAGCGGCAACAGGCTATGGCCGCCGGCGAGGATCTTGGCGTCGCCGTCGTACTGCTGCAGCAGGCCGATCGCCTCCTGAACGCTGGTCGGGGCGTGGTACTCGAACTCGGCTGGAATCATGACGCCACCTCAGCCCGCGGCGCACCCTCCGGGTGCTCGGCCGCCCACTTGATCGCCTCGACGATGCCGTGATAGCCCGTGCAGCGGCAGAGATTGCCGTCGATGGCGTGGCGGATGTCCGCCTCGCTCGGGTGAGGGTTCTCGGCCAGCAGCGCCGTGGCGCTCATGATCATGCCGGGCGTGCAGTAGCCACACTGCAGGCCGTGCTTCACGCGGAAGCCCTCCTGCACGGGGTCGAGCTGGTCGCCCTTGGCAATGCCCTCGATCGTGGTGATCTGCTGGCCGTCGGCCTGCACGGCCAGGATGGTACACGACTTCACGGCCTTGCCGTTCAGGTGGATCGTGCAGGCGCCGCACTGAGTCGTGTCGCAGCCCACGTGCGTGCCCGTCAGCCCGAGCTGGTCGCGCAGGAAGTAGACGAGCAGCTGACGCGGCTCCACCTCGCGAGTGACGGACTCGCCGTTCACGGTCAGCGTGATCTGGTGTGCGTTCGGCATCGGCACATCTTCTCCTTACGGACGCCCTGGGATCGCACCTGGCCGCCGGCCGGGAGCCGGCCGCTCGGCACCGCCCCCGCGACGGGACTGCTGCGCGCGGCCTGGGCCCCGGGACGGGGTGCGGCCGGGCGGTGGACGACGCACACGAGCACGGCGCGGCGCGGTGTGGCGCGGCCTGCTCGCGCGGCGGTGTCTCGTCCGGCAGGATGCCATAACGGCCGACCCGTCGCAAGCCCGGCCGGTCGCGCCCTGTGACGCGGCCGTGACGCTAGAACATATGTGCGGCCTGGCAGCGCGCGCTATTCTTAGAACATCAGTTCAGAACGCACGTTCGGGAGGCGCGCGATGGTCGAGCAGCAGTGGCGGATGCGGCGCGGAGCGGTCCAGGTGTGGCAGCGGCTGCCGCACGGCCCGCGGCCGGGAGGGGACGCGCGGGCGCAGGCCCGGCCGGCGCGGCGCGGCGGTCGGCCGCTGGCGGGCGGCCTCGCCACGGCCGGGGTGATAGTGGCGCTGGTCGCGGGGTGGGCCCATGTCTAGCCAACTCCACCCGCCCTATCGGTCGGGCGCCCAGCTGCCCCACCGGCGGCGCCCCGCCGCGCAGATGGCTTGGCGGGAGGGCGCGCATCGCCGCGCAGCCGGGGCGTCCCGCCCCGGTCGGTGCGCGCGACCCGAAGCGCTCGTGGGCGAGCCCGTGATCGTCGGGTGTGCGCCGCGCTCGCGGCCAGCGGCGGCGCGCTGCCCGGCTCATGCGACGGCGCCGGTCGAGGCGCTCTCGGAGCAGCTGACCAGCGGCCTGGCCCTGCTCGCCGCCGTCGTCGCGCTCGTCGCGGCAATCTGGTGGATGGCCCGCGTGCCCGCCTTCTAGGGTCCGGTTGGGGCGTCGCGCCCAATCGTCGACCGCCGCTATTGGGCAGGCCGTCCCTACGCCCGGTCGGCCCGATCCCATTACAATGGCGAGAGCAGGATGCGCGCTCGGCCAAGCGTGGCACACTCTCTGCTTATTCGCGGCGAGATCGGGCCGGGCGGTCGTGACCGAGCGCCGCTCGGCGACCCTGGGGAGGACGAGCAGGGCAATGAACAGGATCGACGTGCAGTGGGAGCAGCAGGGCCCCTTCTACCTGGCGCGCCTGGAGCGGCTGTGCCACCTCGAGGACCGCTTCGTCTCGCCGCCGGACGTCGTGCTCGATCCCGAGCGGCTGGTGTCGAAGGCGATCTTCTCCACCTATTGTGACTGTGTGATGCTGGGACGCAAGGCGGAGGCGGACCGCCTTCTGGCCGGCCGGGCGCGGGCGCGCGCATCGGTCGAGGCGCCGCCGTCCGCCGAGGCCAGCTCCGCCCGCTAAGCGGCCCGCGTTCTCCGCGTCGAGTGCGCACGAGGCGCCGCGCTCCACGCGAGCCTGCATTCGATTCAGCTGGTGGGCACCTCACCTGCCCACGGCTCGCTCCAGTTGGCGGCGCCCTGCGGCGGGGCTGCGCCGCGCTCGCGCTGTTTCGGGGCAGTCTACGAGCGGCGCTTGCCCGCGTCAACCGCAGGGTGCCCGGCCACTTCCCAGAAACGCCTCGACGTGGTATCTCTGGATGGGTGGTGGGCGTGCCCGCTCTCGCCCGGGGGGCCGCCGCGGGCAGGGGAGGAGAGAGAGCGTGAATACGATGAATGCGAGCCGAACCGATCAAGTCTGGGTCAACTGGTTCATGGGCATCTTCGGAACGGCCGGCCTGTTTCTGGCCCTGGCGCTGATGGGTATGGCTGCCCAGCAGACGAAGATGGGTTGGCTCAGCTTCGTGCTGGGCGCCTTCGCCTTCCTTTTCGGCCCGTGGCTGGCGGTGGCAAGCTGGCCGCGCCCGCTGTCGGGCGGCGTCGCGGGGCTAGCCATGGGGATCGGGGCGATGGCCATCCTCATCATTTTCGCCTCGATCTACGAGATCGAGATCCCGCCGATCGCGATTGTGGTCGGCTTGTTCTTGAGCTTCCTTGGCGGCTCGCTGGGCGAGCCGAACCTCGGCACCTCCTGACGCCGCGCCGGGCACGATCACTGGTACAGCCCGAGCACCGACACGGCGTAGCGCGCGAAGCTCTCGTCCACCACCCGGTCGAGATCCACCGTCTCGGTCAAGTCCTCGTTCTGCCGGAACCACTCGTAGTCGGCCGCGAGCGCCGCCCGGTCGAAGGTGCCGTTGGGGTTGATGAAGCCCGGCTCGATGCGCTCCAGCAGCGCCCTGTCGCGCAGGCTGGTGCGTCGCAGGATGGTGTCGCGCGCTTCGGCCAGCGCGCTCGGAATGCCCTTCACGAAGGCGTCGTTGTAGTCGCGCGCGCCGAGGAGGTAGACGACCATGAAATCGCGGGCCAGGTCGGGATGCTGCTCGGCGAACTGGCCGGTGTACATGATGGTCGAGGCGACTTGATTGGGCACCAGCTCCTGCGAGCCGTGCCACTTCACGGCCCCCGCGCGCTCCTCGGCGATGGACACGTACGGCTCGGGCGCGATGCCCACGTCGATCGCCCCGGTCGCCATTCCGGCGGCCATGTCGGGATAAGGCATCTCGACCAGGTCCACGTCGGCGAGGGTCAGCCCGCCGCGCTCCAACGCGCGGCCGAGCATCACGTCGGCGCTCGTGCCCTTGGCCGCGACCGCCACGCGGCGCCCCCGTAGGTCGGCGTAGTCGCGGATGGCGCCGCTCTCCGCCAGGTCCTTGCGGAGGAACATCTGCCAGGTATTGTGGCCGGGGCCGCTGGACGCGCGGTCGGCCACCATCTTGACCTCGACACCGCGCGCGAGCGCGTTGTAGAGCCCGACACTCGGCGAACCGCCGCCGATGTCGATCTGGTCAGTCGCCAGCGACGCCGTCATCCGCCCGCCGGAGTCGAAGCGCTCGAACACTGGCTCCAGGCGCATGTGCTCGAAGTAGCCTTTCTCCTCGGCCAGGTAGAAGATCACGTCAGAGGTCGTGTCGAGCACGCCGATCGTCACCTTGGCGACCGGGCGGTCTGGCGCCGGCGGCAGCGTACGGGCGGCAGGATCGCGCGCTGCCGGCGCCGCCGCGCTGCTGGCCGCCGGCGCCGTGGGAGCGGCGACCGGGGCGGCCGGGGGTGGGGCCGCCGCCTGCGCCGGGCCGCTCGCCGCGGGCGCGCGCGCCGCGCAAGCGCTCGCGAGCACGGTGAGGGACAAGGACGCAGTCAGAGCGAGCGCCGACCAAAGCCGCATCATCGCACCTCCCTCCGGCGCCGTCCCGCCGGTCGATCTCCCGGGCCGCCGCCAACCGCGGTAGGCCGTAGTGTAGCACCTCTCTCCACCGCCCGTGGCAGCCGTCCGGCGGAGACGCGGCGCGGCGTGGGGACCGGCCGTCCGCCGCGGGGCGCGGCGATCTGGTAAAGTGGACTGTCACCGATCTCACCGCTCGTGAGGCTGTTCGTGCCGGATTTTGCCCTGCACGCGCCCCGCTCGCTCGACGAGGCCTGCCAGGCGCTCGGCCGCTATGACGGCGAGGCCCGCGTCATCGCCGGCGGGACGGCGCTCGTCCTGATGATCCACCAGGGGCTGGTGGACCCGCCGGCCCTCGTGCGCCTGGACACCGTGCCCGGGCTCGACCGGATCGCGGTGGAGAAAGCTACCCCCCCGGCCCAGCGGCCCTCGCAGTATTCTGCGCCGCACCCTGAAGGGCAGGGGGAGAGGGACGACGAGGCCGGGTCGCCCCAGGCGGGGTGGGAAGGCGGGGAGGTGCTGCGGCTGGGCGCGCTGGCGACGCTGCGCGCGGTGGCCGAGTCACCGCTGGTGCGCGAGCGGCTGCCGGTACTGGCCGGCGCCTGCGCGCTCGTGGGCAACGTCCGCGTGCGCAACGCCGCGACGATCGGCGGCAACCTCTGTGAGGCGGACTACGCGTCCGACCCGCCCGGCGTCCTGGTGGCGCTCGGCGCGCGCGTGCGGGTGGTGGGCGCCAGCGGCACGCGCGAGCTAGCGGTGGCGGACCTGATTCAGGACTTCTACGAGAACAGCCTGGGGCCGGACGAGATCGTGGCCGAGGTGCTCGTGCCCCTGCCGCCGGCGGGGGCGCGCGGCGCCTATCTGAAGTACGTCACCCGCTCGTCGGAGGACCGGCCCTGCGTGGGCGCCACGGCGCTCGTGCAGCTCGACGCCGCCGGGCGGCTGGCGGACGTGCGGGTGGCGGTAGGCGCGGTGGCCGGACAGCCGCTGCGGCTGCCCGAGGTCGAGCGCGCGGCGCGCGGCCAGACGCCCTCCGACGCGCTCTTCGCCGAGATCGGCCAGCGCTACGCCGCGGCGGTGGAGCCGGTCAGCGACGCCCGCGGCTCGGCGGCCTACCGCCAGCGGATGATCGCCGTGTTCGTGCGGCGGGCGCTGCGCCGCGCTCTCGCCGACGAATCTGGCGCCTGGAAGGTCTAGCGACCGATTTCGACGTCACTTTGGGGCGCGACGAATCGCGCCCGCCGCGGCGCCGCACGGCGCCCGGCGAGGAGCCAGCCATGGCAGCGATTGGGGTCCGGCAGCGCGACGCGGAGCAGAAAGTCACCGGGCAGATCCCCTACGCGCTGAACGTTGCCCTGCCGGGCATGGCTTACGCGCGCTGCGTGCGCAGCCCCCACGCGCACGCGCGCATCCTCTCGATCGACGCCTCCCAGGCGGAAGCGCTGCCCGGCGTCGTGTGTGTGCTGACGCGCGACGACCTGGCCGACGAGCGGCTGTTCCCCTACTACGGCGCGGCGATCAAGGACCAGCCGATCGTGGCGATCGACAAGGCGCGCCACGTGGGCGACGTCGTGGCCGCGGTGGTGGCCGACGACCCCGACACGGCGGCGCGGGCCGTCGAGCTGGTCGCGGTCGAGTACGAGGAGCTGCCCGCCGTCTTCGACCCGGTCGAGGCGCTCAAGCCCGACGCGCCGCTCGTCCACGACCGCATCAGCGCCTACCAGGCGCCGCCCAACCCGATCATCCGTCCCGTGGACGGCACGAACCTCATGAACCACATGCGGGTGCGCCACGGCGACGTCGAGCAGGGCTTCGCCGATGCAGACCTGATCTACGAGGACGTGTTCAGCAGCCCCGCGCTGCACCACTGCGCGCTGGAGCCACACGTCACGGTGGCCCACTGGGAAGGCGACCACCTGACGGTCTGGTCGTCCACGCAGATGCCCTACTTCGTGCGTCAGCAGCTCGCCGAGGTGTTCAAGGTGCCGCCGGAGCAGGTACGGGTGCTGGTCTACACGCTGGGCGGCGGCTACGGCTCGAAGACCTACTGCCGCATGGAGCCGCTGACCGCCGTGCTCGCCTGGAAGACCGGCCGCCCGGTGAAGCTGACGCTGGCCCGGGCCGAGGAGTTCGTCACGACGACGAAGCACGAGGCGCGCGTGCGCATCAAGACCGGGCTGAAGCGCGACGGCACGATCGTGGCGCGCGAGGTGGAGATCCACTACAACGGCGGCGCCTACGCCGACCGCAGCGGCACCATCGCGCGCTCGGGCGCCATCGGCTCGACGGGGCCGTACCGCATCCCGCACGTGAAGGTGGACGCCTACGCCGTCTACACGAACCGGCCGAACGCCGTGCCGTTCCGCGGCCTGGCCGTCTCACAGGTGGCGTGGGCCTACGAGTGCCATACCGACGAGCTGGCCCGCCGCCTGGGAATGGACCCGCTGGAGTTCCGCAGGAAGAACCTGCTGCACGACGGCGATCACTTCGCCACTGGCGAGGAGCTGGAGGATGTCCACTTCACGGAGCTGCTGGAAGACGCGGCGCGCGCCATCGGCTACGACGAGCCCCTGCCCGCGCCGTCCGGGCCGGACAAGCTGGTCGGGCGCGGCCTGTCGGTCATCATCAAGCACATGGGCAGCAATCCCGCGACGACGCAGCTCGACATCCGCCTGGACGCCGACGGCACGATCAGCGTGCTGAGCAGCACGGTGGACATCGGCCAGGGGGCGCGCGCCGTGCTGGCGCGCGAGGGGGCGCGGGCGCTCGACGTGCCGGAGTCGGCCGTGCAGGTGCCCTACACCGACACGAGCCTGACGCCGCCCGACCAGGGCACCAGCTCGAGCCGCTCCAGCTTTTTCAACGCGCTGGCGGCGCGCGTGGCGGCCGACGACCTGCGCCGGCAGCTGCGCGAGCTAGCCGCGCGGCTCTACGAGGCGCCGGCGGAGGCCGTCGAGGTGCGGGGCGGGCGAGTGTACGCCCCGAACGGGCCGCCCGAGGGGCTGGAGATGGCGGCGCTGTTGCGCGGCGCGGGCGTGGACAGCCTGATCGGCTCGGGCTCGTTCGCCACCAAGATCTGGGTCGATCCCGACACGGGCCAGGGCAAGGCGTCGCACCACTGGCACCAGGCCGCGGCGGGGGCCGTCGTCGAGGTGGACCGCGAGACGGGGAAGGTGACGCTGCGGCGGCTGCACCTCGCCACGCACGCGGGGCGGGTGATCGACCGGCCGAACGCCGAGCTGCAGAACGAGGGCTGCGCGACCTTCGGGCTGTCGCAGGCGCTGTTCGAGGAGATGCTGTTCGACGACGGCCAGGTGACGAACCCGAACCTCTCCGACTACATGATCCCGTCGCTGCAGGACTTCCCGGCGGCCTTCACGACGACGCTGGCCGAGAACCCGGAGCCCGACCCCGAGGTCCACGGCCTGGGCGAGACGGGGCTGCCGGCCGTGCCGCCGGCGATCGGCAACGCCGTGCGCGACGCGATCGGCGTGCGCCTGCCCAGTATCCCGCTCATGCCCGAGCGCGTGCTGGACGCGCTGTCAGCGGTCAGCCGTCAGCCTTCCGCCGGCGGCGCGGGCCGCGAGATCACAGGAACTGAGAGCTGAGAGCTGATGGCTGACGGCCTGGAGATCACCCTGCGCGTCAACGGCGAGGAGCGCCGCCTGACGGTCGCTTCGCACCACACGCTGCTCGAAGTGCTGCGCGACCAGCTAGGGCTGCTCAGCGTGCGCGAGGGCTGCGGCATCGGTATGTGCGGCGCCTGTACGGTGCTCGTCAACGGGCGGCCGATCAGCAGCTGCCTGACGCTGGGCGCGCTGCAAGAGGGGCGCGACATCCTCACCGTCGAGGGGCTGGGCACAGCCGGGGCGCTCGACGTGGTGCAGGAGGCGTTCCTGGCACGCACGGGGTTCCAGTGCTCTTACTGCACCCCGGGCATCCTGCTGACCACCAAGGCGCTCCTGGCGGAGCATCCCCATGCCGACGACGAGGAGATCCGCGAGTACCTGGCCGGCAACCTCTGCCGCTGCGGCAGCTACGTGAAGATCGTGGACTCCGTCCGCGAGGCCATCGCCCGCCTCGACGCGCCCTCGGCCGCGAGCTAAACGGCCGCCTATGAACGCCCGCGATATCGTGCCCCCGCCGAACGGGACCGACGCCGCTCCCGTGCCCGAGGCGACTGGGCGGCCGGCCGCTCCGCCGCTCGCCACACCGGCCCCGCAGTGGGGCGAGGCCTACCTGCTCTTCGACGGCGACTACCGCAGTCTCGACGATCTGCTGCGCTCGCTCGACTCCTGACGCGGCGCCTCCGCCCGCGCTGCCGTCGCGCCTGTTCCGCTGCGCTCCACATGCACTGTCCGCGGCCTCGCACGCATCTTGCTCTGCGCCCGGGCGTATGAGGGCGATCCGCCCATAGTTCTCTCACGTGGAGGTGGCTAGATGTGGCGTCACGCGGCTTGGCTCGGCGCGGTCATGGTGCTTCTCGGGCTCGGCGGGTGGCCGGGGCTCGCGGCGGCGGCGCCCGCCAGTCAGCCGCCCACGCAGGTGCGAGTCCTCAACGCGCTGCCCTCGGCGCCCGCCGTGGATGTGGCCGTCGACGGCGAATCGCGCGTGCCCGCGCTGGCGTTCGGCGCCGATCCGCCGTACATCACGCTGCCGCCCGGGCCGCACACCATTGCCCTGCTGCCGCCCGGCGGCGTGCCGCCCGATCCGCTCGTGAGCATGGAGCTGACCGTGCCGCCCGGCAGCAGCCAGACGCTATTCGCGATTCAGGGCGAGGGGGTGCCGCCGATCTTCCTGGTGCTGCCCGAGGTGCCGGCGGGGCTGCCCGGGGAAGGCGCCGCCGCGCGCTTCGTCCACGCCTCGCCGAACACGCCGCCGGTCGATCTGGCGCTCCAGGGCGGGCCGGTGCTATTCGGCAACATCGCCTTCGGGGAGGCCAGCCCCTACGTCCCGGTGAACGCGGGGACGGTGGACCTGGAGGCCCGTTTGGCGGGCACGGATACGGTGGTGCTCGACATTCCGGCGGTCGAGCTGGCGCCGGGCGGGGTGTACACGTTCGGCGCGCTGGGCCTCACCGATGGGGCGCCGCCGCTCGGCTTCCTCTCGCTCAGCGATCTCTAGGATCGCGCTTGGCCAAGGAGGGCCTCATGCACGAGGACATCCCACCGGCCGCGCTGGCGGCGATGGTGCAGCGCGCGCGGGCGGCCGAAGCCTGGGAGCCCGGCGGCGACACGGCCGGCGGCGAGCCGTGGCCGCGCTACTACCACGACGACGTCTCGCGCCTGGTGGCGGCCGTGCGGCCGCTGCTCGCCGCGTTCCGCGGCGGGCGCGTCGTCAGCATCAGCGCCGACGACCTCGATAGCATGGCGAACCGGGCCCGCGAGGGTGGCGCCGTCGGCGCCACCACCGACCTCGAGCTGCGGCAGGGGTTCGCGACGGCCTACGCGCACGACGTACCGTGGCTGATCAACGAGCTGGACAACCTGCGCGAGCTGCGCGCCGAGGGACCGTAGGCGGCCGCCTGGCCGTGCCCCGGGGTCAGCGCGCCGGTCGGGACCGGGCACCGCACCCCTAAGCACTCGGCCAGGCGCGCTCAACCCGTCACCGATCGCGGCAATGGTGTATCCTGCCTCCACTGACAGCGGCCCGGCCGCGCGCTCGTGGCTCACGAGCGCGCGGCGACCCCGCGGGCTAACCAGGATGGAGGTGGGCATGCCCTGGCGGCGTCAGCTCTTGGTCGGACTACTGATCTGCGCGCTCGCGGGCTGCACCGCCAGCGACGCCGGCGCGCCGCTCGGCTCCGTGGCGCCGGGGGCCGCGACGGCGACGGAGGCGGCCCCAGCGGGCCGCGGGCCGGCGACGCAGGCGCCGGCCCCGGTCGCGCTGCGCTTCGGTCTGAACACCGTGACGGCGAATCTCGCCGCCCTGTGGGTCGCCAAGGACGAGGGCTTCTTCCTGAAATACGGGCTCGACCCCGACCTGGTGCCGATCCCCGGCGCGGAGCGGATCATCGGCGCGCTGGTCGCCGGCGAGGTGCCGATCACGACGCTCGCGCCCACGTCGGCGCTGAACGCGGCCCTCCACGACATCCAGATCCAGTTCATCGGCGCCTACTCGAACAAGCTCCGCTTCTGGCTGTACGCCCAGCCGGACATTGCCTCCGTGCCCGACCTGCGCGGCAAGCAGGTGGCGGTCACCGGCCGCGCCGGCATCGTCCAGCGCACCACCGCCATGATCTTCGAGCGCTACGGCCTCGACGTCGACCGCGATACGACGCTGATCGCCACCGGCGACATGGGCAACTCGCTCCAGGCGCTGCTCTCCGGCGGCGTCAGCGCGGGGCTGCTGAGCCCGCCCGGCACCTTCCGCGCGGAGGACGCCGGCCTGCGCCAGCTCGTCGACACGACCGACTGGGGGCTGCCCGGCCTGTCGGGCGTGGCCGCGCGCCGCGAGTGGATCGCCGCCAACGAACCGCTTGCCCGCGGCGCCGTGCAGGCGCTGGCCGAGGGCCTCGCCTTCCTGCACCGCGACAAGGAGGGCACGAAGCAGATTATCGCCAAGTACACGCAGAACGACGACCCGGCCCTGCTAGAGCGGACTTACGTCGCCATGGTGCCCGGCTGGGAGCGCTACCCGTACGTCTCGCTCGACGCGGTGCGCACGGAGATCGACTGGCTCGCCGAGGAGGTCCCGGCGGCGGCCGACCTGCGCGCCGAGCAGTTCGTCGACAATCACTTCGTCGAGGACCTGGACCGCGCCGGCTTCCTCCAGCGCCTGTATCAGTAGCGCGCTCGGGTGCCGTCCGTAAGCAAGGCAAGCAAGGAAGGAGCAAACCATGTCTCGGTGGGTGAGCCTCGGTCTGGCGCTCGCGGCGGCGCTCCTCGCCTTGCCGGTCCTCCGCGCCCACGGCACCGGCCTCCCGCTCGAAGGGCTGTCGGCCGCGGTGCCCTATCCCGACGGGAGCTATCGGGTGCTGTATAGCGTGGAGAGCCCGGAGTCGTGGTTCGAGGACTTCGGCCACGCGCAGCTCGTGAACGGCCAGGCGACGGTGCCGATCGCGCGCGACTTCCTGCCGGCCGTGGACACGGGCCAGGACTACTACGTGTTCCTGACGCCACACGGCGACTCGAACGGGCTGTACGTGGCGAGCCACACGCCCACCAGTTTCGAGGTGCGTGAGCAGAAAGGCGGCACGAGCAGCCTCGCGTTCGACTACCGCGTGGTCGCCAAGCGTAAGGACTTCGCGGGGGCCCGCCTGGCGCCGATCAACGTACCGGCTGCGCCCGCCCGGCCAGCCACCCCGGTTCCGCCGCCCGCCATCCCGCCACTGCCCACGCCGCAGGTCGAGCCCGCCCCGCCAGCGGCCCCCGCGCCCGACCGGCGCTAGCCCGTCTAGCCGCCGCCGCGCCGGGCCGTGGCAGACCGGGCGGGGCGGCCGCTAGCGGGCGCGGTACCAGCGCAGGAGCACCAGGGCGCCGACGAGGACCAGGGCGACCAGGCCCTGGACCGAGATGGCTACCATCGGCCCCGTGATGAGCGGACCGACCCCCAGCGTCTGTGGAATCAGGACGCTGGTCAGCAGCATGTCGCGGGCGAGGGCGACGACGGTGATCACCAGGAACGGCTCAGGGGTCAAGGCCTGGCCGCGCAACGGCAACAACACCGTATGGACCAGCTCGGCGAGGATCAGCCCGAGCAGCGCCGTCTCGGCGATGTCGATGATGTCTTCGGAGAAGGTGCGAAAGGCGAGCGCGTGCAGCAGCTCCTGCCCGGCCACGAGCACCACGAGCAGCCCCGCGAGCAGCAGGACGGTGCCGACGCCGAGCAGCACGAGGTTCTCGCCGATGTCGAGCCAGCGGCCCCAGGCCTGCCCGCCGGCCTCCAGCCGGCGCTCGATCCGCTGATGCCGGGCAGTCCACTCCATCGCATCTCCCAGTTGTAGCGCACCGCGCGTCGGCCCCCGCGACCGCGCAGGCGCCTGGCGCTAGATACCGAACCAGTCGCGCAGCAGGCCGGTGCCAAAGTACACGAGGAACGCGGCCGAGACGACGTACATCAACCAGTGCACCTGGCGGCCCTGGCCCGTCACCAGCTTGAGGAAGCTGTAGCTCACGAACCCGGCGCCGATCCCGTCGGTGATGGAGAAGGTGAACGGCATCACGGCCAGGGTGAGCAGCGCCGGCAAGCCCTCGTCCAGGCTGGAGAAGTCGATCTCGCGCAGCACCCCGGTCATGAAGAAGCCGACCAGGATCAGCGCCGGCGCGGTCGCCTCCGCGGGCACCACACCCGCCAGCGGGCTGAGGACGATCGCCGCCAGGAACAGCAGCCCCGTCACGACCGACGCCAGGCCCGTCCGCGCGCCCTCGGCCACCCCCGCGCCGCTCTCGATATAAGTCGTCACCGAGGAGCAGGCGCAGAAGCCCCCCACGGCCGCCGAAATCCCGTCCACCAGCAGCACCCGCCGGATGCCGGGCAGGTTTCCCTGCGCGTCCAGCCAGCCCGCCTCGTCGCCGATGCCGATCACCGTTCCCATTGTGTCGAAGAAGTCGGACAGCATTAGCGAGAAGATCACGAGCAGGGCGGTAATCACGCCCACGGCCTGGAAGACGCCGAAGTTCAGCCCGGCGCCGAGCGTGGCGAACGACACGGGCGCGAGCCGGTCGGGCAGAGCGCCCTGCGCCCCTCCCGCGGCCGACACGCTGGCGCCGGTGGCGTAGTGGATGGCGATGGCCACCGCGGTGGTCGCGAGGATGCCGATCAGCAGCGCGCCGCGCACGCGCCGGGCCAGCAGCAGCGCGCTCAGGAACAGCCCGAAGGTCGCCACGAAGATCGGCCACCCCGTGAGGTTGCCGAGCGTCACGGGCGGCTCCGGCTGGCCGGCGGCCTGCCCGTTGACGATGGGGATGCTCTCGACCGGCACCCGCACGAACCCGGCGTTGACCAGGCCGATGAACAGAATGAACAGGCCGATGCCGACCCCGATCGCCCGCTTCAGGTTCATGGGGATCGCCAGCATGACTGACTCGCGGAAGCCGGCCAGCACGAGGACGCTGATGACGACGCCCTCCATGAAGATGACCCCCATCGCCGCTTGCCACGCGATGCCGCGGCCCAGGATGAGGTCGAAGGCGACGACCGCGTTCAGGCCCAGGCCGGACGCGAGGGCGAACGGGTAATTGGTGTACAGACCCATGGCCAGCGTGCAGACGCCAGCGGCCAGCGCCGTCATCGTGGCGGTGGCGGCGAAGTCCGGGCCCTGCCCGCGGGTCAGCGTGGAGAGGACCACCGGGTTCACGAACAGGATGTAGGCCATCACGATAAACGTGGTGGCGCCGCCGCGCACCTCGGCGGCGACGGTGCTGCCGCGCTCGTGGATGCGGAAGTAGCGCTCCAGGGGGCCGCCTGCGTTCCCCCCCGGGGCTGCCGTCATCTTCGCCATCTGCTGCGGCCTCCGGGATTCGCCCTCACCCCCGCCCTCTCCCAGGGGGAGAGGCGGCCGGCGCGGCCCACACGCAGGGCCCTCTCTCCCAGAGGGAGCGGGTCAGGGTGAGGGCGGCTCCCGGCCAGTTCGGTGGCTCGGCGGGGCTAGCGTGTAGCGCTGCGCGTCCATGATGCCTGCTCGCTCGGCGCTTGGCAAGCGCGCCGCGTGCTATCATGGCGCGGGCTCTTGGCCAGCGTGGCGGCGACCCCAGTCCGTGGATTCGCGTTGGAAAGGTTTACCCTTCGGGTGAACCTTTCCAACGCTGACTCACGGACTGGGGGGCGAGGAGGAGATGATGAAGCTCGCGCTATTCAACGATCACCGGCTGGGCGTCGTGCGCGACGACACGATCGTCGACGTGACGAGCGCGCTCCCGGCCTGGGACAACGGCTACATGGCCAACTTCTGGCTGCGGCTGTGCCACGACTTCGACACGCTGCGCCCGCGGCTGGAGGAGGCGGCTCAGAAGGGCCAGGGCGTGCCCGTCGGCCAAGTACGCCTGAACGCGCCCGTGCTGAACCCGTCGAAGATCCTTGCGGCGGCCTCCAACTACGGCGCCCACAAGGCGGAGATGGCCGCGCGCCGCGACTTCACCGGCCACGCGGCCTGGCTCGGCGAGTTCGACGTCTTCCTGAAGGCGCCTAGCTCGATCATCGGGCCGGACGACACGGTGTATCTGCCCGAGGTGGGCGACCGCGAGATCCACCACGAGTCGGAGCTGGCGTTCGTCATCGGCAAGACGGCCAAGGACGTGCCCGCCGAGCGCGCGCTCGACTACGTGCTCGGCTACACGATCCTGCTGGACATCACGGTGCGCGGCGACGGCGACCGCTCGCGCCGCAAGTCGTACGACGGCTTCACGCCGATCGGCCCCTACCTCGTGACCGCCGACGAGATCGGCGACCCGCACAACCTGCATATCCAGCTGTGGGTGAACGGGCAGACGAAGCAGGACGTGAACACCGCCGACATGCTAGTCAAGATCCCGGAGATGATCAGCTACGCCTCAAAGGTGTTCACGCTGAACCCCGGCGACGTGTTCACCACCGGCTCCCCGCCGGGCGTGGGGCAGATCCACGCGGGCGATACGATGGTCACGGACATCGAGAAGATCGGTCGTATGACCAACTACGTGCAGGCGCGGCAGCCGGCCGCCGCGGGCCGCTGACCGCATCCGCCGCAATCGGCGTCCAAAGACACGGAGCGCCCGAGGCCCTAGGGCCTCGGGCGCTCGCTCTCCGCGGGATGGCGTGGGCTACTGCCCGGCGCCGGACGCCGCGGGCGGCGCCGGCGAGGTCGCGTCGCTCGGCGGCGGCCCGCCGGCCGGGGGCGGCGGCGGAGGCGGCTGCGGCAGCGTGACCGGGACCATGGGCGGGGCGGGCGGTGCGAACACCGGCGGCTGGATTCCCTGCGCGCCGGCGAACTGCACGAGCGCGATGGCGGCGCCGTCGAGCGCTTGCGCCAGCGGCGGATCGCCGAGATAGACGGGGAGCTGCTCGGTGCTCAGGGCGCCCATCATCTGCAGCCGCTGCCGCGACTCGCGGTTGAGCAGCGTTGCGAGCTGCACCGAGAGGATGCCCGCCGTGCGCAGGTGCTGCTGGCTCACCTGCGTCTGGCCGGCCTGCGCGGCGCCCTGCGCCCGGCGCAGGGCGAACACCAGGGCCTGGGCCACGCCGACCGCCTGCACCTCGTTGGCGAGCAGCGACTGGAACGACGCCGCGACCGGCTGGTTGGTCTCGGGCGACGGGCTCGGGAAGACCATGGGCGGTGTGACTGGCTGCACCGGCTGCTGCCAGTTCGGGTCGGGGTTGTCGATGGTCAGCTCCCGCAGGTAGCCTGCTAGGCCGGCGCCGGCCAGGATGCTGCCCGACAGCCCGGTCGCCGCCGAGGCGACGGTCGCGTCAAACAGCGCGCCGGTATCGGGGCCCTGCGCGTGCGCGCCGATGTCTGTCGCGGACAGCGGGCCGATGGGGCCGAGCGAGCCGGGGAACAGGGCGTTCGCCAGGTCCGTCGTCAGGCGGAAGTTGGCCTGCTCGAGTAGGTCGGCCGCCAGACATAGCGACTGCTTCTGCCCCGTGCTCAGGCGCGCGGCCTGCTGGGCCGCCTGCTGGGCGGCCTGCTGCCCCGTGCCCTGGGCCGGCTGCGCCTGCACGGGGCAGCTCGTGGGCGAGGCCTGCGCGAGCGCCGGGCGGGCTGGGGCCCAGGACACGCTACCGGCCAGCACGAGCGCCACGGCGGCGCCGGCCAGGATCCGCGAAGAGCGGCGTAGGTTCATCGACAACTCCTCTGCGTCGAAGTGTGAGGCGCCCAAGGTTCTGTCGCACACCGCGGCCTCGGTTCACCTACTCCAGATTACGGGTCGCGAGGCCGCCAGCTGTAGGGGATACACCCCCAAATTCGGGGGGGCTACCCCCCGGCGCGCGGCCGGCAAGAACCGGGCCACCGCCGGGCAGGGTCAAGGCCGCGCCACGACGACGTTGTGGGCCGAGAGCTGGCGGATGAGGGGCAGGCGTTCCAGCGCGAGCTCGGCCGCCTGCACGGCCGGGAGGCCCCAGCGCGGGGTGAAGTCCGGCACCCAGCCGCTCCGCACGACCTCGATGCCCCGGGCGCCGGCCTCCCGCAGCGCCCGCAGGATCTCGCCCGCCGGCACGAGCCGCGTGTCCTCGTCGTCTTGCGGCAGGCGCCGCATGAGGAACGGCCAGTAGGGATTCAGCGGGTTGTGGTCCCAGAGGATCACCGCCCCGCTGGGTCGCGTCACGCGCAGCATCTCGCGGATGGTCGACGCGACCTTGGCGGGCTCGAAGATGTGGTGGAGCGCGGCCACCGTGACGGCGCCGTCGAACACAGCGTCGTCGAACGGCAGCGCCGCGCCGTCGCCTTGCACGTAGCGGAGCGCCGCGCTGCCCTGGAGCAACATGCCGTATGAGAGGTCCAGGCCGACGACCTCGTAGCCCTCCCGCGACAGCCGCTGCGCCAGCAGCCCCGTCCCGCAGCCCACGTCGAGCAGGCGCGCTGGCGCGGGCACGCGGCTGCGCACGAAGGCCACGCGCTTCTCCAGGTAATGGCGCACGACGTGGGGCGGCAGGCTGGCATTGTACAGGGCGGCGATACTGTCGAAGTGCGCGCCGGGCGGCACGACGGTCAGCGCCCCGTCGTGCCCGTGGCCGTGCCCATGGCCGTGCGTGTGCCCCGCCGTCACTGGATCAGCGCCTTGGCGGCAAGCTCGCGCGTGGCGCGCTCCACCGCGTCCTCCGGCCGCTGGTCGCGCGCCCAGGCGACCAGGTCGTCCAGGCCGGCCTGGAAGGTCACGCTGGGCTGGTAGCCCAGGAGCCGCTGGATCTTCCCGACGTCGGCGTAGCAGTGGCGGATGTCGCCGGCACGGAACTGCTGGACGATCTCCGGCTGCAGGTCGAGGCCCAGGTGCTGGGCCAGCAGCTCAGCTACCCTGGCCACCGAGGTGGGCACGCCGGTGCCCACGTTGAACACCTCGTAGTCGCCCGCGCTCGACTCCATCGCCAGGAGGTTCGCCTGCACGATGTCGCGGACGTGGGTGAAGTCGCGGGTCTGCCGGCCGTCCTCGAACACCAGCGGCGCACGGCCGTTCAATAGCCGCGAGGAGAAGATCGCCGCCACGCCGGTGTAGGGATTCGACAGCGCCTGCCGTGGCCCGTACACGTTGAAGTAGCGCAGCGCGACCGTGGGTAGCTTATAGGCGCGGCCGACCGTCAGGAACATCTCCTCGTGGTCGCGCTTGGTGATCGCGTAGATCGAGGTCGGCGCGAGCGGCTTCTGCTCGTCGGTCGGGCGGGCCGCCACCGGCTGGTCACAGTCGGGGCAGTGCATCTCCCAGTCGCGGGCGGCAAGCTGCGCCTCCGAGCGGAGCGACGGATAGACGCGCCCGTGTGTTGGGCACTCGTAGGCGCCCTCGCCGTAGATCGACATGGACGAGGCGACGATCAGCTTGCGGACCGTGTGCGGCTCGTTCGCCAGCACGTCCAGCAGCACGGCGCCGCCGTAGGTGTTCACGTCCACGTAGCGGCGAATCTCGTACATCGACTGGCCGACGCCGACAGCGGCCGCCTGGTGGAACACTACCTCGACGCCCTCCAGCGCCGCGCGGAGATTCGGGCGGCTGCGCACGTCGCCCTTCACGAACTCCGCCCGGGGGTTGAGGTAGCCCGGCGGCTTCGCCCCGCGCCCGTGGACCTGCGGGCTGAGATTGTCGAGCACGCGGACCTGATGGCCGCGCTCGACGAGCGCGTCCACCAGGTGGGAGCCGATGAACCCGCCCCCGCCGGTAACCAGTACTCGCGCCAAAATTCGCTCCCTTGACCTGCCCCCCGCCCCCCTCCCGATGTGGGAAGGGGGAGAACCGGCCGACCTACCCCTCGGGCCCCCCTCCCAATGTGGGAACGGGGAGAGGGACCGGGACGGGGCCGGGGTGGCTCCCCCCTTCCTTGGTAGGGAAGGGAGGCCTGGGGGGTTAGGTCTGTTCTGCCGAGCGCTGCAGGCGCGCGGGCCGGGGCCGCGCCAGCGTGCGCAGGCGGTAGCCCAGAATCAAGCTAATCATGTTGAACCCCACCCGCAGCGTCGTCTTGAACGACCCAGTGATCTTCGACTCACCGAG
>DATGMD010000052.1:0-32833 GCA_035293805.1 Chloroflexota bacterium | reverse complement strand
CCCACTCCGACGCATGCTCATCCCGGTGCTCCCGCACCAGCCGGATCGCGCGCTCCCGCAGCTCGGGCGGGTATCGTGTAGCTTTGCTCATGACTCCATCCTCTCAAAGGTTGGAGCCTCCACGCTACCCGGGGCGGTTCGGGATACTGAAACAGTCGGCCTCGTCGTAGCCCGGTAGCTGGCGGATCATCCGCCTCAACCCTACGATCCGACCAGGGGATACTGAAACTATGGTGCAACTGATCGTCACGTCGCCACCCTATAAGCCTCAACCCTACGATCCGACCAGGGGATACTGCAACCGGCCAGCAAGCGGATTACCATCGACGGCTCCTACGGCCTCAACTCTACGATCCGACCAGGGGATACTGAAACCCGGATAGACACTCGGCAGGAGCTGTCGAAAGTCAATTAGCCTGGTTCTGGCACAGAGTGTGTGGTGCGGAACTCTGGCCGGCACCTCGGCGAGATCCTGCGCACCGCCAACCAGCAGGCAGGCTGCGCGCGTCCCGGCCTTCAGGCTGATCGATGCCGCGGCGGCCTCAACTGGCGAGCAGCACTCGCTTACGGAGCAGGTCGAACTTGGCCCGGCCATACATCTGCCGCTTGATCAGCTTGGTCCGACACACCTCTCTCTCCGCCTGGCCTGAGTTCCAGGCATGGGCTAAGGTCGCCTCGACGGCCGGGCGCTCCCGGCGGATGCCCGCGGCAAAGGTGCGTAGTTCGGGCACCCCACTCGCGGTGGCCGCCTGCAGCCAGCCCTCCAGCGCCCCCGCGTCGCGATCATGCACCATGCACCGGAAGGTCTTGATCACCACCACGGCCATCTGGATCTCCGGCGCGGCCGCCAGCAGTCGTGTCCGCATCACCTGTTGGTCCGGTTCCAGGTCCTCCGCCGGCCGCAACAATAACCAGACCGCCTGTCGTGCGGACGGGGGCCGCGGGGGAGCCGGTTGGGGCGGCGCTGCGGGGCGGCGCGTGCGCCAGCCGCTCCGGGCTGGCTCCACTCGCCAGCCGGCGACCGCTCGCTAGACCATGCGCAGCGAGCCGGTGAAGCCTCGCGCCTGCAACTCCTGCCACAGTACGGTCGCATCCCGGCAGCCCGCCTGCCACCGCGCCTGGAGGTAGCTCGCGTGCGCTGTCCCCGCGCTCAGCTTCGTCCGCCGCGCCGACCACTCGGGGAAGCTCCCGGCGGTGACATACTTGCGCACGGTCGGCCGCGAGAGGTCCTCGAGCGCCGCGATCTCAGTGAGAGACCAGCCGTCCTGCCGCAAGGTGATCACCTGCTCGTAGCGCGCCAGCCGGCGTGCTCGTCGGGGCTTTGCGGCCGCCGGGTCATCACCCGTGCGAGCCGCCCCGCCACCGTCCGCTGGCGGGCCATCGGTCACGGCGGCCCGGAGAGCCGCCGGATGGCGGGCCAGGATCCGTTCGAGCACCTCGCTGCTGTTCTTCTGCAGGTGAAACCGGTCAGCGATCTGAGGAGCCTCCGGCGCCCCTTACCGCACGCCGCTGGCGTAGTCGCCGGCACGATCCCGGCAGACAATCTGCGGCGCGCCATGCTCTTACAGCCAGGTCGCCAAGGTCTGTGCGATGCGGTCGGGCAGCAGATCCATGACCCGGTGCTGTTCCAGGTCGGTCAGGATCGTGCCGTACCGATGCCCGCGTCGGAGGGCGAAATCATTGACGCCGAGGATCGTGGGCGTGATGATCGGCGGATCCGGCAGCGCCCGCACGAGCCGGAGGGACGTCATGCGGCTGATGACGACCGTCCACCTCGCAGCGAATCGCGCACTGGGCCGGCCGCCGAGGGTGAGCGCGAGATCGGTGAGGAGGGCTTGGAGCGGCGCACTGCGGTGGGCATATGGCGCCGCCAACCGCGGTGCCTGTTCGGCGAAGGTTCGCCGGCGGCAGGTGAGCTCCTGGCAGCGGAATCGCCGGACCTGCAGGTAAATCGTGACCCGGCGCCGGCCCAACGGCATGTCCGCAAGCTGCCGCGTATACGAGCCGTGCAAGCGCCGGGAAGGCGTCCGGCAATCGGGACAGGCGGCCACCGCTGTCTGCGTGACCGCGTCGACCACTACTTCATTGGCGAGGACCTGGACCAGCCTAACAACGACGTCGGCCAGATGCGGGAGCAGCGCGGTTATCTCCATGCTGGTCTCCTCCCCCGGCGCCGCACCCCAAAGGCGGGGCGTCATGCGGGGAGTGTGTCAGTCCGGCCCCGTGCACCCCACACACTCTGTGCCAGAACCATTCTAATTGACGCCACCGGCCAGGCTAATCGACTTTCGACAAGGTCATCCGCGACGCGGCGATCGTGGGGGTCCAGCTGGCGACCGGGAGGCGTTTCCGGGAGATCCAGGAGCTATGCGTGTCCGATGTCAACCTGCTGTCTGGGGAGCTCCAGGTGAGGGCCAAGGGCGGCGCCATCCAGCTCGCGTACCTCTCGCCACGGACCCTCAAGCTCCTGCCCCGCTACCTGCGCGAGCGGCCCGCCTCGGCACCCACCGACCGGCTGCGGCTGAGCGACGACGGCAGGCCGCTCACCTATTGGGGCTACCAGTCGGTCTTCCGGCGGCTGAAGTGACGGAGTGGGGTGCTGCGGGTGCGCAGCCACCTGCTCCGGCACCACTTCGCGCAGGTCGCGCTGGAGAAGGGGGCGGAACGGGCGGCGGTGCAGGAGATGCTGGGAAGCCGGACCGAGGCGATGACGCGGCGCTACACCGCCTCGGTGAGGCAGCTCTCCGCCGCGAAGCTCATGCCCAAGTACGCGCCCATCTGATAACTGCCTCCTGGGTTGCTAACAGGGAATCAGTTGGTTCGAACGAGTCTTCTGGAGGGAGGGCAAAAGAAAAACCCCCGCAAATGCGGGGGGTGGTGAGCCGCCAGGGACTTGAACCCTGAACCCGCTGATTAAGAGTCAGCTGCTCTGCCAATTGAGCTAGCGGCCCAAGCGCCCGGGCGCATGTGGCCGAGCGCAGAGATATTGTACGGCAACATGCCGTGAAGCGGCAACTCGCCGCAGTACGCCGAGCACCACCGCACCCGACGGGCAGCCAACCCGCCCGCTGCGGGTGTCCCGTCCGCCCCGCGGCGAGCGAGGCGCCGCGCGGCCGGGTCGGGCCAGCCCATCCGCCGGCCCGACCGCGCGCGCGTTACGCTGGGAACCCGCCCCTCGGCCCGGCTAGGCGCGACGGAGCAGGCGCCAACCGCCGAGCACGAGCAGCAGCCCCAGCCCCGCGGGCCAGACCACTGGGTCGGCGTCTCCGGTGGGCGGGAGGGCGGCCGGCTGCGCGACGGGCACGGCGCTCACGACTACGGGCAGCGGCTCGACCAGCGTCGTGGTGTTGCCCCCGACCTGCACGACGGCGCCGGGTTGCAGCAGCACCGTGGCGTTCGGGTCCGGACTGCCAAGCACGCTCGTGCCCGAGGGTAGGACGAGCGCGGTGCCTTGCGGGTAGCTGGTGGTGCCGACCAGACTGGCACGCGGCAGCACGGCGTTCAGCGGCGCGCCAATCGTCGTCGGGTTCTCGGCGGCCGGGATACTGGTGCCCGCGGGCAAGGTGATCACCTGGCCGTTCGGGAGCCGCACGGGCGTGCCGGGCGGGATCGCGCCGTCCTCGAGCGCGGTTTCCAGCGGAATCTGCAGCGCGGCGCCCGCGGCGATCGTCTCGTCGCCCACGGCGATGGGGGCGCGCGTGAGCACCGTCCGGCTCTCGGCCAGCGCATTGGGCGTCGGCACCGCGGTGGGCGTGGCCGCCGCGACCGTGGGGGCAGGGGTGGCCGTGCGAATGGGAGTCAAGGTGGCGAGCGGCGTTAGCGTTGCCGCGACCGTGGGCGCCAGCGCCGGCAGGGTCGCTGTCCGGGTAGGGACGGCAAGTGCAGTCGCGGTCTGCGCGACCGCGGTCAACGGCGCGGCCACGTTGGCCGTGGCGGTGGCATCGGCCACGGTAATGGTCGCCGCCGCCGCGGTTGCGGTCGCCACGAGATTCGGGCGCGGCGGCTGCGTGATGCTAGTCGTGCGCGGGATCGGCGGGACACCGGGAGGCTGGCCGATCGGCGTGGAGGTGGCGCTCAGGCCCGAATACGGGGTCGGCGGCGGGGGAACCAGAGGGGTGGGTTGGGCCGTACCGATCTGGCCAGCGACCCGCGCCTGCGCCAGGGCGGCGGGCGTCGGCCCGAGCATCAGCAGGGCGGTCGCTGCAGCCAGCAGCAAGGCGAGTCGGGGCATGGCTCCTCCTCGACCGTGGTGTGCGCGAGTGGGCGGGAGCGGGCGCGGCAACGGCAACGCGCGACGAGAGTGTCTGCCAGCCTCGCCGCCCGCCGGCAAGATTCGTGCCGTCCGCGCCTCCTCGCCAGGGGCGCTCACGGGATACGACTGGCGCGCGTCCGGCCGGGCACGTGCTCACTCAAGCTCCAGGTCACGCCTGCCCGCCCCATTATAGGGACGGCAGACCGTGGCGCGAGGGCCGGCAAATTACGGCCGTATCACAAGTCGCGCCCGCTCCCTTGCCGGTTTCCCCTGCCATCATATCACTCGCTCGCCGGCCAGCGACTAGGCGTACACTACAGCGTACCGTTGTATTTGCCCGGGAGGCCCACCGATGTCCGACGATTCGCGCGGTGCCCGGGGCGACTCCGCTCGCCGCCGGCGGCTTGCGGGCGGCGCGCTGATCGCCGCGGGCAGCCTGCTCGTCGTCGTTACCGCGCTCGCCGCCACGGGCGTCCTGCCACTCTGGCGGCCGTCGGTGCCGCCGCCGCCGGCGCTTGTGGAGGCGCGCGCCACACGCGTCACGCTGGCTCCAGACAGGAGCGCCCCAGTCGAGCCAGGCCCGCGAGCCACGGATGCCGCGGGCAGCTTGCCCGGGCCGCGAGCCGCCGCGCCGGCCGCCGCCACGGGCGGCCCGCCCGCTGAGGCGGTGCCTTCCGTTAGCCCGGCGCCGCCGCCCAGTCCGGCGGCGACCGTGAGCGCGCCCACCGACACGTTGGGCGCGGACCGACCCGGCCCGCTGGCGCAGCTCCTGGCCACCCTCACGGCCGCGCCGACCTACGCGCTCCCCCCGCTGCCCACCCTGCCGCCATCCCCCACGCGGATCACGAGCGCGATTCCCACGCGCACGCCGCGCCCCACGCCTGTGCCGCCGCCGCCCCCGCCCGGGCTGCCGGTCCACCTCGTCATCCCGCGCATCGGCGTGGACACGCCGGTCGTCGAGCTGAGCACGACGCTCGACGCCAACGGCGTGCCCCAGTGGGAGACGGTACCCTTCGTCGCCGGGCACTACCGCATGACCGGGCTAGTGGGCGCGCGCACGAACGTCGTCCTGTCCGGCCACGTCGTCACGCGCGAGATGGGGAACGTCTTCCGCGACCTGCACCTATTGCGCCCCGGCGACCCGGTGGTGGTCTATACGGAGCAGGGGCAGTTCACCTACCGCGTGAGCGAGCTGCGCTTAGTGGACCCCGCCGACACAAGTGTGCTGGCGCCGTCGAGCACCCCCCGCCTCAGCCTCATCACCTGCGCCGGCGAGTTCGATTTCCGCACCCGCACCTTCAACCAGCGTCTAATCGTGGTGGGCGACCTGGTGACGGCATAGCAGCGCTCTCCCCTCCGGGCTTACGGCGCGGACTTGAGGAGGTTCACGACGACCGCGAGCGGGTGACCGTTGCTGGTCACGGTGGCGGCGCCCTGAAAGCCCCAGGGGAGCGCCGGAATGCTGGCCGGCGTGTAGGTCGTGCCGTCGCCGGGCGCCAGCGTGTTCTGGGCGGTGTAGAGCGGCCGACCGGTCTGGTCGTAGTAGATCACCGACACGTCGGCCGTGTCGCCGGCGAGGTTCTGCACGCGCAGGCCGGCCGTCCAGCCGCCGTAGTCCTTGGCGAGCAGCGGCACGTCGACGACCGTCCCACCGCTCGGCGCCGCCGGATACGTCATGACGAGGCTGCTGTCGGCCCGCGCCTGGTTGACCACGGCGACGAGCGGCCCGCCGCTGGTGGCCGTGAGCGTCGCCGAGCCAACGTACTCGTCGGGCAGGTTGGCATTGGCGGGCTGGTACAGCGTGGCGCTGCCGTGCGCCGGGATGGCGACGACTTCCTGCACCGGGGCCGGCACGCCCGCCGGCCGGCTGTAGCTGACGGTCACCTGCGCGGGCGCCGTGCCCGTGTTCAACACCTGGATGCCCGTGGACCAGCCGCCGGCGCGCTTGAAGACGAGCGGCGCCGCGATCGTGGCGGCTGCCTCGTTGGGCACGACGTAGCTGGTGGCCGTGCCGTTCGGGCCGATCTGCGCGGCGACCGCCCCCAGCGCGCCGCCGCCCGCGCTGTCGATCACCGCCGCGCCCACGAAGCCGTCCGTGAGGCTGGCCGCCTCGGCGAGGCGAACGGCCGCGACGGCGCGTGGCGCCAGCGTCGCGCTGTCCTGGCCGAGCAGCGCACCGGCGGGAGTGTAGTAGCTCACCGTGGCGGTCTCCCGCGTATCGGCCAGGTTCTGCACGTACAGCACGGTGCTGCCGCGCTGCTCGCTCTTCTCGACGAGCGGCGCGTAGAGGCGCGCGGCGCCGCTCGACACGCCCAGGTAGCCGTGGCGGCTACCGCCGGCGCGGTCTTGCGCGACCAGCGCCGTGATGCCGCCGCCCGCCTCCACAACCGCCGCGCCGCGGAAGCCCGCCGGCACCTCGGCGACAGTCTGCAGCGGCAGGGTCGTGGCACCGAAGGCGTTCAGGCTCGCGTTGACCGAGGCCACGGGCGCGCCGCCTGGCCCGAGGAAGCTGACCGTCGCGGTGGTGGCCTGCGCTAGCGGGTTGCGGACCGTGATCGAGCTAGTCCAGCCGTCTGCGGCCTTCACGACGTATGGCAGGTAGAGCTGCGGCGCGGCCTCCACCGGCGCCCGGTAGCTCGCCGCCCCGCCGCTGTCGTAGTTCCAGGGCAGCGCCGCGAGGACCGAGCGATAGGCGTTGAGACGCCCAGCGCCGGTCTCGTCGTTGCGACCGGGCGGCCCCACGGCGTCGGCGTGGTCCACCAGCAGCGCGCGGACGGCGTCGCCGCGGAGGTCCGGGTTGACCGACCAGATGAGGCTCGCGACGCCCGCCACCTGCGGCGCCGCCTGGGAGGTGGTGCTGGCCTGGGCGTAGGTGTTGCCCGCGTCGGGCGACCAGAAGGTGCTGGCGATCTGCTGGCCCGGCGCGGCGATGCCGACGTACGGGCCGGTGTTGGACGACGGCAGCCGCTGGTCGTTACGATCGGTCGCGCCGACCGCGAGCACACCGTCAAGCGCCGCCGGATAGGTGGCCTCGGCACGGCCGTCGTTGCCCACCGCCGCCACGACCAGGGCGCCGCGGTCACGGGCGTACTGTACCGCCTCGCCCAGCGCGGTGGACGACTCCGCGCCGGTGAAGCTGAGGTTCAGCACGCGGGCGCCGTGGTCCACCGCCCACACCATGCCCTGCGCCACGCGGTTGACGTCGGCGCTGCCGTCGGCGTCGAGCACCTTCACGGGCATCAGCCGCGCTTCCCAGTCCACCCCGGCCACGCCCTCGCCGTTGTTCGTGGCCGCGGCCGCGATGCCGGCGACGTGGGTGCCGTGGCCGTTGTCGTCGCTCGGCGGCTGGTCAGGTGTGACGAGATTGATACCCGGCACCAGCTTGCCGACGAGGTCCGGATGGTCGAGGGCGATGCCCGTGTCCACGATGGCGATGACCACGCGGCGATCGCCGGTCGTCAGATCCCAGGCCTCGGGCGCGTGGATCTGGCGCAGGTTCCACTGATAGTCCGCGAAGTAGGGGTCGTTGGGCGTGGTGGCGGCCTGCACGCGGGCGTTCGGCTCGACGCCCCGCACGCCGGGCAGGGCACGCAGCCGGGCTGAGTACGCGTCGACCGCGGCCGCGGGCACCCGGACACGCTGAAGGGCCAGCGGCGCGAAGGGCGGGTCGGCCGTGACGGGCAGGCTCGCGCCGAACGGCCGCGCGGGCAGCGGCGGCGCCGCGGGAGCCAGCCGCACCAGCAGCTCGCTGGCGAGGGCGTCCGCCGGCCCGACCGGTGGGGGCGGGGGCACGAGCAACAGCGCCACCAGCAGGCCGACCCAGGCGCCGGCGCTCAGGCGTCGGATGCGGCCCTCCCCGGGGGGCCGCCGGCGGGCAGCTCCGCCTCGTCGACGAGCAGGATCGGGATGCCGTTGCGGATCGGGTAGCGCCGCCCGCATTGGCCGCAGACGAGCCGACCGTCGGCCTCCTGCAGCGGCGCGATACACACCGGACAGGCAAGAATGCGCAGTAGCTCCGCGTCTAGCACCAGCCCCTCCCAGGCGTCCGGGCGGCCCCCGAAGGTTTGCCCGGCGCCCCCAGCCAGGGTATGATAGGACGGCCTTGTGGTACTGACAAGGCAAAGCTGTAACGTTCCCGGCGGTGGCTCGTTTAATCTAGTGGAGCCGCCGCAGAAGCGGACGGTGGATGGTCGAGAGCGGACTGGACGACCTGGCGCGACGGGTCTCGGACGGCGATAGCGAAGCGTTCCAGACGCTGTACGAGAGCCATCTCGACACCATTTACCGTTATGTTTATTACAAGGTCGGGAACGGGCAGCTCGCCGAGGACCTCACACAGCAGATTTTCATGAAGGCCTGGGAGGCCATCAACCGCTATCAGTGGCGGGAGCTGCCGTTCCAGCACTGGCTGTTGCGGCTCGCGCGGAATACGGTCATCGACCACTACCGCTCGACGAAGCCGACGAACGCCAGCTTGTTGGACCCGATTGGCGACGGGATCGATCCCGAGGAAGAGCTTGCCCAGAGCGAGATGATCCACACGCTGCAGGAGGCAGTGCGGCAGCTTCCCGACGAGCAGCGCGAAGTCATCGTGCTGCGCTTCATCGAGCAGATGCCGCACGCCGACGTGGCGCTGCACCTGGGCAAGTCGGCGGCGACGGTGCGGGTGATCCAACATCGGGCGCTGCAAGCGCTGCGGCGGCTGCTGGAGCAGGACGAGCGGCGCACGCCGGAGCGGCGGCGGAATGGCCACGGCGGGGCGCGACGACTGAGCCGCGTCCTGGAGGCCATGAGCGGCGACTAGGCACGGAATCTGCTAGGGGGCGGGCGCCGGGGCCGGCTGCTGCAGACGCACCGGGCACAAGGCAGGGGCGGGCCGGCCGCGGCGGATACGGCCCGGCAGGCCCAGACGACGCAGGAGGCGAGCGGTGACCCAGCAGGGTCCGCACGACGTTCTGAGCGAGTGCTTGGAGCGTTGGGAGAGCGGCCAGGGTGGCGCGGAGGAGCTGCTAGCGCGGCGCCCCGAGCTGCGGGCTGAACTCGAACCGCTGCTCCGACTGGCCGAGGAGCTGCGGTCGCTGCCTGCCGTGCGCGCGCCCGAGCGCCTGCGCCGCGACCCGCTCTGGCGGCGCGGGCTCGCGCGGCCTGCCGAGCCATCGGCGCCCGTGGCATTGCCGGCGTATGCCGCTGCTCGTCTGGAAGCGCCCGAGGCGCTCGCCACGGCGCTGGAGCGCTGGGAGCGCGGCGAGCCGGGCGTAGACGCCATCCTGGCCCAGCACCCCGACCTCGAGCCACTCCTGGCGCTGGCCGTCGAGCTGCGAAGCCTGCCGCCCGTACAGGCCCCGGCCCGGCTGCGGCAAGACCCGCTCTGGCGGCGCGCGGCCGCGCCGGCCGCCGCGACCGCCGCGCCCAGCGCCCCGGTGTCCCTGCCGCTCTGGGCCGCCGCGCGCCGCGAGCACGCGGACCCCGCCACGCGGCCCGCTGCCACGGGGCGCACGCCGCGCAAGCATCTCGTGCGCACGCTGTCGCGCCTGGCCGCCGGCGTCGGCGGCGCGGGCCTGGCGCTGCTGCTGGCCGGGAGCCTGGCGACCTCGACGGCGACGAGCCTGCCCGACGAGCCGCTGTATCCGGTGAAGCGGCTGGTCGAGGATGCCCAGCTGGCCGTGGCGCCGCCGCAGGCCCGCCTCGAGATTCGTATGCAGCGCGCCCAGGAGCGCATGAAGGAAACGCGCGAGATGGTCGAGCGCGACCGCGCCGACGTGGTGGCGTCGCTGGCCACCGACTACGTGCGCGAGGTCGACGCCGTGCGCTCCGAGCTGAACAACACGCAGGGCCAGGCGCCGGCCCCCGAGCAGGTCGGCCGCGTGATCACGCGGCTGGAGGCGAACGAGCAGATGCTGGGCGCCATCGTGCAGCGCGTGCCCGAGCCGGCGCGCCCGGCCGTCGCTCGCGCGGTCGAGGTGTCGCGGCCCGATAGCGTGGCCACCGGGGCGACGGCCGCCGCGCCGGCCCCCGTCCCGGCCGCGGTCGCGGCACCCGTCGAGGCTGCCCCCGAGCCGGCCGCCGTCGCGCCGCCGGCCGTCGCCGAGCCAGCGCCGCCCGAGCGCATCGTGCCGGCCGCGGCACCGACGTTCGGCGTGGTCGGTCCGGCCAGCGTGGCGCTGCCCGGCCGCTCGCAGGTGCCGCAGAGCACGACGAGCGGCGCGCCGGCCGCCGAGCCGCGGCGCGTCACGATTCCTGGCGGCGCGGGCGCGGCCCCCGCCATCCTGCCGAGCGCCGGTAGCACCACGCCGCAGCACGCGCCGGCCGCGACCACCGGCGGCACGAGCGCTGGCGCGACCGGCAGCGCGGGTGCCGTCACGACCGGCAGCCCCGACAGCGCTGCAAGCGGCACCGGCGCGGTCACAGGCAGCAGCCCGAGCGCTGGCCCGAGCAGCACCACCGTCGGCGCCCCCGCGGCGCCAAGCCTCGGCACGGCGAGCGGCGCGGCCACGGGCGGTAGCCCGAGCGTGAGCGCGCCGACCGGTAGCGGCGGCCGGAGCGCGGGCCCCGCGAGCGCGCCGGGCGCGGTGACGACCGGCGCCGCGAGCCCGAGCACCGCGGCTGGCCCCGCCTCGACCACTGGCAGCTCGGGCACGGCGGGCGGCGCGGGCCCGACAGCGCCGGCCAGCACGCAGCGCGCGCCGAGCTTCGACGCGCCACCCGCGCAGGCCACGCCGGCGGCGTCGCCGACCCCGATCTTCCAGCTCTTGCCGCCCGCCGCGACGCCCACGCGCACCGCGCCGTAGCGCGGCGGGCGCTCCAACCCGCATGCCGGCCATCCGCTTCGAGGGTGTCGCCAAGCGCTTCACCATCCACCATGAGCGCGCGCGCTCGCTGCAAGATGCGCTGTTACACGCCTTCCGGCGGCGCGGCTGGCGCGAGGAGTTCTGGGCGCTGCGCGACGTCAGCTTCGCCGTGACGCCCGGCGAGGCGCTGGGAGTGATCGGCGCCAACGGCTCCGGCAAGAGCACGCTGCTCAAGCTCGCCACGCGGCTGCTCGCCCCGACCCACGGCCGCGTGGACGTGCGGGGCCGCGTCGCCGCGCTGCTGGAGCTGGGCGCGGGCTTCCACCCCGAGCTGAGCGGCCGCGACAACGTCTACCTGAACGCCTCGATCCTCGGCATTCCGCGACGCCGCGTGGACGAGCGCTTCGCCGACATCGTGGAGTTCGCCGGCCTGGAGCGCTTCGTGGACACGCCGGTGAAGCGCTACTCGTCGGGCATGCAGGCGCGCCTCGGCTTCGCGGTCGCGGTCCACGTCGAGCCGGACGTGCTGTTGCTCGACGAGGTGCTCGCCGTGGGCGACCTCCAGTTTCAGGAGCGCTGCCTGGACCGCATCCGCGCGCTGCACGCCGCGGGCCGCACGATCCTGCTGGTCAGCCACGACCTGACCGCGGTCGCCCAGTTCTGCACGCGCGTCCTCTGGCTCGACGACGGGCAGGTGCGGGCGCTGGGCGCGCCGGGGCCGGTCATCGAGGAGTACCGCCGCCATCTGCTCGGGGGGGGCGGGAGGGAAATGGGGGCTAGGGCTCACTCCCCAGTCCCCAGCCCCCAGCCCCTGGCCCCCACCGGCCGGCGGTGGGGCAGCGGCGAGATCGAGCTGGTGGGGGTCGAGCTGCTGGACGGCGCGGGGCGGCCGGCCACGCGGTTCGCGACGGGGGAGCCACTGGTCGTGCGGCTGCGCTACCACGCCCGACGGCGGGTGCGCCGGCCGGTGTTCGGCGTGGCCATCTACGCCGGCGGGCTGCAAGTCGGCGGCCCGAACACCCGCGTCGATGGGCAGCCGATCGAGCAGGTCGAGGGGGAGGGCGAGCTGCGCTACCGTATCGAGGCGCTGCCGCTGCTGGCGGGTGCCTATACGCTGTCGGCGGCGGTCTACGATGAGCAAGAGCTGCACCCCTTCGACCACCACCACCAGTGCTACCCCTTTCGGGTCGTTAGTCCCGACGGCGTGGAGCGGTACGGGTTGATCGACCTGGCCGGCGCGTGGGAGATGGTCGCGGGCAGCCAGCCGGTGGCGGTCGGTCAGGAGCCGCCGGCCGTCGTGGCCGCCCCGCGGGGCGCGCTCGCTCCCCCCGCGCGCCTCAGCCGCCCCGCCCCGCTCGGCGAACCGGTCGGCCCGGGCCACGAGCTGACCGCGAACCGCTGATGGCAAACGGCGTGGCGCTTGGCTCGCTCCCCTTCGATCAGTACGGCCGCCACCGTGACGCCCGGGCGGTGGCCGAGCTGATCCGCGTGCGGGAAGGCCCTGTGCGGCTCGCCGTGCTCGACGTGGGGGGCTTTCCTGGGCTGAGCGCTCGCTTCCTGCCGGCCGACTGGGTCGTCGTCGTGGACCCGGCCATAGTCGAGGCGGGCAGCGAGCCGGCCGCGGCCTACCTGCGCGGCTCGGGGCTGGCGCTGCCGTTTCAGGACGCGAGCTTCGACCTCGTGCTGTCGCTCGACAGCCTAGAGCACGTGCCGGCCGCCGCCCGCCCGCGCTACCTGAGCGAGCTAGGGCGCGTGGCGCGGCGCTACGTGCTGCTGCTCGCGCCGTTCGCCAGCGCCGAGACGGAGCGCGCCGAGGCGCTGCTCTTCGAGTACGTGAAGCTGGCGCTGCACGCCGAGCACCAGCAGCTCCGTGAGCACCGCGACCACGGCCTGCCCGATCTAGACGCGACAGTTGCGGCGCTCGCGGCGAGCGGGATGGCGTGCCACGCCTTCCCGAGCGGCTACCTGTACCACTGGCTGCCGCTGATGCTGCTGAAGCACCACCTGCTGAGCCTCGACCCCGAGGCCAGCGTGCATGCGGCGCTCGACCGCTGGTACAACGCCCGGGAGCCGGACGCCGACCGGCAGCTTCCGGCCTATCGTTGGGGGATACTCGCGAGCAAGGAGGGCGAGACGGCCGTGCTGCAAGCGGCGCGGGAGCAGCTCGTGCCGCGCCCGCCGGACCCGGCGGCCGAGCTAGTGGCGCGGCAGGAGCTGCAGCTCGTGCTAAGCGTGCTCGCGCTGGAGCGCGGCAACCGCGGCCCGGCCGCGCTAGAGGAGCGCCTGGCGCACCAGGAGCGCCAGATCGCCGCGCTCACCCGCGAGGTGGAGACGCTGCGGGCGCACCTGGCCGCCATCCGCCGCGGCCGCGTGATGCGGCTCATGAACGCCACCCGCCACCTGCTCGGCCGCGATGATCGGTAAACCGGTGGGCGTGCCCGTGCCTGCCCCCCGAATTCCGCTGTCGGAGCTAGACAGACGATGAGCGACGGCGGCTGGCCGCGGCTGGCGGTCGTGGTGCCGAACTATAACGGCGCCGCGCACCTCGAAGCGTGCTTCGGCTCGCTGGAGGCGTTGGACTACCCCGCCGACCGCCTCGAGCTGTGGCTCGTGGACAACGCGTCGAGCGACGATTCGCTCGCGCTCGTGCGGCGGCGCTTTCCCCGCGTGCGGGTGCTGCGGAACCGCGAGAACCTGGGGTTCGCCGCGGCCTGCAACCAGGGCGTGGCCACCACGACGGCGCCCTACGTCGCGCTGCTGAACAACGACGCGCGCATCGATCCGGCGTGGGCGCGGGAGCTGGTCGGCCCGTTGCTGGAGCGGCCGGGGCTGGCCGCCACCGGCGCGAAGATGCTCGACTGGACCGGCGACCGGGTGGACTTCGCGGGCGGGCTGCTGAACTTCTACGGCCACGCCTTCCAGCACCTGTACGGCGCGCCGGCCGGCGCCGCGGCCGACTTGACGCTGCGGCCCACGCTGTTCGCCTGCGGCGGCGCCATGGCCGTGCGCCGCGACGCCTTCCTGGCGGTCGGCGGCTTCGACGAGGCGTATTTCGCCTTCTTCGAGGACGTCGATCTCGGCTGGCGCCTCTGGCTGCGCGGCCACGCCGTCGCGCTGGCCCCGCGCGCCGTCGCCTATCACCGCGGCCACGCCACCGCCTCGCGGCTGCCGGCCCATCAGCTCCGCGTGCTCTACGAGCGCAACGCCCTGTACACGATTCTCAAAAACTACGACGACGCCACGCTGGAGCGCGTGCTGCCCGCGGCGCTCTTGCTCGCGGCCCAGCGCGGCCTGATGAGCGGCCGCATCGAGACGGCGCCCTACGTGCTGGGCCGCGACGGGGGCAGCCCGACGGAGACGGTGCCACGCCTGGCGCTCAGCTATTTCCTGGCGCTCGGCGAGGTGGGGCTGAAGCTGGACGACGTGTGGGCGCGACGGGCGGCCGTGCAGCGCGCGCGCCGCCGCCCGGACGCCGCGATCCTGCCGTTGTTCGGCGAGCCGTTCATGCCCAACCACGTCGATCCCCGCTACCTGGAGACGCAGGAGCGCGTCGCGCGGACGTTCGGACTGGATCGGCTGTTCGCGGCAGACCCCGCGCCGACGCTAGACGAGGTGGCGCCGATCCGCGCCCCCTCACCCCCCACCCCTCTCCCAGGGGGAGAGGGGAGTAATGCGAATTCCCTCCCGAGGGGAGAGGGGAGTAATGTGAGTTCTCTCCCAGGGGGACAGGGGAGTGCGTCCAGCCCCCTCTCCCCCTGGGAGAGGGCGGGGGGTGAGGGGGCCCCGGCCCTGGCTGCTAGCCCGCCGACGACTGCGGCGCCGGTGCTGCTGGTGTGCGGCGATCCGGTCGGGGCGGCGATGGCCGGGCCAGGCGTGCGCGCGTGGGAGATGGCGCGGGCGCTGGCCCGGGCGGGCCTGCCAGTACTGCTCGCCACGCCGAACGCCGACCCGCCGGCCGGCGAGGGCTTCCGCGTGGTCAGCTACGAGGAGCGCCCGGAACGACTGGTACCGCTGGCCCGCCAGGCGAGCGTGGTGCTGGTGCAGGGCTTCTTGCTGCAGAAGGCGCCGGCGCTGCGCGCGCTCGGCAAGCGGCTCGTGGTCGACCTGTACGACCCCTTCATCCTGGAGAACCTGGCCTTCTTCGCCCGCGATCGCCGGCCGTTCCGCGAGGCGATCCACGGCGAGCACCTGGGCGTGCTGAACGACCAGCTACAGGCGGGCGACTTCTTCCTCTGCGCCAGCGAGCGCCAGCGCGACTACTGGCTGGGCATGCTGGCCGCGAACAATCGCCTGAACCCTGCCACCTATGACGCCGACCCGACGCTGCGCGCGCTCATCGACGTGGTGCCCTACGGTTTGCCGCCCGAGCCGCCGCGCGCGCACGGCCCGGCCCTGAAGGGCGTCGAGCCAGGCATCGCGGCCGCGGACCAGGTGATCCTGTGGGGCGGCGGGCTGTGGGACTGGTTCGACCCATTGACGCTGGTGCGGGCGATGGCGCGCGTGGCGGTCGAGCGGCCCGACGCGCGGCTGGTGTTCCTGGGCACGCGCCACCCGAACGCCGCGTTGCCGCCGATGGCGATGCCGGGGCGCACCCGCGAGCTAGCGGCGGCGCTGGGCCTGGCCGAGCGCCACGTCTTCTTCCGCGACTGGGTGCCCTACGCCGAGCGCGCCGCCTACCTGTTGGAGGCCGACCTGGGGGTGAGCCTGCACCCCGACAGCGTGGAGACGCGCTACGCCTTCCGTAGCCGCCTGCTCGACTGCTTCTGGGCGAGGCTACCGCTCGTCTGTACGCGCGGCGACGCCCTGGCCGACCTGGTGGAGCGCGAGGGGCTGGGCCGCGTCGTACCGCCCGGCGACGAGGCAGCCGCCGCCGCCGCGCTGCTGGAGCTGCTCGACCAGCCCGCGCTGCGTGCCGCGCTGGCGCCGCGCTTCGCCCGCGTGGCGGCCACGCTGACCTGGGACCGCGCCGTGGCACCGCTCGCCGCCTACTGCCGCGCACCGCGGCGCGCCCCGGACCGGGCGCCCACGGCCGCCTCGCCTCCCGAGGCCGCAGTAGCACCTGCGCCCGCCCGCCGTGGCTGGCCGTGGCGGCGACAGCAAGCCGCGGGCGGCGTGTCCGTGATCAGCTACGTCGTACGCCCAACCCCCTGGTGGCGCTTGCCGCTGCGCGCGTGGTATTTCTTGCGGCTGGGAGGTCCGCGGCGGCTGGAGCAGGAGCTGCGCGGCTACGTCCGCTGGCTGCGGGCGCGCGGGCTCACGGCGCGGTAAGGCAGGGAGAGCGCGATGCAGCAGGTCGAGCGGGTGGCAGCCCGGCCAGCGCCCGTCGAGCAGGTCGCGGCACCCGCGGCCGCTCGCCCGCGGCTCTGGTCGCCCACCTTCGCGCTCCTCTGCGCGGTGAGCTTCTGCTGCTACGTCCACTGGTGCGTGCTCCAACCCATCATGCCCCTCTGGATTCAGGCGCACGGCGGGTCGGCCGCGCTGGTCGGCATGGTCGCTTTCGCCTTCAGCATCACCTCGTTCCTGCTGCGGCCGCTGATCGGCCGCGCGGTCGACTGCTGGAGCGCTCGCGGCGTGCTGGGCCTCAGCACGCTCGTGCTGGGCCTCGCGGGCCTGGGCTACTTCGTCTACCACGTCGCGCTGCTGGTCGCCGTGCGGGCGGTCCACGGCGTCGGCTGGGCCGGCTACAACACGGGCATCAACACGCTGATCGCGCGCGTAGCGCCGGCCGCCCGGCGGGGCGAGGCTGTCGGCTACGTGGCCACCGCCCAGGGGATCGCCATGGCGCTCGTGCCCGCCTCGGCGCTGTGGCTGCTCGGCGGCGTCGGCTTCGTCGGCGTCTTCGTCCTGGCGGCCACGGCCGGCCTGCTGGCCACCCTGTGCGTGGCGCTGATACCCAAGCAGCCGCGCAGCCCCGTCCCGCCCCACGTGGGCAGCTTCTGGCGCGGGCTCATCGAGCGGGCGGCCCTGCTGCCGTCGGGGCTCCACTTTCTCTCGATGCTGCAGCAGTCGCCCAGCATCACCTTCATCCCGATGTACGCGACGTTTCGCGGCATCGCGGTCGAGACGCTGCCCGCGTATTTCCTCGGCTACGGTCTGAGCAGCGTCACCACGCGCGTCTTCTTCGGGCGCTGGTCGGACCGGGTCGGGCGAGGACGGACGCTGGCCGTGGGCGCCACTACCTCGGCCGCCGGGCTGCTGCTGCTCTCCCAGGCCGCCGACATCCTCCTCCTCACCGCCGGCGGCGTGCTCGTGGGCTTCGCCTCGGCTGCCAACTCGCCGGCCGCGATGGCCCTGGCAATCGACCGCTCGCGCGAGGAGCGGCGCGGCGCGGCGATGGCCACCTTCTCGATGGCCTTCCAGCTCGCGGATGGGGGCGGCGCGCTGCTGTTCGGCTTGCTGATCGGCGCGGCGGGCTACCAGGCTATGTACTACGCCGCTATGCTCGCCCCCGTCGCCACCCTGCTCCTGCTCGCGCGCCACTGGCGGGCCACCAACCGCGCCGCGCTCAGCCGGCGAGTGTGAGCCTCGTGCCGGGGCCAGCCATCACGCTTGCCGCGGGCCTGCCGCCCCTGCCGCTCGTCGCGGCAGGCATCGTCCTGCTGTTCCTGCCCGGGTACGCCGTCGCTAGCGTGCTGCTGCGCGCGCCCCGCTACAGCGGCGTCGAGCGGCTGCTGGCGGCGCCAGCGCTCACGCTGGCGGCGCTCGCCCTGCTCACCCTCTGGGCGACCACGCTCCATCTGCCGCTCGGCCCGCCGGCCGCCGCCGTGCTGCTCGCCGCCAGCCTCCCGGTCGTCGCCTTGCCCGCCCTGACCCGCGGCCGGCCATCCTGGGCAGGAGCCACGTCCCGCACAGCCGGGAAAGCGCCGGCGCCGCTCACGATTACCCCGGACATGCTTGCAGCGCTCGGCTACGGCGCGCTATTTCTGCTCGCGCTGGCGCTGCGCCTGTGGAGCACGCGCGGCATCTTGCCGACCCTGGGCGCGGACACGTATCACCACACGCTGATCGCTCGGCTGATCGTCGAGCGGGCCGGCCTGCCGGACAGCTACGCTCCCTACGCGCCGATCCAGAGCTTCGCCTACCACTTCGGCTTCCACAACGTGGTGGCCTGGCTGCACTGGTGGACGGGCGCCGACGTGGGGCCGCTCGTCGGGCTGGCCGGGCACCTGGTGAACGCCGCCGTCGCACTCGGCGTCGCCTTCTTTGTGCTCCGCACTACCGGCGATGGGCTGGTGGCGGGGCTGACGGCCTGGCTGGTGGCGCTCCTCGCCGTGTTCCCCGCCTACCTGGAGAACTGGGGGCGCTATACCCAGGCGGCAGGCCTGGTGCTGCTCCCCGTCGCCGCAGCGCTGTGCCTCGACGCGGTCCTCAACATCCAGGTGGCGGATCCTATATCGGGCACAGAACACCGCCGAGGCGCCAACGCGCAACCCACGCTCGCGGCCGGGCTGGCAGCCAGCGGCCTGCTGCTCGCGCACTACCGCATGGCCGCGATGCTCGTCCTGCTGGTCGCGGTGTGGCTGTTTTACCTAACGACCAAACGATTGCTTGGCGGGCCGATTCACCCCGATTGGGGCGCCCGAGTGCGGGAGGCGGACCAGGTGGCCTGGGACCAGCCCCTGCCCTACAGGGATTACCGGGCGACAGGGGACAAGACCCTGGCATACCGCGAGCGCCCGCCGTGGAGCGCGCTCGCGCGGGGTGCCGCCGGCAGCGTGCTCTGGCTGGGCGGGGCCACGGTGGTCGCCGGGCTGCTGGCGCTGCCGTGGCTCGTGCGCCTGCGGAGCGCGCTATCGCTCGGGCTGGGGCAGCAGCCGGGCGACTACGGCGCCGACTACTATGGCCTGGAGCGCCTGGGCACCGCCGTCACCCAGCCCACCAATCTGCCGCTGCTCGCACTCGCCGCGCTGGGGCTGCTGCTGGCATGGCGGCTGCGCGGCCCGATGTCGCGGGATGGCTCGGCGACAGCGAAGCTCGACGGGGGACTGCACCGCGCCGCGGGCGCGACGCCGCTTGCTCGGTGCGCCTGGGCGCCCGCGGCAGTGCTCGCTCTGGGCGCCTGGGCGCTCGCGCAGCTGGCCCTCGCCAACCCCCGCTGGTGGCCCATCCCCATGCCGCTCGCCGGCCGGGTGGATCTGGTCACGACCATCGCCGCGCTGTGCTTCCCGCTGGGCGTCGCCGCGGCGCTGGCACTCGCCGTCGCCGCGCGCGTCGCCGTGCGCCAGTGGGGCGGTCGTGGGCTGGCGCTCGCCCTCCTGCTCGGCCTGGGTGCGACCGTCCTCGGCGGCTGGCAGCTCCAGACGCTCGTCACGCCGGCGAACGCGCTCGTCGCGCCGGCCGACCTCGCCGCCGCCGCCTGGCTCCAGAGCCACACGCCGGCCGACGCCCGGATCGCGGTGAGCAGCGTCATCTTCCCCTGGGCGCCCGACTACGTCGTCGGCGTGGACGCTGGCTACTGGCTGCCGCTGCTCGCCGGCCGCGCGACCACCGTGCTGCCGATGCTCTACCCGGGCGAGCGCGGCGCCGATCCGCGAGCAGTCGGGGCGATGGTGGCAATCGCGCGGGCGCTCCGCGACGCGCCGGCCGACCCGCGCACGGCGGCGCTGCTGCGCTCGAATGGCGTGGGCTACGTCTACCACAGCGGCCGCGCGCCGCTGCCTTCGGCGGACGCGCTCGGCCGCAACCCGGCGCTGCGCCCCGTCTACGACCAGGGCGGCGTCCGCATCTGGGCGGTGACCGCCGAGTGAGCGCAGTAGCGGCCGCTCCTGCGGCGCGCGCCGGGCCCCGTACGTCTCGGGGTGCCGGCCGATGGCGCGCGCTCGGCTCTCACTGGGCACTGGGGGCCCTGCTGGCCGTGGCGGCGGTCAACTGGCTGCTGTGGGCCTCGGCGGTGCCCTACGGCGACGCGCCCGACGAGCCCAGCCACCTGGACACCGCCCAGTTCGTCGCCGCGCACGGCCGCCTGCCGACGTTTGGCCCGGATGCCGACGTCTACGTACGCCTCGACCAGATCGGCATTCCGATCGAGCCGCACGCCCTGGCGCCGCCGCTCACGTACCTCGTGGACGGCGCGCTGATCCGCCTCCTTCCGGTCGCGCCGCCGGTGGCCACGCGCCTCGGCTCGCTGCTCGCCGCGCTGGCAGCCGTGGCGCTCACCTACCGCTTCGTCCGCAGCGTGCTGCCCGAGCGGCCCGCGCTCGCCTTGCCCAGCGCCGCGCTCCTGGCGGCCGTGCCGCAGTTCAGCTTCCACGCGGCGGTGGCGAACAGCGATATCTTCGCCCTAGCGGCCGTGCTGGCAGTCGCCTGCCTCTGGCCGAGCGTCACGCGCCCGCTCGGCGCGCTAGTCTTCGGGCTGGCGATCGGCGCCGCCCTGCTCTCCAAGTACACGGCGTATCCCGCCGCGGTCGCGGCCGTGCTAGCCGCTAGCTGGCAAATAACAGTGTCCGGCACTGCCTGGGAGCGCGGCCGTTCCGGCCGCCTGGCCGGCCCTGGCGACGTCGGGCGGCCGGGCGAGACGTCGGCGGTCCCATGGAGCGTCCGAATCCGATGGACACTCGCGCTGCTCGGGTTCGTGGCGCTCGCCGCGGCGCTGGTCGCCGGCCCCTGGCTGCTGCACAACTGGCGGTTGTACGGCCAGCCCTGGCCGCTCGGCGTCGCGGACGCCGCGCTCCGCGCGCTCACGCCGCCGGTGGACGTACCGGGCGCGCCGGCACCGCGGCACCCGTGGGACGTCGAGTACCTGCGGTCGTGGTGGGTCATCACGTTTCGCAGCTTCTGGGCGGGCTTCGACCGCGTGAGCCTGTTCGCGCCCGACCGGGTTTACGCCGCGCTCGCCGTCGCGCTCATGATCGGCGCTGCGGGCCTCGTCCGGCGCCTGGCGGCCCCGTCGGCCCCGGCGCGGGCGGCAGCGCTGCTGCAAAGCCCCACCGGTCTCTTGATCGTCGGCTGGCCGGCCGCCACGCTGCTCGCGGCAGTGATCCAGAGCTTCGGGCGCTACTACCCGGTGCACGGACGCTACCTGCTCGTGCTGCTGCCGCTCGTGGCGCTCGCGCTCGTCGCGGGCTGGCGCGCGATCGTGCCGCGGCGCTGGGCGCCGCACGCGCCCTGGGCGCTCGTCGCCGCGATGGCCGCGCTGAATCTCTACTGCCTGCTCGGCGTCGTCGTGCCGCACTACTACGGCGCGTCCGGCACGCGCGTGGCGGTCACCGTCGACAGCCCCCTCCCGGGCGATCTCGCGGCCCAGCCGCTCACGATTCGCGGCTGGGCCGTGGTGACGGGTCGGCCAGCCTGGCAGCCGGGCGTGGTGGGCGGCGCCCCCGCCTGGTACCAGCCGGCCGCCTCCGTTGCGATCACCGTCGACGGTGCGCCCCCGACCGAGCTAAGCGGCGGGGCCGGTATCGAGCGCCCGGACGTGGCGCGCGTCCTCGGCGCCCCGGCCGTCACCCGCGCCGGCTTCACCTACGAGTGGGACCCGCGCGCCGTCGGGCCGGGCGTCCATACTCTAGCCGTCTGCGCCGCCGACCCGGCCGCCGAGCCGACTTGCGTGCCACTGCCGCTCCGCGTACCGGCGCCATAAGACTACAAGGGCACAGCAGATCCATCCGCTAGGCGCCCAGCGCCGCGAGCTGGCCGCGTAGCCGCTCCAGTTGTTCGCGGTTCGCCGCCAGCTTGTCGCGCTCAGCCTGCACGACCTCCGGCTTGGCCTTCTGCGCGAAGCCCGGGCTCGCCAGCAAGTTCTCGCTCCGTCCGACCGCCTGCTCGGTCTTCGCGATCTGGTCCTGCAAGCGCTTGCGCTCGGCCGCCACGTCGAACAGCCCCGCCGCCGGCAGGTAGGCCTCGAAGCCACCGGCCACGAGCGGCAGTGCCTCCTTCGGCGGCTCCGCCAGCGCCTCGACCACCTCGACCGGCTGCAGCCGCGCCAGGCCGCCGATGACGCCCGCCTGGGCGCGTAGCAGGTCCGCCCGGGCGCCGCCGACCAGCGTGGCCGGCACGAAGCGCTTCGGCTCCACGCCCTTCTCCTGCCGCAGGTTGCGCACGCTGGTGATCAGCGCCACCACGTCGTCCACCGCCCGCTCGGCCTCGGGGTCGCGCGGCCCCGGCGCCGGCCACGCCGCCACCATGATGGATGGCGCGCGACCTATTCCCCCTCCCGATGCGGGAAGGGGGGAGGATTCATAGTCGCCTGGGCCGGCCCCCCCATTCCTTGGTAGGGAAGGGGGGCTGGGGGGGTTAGGTCCGACCAGCGTTTGCCACAGCTCCTCGGTCACGAACGGCGCGAAGGGGTGCAGCAGGCGCAGCGTCTGCTCCAGCACGCGGCCCAGCGTCTCGCGGGTCGCCTGCTGCGCCGCCGCGTCCTCGCCGCGTAGCTGGATCTTGGCGATCTCTAGGTACCAGTCGCAGTACTCGCTCCAGAGGAAGTCCTGCACCGTGCGCGCCGCCTCGCCCAGCTGGTACTCGTGGAGCAGCCGCGTGACCTCGGCCGCCACGTAATTCGCGCGGCTGATGATCCAGCGGTCGGCCAGCGAGGCGTGCGCCGGCGGCTGTAGCAGCGCCGCTTGCTGGGCCCCCGCCGTCTCGCCCGCCGTGCCAGCGCCTGCCGGGCGGTCCTCCGGCGGCACGTTCATCAGCACGTAGCGTGCGCTGTTCCACAGCTTGTTCACGAAGTTGCGGCTGTCTTCCAGCTTGCGCTCGTTGAGCTGCGTGTCGTTGCCCGGCGTCGTACCGACCACGAGCGCGAGCCGCAGCGCATCCGTGCCGTAGCGCTCGATCAGGTCGAGCGGGTTCAGCACGTTGCCCTTCACCTTGCTCATCTTCTCGCGGCCCACACGGATCAGCCCGTGCAGGTACACGTCACGGAACGGCACCTCGCCCATTGCCTCCAGGCCGAGCACGATCATCCGCGCGACCCAGAAGAACAGGATGTCGTAGCCCGTCTCCATCAGGCTGGTCGGGTAGAAGTAGCGCAGGTCCGGGGTGTCGTCGGGCCAGCCAAGCGTCGAGAACGGCCAGAGTCCCGATGAGAACCAGGTGTCGAGCACGTCCGGGTCCTGCTCCAGCGGGCCGCCGCAGCCAGGGCAAGTCGTGGGCTCCTCGACCGCCACGATCTCCTTCGGACAGGCGCGGCAGTACCACACGGGGATGCGGTGGCCCCACCAGAGCTGACGCGAGATGCACCAGTCGCGGATGTTCTCCATCCAGTTGAAGTACACCTTCGCGAAGCGCTCGGGGATGATGCGGATGCGCCCGTCGCGCACCGCCTCGATCGCCGGCGCCGCGAGCGGCGTCATGCGGACGTACCACTGCTCGCTGATCAGCGGCTCGACGACGGTCTTGCAGCGGTCGCAGTGGCCCACCGCGTGCCGGTACGGCTCGACCTTCTCTAGCAGGCCGCGGGCGCGCAGGTCGTCCACGAAGCGCTCGCGGGCCTCCGCCGGCTCCAGGCCCGCGTAGGCGCCCGCCGCGGCGTTCATCTTGCCGTCGAGGCCAATCACCACGATCGTCGGCAGGTTGTGCCGCTGGCCCACCTCGTAGTCCACCGGATCGTGGCCCGGCGTGATCTTCAGCGCGCCGGTGCCGAACCCCATCTCGACCGCCGCATCCGCCACGATGGGCACCTCGCGGTCCACGACCGGCACGCGGACGTGCTGGCCGATCAGGTGCTGGTAGCGCGGGTCGTCGGGGTTCACCGCGACCGCCGTATCGGCCAGGATGGTCTCGGGGCGCGTCGTCGCGATGGTGATGAACTCGCCGGGCCGCTCCACCACCGGGTAGCGGACGTAGGCCAGGATGCCGTCGTCCTCCTGGTAGTCCACCTCCAGGTCGGAGAGCGCGGTACGGCAGCGCGGGCACCAGTTGGTGATGCGCGTGCCTCGATAGATCAGCCCCTTGTCGTAAAGCTGCTTGAAAATCGTCCGCACCGCGCGCGCCGGGCCCGGGTCCATGGTAAACAGCGCGCGGTCCCAATCGACCGACACGCCCAGGCGACGGTGCTGCTCGTCGATGATGCCGCCGTAGCGGTGGATCCAGTCCCACATGCGCGCGAGGAACTCGTCGCGGCCGAGGTCGTAGCGCGTCTTGCCCTCTTGGGCCAGCGTGCGCTCGACCACCAGCTGCGCCGCAATGCCGGCGTGGTCGCGACCCGGCAGCCAGAGCGTCGGGTCGCCCAGCATGCGGTGCCAGCGGACGATCGCGTCCTCGATCGCCGCCGTGAGCGCGTGGCCGACGTGCAGCTCGCCCGTCACGTTGGGCGGCGGCATGATGATCGTGAACGGCTGCTTGGCCGGGTCGATGCGCGGCTTGAAGTAGCCGGCCTCTTCCCAACGCTGATACCACTTGTCCTCGGTCTGGCGGGGATCGTAGGCTTTCGCCATTCCCCCGCCGCTATTCGCTTCGCGCATCTCGGGCCTCCGCGGCGCCTCCGGGCGGCAGCGCGGCAACGCAGTCGCCTGCCCAGGGCACACCTACGAATCAAAGAAAACGTGGCACTCCAGTAGTATGGCGCACCGGGGAACGAATTAACCTGCCGCCCTTCCGTTCGTAGGGAAGGGAGCTGGGGGGTTAGATCCTCGCCCGTTACTTCTGGCCGACCTGCTGGAGCAGCGGGATGATCTGATCCAGCGTGTCGGCCACGGGTACGCCGACCCGCTGGAACGCCTCCACCTTGGCCTGGGGCGTGCCGGAGGTGCCGGAGATGATGGCGCCGGCGTGGCCCATGCGCTTGCCCGGCGGCGCCGAGCGGCCGGAGATGAACGCCACGACCGGCTTGGGGTAGTGCGTGTCCGCGATGTACGCCGCCGCCGCTTCCTCGTCCGAGCCGCCGATCTCGCCGATCAGGGCGATCGAGCGCGTGTCGGGGTCGTCGCGGAACAGGGCGAGCACGTCCACGAATGTCGTGCCGATCACCGGGTCGCCGCCGATGCCCACACACGTCGAGCAGCCCAGGAAGGCGTCCGTCAGGAGCGCCGCCGCCTCGTAGGTGAGCGTGCCGCTGCGCGAGATCAGGCCGACGTGGCCGCGCGAGTAGATGTCGGCCGGCATGATGCCCACCTTCGCCTCGCCGGGCGTCATCACGCCGGGACAGTTCGGCCCGATGAGCCGCGTGCCGCGCTCTTCGATGAAGCGCACGGCCCGCACCGCGTCCAGCGTCGGGATCCCCTCCGTAATGCAGATCACGAGGCCGATCCCCGCGGCCGAGGCCTCCATGATCGCGTCGGCTGCGAACGGCGGCGGCACGAAGATGATCGACACGTTGGCGCCGCGCTCGAGCACCGCGTCGGCCACCGTATCGTACACCGGCACGCCCTGAAACGGCGTGCCGCCCTTGCCGGGCGTCACGCCGGCGACGATCGGCGTGCCATAGGCCAGCATCTGCTCGGTGTGGAACGCGCCCTCCCGCCCGGTGATGCCCTGCACCAGGACGCGGGAGTCCTTGCCCACCAGGATTGCCACGTTGGCCCCCAGTACTGAGTGCTGAGTCCTGAGTGCTGAGTGCGCGGGCAGCTCAACGCTCAGTACGCGGCGCTCGTCACGTGTGTGCGAGTTCGATGACGCGCTGGGCGGCTTCGGCCGGACCGGCGGCCGGCGTGAGCGGCGAGCCTTCGAGGAGCTGCAGGCCCTCCGTCGCGCGGGTGCCGGCCATGCGCACCACCATGGGCACCTTGATGTCCATGCTGCCCACGGCGTCCAGGATGCCCTTCGCCACGGCGTCGCCGCGCGTGATGCCGCCGAAGATGTTGAACAGCACGCCCTTGACGTTCGGGTCCATCAGCACGATCGACAGCGCCTCGCGCACCGACTCCGCGCTCGCGCCGCCGCCCACGTCGAGGAAGTTCGCCGGCTTGCCGCCGTGCCGCGTGACCAGGTCGAGGGTGCTCATGACCAGCCCGGCCCCGTTGCCGATGATGCCGATGTCGCCGCCGGGCAGGCGCACGTAGTTCACGCCGCGCCGGTGCGCCTCGGCCTCGATCGGGTCCTCCTCGCTCTCCGCGCGGTAGCCGGCGAGCGCCTGCTGTCGATAGAGCGCGTTGTCGTCGATGTCGTACTTGGCGTCCGCCGCGATCACCGCGCCCTGGTCGGTCACGACCAGCGGGTTGATCTCCGCCAGCGACGCGTCGGAGTCCACGAACACGCGGTACAGGCGGCTGGCCACGTCGGCCACGCCCCGGGCCGCGCGCGGGTCGAAGCCCGCGTCGGCGCTGAGGCGGCGCAGCTCGAAGCCAAGCGGCCCGTACGCCGGATCGACGACCAGGCGAGCGATCTTGTCGGGCTGGCTCGCCGCGACCTCTTCGATGTCCACGCCGCCCATCGCGCTCGCGATCATCACCGGACGCTTCGGCTGGCGGTCGATGGTCACGCTCAGGTAGTACTCGGCGGCGATGGCCAGCGCCTCCTCGACGAGGACGTGGTGGACGATGAGGCCCTTGAGCGGCTTGCCCAGCATGCCCTCGGCCGCGGCGCGCGCCTCGTCCGGCGTGTTCACCACCTTGATGCCGCCCGCCTTGCCGCGCCCGCCCACGTGGACCTGCGCCTTCACGACGCAGCGGCCCAGCTCCCGGGCGATGGCCTCCACCTCCGCGGGCGTAGACGCCATCTTGCCCCGCGGGATGGGGATTCCCGCGCGGGCGAACACTTCCTTGGCCTGGAACTCGTATAGCTTCACGCCGAGGCCTCACAGTGCAGGTTCGAGGCGCAGGGCCAGGGCTCGGCCCCGGTCGGGTCAGCGAGCGCGGCAGGGGGTGAGTCCCTCTACCTTACAAGACCTTATGCATCGACTCAGCGGCCGCGGCCGGTTCGCCTTCGCGCCTCCGCCGCGTGGCGCCGAGCACGCCCAGCCAGGCCCAGCCCAGCAGCCAGCCGCCCAGAACGTCAGTGGGCCAGTGATTGCCCAAGTATACTCGCGTATAGCCCACCAACGCTACCACTGCAGCGGTTCCGCCCAGCACGAGCCCGCGCCGGCGCGCCAGCGGCGGCCATTCCAGCGCCAGCAACGCGACGAGCCCGTAGAACACCACGGTCTGGACCGCGTGGCCGCTCGGGAAGCTGTCGTCGGTCGTGGTGAGCCGCCCCCAGATGGGGAACCAGGTGGTCGGCCGGGCGACCAGCAGTTTGACGACGTAGCTGAGCAGCACGCCCGACGCCACCGCGAACGGCGGCAGGGCCGCCAGCCAGCGCGCGCCCCGGCGCCACAGCACGACGGCCAGTACCAGCGCGGCCACGGCCAGCAGGCGCGAGTCGCCAAGGTACGTCAGCGCCTCGATCACGGGCGATTGGGTGGCGGGCGGCTCCCACAGGCGGTCGAGCAGCCAGCGGTCGACGGCCGGCTCGGGCACGGCCCGCAAGTACAGCGCGAGAGCCGCGAACGCGCCGAGCGCCAGCCAGCGGCTGGCGCTGACCGCCGTGGCGGCGCTCAGCCCGGCGGCCACCCGAGCCGTCGGCCCCCCAGCAGGTGCAGGTGAAAGTGTCCCACCGACTGGCCGGCGTCGGGGCCCGTGTTCACCACGAGCCGGTAGCCGCCGGCCGCGATCCCCTCTTGCCGGGCCAGCGCGGCGGCCAGCTGGACGATGCGGCCCATCGGCTCGACGTGCTCCTCCGCCATCTCATTCGTGGACGTAAGGTGCGAATTGGGCACGATGAGGATGTGCGTCGGCGCCTGCGGGTTGATGTCACGAAAGGCGGTGAGCCGGTCGTCGCGGTGGACGATACTCGCCGGCACCTCCCCGGCGATGACGCGGCAGAATAGACACTCGGTCATGCAGCCTCCTCGGCGCGCCTGCCTGGCCCAAGGCTATTATAGGCGCCCACCGCCCGCGCCCCGGCCGGTCCGAGGCCGGCTCAACCGTGTGATCGCCTCGGGGCCTGGTCGAAAAATACCAGGCGTGGTGTACAATGTCGCCGGACCCGGCACCCGAAGGGCGCCGCGCGTCACGGCGCGCCCCACGTAGGCCGTGCTTGCGTGTAACATTTTTCGCGCTCGCGCGTTTAATCATTAGGAGGTGGACCACGCACTCGGTCGTATGGCCGGGTGTGGCTTGAACCGCGGTCGCCTGGCACCTACTGATCGCGTCGGGGCGCGCGACCAGCCTCGGGGTATTCCTTGCGGTAGCCACGCGAGAGCAACCGCAGGTCAGGAAGAAGGGAGGGCACTTGGAGGAGTTCAATCTCGACCAGGAGTTCGAAATCGTCGAGCTCGAGCCTCGCCGGGCGGCGTCGGCTGACGCCCAGGGCAGCGGCGGCAGCGGCGGCAGCGGCGGCAGCGGCGGCACGGGCAGCGGCGGCAGCGGCACGTAAGCCAACGGCGCTCGTCGGGTCCACTTAACAGCCCCCGAGCCCAGTAGGTACACACCAGCACCGGGCCGCGGCCCTTCGTGGGCCGGCCCGGTGTTGGTGTGTAACGCCCCTCACGACCTAGCCCCACCCCTAGTGGGGTACACTCAATGGACGCTCGGTTCTCGCCGACGCCCGCAAGCCATGTTGATCCGCCGTCGCGCCCCGGCCGTAATACCCGGGAGCCGGCCGCCCGCGGGGCGCACCCCGCCCAGTCCACGGTCTGGAGAGCCATCTTGGACTTCGCCTGGCAGCCCGAGCAGCAAGCACTCCGCTCCACCGTCGTCGAGTTCGCCCAGCGCGAGTTGAACCGCGACCTGATCGGCCGCGACCGTCGCAGCGAGTTCTCCCGCCGCGCCTGGGAGCAGTGCGCCGAGATCGGCATCCAGGGCCTCTTTCTCCCCGAGGAGTACGGCGGCGGCGGCGCCGACCCGCTGACGACGGTGTACGTGCTCGAAGGTCTGGGCTACGGCTGCCAGGACAACGGCCTGCTGTTCTCGCTCAACGCCCACATGTGGGCCTGCGAGGTCCCCATCTGGAAGTTCGCCGGGCCTGAGCAGCGCAGCAAGTACCTACCGCGCCTGGCCAACGGTACCTGGATCGGCGCCCACGCCATGAGCGAGCCGGGCTCGGGGTCCGACGCCTACGCGCTCGAGGCGCGGGCCGAGCGCCGCGGCGACCACTACGTGCTGAACGGCACGAAGACGTTCAGCTCCAACGCGCCGGTGGCCGACGTGTACGTGGCCTTCGCCACGGTCGACAAGGCGAAGGGCTACATGGGCGTCACCGGCTTCATCCTCGAGCGGGGCTTCCCCGGCCTGACCGTGGGGCCGCACGCCGAGAAGATGGGCCTGCGCACGTCGCCGATGGGCGACGTCATCCTGGAAGACTGCGTCGTGCCCGCCGAGAACGTGCTCGGCCACGAGGGCGACGGCGCCAAGATCTTCAATACGGTGATGGAGTGGGAGCGCACCTGCATCCTGGCGAGCTGGCTCGGCGCCCAGCAGCGGCAGCTCGAGCGCTGCGTCGAGTACGCCCAGCAGCGCCGCCAGTTTCGGCGCCCGATCGGCAGCTTTCAGGCGGTGTCGCACAAGATCGCGGACATGTACGTGCGCCTGGAAGCATCCCGCCTGCTGCTGTACAAGGCCGCCTGGCTGCTCGGCCGGGGCGATCCAGCCGTCATGGCGGCGGCCACGGCCAAGCTCTACGCCAGCCAGGCGGCGGTGCAGTCGGCGCTGGACGCGATGCAGGTCCACGGCGGCTACGGCTACATGACCGAGTTGGAGCTGGAGCGCACCGCCCGCGACGCGATCGGCGGCACGCTCTACTCGGGCACCTCCGAGATCCAGCACGTGCTGATCGCGAGTCAATTGGGACTGGGATAATGGCTTACTTGTTGCCGCAGCTACTCGCGCAGAGCGCGGCCCGCGAGCCCGCGCGCGAGGCCGTGGTCTTTCAGGACCAGCGCCTGACCTACGCCGAGCTGGACGCGCAGAGCAACCGCCTGGCGCGCTTGCTCGCCGCCCAGGGCGTGCGGCGCGGCGACCGCGTGGGGCTCTACCTGCAGAAGTCGCTGGCGTCGATCGTCGGCATCTACGCGATCCTGAAGCTCGGCGCGGCTTACGTGCCGGTTGATCCGGGCGCGCCGGCCCCGCGCATGGGCTACATCCTCCGCAACTGCGGCGTGCGCTGCCTCCTCACGAGCAGCGACCGGCTGGGCCGCCTGCGGCAATCGTTCGCCGCGGACAACCCGCTCGACGCGCTGGTCCTGGCCGACTGGGACGCCGCCGGCGAGGCCAGCGGTCCGGACGGCGCGCGGCTCGTCGCCTGGGGCGCGGCCGCCGCCGAGTCCGCGGCGCCGCTGCCGCTCGACGCGATTGACACCGACCTGGCCTACATCCTGTACACGTCGGGCTCGACGGGCGAGCCGAAGGGCGTCATGCTCTCCCACCGCAACGCCCTCACGTTCGTCGACTGGGCGGCCGCGCGCTTCGCGGTCACGCCCGACGACCGCCTGTCGAACCACGCGCCGCTGCACTTCGACCTGTCGATCCTCGACCTGTTCGTCGCGGCGCACGCCGGCGCCACGCTGGTGCTCGTGCCCGCGGACACGGCGCTGTTCCCCCGCCCGCTGGCGCAGCTCATCCAGGACGCCGGGATCACGATCTGGTACTCGGTGCCGTCGGCGCTGATCCTGATGCTGACCCATCTCGACCTCGGCGCGCTCGACCTGAGCCGGCTGCGCTTGATCTTGTTCGCGGGCGAGGTCTTCCCGGTCAAGTACCTGCGGCAGCTGCACGAGGCGGTGCCGCACGCCGCGCTGTTCAACCTCTACGGGCCGACGGAGACGAACGTCTGCACCTTCTACGAGGTCCGCGACGTGCCCGCCGACCGCACCGAGCCGTTCCCGATTGGCCGCGCCTGTGAGAACACCGAGGTGTTCGCCGTGAACGAGGCCGGCGCGCGCTGCGGCGTGGGCGAGGTGGGGGAGCTGTACGTGCGCGGCTCGACCGTCATGCAAGGCTACTGGGGCCGCCCGGAGGACACGGCGCGCGCGCTGGCCCAGAACCCACTCCAGCCCCACTTCCGCGACCCGGCCTACCGCACGGGAGACCTCGTGAAGCTCGACGCCAGCGGCGACTACCTCTTCCTGGGGCGGCGCGACAACCAGATCAAGAGCCGCGGCTTCCGGATCGAATTGGGCGAGATCGAAACCGCGCTGTATAACCACCCCGGCGTCCGCGAGGCCGCCGCGGTGGCCATTCCAGATGACGTGATCGGCAACCGCATCCAGGCGTTCGTGGCCCTCCACGAGGCCGACGCGGTCGCCGCAAGCGAGCTGGAGCGCCACTGCAAGCAGGCGCTGCCGCACTACATGGTGCCCGAGCAGATCGTGCTGCGCCCCGCGCTCCCGAAGACGTCCACCGGCAAGATCGACCGCCGCGCGCTCGTCGAGGGCGTGGTGAGCGCCGAGTCGCGGGCGGGGTAACGACCGGGGCACAGTTTCAGACTAGCGCTCGACGCGGAAGGGGAACCAGGTGGAGGCGCAGAGTAAGCTGAAGCACTATATCGTCACCGAGCTGATGCACGACGAGGACGACGACGTGCTGGGCGACGAGGAGCCGTTGCTCGGCAGCGGCATCGTCGACTCGCTGGGCATCATGCGGCTGGTGAGCTACATCGAGGAGGAGTTCGGGGTCGAGGTGCCCGAGGAGGACCTGGTGCCCGAGCACTTCCAGACCGTGAGCCGGCTGGCGGCGTTCGTGGAGCGCCTGCAGACTGCTTGATAGCTGTCAGCCGTCAGCCGTCAGCCGTCAGCTCGGGGTTGCTGCAAGCACGACACATTGACTGCTGACCGCTGACCGCTGATAGCTGACAGCTGACAGCTGATAGCTGACAGCTGACAGCTGACAGCTCAAACGCGAGAGGTAACATGGCGCAAGCGCTCCCGATCGACGCGCCCAGCCCTGGCCTGCCACGCCCGGACTACCTGCTGGGCACGCCGGCCGCGGGTCGCACGCCCGTCACGATGCGGGTCGACGGCGACCCGGTCTACGGCACGCTCTACGAGCCGACGCCCGAGGCGGCGCATGGCCGGCGGGTGGGGGTGCTCATTCTGGAGCAGGTGTGCTGGCACCGCTGGCACCACCGCCTGGCGCAGCACCTGGCCGCCGCCGGCTACTATGCGCTCACCTTCGACTTCCGCGGCCGCGGCGAGAGCGCGGGCGGCGACGACGACGCCATGTGGCGGCGCCACCACGCGCCGGCTAGCATGACGGCGGACACGCGCCAGGCCATCGCCACCTTCCGCGACCTCGTGCCGCTCGACCGCCTGGTCGGCTACGCCTACTGCCAGGCCGTGCACGTGCTCGCCCGCTGCGCCACCGTGGGCGCGCTCGACGGCCTGGTCGGCGTGGGCGCGACGATCATCGACGACTACTTCCGCCAGAACTACCGGGGCGTGCTCTCGGGCCTGCCCGACATCGGCTCCCTGCCCGAGTTCAACATGTTCGACTACCTGACGGACTACGACGGCACGATCCTGTTCGTCTACGGCGAGGGCGACCTGTTCCTGGCCGCGTCGCCGCTACAGAACGTGCTGCAGCACGGCGAGGCGTGGGAGCGGGCGCGGCCCGGCCGCACCTTCGAGATGTGTACGGTCAAGGACGCCGACCACACCTTCAGCACCCGGCCGGCCGAGAGCGTCGCCATCGAGCAGACGCTCCAGTGGCTCGACCGCCGCTTCGGGCGTGGCTATCCGTACACTTGGCAGGGGGAGCCGCCGAGCCTGGCCGTGACCGCCCGGCCCGAGCGCGACGCCAGCCCGGCGGCCCAGGTGCCGCTGCTCACTACCGGCGCGCTCCTCCACCCCCCGGACCCGCTCGGCGAGCCGGAGCACAGCGGCTGGCGGCTCGAGCTGCCGGATGGGCGGGCGTTCGCGCTCACCGAGCCGCTCCGCCGCCTGGTGGCC
>DATGMD010000051.1:0-275193 GCA_035293805.1 Chloroflexota bacterium | reverse complement strand
GGTCTTGCCAGGCCTCGCCGAGCTGCAGGAACCCCTTCTCGATGAGGAGCGGGTCCTGCACGAGCGGGATCTCGCCGCGCGTGCCGTGGAGGGTCGCCACCAGCACCGCGCCGCCGCCCTGGTCGCGGATCTCCATGTTCTCCAGGTGCATGCCGCCTCCCTTCTGCCAGCCCCACGACAGGGCGGCCTCCACAGGCAGCATAGCACAGACCGTATGCGAGCTGGGATTACCCGACGCGGAGGTTATCGGCGGCCGGGGACAGGGGCTGCTCCACTGCGCGGGCACGCTGGCGCGCCTCCGCGAGCGCGAGCCGGGTGTACTGGATGCCGTGATCCCCGGGGTAGGGCGTGCGATGATCGTGCTCGCCCAGCCAGATGGGCAGCGGGATGCCCTCAGGGAACGCCGCGCAGCGCCGGCCCGGCCCCCAGCGCAGGTGGGCACAGGTGGCACAGACCCGACTAATGGTCGGCAGCGCGTCCTCGGGGCGGTCCATCTGGATAACGTCGGCCATGTTCACGGCTCCCGTCGGTATTCTACCCCAAGCTCGCGCGCGACGCGCATCCAGGTTTCGTGCAGATGCAGCGCTGCCGCCGCCTCTTCAGAGAGCTGGCCATCATTCACCGCGAGCAAGAGCTCCCGCAGCACTGTTTCCCAGTGCCGGCGGTAGGCGGGCGCCAGTCTCCGCCGGAAGAACGTCAGATCCCAGCCGCCGGCGGGACGCTGCATGATAAAGCGCCAGTCCGCCGTCACGGCCCGAATCTGCTGCAGATCCCCGATGGTGGCTACCTGCAGGTCGTCGAGCGAGAGAGCGTTCCCCCCCGGATGATTGTGGGTGAGCACGGTGGCGCGGAGCCGCGCCACCTCCAGCAGATCGAGCGCGATGTCGCGCTGGCCGCCGGCCTTGGTGAAGACCACTGCGCCGGCGGCGTCGAGGGCGTAGAGCGACTCCGTGGGGTTGTGGCGAATCCGCTCCTCGATCTGCCGCGCGGCGCGCTCCGCCGGGGGCATCGCGGAGCCGCCCCGGGGTGGGCCCGCGGGTGGCGTGCCGCCGCCACTCCCACCCGCGCGTGTGCTCGCCACCAGTCGCCGCGCCTCCTCGTTGCCGAGCACCTCGCGCAGCGAGGCCTCCCGCCGCATCGTACCCCACCGCGGGTCGTGGCTGCGGTGGACCAGGTCGTCCAACGTGATGAGGCCTTGACGATAGGCCGCGTACCTGGCGGGTCCCAGAATCTCGCGCTGCTCAGCGGCCGGCAGCTTGGCGAACAGGTCGGGGCCCCGCTGTACCTCGATCCGCGTCTCCGGCACTCCGGGAAAGCCCAGCTCGGCCCAGGTCTTCGTCACGGGGAGCATCGTGCAGCGGCCGCGCGGGTGATCGTCGAGGCGCTCGTCGAGCCGATGGAAGCTGCCGTGCATCGCCCAGCAGCTCGCGCACGTCCGGCTGCTCAGCCCCGCCTGCCAGAGCCAGCCCGTCACGATGTCGCGGTTGGCGTGGTAGGAGCGGCGACTGGCTTCGCGATAGGACCTGAGGACTTCCGTGCGACTGATCGTGAGCGCGCGCACCAGGTTGCCGCCCAGCGCCTCGCGGATCGTGCGGGCGATCGCCGTCGGGTTCTGCCCCGTCGCCACGCCGGCGATGAGCGCCTTGCGCACGGCGGCGCTCGCATCCGGCCCCAGCTCGTCGAGCAGCGTGCGCAGCGGCGAGCCGTCGCCGAGGAAGCCCACCAGGTCGGTCAGAGCATCGGTCGGCAAGCGGTCCCAGGCCAGCGTGACGCCCGGGGGCGGCGGGCCGAGCCCGGCGCCCGCCAGCTCCTCGGCGTGGGCTTGCGCGGCGTCGACGGCCGCCTGCTGGCCGTTCCAGATCTGGCCCTCGGCGAAGCGCGCGAAGTGGGCGATCTCGGCCTCGACCTGGCGCTGGAGGCTCTGTAAGCGATCGCGCTGCAGCAGCCAGGCGGGCGAGATCTCCGTGCCGAGGGCGCGCGCCTGGGCGATCTGGCTCTCGAAGCCGCCGAGCTGGTGGCGGATGCGCTGCCACGCCGCGCCGTAGGCCTCCACCATGCGCACGGCACTCTGGCGCTCGCGCTGCAGCAACTCCTCTCGGTGCCGGGCCGCGATCGCGAAGATGTCGGCCACTTAGCGCCCGCGCCGGCGGAGGCGGTGGCCGAACGCATGGAGGTTGCGGCTCGCGCGCTCAAAGGCGCACTGCAGGCAGCGGCCCGGATGCACGCACTCGCGCGGGGCCAGCGCGACGGCGACGAGCGCCGCGTTGCTGAGCGCGTAGAGCTGCACCAGGTCGAGCGGGGTGGGCAGGTTGGCGGCCCAGGCGAGGGCGCCGGCTTGCGCGCCGACGGCCACGCAGGCCGCGGCGAGGCGAAGGCGAGGCATGCTGATCTCCTACTGCGGCGGGCCGTCCTGGCCCTTCTCGAAGTTGGTCAAGAGCTGGGCGCCGAGCTGCTGGGCGGTGGCCTGCTCGCCCTGGCGCTTCTCGGCCTCCTGGTCGGGGTCGTAGCCGCGCTTGCGGTTGACAGCGCCCAATTGCTGATCTATCATGGAGTCATGAAACCCAACCCGGTCACCAAGTCCTGCGCGGTGTGCGGGCAGCCTTTTACGCGGCGCGCGTCGCTGGCTGCCAAACTGACGACGTGCGGGGCGCCCGAGTGCCGCGCGGCCACGCGCTCGCGGAACGTCGCCAACGTCTACCGACACAATCCCCAGCGCGAGCCTTGGAACACGGGGCGCACGTCGCGCGTGCCCGTTGAATGCGCGTGCGGCTGTGGAGCGGTCTTTGACATACCGCCGAACCGAGCGGAGGCCAACAAGCGCGGTGTGTACTTCGTAAACGCTCAGCACTTCTACGACTGGAATCGCGGACGCAACCACGTGAACTTCCGGGGCGGCCCCTTCCCCTATGGCGAGGGCTGGCCGCAGATCGCGGATGCCATCCGCCAGCGCGATCGGGTGTGTCGGCGTTGCGGGAAGACGCCCGAGGCGAATGGCCGCGCGCTGGACGTGCATCATGTGGTCCCGTTTCGGGCGAGCCGCGACAACAGTCCCGAGAACCTGGTCGCGCTCTGCATGATCTGCCACCGGGAGGTCACCCGCCTGGAAGAGATCGAGTACGCGCCCTACTACGCCACGCCGCGCGCGTGCCTCGTCTGCGGTAGCGACTTCTATCCCGAGAACCCGCGGGTGAAGCTGTGCAGCCCCGCGTGTGTGCGGGAACGACAGAGGGAGCGGGGGCGCGCTCGGGACCATCGCCGCTCGACTCGGAAGACCGAGTACATGCGGAGGTGGCGCGCGCAGAACCGCGAGCACGTCAACGCCTACGCCCGTCAGCGGAAGGCCCGGCGCCGTCAGGCCCAGACTGGCCCCGATCAAACGCCGTGAGCATCCGGTCGCCCATCGCGCTGTCCTCGGCTTGTATCTTCTGCTGCTCTTGGTCCCAGTCGTACCCGCGCTTGGCGGCCAGCGTCGCCTTGCTCGCGATGCCCATTTGCTGATCGAGCAGCGCGACGTTCGCGTCCTCCTGCGGGTCGGTGGGCAGCAGCTCGGGCCAGTTGAGCGAGACCACCAGGTCGTCGCGCTGGAACTGGATGGCCAGCAGCCGCCGGTTCAGCTCGACGAGCAGCGGCCCGTAGCGCCCGCGCTTCTTGATCGTCTTCTCGACGAGCGGCCCGTAGAGCACCTGCAGCGCCGTGCCGGACAGATCGCCGAGGCTCTCCAGCTTGCCCGTGGCCACGGCGGGCGTGCAGCCCATCTCGTGGATGGCCTCGTCGAGGCGGCGGTCGAGCGTCGAGGCGCCCTCCTGGTCGCTCTGCATCTCCAGGTTGCGCAGCTCGGCGTCCTTGTCGGGAAAGACGATCGTGCCGTCGGCGGCGGTTTCGAGCTGCGCGGCGCGGAAGCCGCGGCCCCACGAGCGCGGGTGGCCGTGGTAGCGCTGGATCTTCACCCAGTTGCTCAGGATGAAGTTGCGGGCCTTGTTCACCGAGAGCAGATCGTCCTCGATGTCCGAGCGGCCCCAGAAGCACTGCGGCGCGGGGAGGTTCTGGCAGTCCACGATCGGCGCGAACGGATACGGCCAGATCTCCTCGTTCACCGTGACCCAGATGGTCTGGTCGGGCTCGCTCTCCTGATCGGTAATAACCCAGTGGTCGCCGTCGCGCGCGATGAGCTGGCGGTAGCTGCGCGGCTTGCCCGTCTTCGGGTCGAGCCCGCTGTACTGGATGCGGTAGACGAGCACCTGCGAGACATCGTGCGGGTCCCAGGTCGGGAAGACGGTGGCGGGATCCAGGTCGATCAGCCGCGGGTAGGGCGCCTCCAGGCGGATCTTGACGAAGGCGTGGCCCGTCACCGCGCCCGTGAGCGCCAGGTCCTGCAAGAGCGCCAGCTTGCGGTTGGTCGCCCAGACCGCCTCGAGCCACTGCTCCTGCGCGTCCGAGATGCCGGCGTCGGCGTCGAGCGACCAGGTGACCTCCTGGCCAAACAGGAAGCTGACGCTCTTGTCGCAGATGATCTGCGCCTTGTTGACCACGACGTTGTCGTCGGCCTGGCCCGGGCGGACCTTGAACGCGCGCGGGTGCTGGCCGTAGTAGGCTTGCCAGGCGCGCTGGATGCGCAGCAGGCGCCGCTGCTCCTCGGCCGCGGCCTGCTGCAGAAGATGCTGGTCAAAGATGGCCACGGGGCACTCCTAGAAGTCGAAGGGGTCGGGCATCGTCTCGACGACGCCATAGTGGGCCGCATGCCATGCCAAGGCCAGACTGACCACGCAGTCGTCGTGCAGGCCGGGCGGGGCGCCGTAGCGAATCAGCCCGCTCGGCAGCCGCTCCAGCTCGTAGGCTTGCAGCTCGCCGATCAGCTCGGGCACCGGCGGCAGATGGATCGCGCTCGTCTCGAAGGCCAGCGCGAGGCCCTCGACGATCTGGGCCTTGGTCGCGTTCGTCGTCGTGAAGCCCTGCACCGGCAGCCCTTCGCGCTGCAGCGCCTCGATGTTCGGGTCGCCGATGGAGTTGCGCTCGGCCAGGATCGTCGTGCAGCGCCAGCGCTCGTACATCGCGCGCAGGCGCTGGCGCTGCACGGCCCAGTCGATCTGGTTGAAGCAGTCGAAGTCGAGCAGCTCGCCCGTGGCGACATCGATCACGCCGAGCGCCGTGAAGTCGGCGCTCTTGCCCCAGTCCACGCCCATCACCGTCTGGCGAGGGTGGTCGGGGTCCGGGGTCGCGAGTCCGGGGAGCGTCACGCAGGCCATCACGCGGCGGAACACGCCGCCGGCGTCCTCGAGGAAGGCGGCCTCGTACTCCTGGCTGTAGATCAGCTCCGGCAGGTCGCGCTTGGCGTCGGCGATCTCCCGCGCGTCGATGTACGGGTTGGTGGCCGTCGGCATCTGCCAGGAGGCCCAGTCGGTCTGGGCGACGTCCTGGCCGCGCTGCCAGAGCTGCCAGAAGAAGTTGCGGCCCTTCGGCGTCGAGAGGAACCACGCATCGCCGCGGTAGTCCGTGAGCGTCGGGCGAATGACCGCGTTCCACGCCTCCGCGAGCGCGGGGATCATGGCCGCCTCGTCGATCACCACGCGGCGGTACTTGCGGCCGCGGGCGGCGTCGGGCTGGTCGAGCGACCACATATCCACGATGCCGCCGGTGAGCAGCTCGAGGCGCCGCTCCTGGGCGTTGACCCGCGCGGTGACCGGAGCCAACCAGCGCCGCAGATCGCGCCAGACCTCGGCGAGCATACGGTAGGTGGGGGAGAACCATCCGACGGGATAGCTGTCCAGGCAGGGGCCAACGATGCGATTCGTGCCGAGCAGAGTCTTACCAAAGCGACGGCCGCAGCAGAGGACGTTAAACCGCCTCGCCTCGGCTACCACGCGCTGTTGCGCCGGGTAAGGGCGTGGTAGGTGAAGCTCCACCGTCCTCATTCAGCAGAGTCACCCAAAGAAGTCGCCCGCGCTTGATCTTCGAGACGAACTGCTGAGAAACGCCGCACATCTGGGCGATTTGCACCTGAGGCAGTCCTGACGCCAATAGGATGCGCACCTCGCGCACGGTCTCCTCGGGGACACGGCGATTGGCCGCGCCCATCATGCGGCGCTGCTCCACGGTATTCCGTCGGCCACGACGGGCCGCGCATTGTCGCGCCGCATGCTCGGGCGTCTGGCGCTGCCCTTGATGGGCTGCACTCATCTTGGCGCGCGTCTCCCGGCTGAGGCGCACGCCGAGACTGGAGCCGACCGTCCGCCGCACGTTGTACCCATGCGCCCGCTCGTAGCTCCGCAGATGGTCGGCCCACCATTGCTCGCGGTCCAGCAGCGACTCGGCCGGCGCGTATTCCAACACGCGCCACTCGAAGGCCTCGGCACCGTAGGTCTGCCACGCAGCCTGCAAGTGAGGTGAGACGTGGCACCCGCGCCGTAGCGCGTTGCGGTGCTCGCTCCAGCGCTTGGCGATCAGCGCCGCGCTGCCGACATACGCCTTCCCGTTGTGCATGTTGACGATCGCGTAGACGCCGCTGCGCCATGTCCGATTTGGCCTGGCCATAACATCCATATCGCTTCTTATAGGTTGTGCTAGGCCAGTATATCACGGGCTCTCCGGTAGCGGCACGTCGTCATAGACCACCTTGATCGTCAGCTCGCCATCGTGCTCCGCGTGGACGTTGTCGCGGTACTTCTGCGGTGCGCGGGCCTTCAGCAGGAAGATCAACAGCCGGTCGCTGTACTTCCGGATGTAGCCGACCTCTTCGCCGTGCCAGAACACGGGCTCGCGGACGCCCTCGACGGCGCGGTCATGCGCGGCGCCTTCCAGGTGTTCGGTCGCCTCCAGTTCGGCATCGGCCCACTGCGCGGCGAAGCGGGCGTCGCTCTCCCGCCACTTGTAGGCGGTCGTGCGCTCCACGCCCGCGGCGGTGGCGGCGCGGGTGACGTTGCCATGGCGACGGAAGGCCGCCAGGAACTGCTGTTTCCAGTGTGAGGTTTGTCGCCGGGTGCTCATGGGTATTCCGTGCGGAATGGCTAGCTGGCGCGGCGCCGCGTCGGCCGCCGTCCCGTCAGCACGTCCGTCGGGGGCGGCGCGTAGGCGCATTGGATGCAGCAGAGCCCGGGGCCGTACTCGTCGGGCTCGCTCGCCAGGCGGCCGCCACAGCGCGGGCAGGGCGAGCCGCTGTAGGCGCAGCTCGCGCAGATGCCCAGGCGCGTCTGCGCCCGCTCGACGGTCGCGCGGCAGCCGCGGCAGCGGATAGTGTCGCGGTCGAAGTAGGACGGCCCGGGCGTCAGGCTCATCACGCCGCCGGGCGGCGCCGCGGCCGCTTCGGCGCGGCGGGCAGCACGCGCAGGCTGGCGAAGTCCGTGCGGTTGCACCACAGCGGCTCGGTGTCGGGCGCGGCGGGCTCGTCGGCCAGCGTCGTCAGCGGTTGGATCTCCAGAAAGTCGCCGGCGATCTGCAGCACGCGGCCCGTGCCGATCGGCAGCGCGCGCTCGGGCCAGTAGTAGCAGTGGACGCGCTGGCCGACGAGGGGATGGAGCTGCTCGCTCATGCCGACTTCGGCCGCACGGTGCCGACGCGGCGGCAGATGATGTCGTAATCGTCCAGGTCGCGCGCGAGGTAGTACTCGCGCACCACTCGCATCCGCGCATTCTCCTCGCTGGCGGCCACGACGCTCTGGTAGGCGACCTCCTCACCGCTCTCCGGGTCGATGATCCAGACCTCGAAGAGGCCGCGCGGGCGTGGTCCCCACTCCGTTTGGATGGTCATCTCGATATTGCCCAGGCTCGCCATTGACGCTCTCCTCCTACAGACGATCGACCGCGCCACGCAGCCGATCGGTGAGCACCCAGGTGTAGCGCTCGGTCGTGGCCACGCTGGAATGGCCGAGCAGCTCCTGAACCTCGCGTAACGTCGCGCCGCGCTCCAGCAGGCGCGTCGCGTAGGTGTGCCGGAGCATGTGGGGCGTCACCCGGCGCGGGAGGCCCGCGCGCTCGCCGGCCGCCTGGAGCATCTGCTGCACGGCCCGCGTCGTCAGCCCCCGGCCGAGCCGCGATAGGAACACCGGCCCCGCCGTGCGCTTGCCGATCCAGGCCGCGAGCGCCGCCATCAGCTTCTGCGGGATCGGGACGTAGCGATCCTTGCCGCCCTTGCCCTGATTCACCAGCAGCCGCCGCGCGTCGAGGTCCACCTCCTCGATCTGGAGATGCACCAGCTCACTCACGCGCAGCCCCAGGAACAGGCCGCACTCGACCAGCAACCGATCGCGGTCGGTCGTGCAGGCCCGCACGAGCCGTTCAGGCTCGCCGGCGGCGAGACACTTGGGGAGGCGGCGGCGGGCCATGAACTTCAGATTTCCGTTCTTTCGCGAAGTTGCGCGCCGCGTCGGTGCAGGCGGCGCAGCGGAGCGCGTCGTCGGCGCCGACGTAGAGCGTGGGACGGAGCCGCCGGCAGCCGGGGCAGCGCAGGCGGTCGCGCACGCACGCGACGGCGGCCAGGCCCACCATTTACGCCGCCGCGGCCGAGGTCGTCGGCAAGGGCCCGTCGCCGCGCGTGGTGGCGCCGCAGTCCTCGCAGCGGATCACGACCACCTGCCGCGCGAGCCACTTCCGCCCGCGGTGGCGGAAGATCCAGACGTCGCCGACGCGCGAGCCCACCGTATTGCCGCACGGGCAGTTGACGAGCTGCTCCGCCGTCGCATCCAGCACGCCCGGGTCGCGCAGGACGTGGTGCGCCGCGCAGGTCTCGCAAGTGACGGTCAGCAGCTCCCAGGCGGCGACGTGGCGGCCGCGGTGTTGCACCAGGCGGAGCCCGTCCACGATCCGCCCGAGCGTGTTCCGACAATCGCACGCGATCCGCACGGAGGGCTGCTCCTCTCACGCCGTTTCGCCCTCCGTTGTAACGGAGAACAAAAAAAGCCGCCCGCTGTCCCCGAGGGGGACGACACGGGCGGCGAGGTGCCGCGCTTTAGGTTGCTAGGCCCACTATAACAGACTGCGCGGCTTCGGTCGAATTAGCGGCGCGGGCTGACGCACTCCCCCAGTCGCACTACCAGCCGAGCAGCTCGGCGCAGCACGCGGGGCACGGCTCCATCTGGCGGTGCGTGGCTTCCAGCGCTGAGAGCGGCAGCCGATGGCCGGCCGGGCACTCGCCCCAGTAGCGCCCCGCGCCGTCCCGGCGGATCGTCAACGGCTGGCGCCGCGGCAGCAAGTCGAGTTGCCTGGTAGCGGTCAGGTCCATTCGCTTTCACTCTCCTCCGCCCGGGCTACTTGCGCGGCCCGCTTGGCCTCCTGGGCCGCCTGCCGCCACCAGCGCGGCACGGCGTCGGCCGGGACTTCGCTTGGGCGCCTCGGTGGTCATCACTCTCCCTTCGGCTCGGGCAGCGCCAGCAGCATCCGCCCGGGCATCAGGCCGCGCGCATAGGCCGCGTCGAGCTGGGGCTTGGCCCACTCGCCGACCGTGCTGCCATCGGGCAGCAGGGTCGCGCTCAGGAACTCGTCCTCGAACGTCGAGATGCCGGCGTCCACCGCCTCCAGCTTGGCCTTGACGACCAGGAGCAGCGCGCGCCAGCGCTGGCGCGTTGCCTGCTCCCAGCGCTGCTCGGCGACGTGCGCCGCGCGCTGGCGGTAGCCGCCCGAGACGCGCGTGAACTGCGGATCGTCGCGGCTCGGCATGTGCAGCCGGAAACGGATCATCCGGTTGTGCATGCGGAAGCCCACGACGATGCTCTGGCGCCCGGCCTGCTCTTCCCAGAAGTAGCCGAACTGATCGGCCCCGTAGCGGGCCAGGGTCCGCTCCAGCTCGGCCCGGGAGCGATCGGCCGGGACCGTGGTGTGCTCCGCGTAGGGGCTCATGGCCGCGGCTCCGCGTCCGAGTCGACCGCCACGTCCACGATCCGGAAACGCGACGAATCGGGGTCGCCGTAGCGCGCCTCGCAGACGCGCTCGGCGTGGGCCGCTTCGGACTCCAGGACGGCCTCGACGCGCAGCACCATGCCGGGCGGAATGATGAGCCGGCCGCTACCCCGCGCGGAGATGGGCGCACTCGCCCACACCGCCGCCCACTCGGCGGGGCCGATCTGGATCGCCGTATCCGCCTCCATGTTGCCGATGACCGACTCTAGGATGCGCAGGGGCTCGTTCATCGCCGCCCGACCTCCTCCGCGCCGTCGCCGAGGCACCAGTGGGCCATGTCGCGGCCGACGCCAGCCAGCACCAGGCCGCCCCCGATCAGGACCGCCAGCGGCCAGAACACGGCCACGAGGGCGCGGTCGTGCGCATCCAGCGCGCCGCGCAGCTCCAACACGAACGCCGTGCCGACGGTGCCCGCAGCGTAGAGCACCGCGGCCACCCAGACGCCCTCCATTAGCGCGCCCTCCCTTCGAGCTGGGCCAGGCGCAGCGTCAGCGCCCGCACGCGCTGCACCAGGGCCGCGCGGGGCGCATGCTCCAGGCAACGCGGCTCGCCGTTCGCCAGGTGCGCGATCGCGGGTCGGCCGCACGGCCCGAGGATCGCGCCGCCATCCGCCGCAGGCGCCGAGACGTAGCGCTGGCATTCGGCCGCGGGCGCCGGAGTCGCTCGAGCGACTTCCGAAGTCGCGGGAGCGACCCGGCAGGCCTCCGAGCAGTAGTGCGGCAAGGCGGCCTCCCGTTTGACGTCCAGAACGTCAAACGGGGCCTGGCACCGCGCACAGGTGAGCCGCCGATAGCCGGGGAGCGGCATCGGGCGCACCGCGCGCGGATGGCAGGCGGTGCAGTCGGAATCGACGCAGGGCCGATCAAACAGCGGCGTCGTCATACGGCCACCGCCTGGCGCGGCGTCGGGTACTCATCCCAGGCGCGGCGATCCAGCAGCCGCCCCCCGCTCTTCGGATGTGGGCCGCCCCATTGCTTGAAGAAGAACGCCGTGCCGGCGGCCTGGGCCCGGTCGCGGAGATCGCGCACCCAGGCCAGGGCTTCCGCCTTGGGCTGCCACTTCGTGGGGAAGGTCATGCTGCGCAAGCGGTCTGGGCCGGGATCGCCGATAGGCTCAATCAGCCGCCGCGCGGGCGGGCCGCCGCTCTCGCCACCCACAACTACCCAGTTCACCCGGCTCAAGTCGAGCGACGGCAGCGGCCCGAGCAGCGGTTCGGCGCTGACCCACCGCACGGCCGCGGGGATCTCCGCCAGCACCTTCGCCCGCCAGGCGTAGGCGTCGCTCTCCACCGTCACGCCGAGCCAGACGTGGCTGAAGAAGTCGTGCATCTCCAGGTCGTCGCGCTCGTCGCCCTCGGCGCTCTCCACCCAGGCGCGGATGTAGTGCTCCCACTCGAAGCGCTCCGAGTACAGTGCGTCCACGAAGCGCGCCATGCGATGGGGCCGCTTGGTGAGGACCATGTAGGTGTGGTGGGGCGTCGCGGCCATCACCCCGAAGACCTCGGCGATCCACGCGTCCGGGACCCACTCGCCGAAGAGGTCCGTCATGCTGCACACGAACACCCGCCGCGGCTGCCGCCAGCGGATCGGCTCGGCGAGCACGCGCCGGTCGAGCCGCACGCGGTCGGTCACGACGCCGACCTGCTTGGCGAGGATCTGGCCGTCCTGGATCATGACATCCGCCGCGGCGGGATAGGCGAGCCGGCTCAGGCGGCGATTCATGGTCGAGGCGTAGCAGTGGTCGCAGCCGGGCGACAGCTTGATGCAGTAGTGCCGGCCGAGGGTGCCCCGGAGCGGATTCCACGATGCCGTAGCCCATTCAATGGCAGTCCTAGCCGACATGCCGCTTCCTCCAGAACACCTCGCCGCGCTCCTCTTCGCGGCGGTGATGACACACGCTGCAGACCGCCTGGACCGCCAGGTGGTGCTCGGCGGCGTAGCCACGATAGTGGTCGTACTCGTGCCGGCGATCAGCGCCGACGTGTCCGCAGTCCGCGCAGGGCAGGTCGCCAGGGCGAGGCAGCTTACCGGAGAGGACGAGCTGATTGACGCGCTTGCGGGCCTGGCGCTTGTCGCCATCTCGCGGCGCCGCGGGCGGCGGGCCGAATCGAAGGGCCGGACGTCGCTGATAGCGGCCGCGAGCGCGCGCGTTCTTGCAAGACTTGCACTCTGTTCGCCGGTCGGCTGGAAAGTCGCTTGCCGGCCCGCGATGGCCGCATTTGCGGCACGTCGCGTCCGTCCACTCGATGGCTGAGCGATCACTCATCGTCGGCCCCCTCGCCGAGCAGCGCCGCGCTGCAGGTGCCGTAGCACTCCGTCTCGCCGCAGGCCTCGCAGATCTCGGGCGCGTATCCCGCGTTGCACGGCGGGCAGCGACCCTCCACCAGGTCGCTGGTGCGGTATGTATCGCCGCACTCCACGCAGTCGGCCGCGCCTAACCGCTCGAGGTACTTTTCTTCCGTCTCGTGGTCTTCCATCGGCACGACACTCAGGTTCTCAGGCGCCTGGCGCTCGGGCGCGGGCGCGCCGATGCCGGCGTACCAGTGGGCGCACGGGGAGCCGCCGGGCTGGTAGTAGCCGCCGTAGCCGTGGTGCATCTGCAGCTCGGCCGCGAGGATGACGCCCAGCGTCAGCTTGAGCAGCGCCCCCGGCGGGCGCTCGGCGAGCTGCGCGTACAGCTCGCGGGCCTCGGCGCTGCCCTTCGGCATGGGCACCGGCAGGCCGTACCGCTCCCAGAGGGGGCGCAGCACGTCCATGTTGGTGCTGCCGCAGATGTGGGCGGCGATGATGGCCAGAGCACGCGCGTCGCCGACCAGCGTCCCGGCCAGCGCGCTGTGCAGGCGCTCCAGGTCCGCGGCGAGCGCCTGCTTCCGCTGGGCCGCGGCGCGCTTCGCGTCGAGGCGGCGTAGCTCCTCGATCTTGGCGACGTTGGTGCAGACGGTCAGCGGCTCGCCATCGCGGCCGACGAGCGTGTGCCGGCACTCGCAGGCGGCCGAGCAGCCGGTCGGGGGTGCGGCCCAATGGTCGGGCCGCACATCCTCGCGGACCTCCCGATAGTCGCCGGGGTTCAGCGTGCGCTCCTGCAACAGCGTGCCCGCCTGCTCCGCCTCCTGGATCGCCGCCTTGGCCTTCGCCTGGCGCTCGACGAGGGCGAGGTCCTGGAGCTGCTGGTAGTGCTCGGGCTTGAGGCAGAGGCCGTTCTGGTAGGCGCCGAAGGGGCACTTGTAGCAGTGCTCGGCCAGCTTGAACTTGGCCTCCCACTCGCGCACCACCACGGCCGCGCCGGCGCTCGTGAGCGCGTAGGCTTGCGGGATGCCGCGCTCGAGGTCCTTCGATGTCCGCCCGTGCTGCACCGCGTCGTCGGCGAGCAGCTCGACGACTTTCGGGAACTTCTCGAACCGAGCCAGCGCGACGCCGTGCGCGGCCGTCAGCTCGCCGCGGCGGATCCGCTCCCGCACGCCGTCGGGCAGCTTGAGGAGGCGCAGGCGGTTGGCCACGGACGGCTGCGAGCGGTGGACCGCTGCGGCGATCTCCGCCTGGCGGAGCCCCGTGTCAGCGAGCGCGCGGTAGCCCTCGGCCTCCTCGACGGGATCGAGGTCCTGGCGCTGCAGGTTCTCGATCAGCGTCAGCTTGAGCGCCTCGTCGTCGCTGAGCCCCTCGAGCACGCGGCAGGGGATCTCGGCCCGCTCCGCGAGGAGCGCGGCCCGCCAGCGGCGCTCGCCGGCGATCAGCTCGTAGTCCTCGTGGGCGGGATCGTCGTCGCTGAGCGGTCGCACGAGGATGGGCTCAAGCACGCCGTGCTGCCGGATGGATGCGGCCAGCTCGGCGAGCGCCGCCTCGTCGAAGTGGCGGCGCGGGTTGCGCGGGTTCGGCCGGATGCGATCGGGCGCGAGGCCGATCACCAGCGGCAGGTGATCGTCGCGGACGCTATTCCGCGCGGAATCTTGGGGCCGGGCAGCGCTGGTCGCCAGCGTTCTCTCCTCGGCTTCCCGCTCCGCGCGCGTCCAGCCGCACGACGAGCAGGGGTCGCCTCCGAGGCACGCGGGCTGGCATAGCGAGCGTCGGCGCTTGGTCGGATGCGGGGCAGTGGTCGCCATGTACGCGGCTCCTTTCGCAGGATCAGGGCAGCTCTTCCACGATCAGGCGGACGCCGGGGCGGCCGTGCTCTTCGGTGACCGGCCCCCACTCGACAAAGCGGCGCGTGTCGTTGTGGATGACGCCGGCATCGCGCAGGCCGTCGGCGAGGGGCTTGAGCCGGGCCATATCCCCATCGGGATCGGCCACGTTCAGCGCGCGGCGGGTGAAGACGGCCGAGAGGCGCACGCGGGCCAGCGGCGGGATCCGCGCGAGCCGCGCCTCGACGTAGGCCCGGGCGCGCCATTCGGCCGTGATGCGGGCGCGCGCCTGGGGGATCAGCCGCGCGTTGAGCAGGTTCGGCGGCATGTGGTTGATGCACAGCTCCCAGCGGCGCCCCATCGGCTAGCGATCCGCTACGACGACGGCCTGGCCGTCGATCACCGCGCCGTGGCTGCGCGCGGGCGGCTCCTCGCCGTCGGGCGCCGCCGCGGCGTCGGTCGGCGGCAGGCCGGTGCCGTCCCAGTCGTCGCCGTAGAGTGCGTGGCCCCACGCGGCGAGCGCCTGCTCGTAGGCAGCTTCGGCGGCCTTGTGGCGCTCCTTCGCCGCCTTCAGCTCGCGCTCCTGGTGGTTGAGGAAGCGGCGCGTGACGAGCACGCGCTGCTCCAGGTCCGCCAGCTCGGCCTCGTCGACGTCGAGGAGATGCGGTTGCTTGGTGGCCATGTGTACGCGGCTCTCCTTTCGGTTACTGCAGCGGGAGGGGCGTCGGCCCCAGGTAGACGCAGGCGAAGTGATCGCGCTCGGGCAGCTCGTGGTAGATGTAGCAGCGGACGCCGTCGGGGAAGTCCTGCCGCTGGAAGCTCGGGTAGAGACCGAAGCTGACGGTCGGCGGCGGGGCCGCAGCGGACTCGGCTCCAGCCTGGCGCAGCACCAGCGCGGGCCCGAGCAACACGGTGGCCGCCAATCCGAGCCCCAGGGCCCAGGCGCCCAGCCACTTGCGGCGCGACATCTCGTGCATTGAGGACGCTCCTTTCGGCGCTAGTTGCTGCGCGCCGGGGTAAGCCAGTGGCCGCAGGCGTGGCAGCGCCAGGTGTCGGCGGCCTGGACGTAGACGCGGAGGATCCGCTCGCCGAGGAGCTGGGCGCACCCGACGTGCATCGTGATGCCGGCGTCGGGGTGCCCGAAGATCTTGCCGCCGCGGCGCAGGAGCGCGCGGCCGTCCACGATCGCGGCGGGATAGAGCGCGGGGTCGCAGAGCACGCTATGTCGGTGCGGCATGGGCCTCCTCCGTCGCGGATGCGGCACTCACGAGCTTGGCCAGGGGCGCGTAGCGCCGAAGCTGGACGCGCAGCACCGGCGTGGTGGGCTCGGCCATGACGACGACCCAATCGGCCTCGGCCCACGGCACGGGCGGCGATTCGGGCACCAGGTCGAGCTGCCGGCGATAGCGCTCCAGCGCCCGTGCCGCGGCGAGCCGCTCGCGCGGGCTGCCGACGCGCCGCGCCAGGATGGCCTCGTAGCGCAGGCGGAGTAGCGTGGCGAGCGCGTCGCACGTCGGCACCCGGCCGTGCCAGCCCTGCACCGAGGCGCCCAGCACCACCAGCCCGCGGCCGTAGTAGCGGCGGAGCAGCAAGTACGGCATCAGCCCGCCGCCACCGTCTCGGCCGTCGCCCGGCCGCAGAGCTTGCACTGGGGCAGGCTGGCCGCGTAGACGAGCCCGCAGGGGCAGGAGACGACCGCCCCGCCGCGGGTGTGCGCCACGCGCCGCCGCGGCGTCACGGCGTCCGGAACGCCGTTCGTCCCGCCCCTCCCGTCCCGGTCTCTCCTCCCGGCCGGTTGATCTCCCTCCGGGATCTTCCGGGACGGGGAAGCCGGACGGACGGCGTCCGGTACGGTGGGAGTCACGGCGTCCCGGACGCCGTCCGGGACGCCGTCCGGGACGCCACGCCAGCGGGCCTTCCGTTCGGCGGCCGCCCGGCGCTCCGCTTTCACCTGGGCGGCCGACGGCTGATACTCGAGATAGTCGTGGACCCGGTAGCCGCCCGGGGCGCGCTCCCACAGGCCCACCGCGAGCAGGCGGTCGGCCTGGCGCCGGGCCTGGGGGCTGTGGGTCAGCCGGCGCACCTCCGCCTCCGGGATCAGCCCGTCCGTCAGGTGCCGGGCGCAGTAGCCCAGCCCCGCGAGGAAGAGCCAGGCTGCGGGGACACCGGCCTGTACCACCTTGGGGTGCTCGGTGAATCCGTCGTCCAGCTTCACCCAGACCATGCGGCCCTCCTCACAGCAGTGGCGCGTCCCGCTCCTCGAGCGGGTCGGCGCCCACCCCGGCCAGCGCCGGCGGCGCGTCGGGAATCGGCGTGTCGTGGTGGACGTAGTCGACGAGCCGCATGAAGACCTCCTCGGCGGAGATCCCAGGGTGTGCCGCGACGTACTCCTTGAGCCCGCCGAGCAGCAGCTCGACCGCGCTCTCGGAGAGCCCCAGCTCGCGCTCGCAGCGGGCGAGAAACTGCGCCTTCCGCTCGGCGTGGGTGCCGGAGAACAGGACCTTGAGCCCCGGGCGATTGGGGGTCGGCGCCTCCGACGCCGGTGCCACGGGGTCGGGGGGCGGCGCGGTGGGCTCGGCCGGCTGAGGTAGCACGTCGATCGCGCCGTCGGCGCCCACGGTCACGGGCGCGCCCAGCTCGTCGGGCGTGTAGAGACCGCCGATGGACCCCGGGAAGGTGGCGCGGCAGGCCTCCGAGATCGCCCGCGAGCGGAGCATGGCGCGCGGGTACTGCCGCCAAGTGTCTTTCTGCGTTAGCTTGGCCTGCTCGGCGTCGGCCAGCGTCCAGGTGTAGCGCGCCGTGTGGCTGCCCACGCGCACGACGACGACCGCGTGTTGGTTGTCGGACTCGACGACACGGATTGCGTCCTCGCCGTGGTCCCGCTGCACGAGCGCCATCATCAACTCGGCCGAGCAGGTGGGGCGGCCCTGGATGACGTGAATGTTGCGCAGCGCGTAGGTCGCGGGGATGCCCAGCTCGCGGCCGGCGGCCATGATGAGCACCGCCTTCTCGGGCGTGTTCACGTCCTTCGGCAGCAGCCCGCTCTTGACGTATACGGCGGCCTCCGCCAGCATCGCCTGCAGCGCCCGGATGCCGGTTGGCGCCCCACGCATCAGGCGGTTCTCTTCGAGGGGAACAAGGTCTTGCGACATGCGGCTCTCCTTAGCGCGGGTAGGGGCCGGGCGCGGCCGGCACCAGGACGAACAGCCAGTACAGCGCGGGAATGACGGCGACGCCAAGCAGCAGCCACCACTCCGGGCGGTGCCACTCCTCGACGGGGCCGGCCTCGGCGTCGGCACGGACCGCGGCCGCCAGCCGGTGGGCGCTGCGCAACTGGCGCCGCTGCGTGCGGGGCAGCTCGACGGCGAGCCGCCCGAGGTCCGCGGCCAGCGCGCGGCGCTCGGCCAGCTCGCCCGCCGCCACCGCGGCGTGCGAGGGCAGCGGGCGCCGCAGCCGGGCGCGCGCGGCGGCGTGGCGCGCGAAGTCGGGCACGATTCCCTCGGCGGGCACCGCGGGGTAAGCTGTGGGTGTCCAGGTCGCGGGGCCCTGCTGCGCCGGCCGGGGAGTGGGCCGCTTCCCGCGCCGGCGCTCGCGTGTCTGGGCTACCACGTGTTGCCCTCCTGGCGGATCGTCGCGGGCGGCGGCAGGGTCGCCCGGGCGTCCGCCGCATCCGCGATGCGCTCCAGGTAAGCGCCCAGGCGATCCACCGCGCTTGTCAGCTTCTCGATGCGCTCGGCCAGTTCGCCGCCGGTACGCTGGATCTCCTCGCGGATCTCCATCGCCGCGTCGTAGGTGTCGGACACGGGAACCTCCTCCCTCGCCTAGTGCGCAGGGAACGTGACGATCTCGCTCATCTCGCGCTCGAAGATGCGGGCGATGTCGGCGAGCGACTCCCGCACCTGGACCGAGTCACACACCCCGTCGTCGGGCCACTCGAAGATCAGTTCTGTCGTCCGCTCGGTCTCGCCGTCGGGCCGCCGGGTCACCCGCTCCTGCGCCCAGCGCACCCGACGCGCGTTCACCCAGATAGGGGCGCCCTGCGCGGTCGTCAAGATCGGCATCGGCATCTCCTCTCTATGCCTTCGGACGTCGGCCCGGCCCGGGCCCGGCGGCACCGTCTGGTGGGGAGCCGTCACGGTGCCGTCGGACCAGGGCCAGGGGTAGCGCGGGCGCGCCCGCCGGCCGGGCCCGCTCGCGTTCCGCAAAGGCGGCGATGTCATCGCGGCGCACGAGCCGGCGCCGCCCGATCTGCACGCTGGCGAGCCGGTGGGTGAGGCACAGCTCGTTCACCGTGCGCTCCGGGAGGCCCAGCTCCTCGGCCGCCGCGCGCAAGCTGAGGAGCACGGGGCCCTCGACTGCGGGCGCCGGTGTCTCCGCCTGGCGAGCCAACTCGTCAGCGAGCGCGGCAAAGCTACGCGCGTGGTCGGCGAGGGCGCGCAAAGCCTCGGGCGTGACAGACGACATCGCCGCCTCCTACTCGGGCTCGTTCAGGGTGATCGGGGCGGGCAGATGGCAGTCGCACCCGCAATAGAGGCGACGGTCGCCGCGGCGGACGGAGCCCACGCAGTCATGCGTGCCGCGCTGACAAGGCGGAAAGATGTCGTCGGGATCGACCGCGTAGGGCGGCGCGGCGTGGCGCACGGGCGCGGGCAACGTGAGGACGGGCAGCTCGCCCATGAGCGCGAGCTGGACGGCCGCGGTGTGCGTGCAGCCGCCGTGGTAGCGGTAGCCGTCGCAGCCGCAGGCGAGGGCGCCGGCGGGGCCCTGCTCGACGTACCACCACTCGCCGGGCTTGGTCGCGCGCGAGGGCACGGCGTAGGTAGTCGGGCCGGCCTGGAGTACGGAGGGGCGCCAATCACGCGCGCGTTGCAGGGCGCGCGCCTGCCGGTCCGTCGGACTGAGGGGAGGCTTATACTGAGAGCTAAGGGACTGCGCCATCTCCGCGGTCCTTTCACGCCCCGGGCCGTTCCAGCGGCGCCGGGGCTTTTTGCTAGCCCGCGCGCTCGGCGGGCGCGGCTGCCGGACTCGGGGTCTGGGGGAACAGCCAGTCGAAGGCGTACTCGGGCCACAGCCGCCGCACGCCCAGGATGAAGCGCGCGCTATAGGGGCGGCGTCCCTCGCGGTAGTCGATCAGGATGCTGTGGCTGAGGCCGACGCGCCGGGCGAACTCGCGGAGGCTCCACCCCTCGCGCGCGGCCAGTTCCCAGGCCCGCGTGTGCTGCTTCATATGGCTCCTCTGTCCTGTTGTCCTTACAAATGTATGATATGCAGTCCTGGTTTCCTTGTCAACCGTCTGTCTGCTACTAAAGACACACCGAGACGCAACCGCGCCGGCTCTTGCAGGCTAAGCGGAACGGTCGATATACTGACCGCGTGCAAGGTTTGGCTGACACGGTGACGCTGGCCGACCGGCTCCGCCTCGCGCGGCAGCGTACTGGCCTCTCGGTACGCGAGCTGGGCAAGGCGGTCGGGGTGTCGCACTCCGTCGTCTCCATCGTGGAGCGCGGCGAGCAGCGGCCGACCGCCGAGTATCTGCTTGACGTCGCCGAACCGCTGGGCCTGGACCCCCTCGAGCTGCTGCGCGACTGGGGCTACCTGAAGCGCGCGGAGGGGGCCGGCCGGCCCGACGATCCGCTGCGACGGCTGGGGGACGCGCTGGCCGGGGGCCCCTGGCCCCAGAACGTCTCGGCCGCGGTGTACGCGTTGCTCTCGTACCCGATGGACGTCGCGCGCCGGGTGCGCGCGGAGGCGGACCGCGAGGCCACCGACCGCCTGGAGGCCGCACTGCAGCTCGTGCGCGACACGCCCGCGCTGGCGATCACCACCGATCTTCCGCTCTCGTCGACCGAGCTGATGGACCTGTTTGCGGAACGCCTGCGCTGGGCGTTCGAGCGCGCCGGGCGTCCTACCGGCGACGGCGAACCGTCTCCCCCCAGCTAGCGCTCGGGGGCGCGCCCCTCCGCCCGCCGGGGGCAGCCCCCCTTGGCGGTCGATCTCTCAACCTGTTATCGTGCTAACCCAATACTGTATCGACGGGACAGGGGGAGAGGGCGCGATGCGGCTGGGGCAGGTCGAGGTGGCGGTGCGCTGGTCGGAGCGGTTGCCGGCCGCGGTCTATCTCGTATTCGAGGGGCCAGTGCCCGCGCTGCTCGTCAACGCGCGCTGGTGGCGACAGGTCACGCTCGCCGAACGGCGGCGGCAGCTCTGGGCGGTCCTCGCGGGCGCCGAAGTGCCCGGGGTGGGGTGTGTGGGGACGGGCCAGCCGCCGTGGGGCCCGGGCGGGCCGGTGTCGTCGTGGGTCGAGGCGATCCCGCGGGAGGCCTGGGAGGCGTTCCTACGGCTCACGGTCGCCATCGTCCTCTGCTGGGGCGTGCTGGCGGCGCTTGCCGAGGACCTGGTGCAGCCGTCGCCGGGGAGGGCGGGCGCACTGCTCGCGGTGGTGGACGACGATGGGGACGACTAGGGAAGGGGAGGAGATCGAGCGATCCATGAGTACGATTAGCAGGCGGGCTATCCTTCTCGCGCTGATTCTCGCGGCCGCACTGCCGCTACCGCGTAGCTATGCTCAAGACGCGAGCGCGGCACCTATCGAGCTGCAGGGGCAGGGGCAGCAGCTTACGCCGCCGGTGCCGCTGCACGCTGGCTTGGTAGTCGCCGAGCTCACCCACAACGGGCGGGCCAACTTCATCACCACCCTGCTCGACAGCACGGGCGGCCGCGTGCAGGGCATGACCAACGTCATCGGGCCCTTCAACGGCAGCACGGCCTTTGGTATCCGGACGGATGGCGACTACTCGATCAACGTCCAGGCCGATGGCGCGTGGACGATCCGACTGCGCCAGCCTGCGGCCGTCGCGGAGACGGACGCCACCAGCTTCAGCGGTGTGGGCCAGACGGCGACCCCCATGTTTGCACTAGCCCCGGGGCTCCGTCGCTTTACCCTGAGCCACAGTGGGGCAGAAAACTTCATCGTCGTGCTCCTGGACGCGCAGGGGCGCCGCGTGAACGGCCTCGTCAACGAGATCGGCGCCTTCAATGGCTCCAAGGGGGTGCAGATTCGGCAGGACGGGGTCTACGTGCTGAATGTCCAGGCCGATGGCCCCTGGACGATCACGATCGAGTAGGCGATGGCCACGCGGCGCGCGAGCGGCACCGGCGGCAAGATTCGCCGGCGGAAGGACGGCCGCTACACCACCGAGGTGTCGCTCGGCCGGCGCGGGGATGGGACCCGGATCCGCGTGTCGGTGTACGGGCGCACGGCCGACGAGGTGCGCACCAAACGCGCCGACCTCCTGCGCCGCGCGGCCCAGGGGACTTACGTCCCGCCCGACAAGCTCACGGTCGGCGAGTTTCTGGAGGACTGGCTCCGGGATGTCGTCGCCGGGCTCGCGCCGACCACCCGGCGGGGCTATCGCAGCGTCGTGCGCAAATGGGCGATCCCGGCGTTCGGCCACGTCCGGCTACAGCAGCTCACGCCGCTGCACGTGCAGCGGCTCTATGGCCAGGCGCTGGAGGCGGGCATCTCGCCGAACCGGGTGCGCGTCATGCACCAGGTCCTCCACGCGGCTTTCGCCTATGCCGAGGACGTGCTCGATCTCCCGCGCAACCCCACCCAGCGTACCCGCCGGCCGCGCGGGGCGGCCGTGCAGCGCCGGCCGCTGAGCCTGGTCGAGGCGAACCGCGTCCTGGCCGCGGCGGAGGGGGACCGGCTCGAGGCGCTGTGGTGGCTGCTGCTGACGACCGGCGCGCGGATCTCCGAGCTGCTCCACCTCAAGTGGACCGATATCGACCTCGGCACGCGCACGCTGCAGATCCGCTCCGGGAAGACGCTGGCCGCCGCGCGCTTCGTCCCCATCGCGCCCGAGGCCGCGGCGGCACTCGCCAGTCGGCGGCGCACCCAGCGCGCGGAGGTCGAGTACGTCTTCACGCGGCCGCGTGGCAAGCGCCCCCTGGACTATGATCCGATGCTTGCCGCCTGGTACGCGCTGCTCGATCGCGCCCAGGTGGACCGCCGCGCGCCCCATGCCTGCCGCCACACGGCCGCGACGCGCTGGCGGGACCTGGGCGTGCCGCTGGAGATCGTGAAGGAGCTGCTCGGCCACACGCAGATCAGCATCACCGCGGACGTCTACACGCACACCTCGCCGGAGCTGCAGCGCGAGGCCGTGCAGCGGCTGGCGGCGGCGCTCAAGCAGCCGTTGGCGGTCGAGATGGCGGCGGCGCTCAAGCAGCCGTTGGCGGTCGAGATGGCGGTCACCCCGGACCCGAATGCCGCGGCGGATGGGGCCGCGGCGCACGGCTAGGGTAGTCTACGCTATACTACCCTACTTTCGGCCGCGGCCGCCGACACCCGCCGTGCGCCCTGACGGCCACCTTACCCCATACTTCGGATCAGAAGGGAGACCGGTGTGCAGGTGAGATCCGCGTCTCTTGTGGGACTACTCATAGGTTGTGCTGCTGTGGCGGCAGCCTTCACGGTCACACGTATAACCTTATCGACGGGCCTGGGAGGCCAGGGTAGCCCGAGCCTTGAGCATGCAGTTTTGGTGTTTCTCAAACTCGCGGATGACACCTTCGGTACTCCCGACGAGCGGATGGCTGCCTATGACCTTGAAGACAGGCTGGAGTCAGCCATCAACCAGAGTGGTGCCGGCGAGTACGATGGCCATGACTTCGGTAGGGGCTTCGCCATATTGTACATGTACGGACCTGACGCCGACAGCCTGCTTGCGGTGGTGCTCCCAATCGTTCAGACGTTCCCGGTACGGTCAGGATCGTACATCGTCAAGCAATATGGGCCACCGGGGTCCCGTGAGGAGCGAGTCGCTCTGGATCCTGCCCCTGAATCACAGCAGCTTGCTAGCCAGTCGCAGTAGGTCAAGTGCCGGCGAGGCGGGCGACGACGGGGGCGAAGGCGTCCATGACGTCCTCGAAGACGACGACGTAGGAGATGCCGTAGCGGGCGCGCGTGGATTGCAGTTGGGCGGCGATCTCGTCGATGGTGCCGAGGAGCAGGTGGGGCGTTGCGAGGACGAGGTCGACGGGGGCGCCGAAGCGGCTGGCGACCTGCGCGGCGGCGGCGCGGCGGTCGGGCGTGACGGCGGTGGCGAGCGCGAGCAGGTTTAGCTCCAGCGCGGCGAAGCGCTCGCCCGCCGCCTGGCGCACCCACGCGATCTTGCGCGCTAGCGCTTCGGGCGTGGCGTCGAGGGCGTCCAGCCGCGTGCCGTCGGCGCGCACGCGCGGCGCGAGGGAGACGATGTCGGCTTCGCGGGCGGCAAGCGTGAGAATGCGCCGGCCGCCACCGCCGACGAGCAGCGGCGGGTGCGGCTGCTGGACGGGCCGCGGCAGCCCCGCCAGGCCCGTCACGGTGTAGTGCGCGCCGGCGAAGGTCACCGTCTCGCCGGCGAGCAGCCCCTTGACGATGCGCACACTCTCTTCCAGCCGGGCCACGCGCACTGGCCCTGGCTCGTAAGCGATGCCGGCCTGCTCGTACTCGGCGCGCAGCCAGCCGGCACCCAGCCCTAGCTCCAGGCGGCCGTCGGAGAGCAGGTCGATGGTCGCGGCCTCCTGGGCCAGCACGGCGGGGTGGCGGAAGTCGTTGCAGAGGACGAAGGTGCCGAGCCGCAGCGTGGTGGTGGCGTCGGCGGCGGCGACGAGCGTGGGAATGGGCGCGAGGAGGTCGCCGAAGTGGTCGGGCAGCAGCAGGACGGCGTAGCCCAGCGCCTCCGCCTTCCGCGCTTGCTCCGCCCACTCCTGCCGCGAGCGCGGCCTGGCCGCCGCCACCCCGAACCGGAACGCTCGCTGCTCCGCCATGGCCCTGCTCCTGAAGCGAAGGCTGCCGGTGTGACTGGGTCACACCGGCAGCCTACCCCAATTCCCCGCAGAGTCGGCGCAGCGCGGCGAGCGTGAGGTACTCGCCCCGGGCGATCTGCTGCTCGCCGCGCTGCACGCGGGCTCGCTCCTCCTCTGAGAGCGTCTCCCCGTCAGTCGTCAGCCAGTGAAGATAGTCCAGCACGTCGGCGGCGTCCTCGGTCAGTTGATCGACCACCGATTGAATCTCTTCATTGACGCTCATGTCGTTCCTTGCGGGCGCACAACGCCCCGCGGCACCGATCTACTAACGCGCGTACCGGGCGGCAGGGGACGAGCCCCCGCCCTCCGACGTGCTCGCTGGATCGGTCCCTAGTAGCAGCCTCGGCCGGGCGGCAGGGGACGAGCCTCTGCCCTACGACCGTGTGTCGCCGGGATTGTACCGAACTATGGGTCGGCCCTCTCTGCGCCGGTCACCGGGCAGAGAGGGCCGACTGCTGACGGCTACCGCGGCTAGTTCTCGCCGCTGGCGTCCCAGCCGATCTCGCCGCGACGGACGCTGTTGCCGTAGCCGCGGGTGGTGGGCAGGCGCTGCTCGGGGTCGTCGTCGAGGTACATGAGGTGGGCAGGGTTGTCCTGGAGCATCAGCTTCACGGCGTCGGGCTGGATGCCGAAGCCGAGCAGCCCGCGCACGAAGATGCGCATGCCGTCGATCGAGTTGACGTGCAGCACCTGGCCGAAGTTGGAGCCGATGATGCAGCGCTCGGGCCCGATCGCCTGGATCGTGCGAATCGTCTCGAACGGGTCCTGGATCGGCTGGTAGAGGCTCGGGATCATCGGCTGGCAGTAGGTGCCGACGTACACGCCCAGATCGGCGAGCTGCTCCATCTCGCTGAGCAAGAGCTTGTTCAGCTCCAGCAGCGGGTGGTCGAGCATAGCGCGCACGCCCAGCTCCTTCGCCTTGCGCGCCAGCGGCAGCAGCTCCTGGAAGTCAGTGTGGCCGAAGCCGATGCCCACGCGCTTCTCGACCGCCATGCGCATGATCGCCTCGACCTCGGGCAGCACCTCGGCGTTCTGCCGCCGAGCGCCACGCCGGCGTGCTCGGGCTGCCCGGCGCCGCGCCAGAAGTGGGAAATACCGCTATAAATAGATTTGATCGGTCCTGCATTGGATTCATTGAAGGTACTGGTTGAACCATTCGAGGACCGGTTGCATGGCTTCTTTCGTCCTTCTCCCATACACGTCGAAGTGTACGCCGTCTTTCAGGGTGAATAGCTTCTTAGGTTCCCCCGCCTTGCGATACAATCTATCGGCGTCATCAGCCTCGAGCTCGTCCTTCTCCGCTTGAACGAAGAGAATTGGTGTTGGAGACACCTTGTCAATAATCTCTTCCGGCTTGTAGCCCAGCCACCCATCAACGGTTGCTAGCGTTGTTCTGTTGCCTTTTTCCTTTTCCACCTGTTCAGCATCCTTCAAGGAAGAGCTCAGATCAGGAGGCATTATCAGTACCGAATCGGTTCCCTCATTCAAAAATCCATAGAAATCTTTGGATTTGCCAGTCAAAGCCCTGTTTATCCTGTCCTCTTGAACCTTTTGCATTAAAGTTTCCCACTCTTGCTCGGTTCGAAATCTTCGCATTCTCCGCTCGCCATCACCGACCAGGACCATCGATGCAACACACTTTACTCGTCGGTCTCGAGCTGCTATATATGCTACCTCCCCTCCTCCCAGACTTACACCTAACGCGGCGATTTTATCAGGGTTAACTTCTGGTCTTGATTGCAAGTAGGAGATGGCGTTACTAGCGTCATAGATCTGTAGGTATGGAATTACCTCGCCACTGACGCCTTCGCTCTCCCCGAATCCTCTGAAATCCATAGTTAGGGATACAAATCCAGCTGCGTTCAACTCTTCAGCGAACCCAGGAAAGAAAGCATCCGCCGTGCTCATGAAGCCTGGCACAAGCAAGACACCAGGAAACTGCCTTCCTCCGGCATTGTCAGGCGTAGAAAGTATTCCGGACAGTTTTAGGCCGTCGCTATAGTAGCTTATTCTCTCTCGCATTGATCAAAGCTCCTTTCCAAAGCTCCACAGGTTTTCGGTAACCGTTCAGCCACCCTGGCCTGCCGGGAGTAGAGACGGCGGCGAGCTACCCCGCGGCGCCGCCTCGACCGTAGCCACTAGGAAGCCCAACACCGGTCGGCCTTGCCGCCGGCACGATGCTACCACCGTCAGGAGTCGCTTGGCAAAGCGGCTGCCGGCCACGCTCTCGTCCACTTGCTCGGCCGGCAGCAGCGCGGTGCACGCCGCGATGGCCCGGCTGGTCGCCGCGTTTCCGTCGCCACACCCCAAACCGCGGCCGACGCATCAGTGCCGCGTGAAGCGGCCGCCCGGGTCGATGGCGTGGATCACGGCCAGGTCCTCGGCGCTGGGCTCGGGCGTTCGTGGCACGTCGGGCGGGATGTCCAGATCGAAGCCGGTGCTGGCGCGCAGGTCGTCGTGGCTCACGCCGGGATGCACCGATTGGAGCCGCAGGCGACAGGTAGCGGGGTCGAAGTCGAACACCGCCTTGTCGGTGATGACGTAGGCCGGCCCGCCGCCCGGCAGCCCCGCCCGCTCGCGCGCGCCCGGCCCGTCCAGGTAGCCCGGGCTGGTGACGTGGCGCACGCGCTCGACCAGCTTCTGCCGCTCGTGGCGCAGGATGATGATGGTCGTCTTCGCCAGCGACGCCATGTCGCAGGCGCCGCCGCTGCCGCCGAAGCGCCGGATGCCGCCATCGCGCGCGGGCACCTCGGTCGAGTTGATGTTGCCGTAGACGTCCACCTCCAGCGCGCCCAGGAAGCCGACGTCCACCAGCCCGCGCTGGAGGATCGTGCCCATCACGTCGATGTGCCCGCTGTAGCGCGCGCCGTGGTACCACATGCGCGGATCGGAGTTGCCGACGCCCAGCTCGACGGGCCAGAAGTCGGCCACGCCGATCTCGTTCAGCATGCGCAGCCGCGGCGCGTGCGTGCGCTGCGCGAGCCCCGCCGCCACGAGCGGGATGCCCAGCCCGACGACGACGATCTGCCCGTCCTGCAGCGCCCGGGCGCCGGCGGCCACCATCAGCTCCGCGGTCGTGTAGCTGTTAGCCATCAGCTTTCAGCTTTCAGCTTTCAGCAGACGATTGGTCGTAAGTCGCCTGTTGCCCTCGATCATGTTGCCGTCTCCTCGAGTCCCATGCTGCTGGCTGATAGCTGATGGCTGATGGCTAATACCCGAGCAGCGGATCGGCCTTTAGCTGGCTGAGGCGGGCGACGCCGCCGACGCGCTCCAGGTAGGCGAAGTGGTCCTCGACACTGTGCACGTACTTGTCCAGGTAGCGCTCGAGCGCCGGCGGGTCTTTCGCGGCCGCCACGTACTCGCGCAGGTGGTCCGCGTCGTAGTCGTAGTAGCGGTAGCACGACGTGGGGTGCGCGCCGTAGGGGGCGTGGACGACCATGTCCACGCGCAGGCCCGTGACGGTCGTTAGCTCCGGCTGCTGGCGGAGGTAGTCGGTCGAGACGATCTCCTCGGCCAGCAAGATCACCCGCTTCGCCGCCTTCAGCGCCTCGTCGTTGTCCCACGTCGGCCCGTAGATGCGCGCATTGCCCTCCTGGTCGGCCTGCTGCACCTGCACCACCGCCACGTCGGGCTGGAGCGCGCGCAAGAGCAGCAGCCGCTCGCCGGTGAAGGGGCAGGTAGTCACCCGCACGCTGTCCGGCGCCGACTGTTCGAGCCGCGCCAGCACGTCCGAGCCGAGCAGCGACTTGGTAGGGATGTACGGGATGCCCATCGCGGCGGCGAGGTAGCGCAGGGAGACGGTCATCGTGCTGTAGGCTTCGACGACGAGGCGGCCCTGCTCGATGAGGCGGTTGATGGCGATGACGAGGCCGAAGGCGTCGAGCGAGCCGCCGCCGTAGATGAGCTTGTCGATGGCGCCGCTGGCGGCCAGGATGTCGGTATCGAAGCCGACGATGGCCTGGGTGACGGTGAGGCCGCGCCGCCGCTGGCGCACCAGCTCGCGGGCGAAGGCGGCCGAGGCGCGGGCGACGACGAAGCCACCGAGCGCCAGCGTCGCCCCGTCGGGCACGCTCGCCGCCGCCTCGCGCAGGGTCACGAGCTTGCTGGTCGTCGTGGGCGCGGCTGTCATCCTCGGCCTCGTTCATTGGGATACGCCGGGCGGCAGGGGCCAAGCCCCTGCCCTACGTCGTCGCTACAGTGCTGCGGTTACGCTCGGCCGCTGGGCGCGGAGATGGTGCGGCCGACGGGCTCGCCGCCCCAGGCGCGCAGGAAGCGCTCCGCGTCCTCGACGACGGGCTCGGTGCAGGGCACGTAGGGGATCACGAAGCGGGTGGCGCCCGCCTCGACGAACGGGACGAGCCGCTCTTTTACTTCCTCGATGCTGGTGGCCGCGATCATCGGCACCTGGTCCATGTACTCGTCTTTGATCGCCGCCTGCGCCGCCTTGAAGCCGCCCTCCTTATAGGCGCCGCGGATGGCGTTGACGTGCTCGCCGAAGCCGAGGCCGATGAGCATCTCGCCGTAGTAGTCGGCCAGGTTGTAGAAGGTGAGCACCTGGCGCAGCCGCGCTCGCGCCACCGCCCGGTCGGGGTTCAGCGAGACGCGCGCCTTGGCGATGATGTCGATCTTGCTCACGTCGCGCCCGGCCTCCTGGGCCGCGCCGCGCACGTGCTCGGCGATCTCGCGGATCTTGGCGGGCGTGGCCATGTTGATCACCACGCCGTCGGCCAGCCGCCCGGCCAGCCGCGTCATCTGCGGCCCGAGGCCGGCCAGGTAGATCGGGAAGTCGGGGTAGCTCGGCCGCCAGGAGAGCTTGAAACCGACGCCGGTGTTGTAGATCTCGCCGCGGTAGTCCACCCGCTCGCCGCGCGCCACCGCCCGCGTGATCTCGATGTACTCGCGGGCGCGGCGCAGCGGCTTGCTGAACTCCTGGCTGTGCCAGCTCGCGATGGCGGTGTTGGCCGCGCCCAGCCCGAGCAGCAGCCGCCCGCCCGACATGTCTTGCAGCGTGGCCGCCTGGATGCCCATCTGCACGGGGCTGCGGCCGAAGAAGTGATAGATGGCCGTGCCCAGCTTGATGGTGCGGGTGCGCGTGGCGACGCCCGACAGCAGCACCAGCGGATCGGTGCTGTTCGACTCGCCCTTCCAGTAGCCCTGGAAGCCGACCGCCTCGGCCATCACGGCGAGATCAATGACGCCGGCGGCTGGGTAGTGGGCAGCCGAGTTCAGCTCGATGTCGTAGGCGACCACGGCAGACTCCTAGCGGCGGGAGATAGCGTGCGGACAAGTATAGCGGAGAACGCTAGTGCATCTTGTCGCCGCCGTCGACGAGGATCATCTGGCCGGTGATGAAGTCGGCGTCGTCGGAGGCGAGGAAGAGCACCGTGCCCACCAGGTCGTCGGGGCGCTCGACGCGCTTGAGCGCGCGGCCGCTGGCGGTGCGCTGGCGGAAGGCGAGCACTTCCGGGGTCGGGTTCACCTCGCTGAGCGTCGAGCCGGGCGCCAGCGTGTTCACGCAGATGTTGTCCTTGCCCAGCTCCTGCGCCAGCGTGCGGGTCAGCCCCATCACGCCCGCCTTCGAGGCGACGTAGTGGGCGCGCGTGCCGCCGCCGCCGTCCATGATCGTGCCCGAGGAGATGTTGATGATCTTCCCCTTGCCGCGTTGGCGCATGTACGGCACCACGGCGCGGCAGCACAGCCAGGGGCCCTTCAGGTTCACCGCCATCAGGCGGTCCCACTCCTCGATCGAGATGTCCTCGAAGCCGACGCGCGACATGGGGATCGTGGCAAAGATCGAGGCGTTGTTCACGAGCACGTCAATGCCGCCGAAGCGGTCCACCGTGCGGTGGGCCATCGCCTGGGTGGACTCCTCGCTGGCCACGTCCGTCGGCACGGCCAGCGCCTGGCCGCCCTGCGCCTCGATCTCCTTGGCGACCTCATCCGCAGCCTTGGCGTCGATCTCGGCAATGACGACCTTCGCGCCCTCGCCCGCCAGCCCGAGCGCGTAGGCGCGGCCGATGCCGTGGCCGCCCCCGGTGACGATAGCTACGCGATCCTGCAAGCGCACGTCCGTCTCCTTCCGCGCCGCCGGGCAACGGCGCCCCGTGGGGTGTTGTCGGGGTATGCTACGGACCGCTCGCCGCGCCTGTCAACTCAGGGCTCAGGGGCCGGGCTCGGAGGCGCGCGGGGCGGCGGGCGCGGTGGGTTCCGCAGCCGCCGGGGGCGCGGCGGGCTCCGCGGCGGCAGGGCCGGCCGGCTCGGGCGCCGGGGGCGCAGGCGCCCTGTCGGCCGCCGGGGCCGGGGACGCGGGCGAGCTGCCGTCAGCGGCGGCTGGCGCCAGCTCGATCGCGGCCGTGCCGGGGCCGGGCACGCGGTTCGTGCGCGAGAGCAAGTAGACCAGGAACCAGAGGGAGACGAGCATCGAGCCGATCGCCACGAGCTGGGCCTGTGTCAGGCCGAAGGCGATGATCGTGTCCACGCGGAAGAAGGTAATGAAGAACCGCGCGACGGAGTAGAGCAGCAGGTAGAGCCAGAACAGCATGCCGGTGCGTGGCAGCCGCCCCCACAGCCCGAGCAGCAGCCCATAGATCAACAGGTCGGCGACCTGCTCGTAGCCTACCGCCAGGTGGACCGGCACGCCCGGCTCGCCCAGCGTGTTCGGGTTGACGTAGGTCACGGCCCAGGGGGTGCCAGCGGGCAGGTGGGCGCCGTGGTGCTCGCCGTTGATGACGTCGCCGATGCGGCCGATGGCCATGCCCAGGATCAACCCGATCCCGGCGGCGTCGGCGAGCAGGCCCACCGGCAGGCGCCGCAGGCGCGCGTAGATGAAGCCGCCGAGCATACCGCCGATGATGGCCCCGTAGATGGCGATGCCACCCTCGTTGATCAGGAGGATCTGCACCGGTCGCTGGCTGTAGTAGCCCCACTGATCGACCACGTGGAACAGCCGCGCGCCGATGAGCGCGCCGATCGTGCCCCAGAAGGCGGTCGTCATGACCTCGTCCTCGGGGACGACGGTGCCGCGCAGCAGCCGTGCCGCGAGCCAGATGCCGGCGGCCAGCCCGACGGCGCTGAACAAGCCGTGCCAGCTCAGCACGAATGGGCCGAGCACGATCAGGTTGGGGTCGACGTTGATAACCATCTCGCGGTTATTGTACACACCGCCCCGGCGCGCGGGCCACGAAAGGCTGTCGGGGCACCCAGTCACGCCGGCGGGCGGTTATTTAGCCATTCTTTAAGTGCGGGTGGAACACTAATCATCGGAGAGTACCGGGTTCCGGCGCGTGCGGCGCGCGCCTGGGCCGAGTGGCGGCCGCTCGGTGCTTCCGTCGTCGCGCGAAAGGGTGCCTGCCATGCGGCTGAAGTGGTCCTCCGTGCGCGCCGCCCTGGCTTTCGTCGCCCGCGTCCGCCACCTCGTCCTCCCCTACTGGTGCTCGGAGGAGCGGTGGGTCGCGGGCGGGCTGCTCGCAGCCGTCGTCGCGCTGACGCTGGGCCTGGTCGGGCTCCTCGTGCTGCTGAACAACTGGAACCGGGACTTCTACGACGCTTTGCAGCAGGAGGACTTCGGCGCCTTCCAGTCGTTGCTGCTCCGCTTCGGCCTGCTCGCCGGCCTGTACATTGTCGGCTCGGTGTACCGGGTGTACCTGCGCCAGGCGCTCGAGATTCGCTGGCGCACCTGGCTCACCCGTCACTACCTCGACGACTGGCTCGATCGGCAGGCTTACTACCGCTTGGAGCTGCTCCACCACGGCACGGATAACCCCGACCAGCGCATCGCCGAGGACCTGCGGCTGTTCACGACCAACACCCTCACCCTCGCCCTAGACCTCCTCTCCTCGGTCGTCACGCTCGGCTCCTTCGTGGTCGTGCTGTGGACCATTTCCGGCCCGCTCGGTCTTGCCGTCGGCCCGCTGTCCATGACGATCCCGGGCTACATGGTCTGGGCGGCGGTCGGCTACGCGCTCGTCGGCAGCTTCCTGACCCACCGCGTCGGCCGCTGCCTGGTCGGGCTGAACTTCCAACAGCAGCGGCTGGAGGCCGATTTCCGCTTCTCCCTCGCCCGGCTGCGCGAGCATGCGGAGAGCGTCGCGCTGTATCGGGGAGAAGCCGCCGAGCGGGAGCGCCTGCTAGACGGCTTCGGCAGCATTCGGGGCAACTGGTGGGCGCTGATGGAGGCGATCAAGCGGCTCACCTTCCTCACGGTCGGCTATGCGCAGCTCGCCGTGGTCTTTCCGTTTCTCGTCGCCGCGCCCCGTTACTTCGCGGGGTTGATCACGCTCGGCGTCCTGATGCAGATCAGCACGGCCTTCGGGCAGGTGCAGCAGGCGCTCTCGTGGTTCATCGACAGCTACAGCGACCTCGCGGCCTGGAAGGCGACCGCGGACCGGCTCCTGAGCTTCCGCGCGGCGACCAGCGCGGTCATGAGCGAGGTGCGCCAGGCCGAGGTGGTCGTCGCGCGGGACGGAACCTCGGCGCTGAGCGCGGACCACCTCACGCTCGCCCGCCCGGACGGGCCAGCGCTCCTCGCCGATGCCTGCTTCACGATCCAGCCCGGCGACCACGTCGTCATCGCCGGGCCGTCCGGCTGCGGCAAGAGCACCCTGTTGCGCGCTATCGCGGGGATCTGGCCCTACGGCCACGGGCTGGTGCGGCTACCGGCCGACAAGCGGGTGATGTTTCTTCCCCAGAAGCCGTATATCCCCATCGCCACGCTGCGCGAGGCCATCTCCTATCCGGCGCCTGCCGGAACCTTCGAGGACGCGGCGATCCGCGCGGCGCTCCGGGCCGTCGACCTCGGCGGGTGGAGCGACCGGCTGGACGAGTCGCAGAACTGGAGTCTGCTCCTCAGCGGGGGCGAGCAGCAGCGCCTGGCGTTCGCCCGGGTCCTGCTCCACCGGCCCGACTGGCTGTTCCTCGACGAGGCGACGGCCGCCCTGGACCCCCCGAGCGCGCACGCCCTGCTCGACGTGCTCCAGCGCCGCCTCCCCGCGGCTACCATCGTGAGCGTCACCCACCATCCCGACCAGGTGGCTGCCGCCGACCGCGCCCTGGTGCTGACGCCCCGCGACGGGCGCACGCTGCTCCACGTCGTCGAGCCCACGAGTAGCAGCCCGCCCCGGGCGTGGGCAGCGGCCGGCTGATGTCGGAGCTGGCCCGGGGGTTCGCCTACCGGGGCGCGCCCTCACCCCAACCCTCTCCCAGGGGGAGAGGGAGTAAGACGCCCTCACCCCGGCCCTCTCCCAGGAGGAGAGGGGGTAAGGGAACTCCAGCGGCGGATTCGATATGAGCAGGCCGTCCCTGGTGGTCCGCTGGCCGTGGCGCAGAGCGGCGGCGCCGCCCCGCTAGGGCACGGCTGGCCCCTCCTCCATGTGGCGGGTGTCGTCGTCGCCTTGTGGGCAGCCTGTGTATGCCTCGGGCGCGTCGGGATCGGCGGCGAAGCCGAGGTCGCAGGCGAGCAGGAAGCCGCGGGCGCGCTCGGCCAGCGGGTAGCGGCTGACGACCGCCCAGAAGGCGGGCGAGTGGTCGGGGTGCAGCAGGTGGGCCAGCTCGTGGACGAGCACGTAGTCGACCACCCAGGGCGGGTAGCGCTGGAGGTGCGCGGCGAGGCGGATGACGCCGGTGCCGCCGGAGCAGCTCCCGTGGCGCTTGTGCTGGCGGGCGCTCCAGCCGACCGCGCGCAGCGTGGGACGCTCGGGGAAGTAGCGTGCGAGCAGCCGTCGCGCCCGGGCCAGCAGCGCCGCGTCGGTGCCGACCGTCTGGCGGCGCAGGTAAGCGGCGGCGCGGTCGCGGATGGTGGCGAGGGTGGCGCGCAGGTCGCGGTCGCTCACGCGCTCGGGCCGCTCGACGATCAGGCGGTCGCCGACGATGCGCCAGCGGTAGGTGCGGCGCAGGCGGCGGTTGACCTGCACCTCCAGTACCAGCGCGTCGGCGGCCGGCACCGCGGGCGCCTCGGCCGCCGGCTCGTCGGGGGCGAGCGGCTCGGCGGAGCCGACATCGGGCGGCGCCGGCGCGGCAGGCGGCTCGCGCCCCCGGGTCTTGGGAGCAGGCTCGCCCGGCGCCACGCCTTGGCGCGGCGCCGGGGGCGGCGGCGACTCAGCGCGGGCTGAGGGTTGCGGGGTGGGGGGCGGCGCCGCTTCGCCGGGGCCGGAGGGCTTGACGAAGGGAAGCTGGAGCTGCACGCGCGGGCGCCAGGATCGTGCCGCCATCCCCACTCCTCCGCGGCCTTTGCCGGGCGCGGCTGGCAGAGGCTACCCCGCTCGGGGCGTCTCCCCATCCTACCGCGTTGGCACTGGGTAGTGCCTACGGCGGGTCGTCCCAGGAGGTATCGAGCAGGCGGTCGTAGGCCAGCCCCCACGGCGGGCGGAGGTAGCCGAGCGCGCGCACGTCCTGCGCCCAGAAGCCGAACGGCGCGTGGCGGGCGTACACGCCGCCGCCCAGCACCTTGCAGAGGCGGCCGAGGGCGGACTCGGCTAGCTCCGCGACGGCGGTCTTGCCGCGCACCACGGCGGCCGGGACGCGGTCGCCCGCTTCGACGGCGCGCAGCATCCCCTCGTACGCCTGCTGCGCCAGCCAGCCTTCGAGATCGGCGCGCGCCCACTCGACCTGCTCGTAAGGCCGCAGCGCGCCGCGCCGGCGCGCGAGCTGCTGGCGGGCGGCATCCAGCGCCGTCTCCACGATCCCGACGATCACCGCGGTGAACAGGCAGCCGATGAGCCCGCCGACGGCGTCCTGAATCGCGCGCCAGTGGCCGGGCCAGGCGAAGCGCGTGGCGGGGAACTCGGTGAAGGCGAAGGCGTGGCTCTGGGTGGCGATCATGCCGTGCCCGTCCCACTCAGCCACGAGGCGCATGCCGGTCGAGCCATCCCAGGGGGCGCCCTGGACCGGGAGGAAGAACCAGTCGGGCTCGGTCTCGCCGTCGGGCACGGCGCTGGTGAGCATGTACGACGCGATGCCGGAGCCGCTGCCGAAGTGCTTCGCCCCGGAGAGGCGATACGCGCCGTCCGGGTCGGGGCGCGCGACAGCCCGCGTCTGCGCCACGTCGCCGCCGCTGCCGGGCTCCGACGTGATGGTGCCCCACCAGGCGCCGTCGCACGCCGTCTGGCAGACCTGGCGGCGCTGGGCGTCCCAGGCTTCCTGGTAGGGTGCGGGTGCCTGGGGCGTGGCCAGCCAGAAGCCAAGCACCGCCGGGTGCATGGCGCTGACGAGCGCCACCGACGAGTCGCCGTGCGCGAGCGTCCGCAGCGCGTCGCAGACCGGACGGGTGGATCGCGCGACGCTCTCCCAGATGCCGCCCTGGGCGACCGGCACGCCGGTGAGCAGGAAGCCGGCCTCCCGCAGCCGCGCGAAGTCGGCCGCGTCGAGCGCCCGCCGCTGCTGGCGCGCGCCCCGCTCGGCGGCAAAGTCCGCGGCGATCGCCTGCACGCCGCCGAGAATCGCCCGCGCGTCCATCGTCGCCCTCCCGCGTCCACTATGCCCGCCCGGCCCGGCGCGGACAAGCGGACGTACAGGCACGCCGCCTGACGGCTCGCGCGCCTGGCAGGCGCGGGGCGCCGGCGAGCGGCGCCGCCCCCTGGCGCGGGCTAGAATGTGGCAGGCGCACGATCAGGCGACGGGGGAACCGATGGCTGTCGAGCAGGCTGACACGCGGCGGGCGACGAACCCGCTGTTCAACGACAACCGCATGAAGCTGGGCGTGTTCGGCGCCAACGTGAGCAACGGCTGCGCCATCACGCTGGCCGAGGGGCGGCTGGAGACGAGCTGGCCGAACACCAAGCGCATCGCCACGCTGGCCGACCGCGCCGGGCTGGAGGCGATGGTGCCGGTGGCGCGCTGGAAGGGCTTCGGCGGCCCGACGAACTTCAACGGGGCTTGCTTCGAGACGTACACCTGGGCGGCCGGCGTGGCGGGCGTCACCGAGCACACGGGCGTGTTCTCCACGTCGCACGTGCCGACCGTGCACCCCATCATGGCGGCGAAGCAGGGCACGACGATCGACCACATCTCGAACGGCCGCTTCGCGCTGAACGTCGTCTGCGGCTGGTTCCAGCCGGAGCTAGAGATGTTCGGCGCCCCGATCATGGAGCACGACACGCGCTACGAGTACGCGGCCGAGTGGCTGGAGGTCGTGAAGCGGCTCTGGACGGCCGAGGACGAGTTCGACTACGAGGGGCGCTTCTTCCGCATCCAGAAGGGCTTCCACCAGCCGAAGCCGATCCAGAAGCCGTTCCCGCCGATCATGAACGCGGGCGGCTCGGCCACGGGGCGGCGCTTCGCGGCGAAATACGCCGACATGGCGTTCGTGGTGCTGCAGCGCCACGACTACGACGGCGTGAAGGCGCAGGTGGACGCGTTGCGCAACCTCGCGCGCGACGAGTTCCGCCGCGAAGTGCAGGTGTGGAGCAGCGCCTACGTCGTGTGTCGCCCCACGGAGCAAGAGGCGACCGACTACCTGAACTACTACGTGCGCGAGCGGGGCGACTGGGAGGCCGTGGAGACGCTGACGCGGGTGATGGGCATTCAGGCCGAGACGCTGCCGCCCGAGGCGATGGAAGCGTTCAAGTTCCACTTCATCGCCGGCTGGGGCGGCTACCCGCTCGTGGGGACGCCCGAGCAGATCGTGGACAAGCTGGCGGGGCTCGCCCGCGCGGGGATGAACGGCGTGGTGCTGTCGTGGGTGAACTACGAGGCGGAGCTGCAGCAGTGGATCGCCGAGGTGCTGCCGCTCATGGAGCAGGCGGGGCTGCGCCAGCCGTTCCGCCCGGAGGCGTAGATGCTAGTGCTGGGCGTGTGTGGGAGCGCGGCGCACAGCGGGCGCACGCGGGCGCTGATCGAGCTGGCGCTTGCCGGCGCGGCCAGCCTGGACGACGTGCAGACGGACCTCGTGGACCTGGCGGAGACGCCGATCGACTGGGCCGACGGCCGGCCGCCCGAGGCCTACTCGCCGGCGACGCAGGCGGTGCTGGCGCGCGTGCAGGCCGCGGACGCCTACGTGCTCGGCTCGCCGATGTACCGCGGCGGCATGACGGGCGCGCTGAAGAACCTGATCGACGTGATCCCCAAAGAGTACGTGGTGGGCAAGGCGGCGGGGCTGGTCGCCACCGGCGCCAGCCAGCACCACTACCTCGGCCTGGACCTGGGGCTGCGCACGGCGATGGCCTTCTTCCAGGTGCACGTGGTGCCGGCGATCCTCTACGGCGGCAGCTTCAAGCTGGTGGATGGCCGCCCCGACGACCCGAAGCTGAGCGAGGAGGCGCAGCAGCTGGGCCGCGACGTGGTCAGGCTCGCCCGCGCCGTCGGCGGCCAGGCGCTCGGCCCGACGCTGTTCTAGCCTGGCGGCGAGCTTCACAACCGGTAGCCCATCTCGGTAAGCAGCGTCCGCGCTCGGGCCGCGTCCTCGGCGGCCACGCGCAGCTCGTGCGGCAGGATGTCGGACGAGCCCCAGGCGCCGGCGCCCGGCCCGAGCGGCACCAGAACCGACAGGATGCCCTCGCCGCGCAGCCACTCGGCCCACATCGCCGCCTGGGCGTGGTCGCGGAACGTGGCGATTGGCACCTCGACGACCGGGCGCCCGACGGGCGCGGGCGGCGCGGCCGGCGGCAGCGCGTCCACCAGCGGCACGCCGCAGTCGGCGCACTGCCGCGCCCACGCCTGATACTCCGTCCGGCACGCTGGGCAAAATGGCATGTCCGGGCCTCCTGCCGGTCCGCCCCGGCCTTGGCGCTATTGTAGCGCCGCGGCGCGCCGGCCCACGTGCGGGCCGGGGCGAGGCGGCTGGCATGCGTCCTGCCCGATAGACGGGCAAGCTCGACGTGCGGCTCGACGCCCCGTCAAGGAGGACGATCATGACTGGCCCAAGCATACGCATCTTCGCCGCCGCGGTGGCCGGCGCGGCGCTGCTCGCCGTGATGAGCGCAGCGCCCGCCCCGGCCGCCGCCGCGACGGTTCCCGCGGCCACGTCCGCTGCCCCACACCAGTACGTGGGCTACGGCTACTACGGCTACCCCTCGCCCTACGGCGGCCTGTCCGCGCCGGCCGTGAACTATCCGGGCTCCGGCGCATCCGCCTGGTTCGGCTACAGCTACCCGTACAGCAGCAGTGGCTACCCTTACGGCGGCTACGCCTACCCGTACGTGGCGTATAGCAATCCCTACGCCGCCTACCAGTATGGCGTCACCACGACCAGCCCCTACAGCGTGAGCCCGGGCTATCCCTACTCCTACTGGGACGGGACCTACGGCAACGGGTACGGCTCTGCCTACGACTGGCCGTCGAGCTACGGCGGCTACTACAGTAACGGCGCCTACTACGTGGCGCCCCAGCTCTGCGGCTACGGCGCCTCCTGCTAGCGCAAGACCAAGCAAGCTCCTCGGGCTAGCGAAGCCTGTCTGGGCGCGCGGCCGTCCCGGCCGCCCGGCCGGTGCCGCCGACGCCAGGGCGGGCGAGACGCCCGCGCTCCCAGTCAAGCCCCGCCGCCCGGCCGCGAGGCGCGTCATGGAGCCGGCACGCGGGCGGCTGGCGCGGCGGGGGCCGCTCGTCTATCCTTTGGCCGTGCGCGCCGCCGCGCGCGCGGGAGGGTAGCGATGGCCGAGATCGTCGCGGGGTTCGGCGTGCCCCACACGCCCATGTTTCCCGAGCAGGTCGCGCGCGAGGGGCCGCAGAGCGAGACGGCGCAGTTGTACCGAGCCGTGGCCGAGCACCTCGACGCCGTCCAGCCCGACGCGCTCGTCGTCTTCGACTCCGACCACCTGAACACTTTCTTCTTCAACAATCTCCCCACGTTTTGCGTGGGCGCCGCGGCCTGCACTGAGGGGCCGAACGACACGAACGCGCGCATACCCCACTACGTGGTGCCGGTGGCCGAGGAGCTGGCGCGCGGCGTGTACCACGCCGGCCCGGCGCACGGTTTCGACCTCGCCGTCAGCCAGGAGTTCCAGGTCGATCACTCGGTGCTCGTACCGCTGCACTTCCTCACGCCGCGCATGCAGGTGCCCATCGTACCCGTGTTCATCAACGGCGTGGCGCCGCCGCTACCGCAGGCGCGGCGCTGCTACGCGCTCGGCCAGCTGGTGCGCCAGGTCGTGGAAAGCTGGCCGGCCGAGCAGCGAGTCGCCGTGCTGGCGAGCGGCAGCTTCTCGCTGGAGGTCGCGGGGCCGCGCGTCGGCATCACTGATGGCGACTGGATGCGTACGGTGTTGCGCCACCTGGGCCGCGCCGAGACGCGCGCGCTGCTGGAGCAGGCGACGACCGAGCGGATGCTGGCGGCCGGGAACGTGTCGGGCGAGCTGCTGAACTGGATCGCCCTACTCGGCGTGATCGGGCGACGGCGGCCGGTCTTCCTCGAGCCGCAGATGAGCCACGGCCACGCCTACGGTGTCTGGCGCTGGGACTGACGCGAGTGCTCCGTACCGAGTGCTGAGTGCTGGGTGAGAACGAGATGAGCGTGTATGAGGTGGACAAGATCTGCTGGCGGGCGCAGCACGACCCGCCGTTCCGCGAGCAGCTTCGCCAGGACCCGGCGCGGGCGCTGGCCGACTTGCCGCTGACCCCCGAGGAGCGCGAGGCGCTGCTGGCGGGCAACGTGGCACGCCTGTACCAGCTTGGCGCCCACCCCTACCTGCTCGGCCACCTGAGCCGCTACGGCCTGTTCGGGCTGACGCGCGAGAACTATGGCCGCCAGATGAAGGCGCTGCTCGACACGCCCGCCGAGCAAGCCCGGGCCCGCCTGGCCGGGCGGCCGGTCGGCGCGGCGGAGGGCGCTCGCGCGGGATCGGCGTCATGAGTCGTGGAAGCGCTGGCCGGCGCCGGGCGGCCCGGGCGCCGCGGCCGTGCGTCCCGCTCCTCCTCGCCCTCGTCCTGACCGCGTGCGCCGGGCCCGGCGCCGTGCCCCCTGCCGCCGGGACACCCCCGGCGCCCGCGGGCGGTGCGCCAGCCGCGGCGACGGCGCCCGCGCCCACGGCGCCCCCGCAGCGCCCGCCGCTGCGCGCGACCTACGTTGCGCCGGTGGCGGTTATGGCGCCGCTCTGGATGGCGAAGGAGGGCGGGTTCTTCGAGCGCTACAACGTGCCCGTCGAGATGGGGCACATCCAGGCCAACGCTGCCGTGGCCGCGCTGCTGGCCGGCGAGGTCGACCTGCTGGAGATCTCCGGGCCGCCGGTGCTCTCCGCCGCGCTCCAGGGCGCCGACATCGGCTTCATCGCCGGGGCGCTGAACAAGATGATCTTCAGCGTGCAGGTCGCGCCCGACGTCCATTCGCCCCAGGACCTGAAGGGCAAGCTGTTCGGCACCGACCGGCCCGGCACGCCGGTGGCCTTCGGCACCGAGGTGGCGCTGCAGCGGCTGGGGCTCCAGCCGACGGACGTGCAGCTACTGAACATCGGCTCGTCGGACCAGCTCCTGGCGGCGCTGCTGTCGGGCCAGCTGGCCGCCGCCGTGCTGGCGCCGCCCGCCAGCTTCACCGCCGACGACGCCGGCTACCACCAGCTCATCAACCTCTACGACGTGCCCTACCAGAACGTCGGCTTCGCGGGCCGCCCGTCGGCGCTGCCGCCGCTGGAGGCCTCGCTGGTGCCGTTCTTGCGCGCGGTGCGCGACGGCATCGACCTGTACAACGACGACAAGGCGCTAGCCGTGAAGGTGATCCAGCAGTACACGGACGAGAACGACCCCATGGTCCTCGACAAGACCTACGAGTTCTACAAGGCCGCCGGCTTCAACCGGAGCCTCGACGTGTCCGAAGCTGGTATCCAGAGCATTCTCGGCTTCCTCGCCCAGACGGTCCCCGCCGCGCAGGACGCGCAGCCGGGCCAGTTCTTCGACGACCGCTACGTCCGCCAGCTCCAGTAGCCGCGCCCGGCCAGCCAGGAGTTGCGGCCTGACGGCCGCGGGCGGCTACGAGAGCCGCCCCTACGTCCCCCGGGGCTGCTCGCCTAGCCGGGATCAGGGCGGCGGCCTGTGGGCCGCAGGCGGGATGAATCACACCCCTGCGAGGTACGCGCTACGAGGGCGCGGGCGCGATGGATCACATCCCTACGCGGCGTGGCGCTCGCCTCGTGTGTATGCCGCTCTAGGCGGGGCTATTCTGGAACCAGGCGAGCGCCGCCCGGATGGTCGCGGGGGGCACAGTGTGGCCGCCGTCGAACTCCTCGTAGCGCACATCGTAGCCAGCCCGCCTGAGCGCCGGCACGATCCGCCGACTGCAATGGTCGATGGGCAGCACGTCGTCGTGTGTGCCGTGCGAGACGAAGATGCGCGGCTGCCCACGCTGAGTGGCGGGCGAGGCGAAGCCGGGCGAGAAGGCGATGACGTGCGTGAACAGATCGCCGTTCGTCAGCCCAAGCGACAGCGCATACGACGCGCCGTCGGAGAACCCCTCGACGGCCAGGCGCGCGGGGGCCACGGCGTAGCGGGCGAAAATATCCGCCAGCGCCTGCTGGATGACGGCGACATCGGGGCCGAAGCCGCCGCGCAACAGGTCCCAGGTGGGGCCGCGCGAGTCGGGCGCGAACAGGATCAACCCTGCCCCGTCGGCGAGGTCGAGGAATGGCGCGAGGCCGTGCTGCGCGTTGCCGCCCGCGCCGTGCAGCATCAGCACGAAGGGCGCGGAGCGCCCCGGCTGGTAATCCGCGGGCACGTACAGCAACCCCGCGCGTGCCCCATCCGCGCCGACCGTTTGTAGCCCGCGGGGCGCCGGGCCGACCGGCGCGCCCGGGCGCGCGGTCAGGCGGCCCTCCGCCGGCGCCGCTTCCGTCCGCTCTAGCCGTCGTCGCGCACGCACGCTACCCCCCGGCCGGTTGCTGGGGCCGCGCCGCGAGGCCTTGACTCCGCCGCTACGGCCCGCGTACCCTCACCGTCGGCGGCTCGGCTGCTCGCGGAGCGGCGCCGTGCGGATGGCGCGCGACGGCGCGCCCGGCCCGGCCCAATGACTAGTAGCAGGTTTCACGCCACCCGCCCCTGGACCGACCGCCGGCGATAGCGGGACTGCATGAGTAATGACCACCCCACTAGCCTGACTGCCGCCGGGCAGCACCTGCCCGCCGGCCGCGCGCTCGCGCCGGAGGCGCTCCGCGAGACGCGCCACTCGCTGCGCACGCCGCTGAACCACATCATCGGCTACAGCGAGATGTTGCTGGAGTCGGCCGCCGACCAGGGCTTGGAGGCGCTGGTGCCGGACCTGGAGCGGGTCCACGCCGCGGGCCAGCACCTGCTCGAACAGCTCGACCGGCTGCTAGGACCGGCGCAGGTGGCGGCCGGCACCGTGGACCCCGCCCTGCTCAGCCTCGAGCTGCGCACGCCGCTGAACGCCGTCGTCGGCTACACGGAGATCCTGTTGGAGGCCGCCGCCGATCGCGACCAGCGGGAGGCCGTGCTCGACCTGGAGAAGATCCACGCCGCCAGCAAGCACCTGCTCGGCCTCATCGACTACGTGCTGGACCTCTCGCGGATCGAGGCCGGCGCGCTGCCCGCCGCGCCGGTCATCGCCCCCCCAGAATCGGGGGGAACGGCTGCGGCCACCGCCTCGGCAGCAGCGGGGACGGGAGCCGACGGGGAGCCGGCCCTCCGCACGGAGCACGGCTCGCTGCTGGTCGTCGACGACAACGCGCTGAACCGCGACGTGCTCGCCCGGCGCCTGGAGCGGCTGGGCTACACCGTCGCGACGGCCGAGAACGGGCGCCAGGCGCTGGCGATGCTGCGCGCCGCACCCTACGACCTCGTGCTGCTGGACATCCTCATGCCCGAGCTGGACGGCTACCAGGTGCTGCGGCAGCTCAAGGCCGACGAGCAGCTTCGGCACATCCCGGTGGTCGTGCTCTCCGCCATCGACGAGCTGGAGAGCGTGGTGCGGTGCGTCGAGCTGGGCGCCGACGACTACCTGCCCAAGCCGTTCAACCCCGCGCTGCTGCGCGCGCGCATCGGCGCGTCGCTGGAGAAGAAGCGCCTGCGCGACCAGGAAGTGTGGTACCGGCAGCAGATCGAGGCCGAGCGCCAGCGCGCCGACGAGCTGCTCCACGTCATCCTGCCCGACGAGATCGTGCGCGAGCTGAAGACGACCGACGCCGTGCAGCCGCGGCGCTATGAGCACGTCGCCGTGCTGTTTTGCGACATCGTGGGCTTCACGCCGTACTGCGACCAGCGGCAGCCCCAGGAGGTGCTCACGAGCTTGCAGCAGCTCGTAGAGGTGTACGAGGACCTGGCCGCGCGCTACGAGATGCAGAAGATCAAGACCATCGGCGACGCCTTCATGGCCGTGGCCGGCCTGCTCACCCCGGTCGAGAACCCGGTGCTGAACTGCGTGCGCTGCGGCCTGGACATGATCGCCGCGGCGCCGCGGCTGACCGCCGAGTGGACGGTGCGCGTGGGCGTCCACGTCGGCCCGGTCGTCGCGGGGGTGCTCGGGCGCCGCCAGTACTTGTTCGACCTGTGGGGCGACACGGTGAACACCGCCGCGCGCATGGAAAGCTCGGGGGTAGCGGGCACGGTCACGCTCAGCCGCGCCGCCTGGGACGCGGTCGCCACCCACTACCCCGGCGAGCGCGTCGGGGCTATCCCCGTCAAGGGCAAGGGCGACCTGGAAGTGTTCCGCATCGCGCCGGGGTGACCCTCTCCCCCCATAGGGGGCGGGGGCCATCCTAGGAGCCGCGCCAGCTCTTGATCTTCTCGCTGATCGGCGCCCGCTCCAGCTTGGAGAACTCCCAGCCGAAAGTGTCGAAGTACTCGACGCCCGGTTGGGGGATCTCGTAGCTCTCCACCCAAGTCGGGTCGATGTCGTTGCGGAGCGGCACGCTGTGCTCCGCCCGCGCGTAGACCTCCAGCCCCTCGCGTGAGGCCAGCCAGTTGATGAGCAGGCGCGCGGCGTTGGGGTGGGGCGCGCGGTTCAGCAGGATGGCGATGCCCGAGCCGGCCGTCATGCTGCCGGGCAGCCCCGGCAGGCTCGTGACGACGGCGACGGGGAAGCCGTCGCGCTGGAGCGGCCCCAACACGTCGGACGGCGTGGGGTTGAGGACGATGGGATAGGTGCCGCGCCCGAGCCAGTCGGCCAGCTGGCGCCGGTCGCGGGTGAAGCCGACCTGCTGGTCGCCGTAGAGCCGGTGGATGAAATCCTCGCCGAAGGTCACCTGCAGGAACGCCGCGGTGTTCGAGCCAGAGCCGGATACCGTCGGGTCGTCCTGCGCGATGAGCCCCTTGTACTTGGGGTTCAGCAGGTCTTGCGGCGAGGTGATCTCGCCGGGCTGGATGCGCGTCGTATTGATGCCGAGTACGGGCTGCACGTTGTTCACGAGCCGCAGCGCGTAGGTGTCGTCGGGATCGATGAACCACAGCCGCCCGAGCTTCCAGTGCGCCGGATCGGTGACCTCGGGGTGGATGAGCACGGGCCGCAGCGGATCGATCATCCCCTCCGGGTAGAACTCCACGACGATGGTCTGGGCGCCGCCGACGACCACGTCGACGGTGTACAGCCCGGCGGCGCGCTCGCTGCGCAGGCGCGTCAGCAGGTCGCCCCGTCGTCCCCCCAGGTACTCGACGTCGACGCCGAAGCGGTCCTTGAAGCGCGCGGCGACCTGGGCGCGCACCTCGGGCGTCGGCGGGCCAGAGAAGACGACGGTGCCCTCGCGGCGCGCCCCTTCGATCAGGTCGGCCCATTGGCGCTCCCAGTCGGCGCCCGTGGCGGTCCCCGCCGGCGGGGCTGGCGGGCTCGTCGCGGGCGGCGGCGCCCCCGGCGCGGGCGCCTGGCAGCCGCCCAGCAGCGCGGCGCCGCCGCCGAGCGCGGCCAGGCGCAGCAGCGCGCGCCGGCCGAGCCGCCCGCCAAGCATGGCTCTCCGCTGCCGGCCATCCATGCCGCTCCCCCTGTCCTGAGGCTCGTGGGTCGTTACGGATCCATGGCCGGGCGGGACGTCACCTACCACGGATCGCGCCCAAGTGTGGCGAGCAGCGAGTGCTACCGAGGCGGGCCCAGCCGCTCCACCCCCTGCTGTTGGAATCTAGGGGGCGTCCGGCCCCGCTGTCAACACATCAAAGAGTTTGACAGGCCCGCGAGGGGCCGCTAAAACGATACCAATGTTTGACGGGCATGGTGTGCTATGCCCCCCCGCCCGCGGAGAGAACCTCGATGAGTGCGACAACCGTCCCGTCCGCCGCCACTCGTCCGCTGCGGCTGCCCGTGCGCCTCCAGGGCGCGCTCGTCGCCTGGGCGCCACTCGTGGCGGGCGTGATCGTCACCCTGCCGCTCCTGCTGCTCCTCGTGAACAGCTTCAACATCGCCGCGCCCGGCCGCGAGGCCGTCTACGGTCTCGCCAACTGGGTGCAGGCGTTCTCCGATCCGACCACGCTGCGGGCGCTCTGGAACAGCGTGGCGCTCGGCGCCGTGCGCACGGCCATCTCGCTGCCCATCGCCATCAGCGTCGCCTGGCTGATCGCGCGCAGCGACATGCCGGGCCGCTCGGTGATCGAGGTGCTGTGCTGGCTGGGCATCTTCCTGCCACTGCTGCCGCTCACCTTCGGCTGGATCCTGCTGCTCGACCCGCAGTACGGTCTGGTCAACCAGGTGGTCGGCCGCCTGCCGTTCGTCGAGGGCAGCCTGTTCAACATCTATGGCTTCCTCGGCATCACCTGGGTCCACCTGGCGTCCAGCACGATCTACTACAAGGTCGTCCTGCTGGTGCCCGCCTTCCGCCGCGTGGGGGCCAGCCTGGAAGAGGCGGCGCGCATGTCGGGCGCCAATCAGCTGACGACGCTGCGCCGCGTGACGATCCCGCTGCTGGCGCCGGCGGTGCTGGGCGTGACGGTGCTCGCCTTCGTGCGCAGCCTGGAGGTGTTCGAGGTCGAGCTGCTGCTGGGCAAGCCCGCCAACATCTCCGTGTACTCGACGCGCATCTACGACCTCGTGCGCGACCAGCCGCCGCGCTTCGGCGAGGCCACGGCGCTCGGCTTCGTGTTCCTGCTGATGCTGCTCGGGCTGGCGATCATGCAGCAGTGGTACGTGCGCGGCAAGTCGTTCACCACGGTCACCGGGCGCGGCTACACGGCGATGCCGGTACGCCTCGGCGGCTGGGGCAAGGCCGCGGCGGCCGTCTGCTTCGGCTGGTTCGTCGTGGCCATGGCGGCGCCGCTCACGTTCCTAGTGCTCGGGTCGTTCATGCGTCGCTACGGCTTCTTCCAGCTGGCCAACCCCTTCACGCTCGCCCAGTGGCAGAACCTGTTCGGCGACCCGGTGTTCTTCTCGTCGGTGCGGAACAGCCTCATCATCTCGGTCGCGGTGGCGATCGGCGTGGTCGTCGTCTACTCGCTCGTGGCGTACAGCATCGTGCGCCTGCCGTCGCTCCCCTCGCGGCTGACGGACCTGCTGGTGTGGGTGCCGTGGGCCGTGCCCGGCATCCTGCTCAGCCTGGGGCTGCTCTGGCTGTTCCTGGGCACGCCGCTGCGGAGCGTGCTCTACGGCAGCATCACCGGCATCATCGTGGCGATGGTCATCAAGGACAGCCCGCTCAGCACGCAGTTCTTCAAGGCGTCGTTCCTCCAGATCGGCACGGAGCTAGAGGAGAGCGCCCGCGTCAGCGGCGCGTCGTGGCTGCAGACGTACTGGCGGGTGCTGCTGCCGCTGCTGGCACCCACAGCAGTGACCGTGGGGCTGCTGAGCTTCCTGTCGGCGCTGCGCGACATCAGCACGCCGGTGCTGCTCTACAGCGCGCAGTCGCGGCCGCTGTCGATCCTGATGCTGGAGTACAGCTTCTCGGGCGAGATGGAGCGCGGCGCGGCGATCGGCGTGCTCGTGACCGTCTTCGTCATGGCGGTCACGCTCGTGGCCCGCGCGGTCGGCCTGCGCCTCGCCCGCGAGCGGGCGTAAGGCAGAGGCTCCCCGCTCTACAAGCCAGTGGGCCGGCCGGCTATTGGACGTCGCGCATGGCGCGCTGGACGTAGCTCTGGTCGACGTACTTCTCGGGCGGCTGCGGGGCGGGCAGGTCGCCCGAGGCCACCATGTCGTCGACGACCACCTTCAGGCCCGACAGGCTGATCTCCGGGTCGGGGGGGATCACGCGGCCGGCCAGCTGGACGAGCAGCAGGTCGTAGGTCTGCGCCACGATGTCGGTGTCCGCCTTCGTGTACTCGACCCCGATCCGGATGGCCTCGTCGCGGTTCGCCGGATCGTTCAGCCAACGGCTGGCCCGCACGTAGGCGCGCAGCCAGCGCACCAGCAGGTCGCTGTTCGCGCTCGCCCAATCGCGGCGAGTGACCCAGCTATTGTACTGGTAGTCTTGCAGCACGTCGCTCGACAGCGCCAGGCGCGGATAACCCTGCGCCTCTGCTTGCAGGTCTTGCGGCTGCGCCAGGAGGGCGGCCGCCGCGCCGCCGCTCACGATCGCGGCATAGCGCTCGGGCGTGCCGCCGACCAGCGCGAAGTCCCAATCGCTGTCCTTCAGCCCGTGCGCGGCGAGAATCTTCCGCAGGATCACCGTGTCGCCGCCGTTCAGGGCCGAGATCGCCATCGTGTGGCCGCGCAGGTCTTCCACGCGCGCGAACTCGGGGCGGGCGATGAGACTGTAAGCAGGGTCGCGCTGGCCCGACGCCACGCCGACGAGGTCGGCCCCGTGCTCGATAGCCTCGATCATCGCCGTCGGGCTCCCGCCCAGCAGGTCGAGCGACCCGCCCGAGAGCGCGCTGAGCCCGCCGCTCATGGAGCGGGTCGTGACGACGTCGTTCGTGATCCCCTGGTCGGCGAAGAACCCCTTGGCGTCGCCCACCCAGTTGGTCCAATAGCCGAGCGTGGTCGAGATGACGCCGACCTCCACGGTGGCCGCGGCCGGGGCCGCGCTGGCCGCCGCGGCTGGCGGGGCGCCAGGCGCCACCCCCTCGCCCCCGGGCGCTACCCCGCTGGGCGCCGCGGGCGCGGTGCTGGCGCCCGCGCCGCCGCAAGCCACACCCAGGGCCAGCAGCCCCAGCAGCGCCCCTCGCGTCAGCCAGCCCTGCGCCGTGTACCGCATGGAGCCCCTCCTTGTGCGTCCGCCCTCGTGCGTCGTGAGCGCGCTACTCCAGCACGCCAGGCACAGCCACGGGGGGCGCCTGGCCGGGCCGCGCCGCGAGCGTGAGGTGCGGGAAGTGCGCGCGCCAGGACGTGCCAGCGGGGATTAGCTCGGCGAGCGTATCGACGTGGCCCATGTCGTCCTGGGCCGGGTCGGTCAGGACGTGGGGCGGCGCCGCGCCGGCCTGGAACGCCTGCACCTGGTGGATCAGGTAGCGGCGCATGGCGATCACCGCTTTGTCGCTCACGCCCAGATGCTCGCGCGAGCGATCGTAGAGGGGGCCCATCGTCTCCGTCGCGCAGGCGTCCTCGTTCAGGAAGTCCTCGATGCCCGTGAAGTCCGCCGTGCGCTGCAGCTCGCGGTCCTGCAGGTAGTGGTTCGCTTGCGTGCGGATGCGGCGGTAGTCGGGGCCGATCTGCGCCCGTCGGTGGACCTCCTCGGGGCGGACGGGGCGGTCGCGCCAGCCGAGGTCGTAGCGCCAGGCGTGGGTGTCGTCGGCGGGCACGTAGATGTGGTTCTCCTTGCCGCGCGCCGGCACCCAGCACGATACGGGCATGACGAAACTGGACACGCGCACGTAGGTGCGGCCGTCGTTCGCCTGCCGCAGGGCGATCAGGCGTAGGCCGAAGTCGGTCTCCTCGACCTCGTAGGCCGGCGCCGTGTCCTGCGCGTAGAGTGCCGTGTAGCCGTCGGGCGTGAACTGCTGGTGCAGGAAGCCGAGGTGCGCCGAGTCGCACTCGCCCTCCAGCCCTTGCAGGTAGTTGCACTCCAGCAGGCCCTTCGTCACGTAGGTCTGCTCGGACGGCAGCGTGGTCCAGACGTAGCTCGGAAAGAGCGGCGGCGCGCCCGGCCCGAGATAGGCGAAGACGACGCCGGCCGCCTCATGGGTGGGGTAGGCGACGTGCTGGAGGCGGTCCTTGAAGGTGCTGCCGGCCGGCTCGGCCGGCGTGTCGAGCACCCGGCCGGCCACGTCGTACTTCCAGCCGTGGTAGATGCAGCGCAGCCCACACTGCTCGTTCCGTCCGTAGTACAGCGAGGTGCCCCGGTGCAGGCAGTGCTCTTCGAGCAAGCCGATGCGCCCCTCGCTGTCGCGGAAGGCGACTAGCTCCTCGCCCAGCAGCCGCACCTGCACCGGCGGGCAGTCCGGCGTGGGGATCTCCTCGCTCAGCAGCGCCGGCAGCCAGTAGCGGCGCAGGAAGGCGCCCATCGGCGTACCCGGCCCGGTGCGCGTTAATAGCTCGTTCAGCTCCTTCGGGAGCATGGCGGCCCTCCGTCGCGGCACTAGGTGTTGAGGGTGCTGGCGGCGAACAGGTCGGCGGGGCCCAGCGGGCCGCGGATCATCCCCTGGTCGAGGTTGTAGGCCATGAACGTGTCCATCGTGCGGCGGTTGGCGGCCAGGCCGTACTGCCACGGGTCGCCCCATTGGGCCTGCTGCTCCAGCCAGCGCTCGCGCAGGTAGACGACCGAGAAGCCGCCGCGGTCGCTGGTGATGTCGTCGTAGGCGAGTTGCTTCGCGCGCTCGAAGGCGTCGTAGAGCTGGCGTGCGAGGCCGGGGTGCTCGCGGTCGAGCTTGCGGCTCATCACCATCAGGTGGACCGGCGTGTAGATGCCCGTCTCGCGGTACAGCTGGGCATCCTCGGCGGCGTAGTCGGGGAAGAGCCGCCGCACGCGCGGGTCGTGCTCCAGCGTCGCCATGAGCTGGGTGTCCGAGATATCGGTCAGGATGGCGTCCACCTCGCCGGCGAGGAGGGCTTCCACGACGCTCTTCTGCGGGTCGGGCGGCGCCTCGATGCGGGCGTCGGGCGCGTGGACCGGGAACACCTCGCTCGTCCACACCACCCACGTCGTCTCGCGCCAGGGCAGGCCGTGAAACTCCTGCAACAGCCCCCGCCCCCAGATGGTGAGGGCGGTGCGGTAGGAGCGGCTGCCGATGCGCTTGCCGCGCAGATCGCTCGGCCGCTCGATGCCCGCGTCGGCCCGGCAGAAGACGAACTGGTAGGTCGGCTTGCGCTTCGAGAAGACCGGCAGGCCGACGATCTCCCAGCCGGCCTCGACGGCGGGCGGGAAGTAGCCGAGGTTCAGGTCACAGAGGCCGAATTCGCCGTTCTGCAGCTCCGGGTAGGGGCCGAACACCATCGACGACATGCGCGTGGGCTTGAGCCGCACGCCGGGGATCTCGACGCGCCCCTCGAACAGCGGCATCGTGATGTCGTAGCGCATGATCGCGAGGGGCAGCTCTAGCTCGGTCGTCGCGCTCATGGCGCCTCCCTAGGTGAGTAGGCTCATCGCCCGCAAGCGTGTCTCGGGAGCCGGCGCCGTGGCCTAGCGCCCGGCGGCGAGGGGCTCGGCGGCCGCCGGCGCCGCCCGCCAGGCGGTGCGCCAGTCGGCGTCGGCCGGGATGATCTTGGAGAGCACGACCAGGTGCGAGAAGTCGTTGGCCGCCGGGTCGCGCACGACGTGCGGCGGCTCGCGGCCCGCCTGCACGTCGCGGATGGCGCGCAGCAGCATCTGGCGGGCGCGCGCGATCGCCTTGTCGGTCGAGCCAAGGCGCTCCTGCGTGCGGTCCTGGATGGGGCCTTGGGTCTCGGTGGCGTAGGCGTCGTGCGCGGGGAAGAAGGCGCCCATGCCGCTGAAGCTCGTCGCGGCCATCTCGGCGCGGTCCTGCTGGTAGCGGTTGGCCAGCGTGCGGCGGAAGCGGTAGCCGGGTGCCATCTGGGCCGCGTAGGCGCGTCGCATCCGCTCGAGGTCGAGGGGCGCGGTGCGGCAGAAGATGATGTCGTACTTCCAGTGGGTCACGTCGTCGATCGGGACGTGCCAGTGGATCGCGTAGCCGTGCTCGCCGGTCTGCCCGGCGATAGCGCTGAGGTTCGGCATGACGAAGTTCGTGATCCGCAGGTAGGCCGTGTCCGCCCCGGCGTTACGGATCGAGAAGATGCGGACGCCGTAGTCCGTCTCGTCGATCTCGATGCGCGGCGCCACGTCGCGGCCGTAGAGGGGCATGTGCCCCTCGCGCGGGATCTCGCGGTAGTCCGTCTCGCCGCTGCCGCTCACGAACTGGCGGTGCAGGTAGGAGGTGTGGACCGGGTCGATCTCGCCTTCCTCGCCCTGCAAGTAGTTGCACTCGTGGAAGTACTTGATGACGAAGCGGTGGGCGTCGGGGACTGTCAGCGCCTCGTAGGCGGGCAGCAGCGGCGGCTCGCCCGGGCCGAGGTAGGCGAAGATGATGCCCGCCGCCTCCAGGCAGGGGTAGGCGGTGTGGCGCACACGCTGGCGGAAGGTGCTGCCGGCCGGCTCGCCCGGCTGCTCGCGGCACTGGCCGGTCACGTCGAACAGCCAGCCGTGGTACAGGCAGCGCAGCCCCCCGTCCTCCAGCCGCCCGTAGCTGAGGTCCGCCCCGCGGTGCGGGCAGTGCAGGCCCAGCAGCCCCGGACGGCCGGCCTCGTCGCGGAAGAGGACGAGGTCTTCGCCGAGCAGGCGCACGGGCTGCGGTGGACTGCCGGGCGGCAGCTCCTCCGAGAGCGCGGCCGGCTGCCAGTAGCGCCGCATAAGGTCCCCGCCCGGCGTGCCAGGCCCCGTCCGCGTCAGCAGGTCGTTCTGCTCTCTGGTCAGCATGCTCGGCCTCCACACCCGCCAGGGCCGCGCGCCAGGCCCTGCTAGCGCCGGGAGTGTACGCCGCGCGCCCCCGGCCGTCAACCTCCACGCCTCTGCGCCGGGGCAGTGCTGGCGCCTGGCCGCCGTGTGTCCGGGGGCGGCTAGTCGAGCACCTCCACGAGGACGCCCGTCTGGCGGCCGAAGCGGAAGGCGGCCGCGCGCGAGTCCATGAAGACGTCGAGGTGGGCGCCGTGAATGCCGCCGCCGGTGTCCTCGGCAGTGTAGACGCCGGGGAGGCCGGCGATGCGGACGCGGCTGCCCAGCGGAATCACCTGAGGATCGACGGCGACCACGCCCGGCCGCGCGCGAGTGCCGCTGCGCGTGATCCCCCAGGCGGTGCCTTCCTCGACGCTCGCCGAGTAGGCGGTGACCTGGGCGCGGAGTTGTCGGCCCTGGCGGCTGGCGCCGAGGCGTCCGACGATGGCGGCTGGGCGCGTCAGGCGCGGGGGGGTTGGGACCGGCGCCGTCGCGGCGGCCCCGCGCGGCGCGGGAGCGGCGGCGGCGCGCCGCGAGGTCGCGAGGGCCGTTACGGCGACCAGCAGCGCGAGTGCGGCCAGGCAGAAGGGCCAGGTGTGGGTGGCCGAGGGGGCGGCCGCCCGGGCACGGAGCCGGCGAGCCCGGTAAGCCTGCGGGCGATGCGGCAGCGGCGGATAGTGCACTGGGGGCCCTCCCTGCGAGCTAGCGACCGTCCAATACGGGAGCGCGAACGCACGCGGGGTGCCAACCGGCCCCGAAAGCAGGCCCGGAACGACTGGTTGTGACGGCTCCGTGACGTAATCGACACGCGAGTGCGATCCGGGAGCCTAGAGCCGCAGCGCGGAATGCGCGAGAATGCGTATTTCTAATGTGCGGCAGAGATGGGGGCCAACCGCGGCGCGGCGTGCGTGCCAACGTGGAGGACGCGACGCTTAGTGGAGGGGGGGAAAGGCACCGAGCGCGGTGGCTCGTCGGGCCAAGGGCCTGGACGAGCCACCGGCGGTACGTTCGGTTGCGGTGGAGGCGCCGGGAGCTACTGCCCGCGCGGAAGCGGTGCGACCGAGCAGCCCAGCTTTCGACTGGAGGCGCGGTCGATCGCTAGAGGCTCGACAGCACCAGGCTCCAGGCTTCTGGGCTCACGCCGAGCAGGAAGCGGACGGTTTCCAGGTCGCCCCGGTCGAGGGCGCGGTCCACGGCGTCGAGGTCGAAGTCGACGCTCGGCACAACGCCGCTCGGCGCGGTTGGACGGGCCTCTAGCTGCACGCTCATGGTTCTCTCCCCTTGCAAGCTGGGCTGTGATCCTTACGCAAGAGCCATGCCAGGAGGCGGACGGCGTCGCGTCCGCGATCAGTCTGCCAGGCGCAAGGGGCTAGCGCGGCGGACTGTAACGCCTTTGCAATGCGCTGGTAGTGCTCGCCCGCCGCACGCGTTATGATGCCACTGCGCCCTGTCGGCGGCGCGGCGCCCCCGGCAGAGACAGCCGGGCCAGTGGATTCGCGGGTAACGCCTGCACGGCAGGGTGAACGTATCGCTCGCGGGCTCACGGGCTGGCGAGACACGCACGGGAGCCAGCACGATGGACGAGCACTATCCGGTCTTCTCGGAGCAGGGGGACCACATCGAAGCGGCTCTGGACGCGACGCTGGAGGCGACGGGAAGCCTGAATCAGGACGAGCTAGGGAGCGTGGTCGAGGTCGTGGCCGCGGCCTACCAGAAGGCGCTTCAGCTGCGCTACGTCGTCGAGGCCCTGGTGGCAACGCCGCCCGAGAATCGCGCGGCGCTCGCCACCGGTCTGGAGGACGTGGGAGAGATCTTGCGGACCCTCGCCACCTGGCACGCGACCACGCAGGACAAACTGTACTACGCGGCCCAACGCGTGCGCGTCGGGCAGTAGCGCACGGCTGATCCGCCAAGAACGCGGCGGACCCACCCGACCGGGTCGAGGGGGTCCGCCGCGCGCTGCCGGTAGCTCAGACCGTGGCGGCGACGCGCACCGGCTCGGGCGGGGCGAACAGGCCGTCGGGCAGGCCGGCGAGATACGCCACGGCCTCGTCCGTCGAGACGACGTCGGCGTACTTGCCGTGCATGTCGAAGAGGTTGATCTTGTGCGACACGATGAGGCGGTCGAAGCAGCATTCCTCGACTACCGACACGGCGAAGTTGTTCGAGAAAGCGTCGATGACCGTGCCGCGCACGCAGCCACTGGTCGTCGTGCCGGTCACGATGACGCTGTCGCAGCCAAGACCGATGAGGTAGCTGAGCAGCGGGGTGCCGTAGAAGGCGCTGGGCTTGTCTTTCTGGATCACGATGTCGCCGGGGCGCGGCGCGATCTCGGCGACGATGTCGTTGCCGATGCGCTGCGAGATCTCGGTTGGCTCCAGCACGCGGGCGTTCTTGCGCGCCCAGCCGCCAGCGTGGACCGAGTTAGGGCGCGGCAGCGCGTGGGTGTAGACGACGGGCACGCCCTTGTCGTGCGCCGCAGCGAGCAGCCGCTGCAAGTAGGGCATGGCCTCCCAGGCGGCCTCGCCGCAGCTATTGCGGAACTTCTTGATCGACTCGAGGATCGGCTCGGGCCGGTCGCCGCAGAAATCGTAGGTCACGTCGACCACGATGACCGCGGGGCGCTGGCCGAAGCCGCCTGTCTTGCCGTAGCCGGCCTCGGCGAACACGACCCGATCGCGCTCGGGCACCACGTCGTCCCAGATCCGCCCTGCCATCTCTCCTCCAGTGCGAGTGCTGAGTGCTGAGTCGCTCGGCACTGCCGCGGCGTGGCTCTATTATAGGCCAGCCGCTGGCGACGTCGCCGGCCAGGGACGCGAATAACGGCTGATTGCGGCGAATTGGGGTACACTACGGCCGACGGCCAGGGACGGCGCGGGCAGGCTGGCGTCGCCACCGCGCGCCGCCGCAACTGTCGAAGGAGGCGCCGCTATGACTACCCTGACAAGCTGGTACAGCGGTTTTCAGCCCCGTCAGGGGCAGCCGCGGACGTCGGCTCGCCAACCGTTCGACTGGCCGCCCGAGCTAGAGCACTTCCGGCAACTCGCCCGCGCCGGCATGGCCGAGCCGTTCACGGGCCTCACCACCAACGGAACAGTGCTCGAGGGCCTGTTTCCCGTCAAGGCGACTGGCGTGTCGACGCAGCGGCTGCGCGACGCGGCGCGAGCGTTCCTCGCCACGCTGACGCCGACGCAGCAGGCCGACGCCTGCTTCCGGCTGGACAGCCCGCTTTGGCGCGCGTGGAGCAACGTCCACCTGTATATCATGCGCCACGGCGCTTGCCTAGAGGACCTGAACGCGGCGCAGCGCGAGCTGGCGCTGGCGCTCGTGGCGGAGGCGCTGAGCGCGGAGGGCTTCGAGAGCGCGCGCAACGTGATGCGGCTCAACCACACGATCGGCGAGATCACGGGGAGCTGGGCCGACTTCGGCGAGTGGTATTATTGGCTGAGCTTCTTCGGCACCCCGTCGCCCACCGAGCCGTGGGGCTTCCAGCTCGACGGGCACCACCTGATCGTGAACTGCCTGGTGCTCGGTGACGAGGTCGCCCTCACACCCATGTTCATGGGCTCGGAGCCGGTCCTGGCCGAGACGGGCAAGTACCGCGGCACGCGCGTCTTCGAGGCGGAGGAGTCGAGCGGCATCGCGCTGATGCGCGCACTGACGGCCGCGCAGCGAGCGCGGGCCACCGTCGGGGCACAGGTGCTCCGCGAGGTGGCAGCGGGCCAGTTCAAGGACAACCTGGTGCAGCCTTACGAGGGCATCCGCTACGACGACCTGAGCGGCGAGCAGCAGGGGCTGCTGCGCGACGTGATCGAGGTGTACGTCGGCCGCCTGCGGCCCGAGTACGCGGCCGCCAAACGCGACGAGGTGCGGGCGCACCTCGCGGAGACGCACTTCGCCTGGCGCGGTGATAGCGACGCGAGCGGCGTGTTCTACTACCGCATCCATAGCCCGGTGCTGTGGATCGAGTTCGATCACCTGCCGGGCATCGCCCTGGACAACGACCAGCCATCCCGCAACCACATCCATACGGTGGTCCGGACGCCCAACGGCAACGACTACGGCAAGGACCTCCTGCGCCAGCACTACGCGCGCCACCACCGCAGCTGACCTGATCTTGGGCTGAGCTGGGCGACATTTGGGGGACGCCCTCACCCCGACCCTCTCCCAGGGGGAGAGGGGGTGGATGTTCTCACCCCGAGCCTCTCCCAGGGGGAGAGGGCGTAGGACGGGCTAGTCGTCGGGGAAGGTAAGGGTGGTGGTGAGGCCGGTAGCGCCGAGGCGGGTGTTGGGGAAAATGGCGCGCGCGGCCGGCAAGTAGTCGGCGGGGGCGGTCAGCGACGGGCTGAAGTGGGTGAGCCAGAGCGCGTCGACGCCACCGTCGCGGGCGATCGCCGCGGCCTCCGCGAACAGCATGTGTCGGTTCTCCAGCGCCTTCGGCAGGTCATCGGCCGCGCCGTACATCCCCTCGCAGATCAGCAGCCGCGCGTCGGCCACGAAGCCGGGCAGGGCCGCAGTGGGGCGCGTGTCGGTGACGAACGCGAGCTTCACGCCGGCGCGCGGCGCGCCGAGCACGGCGTCTGGCATGACGATGCGGCCCTCCCAGGTAACTGTCTCGCCCCGTTGTAGGCGGCCCCACAGGGGGAGCGGCAGGCCCAGCGCCCGCGCCCGCTCCGGCTCGAACGGACGCCCGCGGGGCCGCTCCAGCGTGTAGCTGAGGCATGGCAGGCTGTGCTCCACAGCCAGGCAGGCCACCTGGAGGGCGCCCAGGGCGAATCGTTCGCCCCCGCATAGCTCACGGCACACGACCTCGTAGGGGAGGCGCGGCGCGATCACCCGCAGGCCGGCGACGACGGCGGCCAGGCCGGGGGGGCCGAAGATGGTCAGCGGCTCGCTGCGCTCCGCGTTGCCCAGGGTGAGCAGCAGGCCGGGCAGGCCGCCGACATGGTCGCCGTGGAAGTGAGTAATGAAGATCGCGTCCACGGCGCGCAGGCCCCAGCCGGCCGCGCGCAGCGGGACCTGCGTGCCCTCGCCGCAGTCGAGCAAGAGCAGGCGGCCTTCGTGGCGGACGAGCACGCTGGAGAGCCACCGCCCCGGCAGCGGCATCGTGCCGCCCTCGCCTAACAGGTACACGTCAAGCATCTGTCGTCGGCCTCCCGCGGCGCCGCTCGTCGCGCGCGCCACCGGTAGTGTCTGCCTTTGGGGCCTCTGGCTACAATGCAATGAGCCTGGCTACGTAACACGCGTCGTCGGACACCGACGGGCCGGCGGGCAGGGCGCATTCCGCGCGCCGCGAGGAGACGAGCATGCTGAACTATTACGAGATCGAGCTGAGCCCGGAGGAGCGCCTGACCCAGCAGACGATCCGCGACTTCGTGGACAAGGAGGCCACGCCGCTGATGCCGGCCGCCTTCGAGGCGGGTCGCTTCCCACAAGAGCTGGTGCCGCGGCTCGCGGAGCTGGGCGTGCTGGGCGCCGACATTCCAGAGTATGGCGCGGGCTCGAGCTACATGACCTACGGCATCATCTGCCAGGAGCTAGAGCGCGCCGACTCGGGGCTGCGCAGCTTCGTCTCGGTGCAGACGTCGCTCGTCATGTTCCCCATCTACAGCTATGGCTCTCCCGAGCAGAAGCAGCGCTACTTGCCCGGCATGGCACGGGGCACGCTGCTCGGCTGCTTCGGCCTCACCGAGCCCGACCACGGCTCGGACCCGGCGGGCATGGAGACGCGGGCGGTGCGCGATGGCGGCGAGTGGGTGCTGAACGGCACGAAAATGTGGATCACGAACGGCACGCTGGCCGACGTGGCGCTAGTGTGGGCGCGCACCGACGAGGGCGTGCGCGGCTTCCTGGTCGACACCGACCGCCGCGGGTTCCAGGCGCGCGAGGTACACCACAAGCTGTCGCTGCGCGCGTCGAACACGGCCGAGCTGCACCTGGAGGACTGTCGCGTGCCCGACAGCGCGGTCTTGCCGGGCGTGAAGGGCATGCGCGGGCCGCTGTCGTGCCTGAGCGAGGCGCGCTTCGGCATCGCCTGGGGGGTGCTCGGCGCGGCGATGAGCTGCTACGAGACGGCGCTGGAGTACGCGAAGGTGCGCACGCAGTTCGACCGGCCGATCGCGGGCTTCCAGCTTACTCAGGCCAAGCTGGTGGACATGCTCACGGGCATCACCCAGGGGCAGCTCGTGGCCTGGCAGCTCGCGCGCCTCAAGGACACGCACCAGGCCCGCCCGCCGCACATCTCGCTGGCCAAGCGGGCGAACGTGGCGATGGCGCTCGGCGTGGCGCGCACGGCCCGCTCGGTCATGGGCGCGAACGGCATTAGCCTGGAGTACCCGGTGATTCGTCACCTGGCGAATCTGGAGACGGTGTACACGTACGAGGGAACGCACGAGATCCACACACTAACGGTGGGCAAGGATATCACGGGGCTGGACGCCTTCGGCGGCTAACCCGACCACCGGTCTATGGTGTAGGCTTGGGCTGGGCCGAGCCTGCACAAGAGTCCGCCCCGAGGATCAGGAGCGCACCCAGGTTGGGCCGAGCAACCGCTCGTACTCGTTGCGGAAGGCAGTATAGTCCTCGCAGGCGGCCGCTTCGAGCCCCGCGCGATCGATGATCGTGATGCGGCCACGGTTATACCGAATCAGCCCTCGGGCCTGGAGCGCCCCCGCCGCCACCGAGACGGTGGCGCGGCGCACGGCCAGCATACTGGCCAGCAGCTCCTGCGTGAGGGGCAGCTCGTCCGTGTCCATGCGATCGCGCGTCATGAGTAGCCACAGCGCCAGACGTTGCTCAGTAGTATGCACGACTTTGCAGGCGGCCGAGCGGCCGGTGCAGCCGAGCACTACGCCGGCATAACGGAGCAGCAGGTCGCGCACCGGGGCGCTATCCCGGAACGCCGCCCGCAGGTCCTCCACACGCAGGCGCAGGACGATGCAGTCGGTCTGGCACAGGACTTCGTATGGGCTCTGATCGATGCTGAGCAGCGAGCTGACTTCCACGAAGCCTTCGTTGCCTACGGTACCGACCTCGACCACGGTGCCATCTTCCATCACCATCATGAGAGACAGCACGCCGTCGAGAGGAAAATATACGTACTCCATTCGTTCGCGTAGCTCGATCAGGACGTGACGGCTCGCCAGAGCGAGCCGTGTGAGGCCAGGGAGCAGACGTTGTGATTCCTCGTCAAGCATGGCGGCCAAGAGTCGATTGTGACCGGGGTGATCCTGCGATGGATCCATGCCCACTCACCTCTGAGATTAAATGGCTGCGCGGTTCAACATGTCCCGTGCTTACATCCCCGCCTGCCGTGAGGGCAAGGCGCAGAAGCTGTAGCCTACCCCACGCTTGCTCAGAATATAGCGCGGATTGGAGGGATCTATCTCGATCTTGTGCCGCAAGTACATGACGTAGAGATGCACGTAATGCACTTCCTCGGAGTACTCCGGCCCCCATACTCGCGCCAGAATGTCCGCGAAGGACAACGTGTGCCCGGCATGCTGCACGAGATGGTAGAGCAAGCGGTATTCGGTGGGCCGTAGGGCCACCGGTTGATCCGCGACGGAGACTTGCTGCGTGGCGAAATCGATCCGTAGACGCTCGTCCACTATAAGCGACGCGTTGGACAAGCCTTGGCTGGCACGCGCCCGCCGCAAGATGGCGTCGATTCGCGCGATCAACTCAGTCGCGCTGAAGGGCCGGGTAACGTAATCGTCCGCGCCCATCTCCAGCGCACGGATCTTGGGGCGCTCGTCGGCTTGGGTGCTGACCGCAATGATCCCCGCGAGCGAAATCCGCCGGAGCTGGGCGAGGAGGGCAAAGCCATCGGTGCCGGGCAGATCCAGATCGACCAGCACGAGGTCGGGCAGCTGCGTGCGAACGCATTCCAGGGCCGACTCAGCATCCTGCGCGGTCAGCATGGCCAGCCCCTGGGGCTCGCCGGTGAGACGCAGATCATTCCACAGCGCCGGCTGGTGGCTGACCGCGAGAAGTCGCGCCTGGGGCGCTCGCATCGTGCTCTGTTACCTTCCAGACGTCCGTCTCGGGTCGCACGGCGGGCGAGGGCCGAGCTACCCAGCGGGTGGCTGGCCGAGATTCCAGGGTCGCCGTGGGACTGGCATCCTAGCGTACGCAGTCAGAATGGGCGGCGTCTGTACGGTGTCGTACACATTTCTCTGAGTCGGCAACCGCCGGGCACGGAATCTGCGCCAGCCGTCACGTAGCCTCGTGGCCACGCTACCCACGAGTCCGAGGGGGCCATGCTCGTGTCACACGAGCGCCCGGTGCCCGTACAGAACCGGCTGCTCGCCGCTCTGCCCGCGGAGGACTTCGAACGCCTTCGCCCCCATCTGGAAGTGGTCCGCTTATTGACCAGGCAGACCGTGTACAAGTCACGCGAGCCGATTACCCATCTCTACTTCCCGCAGATGTGCATGGTATCGCTAGTTGCGCTCGCTGATGGCAGCGCAACCGTGGAAGTCGCTACCGTGGGGAACGATGGGGTAGTGGGCCTGCCCATTTTCCTGGGCGCTGATCGCATCGTCGGCCAGGCCGTCTGCCAGATACCCGGTCCTGCCCTACGCATCGAGGCTGGGATCTTTCGTGAACAGATGGGTGTGGGAAGCCGACTGCACGCCCTCCTGCAAGCCTACACGCTCGCGCTGCTGACCCTGATTGCCCAAACTGCGGCCTGCAATCGCCTGCACTCCATGGCACAGCGCTGCGCGCGGTGGCTGCTCATGACGCACGACCGTGTGGGCGTGGAGGAGTTCCCGCTCACGCAAGAGTTTCTGGCCCAGATGCTCGGCGTCCGTCGCGCCAGCGTCACCGGGGCAGCCGGCGTCCTGCAGAAGGCGGGCTGGATCCAGTATCGACGGGGACAGATTACGGTAGTCGACCGGGCGGGCCTGGAGACGGCTTGCTGCGAATGCTATCGCATCATCACCGACGAGTTCGACCGACTATTCGCTGGCGTGTAGCGAAAGTCTCAGGCAGCCGGCGCGCGATCGTCGCGGGGGAGGCGGCATGTCGTGCGCGCAACCCTCTCGGAGATCTCCAATCCGGGCTTGCACATCGCGTCACCTGTGGCCGATCCACCGCTGCCTAGCGCTTCCCTCTACCGTCATCGGCGCGTGAGGCAGCCGCGACCAGGGGGCCACGCGGGCCGCTCCCAGCCCGGCATCCACTCGGGCCGCGCGATTTGACGGGCGGCCGGACCTCCTGGTAGACAAGCCACCCTGCCCTTCTGTGGATCTCTGGGCGTCGTCGCGCAGTGACGACCGATGACGGTCCGCGCACCGGCCCGCTGCCGCGCCTGCGGGGGTAACCTCTACCTGGAACCCGATCTGGTGGAGGCGCTGGCCGACCTGGTCTGCTTGTAGTGCTCGCGCTGCTTCCGACACGGGCGCGGCCCCGGCTACGGCCCTACCCTGCGGCTTCAGCCGGCCCGCCACGCATGCGTTGGGGCAACCGGGTCCCCAGGCGGAGGAGCCGTCGTAGGAGAGCACGCCGCGCGGACTCAAGCATCCTCGGCCTGAGCCGCGGCGATGGCGGCGTCGAGCGCGGCGATGGCGTCAAACTCTTCGGCCGCGAGCTTGTAGGCGCGCTGCAAGTAGAGATCGGCCAGGCGCTGGCCGCGCGGCCCGGGGCAGCGTGCCGCGACGATCAGCTCGTCAACGCGATACTTGGCTGCCAGGTGACGCCCAACGCGCTCCATGGCCTGGACGGCTTCGGCAATGCCCGCCTGGTCCCCGCCTTCGACAGCGTAGCGAAGCTGGCCGGTGCGACGCGCCAGGTCACCTAGACGGTCGCGGTCGCTCAGCAGGCTCAGTAGTAGGTCGTCGGCGTCCAGCTCGGGCAGCGATGGCGGCTCCTCCAAGATGGGGGGGGCGCTTTCGAGGTAGGTCTGATAGCGATCGGCGTAGGCCTGGGCGGCCTCGGTGGCCGCGAACAGGAGCTGTTCGGGGCCAGTGCCGGCGACCCGGCCCGCGTCCACGAGATCGTCGTCGCGCAGCCGGGCCAGCCGCTCCAGGGTAGCGCGGCTCTCGCACGGCTCGGGCAGCGGCGGCAAGGGCATAGCGGTATTCTGCGGCAACGCCAGGCCCGGCATCTGTGCCGTAAACATCGAGGGCAGGTATTTGCCGAGCTCGATCGCGATAGGCGGCACGATGACGTAGGTGGCGAGCAGGCGGCCGTCTGGCGCGTGGAAGTACACCAGCGCATGTCCCCGTGGGGTCGCGGCGTCGCCTAGCTCGAAGGTGAGGTCCATGGTTTCATTATAGGTCGCGGCGCGCACCCCAGCAGCAGCCGGGCAATTCTTGACACTCTCGCGGACAGCGGTGTACCTTTGGCGCGCTGCCTGCACGCGGCGGCCGGGGCTCGGCTGGCCGGCGCGGGCAGTCACAAGCGGGAGCGGAGGACACATGTGGGGTGGCACGCGATTTGGCTGGGCGCTAGTCATCCTGCTGCTGTGGCCAGCGGCCGCAGGTTGTAGCGGCGCAGCGCCGCCGAGCGTCGCCCCGACCGCCGGGCCGGCCGCGGCGGCCGCCGCAGCCACGCCTGTTCCCACGCCGGGCGCGATGCGCTTCCGGGTAGCCGCGACCCAGCCGGCCGCCGTCGCCGCGCACTTGCTGCCCTACTGGGTAGGAATCGATACGGGCCTCTTCCGGGAACAGGGCCTGGGCGTCGAGCTGGTGACGATGCAGAGCGACCAGATGGCGCTGACCGCCGCGGCCAACGGCGAGGTCGACGTCGTGCTCAGCACGCCCAGCCCCACGCTGCTCGCCATAATCGCCAGCGGCATGGACGGCGTGATAATTGGCGCCACCCACAACGCCTTCGATCAACGCCTGCTAGCGGCGAGCGACATCCAGTCGCCCGACGACTTGCGGGGCAAATCGGCGTTAATTAGCGCCCAGGGGACGCTCAACGATTTCCAGACGCGGGAAGCGCTCCAGCGGATCGGCATCGACCCAGACAAGGAGCTGGCCGGCTGGTGGATGGGAGCGAACCAGGCTGAGCGCGTAAAGAACCTCCGGCTGGGCAACGGTCAGACAACCGTGGTCCCCCTTCCGCTGAGCGCGACCCTAGTGGCCGAGGGGTTCACGGATTTCGGCGACCTGAGCGCAGGACCGCCCTGGCCAGGCGTCGCCATGATCATGAGTCGGCGCATCTACTCCGCGCGCTTGGACTACGTGCAGCGCTTCCTGAAGGGGCTGCTCGCCAGCATCCAGCGGACCAAAGCCGATCCGGATACCGCGAAGCAGATACTTGCACAGTACACGAAGATCGAGGATCCAGACGCTCTGGATGAAGCGTACGACGTCTACGGCAATCGTCTGCTCGAGCGCGTGCCATATCTCTCGGTCGACGGGCTCCAGCGCGCCGTGGACTTCGCGGCCGAGACACGCTTCCACACGCGCCCGATCAAGACGAGCGACCTCGTCGACCAAACCGCCCTGCAGCGGCTGGAGAGCAGCGGTTACGTCGACCAGCTCTATCGCTGAGACGGCGGCTCCGCCCGAGGGGCTCTCACGGGGCCTGACGGCCGCTCAGGCCGCGGTTGCCAGCGGCTCTTCAGCAAACGGGCCCGACGACGGGCCGGCAACAGCGTGCTCCAGGCGGCCTTGCTCGGCGAGCCAGCGCAGGAAGCGCAAGCACGCGAAGTTCACGGGACGCTCGCTATCACGGAACATCTTCAGGTCGCCATCGAAGCTTTTCGCGTTCTGCATCGTCGTCCTCCTCCAGGGGTGCCGCGATCTTCTGACTCGAGGATCGCCGTGATCTTCTATACAAGTAGTGTGCCACCGCCTCTCGGTCGTCACAGTAACGCGACTTACAGTACTGTCGTGAACTGGGTTACAGGAGAGCGCCCGAACGGCCCCCGATGCTGCGTGGAGGCCGCGTCTGAAGGACTCCGCCAGGCCAGCGGGGCTGCCTGCTGGGGCGACGCGCCGGTGGGGCCCCGGGCGGAGGGCTAGCGAGCAGGACAGCGGACGACGACGTTCTTGCTGATGATTTCGGCCTCGGCCCAGGTGAAGACTTGCTGCAGGCGGTGCAGGCGGCGCGCGGTACGCCGGTCACGGAACAGGTTGAAGACGGCCAGCCCGCCCGGCGCGAGGAGCCGCTTGATGCCGCGCAGGACCGGGCGAGCCAGTACGCCGCGCTCTAGCTCGGCGCCGCGGTAGAGGTCGACGCACACATAGTCGAAGCGCTCGGCGCAGGCGGCGACGTACGCTAGTGCGTCGCCCTCCACGACGGTGAGCGAGGGCAGATCGAGGCCGAACTCGGCGCGGGCTAGCGCCAGCACTTCCGGATCGGCGTCGACGCCGATCATGGGCACGGGCCCGAAGCGGCGCACGAGCAGATGGGCGATGGTGCCGCCGCCCAGCCCGAGCAGTAGCGCGCGCCGGGGCCGCACGTCGGGCAGCATGCTCGGCCAGTAGCCAGGGCCCAGGTGGGGGCCGTCGACGGCGACGGATTGCACCACGCCGTCGACCAGGAGGGCGCGCTGGCCCTCGTCCTCCGCCACTCGCACCCGCGGGCCATCTGCTGCCCGGTGACCCTGCGGCGGCATAGCTGGCCTCCCAGGCGACGTCGCTGCTTCAGGATGCCGCGCACCACCCGCCGGGCACAAGCTATTGCGCGGCGCCTCAGCACGACACCGATATCAGACGATTGACGCCCCCGGAAGCGCCCGCTATGATGGCAGCAAGCTCACCAGGCACTCCTGACCCTAGGGCGTTGCACCTCGTTGCACAGCAGGCGAGCATGAAAACACCCATGAGGAGGCGGGGGATGAGGCCGGCGCTTTCCCTACTGACGGCGCTCGGACTAACGGTGACAATGGTCGGGGCGCCCGCGGCCCTGGCGGAAGGCACCGCGACAGACGCACCGGCGGCGATCCTGGCGCAAGGCACGGGCGGTGACCGTGGAGGAGATCGCGGGGGCGACCGTGGAGAGGACGGCGGCATGCAGAGCGCGCCAGCGGCCCGCCCTCCCGTTGCTCGCGCGCGGCTGACGAGCACGGAGTTCCCGTTCATCCGTGGCGACGTGTTGATGCGGCAGACGGGCCCCAATCAGACGGCGGTCATCGTGACCGTGTACGGTCTGCCGCCGGGGAGCGAGCACGTGAACCACATCCACAACGGCTCCTGCACCGGCAACATCCTGTTCCCGCTGGAGCGGCTGGTGGCTGACGATAATGGGGTGGCGCGGTCCGTGAGCAGCGTGCCCGGGGCGATCAATCCGGATACTTGGTGGGTGAACGTCCACGCGGGCTACGCGCTGCCGAGCACTGGCATCACCTGCGGGCAAGTGGAGAGCCCACCGGCGCCACGCCCGCGTCCCAACAACGCGCCCGGTCCGCGGCCGGACGGCGGCGACCGTCCCGCCCCTGCCCCGTCGGCGCCGGGTGGCAGCCCCGAACGCCAGTAAATCCGGGACCGTACGCACTTGTAGGCCCGCCGGTTTGCCGGCGGGCCTACAGCGTTTTGGAGGGGTAGGGGCAGAGGGCGTTTACTGGGCAGAGGGCGCAGCGAGGGCGCGGCGCCTTGCAGATGCGGCGGCCGTGCCAGATCAGGTTGACGTGGAAGCGGTAGACCTCCTCGGGCGGCACGAGGCGCTCGAGCTGCTCGTGGGCGGCCTCGGCCGAGGTGCCCGGCGGGATCAGGCCCAGCCGGCCGGCGACGCGGTGGACGTGGGTATCGACGGGCATGGCGGGCTTGTCGAGGCTGAACAGCAGCACACACGCGGCCGACTTGGGCCCGACCCCGTCCAGGCCGCGCAGAAACGCCCGCGCCTCGTCCAGCGAGAGGGCGTCCAGGAAGTCGAGGCTCAACTCGCCGCGCGCTTCCAGGACCTGAGTGAGGATGCGCTGGATGCGCGCGGCCTTGATGACGGCCAGGCCGCCACTGCGAATCGCGTCGGCCACCGCGGCCGTGGGCGCCTGGCGCACGCTCTCCCAGTCGGCGAAGCGGGCGCGCAGACTCTCGAAGGCGCGCTCGGAGTTGACGTCCGAGGTGTGCTGGGAGAGCACGACGGCGATCAGCTCGCTGAGCGGGTCGATACGGCTCTCAGGGTGGGTGGGCGTGTCGTAGCACTCGGTCAGAAGAGTGTTGATGGCGAGGGCGCGGCGGCGCAGGGCAGCGGATGGCTTGGGCGCGGCAGGGCGCGCTCGGGGACTCGCCGCCGCGGCGGGCGCCCGCCGGGCTACCACCGCCGGCCCTCGAACACCATCTCGTCTAGCTCGGCGAAGTAGCGGTCGCGCAGGCGGATGCCGATGGCGACGCCGCGCCGCACGAGCGCCTGGGCCTCAGGCGTGGTAGCGTAGCGCGCGAGCAGCACCAGTGGGTAGTCGCCGTGGCCCTGCTCTTCCTCGCCGATGCGGCGATAGGGCTCCTTGATCCACTCGGGCACGCTCGGGGCGTCGAGGGCCTTGCGGATGAGATAACTGGCCAGCACCTCGCCGGCGAGCGGGAAGGCGGCCAGCCGCTCGACGGTGCTCGTCAGCCCTTCCAGCGTGTTGAATAGCGCGACCTGGGCGGGCGGCGGCGCGTAGGCGAACGGGTCGCGGCCGCGCGCCTCGAGCTGGCGGATGAGCAGCGCGGCGTGGCCCATCTCCTCGTGGGCGTTCTCAGCGGCGAGCCGCTTGACCTCCAGCTCGGGAAGGCTGCGCAGCCAGCCCCCGTAGACCTCGGCAGCACGAATCTCATTGTGCAAGCGGCTCTGCAGCACGAGCAGCCGCTGGTCATCGGTGGCGAGCGGGACGTAGCTATAGGCGGGCAGGTGGTCGTCCAGGGTACGGCAGTAGGCCTCCACTTCAGCCCGCATCGCGGCCACGAACGCATCGGGGCTCGTCGCGGTGGCGGTCATCATGCTCTCCAGCGCGCGGAGTTCAAGTCCATCATACCCTGTGCCGGCCCTCGAGCTGACGCCCCCGTACTCGCACCGACAACGGGCGACGGCTGTTGTAACAGGGGAGCGCGGAGGAGCCACACAGCCACTATACTCACTCGGGGAGCGGAGGGGTGATGGCGCCGTGGATGTGGGTGCTACTGGCGGTGGGCGGCGCGTCCCTAGTGGCGCGGCTGCTCGGCGCGCCACCGCTCGTCGTCTTCGCGCTCTCCGCCGCCGGCATCATCCCCATGGCCGGCCTGATCGGCCGCGCGACCGAGGACCTGGCGCACCACATCGGCCCGAAATTCGGGGGGCTGCTGAACGCAACGTTCGGCAACGCGGCCGAGCTGATCATCGCCGGCCTGGCGCTACGCGAGGGACTGTTGCCACTCGTGAAGGCGTCGATCACCGGCTCGATCATCGGCAACTCGCTGTTCGTGCTGGGCACGGGTGTTCTCGTCGGCGGGCTGCGGCACGGCACGCAACGCTTCGACGCGCGCGAGGCCAGCCGCAACTCGACGATGATGTTGATCGCCGTCGCCTCGCTGGTGCTGCCGGCGACCTTCGCGGCCGTAGCGCCCAGCGAGGTAGCCGTCGAGGAGGTTAGCGCCGCAGTCGCCGTGCTGCTGCTCGTCGTCTACGCGGCCTACGTGGCCTATAGCCTCACCCCAGCGGGCCACATCGACCTGGACGAAGAGATTGGCACCCACGTGGACGAGGAGGAGCGCGCACCCTGGTCGCGGCAGGTGGCGCTGCTGGTGCTGGTGGCGGCCACGGTCGGCACGGTGGTCCTGGCCGAGACGCTGGTCGCCACGGTCGAGGCGGCTACCCACGCGCTCGGGCTGTCGCAGTTCTTCGTCGGCCTGATCGTGGTGCCGATCGTGGGCAACATCGCCGAGCACTTCAGCGCCGTCCAACTGGCCGCGAAGAACAAGATGGAGACGGCGCTGGCCATCGCCGCCGGCTCGTCCACACAGATCGCCCTGCTGGTCGGGCCGCTGCTCGTGCTGCTCGGCCTGATCGGCGGCCATTGGCTCACGCTAGTGTTCCACCCGCTGGAGATCGTCGCGGTGGCGGTCGCGACGTTCGTCTTCGCTATCGTCAGCATCGACGGGGAGACGAACTGGCTGGAAGGAGTCCAGCTCCTCGCGCTCTATCTCATGCTGGCGATCGTCTTCTACTTCCTGCCGCTGCCAGCGGTCAGCCAGTAGAGCACAGCCGCCTGCTGGCGCCAGTCGCACATAATTGGCGACCGCCGACTGGCGGAACCGATAGAGTAAAGTAATCTGTGGAGGCGGCGGGCTCCGACACCCTCTGCGGCTCAGGGCTGGCGCTCGATCGCAACGGAATGACGGCTGACTACCGAGGGCTAATATGCTACGAATCACCGGGCGCACCTGGGGCATCACGCTACTCGTCGGGCTGCTAGGGGCGTTGCTGGGCTTCGGCATGGACTTGGCGCTGCACACCGAGGGCTGGGCCATCGTCGTGGCGAGCATGGGGCTGTGCACGGGCGCGGCCTTCGCGGGAGCGCTCGCCACGCCACAGCCGCGCCTGGCGACGGCGGAGGCTGGACCGGACGCCGACGCGAGCGCCACCGCTCCCGAGCCGCCGACGGAGTAGTGGATGCGATCGCCCTCAAGCTCCCCCAGCAACCTCACACCCGGCCGCGTGGTGCGCAGCATGGCGCTGGCCATCATCGCCGCGTACTTGCTGGGCGTGCTGACGGCTGAGCCGGTGCGCCGCGTGCTCGAGCCGAGCGCCGGCCGGTCCGATATGGCGCTGGTCAGCGAGGCGTACCAGCTCGTCGAGCAGCACTACGTCGACAAGTCGGCGGTCAAGCCGCAGGAGATGGCGTATGCTGCCATCCGCGCGATGCTCGATACGCTGGGCGACCGAAGCCACACCCAATTTCTGACGAAGACCGAGCGCGACTTCCAGCAGGCCAGCCTGCAAGGCCACTTCGGGGGTATCGGCGCGGAGATCTCGACACAGGGCGATCGGCCGGTGATTGTGGCGCCGATGGACGGCTCGCCGGCCCAGCGCGCGGGTATTCGGCCCGGCGACGTGATCTTGGCGGTGGACGGTGAGGACACCGCCAAGATGCCGCTGGAGCAGCTCATCCTGAAGGTACGCGGGCCAACGGGGCAGCCCGTACGGCTGAGCATTCAGCACCAGGGCGAGGACACGCCAACCGACCTGACGATCACGCGCGAGCAGATCCAGCTCCGCAGCGTGACCTCGCGCTACTTCGAGGACCAGGGCATTCTGCACCTACGCTTGAGCCAGTTCGCACAGGGCGGAGCCAGCGCCATCCGCCAGGCGATCGAGGAGGCGCGGCCGCAGGGCCTGCGCGGCATCATCATGGATGTGCGGAACAACCCGGGCGGCCTGCTGGACCAGGCCGTGGACGTGACCAGCCAGTTCCTTGGCGAGGGCAACGTCCTGCTCGAACAGGACCGCGACGGCAACCGAAAGCCATTCCCGGTCAAGGCGGGCGGGGCGGCGACCGACGTGCCGCTAGTCGTGCTCGTCAATCACGGCTCGGCTAGCTCGGCCGAAGTGTTCGCCGGCGCCATTCAGGACTACAAGCGGGCACCGATCGTGGGCGCGACCACCTTCGGCACCGGCACCGTGCTTTCGAGCTGGGAGCTGCGGGACGGCTCGTCGCTGCTGCTGGGCTTCGCTTACTGGCTAACGCCGGACGGGCGGATGATTCGCGACAACGGGATCACGCCCGACGTGGCGATCGACATGTCACCCGACGTGCTGCCGCTGACGCCCGACCGGGAAGCCGACCTGTCGCTGGATGAGATCACGGCACAGGACCCGCAGCTCGCAGCCGCCTTCCAGATCCTGCAAGGCGAGACACCTACTCCCCAGGCGCCTGCGGCGGGGAGCTAGTATCTGGTGCCGACGCGGCGCTGGGACGACGAGCGCCGCCCCGTCGCTCCCGCCGGCCTGCCAGCGCGGCCGGGCTAGGCCGGCCAGGCCGGCGGGGTGTTGCGCGGGCGGTCGGGGGGCCGAGTGGGGTCGGGATCGAGCCGCAGGAAGCGCCGCACGTCCGCGCGGCTGAGCATACCGACCAGCGCGCCGTTGCGAACGACGGGCAACTGGTTCACGCCCCGCTCCTCCAAGCGCGCTGCCGCCTCCTGCAAGCTGTTCTCTGGTCCAACGACGGCAAGGCTTGCCGCTGGCGTCATGATCGCTCGCAGCGGCGTGCCGAGCCAGCGGTCCGGCGGCACCCGCTGCACGTCCGACACGCTCACCAACCCGACGATCTGCCCGCCCTCGGTCACGACGACGGCGCGCACCTCACGGCCAAGGAGATGGCGGGAGACGAGGTCGGCAATGGAGAGATCGGCCGGCACCGTCAGGGCCGGCGTGCGCATCGCCACGGCAACCTGCTGAGGCAGCGGCGGGAAGAGGACCTGGCGGTAGCTCGCCCGGGCGGCGTTCAACAGGAACCAGCCGATGAACGCCAGCCAAACGCCGTTTAGCCACTCGCCCTGCCAGGCCAGGATCCCGCCGACGACGATGAACAGGCAGGCGATGGCCTGCCCGATGCGGGCGGCGATCCAGGTGGCACGCCGCATATCGTGGGTGATGGCCCAGACGAGCGAGCGTAGGACGCGACCGCCGTCGAGTGGGAAGCCCGGCACGAGGTTGAAGATGGCGAGCAGCAGGTTCACGTAGGCCAGGTACGAGAGCACACCTGCCACCGGCGTGCGGCCGCTGGGGAGCAGGTGCAGCACGAGCCAGGCGGTGGCGCCGATCACGAAGCTGGTCAGGGGGCCGACGATCGCCATCCAGAACTCGTCGGCGGGCCGCTTCGCCTCGCCGTGCAGGTTGGTGACGCCGCCGAAGATGAACAGGGTGATGCCCGACACAGGCATGCCGCGCGCGCGGGCCACCACGGAGTGGCTCAGCTCGTGGAGGAGCACGCACACGAAGAGCAGCAGCGCGGCGATAGTGCCGACCACCCAGTAGGTGCCCTGGCCCCAGCGCGGATAGGTCGACGGGAACACGTTGCCCGCGAGCGACCAGGTGACCAGGGCAAAGGCGAGCAGCCAGGTCGCGTGGATGCTGATCTCGATGCCGGCGATCCGCCCCAGACGGAGCGCGCCTTCCATGCCTGGCCTCCTGGCGCGCTCCGTCTGGGTGAGCAGCGCTCGCCCATATGATAGCGGGCCGCATCGCCATTCGCGTGGTTCGTGCGTCGCTCGGCGCAAGCGACCCTGTTATACTTGCGCCCGAACCACGGCCCCGACCCGGCACCAGTCACGCCTACCGCTGTCGTTTGCCGTGCGGTGGCGCGCGCCGCGGACGGATCGCACGAAGGAGGCTAGTTGCCCCCGCATCGACCGACTCGCCCGTTCCTGGCCCTGCTAGCGTTACTGTGCGTGCTGCCCGCGCTCAGCCACAGCGCGGCGCCCGCCGGCGCGCAAGACGCGCCGGCCGACGCGGCCGACGACTGGCGGGCGTACCTCGTGACGCCGGGGCCGACGCGCTTCGAGCCGCTGGAGCCGCTACCGCCCGTCGAGACGACCGACCCCCGCTTCGGGCTAGTGGAGGCGTACCGCATCGCCGAGGGTGGGCAGGGGTGGGCGCTGGGCGCGCGGCACGAGCGCATCGCCTTCTGGTGGAGCGGGCTGCAGGCCGAACCCGATGGGCCGTTCAACCCCTACTACTTCGCGCCCGCGCTGCTGAACCGGGAGCGCGAGCAGGGCTTCACGATCCTTGGCCTGCTGATGAGCACGCCGGCCTGGGCCGCGGCGAACTCGGCCGATGCCGAGCGGGCGGTGCCGCGCAACCTCGAACTGCCCTGGGACGACCCGCAGAACTACTGGGGGCGCTTCGCCGAGCAGATGGCGCGCGACTACGCGGGCCAGATCGACGACTGGATCGTCTGGAACGAGCCCGACATCCAGCCCGACGACCCGAGCGCCGCGTACTACGCCTGGGCCGGCAGCGTCGAGGACTACTACCAACTGCTGCGCGTCGCCTACCGGGCGATCAAGGCCGGCAATCCGCAGGCGACCGTGCATCTCGCGGGGCTCACCTACTGGGCTGACCGTGAGGCCAACCGCCCGCAGTTCTTCGAGCGCCTGCTGGACCTGATAGCCGCCGACCCGTCGGCGCCCGAGAACGACTACTACTTCGACGTGGCCACCCTGCACCTGTACACCGACCCACGCGGGCTGTATGACGTGCCGCGGCTCTACCGCGACCTGATGCGAGCCCGCGGCATCGACAAGCCAGTCTGGGTCAACGAGACGAACGTCATCCCCTGGGACGATCCGACGAACCGCGGCACCGGCTACGACGTCCCCGCAGGCAAGCGCTGCACGCTGGCCGACCAGGCATCGTACCTGCTGCAAGCGTTCAGCCTGGGCGTGGCGGGCGATGCCAAGCGGATCAGCGTGTACAAGGCGGAGGACGGCAAGGGCGCAGCGTTCAACGGCGACGTGGACGCCGTGGAGCGTGCGGCGCTGGTGCGCGAGGACGGCTCGCTGCGGCCCGCCTACCTGGCGTACCAGACGGCGGTCCGCTACCTCCACGACGCCCAGGCGGCGCAGTACTTCCGTGGCCCGACGGCCGAGGCGGTAGTCGTGGACCGGCCAGAGGGGCAGCGCGTGACGGCGCTGTGGGACGCGGCACCACGGCCCGTGGCGGCGCGGCTCGCGGCGAGCGGCACGCGGGCGGAGCTAGTCGACGCGGCAGGGCAAGTGCGGCCGTTAGAGGCCGCTCCGGACGGCGCCTACGCCATCGCGCTTCCGCCCGCCACGTGCAACACCGACCTGGCCGACCCCGCCCGCTACCTCATGGGCGGCGAGACCTACCTCGTCGTCGAGTACGACGTGCCGGCAGACCGCGCACCTCAGGCGCCCACTGCCGAGGCCATGCCCGAGGATTAGACCCCGCGCCGTCTCGGCGGGGTCGGTCGAGACGACCAGGCGGCCGGGACGGACGCACCCCGTCGGTTCGCTCGCCACGGAAGCGGGTGCCCGGTCCGTCACTCGGGCGACGGGCGGGGTAGCTCCTGCTCCCAGGCGGCAGCGAGGTCTTCGAGGGAGTGCCCGAAGGCCGCAACGTAGTCGGCGTGGTCCTCGGCGGCGGGCGGCAGCTTGAGGGCCTCGCCGAAGCGGTCCCAGCCGTAGTGACGCGCGAGGAAGTCGACGAACGAGGACCATGCCGAGTAGTACACGTCGCGCTCGGCGGCAACGAGGCAGCCCTCGTGAGGCTCTGCTAGCGGCGCGACGGCGTTCGATGCGAGGAGGTCGGCCGCGGCCTGGTCCATCGAGCGCCACCCGCGCCAGGCAAGCCAGTAGGGCTCGGCGGCCCAGGTGGCGACGCCCTCGCTCAGGCGGCGGTCGTCGCCCAGCGCGCCCCAGCGGTCGAGCGTCAGCTGGTGGCCGAGCTCGTGGGCGAGGAACGCGGGCAGGGCCTGCGGGTCGAGCGTCGCGGGACCGGCGAAGACGACGATGCGGCGCCGTGTGGGAAGCGCGGCGGCCCGCGGGTCGCACGGGCCCGGCGCCTGATCGGCGGGCACGAGGATGAAGCGCACGCGGTCGGCAAGCGGCGTTGCCATGCGCTCCTCCACCGTGGGCAGCACTGTCTCCGCCGTGTCGGCCACCTGGCCTGCGGCGGCGGCCAGCGTCTGATCGCGGGGGATCCAGACATCGAAGTGGGCGGTGGTCGCGACCTGCACGTCGTCGCGCAACCGCGCCCAGGCGGGGCCCCGCTCGTCGCCGGGCTGGTCGGGTCGCTGCGCCGCGGTCTGCGCGGGCCTTGCCAGGGCCACGCCGCTGAGTACCATGAGCACGAGCAGGAGGCGCCACACCCCGCGCGCGCCTAGTGCCCGCTCTCGCCCCGCCATTCGTCGCGTTATGCAGACTTGGCCCCGCATGTTGCCTCCCGCTGGGTGGCCCTGCCGCACGGCCCATGCCAGGTCGCGCGGGCCGCTATCGCTCTTGACCAAGACGATAGCACGACCGAGCGCACCTTTGGCGCCGCCGCGCGGCAGGTCAGACGCCAACGCTCCGCGGGAGCAGCCGCGTACGCCATCATCGTGTTCCGGCAGCGGGAATGGGTGGGCGGCTGCTCGACACCGTGGTACACTGCGCCATCACCCGCGCTCGAGGAGGTGCGCCATGGCACGTAGCGTCATCCAACCGCCGGGCCGGCCCGATCCGCGGCCGCGCTATTCGCACGCTTGGAAGGTCGGCAACACGATCTACGTCGCGGGCCAGCTCGCTACTGACGCGAGCGGCAAGCTCGTCGGGGCCAACGACATGCGGGCGCAAACCCGCCAGGCGTTCGAGAACCTGGCCGCGGTCCTGGAAGCCGCGGGCGCCAGCATGCGGGACGTGGTCAAGACGACCGTGTTCATCACCGACATGCGCCACCGTGACGCGTACAGCGAGGTACGCCAGCAGTTCTACACGTCCGACCCGCCGGCCAGCACGCTGGTGCAGGTGGTCGCCCTGGCCGAGCCCGGCGCGCTCATCGAGATCGAGGCTGTCGCGGTCGTCGACTAAGCTGCCGGCCCAGGTTGGGGTGTAGGTTTGGCTACGCCAAACCTACACCCCAACTCTGGCCGAGCGCTTAGGCGCATGGCCCGGGTCGGAGGGTCGGTTGGGCGTGTGCAGACAGATACTCCGACCCGGCGCATGCGCCTGAGATAGTTGGCGGCGGCGCCCGGATCGTCGGGACAGGCACCAGGCCGCGCGGCCGCTCCACCGCGCCAAAAATTCACCGGGCTTGGCGTGGTCGCTATAATGGCGGGACGCGCGGCCGCTGGCGGGCGGTCCGAGCGTGGCGTTAGCGCGGGCCGGCCGACGGGCGCGGCCGGCTGCAGTGGCAGAGAAGCAAATCAGGCGGCTAGGGCGCGCGGGAGGCGTTTTCGGACGAGCCGACCGCGGCCGAGCCGTGGCTCGAGCTAGGCACAAGGGGAGAAACGATGGCGCGAGGGGCGCGTGGCGCGCTGGCGGTGGCGATCCTAGGGCTGGTGCTCGCCCTATCGGGCTGTTTCGGCGGCGCGGGCGCCCCGCCGACGCCAACGCCCCCGCCCACGACTGCCCCGCTCCCGACGGTGCCGCGGCCGGCGCTCGACACGCCGGTGGCGGCCCAGGCCAGCGCGGCACCCAGCAACTCGGCCGTTCACGTCGTGCAGGCCGGGGAAACGCTCGGCCAGATCGCGCTGCGGTACTACGGCGACGCGAACCGCTGGCAGGTGATCTACGATGCGAACCGCGGCCAGCTCTCTAGCCCGAGCGCGCTAGCGGTGAACATGCGTCTCACTATCCCGCCGCTCAGCGCCGCCACCACCACCCCAGCCACCCCGACGTCCGCTCCGCGGTAGCCGCGCCCCGCGACCGAGCTGACACGCGACGGGCGCGTGGCGTCGGCCGCTCGGTAGCCCCCCGCGCCCGGCCGCCTCTATAATGCGTCCGCACCTCGTTGCGTCTGCCCCACTGGCCCATCGTCGCGCCAAGGGTAGCGCCGGCCCCGCCGAAAGGCGACAGGGACGCTGGGACAGGAGTCGCTCACAACACCTCATGGAGACCATCACCAGCCCGTCACGGCGGGACCCGCTCTGGCTGGTCGCCTACGCGCTGCTCGGCGTGCTCGCCGCCGCCTGCGGCACGGCGCGCGGGGGCAGCAACGCCACGCCGACCCTGATCTCACAGCCCACGCCTGACCGCACGGTCGACGCCGTCGTGCGCGGCCTAGTGACGGTACCGCCGCTGGGGACGCTGCTCCCGGGGACGCCGGGTACGGCCGCCGCCACGCCGGCGCTGAGCACGAGTCCGAGCCGCACGGCGCCGCCGGGCGTTGCGCCGGGCGCCGCGCCGTTCGTGGCGCCCGCCGTCCTCGCCACGGCCACGCCGCCCCCGCGGGCCACCATACCAGCGGCCGTACCGCGGTTGGCCACCGCGACACCGGCGCCGACGCGCGCCCCCGCGCTGCCGGCCCCCACGGCCGCGGCGCCCGCTCCCGCGCCCACGCTTGTGCCGACGCGCGCCGTGGTACAGCCGACGGCACCAGCGCCGACGCGGGCTGTGGCGCCCGCTCCCGCGCCCACGGCGCCGCGCCCAGCGCCCACGGCCGTACGGCCCGCGCCGACGGCGGCCCGCCCGGCGGCCCCGGCCGCGCCGCTGCCCACCTTCGGCCGGGGCGGGAGCACGAGCTGAACGCTCAGCCGCGCGGCGCCCCGCTGGCGGTCTTGCCCTTGGCGCGCGCCTGCCGCGCCGCGGGCGGCTCGGTTTCGCCCGCGAAGTACCGCTCCAGGTGGGCCACAGCGTCCGCGGGGGTGGCCGCGAAGGTGAGCAGCGCCAGGTCGGAGGCGCGCACGGCGGAGTAGCGGGGCAGCGCCCGCAAGGCGGCGCGCCAGCCGGGGCCAAGTAGGATGATCGGCTTGTAGGGAAAGGTTTGCAGCTCCAGCAGGTTCCAGATAAGCACGATCTCCAGCAGGGTGCCGACGCCGCCGCGCAGGGCGACGTAGGCGTCGCCGCGAGTGGCAAGCTGCTCCAGCCGCGCGAACAGCGTGGCGGTGCTGATCTCCTCGTCGATCCAGCGGTTCGGGCTGCGCCACGACAGCGCCTCGACGGTGACGCCAATGGTGCGGCCGCCGCCGTCCTTGGCGCCGCGCGAGACGGCGGCCATAGTACCATCGTAGCCGCCGTTGCAGACGGCGTAGCCACGCTGGGCGAGGAGACGTCCCAGCTCGTAGGCGTCGCGGTACTCGGGGCTGTCCTCGGTCGCCCGCGAGCCGCCAAAGACCGATACCACGCGCCCCGCGGGGCGGTCGCTCGCTGCCATCACTCGCTCCTGCGGCCGCCCCGCGGGGCGCGTCTCCGTCGACGCGGGTCCCGAAGGGGCCGTGCGCTGTCTAGGGTGGGTTCAGGGTGCGCTTGCCGCGGTGGACCTGGCGGGGCGGGGCTCTGGCTGTGCGCGCTGGCCACGGTCGGCGGCGGCGGCCCCTTGCCGACCGCCGCCACCACGTTCACCGCCGGCTTCCTGACCGCGGGCGGGATCTTCCCGTTGGTCAAGTGCGCGGCACGGTAGCCGGCACCAGACTTACGAGCGGCTGCCCGGGCGGGCCGCAGCCGCATCGGCCAGCGAGTTATCGATCAGCTTGGTGACGTCGTAGTTGGCGAGGCTGGGGCTATCGGCGGCCAGCACCTGCTTCGCCGTATCGAGCTGGGCCGGCTCGACCCGCGGCACGGTCGGGATGATCTTCTGGGTGTAGAACTCCCAGGCCTCCTGCAACGCGTCCTCGTCGTCGAGCTGGATCCACTTGCCCAACACTTGCTTGGCGTCCTTCGGATCGTCGCGCATCACGTTGAGCGCATCGGCCATGGTGTCTACCAGCGCCTGCATGGCCGCGTGCTTGTCCGTCACGTCCCCGCGGCGCACGGCGATAACCGACGACGCGTTGGGCAGATCGAGGTCGCTGACGTCGAACAGGACGTGCATGCCGACCTTGGCCAGGCGCGCGGTGTCGGGCGGCTGGGCCACGCCGCCCTGGATAGCGCCGCTTTGCAGCGCCTGGATGCGGGCGCTCAGCGAGCCCACCTGGATGACCTCGACGTCCTTGTTCGGCTGCAGGCCCAGGCGCTGGAGCGCCAGGCGGGTGGCGATGTCGGAGCTGGAGCCGATGCGGCTCACGCCCACTCGCTTGCCGCGCAGGTCCTCGACCGTCTTGATGCTCTCGGGCGCCATGAAACGGAACGAGAACGTCTTGGTGAGGCCGGCGATGATGACGAGATCGGCGCCCTCTGCCGCCGCGCTCATCACCTCCGAGCCGCCAATCGCCGCCGCCTGCGTCTCGCCGGCGATCAGCGCGGCGACGCCGGTGCTGCTGTCGATCTGGCGCAAGTCCATGTCGATCCCGTGCTTGGCGAACAGTCCCAGGTCGCTGGCCAGGAAGATGGGCCACTGGTCGGGGGTTAGGTTGCTGTAAGACATGGTGAGCTTGACCGGAGCCGCGGGCGCCGAGCTGCCGGGCGCGCTGGTCGCCGGGGGCGCGGCCGTGGGCGCACGCTCGGCCTGCCCACAGGCCGCGAACAGGACCGCCAGCGCGAGCGGCACCGCCAGGGCGGTACGCCGGTTGACGACAATTCGGCCCGCCGCTAAGATGCTAGGAGCCCACTGTCGCGCTGCGGCAGGCGGCTGGGCCGCGTCGGGCAGCGTGGCGCGGCGGAGCGCGTGGCCCCGGCGGCACCCATGGCCGCGCGGCGGGAGACTGCCTCGGTGGACCTGCTGGGCGCCCCCAAGTCGGGGCTCAAGCTGAACGTGGACGTCGCGCCCACGCAGCTCGTCTTGCGCAGTCGTCCCGATCCGGCGCTGCTCTACCTCGTCCTTGGCACGGCCGCGCTGCTCGGCATCTTCGGCGCGCTCCTGGCCGCGCCGGCGCGCGCCGCACTGGAAGCGGGCCTGTTCGCCGCGCTGGTCTCCCCCATCGCGCTGTTCCTGGTGGTGAGCGGGCTGCGCCTGCGCGCGACCTGCACGGTGGACTGCGAGCGCAGCGAATTGCGACTGAAAGAGCGTCGCTATCTTAGCGATTGGGAGCATGTCTATCCTCTCGAACAAGTGGGGGCGGTGTTCCTGCTGGCCGCCCCGCCCTCCGGCCCGCTCGACGCCGGCCGCAGCTACCAGCTCTGTCTCGCCGTGCCCGACGGGGCCTACGTGCTGGCGGAGAGCGGGAGCGCCAGCGCGCTGGAAGCGACCGGCCGGCTGCTGGCGCGCTTCCTGGGCGTGCCCCTCGAGCGGGAGGGGCATACGGTGGTGCGCGCAAGCGGCGGCCGCCGTCGCTTGCTGATGGGCGTGCTGTTGTACGCGATCCCCGTCACCGTGGCCATAGCGCTGCTCAGCACGAACCTCCCCGAGCACGGGACGAGCGGGGTCTTTCCCACCACGCTCGCCGCCATCGTGTTGTCGCAGGTGGGGGCGCTGCTGACGCTGCTCTACTACCGCCGCCGCGCCCCCGCGCCGATCACGCCGGAGCTGCACGAGCACGCCGCCGGCGAATGCGCCGCGCCGCGGGCGCTGAGCGAGCCCGACCGGCTGCCGTAGCGCGGGAGGGCGCGGACCACGCTCTTTAGTTTACCGTAATGGCCGCCTGCCAACCTCCGGCGGGCGCGGCGTTGGCTTGCCGCCGCGCCCGGTGCTAGAGTCACGCGGGCGCCGGGATCTCAGCCGCGTCACATGCCGGACAAGGAGAGCACGACCCGTGCCGCAGCAGCCCGCCGCCGACCGGGACGCCCGGCTGGAGGCCTTCGAGCAGGTGCTGCGCGGCCGGCGCTCGATCCGCGCGTACCGACCCGATCCGGTACCGCGGGCGCTGATCGAGGAGACGCTGGCCGCCGCGGCCTACGCGCCATCGCCGCATCACAGCGCCCTGTGGCGCGCGGCGGTGCTGACGCAGCCGGCGGCGCGAGCGAGGCTGGCCGCGGCGATGGCGGCTGCCTGGCGCGCGGACCTGACCGCGGACGGCGTGCCCGAGGCGCGCATCGCGGCCGTGCTCGGGCGCTCGCGGGCGCGGCTGGAGGGGGCACCGGTCGTCGTCATCCTATGCACGACCGACGAGCGCCTGGACCGCTACCCCGACGCGCGGCGCCAGGAGGCCGAGCGGCTGATGGCGGCGCAGAGCGTGGGGGCGGCGCTGCAGAACGTCATGCTGGCGGCGCACGCGCGAGGGCTGGCGTCGTGCTGGGTGTGCGCACCGCTGTTCTGCCCCGAGACGATCATCGCCTGCCTGGGCCTCGACCCACGGCTCCAGCCGCAGGCGCTGCTGACTCTCGGCTACCCCGCCGCGCCACCGCCCGCCCGCGAGCGCCTCGGCCTGGGCGAGCTGGTGGTGCACTGGGATTAGGCAAAAGGAGCGGATTGTCTGGCAGCATTGGCTAAGCCAATGCTGCCAGACAATCCGCTCCAGGGAGTTTGTCCCGCGTGGCGCGGGTAGAGCCGGTACAATGCGGGGAAGTCCCGAGCGCGACCGGGCGGCGGGAGCGCCAGCCCGTGGAGGCCAGCGATGCCGAAGGACCTGCGAAGCTTTCTGGACGAGGTTGGCGACCGCCTGCTGCGCGTGCGCCGCGAGGTCGATCCGCTGACCCAGCTGGGCGAGCTGGTGAACCAGGCGCCCGGGCCGATCATGTTCGAGAACGTGCGCGGCTACCCGGGCTGGCGGATCGTGGACCTGCTGACGAAGCCGCGCTGGGCGACGGCCATCGCGCTCGGCACGACGCCGGAGCGGGTCGTGCCGCACCTGGCGGACCTGCTGTCGGCGGCGCCGGGCGAGGTCGTGGTGGTGGACGACGGGCCGTGCAAGGAAGTGAAGCTGCTGGGCGAGGACGCCGACCTGACGCAGCTTCCCATCGCCGTGCACAGCGTGGGCGACGGCGGCGACCGGCCGCGCTACATCGGCGGCGGCATGTGCGTGACCAAGGACGTGGAGACGGGCATCCGCAACATGGCGATGCTGCGCTTGCAGGTGAAGGGGCCGCGGCGCGGCGGCGTGCTGATGGTGCCGCGACACACCTACAAGCACTTCGAGGGCTGGGAGGCGCGCGGCGAGCCGATGCCGATGGCGGTGGCGATCGGCTGCCACCCGGCGTTCGACATCGCCTGCAACTGGAGCGGGCGCTACGGCGTGGACGAGTTTGGCTGGGCGGCGAGCTTCCTGGGCGAGCCGGTGCCGCTGGTGCGCTGCGAGACGCTCGACATGGAGGTGCCGGCCTACTGCGAGATCGTCGTGGAGGGGGTCATCCTGCCGGGCGTACGCGAGGAGGAGGGGCCGTTCGGGGAGTTCCAGGGCTACAGCTCGAGCGGGACCGGGCGCAACCCAGTGTTCGAGGTACGCGCGATCACGATGCGGCGCGACGCGATCTACCGGCACGTGCAGTCGACGGTGTTCACGGAGCACCAGCGGCTGGTGTGCCTGCCGATGGAGGCGGGGCTGTACCAGCGGATCCGCGACGTGGGCGGCGGGATCGACCTGCACGACGTGTACTGTCCGCCGTGGGGCGGCGAGTGGCTGGCGATCCTGCAGCTGACGGCGCACTTCGACGGGCAGGTGAAGGACGCGCTGATGGCGGCGCTGAGCAGTCCGTACCTGCATCCGAAGATCGCGGTGGCGGTGGACCGCGACGTGGACATCTTCAGCGCCGAGGACGTGTGGTGGGCGGTGGCGACGCGGTGCGACCCGCAGCGGGACACGTTCCGCATCGACGACACGCGCATCCACCCGATGGACATCGCGGCGCGGGAGATCGCGGGGCCGGGCGGGCGCTGGCAGCGGCTGGGGGGCAAGCTCGGGATCGACGCGACGAAGCCGTCGACGTTCCATCCCGAGGAGCGGGCGCTGTTCGACCGGGCGCGGGCGGAGGGCTTCGGCCAGGTGCGGCTGGAGGACTTCCTGGCGCGGCAGGGCGAGCCGGCGCGGGCGCGGTAGGCGGAGCGGCAACGCCGCGGTGCGCGCGGGCGCCGGGAGTGCGAATCGGCAGACTAGCAAGCGGCGCTCCTTCCTCCTCGTGATGGTGGCCGGGCCGCGCGGCCGGCGCGAGAACCCGAGGAACGGTCAAACGATGCTCGCCGTTATGGCAACTATTTGGGCGCTGGACGGACGCGTAGCGGGGCGGCTCCGGGCGCGCGTCGCGGTGGACGCGGGGGCCGGGCAGCGCCGGTTCGTGTTGCGGTCAGCCTGGGCGCGGAGACCCTCCGGGGCGCTGAGTATGCACCGGCGTGGCCGCCCTTACCCTGCTCTGCCTCGGCGCGCGCGGGCTAGCGTGGGGCAAGGGTGGGGCCGGTGGCGCCCGGTTCCCGCGGCGCGGCGGGGAATGGTGCATCCCGCTCGCTGGCCCGATGGGGCGAGGCGCCGCGTAGAGGGCTGCCCCAGGATTGACTCGGCCCTCCGGCCCTGGCGCCGGGGGAGGACGCGGGATGACCTGGCCGGCTCACCCTCTCTACCTGGGTAGACGATTGGGGCGGAGCGCGCGTCCGGGCTGGGGCCACCCCGGTCGCTCCACGATGGGGGAGTAGGAACTGCGGGCTCGGACCAGACTGATACCCGCGCCGGCGCGGTGGTTCACTTACCGGGACGCGCCCTCACCCCGGCCCTCTCCCAGGGGGAGAGGGGGAGGAACCGGCCCTCACCCCGGCCCTCTCCCAGGGGGAGAGGGGGAGGAACCGGCCCTCACCCCGGCCCTCTCCCAGGGGGAGAGGGGGAGGGACGAGGGGGACGGCCTTTCCCTGCGCCGCGGAATGCTGCGAGCGTCGCTCCTCTCCCGGGGGAGTGAGGGTGAGGGACGAGGGGGGACGCCCTCACCCCAGCCCTCTCCCAGAGGGCGAGGGAGTAAGACGCGCCCTCACCCCAGCCCTCTCCCAGAGGGCGAGGGGGTAGGGGGCTCCGGTGCGGGAGGCGGTTTGATGGCGCGCGTGCGCGCTCGGCGTTGCCGGGCGGGCGCGCGAGCGGGTACGATGTAGGGGCTTTCCTCGTTGCCGGGGTGGCGGAACTGGCAGACGCGCACGCCTTAGGAGCGTGTGGGGTAACCCGTGCGGGTTCGAGTCCCGCCCTCGGCACTCCGTTCTCGGGCACGCGGCAGGGGTTTCCGCAAGCATTGACCTGAGCGGCGCCGGCCGGGCGGCGGGGGACGAGCCCCCGCCCTACCGCTCCCTTGCCCGGATTGAGGGCAGCGCATGGCTCCGAGAGCAGCGAGGGGGAGTAATGAGCCCCGCCCTACCGCTCCCTTGCCCGGATTGAGGGCAGCCCCCCTGCCCGGCCCGGGCGGCGGGGAACGAGTCCCCGCCCTGCCGCTTGGCGGAGGCCCGGGCGGCGGGGGACGAGCCCCCGCCCTACCTCTTGGCTCAGCGGCCCTGGAAGCCGCTGGGGGCGCCATCGCCCGAGCGGCACAACGGACTCAGCTCTCTGCTGAGCCCGTATCTTTTTGCTCTGGGTCGTGGCGTGGTGCGCGCGGCGCCACTGGCATAATTGTTGCAGCCGTTCGCAACTAGCCGTATTACCAATTATCGTGAGTTGCACGGGACGCGGGAGGTATGCGATGGAGTCCACCCGCGCGCAAGCCCTATCGTCTGCTCCCTCCCCAGCGCACGGCTCTCTCCGCTTCACCGGGCCGGAGCTTGCCCGGCTCGCCGGCTGCTACGGCTTCGTCGCGCTCCTGCACCTCCTGGGCTGGGGCTTCTTTCTCGCCTACGCGAATCGCTTCGGCGCCGCCTACGCGGGCGCGGGCATCCTAGCCTATACCTTCGGCCTGCGCCATGCCTTCGACGCCGACCATATCTCGGCCATTGACGACAGCACCCGCTTCCTGATCCAGCGCGGCAAGCACCCGCTCGGCGTGGGCTTCTTCTTCTCGCTGGGTCACTCCACCGTCGTGTTCTTGCTGGCCGTGGGACTCGCCGTGGCCGCCCGCGCGGTCCAGGAGAACCTGGAGTCCTGGCATACCCTCGGCGGCGTCATCGGCGCCTCGGTTTCGGGCACCTTTCTGTGGATCGTGGGCATCCTCAACCTGCTGATCTTCATCCAGGTGGTGCGCGTGTACCAGGCGATGAAGCGGGGCACCTACGACCGTGAGCGTCTGGAAGAGCTGCTCCTGCAGCGGGGGTTCATGAACCGGCTGTTCGGCGGGCGCTATCGGCGGTACATCGGCGAGAGCTGGCAGCTTTACCCGATCGGGGTGCTCTTTGGTCTCGGCTTCGACACCGCGACGGAAGTGGGCCTGTTGGCGATCACCGCGGGGGCGGCGGCCACGGCGACCGGCAGTGGCGGCATCCAACTGCCCGTGCTCGGGATTCTGGCGCTGCCGCTCCTGTTTGCCGCAGGCATGTCGCTGATGGACACCACCGACGGCGTGTTCATGTCCAAGGCTTACCGCTGGGCCTTCACGAGCCCGCTGCGGAAGGTGTACTACAACATGACGACGACCGGGCTCTCGGTGTTTGTGGCGTTGGCCGTGGGCACCATCGAGTACCTACAGGTGGTCAGCAGCCAGCTCCAATGGGAGAGCCCCTTCTTCGACTGGCTGAATAGCCTCGACTTCGAGACGCTGGGCTACGGGATCGTCGCGATCTTCCTCGTGACCTGGATCGTCGCGATCGTCCTGTTCAAGGTGCGCCGGATCGAGGAGCGCTACGGCGCGCTGGTCGAGGACTGAGGGCGCCGTGCCCTGAGGATTGCAGTGCACGGGGTACCCTACCCTGCAGCCGCTAGAACGGACCTCATCATCGTACCCCGAGTCGACCGTGGCGCACCGCGGCGGAAGCGGCGGTTTCTTCCGCCACGGAGGGCACGGCGCGGGAGGCGCGCGCGGGCATGAAGCCCGCACCTGCGCGGCGCGGGCTGCTCACCGCGCGCGTAAGCGGCGCTAGGCGAGGGCCGAAGCGATCACAATAATGCCGATGATCGCGAAGAGGATGCCGCTGGCGACGTTGAGCACGGCCGGGGTGAGGAACCGGCTCATCTGCGAGCCGGCGACCGCGGCCAGCACGGTGACGGTCCACAGCGCGGCGGTCGCCCCGATCGCCACGGCGGCCGTTTCGCCGGTGCGCGCGACCAGGGCGGCGGTGGCGAGCTGGGTGAGGTCGCCCCACTCGGCGGCAAAGACGACGACGAAGCTGGCCAGCCACGCCGGCACGTGGCGCTTCTGCTCGGCCTCGACGACCGCCTCTTCCTTGACCAGCTCCTCCGCTTCCTTCCGCCGAAAGGCGAGCACGGCAAAGACCAGGAACCCCAGCCCCGCGGCAATGTGGACGGGCTTGGCGGGCAGGAGCTGGAGCAGGCTGCCCGCTACCACGGCGACCGCAGTCTGCACGAGGAACGCCAGCCAGGCACCGAGAATCACGGCCCGGGCCCGGTACTTGGTGGCCAAGACGAGCGACGCGAGGGCGGTCTTATCCGGCAGCTCGGCCAGGAAGATGACGCCGAACACCCACGCAACGGTCTGCAGCGAGATGTCGAACATGACCTGCTTTCGGGCTGGAGCGGATGGAGGAGAAGAGCCGTATCCCGTCGGGGCACGGCTCCTGAATTGTACCACGCGGACTGTATCCGGGCGGGCGCGTAGCGGTAACACGACATGGCACGGGGATTGCCCTTAGGGGAGCGACGAGCGCCGCCTGCTTCTAAGGATTGCTGCTTATAGGGGTTAGGAGCATGTGATGGCCGCACAGCCAACGAACATGGAACCCGATTCCTCCGACCGCACGATCCCCTACTCGCCCCCCGCGAGCGGGACCGCTAGCCTGGAAATGGCGGTTGAGCAGGAGGCGAACCCGCTCAAGCGCTTCTTCAAGATCCTGGGGCCCGGTCTGATCACCGGGGCTTCCGACGACGATCCGTCCGGCATTGGCACATACGCGGTCGCCGGCGCGTCGCTGGGGTTCGCCACGCTGTGGACGGCGCTGGTGACGTTCCCCCTGATGACGGCGGTCCAGCTCATCTGCGCCAAGGTGGGGATGGCCAGCGGCATGGGCCTGGGGAGCGTGCTGCGCCAGGCGTTCCCCCGCTGGGTGGTCTACCCCGCGGTGCTGGCGCTGGTGGTGGCGAATACGATCAACGCGGGGGCGGACATCGGCGCCATCGCGGCCGCTATCAACGTGATCGTGCCGATTCCGATTACCTGGATGATCGTGCCGATAGCCTTGGCGATTCTGGCGATGCAAATCTGGGGCTCGTACGAGCAGATCGCTCGCATCTTCAAGTGGCTGACGCTGGCGCTGTTCGCGTACATCGCGGCCGCGTTCTTTGCGAAGCCCGACTGGGGGGAAGTGCTGCGGGGAACGTTCATTCCCAGCATTCGGTTGGACACCACGTTCCTCTCGACCTTAGTGGCGATCCTGGGCACGACGATCTCGCCCTATTTGTTCTTCTGGCAGGCGAGTCAAGAGGTTGAGGAAGAGGTCAGCATGGGGCGGACGCGGTTACGGCAGCGCCGGGGCTGCACCGATGCGGAGCTGACGTACGCGACCTGGGACGTGCAGAGCGGCATGCTGCTGTCGAACGGGGTCATGTACTTCATCATCCTCGCGACCGCCGCCACGCTGTTCAAAGCCGGCCAGACCGACGTGAAGTCCGCCACCGACGCGGCGCAGGCGCTGCGCCCGCTGGCGGGCGACGCGGCCGGCATCCTGCTGGCAGTCGGCCTCATCGGCGCGGGCTTTCTGGCGGTGCCGATTCTCACCGGGTCCGCGGCGTACGCCACGGCGGAGACCCTGGGCTGGCAGTACGGGCTGGACCGGAAGCCGGCGCGGGCGAAAGAGTTCTACGCGGTGATCGCGGGCTCGACGCTGGTGGGGATGCTGATCAATTTCGTGGGCATCAATCCGATCGACGCGCTGTTCTGGACGGCGGTGCTGAACGGCGTGCTGGCGCCGCCGCTGCTGGTGCTGATCATGCTCGTGGCGAACAACCGCGCGATCATGGGCGAGCGGGTGAATGGGGCGGCGAGCAACGTGCTGGGGTGGCTAGCCACGCTGGCGATGTTCGCGGCGGCCATCGGGCTGATACTGACCTGGGGGTCTTGAGGCGGGGGCCCGAGGGCGCGGTTCTAAGAAAATTATGCTAGCCCATTGACATCAAATACGGGCCGGCACGAGAATGGGCTTACGGGGGTAAGGACTGCTAGTCGGCTCCGCGGCCTAGCGTACCCCTCCACTCTGATCATCCGCAAGGAGGGTTACATTGCCCACGCAAACTACTTGTGCCTTGTTGGAAGCCTGCACGGCCGCCCTGGCCTGGGTAGCGGCCATCGAGCGGGATGACGGAACAGTCGACTTCGACAGGCTGTACTGGCACTGGGTGCGTCTGATGCGGGCGGCAGTAGCGGAGGCCCGGGATACACTTGGCCTTGAGGACGCCGTTCCCGTGCCGTAAGGCAGCATTCCCGACGCCGGGTATCACGTGCCCGGGCCGCGCGCTATGATGTGCGTGGCAGCGGACGCTAGCCCGGGCGCGGAGTGATGGCTCGTGGACCGCGAGGCCTGGCGCGATCTAGCTGCCGCGCACGCGGCGCTGCTGGACGTGCAGGAGCGCACGTTCGTGCTGCTCCGTCGGGCGCTGGACTTGATCGAGCTGGCAGTGGAGGCGAGCCCCGACCTGGAGGAGTTTGGCGCGACGCTGCACGCGGAGGCGAGCGCGGTCCTCGCGGACGCGGACGTGGAGCTGGCGAACCTGGGCGAGGCGATTGGCCGGCTGCGGCCGGACGACGCATGAGGCTGGGACGCCGGCGAGCGGGGTCAAGCCAGCGGCCAGGGGTCGGCTGGCGGCGGACAGGCGGCTGTTGCGCCGCGCAGGCGGACGGGCGTGAGCGGCGGGGCGGCACGGGAGGCACCGCTGTGCGGGCGCCGGGCGCCTGGCCGCTGGCACGCGATCTGCTACAAACGGTAGTAGGGCAGGCGCGATGGCCTACCCGCAACGCACCGTTAGGGGGTAAGCGCGATGCGTCGCAGGAATCCCCAGATGGTCGTCGTCGGCGAGACGCGCGCGGGCTAGCCCCTCCCCACTGGCCAGTGGGGAGTGACCGAAGAAACCGCCCGGCCGGTGGGCCGGGCGGTTTCTTTGCTTGGCAGCAGGGGCGATCGCGGCAGAGGGCGAATGTAGGGGAGGGTGGGGGGACACCCCCCACGCCCCCCGGCAGGGGAGCGCCCCTGCACCCCGGGCGGGCACGGGGATAGCGAGTTTCCCTGCCCCCCGGTTACTTCTTGCCGGCGCCGTAGAGGACGCGGCCGGGGCGGACGCCGGTGTGGTCGCCCTGGTCGATCACGAGGGCGCCGTTGACGAGGACGTGGTCGATGCCGGTGGGGTACTGCTTGGGACGCTCGAAGGTGGCGCGGTCGGCGACGCGGTCGGGGTCGAAGACGACGACGTCGGCCCAGTAGCCCTGGCGCAGCAGGCCGCGGTCGGGCAGGCGCAAGACCTGGGCGGGCAGTGAGGTCATCTTGCGGACGGCCTCTTCGAGGCCGAGCACGCCCTCGTCGCGGACGTACTTGCCGAGCACGCGCGGGTTGGTGCCGAAGCTGCGCGGGTGGGGGAAGCCGGGGGCGGCGAGGTTGAGCGCGCTGCCGTCGGAGGCGACGGCGACCCAGGGGCGGCGCATGAGGGCCTTCACGTCGTCGTCGGACATGTTGTGGTAGATGCCGTGGGGGAAGTTGCCCTCCTGCTGGACGACGTCGAAGACGGCCTCGGCGGGGTCGGCCTCCTGGCCGCGGAGGCGCGCGATCTCGCTGGCGCGCTTGCCCTGGTAGGGCTCGAGCGCGGGGTTGCGGAGGACGGAGGCGACGATGCCGTCCCAGCCGCCGTGCTCGGCGACGTACTGCTGGAACTCGGGGTCGTGCTTGACGCGGTCGCGGAAGGCGCGGTCGGCAAAGCGGGCGGCGATCTCGTGGCGCGGCGCGTCCTGCACCCAACGGGGCATGAGCCGCGCCCAAGGGTGCTGCATGGCGGTGTAGGGGTACTGGTTGGCAGTGACTTCGAGGCCCTCGGCGCGGGCGGCCTCGATCTGCTCGATGACCTGGTGGACGCGGCCCCAGTTCTGCCGGCCGCGCGCCTTGATGTGGTAGATGTGGACGGGGACGCGGGCCTCGCGGCCGACGTAGAGGGCTTTGTCCAGCTCCTCGATCATCTCGTCGCCCTCGGTGCCGAGGTGGACGCCGTAGTAGCCGCCGTAGCGGCCGACGACCTTCGCCAGCGCGACGACCTCGTCGGGGAACTCGGGGCCGCCGCCGTGCCAGGCGCAGGTGAGGCAGACGGCGCCCTGCTCCATCGCCTCGGCCGTGAGGCGCTCCATGGCGCGTAGCTCCTCGGGGGTCGCGGGGCGGTTGTCGAAGCCGACGACGCAGCGCTTGACCTGCTGTGGCGAGACGCCGGAGACGACGTTCAGGGCGATGCCCTGGCGCGTGAGGCGGGCGAAGTAGCCGGCGAAGTCGGTCCAGTCAATGTCCTCGAGGCCCTCGCGGTGGCGCTGGTCGCGGCGAAACTCGTCGCCGGCCGGGCCGATGAGCGGCGCGACGGTGACGCTCTCGCCGAGCACGTCGAGGGTGACGCCCTGGCGCACCTTGCTCTGGGCGTCGCCGTCCTTGACGAGGGGGATGTCGCTGTGGGTGTGCATGTCGATGAAGCCGGGGCAGACGACGCGGCCCTCGGCCTGGATGGTGCGGGCCGCGGCGCTCGGCGCGATGCGCCCGATGGCGGCGATGCGACCGTCCTTGATTGCTACGTCGGCCCAGTACCAGGGATTGCCGGTGCCGTCCACCAGCCGGCCGCCGAGGATGGCCAAGTCGAAGTCGGTCACGGTGCCACCTCCTGTCGGGTTGCCCGCGCGGCGCCCTCCGCGCGGGCGGCCGGCCCGTCGCCATTAGGTGAGGAGAGCACCTACCGGAGTTGTCGAGCTTACGCCACGCCGGGCGGCAGGGGACGAGCCCTGCCCTACGCTATGGCTGCTTTTCCGCGGCTCGCGTCGAGCGGACGGCGGCGCGACCGGTCAGGGGTTGGCGGCGCGTGCGCCCGAGACCGGTTGGTTCACACGTCACGGAGTAGTAGATAGAGCAATACGGGGAGCGGCGCAAGCGGAGCAGGGGGCCTGGCAACGTGGGCACGAGGGCGCGCGGGGGTGGGCCTATACTGGTGCGGTGCGGGCGCCAGCTCGGGGCGGCGCGCTCGCCGTAGGCTACCGCGCGGAGGGAGAGTGCCATGCCTGCCATTGCCGTGGCCGATGCGTCGGCCCTGCGCGACCTGGTAACCGCCAACCACATTCTGGCACACGAGGGCGTGCTCGACGCGTTCGGGCACGTGAGCATCCGCCACCCGGAGCGCCCGGACCAGTACATCATCTCGCGCTCGCTGAGCCCGGCGTACGTGACCGAGGCGGACCTGCAGTGCTACTCGATCGGGGGCGAGCAGGTGAGCGGCGACGAGCGGCCGGGGTACGTCGAGCGGCCGATCCACGCGGCGGTCTACGAGGCGCGGCCGGACGTGCTGGCGATCTGCCACAACCACTCGCCGTCGGTGATCCCCTACGGGGTGACGGGCGTGGCGCTGCGGCCGATCTTCCACGCGGCGGCGCTGATCGGGGCGGACATTCCGACGTGGGACATCGCGGACGAATGGGGCGACACGGACCTGCTGGTGCGGACGATGGAGCAGGGGCGCTCGCTGGCGCGGACGCTGGGACCGCGCACGACGGCGCTGATGCGGGGGCACGGCAGCGTGGTGGCGGGGCGGAACCTGAAGGCCATCGCGCAGGCGTGCATCTACCTGGAGCGGAACGCGCTGCTGCAGATGCAGGCGATGGCGCTGGGGACGGTGCGCTACCTGACTCCCGGCGAGGTAGCGGCGGCGAGCGCGATGCTGCAAGAGCCGGTGGTGAGCACGCGCACCTGGAACGCCTGGAGCGAACGGGCCAGCAGGTAGGGTTTGTTGGGGGACACCCCCAAGCCCCCGGCAGGGGAGCGCCCCTGCACCCCCAGGGAGAGGCGAGCGGGGAAGCCCCCGGCAGGGTGGGGCGCGGAATACTGCAAGCGCCACTGCCCCTGCATGCCCAGGGAGAGGACGCAGGGGAGGGGACACTCCCCGCCCCCCCGGCGGGGAGTCGCCCGGCGCCCGCGGAGTGCGAGGGGGTTAGGCGGCGTTGGCGCTGGTGAAGCGCAAGGCTTCCTCGTAGGCGACGCGGAGAGCCATGAAGGTACGGGGATCGCCGCCGGCGTCAGGATGCAGCGCGCGGGCCAGCCGGCGGTAGGCGTGACGCACGTCGGCCTCGGTGCAGGGGAGCTGCAAGCCGAGCTGGCGGAGGCAGGCGGGGGTGGCCTGCACGCCGTAGGCGGCGTGGGCGTTGGACGAGCGGCGCCCGCGGCGCGCCTCGCGGTCGGTCGAGGCGCTCAGGCTGCGCACCGGCCGGTCGAAGAGGAACGGCGGCGTGGGCTCGTCCGCGCGCGGAGCGCTCGCCGTGGGGCTGCCGGCCGGAGCCGCGGATCGCTCCAGGCAGACGGCCAGCACGTCGTCAAACGTCACCGTGCCCGGCCCCCTGCCGCTCGGCGTGACGACCCAGGCCGCCGCGCGGTGGGCGACGGGCTGGACGACGGGAACGGGCTGGACGGGCTCGACGACCGGCATGTTGTACTCCCACCCGGAGTATCGGTTGACGCGCGGCCGGGGTTTAGCGGGGGCCAGGCGCGGCGGCCGGGGGCGGTTCCCCGTGCAGCGGCCCGGGCGGCGCCGGCGCGCGGGGTGGGCCGGGCGCGCGGCTGGTGCCGCGACGCTGGACGATGGGGTATGTTACCCGGGTCAGGCGGAAGGCAGTCGCCGCGCGCGACGCGCCGTCCGCCGTCGCAGCGGAAGGGGCGGGCAGCCAGTGTCGCTCGACGTATCCGAGCACGGCCGGATAGTGTACCTGCGCGTGGCGGCGCCGGTGGAGCTGGCGGCGGCGGAGCGACTCGCCTGGGCGATTGCGGACGCCTGCGCGGCGATCGCCGAGCGGGAGGCGCCGCCGGCCGGGGTGGTGCTGGTAGGGAGGGGCGGCGCGTTTTGCGTCGAGGCGCCGCGCTCGGGGGGCGATTGCGACGCGCTGGGGCGCGCGTGGGCGGCGGCCACGGCGGCGGTGGGGCAGCTCGGGCCGCCCACGGTCGCCGTGATCGGCGGCGACGCGATCGGGCCGGCCTGGGAGCTGGCGCTGGCCTGCGACCTGCGGCTCGCGGCGGCCGAGACGCGCGTGGGCAGCCCGGAAGTGCGGTGGGGGCGGATGCCCGCGGCGGGCGGCACGCAGCGGCTGACGCGGCTGGCGGGGCCGGCGGTGGCGCTGCGCCTGCTGCTGCTGGGGGAGGTGCTGACGGCGGACGACGCGCGGGCGCTGGGGCTGGTGCATCGGGTCGTGCGGGGGGACGAGCTGGAAGCGGCGCAGGAGGAAGCGCTGGACGCGCTGCGGGCCGGGGCGCCGATCGCGCTGGGCTACGCCAAGGAGGCCGTGCGGCAGGGGCTGGAGCTGCCGTTGGAGGCGGGGCTGCGGCTGGAGGCCGACCTGGCGGCGCTGCTGCAGACGACGCGCGACCGCGCGGAGGGGCTGGCGGCGTTCGGCGAGCGGCGGGCGCCGCGCTACGAGGCGCGATGAGCGGTCGGCTGCCGCTCGCGGGCGTGACCGTGCTGGACCTCAGCCGGGGCGCCGGTCCGGCAGGGGCTTGCGCGCGGCTGCTGGGGCAGCTTGGCGCCACCGTGCGGGCGCACGACGCACGGCGCGCGCCCGCGGCGGTTCCGGCGCTGGCCGCCCGGGCCGACGTGACGGTGACGGACCTGCGCACCGGCGAGGCAGGCCGGCTGGGGCTCGAGCCGGCTCGCCTGAGCGGTCCTGGCCGGGCCGTGGTCTCGGTCACGCCGTTCGGACTCGACGGGCCGGACGCAGAGCGAAGCGACGCCGTGGCCGCCGCGGCGGGCGCGGACCCGCTGGTGGCAGCGGCGCTCACGGGCGCGCACGCGGCGGCGGCCGGGCTGGCCGCGCTGCGCTGGGCGCGGCGCCACGGGCGCGCGGGGCTGGCGGAGGTCGCCGCGGTGGAGGTGGTGGCGGCCTGCCTGGGCGATCTCCTGCCGCGCGCCACTTGCCCGCGCCGGGCGCGTGGCGGCCCCGACGGCGCGACGATGGGGCGCGGCGTGGCGGTGCTGCCGTGCGCCGACGGCTATGTGGGGATGGCGGCGCCGAGCGCGGCGGACGGGGGCTTGCTGGCGGGCCTGACCGGGGTGGAGGCGGTGCGCGCCGCCGACGCCGGCCTCGGGCGGGCGCTGGGCCCCTGGCTGGCGACGCGCACGCGGGACGCGGTGTTTCACGCGGCGCAGCTGTGGCGCCTGCCGGTGGTGCCGGTGCTGACGCCGGAGGAGGTGTACGCCGACGCGCAGTGCGTGGCGCGCGGGGTGTGGGCGCGGCGGGGGGGGCGAGTGGTCGCGCGGACGCCGTTCCGGTTCACGCCCGGCGCGCGCGCGGCGACGGCGTGGCGGGACGAGCGCCCTCACCCCGACCCTCTCCCAGGGGGAGAGGGGGCAGGACGAGGGGGACGCCCTCACCCTGCGACGCGGCATACTGCGAGCGTCGCTCCTCTCCCAGGGGGAGAGGGGGAGGAGCCGGCCCTCACCCCAGCCCTCTCCCAGGGGGCGAGGGGGAGGGGCCGGCCCTCACCCACGCCCTCACCCAGAGGGAGAGGGGGTAGGACGTGCTCTCGCCCCGCCGTGCTCTCGGGGGGCGAGGGGGTGGGGCCGCTGGCGGACGTGTGCGTGCTGGACCTAGGGATGGTGTGGGCGGGGCCATGGTGCGGGCGGCTGCTCGCTGGGCTGGGGGCGCGGGTGGTGAAGGTGGAGGGGCCGGCACGGCGCGACGGCACGCGGCCGGTGCGTGAGGAGGGCTGCGCGGGGGCGTTCGCGGACCTGAACCGGGGCAAGGCGAGCCTGGTGCTGGACCTGGCGAGCGCGGCCGGGCGCGCGGCGTTCTTGCGGCTGGCGGCCGGGGCGGATGCGGTGCTGGAGAACTTCAGCCCGCGGGTGATGCCGAATTTCGGCCTGGGCTACGCGGCGCTGGCGCAGGTGAATCCGGGGCTGCTGATGCTGTCGCTGCCGGCGTTCGGGGCGAGCGGGCCATGGCGGGACTACGTGGCGTACGGCAGCGGCCTGGAGCTGGCGACGGGGCTGGCGGCGCGCGTCGCGGGCCGGCCCGCGACGTCGCCGGTAGCGTACCTGGACTACCTGGCAGGGGCGTATGGGGCGGTGGCGCTGCTGGCGGCGCTGCTGGCGCGCGACCGCTCGGGGCGCGGCGCGCACGTCGAGGTGGCGCAGCGCGAGGTCGCGTGCCAGGTGCTGTCGGCGGCACGCGAGGCGGACGCGGCGCCGCGGCCCTGGGCGCTCGACGTAGTCGCGCTGCGGGCCGATCCGCACCTGGCGGCGCGCGGGCTGTTCGCGGCGCCGCCGGCCGCGGGGGCTTCCTGCCACCATTACGCGCGGCTGCCCTGGCGGCTGTCCGGCGGGGGGGCGCGGCCGGAGCGGGCGGCACCCGCGTTTGGGGCGGACAGCCGGCGCGTGTTGCGCGAGGTGGCGCGGCTGGCGCCCGGCGCGGTCGACGCGCTGGTGGCCGCCGGAGTGGTGTGGGACGGCCAAGCAGAGGGCGGGACGCGGGAGGCGCCCGTGGTGGCCGGGCGCGGCAGCATCGTGGTCGCCTCGAGCGCGGACGGGGAGTGAGGGCGTGTCTTTGTGCAGGTGACCTTAGCACAGCACGCAGGCGGACGGGCGCGTTGAGCGCGGACGGGGAGTGAGGCGTGGGCGGCTTCGACACGATCGTCTACGAGAAGCGGGACGGGGTCGCCTGGGTGACGCTGAGTCGCCCCGCGGTGCTCAATGCCTATAACATGCGAATGCGGGACGAGCTGTACGAGGTGTTCGGGGCGATCCGCGACGACGCGGACGTGCGGGCGCTGGTGCTGCGGGGCGCGGGGCGGGCGTTCTGCGCGGGCGCCGACCTGACGGAGTTTGGCACGGCGCCATCACCGACGATCGCGCGGCGCGTCCGCTTCGCGCGCGACGTGTGGGGAGTGCTGGCCGGGCTGAAGGTGCCGAGCGTCGCGGCGCTGCACGGGTTCGCCTTCGGCTCGGGGCTGGAGATGGCGCTGTTCTGCGACCTGCGGCTGGCCGCGGCGGACACGCAGCTCGCCATGCCGGAGGTGCGGCTGGGAATGATCCCGGCGGCCGGCGGCACGCAGACGCTCCCCCGCGTGGGCGGGCTGGGCGCGGCGCTCGACGTGCTGCTGACGGGGCGGCGGTTCGACGCGGCGGAGGCGCTGCGGCTGGGGCTGGTGACGCGGGTGGTGCCCGAGGAGCGGCTCGCGGCCGAGACGGCGGCGCTGGCGCGCGAGCTAACGGCGCTCGACCCGCGCGCCGTGCGGGCGGTCCGCCAGGCCGTGCGCGAGGGCGCGGAGCTGCCGCTGGACCAGGGCCTGCGCCTGGAGGCGCGGCTGGCGGCGGGGCTGCGGCGCACCCCATAGCGAATACTTCCCGGCCGTCCCGTCCCGGTGGTACACCGCCTGCGCCGCGCCCATGCCGGGTGCACTAGCGACCGCCAAGCGCCCGACGGCTAGCCACCGTGGGCGGGGGCGGGGCGGGATGTGGGTGGAGATGGTCCAGGTACGGGGAGACCGTGCGCAGGCTGGAATGCGCTCTAGCTCTTCTGCTGATGCGGCGGGCCGAGGTACGGGAACTCCGTGAGCACGTCGGTGTGCGGCTTGAGGCCCGTGGGGGGAATATCGCCCTTCGAGAGGAAGGCGAGGCGGGTATTGATGACGTCGTCGGTGAAGACACGGCCGTTAGGGTACTTCGCGGGCTTCGAAGGATTGAAGCTCAGCATGTCGGGCAAGATGCCCTCGGCGTCGATCGCGGCGAGCGCTTCTTCGCGAGTGTAATTGCCCGTATGCCCCATCAGGTGGACGAACTGATCCGTCCAACGCTCGCGATCGTTGACCGGCTCGCTGGCGTTGTATTCCAACTTGGTGTCATCGGTATTGAAGAAGCTGCTGACGCTCGGGTGGCCGGCGCGATCGACGTGCAGCAGCTTGCCGTCCTCGCGCACGCTGCAGCGCCCCCAGATGCGGATCTCCGGGTTGGCGCCGAGCTCGCTCGTCGGCAGCTCGATCACGGTCGAAAACACGTTGGCTTCCGTATTGGAATCCACGCCGGTCCACGGGGATTGGCCGCCCAAGTGGGGTGCGGTGAAGTTTCTGCCACCTGAGGTATCGAACAGGTTCTTGATGCCGTCGTAGTCGAAGAAGAAAGCGTCGCTGCGAGCACCGGCGAAGAACGTGTAGGCGCCGGACTTGACGATGTTGGGTGTGCTGCCGAAGGAGACGGCGGCATCGGCAATGATCTTCGTCCCAACCGCTTCGACGGAGCGGGCTTCCGCGCCCTTTGCCACGAAGACGCTTACCGTCTGCTTCCCGTCTTGCGGCGTCGAGAAGACATAGCTGAACGCGATGTCCGTCAGACAATCGCCGTCGTTATCAATGTTGACGCGGTAGATAGCGTCGGGATGGAGCGCGTCGGCAGTCGGATTTGCATTGAGAATGATCACGGTCCTCGACGGGTCCGCGGGCGACTGGAACGCGTAGAGGTCGCAGAGGTCGAGCCTTTGGTCCCCGAGAGGCGGACCGAGACTGAGTCCGGTAAAGTGGTTCGACATTGCTGGTTTCCCTCTCTGCCCCAACTGAATCTCACGGCCCAGCCGCCGTACCTATCGTACCGTCACGGGCATAGTCTGTCAACAGATTGACAGCACCGACCAGTTAAGAGACGAGGCGCAGTGGCCGGCGGCGCGGCCGGCGCGCGCCGTTGAGGGGCCGCGGCGGGCGCCCGATTGACCGATTCTGGCATAGTGCGGAGGGGCTTCGGCCAGCCGGTTGGACCGACGAGCAGGGAGAACGAGGCGTGAACCTGGCGGAGCTGCTGACGATTCCGGCGAGCATGTTCCCGGAGCAGGAGATCCTGCGGTTCGAGGGGCAGGGGACGAGCTACGGGGCGCTGGCCGAGCGTGTGGCGCTCACGGCGGGCGCACTGCGAAGGCTGGGGGTGGAGCCGGGCGACCGCGTGGCCGTGCTGGAGACGAACACGCCGGCGGTGATCGAGGCGCTGTACGCCACGACGAGCCTGGGCGCGGTGTTCGTGCCGCTGAACTACCGGGCGCGCGCCGACGAGCTGGCGCACATGCTCGGCGTGGCGGCGCCACGGGTGCTGCTGGTGGGGGAGCGGTACGGCGCGGTGGCGCGGGCAGCGGTGGCGGGGCTGGCGCGGGCGAGGACGGAGGGCCCTCACCCTAGCCCTCTCCCAGGGGGAGAGGGGACGGAAGGCCCTCACCCTAGCCCTCTCCCAAGGGGAGAGGGGACAGACGAGGGACACGCCCCGGACGATGCAGCAGCGGGGGGCCGCGCCGGGGGCACAGGGGCGGAACGCGGGTGGGCCCCGGGGGAAGAGCAGGCGAGGCGGGCTACTGCGCCGGACGAGCGGGGCGCGGGGCCGGCGCTGGTGGCGCTGGGGGGCGCGGCCGAGGGGATGCCGAGCCTGGAGGCGCTGATCGCGGGGGCCGAGGGCGTGTTCCCTGAAGAGGTGGCCGACGACGGGCTGGCGGTGCTGATGTTCACGAGCGGCACGACGGCGTATGCGAAGGCCGTCATGCTGAGTCACGCGAATCTCGTGAATTTCGTGTTCGCCACGGTCGATCCGGCGGATGGGTCGGAGCGGGGAACGGTGCTGCTGGCGGCGCCGCTGTACCACGTGGCGGGGCTGACGGCAGCGCTGGCGGCGACCTGGACGGGGCGGCGCATCGCGCTCATGCGGCAGTTCGACGCGGGGGAGTGGCTGGCGCAGGTGGCAGGCGAGCGGGTGACGCACGCCTTCCTGGTGCCGACGATGCTGAAGCGGGTGCTGGACCACCCCGACTTCGCGGCGACCGACCTGTCGAGCTTGCAGGTGCTCTCGTATGGGGCGGCGCCGATGCCGCTCGGCGTCATTCGGCGGGCGATCGAGCGCTTCCCGCCGGGGGTGCAGTTCTTCAACGCCTTCGGCCAGACGGAGACGGCCTCGACGGTGACGACGCTGGGGCCGGAGGACCACCGTCTGGAGGGCAGCGCGGCGGAGGTGGAGCGGAAGCTACGCCGGCTCGGGTCGATTGGGCGGCCGCTGGCCGACGTGGAGCTGCGCATCGTGGACGCCGAGGGCCGGGAGGTGCCGCGCGGGGCGGTGGGCGAGATCGCCATCCGCACCGAGCGGCTGATGCGCGGCTACTATGGGCAGGACGAGGCGACGCGGGCGACGCTGCACGACGGCTGGCTGCGGACGCGCGACCTGGGCTGGATGGACGAGGACGACTACGTGTACCTGGCGGGGCGCCAGGCGGACCTGATCATCCGCGGCGGCGAGAACGTGGCGCCGGAGGAGGTCGAGGCAGTGCTGGCCACGCACCCGGCGGTCGAGGAGGCCGCGGTGATCGGCGTGCCGGACGAGGAGTGGGGCGAGCGGATCGCCGCGGTGGTGGTGTGCCGCCCGGGCGCGGCGGTGTCGGCCGAGGCGCTGATCGCGCACTGCCACGCGCGGCTGGCGAGCTTCAAGAAGCCGGAGCGCATCGTCTTCGCCGACGCGCTGCCGCGGAACGCGCTGGGGAAGCTGCTGCGGAACGACCTGCGGGCGCAGCTCGCGAGCAAGCCACCTGGTCTCCTGAGGCGAGAGGATCGAGGATTACGATGAGAATACCGGGCAGCCCCCCCTGCACAGCAGTGTGCGATCCCGCGGAGCGGGCGGCGGAGACCGGAGCTGCGGCCTGCGGGCCGCGGGCGGGCGTGAAACCCGCCCCTACCGGACGCCGGCTACTCCGCTTGCGGGCAAGCTGCTGTAGAGCGGACTAGAGTGAGATAGAGGGGACTCTCTCTCGCTGGAGGGGGGAATCTGGGATGCCCTCTCCCAGGGGAGAGGGTTGGGGTGAGAGCTAATGGCGAATCAGGTTGGTAAGCGGTATTTCTGCGAACAGTGTGGGTCGGAGATGCTGGTCACGCGGGCGGGCGAGGGCCTGCTGAGCTGTTGCGGCCAGCCGATGCAGCTTCGGGGCGCCCCAGCCGCGGCGCCGCAGACTAAGGAGGCGTCCGATGGCTAACCAGCTTGGCAAGCGCTTCGAGTGTCCGGTGTGCGGCACGGAGGTGCTGTGCACGAAGGCCGGCGAGGGCAGCGTGGAGTGCTGCGGGCAGCCGATGCAGCTCAAGCAGCCGCGGCCGCTCGCCTCGGCCGACTGACGGCGGGCTCACCGTGCCGGCGGCGGCCGACCTCGTGGTCGCGAACGCGCGGGTGCTGACGCTCGATCCGGCGCGGCCGCACGCCGAGGCCATCGCGGTGCGGGCCGGGCGCATCCTGGCGGTGGGCGCCTGGGCGGAGCTGCGGGCGCTGGTTGGGCTGGCGACCGAGGTCGTGGACGCCGCGGGCGGCGTGGCGGTGCCGGCGTTCCACGACGCGCACCTGCACCTGCTGCGCTACGCGCGGGCGCAGACGCGGCTCGACTGCCGGGGCGCGCGGAGCCTGGCGGAGCTACAGGAGGCGCTGGCCGCCCACGCCCGAGAGCTGCCGCCCGGCGCCTGGGTGCGGGCGGGGGGCTACGACGAGGCGCGGCTGCGCGAGGGACGTCACCCCGACCGCCACGACCTCGACGCCGCCGTCCCCGACCGGCCGGTGCGGCTCCAGCACCGCAGCCTGCACCTGGACGTGCTGAACAGCGCCGCCCTCAGGGCGCTGGGGCCGCTGGACGGCCCGGCGCCGCTCGTCGAGCGCGACGCCGCGACGGGCGAGCCGACGGGGCGGCTGTACCACGCGGCGGCGCTGCTGCGCGACCGCCTGCCACACCCCGACGAGGCCGAGCTGGCGGCGGCCGTGCGGGCGGCGAGCGACCGCCTGCTCGCCTGGGGCGTGACGAGCGTGCAGGACGCCTCCCACACGAACGGACCGGCGGAGTGGGCGCTGTTCAGGCGGCTGAGCGCACAAGGGGCGCTGGGCGTGCGGCTGTTCATGATGCCGGGGCCCCTCACCCTAACCCTCTCTCAGGGGGAGAGGGAAGACGATGCCCTCACCCTAGCCCTCTCCCAGAGGGAGAGGGGACAGGGCGCTCGCCCCGTAGCCATCTCCGCCATCTCCCCTTGGGAGAGGGGACAGGACGGACGCGGCCGGCGGGGTGGCGCGCGGCGGGGGCGCCTGGCAGGTGGAGAGTGGGGGGAGCCGCGGTGGCCGCGGGTGCTGCTTGGCCCGGTGAAGGTCATGCTGGACGAGGCGACGAGCGAGCCGGCGGGCGTGCGGGCGGCAGTGGCGGCCGCGCACGCGGCGGGGCACGCGGTGGCGATCCATGCCGTGAGCGAGGCCGAGGTGGCGCTCGCGCTGGACGCGCTGGCAGGGGATGGAGGGCAGGGGCCAAGGGCCGAGGCTTGGATTGGGGGGCGGCGGGGGTCAGGGGCCGGAGCAGAGGCGGGGGGCCGGGGGCCGGCCGGCGGAGGCCGTGGGGGAAGCGGGTATTTCCGGTCGTCGCCCGGGCGGCGGAGTGGGTGGCGAGGGCCGCGCCCGCGACCTCCTGACCGGATCGAGCATGGCGCGGTGATCCCGGACGCGTGGCTGGACGCGCTGCGGGGGCTGGGCGTGATGGTGGTGGGACAGCCGGCGCTGGTGGCGGAGCGGGGGGACGTGTACCGGGCGGCGTACCCGGCCGCGGCGCACGGCTGGCTGCACCGCGCAGGCTCGCTGCTGCGCGCGGGCGTGGGGTACGCGGCCGGGTCGGACGCGCCCGTGACGGAGCCGGCGCCGGGGCTGGGGCTGTATGCGGCGCGGGCGCGGCGCACGCCCAATGGGGCGGTGCTGGGGCCTGACGAACGGCTGGGGCTCATGGAGGCGCTGGCGGCGTTCACGCTCGGGCCGGCGCGGGCGGTGGGGATGGCGCACGCGCTGGGGCGGCTGCGCGCCGGGATGCTCGCCGACATCGCCGTGCTCGACCCGGAGGCGCTGGAGGGAGCGTCGCCGGAGGCGGCGTGGCGGCCGGTGCGGCTGACGCTCATGGAGGGGCGCGTGGTGTGGCGGCGAGCGGCGACGATGCGCGGCGCGGGTGCCTCGCTCGCATCATCCGCGTCATCGCCGCCGACCTCCTTCTCCTGCGGTGCGTAGGCCACCACGCCGTCGAGCGCTGCCAGTCGCCGTGGGCGCGGATGCTGGCTTCGCTAGCCGGTCTGTGCCCCCTCGGCGACAAGGGGGAAGCGCTCGGCCATCCAGGCTTGCCACAACGGCTCGGCGCGGACGGCGGCGGCAGGCGCCTGGTCGCCGTAGAGGAACACGCGCAGCGGCAGATAGACCTGGCCGCCCATCGGCAACGCGAAGAGGTGGGCGATGCCGGCTGCCGGCTGGTCGAGACGCAGCAGTAGCTCGGGGTATTCGGGGGGGCCGCGCCGCTCGACGAGCCCGGCGAGGGGTGGTGCTCCGGTGGGCGTGCTCACGCGCTGCCCCTCGGGGGCCGCGGTGAGGGCGAGCGGGCCGGTGAGCGCGTCCCAGGCCTGGGCTGTCGGCTCGGGCGCGACGCCCATCGTCTGAAAGGCCGTGCAGGGCTGGCCGCGGAAGTGCGCGAGGTAGAGGCGCAGGATGCGGAAGAAGGCCGGCCAGCCACCCTCGAAGCCCTCAAGCTGCCCATCCCAGTCGTCGGCGCTGGCGAACAGGCTGTGCACCACCCGCACGACACACCGCCCGCCGGAGCGTGCCTCGACGATCCACTCGGTCGCGATCGAGGGGGCGTTCGGGCCGAGGTCCTGGCTCTCGGCGACGAAGCGGCGGGGCGGGTCCCAGAGCGTAATGGTCGAGGCGGAGTCCATGCCCGGGCCGAAGTTGGCGGTGACGGTGCCGCCCTCGCGCTCTTCGACCTGGGTGGGCACGAACCAGGACGAGATACCGGGGCCAGTGACGATGGCCTGCCAGACTTCTTCGGGCGTGCCGGGGACCTCGACTTCAGCTTGAACCGAGCGTCGTCCGGACGGGTCCTTGTGTACGGGCATAGAGGCGCCTCCTTTAGTCAGTGGGGTTGGTTGGCTCAGTGGGCTCATATCGGATCCGGCCCGGCGGTTGGGCTACTGGGGCGCGCCCTCACCCCGACCCTCTCCCAGGGGGAGAGGGGGTACGGTAACTGCACCGCCGGCTTCGGTATCAGGTGGCAACGGGTGCGCCAGGATCACCAGGCGATGCGGGCGGCCGCCCGGGGCGGAAGCGTCGTGGTAGCGGGCGACGAGCTGCGTAATGGCGGCCGTGAGGTCGTTGGTGAACGCCGCGCGCTCGGCCGCGGAGCGGAACCGAATCTCGGCGTCGAGCGAGAGGGTGGGCAGGCGCTTGTCGGCCGCCGTGGCGCGGCGCAGGAGATCGCCGACTTCGCGCACGACGCGGGCCGCCAGGGCGATGAGGTAGCCGGCGGACAGCCGGTCCGCCGTGCGGCCCGGGTCGGCGGCCGCGGGGCCGAGCGCCCGCGGCGACACGACGTAGGAGCTGGCCGTCGCCACCAGCAGGCGCTCCGTCAGCCCCCCCCACTGGCGCTCGTCCGCCAGCCGCACGAGCCCTTGCGCCTCCAGCGCGTGCAGGTGGTAGTTGAGCTTCTGGCGAGCGATGCCGAGGCGGGCGGCGAGCGTCGCGGCCGAGGCGGGCCGCGCTAGCTCGGCGAGCAGCCGGCTCCGCACCGGATCGAGCGCCACCGTCGCGGCGGCCGGATCGTCGATCACTTGCACGTCGAGCATGCGCCATTCTAGCGGTTGACAAATTTTCTTGTCAATAGGGCCAGACAGGTGCGCGGTAGGAGCGGGACTGGCTGGCGGGCGGGGCGACGTTCGGGTATACAATGGCGTTCGGTCAAGCGGAGAAGGGGGCGGCGATGGCTCAGACGTCCGACGGCGGCATTCTGGCGGGCATCCGCGTGCTGGACCTCGCCGACGAGAAGGGGTTGCCCTGCGCCAAGTTCTTCGCCGACTTGGGCGCCGACGTGATCAAGGTCGAGCCGCCGGGCGGCGACCCCGCGCGCGCGCGGCCGCCCTACGCGGGCGACCAGGCCCACCCCGAGCGCAGCTTGTACTTCCTGCACTGGAACGCGAACAAGCGCGGCATCACGCTGGACCTGGCGACGCCCGACGGCCAGGACCTCTTCCGCCAGCTGGCGCGGACGGCCGACGTGGTGATCGAGACGTTTAATCCGGGCACGCTGGAGCGGTGGGGGCTGGGCTACAAGGCGCTGGCCGAGATCAATCCGGGCCTGGTGATGACGTCGATCACGGTGTTCGGGCAGACGGGGCCGTACCGCGACTACCAGGGCAACGAGCTGATCGCCTTCGCGCTGGGCGGGCTGATGGCGCTGGCGGGCGATCCGGGCGGGCCGCCGGTGCTGGCGCCGGGCGACCTGGCGTCGGGCATGGCGTCGATGCACGCGGCGCTCGCCACGCAGGTGGCGCTGTTCCACCGCCTGCAGTCGGGGCGAGGGCAGCACGTGGACGCGTCGGTGAGCGAGGCGGCCGCGCACATCGGCGGCTACGTGGTGCCGTACTACTCGTACCACGGCGACAAGCCGGTCCGCGTGAGCCACACGGTGCGGACGTTCGAGCTGCACGACGTGTATCCGTGCAAGGACGGCTACGCGCGCCTGTTCATCCTGCCGCGCGCCCACTGGCTGACGTTTCTGGAGTGGCTGGGCAAGCCGCCGGAGCTGGACGACCCGGTGTTCGAGGACCAGAACATGCGGCGGGAGAACAGCGACCTGATCAATCCTTACGTCGAGCAGCTCTGCGCCCAGTACAACAAGCACGACCTGTACCTGGAGGCGCAGGCGCGGCACCTGGCGATCACGCCGATGAACACACCGGCCGACTTCGTGGAGAGCGAGCAGACAAAGGCGCGCGGCTACTTCCTGGAGGCGGAGCACCCGGTGGTGGGCAAGTACCGTCAGGTGGGGCCGCTGCACAAGTACAGCGCGATGCCGGCGCGCGTGCGGCGGACGGCGCCGCTAGTGGGCGAGCACAACGCCGAGATCCTAGGGGGCGAGCTGGGGCTGTCGGCGGACGACCTGGCGAGCCTGCGGGCGGCGGGGGTGATCTGAGGAGGAGGCCGAGCCATGACGGCATTGCCGCTCGAAGGGATTCGCGTGATCGAGCTGTGCACCGGCGCGGCCGGCCCGACGGTGGGCAAGGCGCTGGCGGAGTACGGTGCGGAGGTGCTGCGCATCGAGTCGCGGCGCCGGCCCGACACGCACCGCGGCGGCGCGAACAAGGCGCGCTGGAACAAGTCGCCCAGCTTCGTGAAGCTGCACCGCAACAAGAAGAGCGTGACGCTCAACATGCAGAGCGAGCGGGCGAAGGAGCTGTTGCGCGAGCTGATCCGCCAGAGCGACGTGGTGACGGAGAACTTCAGCCTGGGCGTGCTGGAGCGCTGGGGGTTTGGCTACGACAAGCTGCGGGAGATCAAGCCGGACATCATCCTGATTAGCCTGAAGGGGCTGGGCAATACGGGACCGCACGCCCACCACGTCACCTGGGGCCCGAACCTGATGTGCCTGTTCGGCTCGACGTACCTGTGGAACGAGCCCGGCTCGGAGGCGCCGACGCAGGAGGCGCGCACGCAGCACCCGGACTTCATGTCGGGGATCGCGGGCGCGGCGGCGGTGATGGCGGCGCTGCTGTACCGCGCGCGCACGGGCGAGGGGATGTACATCGACGGCGCGCAGATCGAGACCGGGGCCTCGCTGCTCGGGCCGTACTACCTGGACTACATCGTGAACGGGCGCGTGCCGGCGCCGGTGGGGAACCGGCGGCCGGGGGCCGCGCCGTATGGCGCCTATCCCACGGCGGGCGACGACCGCTGGTGCGTGATCAGCGTGGAGAGCCAGGACGCCTGGCGGCGGTTCTGCGAGGCGATCGGCAGCCCGGCCTGGACGCGGGAGGAGCGCTTCGCCACGCCGCTGGCGCGCGAGCGGCATAGCGTCGAGCTAGACCGCCTGGTGGGCGAGTGGACGCGGCAGCACGACGGCCAGGCGATCATGGAGCGGCTGCAAGCGGCGGGCGTGGCGGCGGCGCCGGTGCAGGACGTGGAGGACCAGCTCAAGCGCGACCCGCACGCCAAGGCGCGCGGCCTGTACCACGAGCGCGAGGAGCCGGAGATGGGGCCGGTGATCAGCGAGTACCCGCCGGTCCGGCTGTCGGAGACGCCCGCACAGATCTACGCGCACGCGCCGCTGTTCGGCGAGCACACGGACGCCGTGCTGCGCGACCTGCTGCACCTGAGCGACGCGGAGCTAGACGCGCTGAAGGCCGAGGGCGTGCTGGACTAGGGCGGCTGGCCGAGCGGCGGGTGATGACCCTGTGCCATCGAGTGGGGGAAGCAGCAAGACGACGGAGGCGGGGATGGCCAACCCCAAGCTGCGCTTTCGGTTCTTCGAGCCGGACGTCGACACCAACCTGCCGCTGACGGACGGCACCGTCACGATCGACGGCTTCGACCTGGAGCGCGTCAGCGGCCCGGCCGACGCCTGGGACCAGGGGATGGGTCAGCTTCCGGCCCTGCTGGCGGCCGGCGAGCCCATCGTCTGCATCCCGGCGTTCCCCAATCGCAAGTTCCGGCTGTCCTACATCCAGGTCAACGCCAAGGCGGGCATCGAGTCGGCCAAGGACCTGGAGGGCAAGCGCGTGGGCATCCATTTCTGGGGCAACACCGCGGGCGTCTGGGCCCGCGGCGCCCTGCAGAACTACTACCACGTCGACCTTGCGCGGATCGACTGGCTGGCCGCCAGGCCAGAACCGCCGCCGCACCTCCCGGCCGGCATCAAGATTCGCCCGCTGCCCGAGCACACCGGCCCGGCGGACCTGTTCATGGACGCGCTGCTGGTGGACGGCGAGCTAGACGCCGTCATCGGGCCCAACGTGCTGCCCTCGATCACGCGGCGCGACCCGCGCGTGCGCCGCCTGTTCCGCGACTACAAGCAGGAAGAGGAGACCTACTTCAAGCAAACGGGCATCTTCCCCATCAGCCACGTCATCGCGATGGACCGGGGCTTCGTCGAGCGCCACCCGGAAGCGCCGACGGCGCTGCTCCGGGCCTACCGCCAGGCCCGCGACGTCGCGTTCAACCGCATCGAGGGCTCGGACCCGGTCATCCTGACGATCTCCTGGGCGGCCGCGGCGATGGCCGAGCAGCGCGCGCTGATGGGCGAGCGGTACTGGGCCTACAACATCGACGACAACCGCCGGTCCCTGGACGCGTTCACTGAGTTCGCCTATCAACAAGGACTGAGCCCCACCAAGCCCGACTACATGAGCTTCTTCCACCCCGAAGCCGCCGCGCTGCCGGGGTGGTGAACCGCCATCGCGGCAGCGGGTGTGGATTGCGTGCGGTGGAGACGAAGCGTGAGGGGTGAGTGGCTGGTCCTGATCGCCGCCCTCCTGCTGGCGGCGTGCGGCGGGACGGCGCGGCCGGCGCCGAGCGGCGCGACGGCCACGGCGAGCGCCGGCACCGCGGCCGCGGCGCCGGCCAGCGGCCGCATCACGTTCTCGTATCCGCAGCCGACGAGCGGCTTCATGCCGCTGTGGCTGGCGCAGGACCGCGGCTTGTTCCAGAAGTATGGTCTGGACACGGAGATGGTCAACCTGCCGGCGCCAACCGACCTGCAGGCGCTGCAGAGCGGCGAGATCCAGTTCGCCTTCGAGGGCGGCCCGGCCGTGGCGGCGATCGCCGGCGGCTCGGACCTGACGCTCATCGCGGCGCTGGCCAACCACTACGCGCAGCAGCTTTACGTCGCGTCGCCGGACATCCAGAGCACCCACGACCTGATCGGCAAATCGATCGGCGCCAGCTCGCCGGGGGCGAGCAGCGACGGCGCGCTGCGGAGCATTCTGAAGCACGAGGGCATCGCGCCGTCCGAGGTCAACATCGTCTACCTGCGCGACGACCATAGCATCTTCGGCGCGCTCCAGGCCGGCACGGTCCAGGCGGCGATCCTGACGAAGGCCACCATTCCCCTGGCGAGACAGCAGGGCTACCGGCTGCTGGTGGACGCCAACGAGCTGAAGCTGCCGACCGTGAACGTGGGCATCGTGGTGCGCCGCGACTGGGCGCAGCAGAACCGGGCGGCGGTGCTCGCGTTCCTGAAAGGCGTCATGGAGGGCACCAAGCTCGGCAAGGACGATCCGGCCGCGGCGAAGGCCGAGATCCAGAAATACGGCCGGCTGGACGATCCGGCGCAGATCGAGCAGGTGTACGCGGACAGCCTGGACTGGGCGCCCTACCCGCTGGTCGAGGATGCGGGCGTGCAGACGCTCCTCGACCTCTCGACCGACGAGAAGGTGAAGGCGCACCAGCCGGCCGACTTTTACGACAACTCCTACCTGCTGGAGCTACAGGACTGGGTGAGGGGCCTCTATCCGGAGGGTATTCCGAACTAAACGAGGAGAGCGCGCATGCTGCCGATCATCGACGCCGACGGCCACCTGGACGAACAGCCCGACGAGATCATTCAGTACCTGGACGAGCCGCTGCGGGGCCAGACGATCATCCCGCGCGGGCATGGGATGTTCCCGTCCTGGCAGGCGACGGAGAACCGCACCCGCCCGTTCCTGGGCGGCCGCGCGCACTCGCCCTACCGGCTCGATCCCACGCCCGAGAAGTGGCTGGCGTTCGCCGACCGTGCCGGCATCGAGCAAGCGGTGATCTATCCCACCGACGCGCTGACCTTCGGCATGTGCGAGGACGCCGAGGTGGCCACCTACTTCGCCAGGGCCTACAACTCGTGGGCCCACGAGCGCTACACGAAGTTCAGCCCGCGGCTGCAGTGCGTGGCCCTGCTGCCGCTGCAGCAGGTCGACGCGGCGGTGAAAGAGCTGCGCCGGATCCATTCCGAGCTGGGCATGGTCGCGGCCATGCTGCCGGCGACCCAGCTGCGCGTGCCGCTGGGCGATCAGTCGCTCTGGCCGGTCTACGAGGAGGCGGAGAGACTGGGCTGCTTCCTGGGCATCCACGGCGGCCACCTGTGGCGCGGGCGCGAGCTGATGACGGGCCTCAAGAGCGCCCGGGTCATCATCCATCACCCCGTTGGCCAGATGGTGGAGATGGTCAGCATGATGTTCGAGGGCGTGTTCGAGAGCTTCCCGCGGCTGAAGGTGGGGTTCCTCGAGGCGGGGTGTGGCTGGGTGCCCTACCTGATGGACCGCATGGACGAGAAGTGGTCGCCGGGCCGGGGGCCGCTGAAGAAGAAGCCGAGCGACTACATCCGCGACTGCCCCATCTACGTCTCGGCCGAGCCCGGGGAGCACACGCTCGGCCTGGCGATCGAGATGATCGGCGCGGACCACCTGTTCCTGGCGTCGGACTTCCCGCACGAGACGGACGACGAGGGCTTCATCGAGCACCTGGAGGAGTGGCGCACGCTGACCGGCCTGTCGGAGGCCGACCACCGCAAGATCCTGAGCGAGACCGCGCGCCAGGCGTACGCGCTGCCCTCCATCGCGGTGGCGGCGTCGTAGGACCCGGGCACAGAGAAAATGCCGTGTGGTTGCAGATGCAACCACACAGCGTCTTCACCGTGACGGGGTAGGAGGCAAGCCGATGAACGTGACCACGGCCCAGGAGCTGGACGACTGGCTGGCCGAGCGGCACATGCAGGGCCATTGGAAGCACATGGCCAAGGGACCGGAGCTGAAGCCGTACCTGTGGCGCTGGGAGGACATCCACGCCGGCCTGATGAAGGCCACGGACGTCGTGCCGATGAGCGACACGCCGCGGCGCACCATCCAGCTCAAGAACCCCAGCCTGGGACACTGGATGACCAACACCATCCACATCTCCGTGCAGTGCGTGCTGCCGGGGGAGGTAGCGGAGGCTCATCGCCACAACGCGGCGGCGATCCGCTTCGTGGTGCAGGGGGTCGAGGGCGCGTTCACGGTCGTCGAGGGCGAGGCCCTGCCAATGGGCGACGGTGATCTGATCACCACGCCCAACTGGACCTGGCACGATCACTACAACGACGGCGACCAGCCGGTGATCTGGCTGGACGGGCTCGACATCCGCCTCGTGAGCCTGGCGAAGATGTTCTCGGAGCCGTATTCGGAAGCGCGCCAGCCGATCCAGCGGCCCACCGGCTTCGCGGGCAAGACGCTGGGGCACGTCCGCGCGCCCTACCTCCAGAGCGAGCAGCGCACGCCTCCGTTCCGCTACGCCTGGGCCGACACCCAGGCCACCTTCGAGGCCCTGAAGGCGGCGGAGGCCGAGGACGCGTGCGACGGCTACTACCTGACGTACAGCCATCCGGTTCACGGCGGCCCGACGCTGCCGACGTTTGCCTGCGACATCCAGCTGCTGCGCCCGCGCCGCAGCCTGAAAGCGCACCGCCATAGCTGCACCACCATCTATCACGCCTACCGCGGCGATGGGGTCACGGAGATCGAGGGCGAGCGGTTCGCGTGGAAGCAGGGGGACATCTTCGTCGTGCCGCCCTGGTACTGGCACCAGCACGCGAACACCTCCAGCGGCGAGAGCATCCTGTTCGCCATGACCGACCGGCCCGCCATGGAGGCGCTGGACATCTATCGCGAAGAGAGAGAGTGAGCGGGCCATGTACACCCCAGACGATCTACACGGGCTGAACGCGATGATGCCGGCGTTCGCCAAGGAGGGCGCGGAGTCGCTCACGGCGACCGACACGGTGGACGTGGACAAGCTGACGACGGCCGTGGATCGCATGATCAAGGATGGCGCGAACGCCATCTCGACGACGGGCAGCTTCGGCGAGGTGTCCAACCTGCTGTGGGAGGAGACGCAGACCCTGTTCGAGGCCACGCGCGACGTGGTCGCCAAGCGGGTGCCGCTGATGTTCGGCATCACCAGCTGGAACGGCCGTGAGGTCGTGCGGAAGGCGCGCTTCGTGCGCGACATCGGGGGCGAGGGCATCTTCGTGGGCGTGCCGTTCTACTACACGCCGACGGTGGACAATGCGATTGCCTTCTACAAGGAGCTGTCGGAGCTGTTCCCCGACCTGGCGATCCAGATTTACCACAACCCCACGCTGCACCGCATCCGGATCCCCGTCGAGGCGTTCGAGGAGCTGAGCAAGATCCGCAACATCGTCAGCATGAAGGATAGCCACCGCACGCCGCTGGAATTCATGGTCCTGCAGCGGCTCGTCCGTGGCAAGATCAGCATCTTCACCTTCCAGCTGCAGTACTACCCCTACCAGCAGTGGGGCGCGCGCGGGTTCTGGAGCACGGACGCGTGGATGGGGCCCTGGCCGCTGCTGTACCTGCGCGACGTGACCGATGCCGGCGACTACGAGACGGCGCAGCAGGTGGTGATGGACATCAGCGGCGGTCGCATCGGCGGCGGCGAGGACGTCGCAGGCCCGCAGGACAACGCCCGGAAGCTGGGCTACACGCACGCCGGCTACTGCGACCTGGGCCCGAACCGCTCCCCCTACCGCGTCGTAAAGCCCGAGTCGCTGCAGCGCCAGATCGCCCGCGCGGAGCGGTGGAAGAAGCTGTGCGAGAAGTACCGGCCGCTGGTGGAGGCCAGAGCGGCGGCCCCCGTCGCGGCGCGGTAGCGGGCCTCATGCCGAAGCTCACCCTGCTGGTGGCCTCGGCGCTGCTGCTGGCCGCGTGCGGCAGCGCTGGGCCGTCGGCGCCAACGCAGTCGAGCGCCGCCGGAGTCGCGGCTCAGCCGGCGCCACCGGACTCGCCGGTCACCCTCAGCGTCTGGGACGGCTCGACCACGATCCAGGCGCCGCTCTACATCGCCATGGACCGCGGGTACTTGCAGGAGCAAGGGATCGAGGTCCAGGCGATGCCCATTACGGGCGCTTTCGACGCGCAGGTGCCGCTGCTGGCGACCGGCCAGCTGGACGTCGGCGGCGGCAGCATCGTGCCCGCCCTGTTCAACGCGGTGGGCCGCGGCCTGCCGTTGCGCGTTACGGCCATCGGCGCCTTGCACACGCCCGGGCGCTCGCAGCTCATCGTCGCCCGCAAGGACCTGGTGGAGAGCGGGCAGCTCAAGTCGTATGCCGACTTGCGGGGCAAAGTGGTCGGGCGACCGACCGCGCTGGGGATCGCGACCATCGCCATCGAGAAGGCGCTGGAGCTGGGAGGCCTCACGTCGAGCGACATCACCTACCTCGACCTACCCACGCCGGATACGGTGGTGGCGCTGGGCAACAACAAGGTTGACGTGGCCTACATGACCGAGCCGTTCGGCACGCAGGCGATTGAGCAGGGCGTCGCCGTCAAGTGGCACGAGATGGCGGACCTGGTGCCCAACCACGTCGCGGCCATGTGGGCATACGGCAGCAAGCTGCTGGACGAGCAGCCGGAGGTGGGCCGGCGCTTCATGGTGGCGCTCATGCACGGCATGCGGGACTACGAGGATGCGTTTGGCAAGAACAAGGGCCGCGCCGACGTGGTGAATATCCTGGTGAAACACACGGTGATCAAGGAGCCCGCGCTGTACGAGAAGATGCAGATCATCGCGGAGCCGGCCTCGGGCGAGTTCCCGCTGGACACGCTCCAAGAGGACTACGACTGGCTCAAGGCGCGCGGCGCCATTCAGGAGCCGGCGCCCGCGCTGTCGCAGGTGGTGGACACCCGCTTCGTGCAGGACGCCCTGCAGCAGCTGGGGCCGTATCAGTAGCCGCCCTCGCTACCGCGAGTCGGCGTGGTAGCGAGCCTCATCTGCAGTAGGGGGCCTCAGATGCGGATGCTCGCCCTTCTTGCGGCGCCGGTGCTGCTGCTCGCGGCGTGCGGTGGTGCGTCCCCGCCCGCGGCGGCGCTGGACGCCGCCGACGGGGCCGCGCCGGCGCCCCCGGATGCGCCGACCACCCTCACGGTGTGGGATGGCTCCGGCCTCATCGAGGCGCCGCTGTATATCGCGCTGGAGCGCGGCTATCTCAAGGAGCAAGGGCTAGAGGTGCAGCCGGTGCCCTTCAACGGCGCTTTCGATACGCAGGTGCCGTCACTGGCCACCGGCCAGCTCGACGTGGGCGGCGGCAGCATCGTGCCGGGCCTGTACAATGCCGTGGGTCGCGGCCTGCCGCTGCGCGTCACGGCGATCGCCGCGCTGTACACTCCGGGAAGGTCGCAGCTCATCGTCGCCCGCAAGGACCTGGCGGAGAGCGGGCAGCTCAAGTCCTACGCCGACCTCAGAGGCAAGGTCGTCGCGCGGCCGACGGCGCTGGGAAGCGCGACCATCGGTATCGAGAAGGCGCTGGAACTGGGGGGCCTCACGTCGAGCGACATCACCTACCTCGACATTCCCACCGCCGACACCCTCGCGGCGCTGGCCAACAAGAAGGCGGACGTCGCCTTCATGACGGAGCCGTTCGGCACGCAGGCGATCGAGCAGGGGGTCGCCGTCAAGTGGCACGAGATGGCGGACCTGGTGCCCAACCACGTCTCGTCGATCTGGGCGTATGGCAGCCGGCTCATCGACGACCAGCCAGAGCTTGGTCGGCGCTTCATGGTGGCGCTCATGCGCGGCATGCGGGACTATGAGGATGCGTTCGGCAAGAACAAGGACCGCGCCGCGATCGTGAGCATCTTGACCAAGTACACGCCGATCAAGGACCCCGCGCTGTACGAGAAGATGCAGATCATCGCGGAGCCGGCCTCGGGCGAGTTCCCGCTGGACACGCTCCAAGAGGACTACGACTGGCTCAAGGCGCGCGGCGCCATCCAGGAGCCGGCGCCCGCGCTGTCCCAGGTGGTGGACACGCGCTTCGTGCAGGACGCCCTGCAGCAGCTGGGGCCATATCAGTAGCCACCGCTGCTGTTGCGCTTAGAAGGCTGCCGCGCGAGGTGACGACGGCTAGGGCGCGCGGCCCGACGCGACCAAGATTGCGGCGAGGAGAGACGACATGCCCGACGCGGTACTCTACGAGGTGCGGAACCGGATCGCGTACATCACGATCAACAAGCCCGAGAAGCGCAACTGCGTCGATCACGACGTGCGCCTGGGGCTGCGCGACGCGTGGCACGCCGCGCGCGACGACAAGGACGTCTGGACGATCATTCTCACGGGCGCGGGCAACGACTCGTTCTGCGCCGGCGGCGACCTGAAGGAGAACCTGGCGCGGGCCAAGGGGGAGGTCCACTTCCCGGAGCTGGACACCTACGAGGGCCGGCAGATGGCGCGCTACGGCGCCTACCTGCGCCACATCGGGCTGTACAAACCGATCATCGCGGCGGTGAACGGGTACGCCGCGGGCGGCGGGTTCGGCCTGTCGCTGAGCTGCGACATCCGCCTGTGCTCGGAGAACGCCAAGTTCGGCGCGTCCGAGGTGCGCTGGTCGCACATGGCGGGCATGCAGGCGTACATCCTGCCGCGGACGGTGCCGCTCGGGTGGGCGTTCTGGCTGTGTCTGACGGGCCAGTTCATCGACGCGCAGACGGCGTACACCATCGGCATCGTGCAGGGAGTGTACCCGCAAGGGCAGCTGATGGACGAGGCCACCAAGCTGGCGGAGACGATCAACGCGAACGGGCCGATCGTGGTGCAGGGGACCAAGGAGTACATCTACAACTCGCTGGACATGCCGCTCAGCATGGCCGAGAAGATGGAGCAGGTGTACTACCAGCGCATCCGCCAGAGCCCGGACTACGACGAGGGCTCGGCCGCGTTTGCCCAGAAGCGGCGCCCGGCGTTCAGCGGCACCCCCACCGGCGCCCGCCCCAAGCAGTAGCGGCGCCGAGCGCACCAGCCGGCGGGCGCCGCCCACGGGGCGGGCGGCGCCCGGGCCGCGGGCGCGGCCGTCGGGGCCTGTACAGGCGTGCGCGTGGGGCCGCGGGCTGTTACAGTGAGCGGCAGCACGGGGGCACGGCGCGCGGGCAAGAACATGAGGAGGGGGAGAGCCACGATGAGTCCCACGAGCGGGATCGGGCGGGAGTCCGGCCGAGGACGCGCGGCGCTGCTGGCCGGGGTGGCGGCGCTCGCGCTGCTCGCCGGCGCCTGCGCGCCGACGGCCGCGCCGGCGCGTGCGCCCGCGAGCCAGCCGGCGGCCGCGGGGAGCAGCGGCAATGCGTCCGCGGCGGCGCAGGCCAGCGGGGCGGCACCGGCGGCGGGCGCCCCGCCGCCGGCGGCCGCGAGCACGACGCCGCCCGGCCCACCGCTCAAGGTGCGAATGGGGCTCACGACGCCGAGCGGCTCGTACATGCCAGTGTGGGTGGCGCAGGAGGCGGGCTACTTCACGGAGAACGGCGTCGACCTGGACATGAGCTTGCAGGCCACGAACCCGGCCGCGATGGCAGCGTTTCTGGCCAACGAGATCGACCTGTTCGTGGGCGCGCCGGAGGCGGCTATCGCGGTGGGCGTGGACGGCGGCGACGTCACGTCGGTGGGGACGTCGCTCGGCAAGATCGTCCAGGCGCTGTACGCCCAACCGTCGATCACGCAGCCGGCGTTGCTCAAGGGCAAGGCGGTGGGCATCACTCGCTTCGGGGCGCTGAGCGAGTCGGCGGTGCGCTACTTGTTGCGGCAGTGGGGCCTCGACCCGGACACGGACGTGAGCCTGCGGCAGATCGGCGGCTACCCCGAGATGGTCGGCGCGCTCAGCTCGGACGGGATCGACGCGGGGATCATCGCGCCGCCGTTCAACCTGGCGGCGAAGGACCTGGGCATGGTCGAGCTAGGCAACCTGTGGACCTCGGCGCTGGAGTATCCGGCGATCTCGGTGAACGTCCACAAGCAGCGCACGCCCGAGCAGGACGAGGCGATCCGGCGGGTTATGCGGGCGCTGGTCGAGGGCACCCATCGGGTGAAGACGGACCGGGCGTTCACGGTGAAGGTGCTCGCCGACAAGCTGAAGAGCGATGACGCGCGCGCGAACGAGGACGCCTACGACGTGTACTCGGGCGTCTTCGAGCGCGACCTGCGGGTGAGCCGCGCGCAGTTCCAGACGGCGCTCGAAGAGCTGGCGCGCACGCGGCCCGAGGCGGCCAACGTCGACCCAACCACGATGTACGACAACCGCTTCGTGGACGAGATCGTGCAGAGCGGGCTCGTCGAGCGGCTGTACGGGCGTTAGGGCGCGGGGAGGCCGGTGTCCGCCGCATCGCCCGCGCCGAGCGACCTCGCGCTGCCGCCCGAGGTGGCCGCGGTGTTCCGCGAGTTCCGCACCTGCGAGTTCTCGACGCTGGCCCGCGACGGCACGCCGATCACCTGGCCGACGCTGGCGTTCTGGGAGCCGGCGCCGGGGCGGTTCCTGCTCTCGACCTCCATCGCGCTGGCGCAGAAGGCGTTCAACATCCGCCGCAACCCGCGCGTCGCGCTGCTGTTCTCGAACCCGACCGCGAGCGGCCTGGCCCGGCCGCCGGCGGTGCTGGTGCAGGGCGACGCGACGGCGCCCGACGAGGTGCTGACGTCGGTGCGCGGCTTCGAGGACAAGCTACAGCTCGTCTTCGAGCGCCAGCCCGCGAGCGGCATGTACAGCAGCAACCGGGTGATGCGCTGGCTGTTCGACTGGTACTACATGCGGCTCGGCATCGTCATCACGCCGCGCCGCATCCGCTGGTGGCCAGAGGGCGACTTCCTGGCGGCACCGCGCGAGGTCGAGGTGCCCGGTGTGGGTTAAGCTCGTGCGCGAGGTCGAGGGATCCCGTGTGGGTTAAGCTCGTGCGCGAGCTAGGGCGCTACGATAGCGCGGTGCTGACGGGACTGGACGCCGCGGGGTATCCGTACAGCGTGCGCTGCCAGCCGGACCCGGACGCCGCCAGCCAGACGCTGCGCGTGCGGCTGGCGGCCGAGACGCCGCTCCAGCCCGGCCCCGCGAGCCTGCTCTGCCACCGGCACGACGAGGTGCTCTGGAACCAGCGCAGCTTCCTTGCGCGCGGCCGTCTGGTCCGGCAGGGCGACGCCTGGATGTTCCAGCCGACGCAGCTCGTGCCGGGCATCGGCGTGGAGGGCGTGAAGGGGCTGGTGCGCTTCGTCATCACCGCGCGCCGCAACGCGAGGCGCTACCTCGCCGCCCGCCACCTCCCCCGCCCGCGCATCCCGTGGGCGGACATCAACGCCGCCAAGGCGGCCGCGCGGGCGCGGCGCGCTGGGGGGCAGTAAGGCGCCGCGGCGTGCGTCTCCACCCGGCGCGGCGCGCGGCCACTCGGAACCCCCGCGGTGTCAGCACTGGGCCCTTTCTGCGGTTAGGCATTTGCCGACGCGTGCGATTACGGCAGGCTCGCAGGTCGAACGTCGATTACCCCGACCATCGATACCGCACCATCGGGCGAATGATGGACGATGCAGTTGTTGCGGCTGCCCGTCGAGCATGTTCGACGGGCAGCCGAGTCCGGCTATCCAGTCGACGAAATCGTCGAGGTAAGGATCATTGGCACGCGAGCGATGACCCTGGCCATGTCGGACGATTGGCAGCAGGTGTTCAGGCAAGCGCTTCGGTTGATCGCCGAAATAGACGTAGTGATCCGACAGGAGCGCAAAGTGGCCGCCAAGATCGCGCTCCCGACGGTCCTCGGTGTGTATGCCCCGGCGCTGGGCCGGTGGATCGACAGAGAAGTCATAGATCGAGTCCCCGATCCGCCGGCGATAGTCCGAGCCACCCCAGTCGGGTATCTTCTGGGGCAATTGGTCAATAGTAAACGAGTCGTACTCGGCCATCGTCATCTTCTTGGTAACCTTCATAGCGTACACCACCTGACCGCTAATATCCCCCAACGGGGATGAGCGAGAGCCGGTGCCAACGATCCAGTCGCCGACCTGAGCCGCCCTTCGTATTTGTGGCTTACAGATGACAAGCGTACAGATGCCCCAGTAAGGATTGGGCGCGGCGCCATTATCATACCGTATACAGTACGTATAGAGCGTTGGCATCATCTTCCCCGAGCGAGCCGGCAGTGCTTGCCGAGCAACGGTTCCTCATTCGAGTACCATCATAGTACCTCGGCAGAGCGTGTAGCGGAGAAATTAAGGCGAGGGCGAGGGTAGCGTGCGGGTGTTGGTGACGGGCGGGGCGGGGTACATCGGCAGCGTGGTGGTGGAGGAGCTGCTGCGCGACGGGCATGCCGTGGTCGTGTACGACAGCCTGTACAAGGGGCACCGCGACGCGGTCGTGCCGGAGGCAGCGTTCGTGCAGGGCGACCTGCTGGACGGGGACGCGCTGCGGGGCGCGCTGCGGGCGCACGGCGTCGAGGCGGTCGTCCACATGGCGGCCGACTCGCTCGTGGGCGAGTCGGTGCAGGACCCGGCGAAGTATTACCGCAACAACGTCGTGGCGGGGCTGGCGCTGCTGGACGCGATGCGGGCGTGCGGCGTGCCGCGGCTGGTGTTCTCGTCGACGGCAGCGGTGTACGGCGAGCCGGCGAAGCAGCCGATCGAGGAGAGCGACCCGACCGCGCCGACGAACCCTTACGGCGACACGAAGCTGGCCTTCGAGCGGGCGCTCGACTGGTACGAGGGCGCCTACGGGCTGCGCTATGCCAGCCTGCGCTACTTCAACGCGGCGGGCGCGACGGCGCGGAACGGGGAGGTCCACAGCCCCGAGACGCACCTGATCCCGCTGGTGCTGCAAGCGGCGGCCGGGCGGCTGCCGGCGGTGACGGTCTTCGGCGACGACTACCCGACGCGCGACGGCACCTGCGTGCGCGACTACATCCACGTGGTGGACCTGGCGCGCGCGCACGTGCTGGCGCTCGGCATCCTGGACGCGCGGAGCGCCATCTACAACCTGGGCTGCGGGGGCGAGGGCTACACGGTGCGCGAGGTGATCGACACGGCGCGCGCGGTGACGGGGCGGACGATTCCGGTGCGGCTGGGGCCGCGGCGGGCGGGCGACCCGGCGGTGCTGATCGCTAGCTCGGCGAAGATCCGCGCAGAGCTGGGCTGGGAGCCGCGGCTGCAGGACCTGCGGGAGATCGTCGCGTCGGCCTGGGCGTGGATGCAGGCGCACCCGCGCGGGTATGGGGAGTGACCCCTCTCCCCCCCTGCCCCCCTCTCCCCCATAGGGGAAAGGGGGGAGCCGGGAGCGGCGGAGCCGAGAGTCCCCGCCCCTTATGGGGAAGGGGGCCACGCCGCTGGCGGTGGACAGCCACGGGATGAGCACGCCCGCCCTTATAGGGAAGGGTACGGGCTGTGCGCGCGGTTGACAGGGCGCGGGGCGCGGCGCCATAGTAGCGGGTGTCGGCCGCACCACCCCGCGCCGCGCCTGGCGCCGCCTGCTCCCGTGCCACGATTGCTCGCGAGCGGTCCGCCCATCGCGCTGAACGCGAGTGCCGGCAACGGCGACCCGGCGCCTCGCCATGCGATCCCTCGCGAAAGGTCCGCTCATGGAGGCTCCGGCTACCGCCACGCGCGCGCCCGGCCTGGCCACGCTGTTCCTGGCCTTCGGCAAGGTGGGGCTGCTGTCGTTCGGCGGCGGCTCGACGACGATGGTGCTGATGCAGCAGGAGGTGGTGGACCGCCGCGGGTGGCTCGACAACCGCGAGTTCCTGCTGACGATGGCGCTGAGCCAGATGTGGCCGGGCGTCCACCTGATCGCTCAGGCGGTGCTGATTGGCCACCGGCTGCGGGGGCTGGTCGGGGGGCTGGCGTGTCTGCTCGGCATGATGGTGCCGGCGACAGCCGTGACGATCCTGTTCACGGCGTTCTTCCTGGTACTGCGGGACAACCCGCTCGGCGCGGGCATGATCGCCGGGGTGCTGCCGGCGACGGCCGGGCTGGCGTTCGCCGTGGCGTATCGCTTCGGGCGGGCGGAGGTGGTGGGCCAGTCGCGGGCGGCGGGGGCGATGGTGATCGCGCTGGCGCTGGGCAGCTTCGTGCTGATGGCGTTCTTCCACGTGTCGTCGGTCGTCGCCGTGCTGGGGGCGGGGGCGCTGGCCATCGTGCTGTTCCGCCGCTTCGGAGAGGCCGATGGACCTCATTAGCCTGTTCCTGACCTGGCTGAAGGTGTCGCTGATTACCTTCGGCGGGTCGGCGCCGCTGCCGCTGCTGCGCGACGAGCTGGTGGCGCACCGGGGCATCCTGCAAGACGCCGACTTCGCGTCGGCGCTGGCCATCGGGCTGATCACGCCCGGGCCAAACGGGCTGTTCGTCATCCCGATCGCCTACTTCGTGGCGGGCGTGCCGGGCGCGCTGGTGGCGGCGCTGTCGCTGTGCTGCGTCGCACTGACGGTGCTGCTGCTCTTGTGGCTGCACAAGTACATTGCCCACCGCCCGGCCACGAAGGCCGCGCTGCGGGGCATCCAGGCGGCGACGCTGGGGCTCATCCTGACGCTCGGCTGGACGATCCTGGTCGCGACGATCCACGGCCCGCTCGACCTGGCGATCGCGGTGGCCGCGTTCACGCTGCTGTCGTTCACGCGCGTGGACGTGGTGTGGATCGTCGGCGGCGCGGCGGCGATCGGGCTCGCCACGCACCTGGCGGGGTGAGGGCGCTAGCGCCCCTCGAAGTGGGGCGGGCGCTTCTGCAGGAAGGCGGCGACGCCCTCTTGCTCGTCGGCGGTGCCGAAGAGAGCGACGAAGCTCTGCTGCTCTAGCTCGAGGGCGGCTTGCAGCGACAGGTCGGCGCCGAGATCGACGGCGCGCTTGGCCATCGCGAGGGCGAGGGGCGGCTGCACGGCGAGCCGGCGCGCCCAGGCCCGCGCCTCGTCCAGGAGGCGCTCGGCGGGCACGACGCGGTTCACCAGGCCGAGGCGGTAGGCCTCCTGGGCGTCGATAGAGTCGCCGAAGAAGATGACCTCCTTGGCCCGGGCAGCGCCGATGAGGCGCGGCAGGCGCTGCGTGCCGCCGGCGCCGGGAATCAGGCCGAGCTTGATCTCGGGCTGGCCGAAGACCGCCGACTCGGCCGCCAGGCGCAGGTCGCAGGCCAGCGCCAGCTCGCAGCCGCCGCCGAGGCAGTAGCCGGCCACGGCGGCGATGGTCGGCTGGGGCAGGCGGGCCAGGGCCTCCCAGCAGCGGGCGCGCGCGAGCGCGGCGGCGTAGGCGTTGGCCACGCCGGCGTGGGAAGTGGCGAACTCGCCGATATCCACGCCGGCGGCAAACGCCCGGTCGCCGCCCGTGATGATCACCGCGCGCACGGCGCGGTCCGTGGCGGCGGCGCGCAGCGCTTGCTCCAAGGCGCCGAGCATGGCGGTGTCGAGGGCGTTGCGCTTGGCGGGGCGGTCGAGGCGCAGGGTGAGCACAGCGCCGTCGCGCTCCACGACGACGCCGCTGGAAGCGGCGGGGTTGCTCATCGGAACCTCCTCGCGCCGCGCCGGGCAGCCGGGGCGCGGGCGGCGGTGTGTGCTGACGGACGGCGCCATAGCCCGCCTCAGGATAGCGCGAGCAGGCCGCGCGCGTCAGCCAGGCGGGCGGCGGGGCGGGCCGCGACGCGCGACGGCGGGCGGGTGTACACTGGGCCGACACCGCCCACGGGCGGCGACCGCGGTACGAGGAGACTCCCCATGTTGACGACACGGTTTACGCGGCTGGCGGGCGTCGAGCACCCGGTCGTGCTCGGGGGGATGGGCACCGGCACGTCGGCGCCGCTGGTGAGCGCGGTGTCGGCGGCCGGCGGCCTGGGGATCCTGAGCGCGAGCCACATCTCGCCGGAGAAGCTGCGCGCCGAGGTCGCGGCGATCCGCGCGGCCACCGACCGTCCGTTCGGGCTGAACTACCTGCTGGCGTTCTGCGACGACGAGCACGTGGCGATCGGCCTGGCGCTGCGGCCGAAGGTGATGTCGTTCGCCTGGCCGCGGCTCGACCAGGACCTGAGCGCGCACTTCGCCCGCGCCCACGAGATCGGCGCGCTGGTGGTCCACATGGTCTCGACGGCGGCGGAGGCGGTGCGCGTGGCGGCGGCGGGCGCCGACGTGATCGTGGCACAGGGCACGGAGGGGGGCGGCCACGTCGGGCAGATGGCGTCGATGGTGCTGATCCCGCAGGTGGTGCGCGCGGTGCCCGACCGGCCGATCCTGGCGGCGGGCGGGGTGGCCAATGGGGCGGGGCTGGCGGCGGCGCTGGCGTTCGGCGCCGACGGCGTGCTGCTCGGCACGCGCTTCCTGGCGACGCCCGAGGCGCCGATCCACCCGAACTACAAGCAGGCGATTGTCGACAGCGACGGCACGGACACGATTCTGACGGACATCCCGGACATCATCCAGGCGCGGGAATGGCCGGGCGCCACGAACCGGGTGGTGCGCAACCGCTTGATCGAGAAGTGGCTGGGGCGCGAGCCGGCGCTGCGGCAGCACCGCGCCGAGGAGGCGGCGGCGCTGGCCCGCGCGCGCGAGGCGGGCGACCGCGAGTGGGGCAGTGTGGGCACCGGGCAGATCGCGGGGCTGATCGACCGCATCGAGCCGGCGGGCGACATCGTGCGCCGCATCAGCGCGGAGGGCGAGCGGATCATCGCCGAGCGCCTGGCGGGGCTGGTGAGCGGGGCGGGCGCCGTGGCGGGCGGGCGGTAGCGGCACGGCGAGGCGAGGAGGCGGCGATGGCGCTGCGCGAGTACGCGAACGTGCAGGTGGAGCGCGAGCAGGGCATCACGCCGTTCCTCGATGAGAAGCGCTTCAAGCCCGGGCTCGGCCCGTACCACCGGGGGCAGTAAAGGGCGTTCGCCGCGGCGGCAGGCGCCTTCACGTGAGGGCGAGGACCGCGGCACCCATCCACCGAGAGGGAGCGTAGATGACGAGCTTGGTTACTCCCGCCCTGCGCGGCGAACTGGCGCCCACGGGCACGCTGCGCGTCGGGCTCAACCTCTCGAACACCCTACTGGTGAGCAGCGCGCCGGCGGACGGCGAGCCGACCGGCATCGCGCCCGACCTCGGCCGCGAGCTGGCGGGCCGGTTGGGCGTGCCCGTGGCGTTCGTGCGGTTTCCCAGCCCGGGCGAGCTGGTCGAGGCGGTGTCCAGCGGCGTGTGGGACGTGGGCCTGATCGGCGCCGACCCGCTGCGGGCCAGCGAGATCGTGTTCACGCCGGCGTACATCGAGATCGAGGCGACCTACCTGGTGCCCGCCGACTCGCCGATTCAGCGGGTCGAGGAGGTCGACCGCCCCGGGATGCGGATCGCCGTCGCGGAGAAGACCGCCTACGACATGTACCTGCGGGGCGCGCTCAAGCACGCCACGCTGCACCATGCCCAAGGGGGCGAGGCCACGTATGAGCTATTCCAGCGGGAGGGGCTCGACGCGATGGCCGGGCTGAAGGTGCAGCTGCTCAACGACCAGCCGAAGCGCCCGGGCACCCGCGTGCTGGAGGGCCGCTTCACCGCCATCCAGCAAGCGATCGGCACGCCGATTCAGCGGACCGCCGCGGCGGCCTACCTGCGCGAGTTCGTGCAGGACATCAAGCGCGGGCTCGTGGCGGAGCTGATCGCGAAATACCGCGTGCCCGGCGTCAGCGTGCCGCCGGCCTGAAGCGGTTTGCAGCCGCGCTGAGCAGGCGGCCGAGCCGGGGCCACGGCCAGCGTGTCGTAGCGGCGGCCACGCGAGTCGCCGATACGACACGCTGGCTGCTCACCTAGCACGGAGGCCGCGCCAGGACCGGGCGGGCGGCGAGACGCCGCCCGCGCGTCAGCCCGGTTGGATCGCTATTAGCAGCTTTCCCAGTCCCAGAGGGCGCAGCCGCTGCGGCGGCCGAGGGTGAACTGGTTGCCGGGGATGTAGGCCGTCTCGCCGGGCATGCCCGAGCGCAGGAACTGCGCGCCCGCGGTCTGGTCGCTGGCCGGCGGCGCCACCTCGGGGGTGCCGTAGGCCGGCTGGGCGGGGCCGCCCATCATGAACTCGCGCGGCACGGTGGGCTGATTGAACGTCAGGGGCGGGGCGCCGTCCTGGGCGAAGGTCGGGCCGGCGAGGCCGAGCATCACGCCGCTCGCCAGGACGGCGGCAAGCACGAATCGCATCGTATCGTTCCTCCAAAGGGGCAGCACTGCGCGCTGCTCACCCAAAGTGTGCCACTGGGTGAGGCCGGCGGCAGTGGCCGGGCTCACATGTCGGGAGTGGGGTAGCTCACTAGGGACGCGGCGGGGCGTCCGGGTATAGAATGCGGACAAGCGCATCAGAGAGGAGAGGCACGATGACCCAGACGGAGACGCGGTCCCAGGCGCCGACCAACGCGCAGCCGGAGATCTACCGCCTGCGGACGCCGCTGATGAAGCAGGGGCGGTCGGACATCACGCTCTCGAAGACCGAGAACATGACGGTGCGCATCAAGTGCTACGCGGCGGGCGGCGAGAACGAGTTCCACGCCCACGCGGCCGAGGACCACACGTTCGTGGTGCTGGCGGGGCAGGCGCGGTTCTCCAACCCCGAGGGCGAGATCGCGACGCTGGGCCGCAACGAGGGCATCATGCTTCCGCGCGGCGCGTTCTACAAGTTCGAGAGCTGCGCGGACGAGCCGCTGGTGCTGATGCGCGTGGGCGCGAAGGTGGGCACGGCCGAGGTGCCGCGGGTGACGACGGACGGCCGCCCGATCCCCGGCGACTCGCTGGAGAACAAGACGGTGCCGCCCATCGTGATGGAGGGCGCCTTCTACGAGTAGCGCGCGGGGGGGCGGCGTGGGCGGGCCTGGCGGCCCGCCCGCGCCGCCCCGCTGCCATTCCCTGCTCCCGGACGCTCCCCCTGCCCGATCCGAGCTTCCTCGGGATGCGGGCCGCTGGCGTCGGCCCGCGCGCCGGGCGCGGCGCGCGAATCCCCGTCGGCTCGCGCTCTGGTACGCATCTTGCGCTCGTAGGTCGCTACGATGCGGCCGGCTGTTTCAGCGGCGTCAGGTGTAGGCAAACCGGCCGGGGCGCGGCGCCCCGGCCGGCTCGGCAACTGGAGGCCGGCCCGCCGGCAAACGCGAGAAAGGAGGGTGCGACGCGCCGCGTCAACGGAGACGAGGAGCGCTCGTCGCGCGCACGGACAATGGCGGAGAAGAAGCCAGCCACGGGTAAGCAGGCAGCCCCAGCCCAGGGGGCGGCGCCGGCGAACGCGCCGGGCGCAGGCGAGACGGGATTCTCGCCCGAGGAGGCGCTGCGCCGCCGCGCCGAGGAGGCCGAGAGCATCGTCGGGTTCGTGGACCGCACGACGCTCGGCGGCACCGAGGAAGACGTCACGGGCGAGCTGAGCAACGCCGACCAGCACCCGGCCGACACCTCGGACATGACGTTCCAGCGCGAGCTAGACCTGACGGTGCGGAACATCGCGGAGCAGCGAGTGGCCGAGGTCGAGGAGGCGCTAGCGCGACAGCGGGCGGGCACCTACGGCATCTGCGCGAGCTGTGGGCAGCCGATCGACCCGGAGCGCCTGCGGGCGCGGCCCGAGGCGACGCTGTGTATCGCCTGCGCCCGCGAGAAGGAGCACGCGGCGCACCTGCCGTAGGGGCTACCGCACTCGCGGCGAGACGGAGGCCGAGGCTCGGCCTCCGTCTTGCTATCCGGCGGCCGGCGGCAAAGGTGCGCGGCGCACTGGCGGGCGAGGGGCCGATTTATCGCCCGGGCGGGGCAAATCCAGTATGATGGGGCGTGGCCAGCCGCACGCCGCCCGGCGTGGGACCTTCCCTCTACCCCCGCTCGCCGAGCGGCGGTTGGCGCGACGCGGCGGCCCCCGGGGGAGAGCGTGAAGCAAGCGGATTGGGCCGTGGGCCGCCGCGTTGTGATCGACGCCATGGGCGGCGATCACGCCCCGGGCGCGGCGGTCGCGGGCGCCGTCGCCGCGGCGCGCGAGTACGGCCTAGCGGTCGACCTCGTCGGGCCGGCCGATCTGCTGCACGCCCAACTGGCGCGTCGCCGCGTCCGCGACCTACCGCTCACCGTGATCGACGCGCCCGACATCGTGGCGATGGCGGAGGCGCCGGCGGTCGCCGTTCGGCAGCGCGAGCAGTCGTCGCTCCGCGTCGGCCTGCGCCGGGTGGCCCACGGCGAGGCGGATGCGTTCGTATCGGCGGGGAACACGGGGGCCGTGATGACCGCCGCCCTGCTGGAGCTGAAGCGCATCCGAGGCGTGGCGCGGCCGGCGCTGGGCGCCGTCATGCCCACGGCGCGCGGGCATTGCTTGATCCTCGACGTGGGGGCCAACGCCGACTGCAAGCCAGAGTACCTGGCCCAGTTCGCCATGATGGGCGCGGATTACGCCGAGCGCGTGCTGGGCATCGCCACGCCGAAGGTGGGGCTGCTGAGCATCGGCGAGGAGGGCGGCAAGGGCAACCAGCTCGTGCGCGAGAGCTACCCGTTGCTGCAAGAGCTGCCGCTGCGGTTCGTCGGCAACGTGGAGGGCAAGGACATCCCGCTCGGCAACGCGGACGTGGTGGTGACGGACGGGTTCACGGGCAACGTGGTGCTGAAGTTCGCGGAGGGGACGCCGCGGGCGCTGGCGCAGATCGTGCGGGCGGAGCTACTGCCGCACAAACCGGAGCGCATCGGGCTGCCGCTGCTGGCGGGCACGGCGCTGGCGGCCGTGGCGACGCCGCCGCTGCGGCGGCCGGCGGCCGCGCTCGCCGGGGCGGCGGTGGTGGGCGGCGGGCTGCTGGCGCTGGGGTTTGCGCCGGCGGTCACGCGGCTGGTGCGCCGCCTGGACTGGGCGGAGCACGGCGGCGTGCCCCTGCTGGGCGTGAACGGGGTGTGCATCATCGGGCACGGGCGCTCGCACGGGCGGGCGCTGAAGAACGCGCTGCGCGTGGCCGGGGAGGCCGCGGCGGGCGGGCTGGTGGAGCACATCGCGGCCGGCATGCGCGCGCGGCAGTCCGTGCCGGCGCGCGACGAGGTGGGCGGCTACGTGGGTTAGGGGCTGGGCCGCCGGCGAGCACCCCGGCAGGCGGCGAAGGAGCGGGGCGGCGTGCAGGTCGTCACGAACGAGGCGCGGGCGCGCGGCGAGCAGCGCAAGGGCAACTGGCTGCTGATCGGCGCCATGCTGGTCTACCTGGCGGGGTTCGGGCAGGCCTGGCTGGTGCCGGCGAACCCGCTCTCCGACGCGCTGTCCATCGCCGGGCTAGTCGTGGGGACGGCGCTCTGGCTGCTCAGCCAGACGTACATCCGGCGGGTTGGCGCGCGCTACCGGCAGGACGCCCCGCTGGAGAGAGCCCTCAAGGGGCTGGACAACCGCTACACGCTGGTGAACTTCGCGGACCGCGAGCTACCGGACCACCTGCTGGTCGGCCCGGGCGGCGTACGCGTGCTGGTGGCGCGGGGGCTGGCGGGTCGCGTGCGCTGCCAGCGCGATCGCTGGTCGCGCCCTGGTGCCGTTGGCTGGCTGGACGTGGTGAGCACCGACCACCTGGGCAACCCGGCCGCCGACGCCACGCGCGGCGTGGCGCAGGTAACGCGCCGGCTGGAGCGCGCGCTGGACGCGGAGCCGGCCGGGGCGCTGGTGACGGCAAGCATTGTGTTTACGAACCCGAAGGCGGTCCTGGAGATCGACGGCAGCCACTACCCGGTCACGCGCGGCCGCGACCTGCGCGCCCACATCCAGCGCGACAAAGGCAGCCTGCGCCCGCCGGAAGTGGCGCGGCTGCGCCAGGCGCTCGAACCCGCGGCCCGGTAGCCGGCGGTCCTCAGCGGCGTGGTTTGGCCCCGACAGCGCGGCCGGCTTGCCATCCGGCCGGCCCCGCCCGTCCCGGCGCGGCGGCGGGTCGGCCGCGCTCCCCGGCCGGGGAGCACTCGGCGCTCGCCCACACGCTCGCCACGCTCGGCACGGCTCTCGGTCGCCGCGTCGCGCTCGCCGACGGCTGTGACGCGGTTCACAGGCGCGCTGTGAGCGCCTTTACAGGCCGTTTGCCGCGAGGGCGGTACAGTAGGAACGTGATGAGCGACCTGGCAGCGCCCAGGCGCCAACGTAAGGAAGGAGAACGATCATGTGGGTGTGGACGGTTTACGGGTATCGGTGGGTGCCGGCGTATGCGCCGGTGGTCGCGTATCCCGCGCCGCTAGCCTACCCGTATTTCTGGTAGCCGGTGGTCGCCGCGGCGGCACCGACCTGAAGTGCCCCTGGTGGAGACGCCGCCAGGGGCGCTTCGTCATCGCTGGCGGGGCGGGCCCTCACCCCGGCCCTCTCCCAGGGGGAGAGGGGGAGGGACCAGGGAAGGCGCCCTTACCCCGGCCCTCTCCCCCTGGGAGAGGGAGTCGGGGAAGTCCACCGCGGGGTTCGGCGGGACCAGGCCGGGTGGCGATCGAGCGGGGCGCCGCGCGTCCGGGCAGAGGGCGTCGCGGCAGCGCGGCAATGGGGGACGCCGCCCGCTCGGGCGTGGCATAATGGCGCGGTTCGCGTGACACGGCCCCAAGTACTGGGCTCAGTCGCAAGACTGGGCAGGGATTGAGCCGCCTGTTCAGCCGCTGCTATCGCCAGCCCGCGACGCGGGCGCTCAGGACCGTCGCCCTGTTCGTCGTGCTCCTGGGCAGCCTGGCCTTCCAGGCACCCCCGGAGCGGGCGCCCGCCCCGAACGACCGCGTGCCGCCGCTCGCCGCGAGCGCGGTGCCCACCTTGGCGCCGCTGCCGACCGCGTCGGCGGGCGCGCTGTCGCCGGTGCCCCTCCCCGCGGCCGCCGGCGTGCTGCCCGCGCCGCAGGTAGACGCTCCCGGCGCCGGCCCCGTGCCCACGCCGCAAGCCATCGCCACGCTCACCGGCCGGCCGGAGAGCGACGACCACGGGCCGCGCTATGCGGGCTGGGCGATGGAGGCCTACCCGACGCTGTCGAGCAGCACGATGGAGCAGATCGTCGCGCGGCAGCAGGCGGCGGGCGCGAACGTCGTGTGGATCGGCCAGAACAACCCTGGCGAGGTGAACGCCCAGGGCGCCGAGCCGGGCCTGTCGTATGCCGTCTACGAGGCGTTCGTGGACGACAGCAGCCCGCTCAACGCCGACGCCCGCGCCATCGTGGCCGCGCAAGAGCGCTTGCTGAGCGCGGTCCGCGCGCAGGGGCTGAAGGCCGTGCTGCCGATCGGCTACCAGAGCCAGATGGGCAGCGTTTGGTCGGCAGCGCACCCCGACGCGCTGCGCACCGAGAGCCGGGGCGGCATCGATCGCACGACAGCGGTGGTCAACGCGTCGTTCTACTCGCCCGACTACCAGCGGGACATTCGCCGCTACTACGAGTGGGTGGACACGCGGTTCGTGCAGCCCTACCGCGACGTGATCCTGATGCTGAACCTGGCCGACGAGCCGTCGGGCGGCGACTACTCGACCTGGGCGGACGCGGCGTTCAAGGCGCGCAACGGCTACGGCTTCGCCGACGTGGGCGACGATCCCGGACGCATCACGCAGCTCGGGCAGTTCCAGACGAACTATATTGCGGACTACGCCGCCTGGAGCGCGGGGCAGTGGGCGGAGCTGGAGCCCGACTTGCCGACCACCATGTCGTTCGAGGGCGCCACGGCGCGCATCCACTTCCAGCTGCCGCAGGTGGAGGCGGTATTCGCGCGCACGCCGCCCACGTTTTATCCGACGTACGACGCCTACCCGCGCGACGGCCCGATGGACCTGCCGCTGGACGATACCGAGCTGATTCGGCTGTTCACGCTGGTGCGCAGTCTGGGCCACTACTCGGCGCGCTACAACCGGCCGTTCTGGCTGTGGTCCACGGCCAATAGCTGGGGGCTGTCGCAGGCGAGCCCGCAGCCGGCCAACGTGGCGGACGCGGTGGCCAACGACTACTACCTGGCCCTGCTCGCGCGCCAGACCGGCGGCTGGCTCCAGGGCATCGCCGCGTGGAACTACAACATCATCGGCCAGGGCCTCTACAACGACACGAACCGCACGGCCTACGACCCCGACACGATGTTCGCGCGCGTGTCGGAGAGCTTCCCGCGCATCCGCCAGATCATGGCGGCCCCGGCCGGGGCCGCGCGGGTGCTGATCCTGGCGCCGACCGGCTTCCCCTTCCGGCTGCTGGGCGCGTCGCGCACGGTGGACCCGTTCGCGTTCCGCTCCTATGACTTCCACCGGCTGGCGGTGTTCGCCCGCGACAACGTGCCCGCGGCAGTGGTGTCGACGCTCGACGGCGAGCCGGTGGACCGGCTGGCGGCGATCGTGGTGCTGTCGCGCTACGCGCAGGACCTGCCCGCCGACGACGCCGCGCGCCTGCGCGACTACCTGAGCCGCGGCGGCATGGTGATCGCGCCGCGCCACCTGAGCGGCGTGCTGGGGCCGCAGGCGGAGTACGTGGACGGCGACCGCGTCGAGGAGGCGTTCGCCGACACCTCAGACGCGCAGAAGCGGTCGCTGTGGCGGCAAGCGTTTGGCGTGGACCGGGCGGTGGACGGCGGCTTCTACGTCGCCACGGCCGACGACGCGCTGCTGTACACGATCGGGGGCAGGTTACAGACGGAGGTGCGCCTGCCGTTCCCCGGCCGCGGCTGGCTGGCGGACGCGAGCGGCTACCTGACGCAGCGCCTGGACGCCAACGGCGGGCGCTTGACGGTGAGCCTGGACAAGAACCAGTACGCTTATCTGACCCGCTGAGGGGGACGCGTGGAGGCAGCCCACGCGATGGCTTTTGGCGCAATACCGAACGCATCAGCGATCGCCCAGCGGAGTCGGTGCTATAGTGAGGCCGGGGAGCAGCCTGCACCCTCGGCAGAGGAGGCGCGCCGTTGGCCATCTATCCTGACGCGCGGCTAGCGGAGATCGATCGAATTCGTCGTACACATCCTCAACGCCGAGTGGTATGAAGGCAACGGTCCCCTGACGGAACTCCCCGAGGACGCACGGCCCATCGCGCTTTCTGCCACATAGGGATGGCGCTCAAGCCGGAAACCAGCCAGCACCTAGCCCGAGCAGAGGATCATCGCAGCGAGCTACTGGAGGACGCCATGGCCGTGCAGGGCGAAGGGATCGTGGCGCGCGAGGTGCGCGGGGCGGTCGCGCCGGAGCCACTGGTAATCGACGAGCCCGGCCCGGGCGAGGTGTTGGTGCGCGTGCAGGCGAGCGGGGTGTGCCACACCGACCTGCACATCCGCAACGGCGCGATCGCCAGCCTGCCGATGCTGCTCGGCCACGAGGGCGCCGGCATCGTCGAGGCCGTGGGGCCGGGCGTCGCGCAGCCGCGGGTCGGCGACTACGTGATCCTGGCGTGGCGGGCGCCGTGTGGCAACTGTCGCTTCTGCCGCATCGGCCAGCTGCACCTGTGCGCCAACAGCCTGAACGGGCAGCCGCGCCAGCACACGCCGGCCGGCGAATACCCGCCGCCGATCATGGGGCTGGGCACGTTCGCCACGCACACCGTCGTCCACGCCAACCAGGCGGTGCCCGTCTCGCCCGACATCCCGCCGGCCCAGGCGTGCCTGATTGCGTGCGGCGTGATGACCGGCGTGGGGGCGGCGCTGTACACGGCGGGCGTGCGGCCGGGCAGCAGCGTGGCGGTATTCGGCGCGGGCGCGGTGGGCACGAGCGTGATTCAGGGCGCGCGGCTGGCCCGCGCGTCGAAGATCATCGCGGTCGACCTGGAGCCGCGAAAGCTGGAATGGGCGCGGACGTTTGGCGCGACGCACACGGTGAACCCGCGCGATGGGGATGCGGTAGAGCAGATCCGGGCGCTGACCGACGGGTACGGCGCGAACTACGCGTTCGAGTGCGTGGGGCAGCCGGACGTGCTGGCGCAGGTGCTGGCGTGCCGCGACCTGGCCGGCGTGGCAACGCTTATCGGCGTGGCCGGGCACGGCAGCACGCTGGCGCTCGACCTGCCGCGCTTCTTCGACCTCGGCGGCTCGCTGCGCGTGAGCTGGTACGGCGATTGCCTACCCACTCGCGACTTCCCGCTGCTCGCGGAGTGGTACCTGCGCGGCGACCTGTTGCTGGACGAGCTAATTACGCAACGCATCGCGCTGGCCGAGGTAGAGGACGCCTTCCAGGCGATGGAGCGCGGCGAGACGCTGCGCTCGGTGATTACTTTCTAGCGGTCAGCGGTCAGCCGTCAGCCGTCAGCAGACGCGGGGAACGCGCTGGCGGCTGTTGGCTGACGGCTGAAGGCTGGCGACGGAGGAACGTATGCCCGCGGAGAGCCCGCGCGCCCAAGCGGTCCAGCTCGGCGACCTGAACCTGCACTACACGGAGTGGGGAGAGCCGACGGCGCCGCCGATGGTGCTGCTGCACGGCTTCATGGCGCACGCGCGCACGTGGGACCTGTTCGCGCGCGACCTGGCGAGCGACTACCGCATCCTGGCGCTCGACCAGCGGGGGCACGGCGACACCGGCGCCGCGCCGGGCGACTCGTACACCACCGACGACTACGTGGGCGACCTGGAGCGGTTCGCGGCGGCGCTCGGCCTGACGCGCTTCGTGCTCGTGGGCATGAGCATGGGGGGCCGCAACGCCATCGTCTACACGGCGCGGCACCCCGAGGCCGTGGCGAAGCTGGTCATCGTGGACATTGGCCCCCAGGCGCCGGCGCCCGCGGCGCCGCGCCCGGATGCGCCCCAGGACCCCGGCATCTTCGACAACCCGAGCCAGGTGGCCGACTTCCTGCGCGGCCAGGACCCGTACCCGCCCGAGGACTACCGTCAGGAGGTGGCCCGCCACTCGGTGCGCCAGCGCCCCGACGGACGCTACGAGTGGAAGTGGGCGCCGGGGCTGCTGACAGGACGACGCGGCGGCTGGGACACCTGGGCGGAGTGGCGCTCGATCCGCTGCCCCGTGCTGGTGGTGCGCGGCGCGGAGAGCCCCGTGCTGTCGCAGGACGTGGCCGAGCGCATGGTGCGGGAGCTGCCGAACGCGCGGCTCGTGGTGGCGCCGCGGTCGGGCCATCCGGTGCAGGAGGACAACGCGCCCGCGCTCATCGCGGCCGTGCGGGAGTTCCTGGCGGAGTGACCTACCCCCGGCCCTGCGACGCGGAACACGGCAAGCGTCGCTGGGGCCGGGGGTAGGTTTTTCGCGTATATGCTTGACACTTGCTGGTAAGTGCGGTATCAATAGCGAAGCTCGGGACTGGGAGTCGTGCTCCTGGTCTCGTGTCCTTTTATTCGGGGATGCACTCAATCGCCGGATTGGGCCGCGTTGTACAGCGGCCTAAGCGGCCGGCCCAGGTTGGGTGTGTAGGTTTGGCGAAGCCAAACGGACACACTCCCTCTGGCCGAGTGCTTAGAGTGTGCAAGACGGCCGGCGCACGCTGGTGGCTGCCAGCGGCCGGCCGCTCGCTTCGGGTCGAGTGGCGGTCCACGCGGCGCGGGTGGGCCGCAAGCGACCTAGCCTGGGAACAACGCGGGAGAAGACCATGCCCGAGAAGCCCGTTTACCTGACACCGGAGGGCTATGAGCGCCTGGACCAGGAGCTGCACGATCTGCGGACCGTGCGTCGGCCGGCCGTGGCAGAGCGTATCCGCAAGGCGAAGGAGTTCACCGACACGGTGGACAACGCGGAGTACGACGACGCCAAGCAGGACCAGGCGTTCATCGAAGGGCGCATTCAGGATCTGGAGCGCATGCTGGCCACCGCGCAGATCATCGACGAGCACCCCGCCGTGGACTGCGTGCGGCTCGGCTCGCACGTCGTGGTCGAGGACGAGAACGGCGAGACGCAGGAGTACCTGATCGTCGGCTCGGCGGAGGCCGATCCCCGCCACGGCCGCATCTCCAACGAGTCGCCCGTGGGGCACGCGCTGCTGGGCCGCACCGTGGGCGACGAGGTGACCATCAGCGCCCCCGGCGGCAGCTTCACGATGCGGATCACGCGCCTCACGTAGGCCGGGCGGCGTCTCCAGCGGCTACTTGGGCGCTTCCGCGACGGTGAGTGTGAGCGGCTCGCGGTCGGGCAGGATCAGCTCGGCCGACGGCTCCTGGGCGAGGATCGTGCCCGGGGGCAGGCTGGCGGTGGGCTCGGTGCGCACGGCGCGCACGGTCCAGCCGTGCTGCACGAGCTGGACGCGGGCATCTTCCTCGCGTTGGCCGACGAGGCTCGGCACGCGGATGCCGGAGCAGGTCGTCAGCCGCACCTTGGCGCCCCGCCGCATGAGCGCGCCGGGGTCGGGATCCTGGCGCATGACCCAGTCGCGCGGGTTGTCGTCGCAGGGCTCGGGGTGCGCCTTGACGACCTCCAGGCCGCTGTCGCGCCCGATCAGCTCGGCCTCGGCCAGCGTGCGATTGCGCAGCTCGGGCGCGCGCACGGACTGCAGCGGCAGCAGGAGGGGCGGCAAGAAGTCGAACAGCCCGGTGAGCGCCACCACGACCACCAGGGTGCCGAGCAGCGGCAGGATCACGGTCAGCGACGGGAGGCTCCAGCCGCCCGCGCGCCGCCGACCGGGCACGGCGATGGCGCCCGGGTCGACGCGCTCGCCTTGCAGCGCCGAGCGGAACGCCCACTCCGTCTGCTTCAACCCGGCCGACAGGTCGCTGTCGCGCGGGGGCGCGAGCAGCGCCGTCCGGAACGCCTCGGCGGTCGGCGGGCGGTCGGCGGGGTCGGGGGCGAGCGCCTGGCGGATCACGTACTCCAGGCCCCAGGACACGTCCGGCCGCTCGGCGCGCAGGCGGGGCGGCTCCGCGAACAGCCGCCGCGAGGCCGTCGCCAGCGCGTTCGGCCCGGCGAGCGGCGGCGTGCCGACCAGCATCTCGTAGAGCATGGCCGCCAGCGCGTAGACGTCGGTGCGCGGGCCGATGGAGTCGCCGCGCACCTGCTCGGGCGCCAGGTAGGCCGCGCGGCGCGCGATCGTGTCCAGCGACACGACGCCCGTCGCCACCGCCACGTGGCAGAGGCCGAAGTCGACGACCTTCGGGCGGCCCTGGCGGTCGAGCAGCACGTTCTCGGGCCGCAGGTCGGCGTGAAACACGCCCTGGTTGTGCGCGTGGGAGAGGGCATCGGCGATCGGCACGGCCAGGCTGAGCGCCGTGTGCAGCGGCAGCCGCCCGCGCAGGTCCAGCAGGGTGCGCAGCGATTGGCCGTCGATCAGCTCCATGACTAGATAGGGACGGCCGTCGGCGACACCCGCCTCGAACACCTGGCCGATGTTCGGATGCGTCAGACGCGCGGCCACCTGGCCCTTCTCGAGGAAGCGGGCGCGGAACGTCTCGTCGGCTGCCAGGTGCGAGGGGAACAGCTTGACGGCCACCTGCCGCCGCAGCTCGAGGTCGGTGGCGCGATAGGTGGCTGTCAGCGTGCCGCGGCCGAGCAGGCTGGGCAGACGGTAGCGCGCGGTGAGGCCCGGCGGAAAACCGGCGCTGTCGGGCGCGGCGCGGCCATCGGACGGCGGGCCGTCCGGCAGGCGACGGACGGCCAGGGGATCGTCGGCAGTGGCACTCATGCTCTCACCTGGGATGGATTTGCGGCGGTCGGCGGTGCGAGGCATGACGGTGCGCTGCAAGCAGTATACCAGCCCGCCCCGACGCTGGCCTTACCGGCCACGGCGCAAGAGGCTGAGGAGCAGTCGCGGCTCGCGGCACCGCAGCAGCAGGCCGCCGGCGAGGTAGGTCGCGAGGCCGACGACGATCAGCGTGCCGACGGCCACCAGCTCGCCGCCGAGGCCGCGCCTGTCCAGCGCGCCGAGCAGCCCACGGTCCAGGCCGCTCAGCACGGCGCCCATGAGCAGCGCCGCGGCCACGTAGCGCAGGAGGTCGCGGCCCAGGCCGCGCAGCCCGAGATCGCCCGAACGCCAGCGCAGCCACACCACGAGCAGGCTCGCCTCGACCCAGGCCGCGGCGGCGTTCGCGAGCGCCAGCCCGGCGTAGGCGCGATCGGCCGGCAGCGGGCCGTGCAGGGCGCCGAGCACCACCGCGGCGCTCAGCAGGACGTTCAGCAGCACCGCCAGGGCCGCGGCCTTCACGGGGGTGCGAGTGTCGTGGAGGGCGTAGAACGCCCGGTCGACGATCTCGACGACGCTGTGGCCCGGCAGGCCGAGCGCGTAGACGCCGACCGCGAGGGCCGTGGCACGCGTGACGTCCGGGGTGAACGAGGCCCGCTCGAACAGCAGCCGCACGATCGGCTCGCCCAGCACGACGAGGCCGACCGCGGCCGGGATGGTGAGGTACAGGATCATCCGCAGCGTCAGGCCGAATAACTCGCCCATCGCGGCGCTCTCGCCGGCGGCGCTCTGGCGGGCGAGGGTCGGGAAGACGGCGGTGGACACGGCCATGCCAAACACCCCCAGCGGCACCATCAGCACCAGCCAGGCGTAGTTCAGGTAGGCCATGCTGCCCGCGACCAGGAACGAGGCCAGGAAGACCGTGGTGATGAGCTGGTTGGCCTGCGCGACGCCGAGGCCGAACATGCGGGGGAGCATCAGCTTGCCGACCTCGCGCACGCCCGGCGCCCGCCAGTCGAGGACGGGCCAGTAGCGCGCGCGGATCTGCACCAGCCCCGGCGCCTGAATCAGCAGGTGGCCGCAGGCGCCCGCCGCCACGCCGATCGCCACGCCGTAGATGCCCCAGCGGGCGTGCAGCAGGACCGTGCCGGCGATAATGCCGAGGTTGTACATGAGCGGCGCCAGCGCGGCCCAGAAGAACCGCTGGAAAGTGTTGAGGATGCTGGTCGCGAAGCCGCTGACGGCGAAGATGACCGGCGACACCAGCATGATGCGCACGAGGCCGGTGGCCATCTCTTGAAGGTCAGGGCGCCCTGAGACGACGACCGCCATGACGGGGCGCGCGAAGACAATCAGCAGCAGGGCGAGGCCGCCGGTGAGGAGCGCCGCGAGGTTAATGGCCGAGCTGCTGAGCCGCCAGGCGTCCTCCTCGTCGCCGGCGGCCAGGTAGCGCGTGAACACCGGGATGAAGGCCGCGCCCATGACCCCGCCCGCGAGCACCTGGAACACGGCGTCGGGCACGGCGATAGCGGCGACGTAGGCCTCGTACTGCGGGGAGTCGCCGAAGTAACTGGCGAGCACCGCGTTGCGGACCAGCCCGAGCACGCGGCTGGCGATAAAGCCGGCCATCAGGATGCCGGCCGCGCCGGCGAGCGGCCGCAAGCGGCCGCGCAGCCCCGCCTCGTCGTCCTTGCGCGGATACGACGCCGTCGTCACTGCACGCTCACCGCCGCGCGGCCCACCTGCTGCACGCGGGCCAGGATCGCCTGGTGGGCGGCCTCTTCCAGGCGGTCGTCGAGGGGCGGGAACGGCACGCCGGCGCCGTAGCGGCGCACGAGCGCGCGGTGCAGCAGGTGGTCGGCGAACCAGGCGTTCTTCGGCAGCAGCGAGCCGTGCAGGTAGCAGGCGTAGACGTCGCGGTACACGGCTCCCTCGGTGCGGTCCTCGCCGTTGTTGCCGGCGCCGACCGCCACCAGCCCGAGCGGCGCGCAGCCTGGCCCGAGGTACGTCTTGCCGCTGTGGTTCTCGAAGCCGACCAGCGTGCGGCGCGCGGCGTCCCAGGGGCAGCGCACGACGACGTTGCCGATGTTGCGCCGCTCGCCGGCGACGGTCCAGGCGTCGAGCAGGCCGATACCGGGCAGCACCGCGCCGCTGCCCGTGCGAAACTCGCGGCCGAGCAGCTGGTAGCCGCCGCAGACGGCGAGCATCACCGCCCCGGCCTCGGCGGCCTCGCGCAGGGCAGCGCCCTTGTGGCTGACCAGATCGGCCGCGACCACCGCCTGCTCGCGGTCCTGCCCGCCGCCGAAGAAGTAGAGGTCGTAGGCGGCGGGATCGGGGCGCTCGCCCAGGCCAATCCCGTCGACGTGCAGGCGAAGGCCGCGCCATTCCGCGCGCCGCAGCAAGGTCAGAATGTTGCCGCGATCGCCGTAGGTGCTCATTAGCTCGGGGTATAGGTGCCCCAGCCGCAGGTCCACTTGCCCTCACCCCAGCCCTCTCCCAGGGGGAGAGGGAGTCAGACGCGCTGCTAGTCTTCCCAGAAGCCGGCGACGGCGCCCTGGCGGCGCAGCGCCTCGCGGAGCGCCAAGAGCGCCGTGTAGGTCGGCAGCACGTGCAGGGTGCCGCCGACGGGCGTTCGCGCCAGCGCCTGCTGCAATGCGCGGGCCACGTCGGGCTCGACTAGGAGGCGCTCGGGCGCGACGAGCGCGTACTTGAGCCGCAGCGCCATGTCGGCCGCCCGCGTGCCGCTGCACACCGCGCAGGCCACCTGCCCGCCGAGCAGCTCGAAGTCGGCGTCCCACAGCCAGGAGACGTCGGTGCCGTCCGCGAACAGATCGTTGATGGCGACGAGCAGCGTCTTCGGCGCGGGATCGGTCGTCAGCGTGCGCAGCACCTCCGTGCAGCCGACGGGATTCTTGACGAGCGCGAGCGAGACGGCGCGATCGCCGACGGCGATGCGCTCCAGGCGCCCGAAGGCGGCGCTGACGCGCGCCAGCCCGGCCGCTACGGCCGTGGGGGCGGCACCCAGCGCCAGGCCTCCCGCCGTGGCGGCGAGGGCATTGTACACGTTGTACAGCCCCGGCAACGGTAGGGTGAGGCGCAGCGCGCCCGCCGGGGTGTCGACCTGGAAGCGGGTCTGCGCGGGGCCGAGCTGCACGGGCTCGACGGCGACGACGGCGGGCGTGGGGCGGGCGAACGGGCAGGCGGAGCAGCGATAGGCGCCCAGGTGACCGTAGTAGCTGCGCGCGTAGGCGAGCGGGGCGCCGCAGACGGGGCAGAGGCGCGCGTCGGCGGCGTGCGACAGGCCGGGCGTGGCGAGGGCTGGCACCGCCACGCCGTAGTACAGCACCGGCCCCGGGTGGACGGCGCCCAGGCTGGCGACGAGCGGGTCGTCGGCGTTCAGCACGAGCGTGGCGCCAGGAGGCAGGGCGGCCAGCGCGCGCCGCCAGATCGCGGCGACGTAGTGGACCTCGCCGTAGCGGTCGAGCTGATCGCGGAAGATGTTGGTGAGCACGACGACGCGGGGGCGCGTGGGGGGAAGCGCCCGGGGCAGCGTTGCCTCGTCCACCTCGAACAGCCCCACGTCGGCGCGCGGCCGGCCGCGCGTGTCGGCCGCCTGGGCCAGGGCGCTGACGATGCCGGTGAGCAGGTTGGCGCCCGCGCGGTTGTGGACGACGCGCCGCCCGCTCGCGTCGAGCACCTGCGCGAGCAGCCGCGCGGTGGTCGTCTTGCCGTTGGTGCCCGACACGAGCACCACGCCGTCCGGCAGCGCGGCGCTCAGGCGGCTGAGCGCGTCGGGCGCGAGGCGCGGCACGACGTGGCCGGCGATGACCGTGCCGCCGCCGCGCCCCAGGCGACGGCTGAGCGCGCTGGCCGCGCGGCCCGCGAGCACCGCGCCTGCCAAGCGCCAGTCAGCGCTGCGTGCTGAGTGCTGAGTGCTGAGTGACAAGCGCTGTCTCCGCTCAGCCCTCAGCGGTCGGCGCGCAGCGCGCGGCGGGCGTCGGCGAGGATGTGGGCGTGGTCGAAGGCCAGCGCGGGGAGGGCGTCGAGGGGGAAGAAGCGGGCGTCGTCGGCGTCGTCGGCGCCGGCCAGGGTGCCGCCGAGGCGGCGCAGGAGGTAGGTCACGCTGACCGTGTGCCCGCGCGGGTCGCGGTGGAGGTCGGAGTAGACGCCGAGCAGGCAGTCGATCGCCGTGTCGAGGCCGGTCTCCTCGCGCACCTCGCGGACGACGGCGGCCTCGACCGTCTCGCCGACGTCCACGAAGCCGCCGGGGAGGGCGTACTGGCCCGCGAACGGGGGATTGCGCCGGCGGATGAGCAGCACGGCGCCGTTCTCGACCACCACGCCGTCGACGGTGAGCAGCGGCGTGCGCGGCGGCCCGTCGCTCACTTCGCCGGCTCGATCCGCTCGATGCGGTAGTGGACGATGCCGGCGGGCGTCTCGACCTCGACCACGTCGCCGGCCGCGTGGTCGACGAGCGCTTGCGCGACGGGCGACTGGATGGAGATCTTGCCGCGGCGGGGGTCGATCTCGCCCGGGCCGACCAGCGTGTAGCGGAACTCCTCGTCCTCGACCAAATCGCGGACGACGACGCAGGTGCCCAGGCCGGCGCGGTCCGCCGCGCTGCGCTCCACGATGGCGGCCGCCGAGATCGTGTCGCGCAGCGCGTTGATACGCGACTGCACCGCGGACAGCTCTTCCTTCGCCGCGTGATAGGGAGCGTTCTCGCGGAAGTCCTTGTCGGCCGCGGCGCGCTGCATGGTCGCGGTGACGCGCGGGCGCACCTCGTGCTCGAGCCGATATAGCTCCTGCTGGAGCGCTGCCAGGCCCTCCTGGGTCATCTCGACGCGCGCCTCGGCGGTCGCGGTATTGTTGTTGGCGGTCGCGCGGGTAGCCGCGGGCTTGCGGCGAACCTTGACGTGTAGGCCGAGATTGGTGTCGGTCCAGCCCCGCTTCTTCGCGTCGGCCAGGAAGTTCTTGAGCCCATCCAGGCTGCGCGTGGGATCGATGCCGACCTCGCCAAGCTGCTCCTGATAGCGCTCTAGCTCGATTGGCATGATCGCGTTCAGGTCGCGGTCGGGGCCGAGCCAGCGGGAAAAGCGCAGGAGCATTGGCGCCTGCGCCTCACGCTCCGCAGCCGGGAGGGTTCCCAGATAGGTGCTCACGGCCTGACCGAGCTGCATCCCGCTGGGGGCGCCGGGCGGCTGGCTGCTGGACATGGTGGGACCACCTCGATGCTAGTTACAATCTTGGGTGAACTTCAGTTTATAGCCGAGCGCAGGGCGCCGCCTCAAGGGAACGATGGAGACACTCGCGGCGGGCGCGGCGGCGCTCGGGGTGCCGCTCGGCCCGGAGCAGCTTGCCGCCTTCGCGCGCTACCGCGACGAGCTGCTGGCCTGGAACGCGCGCGTCAACCTGACCCGCATCGTCGCGCCGGCCGCCGTCGAGACGCACCACTTCCTCGACTCGCTCACCGGCGCGACGCCGCTGCTGGCCCGCTGGGGCGCGGCGGCATCCGTCCTGCCACTGCGCTGCCTGGACGTGGGGAGCGGCGGTGGCTTCCCCGGCGTGCCGCTCAAGCTGGCGCTCCCCCGGCTGCGCATGACGCTGCTAGAGGCCACGGGGAAGAAGGTCGAGTTTCTCGACCACCTGATCGCCGCGCTCGGGCTGTCGGAGGTGGCGGCGATCGCCGAGCGGGCGGAGACGCTGGCGCACGCGCCCGCGCACCGCGAGAGCTACGACGTCGTGTTCGCGCGGGCGCTGGCGCCGCTGCCCGTGCTGCTGGAGCTGACGCTGCCGTTCCTGCGCGTCGGCGGGCTGCTGGTGGCCCAGCGGCGCGGCGACCTGGCCGAGGAGATCGCTGGCGCGGCGTTCGCCTGCCAGACACTGGGCGGCGGCCCGCCGAGGATCATGCCGGTCACGGTCCCGCCGCTCGACGACGGCCGCGCCCTCGTCGTCGTCGAGAAAGCCGCCGCCACGCCGGCGGCCTACCCGCGCCGCCCCGGCCTGCCTGCCAAGCGCCCGCTCGCGGCGCGGTGACGACCCGACTGACATTGCTGTAAGCGGAGCGCGGGGCTAGAATCCGGCGAGGGCTGGCCCCCGAACGCGACGCGGCAGGGAGAGAGCATGGCGACGGAGCTAGCATCGCCGCGCTACGAGGTGCCCGATACGCTGGAGGCGATCGAGTTCTGCTACCAGCAGGGCTGGACCGACGGCCTGCCGGTGGTGCCGCCGACGCCGGAGCGGGTGGCGGAGTTCCTGGCAGTGGCGACGCTCGATCCGGGCACGGTGCTAGGCGAGGTGGCCGACCGCGGGCGGGCGATCACCGCCGAGAAGGCGGCCATCAACGCGGTGATGGCCGGCTGCCTGCCCGCCTACTTCCCGGTCGTCGTCGCGGCCATCCAGGCGCTGACCGACGACGCTTTCTGCCTGCACGGCAGCATGGCGAGCACGGGCGGCGCGGCGCCGCTCCTGATCGTGAACGGGCCGATTCGCCAGCAGATCGACTTGAACGCGGGCGGCAACGTCTTTGGCCCCGGGCGGCGGGCGAACGCGACCATCGGGCGGGCGATCCGGCTCCTGCTGCTGAACGTCTGCGGCGCCGAGCCGGGCGTGCTGGACCAATCGACGCTGGGGCATCCGGGCAAGTATAGCTACTGCATCGCGGAGAACGAGGAGGCGACGGGCTGGGAGCCGCTGCACGTCGAGCGCGGGCTGGCGCGCGACACGAGCGCGGTGACGGTGATGGCCGCGGAGGCGCCGCACTACGTGCGCAACGCCTTCGGGCAGACGCCGGAGGACGTGCTCGCCACGGTGGCCGACGTGATGGCGCACGGCGGCTACACGCAGGGCGCGTATCTCGTCGTCGTGGCACCCGAGCACCGCGCCGTGATCGAGCGCGCGGGGTGGAGCAAGGCCGACGTGCGCGCCTACCTGGCGGAGCACGCGCGCCGCTCGGCGGCCGAGCTCAAGCGCGCGGGCTACCTGCGCGGCGCTGTCGAGCCGGGCGACGCGCAGCGCTTCCCCCCGCTCGTCCGGGAGTCGGACCTGTTGATTATCACGGCCGGAGGGACGGGCGGCACGTTCTCGGCCGTAGTGCCGCCGTGGGCCGGCGGGCGCTCGTCGGAGCCGGTGACGCGCGCCGTAGCCGCCTGCGCGGACTGCGCGGTGCCGGCCGACAGCGCCGCGCCGACGCTTGGGTCGGAGGAGGGCGGCGCGCATTAGCGCCGCGAGGAGGCAGCATGGCGATTGCCAGCGAGAAGACGCTGACCTTGCTCGACCCGCGGACGGCCGCGCGGCCGGCGGGCGCGACGCGGGCGCCGCGGCTGGCCAACCTGCGCGGCCAACGCGTGGGGCTGCTGGCGAATGGCAAGCCGAACTCGCAGGAGTTCCTGACGGCGCTGGGGACGCTGTTGCGCGAGCGGCACGGCGCGGTGCCGGTGGCGCTCGTGGGCAAGCCGAGCGCCAGCCGCGTGGCGCCCGCGGAGACGCTGGACCAGCTTACGGGGCAGTGCGACGCGGTGGTGACCGCGGTCGGCGATTGAGGGTCGTGCAGCTCGTGCAGTGTGCACGACGGCATCGCGCTGGAGCGCCGGGGCATCCCGGCCGCGGTCATCTGCACGGACGCCTTCGAGCGGATGGCGCGCGCGACGGCGGCCGTGGCCGGGCTGCCCGACTACCCGTTCCTGATGGTGCCTCACCCGGTGGGCCGCCTCAGCCCCGAACAGCTGCGTGCCCGCGCCGCGGCGGCGCTGCGCGACGTCGTGAGGCTGCTCACCACCGCTGGCGGATAGCGACGGGGGCGAGCGCCACGTGACGTGGTGGGCCGGCGGCGCGCGGCGCTTGCGCGCTAGCCGGGCGAGCCGAGTCGCGGGGGCGGTTGCGGTGGTGGCGGCGCTGCTGGCCGGCTGCACGCCGCCGCCCGAGCGCCCCGGCCCGCGCCCCGGCGCTCCCGTCGCGCCCATCGTCCGCGTGGGGACGGGCGGCAGCCTGTACGACACGGGGCTGTTGCTTGCCATCGGTCGCGGCTACCTGGCGGAGCAAGGCATCGAGCTGGAGCAGGTTGGCTTCTCGACACCGTTCGGCGTGCTCTGGCCCGTCGTCGCCGGCCAGCTCGACGTGGGCACCGCGTCGCCCAGCGTCGACTTTTTCGACGCGCTGGCGAAGCCGGCCGCGCCCCGCATCGTCGCGTCGGCCGGCGAGGCGCAGCCGGGCGCGAGCCCGGCGGCGTTCGTGCTGCGCGCTGACCTGGCCCGCCGCCCAGACCTGAGCCTGCGGGGACGGCCGATTGGCGTCGACCTGTACGGGCTCGGCGGGCGCGAGGCGGCGCTCGCGCTGGCACGGCTGCGCCTGACGCCGAGCGACGTGAACCTCGTGGACCTCCCACCCGACCGCGCCGCCGACGCGCTGGCCGACGGCCAGCTCGACGCGGCGTTCGTGGTCGAGCCCGACGCGGCGCGGCTGGAGGCCGCGGGCCGCGCCGCGCGCTGGCTGGGCGTGGACACGCTGGACCCCGGCCAGGAACTCGCGGTGGTGCTGTTCTCGCCGAACTTCGCGGCGCACCGCCCCAGCGTCGGGGCGCGGCTGCTGGCGGCGTACCTGCGCGCGTTAGGCGAGTACACGGCCGCGCTGCGGTCGGAGGCGACGCGCGCGGCCTTGTGGCAAGAGCTGGCGCCGCTGCTGGGGATCGACGACCCGAAGACGCTGGCGCGGCTCAGTCCGGTCGCCTACCCGCCCGACGGCGCGCCGGATGTGCTGAGCCTGGCCACGACGCAAGCCTACTTCCTAGACGCCGCCTTGCTGGCCCACCCCGCCGATCTTAGCCAAGCGGTCGATCGGAGCTTTCTGGAGGAGGCGCCGGCTTACCTACCCCCCTAGCCCCCCCGCCCAATGTGGGAAGGGGGAACCGGCGGAGCCGGCTCCCCCCTTCCTTCACAGGGAAGCGGGCCTGGGGGTGAGGTCCGTGCGCTGGCGCCGCTGGTATTGTCGGCCGCTCGCGGCGTAGTATAGAGCGATTTTCATGATGCTAGAGTTAGCCCGGCCGCCGGGCGGCAGGGGACGAGCCCCTGCCCTACGTTGTGGTCGCCGGAATGCGAGCGTCCCTGCCGCCCGCGCTACGGGCCGGACGAGTCAGCCGGCTCAGTCGCTAGGAATATCCCTGTAGGGGCGCGAGGGCTGCGATGGCCGCTGATCCGAGGCAGGACGCGATGGCCGCCGAGAAGCAGGCGGCGGCGCGGCGCGCGGTCGAGTACGTGGCGGACGGCATGGCGCTGGGGCTCGGCTCGGGCACGACGATGCAGCACGTGCTGGACGCGCTGGGCGCGCGGGTGCGGACGGGGCTGCGGGTGGTCGGCGTGCCAACCTCGGAGACGACGGCCGCCCGCGCCCGAGCGCTCGGCATCCCGCTGGCCACGCTAGCCGAGCGCCCGGACCTCGACCTGGCGCTGGACGGCGCGGACGAGATCGACCCGCGGCTGGACCTGGTGAAGGGACGCGGCGGCTCGCTGCTGCGGGAGAAGGTAGTGGCGACGGCAGCGCGGCGGCTGGTGATCGTCGCGGATGCGACGAAGCTGGTGCCGATGCTGGGCGCGCGGGCGCCCGTGCCGGTGGAGGTGGTGCCGTTCGCGGCGGCCTGGTGCGCGCTGCGGCTGGCGCGCCGGGGCCTGCGCCCGACGCTGCGCGGCGGCGCCGCGCAGCCGTTCGTGACCGACAACGGCAACTGGATTCTCGACTGCACGTTCGAGCCAACGCCGGACGCCACGGCGCTCGCGGCCGCGATCCGCGCGCTGCCGGGCGTCGTGGAGCACGGCTTCTTCCTCGGCATGGCCGACACGGCCGTGGTGGCCTACACCGACGGACGCATTGAGGTGCGGCAGCGGGCATAACGGCAGGACGCCGGGCGGCGCGGTGGGCGGGGCGTAGCATCGTGCCGCTGAACGATCCGGAACCAGCGGGGCCGCGCTAGCGCGGCGCGTGGCGGCGGGCACGGCGGGCGGCAAGGGACGAGCCCCTGCCCTACGATTCTTGGTCCAGGCAGAAGAAGCAGCCCCCGGCACGTGCCGGGGGCTGTTTGCGGTCTGAGTGCGGGTGGCGCGGCTAGAGGCGCCAGGGGATCAGGAAGTGCTCTAGCTCGTCCATCGCCAGCGAGACGAGGTAGCCGAGCACGGCGATCACGATCAGGCCGACGTACATCGTCTCGACCGAGAAGGTCTGCCACGACTGCCAGATCAGGTAGCCGATGCCGGTCTTGGCACCCACGAACTCCGCGGCGACGATGATCAGCAGCGCGACGCCCGCGGCGAGCTTGATGCCGGTGAAGATCAGCGGCAGCGCGCCGGGCAGCGCGATGGTCCAGTAGAACTGCGCGCGGTTGGCGCCGAAGTTCTTGCCGACGTCGAGGTAGATGTTCGGGATGTTCATGACGCCGGCCATCGTGTTGTAGAGCACGAGGAAGAACGTGCCGATGGCGATGATGACCCACTTGCTCGGCTCGCCCAGGCCGAAGATGAGCATGATGAGCGGCAGAATGGCGATCTTCGGGATCGGGTAGAGCGCCGCGATCATCGGGCTGAAGAACGCCCGCACCCAGCGGGAGAGCCCCATCGTGATACCGAGGAGCAGCGCCGGGATAGCGCCCATCGCAAAGCCGATGACGATGCGGGTGACGCTGGCCGTCAGGTGCTTCCACAGCTCACCCGACGTGACGAGCGTCGTGAAGGTGCCCACGATCGAGCTAGGCGCGGGGAAGAAGCGCTTGTCCAGCACGCCGACCTGGACGAGGATCTCCCACAGCACGAGCAGCAGGATCGGGGAGAAGATCGAGAGCAGCCGCTCCTGGTTCTGGCGGCTAAGCCCGAGTGTGGGCCGCTCCGCCTCGACTGCCGTGCGGTCGGCAGTGACGTCGGCGAGTCGCGCGGTAGTGATAAGGCCCTGGATGTCTCCGGTGCTGACCCGCTCCTGAGCCATTGCCTCCCTCCTCGTCTGTGCTCTGCCGCGCCCGGGTGGCACGGCGAGCGACTACTAGCGTCCGCGCGTGGGCGGCTTGAACGACGGGTTGAGATCGGCGCCGCCCTCGGTGCCCTCCTCGCGCTTGGCCCGCAAGACCTCGTCGCGGAGGAGCTCCCAGATGCTGTACATCAGCTGACCGTATTGCGGCGTGGCGCGAATCTCGTAGACGGCGCGGGGCCGCTCGAAGGGCACCTGGACGTAAGCCTTGGTCTGGCCCGGGTGAGCGGTCATCACCATGATCCGGTCGGCGAGCACGATCGCCTCGTCGATACTGTGGGTGATGAAGACGACGGTCTTGGCCGTTTCCTGCCAGATGCGCAGCAGCTCTTCCTGGAGCAGCAGCTTCGTCTGCTCATCGAGCGCGCCGAACGGCTCGTCCATGAGGAGAATCTCGGGGTCGTTGGCGAAGGCGCGGGCAAGGCTCACGCGCTGCTTCATGCCACCCGAGAGCTGGAACGGATAGGCCTTCGTGAACTTCGTCAGGCCCACTTTGTCGATGTAGTAGGCGACGGTCTCGTCCCGCTGCTTCTTCGGCACGCCGCGCATCCGCAGGCCGTAGGCCACGTTGTCACGCACGGTCATCCACGGGAAAACGGACTGCTCCTGAAAGACCATGGAGTTGATCGGCTTGCTGGGGTCAGAGCTGTGCATGTCCAGGGTGCCGGTGGTCTGCTTCTCGAGGCCGGCCAGGATGCGCAGGAGCGTCGTCTTTCCACAGCCGCTCGGGCCCACGATGGCGAAGAACTCGCCGTCCTTGATGGTGACGTTCATGTTCACAAGCGCCCGCACGATGCTGCCGCGCACCGTGAAGGTCTTGTAGAGGTCGCGGACGACGATCTTGTCGCCCGCGTGTCCGGCGCTGCCGGGGGGGGCTCCCGTTACCCGCTCGGTCGTCGCCATCGCTAACGCCTCATCTCCCGCATTCACAGAACCGCACCCCGCGCCCCACGACCGACGCGGGGGTTTCTGTCTACTGGACGCGTGCAACTACTGTACGCGAAGTGTCCGGAACGCGCAAGGGGATCGGCGATAATTTATCGTCCCACGACCTATTAGGGTCGGGGCGGTTGATTCCGCGCCATGCCGTGGGCCTCGCCGCCTGTCGGTTGGTCCGCGCGACGTCGCCGGCAGTCGACCGGCTGCTCAGCGAAAGTACCGCACGTTGCGGGCCAGCGAGGCTTGCAGGCGCGGCGACCGGCAGGACACGCTCGGCAGCCGGCGGGCGGACGGTCGGGGGCGAGGGCTGCCGAGGACTTCCCGCAGCCGCGGCGCCGAGCATGGGCCGTATACTTCTGGCCATCCGCGCGGGCGAGGAGTGACGTTGCCATGACCGACACCCTGCTGGCCAATCCGGCGGCGCTGAGCGACTTGGTGGCCGCCAACCGTATCCTGGCGCACGAGGGCGTGCTCGACGCGTTCGGGCACGTGAGCATCCGCCATCCCGCGCGCCCCGAGGAGTACGTCATCGCGCGCTCGCTCGGCCCGGAGCTGGTCACGGGGGCCGACTTGCAGCGCTTTTCCCTCGATGGCCGCCAACTGGGCGGCGCCGCGGGCACGCCCTACTCCGAGCGCTTCATCCACGGCGCCATCTACGAGGCTCGCCCCGACGTGCATGCGATCTGCCACAACCACGCGCCGTCCGTGATCCCCTTCACTATCACCAACACGCCGCTGCGGCCAATCTACCACATGGCCGCGCTGCTGGGGCCGGAGGTCCCCAAGTGGGACATCGCGGCCGACTTCGGCGCAGAGACGGACTTGCTGGTGCGGACGATGGAGCAGGGCCGCTCGCTCGCCCGGGCGCTGGGCGCCCGCCGGGTCGTGCTGATGCGGGGGCACGGCAGCGCGGTGGCCGGCGGCTCGCTGCCGGAGGTCGTCTGGACGTGTGTCTACATGGCGGAGAACGCGCGGCTGCAGATGCAGGCGATGGCGCTGGGCGACGTGCAGTACCTGAGCCCCGGCGAGATCGCGCGGATGGGCGGCTATCAGCTCGATCCGCGCGGCTTCGAGCGCGCCTGGCACGCCTGGCGCAAGCGGGTGGGGATGGCGGACTGAGCCAGGGGCGGACGAGCGGGTAGTATAAGAGTGGCGACAGCGCTCTTGCGCCCCCAGGAGGTGGCCCGTGGCTACGCCCGTGGAGCCGCGTGAATCGGCGACGGTGATTCTCGTGCGGCCGGCCGTGCGGGCCGCGGAGTCGCCCTCACCCCAGCCCTCTCCCAGGGGGAGAGGGGGCAGCGGCCAGGGGGAGTGGACGCCGGGGGGTGGGGCGACGCCGTACGAGATCTTCATGGTGCGGCGGCCGGCGGGGAGCAATTTCGCGCCCGACGTGTACGTGTTCCCGGGCGGCAGCCTGCAAGCGGACGACTGGCCGCCCGGCGCGCACCCGCCCGCCGATCTGAGCGCCGCGGCCGCGCACGCGCGCCTGGGCGGGAGCGCGAAGGCGGGCCTGGACACGCCCGAGGGCAGTCTGGCACTGTGGATCAATGCCCTGCGCGAGCTTTACGAGGAGGCGGGTGTGCTGCTCGCCCGCGACGCGCGGGGCGCGTGGGTGGCGCTCGACGAGCCAGAAACGGCCCGGCGCTTCGCCGTCCACCGCGCCAGCGTGGCAAGCGGCGAGATGTCGCTCTGGGAGCTGGCGCGGCGCGAGGGGCTGACGCTGGCGCCTGGCGCCCTGCGCTACTGGGCGCACTGGATCACGCCGGAGGCGGCCAAGCACCGCTTCGACACGCGCTTCTTCCTGGCGCTCATGCCGCCGCGCCAGGAGGCGCTGCACTGCGGCGCCCAGACGGTGCCGGAGGCGCTCGCCTGCACGCCGGAGACGACGGACGGTGTGTGGATCGCGCCGGACGTGGCATTGAGGCGCCACGCCGCCCACGAGTTCCCGCTGGTCTTCGCCACGCTCAGCCATCTCCAGCGTCTGGCCATGTTCCCGACGCTGGAGGCGCTGTGGGCGCACACGGAGAACAAGCCGGTGGTCACGGTGCTGCCCCGCATGGAGGTGGACGTGACCCCACCCCGAATCGTCATCCCGCCGGAGGTGGCCGAGTGCTGGTAGCGCCACGGATTCACAAGCTGCTGGCCGCTAATCCTGGCCCGTACACGGGCCCGGGCACGAATACCTATCTGATCGGCGAGCGCGAGCTGGCCGTGGTCGATCCGGGGCCGGACGACCCTGTACACATCGACCGCATCGTGGAGGCAGTGGGCGAGCTGAACGCGCGGGTCGGCCTGATCCTGGTGACGCACCATCACCTGGACCACCTGCCCGGCGCGGACCTGCTGCGCCGCAAGACGGGCGCCCCGCTGGCGGCCCACGAGGGCATTCGGCACGCCGATCGCACGCTGCGCCACGGCCAGGAGGTGCCGGTTGACGGCGAGATGCTGGAGGTGCTGGCGACGCCGGGGCACGCGAGCACGCACCTGTGCTTCCTGCTGCGGGCGCGCGAGCTGTTGTTCTCGGGGGACCACGTGGTCGGCTCCGGCACGGTGGTGGTGAGCCCGCCGGACGGCGACATGGCAGCGTATCTCGACTCGCTGGCGCTGCTGCGGCAGTACCCGATCCGGCGCATGCTGCCCGGCCACTGGGACCCGGTGGAGGATCCCGAGGCGAAGATCACGGAGTACATCGACCACCGCCTGCTGCGCGAGCGGCAAGTGCTGGCCTGCCTGCGGCTGGGCGACGAGACGATCGGGGCGATGGTGGCGCGGCTGTACGCGGACGTGGACCCGCGGCTGCACGGCGCGGCGGGGCGCTCGGTGCTGGCGCACCTGCTGAAGCTGGAGCACGATGGCCGGGTGGTGCGGCGCGGGGACCGCTGGCTGCTCACCGACCAGGACGTGCTCGCCGCGCCCGCGGAGCAATCGGTGCTCCCGCCGCACGCGCACTAGCGCGCCGAGTTCGGCGCGGGGGCGGGCGCTCGGGCGATAATAGAGCAGCTAACGCGTTCGCCCAGGGAGGGACCATGGCCGAGCAGATGCGGCGCCAGTTCGTTAAGTTTAACTTCTTCAAGATCGATCCGGCGTGGCGGCGGCTCCCGCCGAGCGAGCGCGACGCGGGCAAGCGGGCCTTCCAGGCCGTGCTGGAGCGGTACGCCGAGCGCATGATCCTGCGGAGCTACTCGCTCGTCGGCATTCGCGGCGACTGCGACTTCCTGCTCTGGACGATCAGCGAGGACCTGGACGTGTTCCCCCCGTTCATGGCCGAGCTGCTGGCGACGGGGCTCGGCAACTACGCCTCGCTGCCCTACTCCTACCTGAGCCAGACGCGGCGCTCGATGTACGTGGACAAGCACCGCCACGAGGGCCAGGAAGGCTCGCGGCTCACCGTCACGCCGGGCAAGGCGAAGTACCTCTTCGTCTATCCGTTCGTGAAGACGCGCGCCTGGTACGCGCTGTCGAAAGAGCGGCGCCAGGAGATGATGGACGCCCACATCAAGCTGGGGCATACGTTCCCGAGCGTCAAGCTGAACACGACGTATTCCTACGGGCTCGACGACCAGGAGTTCGTGCTGGCGTTCGAGTCCGACGTGCCGAGCGACTTCCTGGACCTGGTGATGGCGCTACGCGAGACGGAGGCCAGCTCGTACACGGAGCGCGACACGCCGATCTTCACCTGCATCGCCATGCGCCCGGGGGAGATGCTGGACTTGCTAGGATAGCGGCTGGCCGCAAGGCGTGACCGGTCGCGCAGCGGCGCGGGGATTCGCGGCCCGGCGGTAGGGATTGCGGAGGCGTGATGGTTGCGGAGCCGGTGAGCGGGACGGCGGCGCTGGACGCGCTGCACGCGGAGATGGCGGGGCTGCAGCTCGAAGGGCTGTGGCGGCTGGGCGACGAGGTGCAGGCGGCGGAGCCGCGGCTGGTCGCGCGCCCGTACGTCTGGCGGGGCGCCGACGTGCGGCGCGTGCTGGAGCGCGCCGGCGAGCTGGTGCAGCACGACGCGGCGGCCGAACGGCGGACGATCCGCCTGGTCAACCCGGGCCTGGTGGCGCAGCACTGCGCCACGCACACGCTGGCCGCCTCCGTGCAGCTCATCCGCCCCGGCGAGGTCGCGCCCACGCACCGCCACACGCCCGCGGCGATCCGCTTCATCATCCAGGGCCACGGCGCCTACACGACGATCGACGGCGAGCGCTGCACGATGGAGCCGGGCGACCTGGTGCTGACGCCGCGCTGGAGCTGGCACCACCACGGCAACGCCGGCGACGAGCCGGTGATGTGGATGGACGGCCTCGACTTCCCGCTCGTCATCCTGCTGAACGGCGTGTTCTTCGAGCGCCACCCCGCCGAGCGCCAGCCTGAGACGCGGCCGGCCGATAGCTCGCAGCACCGCTACGGCGCCGCGCTGCGAGCGGTGCAACCGACCCGCCCGCCTCTCCTCACCTATCGGTGGGCGGACACGTATGCGGCGCTGCGGCGGCTGGCGGCGGTGGACGCGAGCCCCTACGACGACGTGGCGCTAGAGTACACCGACCCGCGGACGGGCGGCCACGCGCTGCCGGCGCTCGGCTGCTGGATTCAGCTCCTGCGGCCGGGGGTACGCACGCGGGCGCACCGCCACACGAGCAGCGCCGTGTACCAGGTGTTCCGCGGGCGCGGCTACAGCGTGGTGAACGGGGAGCGGCTCGACTGGCAGCAGGGCGACTTCCTGGCGCTGCCCACCTGGGCCTGGCACGAGCACGCCAACACGGGCGACGAGGAGGCCGTCCTCTTCTCGATCACCGACCTGCCCGCGATGGAGGCGCTGGACCTCTACCGCGAGGAGGCTTACGCCGCGCACGACGGGCACCAGCCCGTGGGTTGACGGGCCGCCGGCTGGCGCAGGCCCCTGCCGGGTAGCTCGCTGAGGATACGAGTGCGCCGGGCACGGCGCGAGGACGCGGCGCGGCGGAACGGAGAGGAGCGAGCCATGAGCATGCCGTGGGACCGCCTGCCGGAGCTAGCGGCCCAGGCCGCGCCGGCCGTCGAGCAGCAGGTCTACCAGGCCGCCGTCGAGCGCGACCTGATGGGCACGGTCGTCGCGGCGCTGGTGCAGGAGGCGATCGGTCGTGTGGAGTTTCCGCGGCCGGCCGTCGGGGGCGAGCTAATGGGCGCGGCGCTGGGGGCACTCGGCCGCGCGCTCCAGACCGAGGCGGGCGGGCTAGCGGTCGCCTCAGCAGAGCAGTGGCTGGCGCAGTCGCCGGCGGCGGCGACGCTGCGCGATGCCGCGCTGAACGGCGTGAAGCGCTACCTGGACGAGAACGGCGCCCACCTGCTCGACATCGTGGTCCAGGCGACCGCCGCGCGCCTGACCGCCCAGCAATAAGCGGGGCGGGCTCGGCAGGGCTCATCGCTCGTCACCGCGAGCCCCATCGCTGCGAGGCCGTATGCGAGAGCTGACGTACGCGCAGGCGCTGAACGAGGCGCTGCACGAGGAGATGGCGCGCGACCCGACGGTGTGGGTGCTCGGCGAGGACATCGCGGCCGGGCGCGGCGGCATCTTCGGGGTGACGCGCGGCCTGCTCGACCGCTTTGGCGCCGAGCGCGTGCGCAACACGCCGCTGTCCGAGGAGATCATCGTCGGCTCGGCCGTGGGAGCCGCTGTCACGGGCACGCGTCCGGTGGCCGAGCTGATGTATCTGGATTTCGTGGGGCTGGCGATGGACCAGATCGTCAACCAGGCGGCGAAGCTGCGGTACATGTTTGGCGGCAAGGCGCGCGTGCCGATGGTCCTGCGGGCGCAGGAGGGCGCGGGGCGGGGCAATGCGGCGCAGCACTCGCAGAGCCTCGAGGCGTGGTTCGTCCACATTCCCGGGCTGAAGGTCGTGGTGCCCGCCACGCCGGAGGACGCCAAGGGGCTGCTGAAGACGGCGATCCGCGACGACAACCCGACGATCTTCCTGGAGCACAAGGTGCTCTACTTCGCAAAGGGCGACGTGCCCGAGGGCGAGTACACGATCCCCTTCGGGCAGGCCGCCGTGCGGCGGCGCGGCGAGGACGTGACGTTCGTCGGCATCCACACGATGGTGCAGCGCGGGCTGGCGGCGGCCGAAGTGCTGGAGCGCGAGGACGAGATCTCGCTGGAGGTCATCGACCCGCGCACGCTCGTGCCGCTGGACGTGGACACGATCGTCGAGTCGGTGAAGCGGACGGGGCGGCTGGTAATCGGCCACGAAGCGTACGAGCGGGGCGGCATCGCCGGCGAGATCGCCACGCAGGTCACGGAGCGCGCCTTCGACTACCTCGACGCGCCCGTGGTCCGGGTGGCGGGCAAGAACGTGCCGATCCCCTACAACGTGAACCTGGAGCGCGCCGCCATCCCGCAGGAGCAGGACATCGTGGCGGCGGTGCGCCGGCTGTTCTGAGCGCCGCACACGGTCGGTCCGACGGACGCGGCGGGCGCAGCGCGATGGCGATCCGCCTGTTGACACTGGGATAGCCGCTCCGTAGAATGCGCGCAGGCGATGGGGGGTGCATGGCCTGGACGTACGAGGACCGCCTCCGCGCGCTCGGGCGGCGGATCGACACGGAGCAGGTTTCCAGCGTCTGCGTGACCGAGGTCGAGGAGGGCTTTCTCGTCGTCGGCCTGGGGGTGGCGCCGCAGCTGGGGGGCGTGGCGCGAGTCGGTCGCACGCTGGAAATCAGCCACGGCGAGCTGGACGCGCTCTGCGAAGAGATGGCGCGGGAGCACTAGCTTACATGAAGCTCTTCGTCGGCCTGGACCACTCGGATTACCAGGACATCTTTCGCGCCATTGGCCTGTACGTCGACGAGCACCGCTATACCAACGTGCGGGTCCTGGAGACGGAGGAGGGCATCGTCGTGCAGGGGGTGCCGCTGCGTGAGGACGGCACGCTGGCAGACGAGCACGAGGCCTACCTCTTCACGGAAGAAGACCTGCGCGCGCTCCTCCAGGTGGCGTACCAGCGTCGCATGCACGGCCAGCGTGCCGGCGCTCCCCCCCCGTAGCCGGCGCCTACGACAGCTCCGCGAAGGCGGCGCGCGCCGCCGCCACGGTGGCGTCCACGTCGGCCTCGGTGTGCGCCAGGCTGACGAACCACAGCTCGAACTGCGACGGCGGCAGATACACGCCGCGCGCTAGCATGGCGTGGAAGAAGCGGGCATAGCGCGCGGTATCGGCCGTACGCGCGCTCGCGTAGTCCCGGACGGGCCGCTCCGTGAAGAACAGCGTCAGCATCGAGCCGACGCGGCTCACCTGCGCGGGGATGGCCGCGGCGGCCGCCTCCGCCGCGAGCCCGGCGGCTAGCCGCTGCCCCAGCGCGTCGAGGCGGGCGTAGGCGTCGCCGCCGTAGAGCAGCCGCAGGGCCGCGCAGCCGGCCGCCATGGCGATCGGGTTTCCCGCCAGCGTGCCGGCCTGGTAGACCGGCCCGGCAGGCGCCATCTGCTCCATCAGCGGGCGGCGGCCGCCGTAGGCCCCCACCGGCAGCCCGCCACCCAGCACCTTGCCGAGGCACGTCAGGTCGGGCGTCACGTCGTAGAGCGCCTGTGCGCCGCCGTAGGCCACGCGGAAGCCGGTGATGACCTCGTCGAAGATCAGGAGGGCGCCGTAGCGCTCCGTGACGGCGCGCAGCCCGGCGAGGAAGCCGTCGGCCGGCGGCACGCAGCCCATGTTGCCCGCGATCGGCTCGACGATGACGGCCGCGATCGCCTCGGGCTGGGCCGCGAACGCCGCCTCGACGGCGGCCAGATCGTTGTAGGGCACGGAGAGCGTGTGCCGCGCCATCGCAGCGGGGACGCCCGGGCTGTCGGGGGCGCCGAGCGAGAGCGGCCCCGAGCCGGCCTTGACCAGCAGGCCGTCGGCGTGGCCGTGGTAGCAGCCGTCGAACTTGAGGATCGTGTCGCGGCCGGTGGCGGCGCGCGCCAGGCGCAGCGCGCTCATCGTCGCCTCGGTGCCGGAATTGACGAAGCGCACCATCTCGACGCTCGGCACGGCGGCCGTGACTAGCTCGGCCAGCTCGACCTCGCCCGGCGTGGGGGCGCCGAAGCTGGTGCCGTCGCGCGCCGCGGCGGTGATCGCCGCGACGACCGCCGGCGGCGCGTGGCCGTGGATCAGCGGGCCCCAGGAGCCCAGGTAGTCGAGGTACACGTTGCCGTCGGCGTCGACCACGCGCGCGCCCTCGCCGCGCACGAGGAAGCGCGGCGTGCCGCCCACGGCGCGAAACGCGCGCACGGGGCTGTCCACGCCGCCCGGGAGTAGCCGCTGCGCGCGCTGAAATAGCTCTCGTGATACCTGCGTTCGCATGTGCCTCTCAATCCGCTGGCGCCGCGAGCCCTCACCCCAACCCCTCTCCCAGGGGGAGAGGGGCTACTTCAGGCGCCCAGCCAGCGGGCGACGTCCTTGGCGAAGTAAGTGATGATGAGGTCGGCGCCGGCGCGGCGGATGCCGGTGAGCTGCTCCAGGGCGATGGCGCGCTCGTCGATCCAGCCGAGCTGGCCGGCGGCCTTCACCATCGCGTATTCGCCGCTCACGCTGTAGGCGACGACGGGCAGGCCGAAGCGCTCGCGCACGCGCCAGACGAGGTCGAGGTAGGCGAGCGCGGGCTTCACCATCACCAGGTCGGCGCCCTCGGCCACGTCCAGCTCGACCTCGCGCAGCGCCTCGCGGCCGTTGGCGGGGTCCATCTGATAGGCGCGGCGGTCGCCGAACTGGGGCGCGGAGTCGGCCGCCTCGCGGAACGGGCCGTAGAACGCCGAGGCGAACTTGGCGGCATAGGCCAGGATCGGCGTCTCGACGTAGCCCGCGCCGTCCAGCGCCCGGCGGATGGCGCCCACGCGGCCGTCCATCATGTCGGAGGGCGCCACCAGGTCGGCGCCGGCCTCGACGTGGGAGAGCGCCGTCCGCGCGAGTAGCTCCAGCGTGGGGTCGTTCTGCACGTAGCCGTCCTCGACCACGCCGCAGTGGCCGTGGCTGGTGTACTCGCACAGGCACACGTCGGTCATCACCACCAGCTCGGGGGCGTGCTCCTTCACGGTGCGGATGGCGTCCTGCACGATACCGTGGGGATCGTAGGCCTCGGAGCCGAGGGGATCCTTGCGCGAGGGCAGGCCGAACAGCAGTACGGCGGGCACGCCGAGATCGCGCACCTCGCGCGCCTCGCGCGCCAGCTCGTCGAGCGAGAGCTGGGCGTGGCCGGGCATGCTGGCGATGGGCTCGCGGACGCCGCGGCCCGGCGCGACGAACAGCGGCAAGATCAGGTCGTCGACGGCCAGCGTCGTCTCGCGCACCAGGCGGCGGAGCGCGGGCGTGCGGCGCAGCCGGCGCAGGCGCACGGCGGGAAAGCCGGGCGAGGCGGGCTGCAGGGGCGCTGCTGGCTGCACCCGGCTGAGTGCCACAGGGGCGCTATTGGCGGCGCCCGGTGCTGTCCGTTCTTCGATCTGCATCGTGGTTCACTCCCAGCCTACTGGCGCTACCGACGCTCTGGATGAGCTGGGCGCCCCTAGCTATCTTACCCGCCGGCTAGCTCGCGGCACGCGCCGCCTGGCAGAGGGCGGCGACCAGGCCCTCGACGGTGTGCTCGCGGGCGACGATATCGACGTGCAGGCCCAGCTCGCGGGCAGTGGCGGCAGTGACCGGGCCGATGCAGGCTACGGTCAGCGGCGCGAGCAGCGACGTGTCGCCGTCCAGCGCGTCGACCAGGTTGCGCACGGTGGACGAGCTGGTGAAGCAGGCCGTATCGACCGCGCCGTCCGCTAGCACGCGCCGCGCCTCGGCGGCGAGGCCCTCGGCCGGCACGGTGCGGTAGGCGACGACGCTCTCCACGTCGGCGCCGAGCGCGGCCAGGCCGTCGGCCAGGGCGGGCGGCGCGATGTCGGCGCGCGGCAGGAGCACGCGCACGCCCCGCAGGTCGCGCCCCTGGAAGTCGGCCAGGATGGCGCTCGCCAGGGCCTCGGTCGGCGCGTAGTCGGCGCGAAGGCCGTGCTGGCGCAGGGCCGCCGCCGTGGCCGGGCCGATCGCGCCGAGTCGCACGCCGCCAAAGACGCGCGCGTCGAGCCCGAGCGCCTCCAAGCGCGCGAACACTGCCTCCACCCCATTGGCACTGGTGAAGATCACCCAGGGATCTAACCCCCCCGGCCCCCCTTCCCTGGGAAGGAAGGGGGGAGATGAGTCCGCCGACGCCGGTTCGCCCCCTGGCCGCTGCGGAAGGGGGGCCGGGGAGGTAGAGTCGGCGAGCGCCAGGAGCGCGGCGTCCAGGTCGGCGAAGCTGTCGGGCGGGCGGATGGCGATGGTGGGTAGCTCAATAGGACGGGCGCCAGCCGCGCGGAGGAGCGCGACGAGGGTGCTGGCTTGCTCGCGAGTGCGCGTGACGAGCACGCGCCGGCCGAAGAGGGGGCGACGGTCGAACCAGCGCAGCCGCTCACGGAGCCGGACGACTTCGCCGACGACGGTGACGGCGGGCGGACGCAGGCCGGCCGCCTCGACCCGGTCGACCACATCGGCCAGCGTGGCGACGAGCGTGCGTTGCTCGGGCAAGGTGCCGGCGGCGATCACGGCAACGGGGGTGGCCGGGTCGCGCCCGCCGGCGAGCAGCCCCGCGACGATGGCGGGCAGCCGCTCGACGCCCATGAGAAAGATGAGCGTGTCGGCGGCGCCCGCCAGGCGGTCGTAAGCGAGCGTCTGGGTGCCGCGCGCCTCGCCTTCCTGGCCGGTGGCGACGGCGAACGAGGAGGCGACGGCGCGGTGGGTGACGGGGATGCCGGCGTAGGCGGCGACAGCCAGCGCGGCGCTGATGCCCGGCACCACTTCGAAGGGCAGCCCGGCCGTGGCAAGCGCCTCGGCCTCTTCGCCGCCGCGGCCGAAGACGAACGGGTCGCCGCCCTTGAGCCGCACGACCTGCTTGCCCGCTCGCGCGCGGTCCACCAGCAGCGCATTGATCTCGGGCTGGCGTAGCGTGTGGCGGCCGGGCGCCTTGCCGACGTAGACCCGCTCGGCCGACAGCGGCGCGAGCGCCACGATCTCGGGCGCGGCCAGTCGGTCGTAGACGAGCACCTCAGCGCGCGCGAGCACCTCGCGACCACGCACGGTGAGTAGCCCTGGATCGCCCGGCCCCGCGCCGACGAGATAGACCTTGCCACCGTCCATGAGCCCACCTACTGCCCCTGCTCAAGGGTATCATTGCCGCCGCGTCGGCAGCACGGAGGGACGGTAGGGGGCGTCTCGGGGGCTTGTGGCGGGCGGCGGCGATGAGGGCAGCCGCGGGGCCGTGCATCCGACCCGACAGCGCGGACGCACCGCGCGCGGTGTCCCCGGCGCGCGGGATGGGGATGCTGGCGGGGCGCCGGCGGAGAGACGTGAGGAGAGTAGCTAGAAGCGGGAGGGGTGGGCGGTCCGACCGAAGGAGGACGGGCGACAGGCTAGGAGGCGAGCCCGGCGATGAAGTCGAGCGCGCGCGTGCGCATCGCGTCGTTTAGGCCGTGGCCCATGCCGGGGAAGAGGACGAGCTCGGCCGACACGCCCAGGTCCGTGAGGCGGTTGACCATCGCCTGCGCTCGCGCCACCCGGTTGTCACCCAAATAGGGGTCCCACTGGCGCGGGAGGTCGCCCGGGTCGCGGTCGTCGGCGCCGACGCCGATCAGGAAGGGGATGGGCTGGAGCGCGGCGCTATCGAAGCCGCGGCCGAACCGATCGCGGAGGTCAGCGGTGCCGATCGGGTAGTTCAGGGTCACAGCGCGGCCCTGGACCTGGGCGCGGCTGTCTGGGAGGGTGTAAGTGCCGGCCGAGAAGGCGGCGACGGCCAACGTCTGCTCGGGATAGATCATGGCAAACCGCTGGGCGAGCTGGGCCCCGCGCGAGAAGCCGAGCAGGGCGGCGCGGGAGTCCACGTCGAGGCCGGTGCGTGCGGGTAGCTCCTGCAAGAACTCGTGCAGGCGCGGGATGAAGCGACTGCTCTCCTCCCGAGCTACCTGGTTGGGGTCGTGCCAGTCGCCGTAGTTGTAGGTCGGCGCCACGACGAGCCAGTCTTCAAACTCGGCCCGCGCGAGCAGCGCGTTGCAGAAGCTGTGCGCCTCCTGGCCCATACCGTGCAGCGCGACGAGCACGCGGAGCCGCCCGCTGGTGACGGGGGGGACGTGGACGTAGAACTCGCCGAAGTCGTTGTCGCTGCGCGGCGCGACGAGCGGGGGGCGCGCTGGCGGGGGCGGGGCGACGACGGCGGCCTGCCCGTCCGTGGCCCGGGCGCGCGGCCCGGGAGCGACGTTCACGAGCGGCGCGGGATCGGCCGCCAGCGCCGGGGGACGCGCGAGGGCGACACGCGACTGGCCATCGTGGCTGCCAGAGGCGGCCACGGCCGCGGAGCGCCCGGGGCCGGCCAGGACGAGACCGCCGAGCGCGAGCACCAGGACGCCGACGAGCAGCGCAGCCGCAGATGCGCGAGCCGGCTGGCGCGGGCGCACGCGGCGGGCGGGCCGATAGCTGGGCTGGAGCATAGGGAGGGTCTCCTTAACGCACGGGTAGCCCGATAATAGAGTTCTTAGCGCAGATTGTCAATGGTATGCGAGCGAAGTGATCGGCGGCGAATGGCCGCGCGAGGACGCGCAGTTCGCACAACCCAAAATTCTCCGCGGGATATCAGGCCGCGGCACCACTCGCAAGCCGGCAGTCGCGCGGGCTGGGACCACGGAACGGTCAGTCGAGCGCTCAAGAGCATAATCGGCAGCGGATCGCGTCGAGTTGAGGCGCGCGTGTGTGGCGAAGTGGCGAGCGGCCGTGCGTATAGTGCGGTCGGAGCGACAGGATGTCAATGAGACGGGAGAGGCTGACCCCACAGGCCCGACAGGGGACGGAGAACAGGGCCGGGCAGAAACGATCCCAGGATGGACGCGGCGGTGGCAGCGGGCAGTGGCCGTGGGGCGCGTGATGGGCCTCGCTTCAGCGAAGGATGCCCGCCGCGGTGCGGCGGGCGCGGCGGCTTGACTCGATCGGTATATCGGACACAAAGGATGTCAGGTTGCCGCAGGACCGGGCGGTTCGTGAGCGGCTGCCCGCGAATCGTACGGCTCCTCAGCAGCGACGGCCAGGTGAGAGGACGCGCGGCGACCAAGATGGCAGCGAGTACCCGCAACCGATTACCTTGGCCACGGAGTGTTGCTTCTTCACGCCTGCCGGGGCATGGGGATATAATGGTGCAGGAGGTGGATGATGGCAAGATTCTCCACGGTATCCATGAAGGAGGCACGAGAGTCGGTGCTTCCGCCCCGGCGGGCGACGCAGGAGCGCTATCGGGAGTACGTGCGGCAGCTTAACGCGGACAGCGCGGGGAAGCTGGAACTTGAGGAGAACGATCGGCCGATTACCGAGCGCGCACGATTGAAGGCGGCGGCGAAGTCGGAGGGCGTAAACCTGCACATTCAGCGGCGAGGGTCCACCATCGTGTTCTGGCCGACGCAAGAGGCGCCGAAGACGCGCGGGGGCGCGCGCGGGCGAAAGCGCAGCTAAGCGAATTCCGAGCTGGTGGCCAGGATTGGCCGCGGTCCAGGGCGTGCGGTAGCCGAGGCTGGCGCCCGAGCGGGGCAGGCGAGGGCCGTAATAACACCCTGGTGAGGGTGCGTGTCGCGCGCACCCTCACCAGGGTGTTAACCCCCAGGGAATGCAGGTTTGGGGCCGAGCGGCGCCGCTCGAAGGGAGGCAGGCGAGGCCGGGGCGTGCAAGCACACGTGGAAGCAGGGTGCGCGCGTAGGGGATACTGAGGTTAGTCCATCGTCAGGCAGGTTGAACACATGGATCGCGGCGGCCCAGACGTGTCCGCGCTGCGCTCGCTAGACGACATCCCCACGGACGCCACCCCCGCCGAGCTGGTGCGCGGCTTCGAGCCCACGCCGCGCTTCGCGCACGTCTCGTTCGCCAGTTACCAGCCCGATCCGCGCGAGCCGAGCCAGGCGGCGGCCCGCAAGCGCGTGCAGCAGTTTGTGGCAGCGGCGGAGCCGCCGCCGAGGGGGCTGCTGGCGCGGCTCCGCGGCCGGGGCGGGAGCGCGCCGCTGCAGGGGCTCTACCTGGACGGGGGGTTCGGGGTAGGCAAGACGCACCTGCTGGCGGCAGCCTATCATGCCGCGCCCGGCCCGAAAGCGTATCTCTCGTTCGCGGAGCTGTCGTACACTATCACGGCTCTCGGCCTCGCGGCGACGCTCGCGGCGTTCCGTGAGGAGCGGGTGCTGTGCATCGATGAATTCGAGCTGGACGACGTGGCGAACACGCGGCTGGCCGCCAGCTTCCTACGAGGCTTGCGCGAGAGCGGCCACGGCCTGCGCGTGATCACGACATCGAACACGGTGCCCACGGACCTGGGCGCGGGGCGCTTCGCGGCGGACGATTTTCGGCGGGAGATCGGGGAGATCGCGGCGGTCTTCGAGACGGTCCACATCGCGGGCGAAGACTACCGCCATCGACCGCGGTCGGAGGCGGCCGCGGCGGACGGGCGCTTGAGCCGGGCTGCGCTGCACGCGGCGTACGCGCAGCACACGGCGACGCGAGGCGCGAAGGTGCTGGTGAGCGCGCCCGCGCTGCTCGCTCGGCTAAGCACGCTGCACCCGATCCGCTACGTGCGCTTGGTCGCGCCGCTCGAGGCGCTATACATCGAGGACCTGGAGCCCTTTCAGGATCAGGACATGGCGCTGCGGTTCGTCCACCTGGTCGACAAGCTCTACGACCAGGAAGTGCGGCTGGGGCTATCGGCCACCTGCCCGCTGCCCGATCTGTTCTTGGCCGAGTATCGCGACAAGGGGTACCGCAAGAAGTATCTGCGCTGCCTGTCGCGCTTGCACGAGCTGCTCGCCGAGTCGGCAGCAGCCCGGGCGGCTCTCCAGCCGGATGGGGCGCGGCTCGCCTGAGGGGCCGGGCCCGACGCGACCGAGGAAGAGACGGACGGCGGCGCCGGGCGCGGAGCACGGGCGAGCCGGGGACGGGAACACGGAAGCCCCGGGGCGCTCTGTAAGCGCCCCGGGGCTTCTGGTGCGCGAGCGAGCTAGCGGCAGACGTAGTAGTTGCTGCCGCCGTAGGTGGATGTGCAGCCCATGAAGAAGGCGTAGGGCTGGTTGTACAGGTACGGCGACGGGTTGCTAACGTTGCCGTTTTGCGCCAAGTAGGGGAACAAGCCGAAGGTGGGATAGCCGGTGGCGTTGTAGATGCCGCTCAGGGCAGGCGCGGCGTAGTACGGCCAGGGCCCGTAGGGGACGCCGGCATAACCGGCGATGCCGCCGTAGCCACCCGAGCCGTACGGCCCGATAGGATAAGGCCCCGGGATGGCCAGCGGCCCGATCGGGCCGCCCGGCGTGTAGCCCGGGCCGTAGTAGCCGCCGTACCCGTAGCTCGCGTAGCCAGGGCTGCCGTACCCGGCACCGGCGTACCCGTAGCCCCCGGACGGGTCCATCTGTGCGGACGCCGCGGGGACCCCCGCGCCGAGCAGCGTGGCCCCCAGCGCCAGGACCACCATCAGTCGCCGCATCAACCTTCTCCTCTCGCTCGCTACCGTCACTCGGCTCCCACCGGGGGCGCCGCGCTTAGCGGCACTGGTAGATGTTGCTGCCCACCCACGCGGGCGAGCACGCCCCGTTGTAGCCGTAGGGATAGTAGCCACAGGCCGCGTTGTACGCAAAGCCGCCGTAGGCCGGGTAGCCGCCGTAGAACGTGCTGTAGTAGGGGTACTCGCCGCCGTACTGCCCGGTCCAGAAGGGCATGTTCCCGAAGATGTCAGAGTAGTACGGGTTCAGGTAGTTGCCGAGCGTCGCGGTGTCATAGAACGTCGGATCGACGTAGCCGGCGCCGAAGTACGGCTGGCTGCCGCCGCCGGCCACGCCGCCATAGTACGGATAGCCGGCGTAGGCGCCGCCGCCCGAGGCGTTCTGCCCATACGGGTAGCCGTTCGTGTAGCTGGCGTAGTAGCTCGGGATGCCACCGTACCAGGACTGCTGGAACGGATAGTACTGGTAGCCCGGATAGCCGCCGCCGTAGACGGGGTTGATGTTCGCCGCCGAGCGGAAGCCGGGATAGGTATTGGACGTGCCGAGGGAGCAGTACTGCGCCGAGGCGCTGGGCGCCGCCACGAAGAGGCTCCCCAGGAAAGCCAGTCCCACGAGCAGACGCCACATGAGCCGCTACTCCTCACCACAACTAACGCGAGTGTCCAGGGAACGGCCGGGGCCGGGCCGCGCCCGGCAGGCTCCTCGCCCCCGCCCGGGAAGGTTAGCAGTACAGAATCGAGAACGGTTGCCCGCCCGTGAAGTAGGTGGGCAGGTAGAGCGCCGACGCGTAGGGGGCGTAGCCGCCGGCGTAGGGCGGCGTGCCGGGATAGAGCGACGGGGCGCTGCCGTAGTTGCCGCCGGCCAGCGGGTAGGCGCCATACTGCGAGAGGGCGCTGCTGCCGCCGTAGCCGCCGTAGAACGGGTAGCCACCATAGTAGTAGCCGACGCTCGCCGGGAGCCCGCGATAGCCGAAGTCGACCGACGGGTAGTCCCAGTAGGGCAAGCCGAACTGGGGGTTGAACGCCCCGTAGGTGTAGCTCGGGTAGTAGCCCCCCGCGCCGAAGAACGTATAGCCGTTCAGGAAGTTGGAGCTGTACGGGTAGTAGCCGCCGTACGACGGATAGGGGTACGACCCGCCATAGTACGGATACCCGTAGAAGCCGCCGTAGGCGTTGGGATAGGTGGGGTAGATGCCACCCGTATAGTTGGCGGCGTACAGGTTGTTCTGCCCGCCGCCGAAGCCTTGACCGCAGTACTGCCCATGCGCCGGGGGTGCGGCTAGCAGTAGCCCCCCGAGGAGCAGCAGGGCGCCCAGCAACTGTCGCACGAACTGCCTCCAACACTCAGCAGGCGTACCCGCCGTAGCCGGTGGTGCTGAAACTGCTTGGATAGCCGCCGATCCCGAAGCCCCGGCCGCCGAAGCCTACGGGCAAGCCGTTCCCGACGTAGGGCACCCCGGACGCCAGGACCGAATAGGGCTGAGCGGTACCGAAGCCGACCCCCGCCGGGTAGGGATAGTACCCGGCGCCGGTGAAGGGATAGTAGGGGTAGGTGGCCGGGCCGCCGACCGAGATCGCGCCCGAGCCACCGTAGCCCCCGAAGCCGCCGTACAGCGGCGCGCCGTAGTACGGGTAGTAGCTACCGTATTGGTTGACCGGGTAGTACGGGTAGTAGGCGTACGGTATGTCGCCGTAGACCGGCGTCCCGAACGCGCCCGAGTAGAACCCGGCACCCGGACCGAAGCTACAGTACTGCGCGGACGCCCCGGGCACGGCCAACAGGGTCAAGGCTCCCAACAGTAGGAGCGCGCTCAGAACTCGCCGCACTCGCCTCACCTCGCGCTAGCAGCCGAAGCTGCGGAACTCACGAGCCCCCCGGACTACCGAACGGAGTGGGGGATCGGACACTACCAGCCACTCTGCTGTGGTGGGGGCGGGCCCCAGGGGCTCCACCAGCCGCCCCAGCTGCCGGCCGAGGACATGCCCGACACGCCGCCCCCCATGCCCAGACCGCTCAGGCTGCCCAGGCCGCCGAAAGCGCTCGCCGGGCACGGCGACGGCAAGTAGCCGATCGTCTGGCGACCGAACGGCACGCCGGCGTTCAAGCCCTGCGTCATGACCTGCACCGGGTAGCCGAAGCCGTCGTACGGACCGTAGATGCCCTGCACCTGGTAGAAGTACGGGCGGCCCGCCAGGTCGAAGCCCTGCTCCGGCATGAAGAACGGCACGACCTGCCCGATGGCGCAGGTGTAGCCCTGCCCACCCGGCATGCCCATCCCGGCCATGCTCATGCCGGACATGCTCATCCCCGGCACGCTCATCCCCGGCATGCTCATCCCGCCCGGCATGCTCATGCCGCCCGGCATGCTCATGCCGCCCGGCATGCTCATCCCGCCCGGCATGCTCATCCCGCCGGACATGTCCATGCCGCCTGGCATACTCATGCCGGACGACCCGGAGCCCATATCGGTGCCCGAGCCGGAGCCCATGCCGCCGGTCTGGGCATTCGCGGGCAGCGCTGCGCACAGCACCGTGGTCGCGGCGAGCGCCAGCGCTGGCAATAGTCGTCGCATCAGCTGTCTCTCCTCTCCCGCCGGCCGGCCTACTGGCAGACCAAGAAGGCGCCCTGGGGGGTGCAGTTCAGGCCGTTGGTAATCCCAAAGCCGCTGAGCGCACCGTTGACGCCGACCGGGCTGAGACCACCGATGCCGCCGAAGCCGAAGCCGCCGAGACCGAAGGGGGACCCGAACCCGCCGAGCCCGCCGTTCAGGCCAAACCCGCCGTTCAGCCCGAAGTTCGCGCAGGCAGTCGGGTTCGCGGCACAGAGCTGGCCGAGGGTGGTGGTGTTCAGCGACTGGCCCGCGGTCAGCGCGACGCCCGTGCCGCCCGTCGGGACGAAGGTGATGACGTTGCCGGCCACGGTCACGGTGCCCAAGCCGAGGCTGATCGCCTGCGCGAGCGTCAGGTTCGCGAGGCCGCCGGCGCCCAGCCCGCCGAGGCCGATGCCGCCCAGACCGATGCCGCCCAGACCGAAGCCGACGGGCGGCACGCAGGGGCCGGGGCCGAGCACCGGCGCCACCGCGATTGCCTGGAAGAACGGCGTCACCGAGCCGGTGGTCGGGTTGATCTGGCCGCCCGCCTGGCACTGCACCGGGCCGGCGTTCAGGCCCGTGCTGAAGAACGGCGTGTTGCCGTTGAAGCCGAAGGACTGGAACCCGGGAATCTGCGCCGAGGCGCTGGGGATCATCGCGCTCAGCGACACCGTGCTGGCCAGCACGAACGCCGCAAATAGTCGCCGCATTCAGTATCTCCTTCCGCTGGGTGCCCCTAGCCACGCGGCGGCCGGACGCCAGCCGGGGCGCGGGCTGGGATAGGTTGAGAGTTGCAGGAGCTGGCGTTGGGCCTGCCCCGTACCGTCGCCGCGCCGCCACCTCCCTTCGCTTGCCGGGGGACGCGCACCTGGCCCCGTTCCCTGCGCCGGGTTGCCGCGACGCGAGCCGCGCGAGCGAATCCGTTGCAGGATTCAGGGCATGCCACCACGCCCCGAGTGCCGGGCCGGCGTGGGACGGTCCCTCCCTGTCACCGTATTAAACGGCGCGGCAGCCCAAACGTTACACTCCGCGGCGGCGCGGCATCCAGCGGCGACGAACAGGCGGGCGCCGCGCGAGCGAAGCTTCGAGAGGCCACCGGGTCGGCCCGGCGCGTGAGGGCGACGAGCCGCCGGGGCTTGGGAGGGAGACCCGGCGCCCCGCGGGCGCGTTGCGCCCGCACGGGGGCTATGCTACCATCCGGCAGCCTCATACCGCGCTCTGCGGGTCCCCGAGCGGAGAGGGAGAACGACACCACACATGGCGCGCATCATCGCCGTCGCCAATCAGAAGGGTGGCGTCGGCAAGACAACCACCACGGCCAACCTGGGCGCCTCTCTCACCCTGCTCGACCGCCGCGTGCTGCTGATCGACATGGACCCCCAGGGCAACCTGACCGCGGCGTTCGGCCTGGAGAAGCAGACCGAGCGGACCATTGCGGACGCCCTGCTCGACCGCCAGTGCCCGCTCCCCATCGTGGCCGTCAACCTGCAGACACACGCGGGCCTGGACCTGGTGCCCTCGGCCATTCCGCTGGCGGGCGCCGAGGCGGCGCTGATGAACAAGCTGGGCCGCGAGCTGCGCCTGCGCGACCAGCTGGCGACCGTCGAGGAGGCGTACGACTTCGTGCTGATCGACACGCCGCCGGCGCTGGGCCTGCTGACCATCAACGCGCTGGTGGCCGCGGGCGCCGTGGTCGTGCCGACGGAGGCGCGCTTCTTCTCGCTGCAGGGACTGCAGATGCTACAGGAGAGCATCGAGGAGATTACCTATTTGAATCCGCGCCTGCGCATCCTGGGGATTCTGCTGAGCAAGCTCGACCGCCGCCTGCGCGAGGAGCGCGCCGTGGCGGAGTACCTGCGCGACCGCTGGGGCGAGCTGGTGTTTCGCACGGAGATCGGCACGAACAGTAAGATACTAGAGGCAGGCTCGGCGGGCACCTCGGTGTTCCGCTACACCGGCGCGGAGCGCGCCGCGGAGATGTACCTGGCCCTGGCCCGAGAGGTGGTAGAGCGTGGCTAAGCAGGGCGGCTTCAACCCGGACCGGCTCGGCGAGCCCACCCGGCCCGAGCCCGTGGTGCCGCGTATACTGGAGACCACCCCCACCGTGGCGCAAGCCCGCGGCTTCACGGAGGTGCGGATCGTCGGCGTGGGCGGCGGCGGCGGCAACGCCGTGAACCGGATGATCGAGGCCGACGTGCGGGGCGTCGAGTTCATCGCCGTGAACACGGACGCGCAAGCGCTGGCGCAGTCGCACGCGCTGCGCCGCATCTGCATCGGCAGCGGCACGACCCGCGGCCTTGGGGCGGGGGGCGACCCCTTCCAGGGCGAGCGGGCGGCGCAGGCCAGCGAGGGCGAGCTGCGCGAGGCGGTGGCCGGCGCGGACATGGTGTTCATCACGGCCGGCATGGGGGGCGGCACGGGGACGGGCGCGGCCCCGGTGGTCGCGGGCCTCGCGCGCGAGGAGGGGGCGCTAACGGTGGCGGTGGTGACGCTGCCGTTCGCGTTCGAGGGCTCGCGCCGCCGGCGGTCGGCGGAGGGGGGCCTGCAGGCGCTGCGGGAGCACGTCGACGCGCTGATCGTCATTCCGAACGACCGCCTGATGCGGCTCAGCGACGGGCACCTGCCGATGGTCGAGGCGTTCCGCCTGGCCGACGACGTGCTGCGCCAGGGGGTACAGGGCATCGCCGACCTGGTGACTTACACCGGCCTGATCAACCTCGACTTCGCCGACGTGAAGTCGGTGATGACCGACGCCGGCACGGCGCTGATGGCGGTCGGCGAGGCGCGCGGCGACTCGCGGGCGCTGCAGGCGGCGCACGCGGCGATCAACAGCCCCCTGCTCGACGCCTCGATCGCCGGGGCGCGCGGCGTGCTGATCAACATCACCGGCGGGCCGGACCTGACCCTGACCGAGGTGAGCGAGGCGGCGAACGCCATCTACGAGGTCGTCGATCCGGGGGCGAACATCCTCGTCGGCGCCGTGGTCCACCCGCGGCCGCAGCCCGAGGTGAAGCTGACGCTGATCGCGACCGGCCTGCCGGGCACGGACAGCGTGCCCGCCCGCGAGAGCCGCGACCGCCGGGCGGCGCCGCCGGCGCGCGAGCGCGACGCCGGCTACGAGCGCGAGCGCGACCGGGAGCGCGACTGGGACCACGATTGGGACCGTGACCGCGAGCGGGACTGGGACCGCGAGCCGCCGCTGGCCGAAGCCCCGGACGAGGATGACCTGGACCTGCCCGCGTTCCTGCGCCGACGGCGGCAGCGCTGACCTACCCCCCGGCCCCCCTCCCTGAAGGAAAGGGGAGCGTGCATCACTACCGCCTCGGCCCCCCGGACGTGGAGGAGGCGGCAGGGACGGACTCGGATGTGTCAGCCGTCGCCTTAGCGAGGGGCGGGAGCGGGTTAGTCGCCGAAGCCGATGCCGAGGCCGCGCGCAGTCTGGACCAGCTCGCCGTCGGGGGGGACGCGCTTCAGCGCGCCGACGGCCTCCGCCAGGGGGACGGGGACGACGCGCGGCGTTTGGAGCGCGACCATCTGGCCAAAGCCGCCGGCCGCGATCAGGCGGGCGGCCGCAGCGCCGAAGCGCGTGCCCAGCACGCGGTCGAAGGCCACGGGGCTGCCGCCGCGCTGCAGGTGGCCTAGCACGACGGCACGCGCCTCGACCTCCATGCGCGCCTCGATCTCAGCTACGAGCCAGGCGCCGATACCGCCCAGGCGGGTGGGGCTGGTCTTGTCGGCCGAGGGCTGGACGAACGGCGCGCCGCCGCGCGGGGCGGCGCCCTCGGCGGCCACCACGATGCTAAAGCCGCGGCCGCGGCGCTGGCGCGCCGCCAGCGCGATGACGACCTGGTCGATGTCGAAGGGGAGCTCGGGCAGCAGGATCACGTCGGCGCCGCCCGCCAGGCCGGACTCGATGGCGATCCACCCGGCATGGCGCCCCATCACCTCGACCACGAGCACGCGATGGTGGCTCTCGGCGGTTGTGTGCAGGCGATCGATGGCCTCGGTGGCGGTTTGCAGCGCGGTCTGGTAGCCAAAGGTCACGTCGGTGGCGGAGAGGTCGTTGTCGATCGTCTTGGGCACGCCGACGACGGGCACGCCGAGCCGGTAGAACCGCTCGGCGATGGCGAGCGTGCCGTCGCCGCCGACGACCACGAGCGCGTCCAGGCTCAGGGCGGCGAACCGCGCCAGCGCCTCGGCCGAGCGATCGGCGCGGCGCACGGCGCCGTGCTCCTTCCAGACATAGTCGAAGGGGTTGCTGCGGTTGGTGGTGCCCAGGATGGTGCCGCCGCGCGGGAGGATGCCGCGGACGGCGTCGAGGGTGAGCGGCTGCACGCGCTCGGGGTCGAGCAGGCCGTCGAAGCCGTCCTCGAAGCCGAGCACTTCCCAGCCGTAGCTCCCCACGGCGGTCTTGACCAGCCCGCGCAGGACGGCGTTCAGCCCCGGACAGTCGCCGCCCCCCGTCAGCACGCCGATGCGCTGGACGGAAGAGTGCTGAGTGCTGAGCGCTGAGTGCTGAGCGGTCTGCTGTTGGGGCATCCCGCCTCCGGTACGGCGTGCTGCTGGGTGCTGATTTGGACCGCGAGGGACAACCCACCTGTCGTTCTAATCGTATACAATGCGGGCGGAGTCAACCGAGCCGAGCGGGGACCGGGCAGGGCGAGCAAGCAGCGCCCCGAGAGCGTCACGCGCTTGGCGGCACTCTTGTGCCATGCGGGGGTGGCGTGAACGACGACGTGCGGGCGCTCGCGGCGCTGCTGCGCCGGGCGGAGCGCGTGCTGGTGTTCACGGGCGCGGGCGTGAGCACAGAATCGGGCATCCCCGACTTCCGCAGCCCGGGCGGCATCTGGGACCGCTACCCGATCGTGTATTATGACGAGTTTCTGCGCGACCCGGAGGCGCAGCGGCGCTACTGGCTGCGGAGCCGCGAGACGTACCCGGTGCTGGCCGCGGCGGCGCCCAACCCGGCACACGAGGCGATCGCCCGGCTGGACGCGCTCGGCAAGCTGTGCCTGGTCGTGACGCAGAACATCGACGGCCTCCACCAGCGGGCGGGCGTGCGGACCGCCAAGGTGGTGGAGCTGCACGGCAACAACCACGAGGTGCTGTGCATCGCGTGCGACGCGCGCACGCCCCGCCAGGCGATCCAGGCCGAGCTGGTGGCCGGGGTCGAGGTGCCGCACTGCGCGCGCTGCGGCGGGCTGCTGAAGAACGCCACGATCTCGTTCGGGCAGGCGCTGCCGGAGGGCGCGTTGCATGCCGCCGAGCGGGCCGCCCGCACGTGCGACCTCTGTCTGGTCGTCGGGTCGTCGCTCGTGGTGTATCCCGCGGCCCTCGTGCCGACGATCGCGCGGGAGCACGGGGCGCCGCTGGTGATCGTGAACGAGAGCGCGACGCCCCAGGACGGCCACGCCGAGCTGGTCATCCGCGCCCGCGCCGGCTCGGTCCTGCCGGCGGCCGTGGCCGCCATCGAGGCGCCCGAGTAGGGCGCTCTGGGAGCAGCGGGCCTGGGGGAGTTTCCCCGAAGGCTACTCCCTTAATCTCCCCAGTAGCGCTGCTCCTGCCAGGGATCGCCGCGCATGTGGTAACCGTAGCCCTCCCAGAAGCCGGGGGCGTCGTCGGCGCGGAACTCGAGCCCGCGCACCCACTTGGCGCTCTTCCAGAAGTAGAGGTGGGGCACCACCAGGCGGAGCGGCCAGCCGTGGTCGAGCGCTAGCTCCTGGCCCTCGGCGCGGTGGGCGAAGAGGACGGTGGGGCGGTCGAGGTCGGCGAGCGGCAGGTTCGCGGTGAAGCCCTGCTCGGCGTGGACCATGACGTACTTAGCTTCCGGTTTGGGCCGCACGGCCGCCGCCACCGTCTGGAACGGCACGCCCTCGAACACCACGTCGAGCTTGCTCCAGCGCGTGACGCAGTGGATGTCGCACTCGACGCGCGTCTGTCCAAGCGCCAGGAACTGCTCGTAGGTCCATTCCTGAGGCTGCTCGACGAGGCCCCAGACGCGGAAGGTCCAATCGACCAGCCGCGGGCGCGGCACGTCGCCGTAATGGAGCACGGGCCAGCCTTTGGTGAGGTACTGGCCGGGCGGCAGTCGCGCGTCGGCCGGCTGGCCAGTGCGTCCCTGCTTGAAGAAGTCCAAGGACATCGTGTGCCCTCCTCTGGCGGCTGGAACCGGCGCGCTCGTCGCGTTTGGCAGACCCTCTTGATTATAGGGACCGCTGGCGGGGCGGCTCGGGGAGGGCGGAGCAGCGTAGGGCGCAGCCGGTTCATCTGGCACGTCGCTGCCGACGCGGGATGCGGGCGGCGGGCCGTGCGAGGGGCCGACGGCGGCGACGCGCGGCGCAGTTGCGGCCGGCTCGCCCGTCCCCCTATCCTCTCAGGAGACGCGCGACACGCGGACGCCAGAGGGCGCGAGAGCGCACGCACGGATTACCTCGATCCCCCAACTCGGCCCCGGCGCTGTCACGCGCGCCGCATCCCCGTAGCTCGCTGCAAGGGAGACCGCACGATGGCCGATCTGACGCACATCCGCACCGACGTGGTGGGCAGCTTGCTGCGGCCCGAGGCCCTGAAGGAAGCGTGGCGCGCACACGCGCGGGGCGCGCTCGACGACGCGGGGCTGCGCGCGGCCGAGGACCGGGCAATCCGCGAGGCCGTCGCGCTGCAGGAGAGCGTGGGGCTCGACGTGCTCACGGACGGCGAGTTCCGTCGCCTGAACTTCCAGGACAGCTTCGGCCACGCGGTGGCGGGCTACGAGGCCGGGGCGCAGGACATCGGCTGGCACGAGCAGCGGGCGGAGATCGCGCCGCCACACACGCGCCTGGACCACCCGGAGGGCGAGGTGGCGGGGCCGGCGGTGGCGCAGCGGCGTCCGGTGCGCGAGCGGCTGCGCCTGGTGCGGAACCAGCCGTTGGAAGAGTACGAGTTCGTCAGCGGCATCGCGCGCATCCCCGCGAAGGTGACGCTGATTGGCCCGGACCGCATTCAGCAGCGCTGGGACTACGCGCGGTCGGCGCCGGTGTACGACGGGCTGGACGCGTTCGTGGCGGACGTGGTGGCGATCCAGCGGCAGATCGTGCAGGGGCTGGTGGACGCGGGCTGCCCGTACGTGCAGATCGACGCGCCCAGCTACACGGCCTACGTGGACGCGCCGTCGCGGGCGCAGATGACGGCGCGCGGCGAGGACCCGGACACGAACTTCGCCCGCGGCCTACGCGCCGACAACGCGGTGATCGCCGACTTCCCCGGCGTGACGTTCGGCATCCACCTCTGCCGCGGCAACGAGAGCAGCCGCTGGCACCGCGAGGGCAGCTACGACGCGATCGCCGAGCGGCTGTTCAACGAGCTGCGGCACGACCGCTTCCTGCTGGAGTACGACACGGAGCGCGCGGGCAGCTTCGAGCCGCTGCGCTTCGTGCCGAAGGGCAAAGTGGTGGTGCTCGGGCTCATCAGCACCAAAGTGCCCGAGACGCCGAGCGTGGACGAGCTGCAGCGTCGGATCGACGAGGCGGCGCGCTACGTGCCGCTGGAGCAGCTGGCGATCAGCCCGCAGTGCGGGTTCGCGTCGAGCGTGGTGGGCAACCTGATCAGCGCGGACGACCAGCGCCGCAAGCTGGAGGCCGTGGTCGAGACGGCCCGGCGCGTCTGGGGCGAATGAGACAACGCCGGGGCCGCGGATCGCGGCGCCGCATCCAGGTCGCGGGATTCCGGCTAACCGAACGAGCGCTGGACAAGATGGCGGTTCACCGCGTCTACGAAGAGCAGCTGGAGCAGGCGCTATCAAACCCGTATCGTGTGATTCCTAACCGCCGAAGCCAGGCGCCCCGTATCTCTTCATCGGCCAGGATCACGATGGCGCGTGCATCGCGGCGCCCATCTTTCCGGCCGAGTCTCCGACCATCTGGGTTCCGGTGACTGCATGGTACTGCAAGCCAGCGGAGTGGGCACAGTTACCGCCACTGGACTAGACTGATGGCATGTGCGGTCGCTTGGGGATTCGGGCCACGGAGATAAAGGATGAACCCGAAAGATCAACGCGAGCTAGATGAGTTACAGAGCGCTGAGATGTGGGATTGGGAGAAGGGCGAGACGCATCCGGGCGAGTCGGATCCGACGATGGAACTCGTCGTATCCTTCAGCCGCGCTGACCTGCGCGCGGTAGCGGCGGCAGCACGACGCGCCGGGTTGAACAGCGCGCAGTTCGTCCGTCGGGCCGCCGTGGATGCCGCCCACGCCGCGAGCGCCGAGCCGATTGAGGGCCGACGTTAGCGCCGTTCGGCTGGCGCGGGTGCCATGCAGTGGGGAGGGCGTGGGGCCGGCGGCAATAGGCCGGGAGCATCGGGTCGGCCGGCTCAGCGCGCGTAGGGGCCGAGGACGCCGAGGGCGTAGTTGACGTAGGACTCGTCCACCACCTGGCTCACGTCGGGCGCGGTGCCGGTGATGCAGCCGAGGCGCTCGAAGAGGGCCACGTCGTCGCGGATGCCCGGCACGTTCAGGCGCCCATCGGGGTCGAGGCCCGCCGGCACGATGCGGTCGTAGAGCGAGAGGTCGGTCACGGTCGTGTACTGGGCGAGGATCTGGGCCACGTCGGCGCGGCCGACGTTCCGCACGAAGGCGTCGTTGTAGTCGCGCAGCGAGCGGATGTAGGCGATCATGAAGCGCTGGGCGGCGTCGGTGCGCGCGGCGAAGTCTGGGGCGTAGTAGAGCGCGGCGAGCTGCTGGTTGGGGTAGATCTCGTCGCCGCCCGCGAGGCGGTGGGCGATGCCGTTGGCCTCGGCGAGCGTGGCCAGCGGCTCGACCTGCCAGGTGGCGTCGAGCCCGCCGTTGGCGAGCGCGGCGTTCATGTCGGGGAAGCCCATGTAGCGCAGCTCGACGTCGTCGCGGGTGAGGCCGCCGCGCTCCAGCGCCCGCTCGAGCTGCGGGTCCTGGGAGTCGCAGCGGCTGAGCTTGCCGATCTGGCGACCACGGAGGTCGGCGAAGGTACGCAGCTCGCCGTCGTCCCACAGGGCCTGGCGGACGATCAGCGGGTAGTAGCCGAAGCCGGGGCGCTGCTGGCCCTTGTCGGCCACCATCTTCACGGGGATGCCGCGCGCGGCGGCCTGGAAGGGGTTGGCGGTGACGCCGGAGCCGCCGACGTCGAGCTGGTTGGCGCTGGTGAGCGTGACGATGGTGTTCGGGTCCCCGATCGTCTCCACGTTCAGGTCGAGCCCTAGCTCGTGGTAGTAGCCGCGCGCTAGCCCGATGTAGACGCCGGAGTCCGAGACGCTTGCGAGGAGCCCGACGCGGACGGACAGGGGCGGGCTGAGCGGGCCGGGGCCTTGCTGAGCCCCGGGGGCGGGCAGGGGGCCGGCTTGGACGGCTGGAGCGGCGGGCGGCCCCACGGTCTGCAGCCCGAGCGCCAGGACGAGAAGCGCCACACCGAGCACGCCGCGCCGACACCGCATCGTCGCCCTCCCGTCGGCGGCCGCGCTATTGGGGCGCCCGCCACGTATGCACCGCTTCGTTCGCGGTGGGGTCAGTGTAGGCGCGGGGGCGCGCGCTGTCAACGCGACCAGGTTAGCGGTTAACGGCGAGTTCCTGCCTGACGGCTCACTTGCCTCGCCTCATAGTCGGCTAGCTCCGCGCGCAAGTCGTCTAGCTGGCTTTCGAGGGCGGCGCGCATCAAACGCCGGTGGCGGGCATCGGGAGCGCTAGCCTCTCTATCCGCCTCGGCGAGAGCAAGAGCCAGCCGCTCAGCCTGCTCGAGGGTGACACGGTACTCGTGCTCGTCGGCGATCATGTCAGCGTTCCCAGATCAATCGCAACAATCCCTTTCGGCCGGCCGCGGCGGTCACTCTGAAAGAAATACAACATTGCCGTGCGCCATCCACCTACGCTTGAGTCTACCTCAAACATCTCCCCGCCGTACTTAGCTTTCTGCGCGGCGCGCGGCGGTACCATATCCTGCAACACCGGATCGAGGCGATCGAGGTCCACCCCCTCACCCTCCCAGCAGCCGTCGAAGTCGTTCGGCTCTGCCTTGGCGGTCACGAAACTGCCATTGATGTAGGCCCGACTACAGCCGGCTGCTTGTAGCTCCAACAAGGCTGCTCGAAGCCCGCCGAGCAGTGCGCGGCGCCGGTCCGTGAAAGCAAACCGCGAGGCGAATTCCTCCCAGGTAGCCTCCCACACACCCGGCGGCAGGTTGCCGCTCTCGCCCTCGAAGGCCGGGATTACTGGTCGGAAAAGCTGCGCATCAGACGGTGCCGGCGGCGTGGAGGGCGGCGACGTCGGCGGGCGGGTAGCCGAGGGCGGCGAGGACGGCGTCGGTGTGCTCGCCGAGGAGGGGCGCGGGGAGGCGCACGCCGCCGAGGGTGCGCGACAGGCGATAGGGCAGGCCGGGCATCGGCCACTCGCCGGCGCGCGGGTGCTGCACGGTGGGCTTGAGGCCGAGGTGCTCGACCTGGGGATCGGCGAAGACCTGGGCGAGATCGTAGATCGGGCCGCAGGGCACGCCGGCCGGCTGGAGGCGGGCGAGCACCTCGTCGGTCGTTAGCTCGCGGAGGCGCGGCCCGATCACGGCGACGAGCGCCGCGCGGTTCGTGACGCGGTCGCCGTTGGTGGCGAAGCGGGGGTCGTGGCGCAGGTCCGCAAGCCCGAGCGCCTCGCAGAAGCGCCCCCACAGGGCGTCGTTGGCCACGGCGAGGTTCGCGTGGCCATCGGCCGTGGCGAACGTCTCGTAGGGGGCGATCTGGGAGTGGCGGTTGCCCGCGCGGCCGGGGGGGCGGCCGGTGGCGAAGTAGGCACCGGCCTGGTACGAGAGCAGCGCGACCTGGCCGCCGAGCATCGACGTGTCGACGAACTGGCCCTGGCCCGAGCGCGAGCGCTCGTAGAGCGCGGCGGCGACGGCGTAGGCCGCGAACATGCCGGCCGCCAGGTCGGCGATCGGGATGCCCGCCTTGTTCGGGCCGCCGTCGGGCGGCCCTGTGAGGCTCATCACGCCGCCCATGCCCTGCAAGATCTGGTCGTAGGCGGGCTGGTCGCGGCGCGGGCCGTCCTGGCCGAAGCCGGTGATCGCGCAGTAGACGAGCCGCGGGTTGAGCGCGAGGGCGGCCTCGGGGCTCAGCCCCAGGCGGGCGAGCGTGCCGGGGCGAAAGTTCTCGACCAGCACGTCGGCGGCCTGCACGAGCCGCTCCAGCACTTCGAGGCCGCGCGGCGCCTTGAGGTTGAGCGTCATCGACCGCTTGTTGCGGTTGACGGTCATGAAGTAGCTGGTCTCGCCGTTGACGAAGGGGGGGCCCCAGGTGCGGGACTCGTCGCCCTCCGGCGCCTCGACCTTCAGCACGTCGGCGCCGAGGTCGCCGAGCATCAGCGTGCAGTAGGGCCCGGCCAGGGCGCGGGTCAGGTCCACGACGATCACGCCGGCGAGCGGGCCACCGGGGTGCTGAGCGCCGAGTGCTGAGGGCTGAGTGGGGTCGTGGGCGCTCACGATTGCGCCTCGGGCTCCGGCGGAGCAGCGGGGGCGCGGCCGTGGGGCAGCCGCTCGCGCAGGAGGTCCACGGTGCGCTGGAGGTGGTCCTGCACCTGCGTGAGATGGCGCGCGAAGGCCGCCCGCCGGCGCGAGGTGTAGGCGCCAATGCCGCGGTAGCGCGCGTAGCGCTGACGCACCAGGCGGGCGGGCGGCACCTCTTGCAGGCCGATCAACTCGTGCAGGATAGCGTCCTTCAGGTAGCGGGCGGCGGCGTCGGGATCGAGGTGAGCGCCGCCGGTCGGCTCGGGCACGATCGCGTCGATCACGCCTAGCTCGCGCAGGTCGGGCGCGGTGAGGCGCAGCGAGGGCGCGAGATCGGGTGCCAGCGCCGCGTCGCGGAAGAGGATGGCCGACGCGCCCTCCGGCGAGATCACCGAGTAGATGGCGTGCTCCTGCATGAGCACGCGATCGGCCACGCCGAAGGCGAGCGCGCCGCCGCTGCCGCCCTCGCCGATGACCGCGGCGACGGTCGGCACCGGGAGCCGCGACATGCGGGCGAGACAGGTGGCCATCGCGGAGGCCAGGCCCCGCGCCTCCGACTCGACACCCGCCTCGGCACCCGGCGTGTCGATGAACGTGAGCAGCGGCAAGTGGAACTTCGCCGCCAGGCGCATCATGCGGTCGGCCTTGCGATAGCCCTCGGGGCGCGCGCGGCCACCGTGGCGCTCGGGGTCGTCGGGATCGCGCTCCTGGCCGATCACGGCCACGGGAATGCCGGCCAGGTCGCCCAGGCCGATGATGACCGCCGGATCGTCGCCAAAGAGCCGGTCGCCGTGCAGCTCGAGGAAGTCGGGCATCAGCCGGTGGATGTAGTCGAGCGCGGTGGGCCGCGCGGCGTGGCGCGCGAGCTGGACGGTGTCCCACGCGGACCCGCGCCAGCCGGCGGAGACGATCTCGTGCTCGCGGCCGCGGCTCAGCCGGTACTCGGGGCTGAGATAGCCCAGCAGGCTGGCCAGCACTTCGCGCAGCCGCGTGCGGTCGACCACGGCGTCCAGCATCCCGTGGGCCAGCAGGAACTCGGCGCTGTGCGAGCGCTCGGCGGGCGGCGCGGGCGGGGGCGTGCTGGCGGCCGGCGGCGGGGGCGTCTCCAAGCGCGCCTGGACGACGGGAGGCGGCGGCGCAGAGCCCTGTGCCGGCGCCTCGGCAGGAGGCGGCGCGGCGGGCGCCGCCTCCGCGGCGAGCGGCGTGTCGGCGCCGTCCCGGCCGGCGCGCGCGGCGTCGTCCTTGCGGGCGACGCCGGTCTGCTCCAGCACGCGGGGGCCCGCGAAGCCGATGAGCGCGCCGGGCTCGGCGAGCGTCACGTCGCCCAGGCTGGCAAAGCTGGCGAAGACGCCGCCGGTCGTGGGGTGGGTGAGCACCGAGACGTACGGCAGTCGGGCGGCGTGCAAGCGCGCCACGGCCGCGGCCGTCTTGGCCATCTGCATCAGCGACAGGATGCCCTCTTGCATGCGCGCGCCGCCGCTGCCGACGATCGTGATCATCGGCAGGTGATGCTTCACGGCCAGCTCGAAGGCGAGCGCCACCTTCTCGCCGACGACCGAGCCCATGCTGCCGCCCAGGAACTCGAAATCGAGCACCGCGACGACCGCCGGCCGCCCGCCGATGCGCAGCGTGCCGGTCACCGCGGCCTCGCTCAGCCCCGTGCGCGACTGGGCGTCGAGCAAGCGGTCGCGGTAGGGGAGGCGGTCGCGGAACTCCAGCGGGTCGACGGAGATCATCTCGGGGTGGGTTTCGCGGAACGAGCCCGGATCGGCGAGCGCGGCGATGCGCTCGCGGGCGCCCAGGGTGAAGTGGCGGCGGCAGTGGGGGCAGACGCGCAGGCGATCGTACAGCTCGGCGCCCGCGAGCGCCTCACCACAGCGCGGACAGGCGGCGAGCGGCGCCGGCTCGGGGAGCGCCGGGGGGCGCCGCGTCCGGCGGTCCCCGAACAGGTCAGCGATGTTGCGCACGATCCCTCCTCGTCGAGGGGATACGGGGCCGGGCCGCACTGCCCGGCCCTTCCCGGTAGCCCGGCGGGACCTGGCCCGCCGCCACGCCCGGTCGCTGCTTAGAACACGCGTCCGCTATCCCCACTTTACGGCGCGCGAGAGCGGCGCGCCAAATTGGGTATGATCCCAATTGTGTCAAAGAGTGTGAGCGAGCGGCGCGGGCCCGGTCAAGCCGCGCCCGGCACCCTGCCGGGACGGCCGGCTCCGCCCGCCCGTGCGGCGGAAGGAGGGCCGGCATGCGAATCGGCGTGATTGGCGCGGGAGCCATCGGGCGCTACCTGATCGAGGCCGTGCGCGCGGGCAAAGCGGGCGACCACGAGGTGGTGGTGGTGGGCGACATCGTGCCAGGCCTGACCCTCGACGGGCTGCCCTACACGACCGACGTGCGCAGCCTGCCGAGCTACGGGCTGGACCTGGTGGTCGAGGCGGCGGCGCAGGCGGCGGCGCGCGAGTACGCCGTCCCGATGCTCGAAGCGGGGCTGGACGTGATGGTGATGAGCGTGGGGGCGCTGGCCGACGAGGCGTTCGCCGAGCGGCTGCGTGACACGGCCCGCCGCGTGGGGCGCCGCGTGTACATTCCCTCGGGCGCGCTGGGCGGCCTGGACGCGGTGAAGGCGGGGCTGCTGTCGGGCCTAGAGTCGGTCGAGCTGGTCAGCACCAAGCCACCGGTCGCGCTCCAGGGCGCCGCGTATTTCGACACCCACCCGGTCGACTGGGACGCCATCAGCGGGCCGACGGTCGTCTACGAGGGACCGGCAGCCGAGGCGGTGGGCTATTTCCCGCAGAACGTAAACGTGGCCGCCGTGCTCAGCCTGGCCGGCATCGGGCCGCACAAGACGAAAGTGCGCGTGGTGGCCGACCCTGCCGCGACGACGAACCAGCACAGCGTCCGCGTCAGGGGCGGCTTCGGCACGCTGGAAGTGAACCTCAGCAACCTGCCGACGCCCGAGAACCCGAAGACGAGCTGGTTGGCCGCGCTGGCAGCCGTGGCCATGCTGCGCCGGCTCGCGGACCCGTTCCAGATCGGGCAGTGACGGAGTGCGGAGTGCCGGCCGCTCGCGTGGCGAGCAACTCGCGGGCGGGGTTCGACACAGCGCTCAGGGCTCAGGGGTCAGCGCCTGGGACTGGGTGTAAGCGAGGGCGTCGGCGGAGAAGGCGTCGAGGGGGACGCCGGTCGTAGCGAGGAAGGCGGCGTCGAACTGGGCGCCGTCGTGTACGGCCGCGAGCAATTGCAGCGCGGTGTCGAAGCCGTAGCGCCCGTCGAGGAGCGCCGCCGCGTAGAGGGCCTGGCCGTAGGTCTGCTCGGCGTCGCGCGCCTGCGCGCTGCCCCAATCGGCGAAGCTCGCCAGGCTGCGAAGCGGCAGCAACCGCCCGGCGCGCGCGGCCGCGGCCACGCCGGCGTTGCGCTGCGTGATCCGTAGCCCTGCACTCGCCGGCGCCGCGTCCTGTAGGGTCGTGAGGGCGACGTGCTCGGCGTGGCCCTCGATCAGCCAGGCGGGCACGCTGCCGAACGTATCGTCCAGGCCGACCGCGGACTGCACGAGATGGACCGCCTCGTGGGTGAGGTCGAACAGCAGCGACGGATCGGTGGCGGCGACGTGGACGTACTGCCGCCAGGTGCCGTCGGCGCCACGCACGCCCTGCCGCAAGGCGCGGCTCAGGCCCGGCCCGCGGTAGTGCCCGCCGAGCGCCTGCTCTAGCTGCCAGCCCGACTTGTAGACCACCAGCTGCACCGGCCCGTCGTAGCTCGTGCCCGTCAGGGCCGCGATGGCGCTGAGCCGCGTGTCGAGCAGGCCGGCCAGGCTGGCGGCGCCGGCCGCGGTGACGCCGTCGTCGCCCTGGAACTGCACCTGCCGTCCCGGCAGGCGCAGGGTCTGGTAGCCGTTGCCGGCGTCACGAGGCGTCAGCCCATCCGGGGCGGGCGGCAGGGCGCTCAGCAGCTCCAGCGCGACGCGCGCCGTGCGAGCGTTCGGCGTGTCGGGGAGGTCGAGCACCTGCTGGAAGTAGGCGCCGGCTTCCTGCAGCTGGCCGCGCGCCAGGAGCACGCGGCCCACGGTGAGGTAGGCGGCGCCCAGGTTCTCCACGGGCACGTCGGGGGTGTTCAGCGCGGCGAGCGCGTCGGCCACGGCGGAGGCGTAGTCGCCTAGCTCCAGGTGGACGAGCGCCCGGAGCGTGCGGCCCGTGCCGTCCTCGACGCGATCGAGCGTGTAGTCCAGGTCGGCCAGCGCGTCCGGAAGTTGAGCGGAATAGTAATAGGACATGGCGCGGATGAGGCGCGAATTGAGTCGGTCCGGCTGGCTGTCGATGAGCTGAGTGGTGAGGGCGATGGCCTCGCCGTAGCGGCCGTCGCGGGCGCTCTCCACCGCGCGCGACTCGTCATTCGAGAGGGTCTGGCCGAGGGGGGCCGCGGGCAGGACGAGCGCGGGCGCTCCCGGGGCATGAGGGACGGCCGTGACCAGCGCCGAGGCGGTTCGCGGTGCCGGCGCGACGCGTGCGGCCGCCAGGCTCGGCGCCAGGCCGACGAGCAGTAGCGCCGCGAGCAGGGCCCTGATCATCTTGCCCCGTGCCCTCCCGCCTGCAGGCGGCCGGCCGGGCGGCCGCCGCGCGTAATGATGCGCGTCTGTGATTTCTCCTGTCAACTATCATCCAGCAGGCGGCCTCGCCGCCGCTAGTTGGGCGGTCGGCAATCTTGAGCGAAACGCCCGGAGGCTATAGCGGCTTGTATGACCATTGAGCCACGGCGCCGGGGTTGCGGCCTCGACGGCCGCCGCGGGCGACAAGCAACCCGCGCTACGGACCGGCCGCGGCCCGCCAGGCTCAAGCCATGTAAAAGCTGCTCTAGCCGCCGCGTCCGCTACAGGATATCCGACAGGGCTCATGCAGTCTGCATGACGGATCAAGCACAAGGTTCGTATGAGCTGCCTAATGCTCGCACGGCGCCACGAGGGTAGTCTATGAGTGAGCCAGCTAGCGCTGTGGAGGAAGCCCGATGGCCGATGTGATGATGCTTCTGGTCGCGCTCGTCGCGTTTGCCGCCCTGGTCATCGGCTGGATGGTGCTCCCCGATGCCTCGCAGGCCGAGAGCGCCCCGGTCGCCGCGACGACGCGGATGGCCGAGGCCGCCTGAAGGCAGTCGGTCGCGCCCCGCTGCCCCGGGCTACTCGCGGAACGACGGCGCCCCGCGACGGTTGCCCCGTCGCGGGGCGCTTTGCGCGCTCGCGTCGCCCCAGCCGAGGCGCGGGCGTAGCGCCGTCGGCGACGGCTCGGCCGCGAGCGGCGGCGCGTGCTCGTCCAGGCCGTGGAGCGCGCCCGCGAGGCCCCGGCCGAAGCCGACGACCCAGTAGTCGCCCAGCCCGCCCGGCCGGGCCAGCGCCGCCAGCCCCGTGAGGCTGGCGCGCGTCTCCGCGGCCGGGAAGCCGGCCGCCCGCACGGCCGCCTCGTAGCCCGCTAGCCCGAGACGGAGGAGAAAATCGCGCTGGCGGGCGATGCCGAGCGGCACGAGCCCCGTCGCGCGCCCCTCCAACAAGAGGCTCGTCAGGTCGACGTGGGTGGTCAGGTCTTGCTCGCCCACGCGGGCGTAGGGGTTGTCGTCCACGCCGTGGCGGTAGTAGGCACGCAAGGTGCCGCGCGGGTAGCGGGCGGAGTAGAGCACCTCGGCCGGGTGGCCGTAGTCGAAGAGCAGCACCGCGCCGCGCGCGAGCCGCGCGGCGACGGCGCGCAGCCAGGCCAGGGCGCCGAGACTCACCTCGGCGATGGCGCCCTCGGGGGGCAGCAGGCCGAGCCGCGCGAAGTAGGCGGCGAGGGCGGGCGTCGAGGGCGGGCGCTCCACGGTCACGAACCGGTCGCCGGCCACGTCCACGTATAGCTCGCGCAGCGCGTCGCCCCGCCGCACGACACGGTGAACGGCGAAGGCGTCGAGCAGCTCGTTCGCGAGAACGAGGTGGGGGATAGAGCCTAGGGGCTGGGGAGCGGGGGGGGACCGCCGGCCCCTGTTGCCAGTCCCCCAGTCCCTAGCCCCTGCCCAGCGGACCTGGGCGAGCCATGGCCGCAGGGCGCGGCGCTGGAGGCGGCGCAGGGCGGCGCCGCGCTCGACGATCTGGTAGGTGAGGCTGGCGGCGAAGGCAGGCGCGAAACCACTCGCGGCGCTCAGGACGTCGGTGGCCAGGCGACCGCTGCCGGCGCCCCACTCCTCGACGACGAACGGCCGAGGGCAGCCCAGGCGCTCCCACACCTCCAGCGCCTGCCGCGCGAGTAGCGCACCGAACGCGGGGTGTGTCTCGGGGCTGGTATAGAAGTCGCCCCGCGGCCCCGGTGGGGCGCGCAGGGCGCTGTAGTAGCCGTGGCGCGGCTGGTAGAGCGCCAGGTCCATGAACGCCGCGAAGGTGATTGGCCCGCGCGCCGCGATCCGCGCCCGAATGGCCGCCGCCCCGGGGGTGTCGTGGCGCTCCCTCGCCGGAGGGGCTGGAAGGTGCCCTCCCTCCCAATCCTCGTCCACAGGGGGGTGGGAGTGTCCCGCAGCGGGAGGTGTAGGGGACGGTTTCCCAACCTCTTGATGCTGTTGGCGGATTCCGCGTCCGCCTGAGACGGTCCGTGTCGGCGCCGGCGCTTCGGCCTGCCCAGCTTCGCTCTCTTTAATCTTCGACCTCGAAGATGCTCTCGATCTCGACCGCCATGCCGTTCGGCAACTGCTGGAGGCCGACCGCCGAGCGGGCGTGCGCGCCGCTCTCGCCCCACAGCTCACAGAACAGGTCCGACGCCCCGTTGATGACCTGGGGCGGACGGGTGAAGTCCTCGGTGCAGTTCACCATGCCGAGCAGCTTCACCACGCGCCGCACCTTCCCGAGGTCGCCGAGCTGCGCCTTCACGGTGGCCAGGATCGCGAGCGCGGTCAGGCGCGCGGCCTCGTAGCCCTCCTCGACGGTGAACTCGCGCCCCACCTTGCCGATGAACTGGACCTGGCCGCCGCGCGCCGGGCCGTGGCCCGAGACGAACAGCAGGTTGCCGGTGCGCACGGCGGGCACGTAGCGGGCCGAGGGGGTGCCCGGCGCTTCGAGCGTCAGGCCCAGCTCGCGCAGCTTCTCCTCGGGGTGCATCGGCGTCTCCTCCAGCGCGAGAGGCCACCCGGCGGGGTGGCCTCTCCAGATTGCGCGCGGGCCGGCGCGCGCGGTGCCGGCGCTGTTCTAGTTTAGCGGGCCGCCAGGCGGACGCGCTCGAAGCACGGGCTGCAGTAGACGGGCCGGTCGCCGCGCGGGAGGAACGGCACGAGCGTCTCGGCGCCGCACTCGGCGCAGACGACAGGGTGCATCTCGCGGCGCGGGCGCGCCTCGGTCGGCCCGAGGGCGCCGCGCTCGGCCTTGCGCGCCGCCCGGCACTCGGGGCAGCGCCCCGGCTCGTTGAGGAGCCCTTTGAGCTGGTAGAACTCCTGCTCGCCGGCCGTGAACACGAAGTCACGGCCGCACCCCCGACAGACCAATACCCGGTCAACGTACGACGCCAAGGAACACCTCCACGCGGCGGGTCAGTCCGCCCTGCGAATCGCCTGGGCTTCCCACTCCTAAGGCCGGGACAAGCGCGCCCGCGGAGGCGGGTCCGCGTCGCCGGACCCTCGCGCAGCCAGGACTGCAGCGAGCCGCGCCCAATATAGCCGCTTAGTCGACAGTTTGCAATACGTTCCGGCGGGTATTTTCCAAATCTCGCGAACGGAGCCGGTTCGCGGCGGAGGCGTCACAAAGCCGGCCGGGCGCGGCGGGGGCGCGCTAGAATGCCGGCGACCCGCCCGCAAAGGAGAGACGCCGTGCAAACGCAGCCCTGCCCCGTGTGCGGCTACCCGATGGTCGCGATCGCCGGGAGCAAGCAAGCCATCTGCCGGAACTGCGGCTACAAGGAGCCGTGCTGCTAGCCGGAGCCGGCGGGCGCGAGCGTCCCGGCGCTGCCTCGCGACGCCCAGCGCCCCGCGCCGCTGGTCGGGCCGACGACGAACCGCGTCGCTTGACGACGTAATCGTCGGGCGCGGAAGGCGGCTATGGTACAATCCTTGGCGCCATGATCGACGTCGGCAGCGTGCTGCTCGCTCGCTACAAGCTGAACGCCCGCGTCGGCGCGGGTGGCATGGCGACCGTCTACGACGGCGAAGACCTGCTGCTCGGCCGGCGGGTGGCTGTCAAGATTCCTCTCCCCTCCTTCGCGTCCGATCCCGCCTTCGTGGCGCGCTTCGAGAACGAGGCGCGCGCCGCCGCCGCGCTGGCCCACCCCAACCTGGTCGGCGTTTACGACGTGGGCGAGGACGAGGGCACGCGCTTCATCGTCATGGAGTTCGTCGACGGCGAGACGCTGAAGGACCTGATTCGCCGCGAGGCCCCGCTGCTGCCCGAGGACCTCGTGCAGGTGGGCACGCAGGTGGCCGACGCGCTGGACGCCGCGCACCGCCGCGGGCTCGTCCACCGCGACGTGAAGCCCCAGAACATCCTGCTCACGCCCGAGGGGCGGGTAAAGCTGGCCGACTTCGGCATCGCGCTGGCGCTGGGGGCCGAGTCGGCCACGCGCACGGGGACGGTGCTCGGCACCGCCGATTACCTCGCGCCCGAGGTGGCGCGCGGCGAGAGCGCCACGCCGCTCAGCGACATCTACGCGCTCGGCGTCGTGCTGTACGAGATGTGTACGGGGCAACTGCCGTACGAGGGCGACTCGCCGCTGGCGATCGCGCTCCAGCACATCGAGGCCGAGCCGCCGCGGCCCCGCGCCTGGAACCCGCAGGTGCCCGCCGCGCTCGAGGCGATCGTCTTGCGGGCCATGGCCAAGGCGCCGGGCGAGCGCTTCCAGACCGCGGCGGCGCTCGCGGAGGCGCTGCGCGCGTTTGCGCGCGGCGAGGCAGTCGAGGACACGGCAGGCCGCCCCGCGAGCGCGCCGGGGGCCGCGCCGGATCAAGCGGCGACCACGCCCTGGACATGGGGGCAATCGCTCGGGCCTAGCCCCTGGGCCGCCGCGCGGCCGGGGGTGCCGCAGCCCACCGGCCCCACGCGGCCGCTGCACGCGACGCCGTACGCAACTACCCCGCTGCCCGCCCGGCCGCCGCCCGCGGCGACCGGCTACGCCAGCCCGCGCTGGCCGCTGCTGCTGCTCGGGCTCGTCAGCCTGCTGTGCGTGCTGGGGCTCGTGCCGCTGGGCATGCTGGTGTACCGGACGCGCCTGCCCGCGCCCACGCCCCGTGTGGCGCCCAGCGGCGCGGTCGCGCCGAGCGCGGCCGCGACGGTCGTGACCACGCTGCGCGCCGTGCCCGACCTGTGGGCCACTGCCGCTCGGACGCTGGTGCCGATCCCCGCGGGTGGCGTCGTGGCGCGCATGCCGACGGGGGACGACGTGGGCGCCGCGCTGCGCGACGAGGCGGCGGGGCTGGCCGAGGCGGGCCTGCGCGCGGCGCGCGAGGCGCTCGCGCCGCGGCTCACGCCACGCGGCCCGCCGGGGGCCTGCGCGGCCACCGCATCCTCAGGCAGCCAGTCGTGTGGCGCACCGGACGCGGTGCGCGGGAGGTAAGGTCGTGTCGTTGCTCCCCTTCGAGAGCCACACCCCGCGCGTGGCCACGGACGCCTACGTGGCGCCGGGCGCCTGGGTCATCGGCGACGTGACGCTGGGGCCGGAGAGCAGCATCTGGTTCAACGCGGTGCTGCGCGGCGACACGTCGTCGATCACGATTGGGCGACGAGCGAACTTGCAGGACGGCGTGATCGTCCACGTGGACCAGGACGAGCCGACCGACGTGGGCGAGGACGTGACGGTGGGGCACGCGGCGATCATCCACGCGGCACGGATCGCGCCGCGCGTGCTCGTGGGCATGCAGGCGGTGATCCTGTCGGGGGTGACCGTGGGCGAGGGCAGCATCATCGGGGCGGGCGCGCTGGTGCCCGAGGGGCGGACGATTCCGCCGCGCTCGCTGGTGCTGGGCACGCCCGGGCGCGTGGTGCGCGAGGTGACGGACGCCGAGTACGCGGCGATCCTGCACAGCGCCGCGCACTACGCCGAGCTGGCCCGCGCCCACCGCGCCTCGCACGGCTAGCGCCGCGCGGGGGATAGGGATTGGGGGCTAGGGGTTGGAGAAGCGCTCAAGCTCTATCCCCTATCCCCCCAGCCCCTATTCCCTGTCTATAGTCGCTCGGCGAGGAAGCGGAGGAGGCGCGGGGCGAGAAACGCCGGGTAGCTCATCGGGTCGTCGAACGGGTCGCGGACCCAGAAGTGGGGGGCGCCGAGCACGGGCACGGTGCGCACGTAGAAGTCGGCGCGCTTCAGCGCCGTCACGAACGACACCGACTGCGTGGCCGGGTCCACGATGTCGTCTTCCGTGCCCCAGACGACGAGGAACGCCGGCTGGTTGTGGTGGACCGTGGCCCAGTTGATGGGCGACGCCTCGTAGTAGGTATCACGAATCGTCATGGGCGTGCCACCGAGGTAGCGCTCGGTGATGCAGTCGCTGCCGCGGCAGAGCTGGTCGTGCTCCCACTGCTGCAGGAGGTCGAGCACGCCGTAGACGGGCACGGCGACGCTCACGTGGCGGCTCACGTCGTAGTAGGGGTCGTCGCGGTAGAGGCTGGCGTACTTGGGCGAGTCGCCCGACATGGCGCACAGCGCCGACAGGTGGCCGCCCGCCGAGTCGCCCATCAGGCCGATGCGGCTGGGCTCGACCTTCAGCGCCGCGCCGCGCCCGCGCACGAACTGGATGGCCGCCTTCACGTCGTAGACGTTCTGAGGATAGGTGGGCTGCTCGGGGGTGGCCAGCCGGTAGTCGACGGCGAAAGCAACGTAGCCGTGCTCGGCGAGGTAGGCGCCCCAGTACTGGTAGAAGTCGCGCGAGCCGCGCTGCCAGGCGCCGCCGTGGACCAGGACCAGGGCCGGATAAGTGCCGGGCGCCGCCGGCGCGTAGAGATCGCCGAGCAGCGCGACGCCGTCGTGCCGCGCGTACTCGATCCCCTGCTCGATCCGCACTCCGCTCGCCATCGCGCCCTCCTCATCACCCAGTCGCGGGATAGCGAGCATAGCACACGCCGCGGCTACGGGCCAGGCGTTGCGCGGCGGCGCGGCAGCGCCGGGTACGGTACACTCCCGGCCGCGAGCATGCAGTAAGGAGGAGCGCATGAGGCTGCCCCAGGTGACCCGCGAGGAGCTATCGCCGGAGAACCAGGCGGTGTGGGACCGCATCGCCGCCAACCGCCACGGTGTGGGCGGGCCGTACGGCGTGCTGATCCACGTGCCGAAGCTAGCCGACTGCGAGCGCGCGACGGAGGACTACTTCCGCTTCGACGGGGCGTTGCCGGACGCCGACCGCGAGATCGTCATCATGGCGGTCGCCCGCGAGGCGGGCGCGCGCTACGCCTGGTACCGGCACGAGGTCCGCGGGCGCGAGGCGGGCGTGCGCGAGGCGGTGATCGAGACGCTGCGCGCCCAGGGCGACCTGAGCGACCTCACGCCGCACGAGCGGCTGCTGGTCGAGCTGGCGCACTCGCTGCTGCGCACGCGCTCGCTGCCGAAGGACCTGTTCGACCGCGGGCTGGCGGAGCTGGGCCAGCAGCAGCTCGTGGAGCTGGTGGCCCTCGTCGGCCACTACACGACGATCGGCTACCTGATCAACAGCTTCGACGTGCCGCTGCCCGCGGACGCGACGCCGACGTTCTGAGGACGGACCTACCCCGGAAGGGAGTCGGGAGGTAGGTGATGTAGCTCACGCGCGCCGCTCGGATTAGGGCGGTGTTGGCCACCTGGTCACCGCTCGGTCGGCCAGGTGGCCAGTCGCGCGCTCTGGTACAATCCCCGGTGGGCTCTGGCGTCTCGTGGAGCGGGCCGGAGCGAAGGAGAGCGAAGCGGTGAAGGTGATCCTGCGGCATCCCGAGCGCCGCGAGGTGGCGGTCGCGGGGCGTCGCCGCGTGGGCGACCTGCTGCGTGAGCTGGGCCTGCAACCGGAGGCGTACCTGGTCATCCGCGACAACCGGCTGCTGACGCGCGACGCGCAGCTGGAAGACGCCGACACCGTGGAGGTGCGGCCGGTCATCTCGGGCGGCGCCCAGCACGCGTGGGGAGTGCGCTAGTGCGCTGCACGAAGTGTCGGCAGGACGCCTGCCTGGAGATCCGGCGCCACAACGCGGCGTTCTGCGAGGAGTGCTTCCTCGGCTTCTTCCGCGACCAGGTCGTGCGCGCCGTCGAGCACGAGAAGATGTTCCGGCGCGAGGAGCCGGTGCTGGTGGCGGTGTCGGGCGGCAAGGACAGCCTGGCGCTGTGGGACGCGCTGCTGGAGCTGGGCTACGAGACGACCGGCTTCTACATCGGCCTGGGCATCCCCGGCTACTCCGAGCCGTCGCGCGAGAAGTGCGAGACGTTCGCCGCGGCGCGCAACGCCAAGCTGCTCGTCGTGGACCTGGAGGCCGAGTACGGGCTGGGCATCTCGGAGACGGCGCAGCGCACGCGGCGCCCGGCCTGCTCGGCCTGCGGGCTGAGCAAGCGGTACCTGTTCAACAAGGTGGCGCTCGACAACGGGTTTGGGGTGATCGCGACCGGCCACAACTTGGACGACGAGGCGGCGACGCTGTTCGGCAACGTGCTGCGCTGGCAGACCGGCTATCTCGGGCGGCAGGCGCCGGTGCTCCCCGAGGAGAACGGCCTGGTCAAGAAGGTGAAGCCGCTGTTCCGCCTGGCCGAGCGCGAGACGGCCGCCTACGCCATCCTGCGGGGCATCGACTACATCGTGGACGAGTGCCCGAACGCGGTGGGCGCGAAGTCGCTGTTCTACAAGGACCTGCTGAACCAGCTCGAAGCCGCCTCGCCGGGCAGCAAGCAGGCGTTCCTGATGGGCTTCCTGGAGCACGCGCAGCCGCTGTTCCACGCGCAGGAAGAGGTGGCGCTGCACGCGTGCGAGCGCTGCGGCCAGCCGACGACCACGCCGCTGTGCGCCTTCTGCCGCCTGCGGGAAGAGGTGGCGCGGCCGCCCCAGCGGCGGGGGCGCGGCCGCCGCCCGAAGCGCTGGCCCAGCGGGGGACCTACCCCCCCGGCCGCCCTGCCGGTGCGGGAAATGGGGGAGGAGGGGGCTACCCCCCCGGTCCCCCTCCCGATGCGGGAAGGGGGAGCACCCGCGACGGCAGCGGCTCCGCCAGTCCCTCTCCCGCTTGTGGATGCGACCGACTCGGCGTCGGCTGCACCGGCTCTGCCGTCCCTGCACAGGGACAACGAAGGCCCGGCCTCGGCGGAGCCGGCGCCCCCCTTCCTTCGGAGGGAATGGGGGCCGGGGGGGTTAGGTTAACTCGTGCCGCCTTTGGCCCCTGGCGAGACGATCATGCTGGTCGATCGCCGGGACAAGCGCTACATGGTCCACCTGCAGCCGGGGGCGACTTTCCACTTCCACGGGGGGCACGTCGGCCACGACGCGCTGATCGGCGCCGACGAGGGCGTGGAGGTGGATACCTCGAAGGGCTACCGGCTGGTGGCCTACCGTCCACGCCTGGTCGACCACATCATGCAGATGCCGCGGTCGACGGCGATCATCTACCCGAAGGACATCGCGGCGATCCTGCTCTGGGCCGACATCTATCCGGGCGCGACCGTGTTCGAGTCGGGCGTCGGCTCGGGGGCGCTCACCCTGGCGCTCCTGCGCGCGGTCGGGCCAAGCGGGCGCGTCATCGCCTACGAGCAGCGCCCCGAGTTCATCGCACGCGCGCGGGCAAACGTGGAGGCGTTCCTGGGCGAGTGCCCCAACCTGGTGATCCACGAGCGCGACACCTATCAGGGCATCGACGAGCGCGACCTGGACCGCGTGCTGCTCGACCTGCCCGAGCCCTGGCAGGTGGTCGCGTCCGCCGCCGAGGCGCTGCGCCCGGGCGGCTTCCTGTGCGCCTACTCGCCGTCCACCACGCAGGTGCAGGCGACCGTGCAGGCGCTGCGGGCGCACGGTTTCGGCGACGTGGAGACGCTGGAGACGCTGTACCGTCCCTGGCACGTGCAGGGGCAAAGCGTGCGCCCGGTGCAGCAGATGGTCGGTCATACGGGCTTCCTCACCTTCGCCCGCCGCCTGGGGGGTCCCGCCGCGCCGGTGGAGGAGCCGCCGGATGCGGCCGAGCCGGACGGGGAGCAACGGGCTTCGGACGCGCTGTAGTACCGCTTCGGCCCGGCGGCTCAGTTGCCGGGGCGCGCCCTCACCCCGGCCCTCTCCCAGGGAGAGAGGGAGTACGATGCCCTCACCCCGGCCCTCTCCCAGGGGGAGAGGGAGTACGATGCCCTCACCCCAGCCCTCTCCCAGGGGGAGAGGGGGAGGGACGACCTCACGCCAGCCCTCCCGCAGAGGGAGAGGGAGCACCGGAACGCCAGGGGCGGATTCGGTGCGACTCCCGCGCGCCCGCGCGCGGGCACGCTCTCTGCGGCGAGGGCACGCGCCCCGACGCGGGCATGGCCGTGGTCGCGCGCGGGGCGCACGTTCGACCAGGATCGGCGAACGCAGCGCGTGGAGGAGAGGCGCGATGGCGAGCAGCGGCGCGACGACAGTACAGTGGCGGCCCTCGCTGGACGAGGGCTTGCGGGAGGCCGGGCAGCAGGGGAAACTGGTGCTGCTCGACTTCTTCTCCGAGACCTGAGGCGGGTGCGGGCGGCTGGAAGCCGTTACCTACCGCGACGTAGCCGTGACGAGCGCGATTGCCGAGCGCGTCATCCCGGTGAAGATCAAGCCGATCGACCCGGCGAACCACTCCATCGTGGAGCGGTACCAGCAGGTCTGGACGCCCACGATCATGCTGCTCGCGCCGGACGGGCAAATGTACTACGAGTGGAACGGCTACCTGCCGCCTGACCTGTACGTGGCGCAGTTCATCTTCGGGCTGGGCAAGGCGGCGCTCAAGCGCGACCGGCTGGACGACGCGGCGCGCTGCTTCGACGAGGTCGTCGCCAAGTACCCGACGAGCGACGTGGCGCCCGACGCCTGTTACTGGGCGGCCGTCGCGCGCTACAAGGGCAGCCACGAGGCCGACGACCTGCTCGGCGGCTGGCGCAAGCTGCAGAGCCGCTATCCCAACAGCATCGCGCGCGTCAAGCAGTCGTTCACCGAGGGTTAAGCGGGTTTCCAGGGATGGTATGTGGGTTTGGCTGCGCCAAACCCACATACCATCCCTGGCCAGATGCTTAAGCCCACTCCTCGCGGACGAAGCGCAGCATGCGGTCGGCCAGGGCGGCACGGTCGAAGCTGTGGTAGAGGCGGACGCGGGTGTTGTCGGGCTCGCCACTCTGAAAGCGCTCGTAGAGCTGCTGGCGGACGCCGAAGGCGCTCTGCACCATGTCGGCGGCGACGGCCAGGATACGTAGGTGGTCGCGCGTCGTCGGGGCGCCGCCGCGGAAGTAGCGCTCGACGTAGGGCCCGATCGCGGGGTTGGCGAGGTCCGACGCGCCGCCGGTGAGCATCAGGTAGCTGGTGAGCAGGTCTTGCAGGAGGCGGAAGGCGCGGTCGGCGGCGTCGATGCTGTGCAGGCGGGCCGCCTCGCCCAGCCGCGGCACGAGGTAGCCGCGCGGGGTGCGCTGCGCGTCGGCCTCGCCCGCGCGCACGCACAGCCGCAGGAGCTGCAAGTCCTCGATCAGCCGGCCCATCAGCACCTGGGTCGCTGGCAGGAGTGCTCGCTTCGACCAGCGCGTCAGCAGCTCGGCGACGCCGACGAACGCCTCCAGGCGGCTGATGAGTCGCACCAGCGTGGTGTACGTGCCCCACAGGTTGATCGCACGGTGGAAGCCCGCCGCCAGCCGCACGTCGCGGTAGACGAACAGCCGCTCCCAGGGCACCAGCACGTCGTCGAAGATCAGCGTGGCGTCGACCTCGTCGAAGCGAGCGGTGAGCGGCAGGCGCTCGGGATCGGCATGGGCGGCGTACAGGTCGCGGCAGATGACGCTGAGGCCCGGCGCGTTCATGGGGATGGCGAAGGTGAGCGCGTAGTCCAGCTCGCCCTCGGCGCGCGGCCGGTTCGGGTAGACCAGGCACTCGTCGGCGATGGGGGCGAGGGTGGCGAGGTTGCGCAGGCCGCGCACGATGGGCCCGGCGTCGGTCTCGCGGACGACGTGCAGGATCAGGTCGGGGTCATCCTGCTCGCTGGCGGACTTCGTGCGGTCGTAGAACTGGTCGTTGAGCGCGTGGGTCAGGCAGAGGTCGCGCTGGGCGGCGTAGCGGTGGTAGTTGCGGGCGTTGGCGGCGAAGCGCGGGTCGCCTACGCCGAACGCTTCGGCGGCGTCGAGCAGGCCGGCGGTCAGCTCGGCGCAGAAGTCGGGGAAGCGGCCCATGTGGCCGAGCGTGGCGTCGGACCACAGCTCGATGTTGCGCCGCTTGGCGAGCAGATCGTCCAGGGTCCGGGCCGGCGCGTAGCTCCAGGAGACGCGGTCGCCCTCCCAGTCGGTCGTCATGAGGTCAGCGTAGGCGGGGTCGTGCTGCTGGTCGTAGAGGCGGGCGAGCGTGCGGATGGTGCCGGCGAAGCCGGGGTGAGTGGTGACATCGGCGATCTGCTCCCCGGCATGGTACACGCGGCGGTCGTCGCGCAGCGCGGCGACGTAGTTCTGCCCGGTTCGTGGCCCCATCGCCTACCCCTCGCGCCGGCCGCCCAGGGGTCGGGCGGCTCTGCAGCCCATCATAGCGCGCGGCGCCGCGCGTGCCCAATGGCGGGGCTGGACCGCAACGCACTGGCCCGGCGGGGAGCAGTCGGGGCGCGAGGGCGGGGCTGGTGCAGCTCCCAGTCGACCAGGCCCGAGGCCATCCAGAGGGGAAGGACGACGTAGAGCAGGTAGCGGCGAGTGGCCCACTCGACCCCGGCCGCGCGCACGGCCGCTTGCACAGATGGTGCGGTCCAGGCGGGCTCGCCAGCCTTCCCGCGTCGCCGGCGAGGCAGGAGCCTGCCGAGCGATGGAGCCCCGACGCCGAGCGCGAATGCCTTTCTCACGTCACTCTCCCTTCGCCTAAGCTGCCGGTCCAGGGATAGTGTGGACGTCTGGCTTCGCCAAACAGGCACACTTACCTCGGCCGAGTGCTTGGGACGAACCGCCAGCCCGATCCGAGCGACCTGCGCCGTGGGCAAGTTCCGTGCCCGGCGCGTACGGTGCTGGCACGCGGCCTGCCTTGCCTTCCGCACGAGACTGGAGGCTGGAGGCCGCGGTGGCGGAGGCACCTGCTGGACCGCCGGCGCCGGAGGCCCGGCGCGGCGGCGAGGCGCGGAGCGGCGCGCCCGACTGCGCGCCGGGGGCCGGCGTGCCCACTGCACCGAGCACGAACGGGGAGCGCGGGAGTGTGCTCAGGCCGTCCGGCTGGATGGTGGCGCGCTATACGCTGATCGTGCTCGTAGTGCTGGGCGGCGTCTACCTGCTGTGGCGCATCCAGGAGGTCCTGCTCCTACTATTGCTGGCGATCCTGTTTGCCACGGCCATCGAGCCGCTGGTCAACTGGCTGCGGCGCGGACCGTTCAGCCGCGGGCAGGGCATCCTGATCGTCTACTCGGGTATCTTCGCGGCCCTCGTGGCGCTGGGCGTCTTGCTCCTCCCCAGTCTCGTCGGGCAGCTCACGCAGTTCGTGGGCACCTTGCCCCAGCAGGTCGCGGCACTGCAGCCGCGGGTCGAGCAGATCGACATCGGGCCGCTGCGGGCGCTGTTGCTGCGCGGCCTCGCGGCGGCCGGCCCGGCGGTGGAGCACGGGCTGGAGGAGCCGGTCGGCGCGGCGCAGGCGGACCAGCTCGTGGGCGTGGGCGGGGCGTTCGCCCACACGCTGTTCAGCATCATCACCGTGTTCCTGCTCGCCTATTACTGGCTCACGGAGCGCAGCGCGATCAAGCGCGCCGTTCTGCGGCTGGTGCCCTCCGCTCACGCGCGCCACGTCAACGCCACCTGGCTGGAGGTCGAGGACCGGCTCGGCGCCTGGGTGCGCGGGCAGCTGCTGGTCATGCTCGCCATCGGCATGATGGCTGGCGTGGCGTTCGTCCTGCTGGGCTTACCCAACTCGCTGGTGCTGATGGTGCTGGCAGGGCTGTTCGAGATCATCCCGATGGTGGGGCCCTTCCTGGCGTTCGTGCCCGCGTTCCTGGTCGCGCTGGTGACCGATCCGTTCAAGGCGCTGCTGCTGGTGCCGATCGCGCTCGTCATCCAGCAGATCGAGGGCAACATCCTGATCCCGCGGATCATGAGCCAGGCGGTGGGGGTCAGCCCGCTCACGGTCGTCCTCGGCATCCTCATCGGCGCCATCCTGTACGGGCCGGCGGGCGCCTTTCTGGCGGTGCCGGTGGCGGCCGCCCTCCAGGTGATTTTGAACCACACCCTGCGCCCGGCTCTCGACGAGCCCACCCCGGACGTGCCGGTGCCGGAGGCCGAGCTGGAGGGCGACCGGCAGCCGGACCCTAACACCCTGTTGTCGCAGACGCGCTAGCGGTCGGCCGCCGGCCGCCGGGCGCAGCGCGGGGGGCAGCCGGAACGGGCGCGGCGGGCGGGCGTGTCGCCGCGCCTGGCTGGCACCTACAATACTCGGGGCAGGACGGCGAGTCGGGGCGCGCGGGCGCGAATCGGAGCGGCGGCGCGGCAGTCGGCTCGTGATGACTCCACCCAGCGTGAAGGAGTGAGGCATGCGTTGGCTTCTGGGCGTGGCGCTGGCGCTCTTGGCTCTGGCGCAGACGCGACTGGCGATGGCCAGCCCCGGCGGGCAGGGGCAGCAGTGGTCGAACCCGCCGCCGATGACGATCGACCCGTCGCACACCTACACCGCGACGCTGCAGACGAGCGCGGGCGACATCACGATCGAGCTGCTGCCCGGCGACGCGCCGCAGACGGTGAACAACTTCGTGTTTCTGGCACGGCAGGGGTTCTACGACGGCACGCCGTTCCACCGCACGATCGCGGGCTTCATGATCCAGGGCGGCGACCCGACGGGCACGGGCACGGGCGGTCCGGGCTACCGCTTCAACGACGAGCCGGTGCGCCGCGCCTACGAGCCGGGCATCGTGGCCATGGCGAACGCTGGCCCGAACACGAACGGCAGCCAGTTCTTCATCGTGCAAGGCGACAACGCCCGCGGCCTACCCCCCAACTACACGATTTTCGGCCGCGTGACGAACGGGATGGACGTGGTGAACACGATCGCCACCGCGCCGGTGCGGCCGGGTGGCCGCGAGGCCTCCTCGCCTGTCAACCCCGTCACCATCAACACGGTGACGATCGCCGAGCAGTAGGGACAGCGGCCGCGGCCCGCGTTGGCGCAATCGCGTGCCGACGCGGGCGCAGCCCACACTGCCGAGATGGCGCAGCCGCGAGCCGAGCCGATCGAGCGCCTGCGCGACGACGTGCGCCTGCTGGGCAGCCTCGTCGGCGAGGTGCTGCGCGAGCAGGGCGGGGCGGACCTGTTCGCCGCCGTCGAGCACTTGCGCACGGCCGCGATCGCGGAGCGCTCGCCCGGCAGCGCCACGCGGCGCGACGCCGACGCCGTGAGCGAGGCGTCAGCGGACCACCTGCACGAAGGCCACGACCATGGCGCGGCAGCAGGCCCCGCCGGCGATCCGCTGCTGGACTGGGCAGGGGCGCAGAGCGACGAGCGCCTGTTGCAGCTCGCCCGCGCCTTCGGCGTCTACTTCCACCTGATCAACCTGGCCGAGCAGCACCACCGCGTGCGCACGCTGCGCGAGCGCGCGCAGGCGGGCGCACCGCTGCACGAGTCGATCGGCGCGGCGATCGCGGCGCTGCGCGAGGACGGACAGGACGCTGCCGCGCTGCGCGCCGGCGTGTGGGGCCTGTCGGTTCACCCGGTGTTCACGGCGCACCCCTCCGAGGCGCGGCGCCGCACGCTGCTCCAGCACCTGCAGGCCGCCGCGGCGCTGATCGCGGCGCTCGACGACCCACGCGCCAGCCCGCGCGAGCGCGCGGCGACGCTCGACGCCCTACGCTGCCGCATCACGCTCATCTGGCAGACCGCTGAGGCGCGCGTCGAGCGGCCGAGCGTGCTCGACGAGGTGCAGACCGTCCTCTATTACCTGGCCGGCACGGTGTACGACGTGGCGCCGGCCGTCTGGCGCGCGCTCGACACGGCGCTGGCGGATAGTACCGGGAAGCCGATTCCGAGCGGGGACGTGGCCAGGGGCCTGGCGGCGCCCGTGGAGGCGCCCGCACTGCTGCGCTACGGCTCGTGGGTGGGCGGCGACCGCGACGGCAACCCGGCCGTCACGCCGGAGGTCACGCGCGCGGCGGCGCGGCTCGCCCGCGCGGCGGTGCTGCGACGCTACCGCGATGACCTACGGACGCTGGGGCGCGCGCTGAGCATCTCGGCCCGGCTGGTGGGGGCGTCGCCCGCGCTGCTCGCCTCGCTGGAGCGGGACCGCGCCGATCTCGGCGTGCAGGCGGTGGCGCGCTGGAGCGACGAGCCCTACCGCCGCAAGCTGGGACTAATGTCGGAGCGACTGCGCCGCCTGGAGACCGGGGCGCCCGGCGCCTACGCGGCGCCCGACGGGCTGCTCGCCGACCTGGCGCTCGTCGAGGACAGCCTGGCCGCCCACCGGGGCGAGCGCATCGCCGCCGACGGGCTGCGCGACCTGCGGCGGCGCGTAACGGCGTTCGGCTTCCACCTGGCCGAGCTGGAGCTGCGCCAGCACGCCGCGCGTCACACGACCGCCGTGGCGGAGCTGCTGGGCGTAACCGGCGCGGGGGGCTACGCGCGCCTGGGCGAGGCCGAGCGGCAGGCGCTGCTCGAAGCGCGGCTCGTGGGGCCGCCGCTCGCGCCGCCTCTGGACGCGCTCTCGCCCGCGACCCGCGAGGTGCTGGACACGTTTCAGGCGATGGCCGACGTGCAGGCGCTCGGCGGCGCGGCCGCCTGCGCGACGTACGTCATCTCGATGTGCCGCGCGCCGAGCGACGCGCTGGCGGTGCTGTTCCTGGCCCGCGAGGCGGGGCTGTACCGCTGGCCCGGCGGCGCCGCGCCGGCCACCTGCGCGCTCGACGTGGTGCCGCTGTTCGAGGAGATCGAGGAGCTAAGCGCCTGCGGCGACATCGTGGCACGGCTGCTCGCCAGCCCGCCCTACCGCGCCGCCGTGCGCGCGCGCGGCGACCGCCAGCAGGTGATGGTCGGTTACTCGGACAGCAACAAGGACGGGGGCTATTTCGCCTCGACCTGGCAGACGTACCGCGCGCAGGCGGCGCTGGCCCGCGTCGCCGCGGCCGCCGGCGTGACGCTAACCGTGTTCCACGGGCGGGGGGGCGCGGTGGGGCGCGGCGGCGGGCCGATGGGGCGCGCGATCCTGGCGCGGCCGGCTGAAGCGCGCCTGCCCGAGCTGAAGGTGACGGAGCAGGGCGAGGTGATCTTCGCCCGCTACGGCAACCCGGCCATCGCCGAGCGCCACGGCGAGCAGATGGTCCACGCGCTGCTGCTCTCGGCGCTCGGCCCGCCCGAGCCCGCGCCCGATGCGGCCTGGATCGCCGCGGCCGAGCGGCTGGCCGCCGCCTCGCGGGCGCACTACGACGAGTGGGTGAAGGGCTCGCCGGCGCTGCTGCGCTACTTCCAGCAGACGACGCCGTTCCCCGAGCTGGCGACGCTGAACCTGGCGTCGCGGCCGGTGAGCCGGGCGGGCCGCGACGCCGGCGACCTGGCGCTGAGCGACCTGCGGGCCATCCCCTGGGTGTTTAGCTGGAACCAGGCGCGCGTGAACCTGCCGGGCTGGTTCGGGCTGGGCACGGCGCTGCTGGCCGAGATCGGGGCGGGCGGGCTGGACCTGCTGCGGGCGATGTACCGCGGCTGGCGCTTCTTCGCGATGGCGCTCGACAACGCGCAGCTGAGCCTGGGCACCGCCGACATGGCGACGGCTCACCGCTACGCCACGCTGGCCGCGGACCCGGCGCCGTTCGCGGCGATCGTCGCCGAGTACGAGCGCAGCGTGGCCGGCGTGCTGCGCGTGACGGAGCAGGCCGCGCTGCTGGAGCGGTCGCCGGTGCTGGCGCGCTCGATCAAGCTGCGTAATCCGTACGTGGATGCGCTGCACGTCACGCAGGTCGCGCTGTTAGGCCGCTACCGGGCCCTGCCGCTCGACGCCCCGCTCGCCACGCGCGCCGCGCTGCTCGACGCCATCCACCACAGCATCAACGCCATCGCCGCCGGCCTCCAGACGACGGGGTGAGGCGCGCGGGCAGGCTAGACGGCGGCGGTGGCGCTCTGCTGGAGGAAGGGGGCCGCGCAGATCTTCGGGAAGACGGCCTCGAACGCCTCGACGACGGCCGGGTCGAACTGCTTGCCCGACATGTGGCGGATCTCGCGCAGCGCCTGCTCGTAGGGCATGCCCTTGCGGTAGGGGCGGTTGGAGATCATGGCGTCGAAGGCGTCGGACACCATGAAGATGCGCGCGCCGAACGGGATGGCCTCGCCCGCCAGGCCGGCGGGGTAGCCGGCGCCGTCCCAGCGCTCGTGGTGGTGCAGCACGACGGGGACCGCCGAGCGCAAGAACTCGATGCCGGCGATGATCCGCTCGCCCAATTCGGGGTGCTGGCGCATCAGCGCCCACTCCTCCTCGGTGAGCCGCCCGGGCTTGCGCAGAATCGCGTCGGGGATGCCGATCTTGCCGATGTCGTGGAGCGCCGCGCCGTAGTGGAGCGCGGTCAGCTCGGCGCCCTGGATGCCGAAGTACTCGCCCATGACCAGCGTGCAGCCGGTCACGCGCTGGCAGTGACCCTCGGTTGCCGAGTCGCGCGCGTCCAGCGCGGCCGCCAGAGCCTCGATCGTCTGGAGATACGAGCGCTCTAGCTCGGCGTACACGCGCCGCACCTGCTCCAGCGATTGGTTCAGGTCGCGCGCGTAGGCGAGGAGCTGCTGCGCCTCAGGCGCCGTGATGGTGGTGGTGTTGCCGGCGCCGCCGGTCTGGGCGAGCGTGGTCACGATCGCCGGCGTCTCGGGCGACAACAGGGGCGAGGCCTCGCCTGACGGACGGGCGCCCGCCGACGCCGTGGGGTGCGAGGCAGCCGCCGGGGGGGACGCGGGCAGCAGCTCTTGCAGGCGCGAGACCAGCGCGAGCGGGCTGAACGGCTTCACGAAGTACTCGTCGGCCCCGGCCAGGTTCGCGCGGATGCGACTCTCCTCGTCGCGCAGGGCAGTGAGCATGACCACGGCCATGTGGCGCGTGGCGGGGTCGCCCTTCAGACGACGACAGACCTCGAAGCCGTCGAGCTTCGGCATGGTGACGTCGAGCAGCACGATCGCCGGCTGCGCCTCGCGGGCGACGCGCAGCGCTTCCTCGCCGTCGCCCGCGTAGAGCAGCTCCCACTGGGCGCTACCCAGGGTCGCCGCCACCAGGCGCCGAACGCGGTCCTGGTCGTCGGCCAGGAGGATCTTCGTGCGTGCCATGCCGACCCCCGCTTGGTCGTGGAAGCGATGCGCCGCGCCTTACGGGACCCGCACCACCGTGGGCGCGGCCGACCACAGCTCTTCGAGGCGATAGAACTCGCGCTCGCTCGCGCTGAAGATGTGCACGACGACGTCGCCGTAATCGAGAAGCACCCAGCCCGAAGCCGCGCTGCCCTCTCGCTGGCGAGGCCGCACATGCTCTTGATCTCGCAGCTGGCCGACGATCGCGTGCTCGAGCGCCTCGAGCTGCCGCTCGCTGTTGCCGGAGCAGATGACGAAATAGTCGGCGATGGGCGAGACGGCGCGCAGGTCCAGCAGGAGGATGTCACTGGCCTGCCGATCGGCGGCAATATCGACGATTCGTTGCGCGAGCGCTAGAGCATCCAGGCGGCTTCTCCCTTGCCGGACCGTGCCGCGCGGCTCGCCCGTCTGGGGGGCAAGCACATTCGCAGTATACCAAACACGGGCGATGCGACAGCGACTCGCGATCGGCCAGGCGAGCAGCCCCGAGCCGACGAGGATGAGCGATTGGAACATCCGTGCGACCAGCGCGCGCAGAAAATGAAACGTTTGGCGCGCTGGAACGTTTATGTAAAAGGGTAGGACAGTGGCAGGAGGTCGCGGTGACTACCAAAGTCGACGCGTATTCCTGGCAGCGTGAGCTGGCGCGGCGCCCGCGGGAGGCCACGCGCCTGGTGGTGCTGCTGAAGGATTTCTCGCCCGCCGAGCGCGGACGCTTGCGGTTCACCCGCTGGCTGGTGGCCACTGGTCGCCTGGCGGGGTAGGCCGGTCGGCGGCACACGCGCCCGTCGGTGACCGCGGCCGGGACTCAGCACGGTCGCGGCGGGAGCACGCGAGCGCGTGGCTGGGGGGTGAGCGCCGTGCCGCTCGGTGGCGGCCAAGCGGCACGGCGGCAGGAGGTTGCGAGGGGGAGGACCGGCGTCAGGCCAAGGGGGAGCCTGCCGTGCCTCCCGAGCGGCGTCGCGCGACACCTGACTCGCGTGCTATTGTCTGCCTCACGGCGTGCCGCCTCAAGGTTGGCCGCATAACAATGGCATCACGGAGAGGTGGCGGCAGTGGGGGGAACTCTCGCGCGCTGGCGGCGGGCCGTTGAGCCGTGGTACGTGGCCTACACGCTGATCGGCCTCGCCACGGGCGGCGTCGCGCCCATCCTGATGCCGCTCGTCGTGAACAAGGCAGGTAGCGCCACCCACGTTGGCGTCGTCATGGCGACCGTGGGGCTGGGCGGCCTGACGGCGGCCCTGTGGGGCGACTTGGCGGACCGCCTGCGCTGGCACCGCGGCCTGTTCGGCGGCGGCGCGGTGGTCGCGGGCCTCGCGCTCGCCGTCTTCGGCATGACCACGAATGCCCCCGCCTGGGTCGGGCTGGCGCTCGTTCTCGGCGTGGGCACTGCGGCCGCCAACACCGTGGCCAGCTTGTTTGTCGTGGAGGTCCACCCGCAGCCGGAATGGGACGCGCGGATCGGCTGGCTGCAGACCTTCTATAACGCCGGCATCGTCGCCGGCCTCGTGGTCGCGGGCTCGCTGAGCCAACTGCCGCTGCAGATCGGCCTGCTCACCGGCGCGGGGGCGCTCGGCCTGGCGGGGCTGGCAGGCTGGGCGCTGACCCGGACGCCGCCACGGCCGGGGGCCACGCCCGCCATGCGGGCCGCGATGACACCAGAGCATCGCCGCGAGGCACTTGCTCCGCTGCACCGGCATCTGGCTCACGTCGAGTGGGCACGCCTCTCGCCGCTGCGCCTGATCCACATGCCGCGCCGCGCGACGCTCGCCCGCCTGGGCAGAGCGATGCGCTCGCCCTTCGGCGTGTTCCTGTTGCTCTGGGTCATGGCCAACCTGGGCACGAACGCGGTCTTCACGCTGTACCCGCTCGTCGTCGACGGTATCTACGGGATACCGGCTGGCCCGGCGTCGTTTGCGCTCGCCGGCGCCACGGGCGTGGGGCTGCTGCTCTATTCGCCCACGAGCGTGCTGACCCACCGCATCGGCGGGGTGCGCGTGCTCCAGGCGGCGCTCGGGGTGCGGCTGCTGACGTTTGGCGGGCTGATCGGCCTGGCTGGCGTGGCGTTCGCCGGGCGGGAGGTAGTGGTGCTACTCGCCTTCGCGATCGTCTCGCTGGCCTTCCCCGCCATGAGCGTGAGCAGCACGCTCCTCACCTCGCAGCTCTCGCCGGTCGGGGAGGGCGAGGGAATGGGGCTCTACACGGCGGTCGCGGCGCTGGCCGGACTGGGCGGGGCGGTGCTGGGCGGCTGGGTCGCCGCCCAGTCGGGCTATCCCACGACGCTCTGGCTCGCCGCCGTCACGATCGTCGCGGCGCTCGCGCTGACGGGGCTCGTGCGGGGGGCGCCGCGGCCGGCGCCCCCGCGGGCGGCCGCGGCGCCGCCCCGCTAGGAGCGCCCGGGGAATTACGGATTCGGCAGGGGCGTGCCCAGCCCGCCGTGACAGGGCGCGCCCGGCTCGGGCGTCTGCGGGCCGTTGGCGTAGCGGGCGACGAACTCCGCCAGCCGCGGGTCGCTCGCGTCGTCGACCGGCAGGCGCAGGCCCCAGGCGACGGCGACCACGGGGCTGGGCAGCCCGCCGGCGCCCCAGGGCGTCACGAGAACGTAGTCGCGGCCGCGGGCCAGCGCCCGCAGCGCCGCCACGTCGGCGGCAGCCAGGTCGGGCTGGTAGGTGAGCCAGACAGCGCCGTGCTCCAGCGCGTGGACCGCCATCTCGGTGGGCACGGGCTGGTCGTAGACGCCGCAGTTGACCCAGATGGGGGCGTGCGGGCCGCCGGAGGGCGGCGTCTCGGCGTAGTCGATGGGACCGGAGCGGTGAGCGGCGCTGAGCCCCGAGAACTGCTCGACACCCGGAATGGGCGCGTCGCCCGCCTGGCGAGCCGCGCTGGCGCGGACCAGCCCGGGCGGGGCAACCGTCAGTAGCACCAGCAGGCCGACAGCGGTGATCGCACGCCAAGCATTACTCATCGTCATCTGGTCGCACCCCCTCGCGCGCTCCCTGTTGATACCACACGGCGGCGTCCGAGCGAGGCGCCCGTCGAAGATGGTGATCGCCTCGCGCGGTCCGCGGACCGCGCGAGGCGTATAGCGGTTTGCAGCCTCGGTGAGCGGCCGGCGCCGCCGGGGCGGCGGCCAGTGGCGCTGGCCGTATGCCGCGCCCCACGCCCCCGCGGCGCCGGCCCGCCCGGTCGCTCCGGCGCCGGAACGGGGGCCGTGGCGCTTGCCGTATGCCGCGCCACAGGCCGCGGGCGGGCAGGAAACCCGCCCCTCCGTCAGCCTGGCCGGTTACAGGCTCTACCAGGCGGCGCGTGCGACGACGGCCGGGGGCTATCGTCCCCGGCCGCGACCTTCAGACGCCGAGGGCGGTCTGAAGGTCGCGGACGTGCTCCTGGGTCTGCGTCAGGAGGGGGCGCAGCGCCTCGGCCACGTCGACCAGCGACAGCTCGGTCGCCTGCTCGATGCGCTGGCGGTAACGCTCGAGCTGATCTTGCTCGAGCTTCAGGTCGAGCTGCAGGGCGCGCTTGGTGTCCGTCTCGCTGGGGACCGCGGGCACCGTCACGGCCGGCACGCCGCCCAGGAAGGCGATCTGCTCGGCCAGCGTGACCGCGTGGGTCAGCTCCTGGTTGAGGTGCGCCCGCAGCTCGTCGATGACGGCCTGAGCGCCCATCCCCTTGATAGTCGCGATGTGCTGAGTGTACTGGATCATCGAGCGGTACTCCAGCCCGAGATCCTCGTTCATTAGCTTCACAAGCTCCTGCTGGTCCATCGCTCCCCTCTCCCTGCGGTCGACGCGGCGGCGCGACCCCCTGGCTGCGTGTGCCTTCGGGGGAATAGGGGAGCGCAAGAAACGGGCCAGCGCGCTCGGTGGCAGCGGCAGCCGCCGCGCGGCCGCGCGGCGGCTGCCGCTGCCACCGCCCGGATGCCCAGGCGAGTGCCGACACACCGGTGCCACCCTGTCGGCAGAGCCGAGGTGGCGCGTACCCGTCGGGCCGCCTGGCTAGGGGGCGGCGCGGGCGAGGGCGCGCGCGCGGACGGCGGGCATGACCTCGCGGGCGAAGAGGTCGAGGGAGCGCAGGACCTGCGCGGTGGTCAGGTTGCCCCAGGTGAAGCTCGGGACGAAGTAGTTGACGCCGGTCGCGTCGAGGCACTCCTGCACCAGCGCGCGCACCGTCGCCGGCGACCCGACGAGCACCCGCCGGTCCGCCACCGCCTGCTCCAGGTCGGCCTTGCGCTCGTGGCGCGCGGTGTTGCCGTGGAGCACCCAGAGGTACGTGTAGTTCTCGAACCAGGCGGCGTAAGCGGCCTTCGCCTCGCGCAGGGCGTCGGCGTCGGTTGCGGCGACGTAGACCTGGCGCATGAGGCCGACCTTCGGCTCGGCCACGTGGCCGTTGAGGCGACCGGGGGCGGCGCGGTGCTCGGCGTAGACGCGCCAGTACACCTCGACGTTCTCGCGCGTCTGCTTCAGGGTGGGCGTGTTGTGGCTGAACATCGTGCTGATGCCCTGGCCGGCGACCCAGGGGACCGACTGGACGTTGCTCGTGGGGTACCAGAGGGGCGGGTAGGGCCGCTGCACCGGCCGCACCATCAACTCGACGTCGCGCGCGGCGAAGTGGCGGCCCTCGTAGGAGACTTTGCCCTCGGCGAGCGCGGCCGTGATGATGGCCAGCGCCTCCTCGAACATGGCGCGCGACTCGGCCGGGTCGACGTTGAAGACGGCCATCTCGTAGGGCGACGTGCCGCGGCCGATGCCCAGCTCCAGCCGCCCGCGCGTAAGCTGGTCGAGCATGCAGATCTCTTCGGCCAGGCGCACGGGCGGGTAGACGGGCAGCGTGAACACGAGCGGCCCGAGGCGGATGCGCCGCGTGCGCTGCGACGCGGCCGCGAGCAGCAGGCTGGGCGACGGCGCCATGCCGAGGGGCGTACCGTGGTGCTCGGCCAGGTGGTAGCAGTAGAAGCCGGCCCGGTCGGCGGCCTCGAGCAGCCGCAGGCGCTGCTCGTAGGTGTCGCCGAGCACCGGGTCGTTGCGGTCGAGCCAGTCGAAGATGCCGAACTGGAGCGCTGGGGCGCCGGCCCCCGCGGTGCCGTTGATCGCCATCCCTACACCGCCACCGGCTGGTTCTGGGGGATCTCCGGCGGCCAGGTCTTGATGTGGACCGGCTCGGGCGGGAAGCCGAGGACGTTGAGGTACAGGTACTCGCGCCACTCGAAGAACTTCTTCACGTTCTCGCAGGTCGAGTTGAAGTGCTTCTTCAGGAACTCGCGCTGCGGCGGGTCGAAGACGGTGCGCGAGCGGGCGTTCAGCGACGCCGCGTCGATGGCGGCGATGCGCTTGCGGATCGGCTCCTCGCCGAACTCGTCGATGAGCTGCCACACGTAGTCGTGCAGCTTCTGGAGCGCCGCGTCGTGGTGGCCGCGCTCCTCGGCATGGACCACTTTGTCCTCGAAGTCCAGCACCCGCGGCGTCGTAATGAGGATGCCGCCGATGGTGACCGCGGTGGTGTGGCCGTAGGGCCAAAGGTTGCCGGCCATGAGATAGCTGAGGAAATCGCGGCGGATGAGCGCGGCGTGCTCGACGCGGGGCAGCAGGCCGTGCTCCTCGGCGAACTCGGGGTCGGGCTTCGTGTGGTCGCGGGTGGGGTCGACGTAGTCGCCCTGCTTGACGTAGCCCCAGCCGTGACCCGCCTCGGTGCGGATGTGGTCGGCCAGGATGAACTTCCACTCGTCGTCCATCTCGAAGTGGCTGTAGGCGTAGCAGGCGGAGCCGACGATGTGGTCCAGCTCGAAGCGGCCACGGTAGGCCAGCCAGCGGCCCAGCAGCTCACGCTCGGCCTGGTCGCGCGGCTCGCGCGCGGTGGCGCGGTGCTCCAGCCGCAGCTTGTCGATCCACTCTGAGATGGGGTTGTCGTCCGAGTAGGTGATCGGCGTGCCCACGCCTCGAATGTCCGCCATTGCTGCCTCCTCCTGCCGCGCCACGGCCGCCGGCCCTGCGCCGGCCCGAGCGCGTCTCACCGCGCGGTGGCCGATTATACGCTGGCGCGCGGCTGGCGCGCCGCGCCGATGGCGACTCCTTGCCCGCCAGTTGCTCTAGCTCGGCGAGACGCAGGGGAGGGCGAAGGCCTGGGCGACTAGCTCGTAGGAGCGGAGGCGCGAGGGGTAGTCCTCGGTGATGGTGAGGAGGATTAGCTCGTCGACCGCGTAGTCAGCGGCGAGCGCTTCGAGCTGGGCGCGCACCTGCTCGGGGGCGCCGACGACGAGTCCCTTGCGGGTGTGCGCCATGCGGGCGCGCTCCTCGACCGTGTACAGGTGGGCTTCGGCATCGGCAACGGAGGGGTAGGGGCGCCGCTCGCCAAAGCCGAGGCGCAGCGACCACATGAGGCGGCTCTGGGCGAGCCGCTCGGCCTGCTGCGCGGTGTCGGCGCAGACGACGAACACGGCGACGCTGGCCCGCGGCGCGGCGAGGTAGCGCGAGGGGCGGAAGGCGCGCTGGTAGGCGCGCGTGACCTGCGCGCCGCCCTCCCAGTTGATGAAGTGGGCGAAGGAGAAGGCCGTGCCGAGCGCCGCGGCGTAGGAGGCGCTCTCGGCACTGGAGCCGAGCAGCCAGACCTCGGGCGCCGTTGGCCCGGTGGGCATGGCGTGGACGCCGTGGAATGGGTGGTCGGGCTCCAGGTCGTCGTGGAGGAAGCGCAGCAGGTCGGCGACGCGGTGGGGGAAGTACTCGATGCCGAGCGCGCCTGGCCCCTGGACGAGCGCCTGGGCGGTACGCGGGTCGCTGCCGGGCGCGCGGCCGATGCCGAGGTCGATGCGGCCAGGGTAGAGCGTCTCCAGCACGCGGAAGTTCTCGGCGACCTTGAGGGCGCTGTAGTGCTGGAGGAGCACGCCGCCGGAGCCAACGCGCAGCCGCGCCGTGCGCGCGGCCACCTGGCCGATCATGACCTCGGGGCTGGGGCCGGCGAGGGAGCCGCTGGAGTGGTGCTCGGCGAGCCAGTAGCGATGGTAGCCGAGCCGGTCCACGGCCTCGGCCAGGCGCAGCGTCTCGTGGATGGCGTCGGACGGCGTCATGCCCCGGCGGATGGGCGACTGGTCGAGGACGCTCAGCAGTACCACGACCGGAATTATAGGGGATGCGGCCGCGCGCGCCTGGCACGGCCGGGGCCAGTTCTCTACACTTCCCTCACCGAGCGGGGCGGTTTCCCGCGCCAGGCGTGAGGCCGGAGCCGGGGGCGGTTGCCGCGTAACAGAGGTAGGGTGGGGGGCGTGTGCCCCGCCGCGCAGTTGTGGTGGCCGAGCGCCGGGCGGCAGGGGACGAGCCCCTGCCCTACGTCTGCCAGGGCCTGGAAGCGGGTGCCAGTTACCCGGCCGGGCGGCGGGGGACGAGGCCCTACCCTACGATCTGGCCCGTCGGCCGCCCGATCGTCGTGGGCATGAATGAATGGTGGCGCCGGTGCCGGCAGCGCCGGGGGTAGCGGGCGGGAAGCCGTCGGCCGCCCGATCGTCGTGGGCATGAATGGTGGGGCGCGGCCGGCTGGCGGGTGGCCCTGCGAGAAGGAGTAGCGCGGTGCAGTTTGGCTACTACATTCTGAATACGTACGTGCCGGAGCTGGATGGCACGGCGGCGGACGTATACAGCCGCTACTTCGAGCAGGTCGAGGCCGCGGAGGCGGTGGGCTTCGACGCCGTGTGGGCGACGGAGCACCATTTTCGTTACTTCGGCGGGATGACGCCGAGCCCGCAAATGCTGCTCACCGCGCTCAGCGCCCGCACCCGCCGCCTGCGCCTGGGCAGCTCGGTGTCGATCCTGCCGCTGCACCAGCCGCTGCGCATCGCCGAGGACTTCGCCATGCTCGACGTGCTGAGCGGCGGGCGGCTGGAGTTCGGCGCCGGGCGCGGCATGATGCACTCCGGCTACCGCGGCTTCGGCCTCGGCTGGGACGACGCTCAGGACCACATGAAGGAAGCCGTCACGCTGATCGACCGCGCCTGGACGCAGGAGCGGGTCAGTTTTGAGGGCCGATACTATCAGGCCCGCGACGTGACCGTGCTGCCGCGCCCGCTCCAGCAGCCGCGGCCGCCCATCTGGGTCACGGCGAACCTCGACCCGGAGAGCTTTCGCTGGGTGGGCGAGCAGGGCTACGACCTGATGACGCTGCCGTGGCTGTTCCCGCCCGAGGCGACGGCCGGGCGCATCCGGCTGTACCACGAGGCGCGAGCGGCGGCGGGTCACGCGGGCCGCGGGCGAGTGCTGGCGATGTATCCGGCGCACGTGGCGGAGACGAGCGCGCAGGCGCGCGCGCAGGCCGAGCCGGCCTGGGCGAACTGGCGCGGCTTCATCATGCAGGAGCTGGCGGACGTGCCCGGCCGGGCGGAGCAGGCGGCGCAGCGGGAGCGCATGCTGCAATGGGACAACATGGTGGCCGAGCGGCGCCTGATCGCGGGCGACGTCGAGGCGTGCGCGACCACGGTGCGCTGGCTGGCGGAGACGTTCGGCATCACCGACCTGGGGCTGACGTTCCACTTCGGCGGGCTGGACCACGCGGCGGGCCTGCGTGCGGTGGAGCTATGGGGCCGCGAGGTCGCGCCCGCGGTGCGCGCGGCGCTCCGGCCCGCGGGGGCCTCGTGATGCGGATCGAGCGGTGACCCCCTTCGTGCGCAGCTTGCTCGCCGCTATGTGCCTGGCCGTGATCGCCTGCGCGCCGACGGCGGCGGGGCGAGCGCCGGGGCCGGCAGCGGTGCCGGTCGCCGAGCCGGCGCCGCGCGCGGCGCTGGCGCCGGCGGCGCAGGCGCTCGTGGAGGCGGGGCGCAAGGAGGGCGGGCTGTCGCTGGTGTGGGGCGAGGGCTCGGTGGGCGGCAGCGACAGCCAGCAGGGCCTGGCGGCGGGGTTCGCTCGCTACTACGGGCTGAGCCTGCCGGTCAGCTTCACGCCCGGCCCCAGCATGAGCAACATCGTGCAGCGGCTGCTGCAGGAGTACCAGGCCGGCCGCCCGGCGACGACCGACGTGGTGCTGGGTTACGGCAACCACATCGCAGCGCTCGCGCAGGCCGGGGCGCTGGAGCGCGTGGACTGGCAAGACTGGGCGCCGGCCATCCAGGACAGCGCGCTTATCGCGGGGGGCGGCGTGGCGGTGCCGATCCAGTCCAGCGTCATCGGCATCACCTACAACAGCGCGCGCCTGCGTCCCGACGAGGTGCCGCACAGCCTGCAAGACCTGCTGAAGCCGCAGTACAAGGGGCGCATCGCGGGCCAGAACGCCGCCGCCGGCTTCGACCAGTTGTCGATGCCGGACCTGTGGGGCGAGCAGCGCGTGCGCGACTACATGGCGCAGTTCGCCGACCAGGTGGCCGGCGTGCTGCGCTGCAACGAGAAGCAGCGGCTGGCGAGCGGCGAGTTCGACGTCTTTGCGCTCGACTGCAGCCACGGCGACACGCTGAAGCTCAAGCAGGCGGGAGCGCCGCTCGACTTCATGGTCGCCAGCGACGCGCCGCTGCTGAAGCCGATCTACATGGCGGTGCCGAAGAACGCCGTGCATCCCGCCGCGGCGAAGCTCTGGATCAACTACCTGCTGACGCGCGAGGCGCAGGACACGATCTATGCCGCGACGCGGATGGACAACCTCCACGTCCCCGGCTCGCACACGGCCGCCGACGTGGAGCGGCTCCAGGCCGGCGTGACGCGCTTCTACGAGGGCGACCTGGAGTTCTTCCTGCAGAACGACGAGGCGCGGTTCGAGCCGCTGCGCGCCGACCTCATCCGCCTGCTCAAGAAATCGTAGCGACGCGCGCACGACCGTGTGAGGGAGGGCAAGCATGGCCGCCACGGAGCCCCAGCCGCGTTCTGGCGATCCGACCACCGACCCGACCGCCTTCGAGTACACGGGGCCGGGGACGCTGGCCGGCCGCTACCTGCGAATGTTCTGGCAGCCGGTGGCGCTGGCCGCCGACCTGCCCGCCGGCCATGCGAAGCCCATCCGCGTGATGAGCGAGGACTTCACGCTGTACCGGGGCGAGGGCGGGCAGCCGCAGGTGGTGGCGCCGCGCTGCGCGCACCGCGGGACGCAGCTCTCGACCGGCTGGGTGGAGGGCGCCTGCCTCCGCTGCTTCTATCACGGCTGGAAGTACGACGCCTCCGGCCAGTGCGTCGAGATGCCGGCCGAAGACACGAGCTTCCCGTCCAAGGTGAAGATCCGCAGCTATCCGACCGAGGAGTACCTGGGCATCGTGTTCGCCTACCTCGGCGAGGGCGAGGCGCCCGCGTTCCCCCGCTGGCCCGAGCTGGAGGCGGAGGGGGTGCTCACGGCGACGAGCTACGTGCGCGCCTGCAACTACTTCAACGCGCTCGAGAACAGCCACGATCCGGTCCACCTGGCGTTCGTCCACCGCCGTTCAGCGTTCACCGAGAACGGGCTGATCGGCGTGCCGACGGTCGCGGCCGAGGAGACGCCCTGGGGCGTCGCCATCCACGCCACGCGGCGGGGCGGCACGGTGCGTACCGTGCAGTTCTGCATGCCGAACATGACGCGCCGCACGAGCCCGCCGGACGATCCCGCGGAGACGCGCTGGCAGGAGGCGCTGGCCTGGCGCGTGCCGATCGACGACGGCGCCTACCGCAGCTTCAACCTCGACCTGGCGTTCCTGACGGGCGAGGCGGCGGAGCGCTACCGCCGGCTGCTCCAGGAGCGGGAGGCCGTCCGCGAGGCGGCCGGGTCGGTGGAGGAGCTAGCGGGCCGGGTGCTGCGCGGCGAGCTGGCGATCGACGCGATCAAGGACCACCCGAACGTGGTCAACATCCAGGACACGGTTGCCCAGGTGGGGCAGGGGGCGATCGCGGACCGCCGCGCCGAGCGCCTGGGCCGCTCCGACGTGGGCATCATCCTGATCCGCAAGATCTGGGAGCGGGAGCTGCAGGCGCTCGCCGACGGCCGGCCGCTGAAGCAGTGGCAGCGCCCCGAGCGGATCGCCCCCACCGTTGGTGCCGTTGGCTGACGCGCGGCGCTCGCCCCTCCCGCTGGCAATCGGTCCCAACCCCCTCAGTGAAGGTATCCACGCCAACGCTGTGATGGTACGCACAGCGCCACGGCGGCCCCCCGCCTACACTGAGCAGTAGCAGAGCATCCAGAGCCTGTTGCGGGAGGAAGCGCCGATGGACAAGTGGAGCGTCGCGACGCGAGTGTTTGCCGGGGCCTGGGTCGTTCTTGGCCTGATCCTGGTGTTCAAGGTGTGGGCAGCCCTCACCGGACACTATGCGGTGGACTGGCAAGGCGAGCTGCGCTTCTGGGCGCTGATCGTCACTACCAGCGCCGGGTTCCTGGCCACTCGCGCCAACCGCTCCGCCACGCGAGATCGCTGAGCCAGCATGTGCAGTACGGACTACACGGAACGTATCGGCGATGGCCATCGGCACATGGCCGCAGGATAGGCACGCGCGGGCAGCGCCCGGCTTGGCCGGGTTCGCAGGACGACCGGAGCAACCCATCCAGAAACAGGAGTGAGGACCAATGCACGACGAGAGTGTGAAGTGGGAGCGCGGTCGCGCGCTGGCGTGCGAGCAGTAGCGCGGCCGCGTCAGGACGCGGCGGGGAGCTGCGGGCGGGGGCCGGCGCGGAGCATGCGGCTAGGCACGTCGTGGCCGACGGCGTCGCGCATGAGGCGGGCGGCGGCGATGAGGGCGGCGAGGTCGACCCCCGTAGCAACCCCTAGCTCGTCTAGCATGTAGACCAGATCCTCGGTGCAGATGTTGCCGGTGGCGCCGGGCGCGAAGGGGCAGGCGCCCACGCCGGCGACCGAGGCGTCGTAGCGGGCCACGCCCGCCTGCAAGCCGGCCAGCACGTTGGCCAGGCCGAGGCCGCGCGTGTCGTGGAAGTGCAGCCCGAGGACGAGCGTCGGCCAGCGCGCCCGCACGGCGTCCACCAGCGCCTCGACCTGGCGGGGGTTCGCCACGCCGATCGTGTCGGCCAGGGACACCTCGCTCACCCCCACGTCCACGAGGCGCTCGACGACGGCGAACACCTGGGCGACCGTGACCGGGCCCTCGTAGGGGCAGCCGAAGCTCGTGCTCACCACGCCGGCCACCGGCACGCCGGCCGGCGCGGCCAGCCGCACGATCTCGCGGCAGGCGGCGATCGAGTCGGCGATGGTCATGCGCAGGTTGCGCTGGTTCATCGTCTCGGTGCTGGAGGTGACGACGTTCAGCTCGTCGGCGCGCGCCGCGAGCGCCCGCTCGGCGCCGCGGGCGTTGGGGACGAGGGCGCTGTAGCGCACGCCGGGGGCGCGCGCGATCCGCGCCAGCACGGCCTCGGCGTCGGCCATCTGGGGCACGGCGCGGGGGCTGACGAAGCTGGTGACCTCGATGCGGCCGACGCCCGCGGCGCTGAGGGCGTCCACGATCGCCACCTTGCGCTCGGTGGGGATGAAGGCCGGCTCGGACTGGAGGCCGTCGCGCGGCCCCACGTCCGTCACCAGCACGCGGTCGGGCAGGCGCATGGGTCAGTCCGCGAGCGTGCGGTAGGCGCTGCGGAAGTACAGCAGCGGCTCGCCGTCGCGGGCGCCGGCCGCCTCGACGCGGCCGACGAAGATCGTGTGGTCGCCGCCCTCGTAGGCGTGTTCGACGCGGCAGTCGAGGTAGCCGATAGCGTGATCGAGCACGGGCGAGCCGGTGACCTCGGTATGGTACGGGATGCCCTCGAGCCGGCGCGCCTCCTCGACGCGGCGGCTGGCGCAGACGCGCGACACCTCTTCCTGCTCGCGGGCCAGGATGTTGATGGCGAAGATGTTGCTCTTGGCGACGACCTCGTGCATGATGGCGCTGCGGTCGATGCAGACCAGGACGAGCGGCGGGTCCAGCGACAGCGAGCAGAACGCGCTGGCGGTCATGCCGCGTAGCTCATCGTCGTGGCGGGAGGTGACGACGGTTACGCCGCTGGCCCAGTTGGACAGGGTACCGCGAAAGAGATCGGGATCGACGGGCACGGGCGGCCTCCTCCGGCAGGGTCTTGGGCGACCCGCCGCGCGGGCCGGCTAGCCGGAGTGTAGCAAACCCGCTCCCGGACGGGCCAACGCGTCATACAGGTTGCGGTGCTAGCCCGCGCCGCCGTCGGTTGCGTCGGGGCGTGCCGCACCGCTACCCTCGCCGGGAGACCAGGCAGGAGGGACAGTATGTATACGGGTGGCAACTTGACCGTGATGGTGTCGGACTTCAACCGCGCGGTGCGCTTCTACACCGAGACGCTCGGGCTCACGCTGAAGATGCGCGCGGGCGACGGCTGGGCGGAGATCGAGGCGCCCGGCGTGAACATCGGCCTGCACGCCGCCGGCCCCCACGGGCCGCAGCCAGGCGGTGCCGGCGGCATGTCGCTGGGCTTGCAGGTGGACGACCTGGAAGCCGCGATGGCGACGCTCCGCGCCCGCGGCGTCGAGTTCGCGCCGCCGACGCAGGGCGAGGGCGTGCGCTTCGCCTTCTTCCACGATCCCGACCACACGCCGCTGTACCTGTGGGAGACGAAGGCCGCCGGCCATCCCTAGCGGGAGAAACACCATGAGCCTGACGGCCTCCGCGCCGACCAGGTGTACCACCACTACAGTGGCGACCCGCTGGAGGTGCTGCTGCTGTACGCCGACGGCCACGGCGAGGTGCAGACGGTCGGCACGGACCTGGCGGCGGGGATACGGCCGCAGCTTCTCGTGCCGGGCGGCACGTTCCACGTCTCGCGCGTGCGGCCAGGCGGCAGCTTCGCCTTCATGGGCACGACGGCCTGGCCGGCGCCCGCCCCGGCCGACTTCGAGCTGGGCGACCCCGCGCGGCTCATGACAGCTTATTCGGCGCTGCGCGAGCAGATCCAGGCATTCACGCGGTAGCCCGCGGGAGGCGCGGGCGCGTGGCGGCTCGCCCGCGCCGGCCCGGCGCTTCTGCGCCATTGGCATCAGCCGCCGCGCGGGCGACGGCGAGGAACTGGCGGAGCAGCGGGGAGGAGTCGTCGCGGCGCCAGGCGACGGCCATCTCGACCGCGGCCGTCGCGTCGCGCAGCGGCCGATAGGCGACGCCGGCGCTGTGCAGTGTCTGGACCGAGCGCGGCACGAGCGAGACGCCGATCCCCGCGCCGACGAGCCGCGCGACCGTCTGCATCTGCATCGCCTCCTGCGCCAGCCGGGGGCGGAAGCCGGCGCGCTCGCAGAGGCCGAGAATCTGGTCGTAGAGGTCGGCCGCCAGGCGCCGGGGGAACAGCACCCACGGCTCGCCGGCGAGCGCGGCGATGGCCACGCGCCGCTGGGCGGCGAGCGGGTGGACGGCGGGCAGCGCCACGACCAGCGGCTCGCGCAGCACCGTCTCGGCGGCCAGCGCGGCGTCGGCCACCGGCGGGCGCACCAGCCCCGCCCGAATCTGCCCGCCGCGCAGCGCCTGAAGCTGCTCGGCGGTAGTCATCTCCTGCAGGACTAGCTCGACGCCGGGGAAGCGCGCGCGAAATGCCTGCACGATGCCGGGCAGCACGCTGTAGCTGGCGGCGCCGATGAACCCGACCGCGAGCGTGCCGACCTCGCCGCGGGCGGCGCGGCGCGCCGCGTGGGCCGCCTGCTCGGCGTGCGCTAGCACGGCCCGCGCCTCCCCGAGCAAGACGGCGCCGGCGTCGGTCAGGCGCACGTGGCGCTTGTCGCGCTCGAACAGCGGCACGCCCAGCTCGGCCTCGAGCTGGCGGATCTGGCGGCTGAGCGGGGGCTGGGCGAGGTGCAGGCGCGCGGCGGCGCGGCCGAAGTGCAGCTCCTCGGCCACGGCAACGAAGTAGCGCAGGTGGCGCAGCTCCACGACAGTGGAATACCCGGGAGGTATCAGTCTCTTACGAACAATGTATTGGACAGGCGCGCGGGCGGGCAACTACGCTATGTCGTGGAGCGCAAGTGCGGCGCTTGGAGAGGCCGGGGGCGCCGAGCCGCCGGGCGGCTGGCGAGCGAGAGGCGCGGGAAGCGCTCCGGCGGCTGAGAGGCTTGCCGCGAGCCAGCCGCTGGTGCGCTGGGCGTCACGTTTTTTATGGTAAGGTAGGCGGGCGGATGGCCGCGCCGCCGCCCGGGGCGCCTTCGCGGCTGCCTGGCCGCGCCGCGGCGACTGTCGGCCGGCCCGCGAATCATCAGGAGACGAGGAGCGACCATGCCCGAGCTATTGTTTGACAAGATCTGGAACAGCCACGTCGTCCGCGAGGAGCCGGGGCAGCCGACGCTCCTCTACATCGACCTGCACCTGATTCACGAGATCACGACGGCGCAGGCGTTCGAGGGCTTGCGGCTGAGCGGGCGGCGGGTGCGTCGCCCCGACCTCACGCTGGCGACGGTCGACCACAACGTGCCGACCGACCCGGGCCGCGACCACCTGCCGATCCGGGACGAGATCGCGCGGAAGCAGATCGAGACGCTGGCCCGCAACTGCCGCGAGTTTGGCATCAAGCTGGAGGGCATGGCGAGCAACGACCAGGGGATCGTACACGTCATCGGCCCGGAGCAGGGCTTTAGCCTGCCGGGCATGACGATCACCTGCGGCGACAGCCACACCGCGACGCACGGCGCGGTGGGCGCGCTGGCGTTCGGCATCGGCACGTCAGAGGTGGAGCACGTGCTGGCAACGCAGACGCTGCCGCAGATGAAGCCGAAGACGATGGAGGTGCGCGTCGAGGGCAAGCTGCCGCCGGGCGTCACGGCGAAGGACGTGATCCTGGGCATCATCGGCCACATCGGCGTGAGCGGCGGCGTGGGGCACGTGATCGAGTACACCGGCGAGGCGATCCGCGGCCTGTCGATGGAGGGGCGGATGACCGTCTGCAACATGTCCATCGAGGCGGGCGCGCGGGCCGGCATGATCGCGCCCGACGACGTGACGTTCGCCTACTGCGAGGGGCGCCGCTACGCGCCGAAGGGAGCCGAGTGGGAGCGCGCGCTGGACTACTGGCGCTCGCTGCCGTCCGATCCGGGCGCCCGCTACGACAAGAGCGTCGTGCTGCGGGGCGAGGAGATGGTGCCGTACGTCACCTGGGGCACGAACCCCGGGATGGTGCTGCCGGTGACGGGGCGCGTGCCCGACCCGGCGGAGATGGCGACGCCCGACGACCAGAAGGCGACGGCGCGCGCGCTGGAGTACATGGACCTGCGCCCGGGCACGGCGATCGCGGACATCCCCGTGGACCGCGTGTTCATCGGCTCGTGCACGAACTCGCGGCTGGACGACCTGCGCCTGGCGGCCCAGGTGGCGCGGGGCAAGCGGGTGAACCCGAAGGTGCGGGCGATGGTGGTGCCCGGCTCGGTGCAGGTCAAGCGGGCGGCCGAGGCGGAGGGGCTGGACAAGATCTTCGTCGAGGCGGGCTTCGACTGGCGCGAGCCGGGCTGCTCGATGTGCCTGGGCATGAGCCCGGACATCCTGCAGCCGGGCGAGCGGTGCGCGTCGACCTCGAACCGGAACTTCGAGGGACGCCAGGGCAAGGGCGGGCGCACGCACCTGGTGAGCCCGGCGATGGCGGCGGCGGCGGCGATCGCGGGCCACTTCGTGGACGTCCGCGACCTCGACCTGGAGCGCTAACATTCCTATTGGGCACCGGGCGCGACCCCGCCCCCGGTGCCCGTCCGACCCCGGATGCCGGTACAGGTCGTGGAGGGGGGGCTGATGTCGTCCAGCAAGGACAAGCTGCACCAGCTAGTTGAAGAGCTGCCGCAGAGCGAGGTCCACGCCGCGGAGAGCATCCTGGCGTATCTGCGGGACATCGGCAGCGACCCGTTCCTGCGGGCGCTCGCACTCGCGCCCGTGGACGACGAGCCGACCACGCCCGAAGAGGACGAAGGGGCCTCGGAAGCCTGGCAAGAGTACCTGCGCGGCGAGTTTCGCCCCTGGGAGGAAGTCCGGGAGGAGCTAGCCGGTGGTTGAGGGCCCGCCGTGGCGGGTAGCGATTACCGCGCGGGCAGAGCGCGAGATGAAGCAGCTCTCAGCCACCGATCAAGCGCGAATTCGGGCCGCGCTCGACGCTTGGGCCGCAGGTACCTGGCCCCGCGACGTGAAGAAGCTTGAGGGGAAAGCCAACGAGTAGCGTGTCCGGATCGGGGGCATCCGCATTCGGTTCGCGCGCGATCCCCGAGCGCGAACAATCGTGGTCCTGCGCGTGCTACCCCGCGGCCGAGCTTACCGAGACTGAGCTGAACACGAGGGAGTCGCATCCGGGCCAGCAGCGCGGGTGCGCCGCCAGATTGGAGATCGCAGAGATGGAGCCGTTTGTTCGCCGCACGGGCGTGCTGGCAGTGATGGACCGCGTGGACGTGGACACCGACCAGATCATCCCCAAGCAGTTCCTGAAGCGCATCGAGCGCACGGGCTACGAGGACGCGCTGTTCTTCGACTGGCGCTTCCGGCCCGACGGCTCGCTCAATCCCGACTTCGAGCTGAACCGGCCAGAGTACCAGGGCGCGAATGCGCTGGTGGCCGGGCGCAACTTCGGCTGCGGGTCGTCGCGCGAGCACGCGCCCTGGGCGCTCCACGACTACGGCATCGTGACGGTGATCGCGCCCAGCTTCGGCGACATCTTCCGCAACAACTGCTATCAGAACGGCATGCTGCCGGTGCAGCTCACGGAGAGCCAGGTGCGCGAGCTGATGGACCGCGCGAAGGCGCGGCCGGGCTGCAAGGTGACGGTGGACCTGGAGCAGCAGACGGTCACGCTGGACGACGGCTGGAGCGCGCACTTCGACATCGACCCCTTCCGCCGCGACTGTCTGCTGAAGGGCCTGGACGACATCGGGCTGACGCTGCAGCACGAGGACGAGATCGCCGCCTTCGAGCGGCAGCGCCCCGCCTGGCTGCCCGCCAAGCGCTAAGCACTCAGCCAGGGATAGTGCGTAGGTTTGGCTTCGCCAAACCTACGCACCAACCTGGGCCGCCCGTTTAGGCGCATAACGCAGCGCCCGCGGCCCGCCCCGCCGATCTGGCCGGGGCGGGCCGCTTTGCGTCTAGTCACCACCCACGCCGGCGCGCAGGTAGACGACCCGGGCACGGACAGGTAGGGCTCCAGTGGCCGATCGCGCGTTGCGCCTGGTCGGGCGCGGAGTTGAGCGGCAGGACGGCCGCGCCTATAATCGCGCCAACACGCTGCCGGCCGCCGGGGCGCTCTCGGGGGAGAGCGTGCCCGGACGGGCGGCGAGGGAGCGAGGGCGCGATGGCCCAGGGTGGCGCAAAGTCCAGCATCCGGGTGGCGAGACTGCTGGCGGGGCTGGCGCTGCTGGCGCTGGTCAGTTGCGGGCCGGGTGCGGCGCCGCGGCAAGCCGCCGGCGCTGGGGGGAGCGCGGCGGCGGGGACCGCGGCCGGGGCCGCGGGAGGCGCGGGCGAGGCGAGGGGCGGCGCGGGGACGGCCGCTGGCGCCGCGGGGAGCACCGGGAGCGCGGCTGGGCGCGTGGCGGCGAGCCCGGCGGCGCCGCTGAAGGTGCGGATCGGGACGACGGCGGTGGCCGCCGCGCTGGCGCCGCCGTATCTGGCGCGCGACACGGGCATCTACGAGCAGAACGGGCTGGTCGTCGACCTCATCAGCGTGGGCACCGGACCGCTGGCGGTGCAGGCGCTGCTGGCGGGCGAGCTGGACTTCGCCTACAACACCGCGCCGTCGCTCGTGACCGCCGATCTCAGCGGGGCCGACGTGGTGATGCTGGCTGGCGGCGTGAACACGATGATCTTCTCGCTGGTGGCGGGACCGGGCATCGAACGGGTCGAGGACCTGCGCGGCAAGCGGTTGGGCATCACGCGGCTGGGCACCTCCAGCGACTTCAACGCGCGGTACGTGCTGCGGCACTACGGGCTGGAGCCGGACGTCGACGTGACGATGGTGCAGATGGCCGGCATTCCGGAGATCCTGACGGGGCTGGCGGCGGGGGCGGTCGACGCGGGCATGATGTCGCACCCGACGGTGGTGAACGCCACGCAGCAGGGGTACCACGTCGTGCTGGACCTGGGGAAGCTGGGGCTGGAGTACCAGCACAACGGCGTGATGAGCACGCGTCACTACGTGGAGGAGCATCCGGACGCGGTGCGCGCGGTGCTGAAGTCGCACGTCGAGGCGATCCACCGCTTCAAGACCGACAAGGCGGCCGCCATCGACTCGCTAGCCCGCTTCACGAAGCTCAGCGACCCGACCATCCTAGAGGAGACCTGGCAGGCGTACGCGAACACCTACTTCGAGCGGGTGCCGTACGCCACGGTGCCGGGCATGCAGGTGGACATCGACGGCCTGGCGGCGACGATTCCGGCGGCCGCCGGGGTGCGGGCCGAGAGCTTTGTGGACAACCGCTTCATGGACGAGCTGGTGCGCGACGGGCTGATCGAGCGGCTATACGGGAGTTAGCGCATGAGCACGCAGTACGGCTGGCGGGCGCGGGTGGGGCACATCTCGCCGGCGCTGCTGGACACGTCGGCGGAGGAGTGCCGCAAGCTGCTGCCGCCGGGGGTGCTGCACGTGGGGCTGAGCATCAGCCAGCCGGTGCAGCGCATGGCGCCGGACGAGCTGGACCAGGCGGGGCGGCTGATGGTGGACGCGGCGCGGCGCCTGGCCGCCGAGGAGGTGGACGTGATCGTGGCGGGCGGGGCGCCGGCCACGGCGCGGCAGGGCCCGGCGGCGGACGACGCGCTGCTGGGGGCGCTGCGCGAGGCGAGCGGGCTGCCCTGCACGACGGCCAACCGCGCGGTGGTGGAGGCGCTGGACGCGCTGGGGCTGCGGCGGGTGGTGGTCGTCTCGCCGTTCGTGGAGGCGCGCAACGAGGAGATCCGCGCGTATCTGGCAGCGGTCGGCGTGACGGTGGTGGCGACGCGGGGGCTGGGGCTGCCGCGCAACGTGGACATCGCCAGGCAGTCGGCCGCGACGCCGTACCAGATGGCCCGCGCGCTCGTGCGCGAGACGCCGGACGTGGACGGCGTGTACATCGCGTGCCCGCGCTGGCCGGTGGTGGACATCGTGGAGGCGCTGGAGACGGACCTGCGCAAGCCGGTGGTCGCGGGCGTGACGGCGATGATGTGGCACTGCCTGCGGCTGATCGGCGTGGGCGACCCGCCGCGCGGGTACGGGCGGCTGATGGAGACGCTGCGCGGCGCCTAGCGAGCGGTGGGGAGCGGGGAGCCATCGGCCGGCGGCGGGTGGCTGCCGGCCGCGAGCGGCAGGTCGAAGCGCGGATGCCGGCCCCGGCGCGGAGCGCGGCGGGGGGAGAGGGAGGTCGCCATGGGGGCTTCGGGCCAGTCCGGACCGCGCGCGCTCGTGGGCCTGCTGCTTGCGGCCGCGCTCGTCGCCTGCGCGGCGCCGGCGCGGCCGGCCGCGAGCGGGGAGGCGGCGCCAGCGGGCGAGGCGGCGGCGGGGGCGGCGGGCGCGGCCGCGGCGCCGGCCCGCCAGGCCGCGTCTGCTGCACCGACGGCCGCGCCCGCCGCCGCGCCGGAGCACACGACGCTGCTAGTGTCGACGACGTCGTCGGTGTTCCTGCCGCACAAGCTAGCGGAGGTGAAGGGGCTGTTCCTGGCGCAGGGGCTGGACACGGAGGTGGTGGTCACCAGCAGCAACGTGGAGGCGGCGGCGGTCGCCACGGGCGACGTGGACTTCTCGGGCCAGCTGCCCGCGGCCATCCGGCAGCGACTGGCGGGGCTGCCGATGGTCGGCACGGCGGCGGTGGTCGGGCACTCGACGCGGTATCTGGTGGCGTTGCCGCAGTACACGTCGATCGGCGACCTGCGCGGCAAGACGCTGACGGGCTCGTCGCCGGCAGGGAGCGACACGCAAGTGCTGCGGCGGGTGCTGAGCTTCTACGGGCTGGACCCGGACCAGGACGTGACGATTCTGAACGCGGGCGACGTGCCGGCGCGGTGGGCGGCGATTCAGAGCGGGCACGCCGAGGGGGGGCTGTTCGCGGGCGGGGACGTGCTGAAGGCGCAGGAGCTGGGGCTGCGGCCGGTGGTGCGGGTGGCCGACGTGCTGGACATGCCGGAGAACGGGCTGGCGGTGTCGGAGCGCAAGCTGGCGGAGCAACCGGAGCAGGTGAAGCGGGCGCTGCGGGCGCTATTGGATGCGGTGACGTTCGTGCGGAGCCAGCCGGACGAGGCGGCGCGGGTGCTGGCGGACTGGGTGGGCATCGACGAGCGGGCGGCGCGGGCGCAGATCGACGCGCTGATCCCGGCGCTGAGCCCGGACCTGACGGTTAGCGATGCGGAGCTGCAAGCGGTGATCGACGCGGAGCGGGCGGCGGCGGGCATCGAGCGGGAGTACAGCCCGGCGGACGTAACGGACTTCACGCTGCTGAACGAGGTGCTGCGCGAGCGCGGGCTGCGATAAGGAGAATAGGTCTTGAAGGTCGGCGGGGGATAGCGTATACTGTGCTGCGCGGGGCAACTCCCCGCGATGCGGAAGTGGCTCAGTGGTAGAGCATCTCCTTGCCAAGGAGAGGGTCGCGGGTTCGAATCCCGTCTTCCGCTCCCCGGCCGCGGCGCCGTGGTGGCCCCCAGCGTCGCTCTGTCCACGGGGGCGTGGCCAAGTGGTAAGGCGAGGGTCTGCAAAGCTCCTCGCCCGTCATTTCTCCAGTGCTACCGCCAGATTTGAGCCTCCTGTAGCAATCCTGTAGCAGCACCAGAGCCGTAGGAGACACCCTATGGCTCGACGTGGCAACTCCGAAGGCAGTATCTACCAGCGGTCCGATGGTTACTGGGTGGCCGCAGTCTCCACGAGCGGCAAGCGTCGGGTAGTCTATGCTAAGACTCGACGGGAGGTCGCGGAGAAGCTCGCTGCACTCCAACAGGCAGCATCCACGGGTACCCTAGTCGGGGCGTCACGCCTGACGGTCAAGGACTTCATGCAGCAGTGGCTCGACGCCGCAAGCCTTACCTGTAAGCCATCCACGCTTTACGGCTACCGTGTCGTCGTCCGCTGTCATCTCGTTCCCGAAGTCGGCGCCCTCGCCCTCCAGAAGCTCGCGGCGCAGCACATCGTCCGCCTGTACCAGGCCAAGCGGCAGCAGGGACTCTCGCCGCGCCGTGTCCAGATCATCCACGCCGTACTACACCGAGCGTTGACAGAGGCGGTCCGTTGGCGGCTGGTCCCGCGCAACGTGGCTGATGACGTGAAGCCGCCGCGCCAGGAGCACCAGGAGCCGCGAATCTGGAGCCTGGACGAGGTACGCGCCTTCGTGAACACGGCACAGTCTAGTGCGGACCGATATGCACCTGCCCTGGTCCTGGCGCTCGCCCTGGGACTCCGTGAAAGTGAATTGCTCGGCCTGCGTTGGGACTCACTGTCCACGGAGCAGGGAACCATAACTGTAGACCGCGCGCTGACATGGGTGGGGGGTGTTCCAACCTGGGGGACGCCTAAAAGCCGAGCGGGCCGACGAGTGTTGCCATTGCCGCAGCCCGCACGCGAGGCGCTCGCACGGCTCCGCGAGCAGCAGGACCAAGACCGATTCAAGGCAGGTCATGACTGGCAGCCCACCGAGGGCAGGATCGTCACCAGCCGCGTGGGCACGGTGCCGACACCGAACCGCCTGAAGGACACGCTGGATCGGCTCTGCGCGCGTGCAGCCGTACCACGTCTGACCGTTCACCAACTGCGTCACCAGTGCGCCTCACTCCTGTTCGCGGCAGGCGCGGACATCAAGCAGGTTCAGCACTTCCTCGGACACAGCCGCGCATCCGTGACGCTGGATGTATACATGCACCTACTCAACGCGACCAGCGGCGAGATGGCGCGACGACTGGATCAGATGTTGGGCTAGACGGGAATTCTGCTCGCACGCGCGGAATGGCAGCGGGCAGAAGCTTGCTCGGGCGCTAGATGAGATGCTGTCCTACGAGGACCAGTAGAGCGCGATACAATAGTAAATGATAAGGGTAGGCGTCGTCCAGGCGATGCCTACCCCTATTAGCTACACGAAATCGATAGTTACGGAGTATTATAATGCGATTTTGCACAGAGCACGACGGCCACCCACCAGAGTGTTTATGTCTTCCACGAGAACCTTTCTGCGAACACGGCCATGAACTACTCGACGCCAAAGGCGAGCCGACCGATGTGCTGATGTGGGATGCTACGGGTTCGCCCGAGTGCGCCGAGTGTCACGCGCACCACCTGATGGCTGTGCAGGCGATTTTGCGGCACGACAGTAAAGACACGTCGGCTTGTAAGCGTGGACACGCGGTTACAGCGATCTCTCACGGCATCCGCTGGAGCCAGGATGGCAAGCCCGAGGCGTACTGCAAGGATTGTGACCAGAGGATCAGGAAGGCCCGATCAGCGCCTGTTGAGGTTCACCCACGTGCGACGAGGCCGCGTCGTCTGGTACTCCAGCGACCAATTCCCCAGGCTGCCAAGCGCGGCCTGCGTGTAGTCATGCGGGGTGATGGCACCGTGGGCGGCATGCGGCACGAGACGATCTTCGGCAACGTCATCCCGTTGTCCCCCGATGTCCCGCCACCACGACAACGCTCTTACGCGAGACGAGCACGAGCACTGGGCGCTGAGCCGACCCAGTATGATGGTGGGCAGATTGTCAAGAACTCCGCGAGCGGTATTTGTCATGGCTGCGGCGAGCGATTCCAACCCCATGAGGAGCTTGCTGTGGACCACTGGATACCCGCGAGGGCTTTTCCCTTCCTGAGCCTGTCGAGCCAGAATCTGCGACTAATCCACCCTGCCTGTAATTCGAAACTGCAAGACCTGGTCCCTACAATCGAGGACGCCAAGCGCGACTCGATGCAGCATCTCGTCCCGCTGCTCCGAGCGATCAATCCGCTCAACGTTCGGTTCCGTGCCAGTGCGACGCCGCTGCACCCACGGGACGAGTCCGCAGGCCCGTTCGTGCGGTATGCGATCCCTGGCTTCAACCAGGATACCGACCAGGAATTCGATGAGCACGGCGAGCGGCATCCAGCCGTCGAGCGGTGGTTGCGGGCGCTGGAGCAGGTGCATGGACCTGTCGAGGCGTTTGACCGTCAGCGTGATGCCGTGTTCCAGGGGACGAGTCGACAATTCCATCCCGCGCTCAAGGATCACCTGGCGGCGACGTTGCCCGAGGAGTACTCGGAGCAATTTCGTCTACTTCGCGGGTACGGTAGCGTGTGGCTGCGTAAGGCAGTCTAGAACGCGTTCGGGTCCCCGCCCACGAACGTCGTCGACTACTTGCGGGCTGGATATGCCTCGTCAGTATTACTCAAGGGGTCTGCGGACTTCCTCAAGATTACGAGCATCTACAAAGCCAATCACACCGCTTGTCAATCTGACCCTGTAGAAGTCGCCGATAATTTCCAGAACCTCGAACAGTTCACCACGCCCCAATTCGCCAACGGCTGCGCTTCCAATCACTGGCTGCTGAAGGACCGTAACGCGCTGATAGCGCAGACGGAACGCTGCATCTGTTTCTTCCTGAGTATGAGGCGATGGCGTTGCTGACTCGCCTTGCCTGCTAACTGATACCTCGCCCTCGCCTGTTGGCGTCGACTCCTGATATGGTGGCATGGGTATCCCAAGCTCGGCTCGTCTCTCGGCTTGGCGCTGCTTTATCTCAAGAACACTTCGTGATAAAAACGGATTCTCCGCTGATGTCGGAGCTGGTGTTTTTGGAGGTGGGCCATTCTTCTTGTATTCATTCGATGCCGCCCGAATGACGGGCGCTATATCTCGTCCGCTTGGCAGAGTTGCAATGACGTAGTCCTTCCCAGAAAGGGTGTGGATCACAGCATAATCACGGTAATGGACGTTGTGTTTCTCTACTACATCCATTTGCTGCGGGGTGGGAGCAGACACAGCAGATATATCACCGAGACTGATCCTTGTCAGGCGACTATCTTTCGCGAAAGGATAGTGCAAGAAGATGACATTGTGGTTCATGATACGGAGTCTACCATCAGTTACGTGCCCATCGTTCAGCATTGCCGCATCCCCGCTATACAGTAACTCCTCACCCCTAGCAGCGGCGTCATCGCGTTCGAATGCGCGAAGCAAGTTCGCACGCCACGCGTGAAATTCCTGCGGGGTTCTCCTGAAGAAATCGTGCTCCTCCTTTGTTGTTACACTGTCCATCCACCATTCCCACTCCATAGATCTAGCTTTCGACGGTGTAATGGTGCCAAGGACATGCTCATCAGATTGATATAGGAGCGACTCCATCTGAGACGCTGGTGTTGATAGCGTTTCACCTGGGAAAAATACTTGATCGCATCGGTGACAGTAGTATAGCCGCTGCCACCGCTCCCTAGCCGATTGCCAACTTTTGTATAGAGCTTCCCTCCGTCGCGTGTCGATACCTCTCAGTGTGTTACGCGTAACAGAGAACTCTCGACGTGTGAACAACAATCCAAGAAAAGCTGCTGCACCTATCCCTACAAGAGCACCACCAACACCGCCCGCGCCGCCATGGGTAAGAGAGCTAAGTCCAGACATGGCAGCGATAGCAATGAGAACTAGGAGCATCCAGCCCGAGCAGGAGATCGCCAGGCATCCGTTGTCTATGCCCGTACTGGTGCGTTGTGCGGGAGGGGCAAGCCTTTGACTGAGAGTCGTCTGGCTCCTGGCCGTGCCAGAGGTTTGTGCGCCACCCACGGTCCAGCCGCCACCCCGACCGAAGGAATAGGCGGCACCGCCAGTCTGTGCTGAATAGCGGTTCGTACTGATTCCGCTTTCATGGACCACGCTGACCTTTTGAACCTGGTCTACCTGGTGGCAACTAGGACAGGCGAGCGCCTCAGGGCGATGCTGCGACACCTAATCCTCCAGACCTGCGAGTGGCGTCTAGTATCTTGCAGCGCAGCGCCAAGGCCACGAGCGGAGTTCACTTGAGCGGCACGGGTAGAGGGAACATCAACTGGCGGCGCATCGGTCCACCCCCACACCCCATCTGGACTGAGCGCGCGTGCGGAGAATCAGGCTCTCCAGCGGAAGTAGCAGTTAGCAGGAATCGTACCACCGCCAATATACAGCGAGGACAGGAGCAGAGTCAAATTACGGCGGCAACAGGATCAGTGGCGGCGGCTGGCCCCAGCCCTGCCGCGCGAAAGCACGGCACATCCAATGATCCAACGGGCACGAGGAGTCTCCACCTGATCGGCCAGGGGGACCCCATGAGGACTCTCCATCCCAGGCAGGATGTCCAGCGGTCCCATCCCGCTTCTGCTCGCCTGGTCTTCAGGGTACGGCACGGCCTGCTCACCGAAGGGTGGTCTGTGCTCGCCGCCACATGCCAGGCCGATAGTTCCTGCTGCTGACGACCACGACACCCACCGTCGCCGTCGCCGTGAACCCGCATGCCACAACCTTCTATCTCCTCCCGTTCTGCAACAAGCCTGCCATCGCCCCGTGGATCAACTCGTAGACCCCAATTCCATGTATCCCGACCGCGAGTGTCGAGCTAACCCTGAACGGCGAGCTATCCTCTAGCTTCTCCGAGCGCACGAGCCGCCTCATAAGCGAACTCCTTGTACGCGTCTCGAAAATTCCAGTCCTGGTAACGTCCTTTTATGGCGTTACAGGAGCTACAAAGTATCTGGATGTTATCTATATCATTACTGCCGCCGTGCCGAAGCGGTACGATATGATCCTCGGTCCAGCCCCAGGTTACTCCTCTGGTCGGATCATACCGTTCGGGACAGTAACGCAGACATCCCCAACACTTCTTACCGACTAACTCGTGCAAGAGCTTGACCTGGGCCAACGTGTGTGATCCAGGCGCTTGCCGACGCGCCTGCTGCTGCTTACGGCGCCTCAGCGTTTTCTTCGAGACGTTCAGCGGCGCCGTGCGGCCGTCGTCCTTTGCGGTCGGCTCCCACCACTGGCAGAGCCAGCACAGCGTGTGACATGGGTCGTCTTCGTCACCGCTCCACCCGTGCAGCTTCGGACGCATGTAGAGACCGCAGGGGGAGTACCCCGTGGGGAGTTGTCTATGGGCGCGTCCGTCCCGTTCTAAGCACCAGAATGCCATCGCGAACCGTCATGCACGAGGGGATTGCTTCGCTTGCCACCGTGCCTATATGTGTCACATACCATGCTCTTCTACTCCGTGATGGGGGCAGGCGCGCGGGCGTCACCGCTGCGCGCTGCCCCATCCGATCCTTAGTTAGTTGGTGTCGGGTCCGTATCGCTCTCGGCTTCGCCCTGTTCGTCCGCTGCATCGCCTGCCGCCTGTTCGACTTCGAGCCAGAGGTCCAGGTACCAGTTACCAGTTGTCATCGCTGTTTCCTTCTCTGTTGTAACGATGTTTGAGAGGGTGACAGGTGACAAGCGGTGACAAGAAAATCAGGGTTATCTCGCGAAGCAAAGTGCAGGCAAAAAAACCCCAGAAATCGTGTCATCCGCTGTCACCTGTCACCCGATCAGAACGGCGGGGGACCGCTGAACATCTTCGTGGCTGGGATACGGTCCACGATCTTGATGCCCTGCCACCCCCGCTCGCTCTTGGTGTGGTACTGCTGGAAGCCCTTCTCCTTGAGCCTGCTCGTTAGCTCAAGCTTCGTCAAGCGGTCGTACCCGTAGAAGTCGGCCCACTGGACAAACTGCTGATAGAGATCGTCCAGGCGTGTACGGGCGGTAGGCTCGCGCTCGGCCCACGCATCCAGGAATTGCTCGACTACATCCATCTCGCTGCGGTATTCCTGATTCGCCTCGATCACATCAGGCGGCGTCATCAGGCCGTGCGCCTGCCATTCCAGACAGCCCGCGATGAGGAAGTTCAGGATGCCCGACGCCTCAGGCCACAGCTTCTTCTTCTTGAAGTGGATGTCCCGCTCGTGATCGGGGAAGCGGTAGTTGAACGGGATCAGCCGCACGCGGTCCCAGATAGCCTGATTGGACTCGGTGATCGTCGGGCGGTGATTCGTACCGACCCAGATTTTGCCCTCGAACTCGAAGTTGAAGAACTCGCCGTGCAGGAATCGGGCCGACATCGTGTCACCACCCGACAGACGCTTTACCAGGGCGACGGCGAGCCGTTGATTCTCTTCGGTCTCGCCCGCATCCACAAAGCGGGCACCGCGCAACGCGGCGATATCGTTCGGGATGCCCGAGGCGTTCTTGCCCTTGGTCATCAGCGTCGATGCCTGGGTGGTCGTGGCGTAGTCGCCCAGGATGTAGGTGGTGGTCTCGATCAGCGTACTTTTGCCGTTCGCCCCACAGCCGTAGGGAATGAATACCACCCGCTCGCCCGTCTCGCCAGTGATCGAATAACCCAAAGCACGGCGGATGTAACCGATGTTGTCGGCGTTCTGCTGCATGATGCGATCCAGGAACTTCTCCCACTCGGGGCACGTCGCGCTGGCGTCGTACTTGACGGGGGCCAGCTTGCTAATCAGGTCTTCCCGCCGATGGTCTCGACACTGCCCTGTGCGGAGATCGATGGTGCCGTTGAGCACGTTCAGCAGCATGGGGTCACGGTCTAGCTGGCTGGAGTCGATCAGGATGCCAGGCTCGGACTTAACCAACTCGATCATCGCCTGGAGCTTCTTGGCGCTCTCGGATGCGGCCTGATGCTTGACCAGCGCGAGCCGCTTCGCGTCATCCTGGATGTTGGCGGCGTCCTTGAGCATCTCGCGCACCGTCTGCTTGGCGATCTGAGTGATGCGCGGTCCGTTGTCACGCACCCACCGCGTGCCATCCCATACCAAGAAGCACCCCCAGTCGGTGCAGTAGCGGAAGTCGTCGCCGTGCGCCGCTACCATGCGCTCCGCGTTGCCGTAGTCGGTGAGGCGGAAGTCCCGCGTAGGCGCTGACGCCACATCGGGCGCACTCGACACTTCTAGCCACTCGCAGACCTTGCCGACGACCTTCGGATCAACGCACTCTTTCAGGTGGGTCCAACCCGTCGCGGTCTCATTGGCGGCTAGGCGCTCCGCTGTGGTCTGCACGCAGCGCACCCGATCCTCGACTTCATCGTCGCCTGCCACGGACGTGACCGCGCGAATGAAGTGCTCTACGTCGGTCTGCGCCCAGCCCGCGCGGAGCAGCCCGCCTGCCAGGGCCAGCGCGGCGTGGTGGCGACTGCCCTCGGCGGGCCAGTAGCGCGCGAGCAGGGCGGCAGCGGCGAGCTTGCACACGGCCTGCATTAGCGCGTGGCCGTTGATCTGGAGCGGCGCGTCCTCCTGCACCCACTCCACAGGTTCACCACTCGGATGCACGCTCGGGGGGATGACGGTCTGCGCGCCGTTCGTGCGGAACTCAACGAGCATCGCGCGTTGCTTCGTCGCAATCGGGTCTTCAAACCGCTTGGTCTTAAGCACGGGATCGATCTGGTACCATCGATGACTCTCGGGGGTACTCGCGCGACCGTGAATCATGCCCGTGGCGGGCAGGAAGGATCGTGCGAGGGCGAGGGTTTCGGGGGCGTCTAAGTCGATGTCGGCCAGGCCCCCTGAGGGAGCCCCTGGCAGTAGGCTAATGTTCTGAGGATGGCCGTTGAAGTAGTCCCCGACCGTCTCTTCGGTCAGGCGAAGGTGCTGCCAGCCTGGGAGGTTCGGCACCTTCTCCTGGTACGGCACGGGGATAGGCGCGTAGCCCTGTTGGATATGATGCAGCGCCACAGCCCGCATACTGGTGGCGTCGGTTGCATTGGTGGGGGTAGTCACGGTAGAATGGTGTGATGGCAGCGCGACGCTGCCACTCAGCGAATCATCGGGTCTAAACACGAGGGATTAACTCCAAATAGCGTCGGAAATGCGATTCGTGGCCGTATTGTCCGCGCGAATAATGATTTTGAGGTAGCCTGCCGCCCTGCATTGGGGCGGCAGGCGTCTTGTTATCTAGCGACTGGCCACGGTAGCTTCAGGGTGAGTGAGTCCGATACGCTCGCACTCGGTCTTAATGAGTCCCCGCAGCGTGTCGGCCATCGTCTCCTGCCGCTGCTGCGAGAGGTTCCGTAGCCAGACCTTCTCGGTGGGGGTCATATAGAAACACAGGCCCTCGGCCCGCTTGTGGATCAGTTCCATAGTCTTCTTTCTCTCTCGTGCTGTGCGTTTAATAGCTGGGGCTGTGCATACCCCCTATTGTATTATACAGGACGCCGACCAGGTTTAGGCGCAAAAAGGCGTTATCGCCTTAGAAGCGCACAGAAATCCGCTAAGACGGGTAGTTACCGAACGAAGCTTTGCTTTTAGGCCAGTCTCGCGGGAGATGCTGGCAGCGACCGTAGAAAGCGCGGACGTGTTATCCAGTGGATGCACGATTCACTGGTCTATGGCGCGATCCCCACGCTTCGCGCGGTGCTCCGCTCGTTCTCGTCGTCGGTCAATGGTTTGAGCGGGTGGCGGAGCCGCATGATGCAGCCAGCCGTGGTGAACGGCGGCTAGCTCCTGCGCGCCCCTACCCGAACATCCGTTCGTACGGCGGCTAACGCAAGTACCGTGCCAGCGGCGGGGATGAGCTAGGGGGCTTGCTCGTGCAGGGAAGCTAGGGTAGAATCTGCTACGCGATGAAATTGCTCTGGCGCTGCTGGAGCAGGAGCCTTTCTGTAGCAGCGTTGTAGCAACGGGAAGTGCCCGAGTAGGTCAGTCCGCAGGCGCGGCGCCGTGGTGGCCCCCAGCGTCGCTCTGTCCACGGGGGCGTGGCCAAGTGGTAAGGCGAGGGTCTGCAAAACCCTTATTCGGCGGTTCGAATCCGCCCGTCCCCTCTAGTGGAGGCCCCGCTTTCGGGGCCTTTTTCTTTGCCCTGAGCTGCTCCGCGGCCACTCCCAGTGGCATCCCCGACCTGAGCCATCCTTATAGAGTCCCCGCCTTTGACGGGGCTACCCCTAGTATGCCAGTGTCCGATATGAACTACACTTGCTCAGCCAGGCTCTCCCGCAGCCCTCGCCACTAACCTTCCTTTGATAACGTCGTTCGTTGTGGCATTGATACCGTGTCGCACAGGTGGGCGGTAGCGAGTCTGCCCACCTGTGCGGGCCATGCCAACAAGGAGAGCGGCAGGACTCCCAAGACGGAGAGCATCAGGAGTGACGTTGATCCTTGTAATACCAAGTCGGCACATAGGCTCCGGTTGGAGTCCGTCGCCCGGAGGTAGCCATGCGACGGATCAAGCTGGCGCCGCACCTGATGGTGGAGGAGCTGGGGCAGCGCTATCCACCTCGGTGTGCTCGCACGCTCGCGCTATGGAGTCCGGTGATTTCTCGGCTGCGGGGTGCCGCGACTTGCTGCCGCGGGGACGCCGGGGCTCGTGGGCGAGATGCCCTGCTCGATCGCGTAGATCGCCGCGGAGATGCGGTCGTTGATCTCTAGCTTGCGGAAGATGTTGGCGAGATGGTTTTGGACGGTGCGCACGCTGATGCTCAGCTCGCGAGCGATCTCCTTGTTCGACCGGCTCTGTGCGACCCAGCGCAGGACCTCTAGCTCGCGTGCCGAGAGCCCCGCGGCCGGGAGGGCGCCGGGAGCAGGAGCGCGGCCCGAGAGCGCTGGCGTGTGCGAGAAGGCTCGCAGCATCTCCTGGGCCACGCGCACGTGCAAGACGACGCTGCCTCCCGCGACCGTTCGGATCGTGGACAGCAGCTCCTGCGCCTGTACCTCTTTGGCGAGATACGCGGCGGCGCCCGAGCGGTAGATCTCCATGATGTGCTCGACGTCGTCGTAGCGCGTGAGCGCGATGACGGCCACGCTGGGGTTGTTCTGCTTGATGAGGCGCGTGGCCTGGATGCCGTCCATGCCGGGCAGCACGATGTCCATCAGCACGACGTCGGGGAGCAGGTGGGCGACGAGGTCGAGCGCGGCCTCGGCCGAGTCGGCCTCGGCGACCACTTCCATGTCCGCCTCGCGGCTCAGGACTGCCTTGAGGCCCTCGCGAATGAGAAAGTGGTCGTCGCAGACCAGGATGCGGATGGGCTCGATCGAGACGTCCGCCATGGGCCGGCTCCTGCTAGCTGATCGCCGCGGCAAGCGCCTCGAGCGCCGCGGCGAAGGCGGCCGGCGGCGCGTGGGCCACGCCGGCGCCGATCTGGCCGATCCCCGGCTCGCGGTGCGCGATGGCCGTGTTGATGAGCGGCGTGATACCTGTTTCCACGACCTTGCGCACGTCGATGCCCACCGGCGTGCCTTGCCCGCCCAGCGCGGGCAGCAGGAAGACCTCGTGCTCGGCCAGCGTGATCTCGCGCGCGAGCTGCGTCTGCTGCTGGCCCGCCCGCGTGTCGCGGAGGCCCAGGAACGGGACGAGCGCCGGGGCGGTCGCCATCGCCATCCCGCCGAGCCCCACCGTTTCCATGATGGCACTGTCGCCGATGTCGCGGCAGGCGTCCGCGGCAGTGTAGCCGGGGAAGTAGAGGCCCTGCACCAGGTCGGCCGGGCCGGTGAACCAGCGATCGCCCAGGCCGCTCACCCGCAGGCCCAGCTCGACACCGTTGCGGGCCATCGCCGTGACCAGGCTGCTGTCCGGCACGCCGTGGGCGGCGTCGGCGGCGGCCTTGGCCGCGCCCATCGCCAGGTTCAGGAAGAACTGGTCGTTGTTGCGAGTGAGGAAGCGCATCACGCGGTCGAGCCGGTCGCCGTCCCGCCGCAGCGCCGCCGTGAGGTGCGGGGCGATGGCGCGCACGAAGAGCGCCGTCGACGCCAGGTTGCGCATGTGCAGCTCGTCGCCCATCTGCAGCGCCTGGGCGACGAGCGCGTTCAGGTCGAGCCCGCCGGCGTCGGCGATCGCGGCGCGCAGCGCCGGCGCTAGCTCGTCGCGCATCCAGCGCAGCCGCTCCAGCACCTCGGGCTGCGTCGCGCCGAAACGCAGCACCTTGCCCATGCCCTCGTTGATCGTGACGTAGGCGCGATTGCCCGTGGCGCGGTTCTCGACGACGAAGACGGGCATGGACGCGGTGATGATGCCGGTCATCGGGCCGACGGCGGCGTGGGCGTGGCACGGCGCGATGCGGATCGCACCTTCGGCCAGCCGGCGCGCTGCCTCGGCCGGGTCGGCGGCCAACCCCTCGTACACCGCCCCCACCGCCACGGCGCCGCGCTGCAGCGGGCACATCGCGTCCCAGGCGATCGGGGGGCCGGCGTGCAGCACGAGGTCGTGCGCCATGCCGGGGAGCGCGTCGCCGGCCGTCAGTACGTCCACGAGCACGGGCTGGCTGTCGAGCAGGCGGCGCACGGCCGTCGCGTTCGCCGCCTCGATGCGGGCCGCGGCGCTCGCCTGGCCGGGGCGGTCGCGCGCGTCGCCGGCCGTGAGCCGCGCGAGCAGGCCCGCCAGGCGCGCGTCGCCGCCGGCAGGCGGCTGCCAGTCCACCTGCACCACGGGCGCCTGCTGACGCTGCAGCTCCGCGGCAAACAGCTCCAGCCCAACGTTCACCACGCGGGGTGGGCCGCCGAGCAGCGCCCGCGCCTTCTCCGTCGCCATGCCGCCTCCGCTATCGCCTAATATAACGATGGAACGTCAAAACGTTTTGGAGTCAGGATGCGCGGCGACATGGTTCGCTCCACCATTTATCTAGACGCGGCGCTGCACCAGGCGCTACGGCTCAAGGCTGCTACCGCTCATCGCAGTATGTCCGACATCGTCAACGACGCTCTCCGCTCGCTGCTACGCGAAGACGAGGAGGATCTGGCCGCCTTCGCCGAGCGCGAGCAGGAACCGTCGATAAGCTACGAGACTTTCCTGGCCCAGCTCAAGGCCGATGGCACGCTATGACCTCATCGTCAAGCCGTCCGTCGCCAAGGACCTCCGTGGCATCCCGCGGGCGGACGTGCGCCGCATCCTGGAATGCATGGAAGCCTTACGCGACGACCCGCGCCCGCCTGGAGCCGAGAAGCTCTCGGCGCAGGAGCGTTACCGCATCCGGCAGGGCAACTATCGCATCCTCTACACGGTAGCCGATGCCGCGCTCACGGTCGAGATAGTGAAAGTAGGACATCGGCGCGACGTGTATCGCGAGCCTTGAGCCGAGCCTATCCGCTCGCCGGGGCGGCGCGCAGGGCGATGGCCGCGGCCGCCCGCGCCGCCTGCGCGTTGGTCGGGAACACGAGCGCGCCCACGGCGCGCAGCGCCGCCTCCTGTGGGCGGAGGCCCTGCGGGTCGCCGTCGGTCCCGCAGACCGACACCACTACCGGCAGGTAGCGCCCCGCCGCCTCGGCCCGCGCCCGCGCCTCGGCCAGCGTCGGCGCGAGCGCGCCCGCCGGGTCGGCGTGCGCGCCGTAGCCGAGGATGACGTCCAGCAGCAGCACGGCCGTTTCGGGGTCGTCGGCCTCGGCGAGCAGCCGTTCGGCCCGCAGACTGCCGTCGATCATCGGGTGGGGCCGGCCGACCGTGAACTCGTCGGCGCCCAGGTCCACGATCGTATGGCCCACGGACTGGCGCGGCGCCGGCAGGCGGCGGTCCTCGGCCAAGGGGACGTTCGAGTAGACGGTGAGCTGCGGCTGCAGGACCACCTGCGCCTCGTAGGCGAGGGTGCCGCCCGCGTAGAGCCCGCGGAGGTACTGCTGGCTGGGCGCGAGCCGCGCGGCCTCGGCGCGGAGCGCGGCGAGCGGCTGGGGCGCGGCGTCGAGCGCCGGCTGCTCGCCCGCCAGGCGGATCGCCAGCGCCGCCGCCTGGTCGAGCGTGGTCACGGGATGGGCGCCCGCCCGCTGGGCGCTCTCCGGCCGCGCGTTCAGGAAGCAGGTCACCACCGGCTTCCGCAGGTCGCGGATGCGCTCGTACACCGCCGCGGCCGGCACGAGGTCGGGCGGCTTGGAGACCAGCACCAGCACCGCCGTCGCCGGATCGTCGGCGAGCAGGTCGATGCCCTGCCGCATCATCAGGCCGCCGACCGCGGCCGCCATGTCGCGGCTACCCGTTCCGATGCCGTGCGAGACGCCCGAACCGTAGCGGTGCACGAGGCTGCTGACCGCCTGCAAGCCGGTGCCGGAGGCGGAGACGAGCCCGATCGGCCCCCGCCGCACGGCGTTGGCAAAGCCGAGCCCCACGCCGCCGATGAGCGCCGTACCCGCGTCGGGGCCCATCAAGAGCAGGCCCCGCCGCGCGGCCAGCCGCTTGAGCGCGACTTCCTGGTCCAGCGGGACGTTGTCGCTGAACAGGAGCACGTGCAGGTCGCGCTGGAGCGCCTTCTCCGCATCGGCGGCGGCGAACTGGCCCGGCACGGAGACGATCGCCAGGTTCGCCTCCGGCAGCGCGCGCAGCGCCGCGTCGAGCGTGCGCGCGCGCGGCAGCGCGGCCCGCTCGCCGCCGGCGCTCGGCGGCTCCAGCAGGCGAACGGTGGCCGCAAGCGCTCGCTCGGCCGCGGCGGCCGAGTCGGCGGCGACGCCGATCAGCAGGTCGGCCGGGCCGGCCGCGTGGCCCGCGTCGTCGAGCAGCCCGGCCTCGGCCATGAGCGCCTTGTTCGGCCCGGTGGCCATCATCGCCGCCGCGCGGAGCACCCCCGGCAGGCTGGTCAGCTCGCCGGACAGCCGCATCAGGACCACCGAGTCCCGGTAGCTGTTGGGCCGGACCAGCGCGCGGACCACGACCATCGCCAGCGTCGTCCTCTCTCGCCGCGGGCAGCGCCGGGAGCCGGGCGTGCCCCAGGGCGCTCTCGCTGCCAGTGTACTTCATGCCGCGCCGCACCCGCGCGACCGCGCGCCGGCCCGGCGCGACGGTGGGCCGCCCGCCAGCCCAGCCCCGGCGCCAAACCGGCGGGGGGCTAGGTAATCGCGGCAAGAGCCGGGCACGCCGCGCTAGGTACACGTTAGGTAGATCACACGATTGTCGGTGAGTAGCGGCGCGTCGATACTTGAGGCCTAATCAGGGCTTGAGGCCGCATCGGAAGTCGCCGTCTGCCGCGCGAGCCGGGCGGCCAGCGGCCGCTCTCGCGCCTGGAGGTGAACGTGCCGGCAAGTGGCGACCACACGCCATCGCCCGGCGCGGCGCGTACGCCGGCCCCGCTGGCGGTCGTGGCGTTCGGGGGCAACGCGATCGTCCGCCCGGGCCAGCGAGGCCTGCCCGGCGAGCAGGCGGACAACCTGCGGCCGATGGCGCGCGAGATCGGCGCGCTGATCGAGGCGGGCTGGCGGGTGGCCGTTACCCACGGCAACGGCCCGCAGGTCGGGCACATCCAGCTCCAGCAAGCCGCCGCGGCGCCCGCCGTCCCGGCGATGCCGCTGGACGTGTGCGGGGCGATGAGCCAGGGGCAGATCGGGTACCTGCTGGAGCAAGCGATCGCGGCCGAGCTGGCGCGGCGCCGCCTCCCCGTCCCGATCGCGAGCGTGCTCACCCAGACGCTCGTCGCGCCCGACGACGCCGCGTTCGAGCGCCCCACCAAGCCTATCGGGCCGTTCTACGACGCGGCGACCGCGCGCCGCTTGCAAGCCCGGCACGGCTGGTCGCTCGTCTCCGAGGCCGGCCGCGGCTTCCGGCGCCTGGTGCCGTCGCCCGCGCCGCGGCGGCTCGTCGAGCGCGACGCGATCCGGCTCCTCGTCGGCGCCGGGGTGCTGGTGATCGCCGCGGGCGGCGGCGGGGTGCCGGTCGTCCCGCTGCCGGATGGGGCATACCGCGGCGTGGAGGCGGTGATCGACAAGGACCGCGCGGCGTGCCTGCTCGCCCGCGAGCTGGGCGCGGCGGCGCTCATCCTGCTGACCGAGGTGCCGGCCGTCGCGGTCCACTACGGCACGCCGCGGCAGCGGGACCTCGGCGCCGTGAGCCTGGCCGAGCTAGAGGCGCTGGCGGCGGCGGGGCACTTCCCGCCGGGCAGCATGGGGCCGAAAGTCGAGGCGGCGGTCGAGTTCGTGCGCGGGGGCGGTGGGCGCGCGGTGATCACGACGCCGGCCCTGCTGGGCGAGGCGCTCGCCGGGCGGGCGGGGACGCGGGTGTACGGCGACCACACGGCGCCGCCGCCCCCGGACGTCGCTGGCGAGGCCCTGGCGCGGCGCGCGGACCGGCGGCCGGTGTGCAGCAGTTGACGTATCTCGCCGTTAGCTGGCACACTTGGGGCCACCGCGGATGCGCTCGCCCAGCGTCACTTGCTGTTGTTCGAGGTTGGCGACCATGACGGCACCCTCCCCCGCGCGCATCCCACTCGGCTCTAGCCCGCGCAATCACTGGCGGGTCTCGGCGGACACCGTCGACCTGACGCGCCCGGCCGTGCCGCCGCGCCCGCTGCACCTCGACGCCGAGCCGCAGCGGCTCATAATCGACGCCGCGCGAACGGCGATGGTCGTGGTGGACATGCAGAACGACTTCTGCTCGCCCGCGGGCTGGCTCGCCCATATCGGCGTGGACGTGACGCCCGCCCGGGGCCCAATCGAGCCGCTGCGGGAGCTGCTGCCGGCACTGCGGGCAGCGGATATGCCCGTCGTCTGGGTCAACTGGGGCAACCGGCCCGACCGGCTGAACCTCAGCCCCGCGCTCCATCACGTCTACAAGCCGACGGGCGAGGGCGTGGGGCTGGGCGATCCGCTGCCGGGCCACGGCGCGCGGGTGCTGGAGCGCGGGAGCTGGGCGGCCGCGGTGGTGGACGAACTGGCGCCGGCCGAGGGCGACGTGCGGGTCGACAAGTACCGCATGAGCGGCTTCTGGGACACCGAGCTGGACAGCATCCTGCGGAACCTGGGGATCACCACGCTGCTCTTCGGCGGCGTGAACGCCGATCAGTGCGTGCTGGCCACGCTGATGGACGCGAACTTCCTCGGCTACGACTGCGTGCTGGTGCGCGACTGCACCGCCACCACGTCGCCGGACTACTGCATGCAGGCGACGCTCTACAACGTGAAACAGTGCTTCGGCTTCGTCGCCGACAGCCAGGCGCTCCGCGAGGCGATCGCGGCGCTGGGGAAGGAGTAGGCATGGACCCACTGGCGAAGCCGCCCGCCCAGTACCGCGCATACCGCATCGAGCCCGGGGCCACCAACCGGCTGGTCGTCGTCTTCGACCCGCTGGCCGAGGACGTGTCGTTCATCCACTGCGTGGAGATCTGGGACGAGGGCGGCGCCCAGCCGCCGAACGTCCATGCCAACGCCGACGAGATCTTCTACATCCTGAAGGGCGAGGCGCGGGCGCACTGCGACGGACGCACTTTCGCACTCCAGGCGGGCGACAGCTTCCTCGCGCCGCGCGGCAAGACGCACCAGATCGAGAACGCCGGCCCGGGGCGCATGTACGCGCTCTGCACGATGATCCCGAACGACGGCTTCGCGGAGCTGATCCGCCAGGGCGTGCCGGACGCGCTCGACGACGAAGACCTCGCGGTGCTGCGGCGGCTGGCATGACGGTCCATGACCTGCGCACCTGCCTGGACGCGCTGCGCCAGGCGGGCGAGGTGTACGACATCTACCGCGAGGTGGACCCGGTGCGGGAGCTGGGCGCGGTGCTGCGCGCCTGCGAGCGCGCCGAGAAGGCCGGCTACTTCCACCACGTGCGGGGCTACGACGTGCCCGTGGTGGGCAGCGTGCTCAGCTCGCAGAAGCAGGTGGCGCTCGCGCTCGGCTGCCCCGTGGAGGCGGTCGCCGGGCGCATGGGCGAGGCGACCGAGCGGCCGCTGCCGCCGGCGCTGGCCGAGGGGCCGGCGCCCTGCCAGGAAGTGCAGGTGCGACCGCCGCTCGACCTGATGGCCTGGCCCATCCCCACCCACTCCCCGCTCGACGCCGGACCGTTCATCACGGCCGGCGTGGTGATCGCCCGCGACCCCGCCGACGGCCGCCACAACCTGTCGTACAACCGCATGCAGGTGTTCGGGCCGGACCGGGCGGGCGTGAACATCAACGTGTGGCGGCACCTGAAGGAGTTCTTCGACGCGATCGAGCCGGAGGGGCGCAGCCTGCCGTTCTGCGTGGCGATCGGCCCCGACCCGGTTGTGATGATGGCCGCGGCCTTCCGCTACGATGGCGACGAGTACGAGATCGCCGGCGCCCTGCGGGGCGCCCCCATCCCGGTCGTGCGGGCGCTGACCTGCGACGTGCTGGTGCCCGCGTACAGCGAGATCGTGCTGGAGTGCGAGCTGCTGCCCGGCGAGCGGGCGCACGAGGGGCCGATGGCCGAGTTCACGGGGCACTACTCGGGCGCCGGCCAGCGGCACGTGGCGCGCGTGAACGCCATCACCCACCGGCGCGGCCCCATCTTCCAGACGATGAACGGCGGCGGCTACGAGCACGTCAGCCTGGGGAACACGATCACCCGCGAGCCGCTGCTGGCACGGTTCATCGAGCACATCACGAAGCGGCTCGTGGCCGTCCACCTGCCGCCCTACGCCTCGGGCTTCACGGCGATCGTCAGCCTGGACCGGCCGGCGCCCGGCGAGGCGCGCAACGTGGCGCTCGCCGCGATGGCCGCCCACGTCAACGTCAAGCAGGTGATCCTGGTCGACGCCGACATCGACGTGTACGACCCCGCCGCCGTGCTGTGGGCGGTCTCGACGCGCGTGCGCTGGGACCAGGACGTGGTGCCGATCCCGGGGATCCACGGCAACGAGCTGGACCCGACGGCCGACGACGACGGCGTGCAGTGCAAGACCATCATCGACGCGACGCTGGACGCCGCGGCGCGCGAGCGGTACGTGAAGGTCACGTATCCGCCCGTCGACCTGGCCAGCTACCTGGGAGCGGCGCCGTAGCCGTGGCCGAGCCGTCGAGCGCGCCGGCGGCCGCGCGCCCGCTGGCGGGGCGGGTGGCCGTCGTGACGGGCGGCGGGCGCGGGCTGGGGCGCGCGATCGCGCTAGCCTACGCGGCAGCGGGGGCGCGGCTCGTGCTCGCGGCGCGCACGCGGGCCGAGATCGAGCAGGTGGCGGCGCTGGCGACGGCGCGGGGCGCCCGCGCGCTGGCGGTGCCGACGGACGTGCGCGACGCGGCGGCGGTCGAGCGGCTGGTCGCGGCGACGCTGGAGGCGTTCGGCCAGATCGACGTGCTGGTGAACAACGCCGGGGTGGGCCAGGGGATCGCGGGCCGGCCCATCGGGTCGCTGCTCGACGTCGAGCCGGCCGTGTGGGACGAGATTTTCGCGGTCAACTGCCGCGGGCCGTTCCTGTGCGCGCGGGCGGCGCTGCCGGCCATGCTGGCGCGCGGCCGGGGCGCGATCATCAACATCACGTCGGAGCTGGCGTGGAAGGTCTTTCCGGGCACGGCGCCCTACGGGCCGACGAAGGCCGCGGTGGAGCAGCTTACCCGCATCATGGCGGCCGAGTTCGGGCCACGGGGCGTCCGCGTGAACGCGCTGCACCCGGGCGGCCCGGTCGACACGGCGATCTTCGGGCCGAACTTCCCGTCGACCGCGCCGGAGCGGCTGCGCCCGCCCGAGCTTATCGGGCCGGCGGCGGTCTGGCTGGCGTCCGACGCCGCGGCCGACGTGTGCGGGGCGGTGATCGACGCCCGCGCCTGGAACGCCGAGCACGGCATTGCCAGTTGATGGGACGGCGGGGAGCGCCGCGCGGCGCTGACCCCGAGTGCGCCGGCGCGGGCCGGCGAGGAGGTAGGGCGTGAGACTGGGGCTCTCCCTGTGGCCCGACCGCGATCCGCGGGCGCTGGCCGAGCTGGCGGCCGCGGCCGAGGACGCCGGCTTCGACGACCTGTGGCTGCCCGACCACTACAACCTGCGCGACTGCGGGGTGGTGCTCACGCTCTGCGCCGCGCGCACGCGCCGCATCCGTCTGGGCACGGCGGTCGTGGCAGTCCTGCTGCGGCACCCGGCGATCCTCGCCTCGTTCTTCGCCACGCTGGACGAGATCTCGGACGGCCGGGCGCTGGCGGGCTTGGGCCCCGGCGGCTTCGAGGTGAAGAGCGAGCTGGCCGTCGGCACGCCCAGCCCCCTCTCGGCCACCCGCGAGGCGGTGCGGATCGTCCGCGACCTGTGCGCCGGCGAGCGGGTGGCGCTGCCCGGGGCGCGCGCCTTCCCGGTGACGAACGCGGGCCTCGCCTTCCGCCGCCCCGCGATTCCCATCTGGCTCGCGGGCCGCGGCGTGCGCATGCTGGAGCTGGCCGGCGAGGTGGCGGACGGCGTCATCACGCACGGCCTGGCGCGCGGCTACCTGGACCTGGTGAACGAGCAGGTGGCCGCGGGCGCGGCGCGCGGCGGCCGGCGCCGCGCGGACTGCCAGGTGGCGCTGATGTTCGAGATGCACTTGGACGAGGACTTGCAGCGCGCCCGCGACACGCTCCGGCCCGGCTGCCTGATGATGGCGGGCGGCGAGTACGCCGAGGCGCTCATCCCCCGTTACGGCCTCGATCCGGCGAAGGTGGCCCCCCTGCGGGCGGCCCTGCGCGCGGGCGATTCGGGCGCCGTGCGCCTGCTGGACGACGACATGGTCGACGCGTTCGCGGTCGGCGGGCCGCCGGGCTTCGTCGTCGAGCGGCTGCAAGCGATCCGCGACGCGGGCGTGGACGCGCTCATCGTCGGACCCGGCAAGCACGCCGACGCGGCGACGATCGCGCGGCTCGGCAAGGTGCTGCACGAGGCGTACGGATGAGCGTGGCCGTCCTGGGCTCGGGCGCGGGCGCGCTGGCCGTCGCCGCCGACCTGGCGCGCGCCGGCCGCGATCCCGTGCTCGCCGACCTGCCGGCCTTCGCCGCGAACCTGGCGCCCGTCCGCGCGCGGGGCGGCGTGACGATGATGCTAGGCTGGGACGGCCCGCAGGTCGCGCCGGTGCGGGTGGCCGACGACCTGGCGGCCGCGCTGCGCGGCGCCGACCTGGCGATCCTCGTCGTGCCCTGCTTCGGCCACGCGCCGTTCCTGGAGGCGCTGGCGCCGCTGCTGCACGACGGGCAGACGCTGCTCTTCTTCGGCGAGGGCAGCGGCACGCTTACGGCGCGGCGGGCGCTCCGGGCGGCCGGCAAGCGCGGCTTGCGTCTGGCCGAGACGAACACGCTGCCGTACGCCGCGCGCGTCGCCGGCCCGGGCGCCGTCAGCGCCGAGCGTAAGAGCGGCGGCGTGCTGCTGGCGGCGCTGCCCACGAGCGACACAGACGGCGTGCTCGCCCTCGTCCAAGACGTGTGGCCGTACCTCGCGCCGGCCGAATCGGTCTGGGAGACGGTGCTCGTCAACTACAATGCCATGGACCACGTGCCGACGGTGATCGCGAACGCGGGCGCGCTGGAGAACCGGACGGGTGGGATGCTGCTCTGGGGCGAGGGGGCGACGCCGAGCGTGGTGCGCGTGATCGAGGCCGTGGACGGCGAGATCCTGGCGCTGCGCGCGGCGCTCGGGCTGCGCGACCGGCGGCGCTACCGCGACTTCCTCATCGCGCAGGGCTTCGCGCCGCCGAGCGACGATAGGCTGTACGCAGTGATGCAGGCGAGCCGGCTGATGGCCGCGCGCGTGGCCGCGGGCCCGGGCGCGCTGGGGACCCGCTACCTGACGGAGGACGTGCCGTACGCGCTGCGCCTGATCGCCAGCATCGGCGATGCGGTGGGCGTGGCGACGCCGGTGATCGACGGGCTGATCGCGCTGGCCGCGGCGCTGCTCGGCCGCGACCTGCGCCGCGAGGGGCGCACCCTGGCGGACTTCGGCCTGGCCGGGCTGGACGCCGCCGGGCTGCGGCGCTTCGCGGCGACGGGCGAGGGAGCGGCGTGAGCGATGCTACACGACCCTGGAGTGACGTAGGGACGCGCGGTGAGGGAGGCGGCCGAGCCTAATCGGCTCGCCGCGGCGCCCGGCCGGCGGCCGGGCGAGAGGAGCGGAGTCATGCGGCTACACGGTCGAGCGTGGCTGGCGCCGGTCCTGGCGCTCGTGATGGCGGGCGCGGCTTGTAGCGCGGGCAGCGGCGGGACCGCGGCCCAGCCGAGCAAGCCGGCGGCGCCGGCGAGCGGCGGGCAGGCGACCGCGCCGGGCGCGGGCGCGCCCGACAAGGTGTCCTTCCGGCTCGGCTTCTTCCTCGCCGGCCAGCGCCTGCCCTACGTCACGGCGCTCGAGAAAGGCTACTACCAGGCCGAGAACCTCGACGTGGACCTGCGCGAGGGCGAGGGCGGCGTCGCGAACGCGCAGCTCGTGGCGAACGGCAACCTGATGATCGCCGAGAGCGACGCGGCGAGCACGGCCTCGCTGCGTGACAAGGGGATCAACCTGAAGGTGATCGCCACGTTCGGCCAGGTCACCTCGATGGCGATCGTCGCCTGGAAGGACGCCGGCGTGAACACGCCCGCCGACCTCGCCGGCAAGCGGCTGGGCGTCACGCCCGGCGAGGTGCCGCTGCTGATGCTGCCGGCCTACCTGGCGAACAACAAGGTCGACCCGGCCTCGGTCCGCCAGGTGCCGCTCGACGGCGCGACGAAGTTCACGACGTTCATCAACCATCAGACCGACGCGGCCACGACCTACATCACGAGCTTGCCGGCCCCATACTTTGCGCAGCAGGACCAGTTCAATCTGTTCATGTACAGCGACAGCGGTCTGTCGATGCTGGCCGATAGCCTGATGGTGACCGACGACACGATTCGCAATCAGCCGGATGTGCTGCGGCGCTTCTTGCGGGCGACGGTGCGCGCTTTGAAGGACTGCGAGGCGGACGCCGCCGCGTGCGCGCAGTATGCCAAGCAGTTCAAGGAGACCGCCGATCCCGACCTGTTGCTCAAGCAGTGGTCGCTCTGGGTGCCGCTGTGGCACACGGCGAACACGCGGGACAAGCCGATCGGCTGGATGGCGGAGCAAGACTGGGTGGCGACGCTCGACATCCTGCGCAAGAACGGGCTGCTGAACACGCCCACGCAGCCGTCGGACGTCTACACCAACGACTTTCTGCCGTCGTAGAGCGAGGCCGCATTCGGTGAGAGCTTCGGCCGCTAGCGGTTTGCATAGTTTTTGAACGGGTCGGCAGCGTCGCGGTTGCGGCCTCGACGGCCGCCGCGGGCGACAAGCAACCCGCGCTACGGCCGGTTGGGCTCTGGCCGCTCAGGCATTCGGCAAACGGCTCTAGGCGCGCGAGGGCTAGAGGGAGATCGCGGTGCGCAAGATCCCGCGCTGGCTGGAGGCGGTGCTGGTCGTCACCGTGACGATCGGGCTGTGGGAGCTGATCGTCTGGGCCTTCCACGTCAAGCCGTTCATCGTGCCGGCGCCGTCGCTGGTGGTGAAGCGGATCATCGCCCAGCCGGGCCTGTTCCTGGGTAACTCCTGGTACACCATGCAGGAGATCGCCGTGGGCTTCGCCGCGGCGGTGGTCGTCGGCGTGCTGCTCGGCGTGCTGCTGGAGTCGTGGCCCTGGCTGGCGCGCACCGTCTACCCGCTGCTCGTCTCGACGCAGACGATCCCGAAGGTAGCGCTGGCGCCGCTGTTCATCATCTGGTTCGGCTTCGACATGACGCCGAAGATCATGATCACGTTCCTGATCGCCTTCTTCCCGGTCATCGTGGACACGGCCGGCGGGCTGGCGTCCGTCGATCCGGAGCTGCTGCGGCTCGCGCGGGTGATGCAGGGGAACGCCTGGCGGACGTTCTGGAAGGTGCGCCTGCCGAGCGCGCTGCCGCAGATGTTCGCCGGGTTCAAGGTGGCGTCCACCCTGGCCGTCGTGGGCGCGGTGGTGGGCGAGTTCGTGGGCGCCGACCGCGGGCTGGGCTGGCTGCTGATCCAGGCGAACGGCCAGGCCGACACCAGCCTGGCGTTCGCCGCCGTCCTGCTCATGGCGATCGTCGGCACGCTGCTGTTCGAGCTAGTCGTACTGGCGGAGAGGTTGATCATTCCATGGCACACAACGGCGCAGAGCGAGCGGACCGCGTAGCGCTGGAGCCGCCGCCCGCCCGCGACCGCTACGTGGTGATCGACCACGTCAGCCACACCTTCCGGCGCCAGCAGCTAGGCAGCCTGGAGGTGCTGCGCGACGTGAGCCTGACGCTCGGGCGCGGCGAGTTCGTGGTGCTCGTCGGCCCGAGCGGCTGCGGCAAGTCCACGCTGCTGTCGATGGTGGCCGGGCTGCTGCGGCCGACGCAGGGGACGATCACGATCGACGGCCAGCCGGTCACGGGGCCGAGCCCCCACCTGGGCATGGTGTTCCAGCGGCCGCTGCTGCTGACGTGGCGCACGACGCTCGACAACGTGCTGCTGCAAGCGGAGATGCGGGGGCTGCCGCGCCGCGCCTACGTGGATCACGCGCGCGAGCTGCTGGACCAGGTGGGCCTGGCGGGCTTCGAGCACTGCCGGCCGCACGAGCTATCAGGCGGCATGCAGCAGCGCGTAGCGCTTTGCCGGGCGCTGATCTGCCAGCCGACGCTCCTGCTGATGGACGAGCCGTTCGCCGCGCTCGACGCGCTCACGCGCGAGCAGATGGCGCTCGACCTCCAGCACCTCGGCCTGAGCCGCGGCGTGGCCGTGCTGTTCGTCACGCACTCGATCACCGAGGCGGTGCTGCTGGGCAACCGCATCGTCGTCATGTCGGCGCGGCCGGGCCGCATCGCCGGGGTGGTTGAGCCGCCGCTGGAGCGGCCGATCGACCTGCCAGAGATGAACTCGCGCGCGTTTGGCGACGCCTGTGCGGCCGTCCGCGAGCTGCTGGTGCGCGAGGGCGCGTTCGGCCGGCCCGACGCCGCCGCGAGCGGGCTCATTAGCTAAGGATGCGAGTGGAAGCGAGGCGAGCCTACGGCATGGTGCACAGTGGGTGAGCGGTTGGCGGCGCCGGATTGGGGGCCGGGACGGCCGCGGGCGGGCAGGACACCCGCCCCGACGGCACGCCGAGGGGCCGGTGGCGCGCGGTGGGTCGATGGTGAGCGGCGCCGGGTTGGCGGCCTCGACGGCCGCGGGCGGGCATGAAACCCGCCCCTACACCACGTCGCGTGCTCGGTTAGAGCGGGTGGCACGATGATCGGACCGAGCGACGCCGGCCGGGCGGCGCCGCTGTGCTGCGCCGCTGCGATGACTGGATGACGCTGTATCACGCGAGATTTACGCTGGCGGGCTTGGAATTGGGAGAGGTGGGCATGAGAGTCGCAGTGCTGGGCTCCGGCGGGGGCGCCCTGGCCGTGGCCGCGGACCTCGCGCAGGCGGGCCACCAGGCGGTGCTGGCCGACCTGCCGGCGTTCGCCGCGAACCTGGCGCCGGTGCGCGAGCAGGGCGGCGTGCGCGTCGGCGCGGGGCTCTACGGCTGGCGGGTGCAGCCCGTGGCCGTGGCGGCGGGCGTGGCCGAGGCGGTGGCGGGCGCCGAGCTAGTAATCGTCGTGGTGCCCTGCTTTGGGCACGAGCCGTTCGTCGAAGTGCTCACGCCGCTGCTCCAGGAGGGCCAGGCGCTCCTCTTCTTCGGCGAGGGCAGCGGCTCGATCATCGCGCGGCAGGCCCTCCTGCGGGCGGGCAAGGGCGGCGTCCGCGTCGGCGAGACGAACACGCTGCCGTACCTCGCGCGCCCGGCCGGGCCGGGCGGCGTGACGGCCGACCGCAAGACCGGCGGCGTCCTGCTGGCCGGGCTGCCCGCCGACCAGACCGCCGGCCTGGTCGCCCTGATCCACGACGTGTGGGACTACGTCACCCCGGCCGGGTCGGTGTGGGAGACGGTGCTGGTCAACTACAACGCCATCGACCACGTCGCCACGATCGTTACGAACGTCGGCACGCTGGAGAACCGGATGGGCGGCATGCTGCTCTGGGGCGAGGGCGCCACGCCGAGCGTGGTGCGCGCCATCGAGGCGGTGGACGGCGAGCTATTCGCCATCCGGCAGGCGCTCGGGCTGCGCGACCGGCGGCGCTACCGCGACTTCCTCATCGCCCAGGGCTTCGCCCCGGACGCCGGCGACCTGTACGCGGTGATGCGCGCCAGCAAGCTCGTCCAGGGCTACGTGGCGACGGGGCCGCAGGCGCTCCAGACGCGCTTCCTGACCGAGGACGTGCCCTACGCGCTCGTGCTGGCGGCCTCGCTCGGCGACGCGGTCGGCGTGGACACGCCGGTGATCGACGGCCTGATCGCCCTCACCTCGGTCATGCTCCAGCGCGACTTCCGGGCCGAGGGCCGGACGCTGGCGACGCTGGGCCTCGGCGGGCTGGACGCCGCGGGCCTGCGGCGGTTCGCGGAGACGGGCACGACCGCCGCCGCGGGGGTGAGCGCGTGAGCCCGAGTGCGCCCCCGGTCGTCGCGATCCGCAACGTCACCGCCCTCGTCGGCGAGGACTTCACACCGCGGGTAGTGGACCTCGCGCTGGGCGACGGTCGGATCACGGGGATCGCGCCGGCGGGGCAGGGCGAGGCCGCGGACGGTGCCGGCGCTGGCGGCGCGGCGCTCGACGGCCGCGGCCTGCTGGCCGTGCCCGGCTTCGCCGACGTCCATGACCACTTCCGCTTCCTGACGCCCGGCCTGCCGATCGGCGAGGGCCTGAAGCTCGACGAGTACCTGCGGGTGATGTGGCAGACCGGCCAGGCGATGGGGCCGACTGAGTATCGCCTGGGCGCCCGCCTGACGGCGCTCCAGCGGCTGAAGATGGGCATGACGACCGTCGTGGACCACTGCTACACCTTCCACGCGCCCGGTCTCGACGAGGCGTCGCTGGAGGGCTACGCCGAGTGCGGCGTGCGCTGGCTGTACGCCCGCGGCATCATGACGCGGCCCTACGAGCCGGTGTGCGAGACCTGGGACGCGGCGGCCGCGCGGATGCGCGCGCTGGTCGAGGACGGCCGCGTGCCCGCCGACCGCTTCTTCGTGGCGCCGGTCAGCATCCGCCAGACCCACCCCGACGAGTACCGCCGCGCGCGCGACCTGGCCGACGCGCTGGGCTGCGGCCTGTACACGCACGTCTCCGAGACGGCGGCCGAGCAGGAGGTGTGGCAGCGCGAGTGCGGCGCCACGCCGATCCGCGCGCTCGACCAGCTAGGGTTCCTCACGCCGCGGACGGTGCTCGTCCACTGCGTCATCCTCGACGACGGCGAGATCGCGCTGCTGCGCGAGCGGGGCTGCCACGTCGTCCACTGCCCGACGAACCACATGAAGCTCGCCAAGGGCTTCACGCGCGTGCCCGATCTCTTGCGCGCGGGCGTGAACGTGTGCATCGGCCTTGACGGGTCGAGCGACATGCTGGTCGAGATGCGCAGCGAGCTAGGGATGCACGCCGCCCACCGCCTCGACCCGACCGCCGTGTCGAAGCTCGACGCGCTGCGCATGGCGACGATCAACGGCGCCCGCGCCCTCGGGCTCGGCGAGACGACGGGCCTCATCGCGCCGGGGCGCGCGGCCGACCTGGTGCTGATCGACCTGCGCTCGCTGCTGCAGACGCCCGTCGTGGACCCGGTCTACGCGCTCGTCTACGCCACGCACGCCGGCCTGATCCGCCACGTGCTGGTCGACGGACGGCTGGTCGTCCGCGACGGGCGTTCGACGCTCGTGGACGAGGACGCGCTGCTCGAAGAAGCCGAGGCCATCGTGGCGGCCTACCTGCGCCGTATCGGCTTCGAGCCGGGGCCCTGGCTCGCGCCGGCCCCGGCCCACCTCGCGGGGAGCTACTGACCATGCTGACACGCACCACCCATCCGGTCCGCGAGGTCGCGGCGGGCGCCGCCGGCTACCGCGACGGCCGCCTGTCGCTCGACCTCGACGCGCTGACGGCGCTCGTGACCGACGATCCGCGCATCGCCGCGGCCCACCTCGCCGTCGTCCAGCCGGGCGAGCGCACGCGCGTGCTGAACGTGCTCGACGTGTTCGACGCGCGCAAGAAAGAGGACGGCCCGACCTATCCCGGCTTCGACGGTCCGCCGGTCGCCGCCGGGAGCGGTCGGACCCACGTGCTCGACGGCTTCCAGATCGTCGCCTCGGGCCTGCTGCCCACCGGCGAGGGCGGGCTGATGGTCGCCCGCCAGGCGTTCATCGACTACTGGGGCGAGGGCGCGCGCTGGAGCCCGTTCGCGGCGACACCGACACTGGCCGTCGACGTGCGCCTCGATCCGGCGATCCAGGACAAGGCGGTGGCCGACGACGCCGTGCGCCGCGCGCTGATCCGCCTCTCGACGGCCATCGGCGCGCTGGCCGTGGACGCAGCCGACGGCGCCGACGAGCAGGTTCCGGCCTCGTGGGAGCGCCCGTCGGCCGCGGCCGGCGGCCCGCCGCGCGTCGCCTACGTCTACCAGATCCAGTCGCAGGGCGCGCTGCTGGAGACGTTCCTCTACGGCGCCGACATCGCCTTCATGTACCCGACGCTGATCGAGGCCGCGGAATTGCTCGACGGGGCGATGGTCTCGGGCAACCACGGCCTGCAGACGAACCCGACGGTCCACCACACCAGCAACCCGGTCCTGCGGCGGCTGCTGGCGGAGGAGCGCGCCGGGCGCCTGACTCTCTTGCCCGTCGTGCTGATGGAGGGCCATCACAAGTCCACGCCCGCCAAGCAGCGCTCGGCGGCCCACGCGGTGCAGCTCCTGCGCGCGCTGCGGGCCGAGGGCGCCGTGTTCACCCAGGAGGGCGGCGGCATGTCGATCGTCGACCAGATGCTGACGATCGAGGGCGCCACCGCGGCCGGCATCCGCTGCGTGGGCATCACCTACGAGATGGCCGGCGAGCAAGGCGCCGACACGCCGCTGATCTACTACTCGTCGGCCGCGCGCCACCTGGTGTCCACGGGCAACCGCGAGGAGCGCGTGACGGTGGACGCCGCCGAGCGCGTCGTCGGCCTGGACACCGGGGAATCCACCTTCGGTGCCAATCTGGGCGGGCCGCTGACCGTGCCGCTGTACGCGCTCTACTGCTCGACCTCGCAGGTGGGCGGGACGCGCGTGCGCGCCGTGGCCGTGTAGGAGCAAGGTATGAAGATCGTTCACTACCTCAATCAGTTCTTCGCCGGCATCGGTGGCGAGGAGAAGGCCGACGTCGGCCTCGAGGCGCGCGCCGAGGCCATCGGCCCCGCCCGGCTGCTGGCGCAGAAGCTAGGCGGCGCGTCGGTGGTCACCGTGATCTGCGGCGACAACTACGCCGCCGAGCACCTGGACGCCGTGACCGACGAGCTGGCGCGGCTGGTGGCCGCCGAGCAGCCGGACGCCGTGGTGCTCGGCCCGGCCTTCAACGCGGGACGCTACGGGCTGGTGTGCGCGGCGCTGGCGGCGGAGCTTCCCGCGCGGACGGGCGTGCCGGCGATCACCGGCCTGTACGAGGAGAACGCCGCGCTGGAGCTGTACCGCAGCCGCGCGCTGATCGCGCGCACGGGCAAGTCGGCGGCGAACATGGCGGCGGCGATGGAGACGATCGCGCGGCTCGTGCCGCGCCTGGCGGCCGGCGAGTGCATCGAGGACCCGGCCGCCGCGGGGCTGTACGGGTCGGGCGGCCGCCGCAACCAGGTCGTCGAGCGTCCGGCCGCCGACCGCGCGGTGGACATGCTGCTGGGGCTGCTCGCCGGCGAGGAGGTCGGCACCGAGCTGGCGGTGCCGGAGTTCGAGCCGATCGCCCCGCCCGCGCCGGTGCCCAACCTCGGCCGGGCGAAGGTGGCGCTGGTCACCGAGGGCGGTCTGGTGCCGCACGACAACCCGGACGGCCTGACGACGGGCTGGTCGGAGCGCTGGGCGTCGTACCCGGTGGAGGAGCTGGTCGGCCACCCCGAGCGCTTCCAGGCCATCCACGGCGGTTACGACACGGAGCACGTCAACCGCTCGCCGTTCCGGCTGGTGCCGGCCGACGTGGTCCGCGAGATGGTGGCCGAGGGGCGGATCGGCGAGCTGCACGACCGCTACTACGTGACGGCGGGCATGGCAACGCCGGTGCGCAACGCCCGCGCGATGGGCGCGCAGATCGCGGACGAACTGAAACGCCAGGGGGTGGACGCGGTCATCCTCACCGCTACCTGAGGCTCCGGCACTCGCTGCGGGTCAGCGATGGCACAGGAGATCGAGCGGGCCGGCATCCCGACCGCGGTGTTCACCGCGCTGGACACGATCGCGCAGAGCGTCGGCTGCTACCGCATCGTCCGCGGGGCGGGCGTGCTGCACGTGACCGGCAACCCGGCGCTCACGCCGCCCCAGGAGCGCGCCTGGCGGCGGCGGCTCATCGAGCGGGCGCTGCAGGCGCTGCAAACGCCGGTGGAGCGTCCCGAGGTGTTCGCGGCGGGCGGCTGAGCTAGTGAATCGTGGACGCTGCTGGCGAATGTTGCGCCCGCCTGAGACTGTCCGTGTCGGCGGCGCCGGGGCTGCGGCCTGCGGCGCTTGCAGTATTCCGCGCCACAGGCCGCGGGCGGCCACGAGAGCCGCCCCTACGACACCCGTCTGTTCCCCGGCGGATTCGCCAGCAGTATCAATCGTACATGGCGCGGCGTGCTGGGCATGCCCAGCGCACCGCGCCATCGGCTAGGAGCAAGGTGGCGGGAGCCAGGGAATGGCGTTAGCAAGAACGTTGCGGCGCGGCGCGGCGAGTGCGGCGCTCCACCGGCGGGGCGGGCCCGAGGGCGGCGCGGTGCTGCTGTCGCTGCCGGCCGTGCTGCTGCTGCTCGGCGCGCTCGTGGGGCCGCTGGCGATCCTCCTGGCCTACAGCGTCGGGCTGCTCGGCGACGACACGCCGCTCGGCCTCTCGCGGTACGCCGAGGTGCTGACCGACGGCTTCTACCTCGGCGTGCTCGGCTCGACGCTGCGGCTGGGCGCGCTGGTGACGGCCGCCACGCTCGCGCTCGGCTACCCGCTGGCGTGGGCGGTGGCGCAGGCGCGCGGCCGGCGCCGCACGCTGCTGCTGGCCATCGTGATCGCGCCGCTGCTCACCAATATCCTCGTGCGGACGCTCGGCTGGGTGGTCATCCTCGACGACAACGGCATCCTGAACGCCGCCCTGCGCGCCGTCTCGGGCGGCCATCTCAGCCAGCGCTTCCTGGGCACCGACGTGGGCATCACGATCGCGCTCACGCACGTCTTCCTGCCGTTCATGGTGCTGCCGATGCTCACCACGCTTGAGCGCATCGCGCCGTCCCTGCGCGAGAGCGCCGCCGTCTACGGCGCCCATCCGGTCGTCGTCTTCTGGCGCGTGATCCTGCCGCTCAGCGTGCCCGGCATCCTCGCCGGCGCCACGCTCGTGTTCCTGCTGGCGACGGGCGCGCTACTCACGCCGCTCATCGTCGGCCAGGGCCGCGTCTGGGTGCTGCCCACGCTCATCTACGAGCAGATCCAGCTTGTCCACTGGGGGCGCGCGGCGGCGCTGGCGGTGACGCTGTTCGGCGCCTCGCTGCTCGCCATCCTGCTCTCCCAGTGGCTCGGCCAGCGCCTGGCGGGCAGCTACGCGCGCGGCGCGCCCGGGGGCCTGGCGCGGGCCTGGGCGCAGGTTGGCGGCGAGCTAGGGGTGCGCCTCTGCGCCGCGCTGCGGGGCGCACCGACCTTCGCGCGCGGGCTGCGGCTGGCGGGGCAGGGCTTCGTCGCGCTCGTCCTGCTCTACCTGCTGTTCCCGCTCGGCGTGGTGATCAAGACCGCGTTCGACGCGAGCCCCGTGATCCAGGCCGGCTTCGGCGGCTTCACCCTGCGCTGGTTCGAGGCGCTGTTCGCCGACAGCCGCTATCTCGACGCCCTGCTGCTCTCGCTGCGCCTGGCGCTGCTCACGGCCGTCGTAGACCTGGCGCTCGGCATTCCGGCCGCCCACGCGCTCGTGCGGGGCAGCTTCCCCGGCCGCGGCCCGCTGCTGGCGTTCCTGCTGTCGCCGCTGCTGATCCCGCACATGGTGCTGGCGATCGGCCTGGTGCTCTACTTCCAGGCGCTCGGGGCCGGGCCGAGCTTCCTGCGGCTGCTCGTCGTCCACCTGGTCATCGCCCTGCCCTACGTCGTGCGCATCCTGGTGACGGCGTTCCAGAGCGTCGATCCCCGGCTCGAGGAGTCGGCGCACACGCTCGGCGCCAGCCGGCTCACCGTGCTGCGGCGCGTGACGCTCCCGCTGGTGAAGCCGGCGCTGTTCGCCGCCATGCTCTTCTCGTTCCTGGTCTCGTTCGACGAGGCGACGATTACCGTACTGGTGGCCGGCGCGGGCAACGTTACGCTGCCGGTGCGCATCTTCAGCCAGCTCACGCAGCAGTGGACGGCGGCCGTCGCGGCGCTCTCGACCATCTGGATCGCCTGGACGCTGCTGATGCTCGTGATCATCGAGCGGCTGGTGGGGCTAAGCGCCTTCGGCACGGAGCGGCAGGCATGAGCACGCTCACACTGCGCGGGCTGAGCAAGCGCTTCGCCGGGGCCGGGCCGGCGGCGGTCGACGGCGTCGACCTGACTATCCCGGAGGGGACGCTCGTCACCCTCCTGGGGCCCTCCGGCTGCGGCAAGACGACGCTCTTGCGGCTCATCACCGGCTTCCTGCAGCCCGACGCGGGCGCCATCCTGATCGGCGGCGAGGACGTCACCCACCTGCCGCCGCACCGCCGCGACATCGGCATGGTCTACCAGAGCTACGCCCTGTGGCCGCACATGTCGGTCGCCGAGAACGTCGCGTTCGGCCTGGAGATGCGCGGCGTGGCGCGCGCCGAGCGGGCGCGGCGCGTCGCGGAGGCGCTGGCGCTCGTCGGGCTGGCGGAGTACGGCGACCGCGCGCCGACGCAGCTCTCGGGCGGGCAGCAGCAGCGAGTGGCGCTCGCCCGCGCGCTCGTCATCCGCCCGCGCGTGCTGCTCCTCGACGAGCCGCTGTCGAGCCTCGATGCGAACCTGCGCAAGGACCTACGCTTCCACATTCGGGAGCTGCAGCAGCAGCTTCGCGTGACCACCGTGTTCGTGACCCATGATCAGGAAGAGGCCCTCGCGGTGTCCGACCACGTCGTGCTGATGCGCGGCGGGCGGATCGTGCAGATGGGCTCGGGCGAGGAGCTGTATCGCCGTCCCGGCTCGGCCTTCGCGATGACCTTCATGGGCGACGCGAACATCTTGGACGGGATCGTGAGCGCGATCGACACGACGGGCGTGCGGCTCGCCACGCCGCTGGGCGAGCTGCGCTGCGAGCCGCCCGCGGCGGTGCTGCGCGCCCTCACGATTCAGGAGCGGGTGCGCGTCGGCATCCGGCCCGAGGACGTGGGGCTCGCGCCGCTGGACACGCCGCCCGCCGACGGCAACGGGGCGGCGCCCGACGCGGCGCTGCGGGTGGTGGGCCGCGTGTGCAGCGCCACCTTCCTCGGCCCCTGGCAGCGATTCGAGGTCGAGGCGGGCGAGCCGAACACGCGCCTGCACGTGCGGCTGCCCACCGTCACCCCCGACAGCGCGGCGAACGGCCAGCGCCTGCAGCCTGGCGATGCCGTGGGGCTGCGGATCGCCCCGGGGGCGGTGGCGATCCTGCGGGAGATGCCAGGATCGTGACGTGTAATGGCTGCGGCACTCGGACCGGACGCCGGCCTGATGGAGATAGAGAAAATAGTCGGGTACACTCGCCGGCCTGAAGGCCGGACCCCAGCCAAGTCCGGTGGCCCGGCCTTCAGGCCGGCATTGTGGGCCAATAATTCGGGTGGGACAGGGCATTAGTTCTTGACGACGAGCGGCCAGGGCCGGCCCGCGGCCCGGAAAGGGAAGTCCCGCGATGACCGTCCGAACCTATGGAGCGCGGCGCACGCTGCTGGCCGCGCTGGCGCTCCTCCTGACGGCGTGTGGCGGCGCCGCCAGCGCGCCGGCCCAGCCCACGCCGGCGGCTACCGCCGCCGGCCAGACCGGTGCCGACAGCGGCAACCCCTACACGGCGCTCTGCCCGCCCAGCAGCGCCCCCCGCAGCATGGTGCTGGCCATCTGGGGCGGGCCGCACGAGAGCATCATGAAGGAAGGGCTGGCGGGCTTCACGCAGCTCACGGGCATCCAGGTCGAGCTGACGCTCGACAGCGCGCGCGACCGGCTGACGAAGCTGAACGCCGAGAAGGGCAGCCCGAGCATCGACGTGGCGATGGTCTCGATCGATTCGGTGCCGCGCCTGCTGGCCACCGGCGTCGTGATGCCGGCCGCGACCGACGTGCCGAACGTCGCGGACATGGCGCCGGTGGCGCGCGTGGACGGCGGCTATGGGATCAGCCTGCTGCAAGAGGGCATTGGCTACAATCCTCAGTACGTCACGACCCCGCCGACGTCGTGGAGCGACCTGCTGAAGCCCGAGTGGGCCGGGCACCTGGCGTGGCCCAGCATGCCCAACGCCACCTCGCTCGCCGTGCTGACGATGATCGCCAAGGCGAACGGCGGCTCGGAGGCGAACTTCCAGCCGGGCATCGACGCCGTCGCGCGCATCGCGCCGGGCGTGAAGACGTTTTACGCGCAGGAGCCGCAGATCGAGCCGCAGTATCAGAGCGGCGACGTCTGGATCGCGCCGGCCATCGCGGGGTTGGTGCAGTCAATGAAGGAGAAGGGCGGCCCGGTCGCGGTGAGCATCCCGAAGGAGGGCGGCCCGATCCTGATGAACGTGGCGACCATCCCGGTCGGGGTGAAGAACCTTGGCTGCTCGAAGGCGCTGGTCGGCTGGCTGCTCTCCGAGGCCGTCCAGCGCCCCTACGCGGAGCAGTTGTTCTACGGCCCGGCCAACCACGCGGTCACGCTGCCGCCCGACGTGAAGCAGCGCGTGTACCCGCAGGACGAGGCGTCGGCCGTGACGATCGATTGGAAGACGATCAGCGAGAAGCAGTCGGACATCCTCGACCAGTGGAACCGTCAGGTAGTCGGCCGCTAAGGCGGCCCGGAAAGGAGGGAAGCGTGGCCATCGACCTACGCGGCAAGAAAGTCATCGCCATCGGCGAGCGCGACGGCGTGCAGGGGCAGGCCATCGCCGCGGCGGTGCAGAGCGCCGGGGCGGAGGTGCTGCTGCAGATCACGCAGTGCTTCGTCTGAACGGCCGCGGGAGCCATGGACCTGGAGGAGCAGGAGCGCATCAAGCAGACGGTGGAGGCGAACGGCGGCGCGGACGACATCGTGGCGATCCTCGGGTCGCCCGATGCCGAGTCGGCCGGGATGTTCGCGGAGACCGTCAGCCTGGGCGATCCGACCTACGCCGGGGCCCTGGCGGGAGTTTCGTTGAAACTCCCCGTGTATCACGTGACCGAGCCCGAGATCAAAGCCATCGTCGATCCCGCGGTGTACGCGGAGCAGATCGAGATGATGGAGATCGCCCTGGACACCGACGCCATCCGGCAGGCCGTCCAGGAGGTGCGCGCCCGCGCGGCCGACTGATCCCCGATCCGGCCCGGGGGTCGCCTACGGAGGCGGGCCCTCACCCCGACCCTCTCCCAGGGGGAGAGGGAGTAAGGGAACGCCAGCGCCGGCTTCGGTATGAGCCGCTCTAGCACCCCGCTGGGGGCCGCGGCAGCGGATGTGTCCGCTGCCGCGGCCCCCAGGCACCCCCCCAAGCGACAAGGAGGTTCCCGTAAGCCGGGTCCGGGGGGAAGGCGTGGCGTGCGTGCTGGCGCACGTGGCCGGCCTCGTGCCGCTCGACTGCAAGCCGTGGCCCGAGCTGTGGGCTCTGGTCGAGGGCGTCGCCTCGTAGAGCCGCGCGGCGGGCTACGCCGCCGGCCACCGCGCCGCGAAGGCGCGGCCGGCGGCCACGAAGCACTCGGCCGGGGGATGCACGAGCCCGGCCCCCACCTGGCCGATGCCCGGCTCGCGGTGGGCGATCCCCGTGTTGATCACCGGCAGGATGCCGGTGCGCAGCACGCGGCGCACGTCGATGCCCAGCGGCGTCCCGCGGAAGTCGAGGATCGGCACGCGGTAGGCGTCGTGCTCCGTCACCGTGATCTCGTACATCGTCTGCGTGTGGCGCAGCGCGTCGGCCGGCGTGCCGCCCATGAACTGCACGATGGCGGGCGCGGCAGCCATGGCGAACGCCCCGAGGCCGGTCGTCTCGGTGATCGCGCTGTCGCCGATGTCCGGGTTGGCGTCCGCGGGGCCGTAGCCCGCGAAGTACAGCCCCTCCACGATCTGGCTCGGCCCCGTGAACCAGCGCCCGCCCAGCCCGCTCACGCGGATGCCGAACTCGGTGCCATTGCGGGCCATCGTCGTGACCATCGTGCTGCCGGCCACGCCGCTCGCCGCGTCGCCGGCCAGCTTGCCGGCCAGCATCGAGAAGTTCAAGCCGAAGTGATCGTTGCCGGCGATGAAGGCAAGCGCGGCGGCGGCCTGGTCGCTGGGCCATCCTGCCGTCGCCAGCCGCGGAGCCAGCCGCCGGAACAGCAGCGACGTGAGCGCCTTGTTGCGGTTGTGGCACTCGTCGCCCATCTGGATGGCCTCCGCGAACAGCGGACGCAGCTCGATCGGCTCGCCGCCCCGCAGCGCCGCCGCGACCAGCGGCCCGAACACGTCGCGGAACCACCGCAGCCGATCCAGCACGTCGGGCCCGTTGGCGCCGTAGCGCAGCGCGCGGCCTAGCCCCTCGTTGAACGCGGAGTACACGGCGCCGTCGCCCGCGGCGTCGGCCACCACGCAGAGCGGCATCGACCAGGTCGTGATGCCGGCCATCGGCCCGATCGCGCCGTGCTCGTGGCAGGGCGCGAACTCGATCTCGCCGGACGCCGCCAGGCGCTCGGCCGCCTCCGGCGTGTCGGCCAGCCCCTCGTACATCGCCGCGCCGACGACAGCGCCGCGCATCGGGCCGCACATGGCCTCCCAGGCGATCGGCGGCCCGGCGTGCAGGAAGGTGCGGCGCGTCATCCCCGGGATCACCTCGTGCGCCGGGCGCACGTCCACCAGCAGCGGCCGCGCCCCGAGCAGCCGCGCGGCGGCCTCCTGATTGGCGGCGTCGATCGCCGGGTCGGCCAGCAGGCGCCCCAGCGCGCCGTCGAGCGTGTCGAGCGGCGGGCGCCAGTCCACGCGCTCGACCGGCACCCCCTGCGCCGCGAGCGTGGCCGCGAACAGGTCCACGCCGACGTTCACGGCGTGCAGCGGCGTGTGGAGCAGGTCGCTCATCGCGGCACCTCCGGGGCGGGAAGGCCCCGCGCCAGCGCGGCGGCCACGACGGCAGCGTGGGCGTTGCGGCTGTGGACCTGGGCGCCTGCGGCTTCCAGCCGCCGGCGCTGGGCCGCGAGCCCCTGCGGGTCGCGCGCCGTCCCACACAGCGACACCACCACGGCCAGCGCCCGGCCGGCGTCGCGGGCCGTCGCCCGCGCGCGCTCGATGGCCGGGGCTAGCTCGCCGGCGGGGTCCAGGTGCGCCCCGTAGCCCAGCACCACGTCCAGCAGCACCACCTCGACCGTCGGGTCCCGCGCCGCCGCCGCGAGCGCGTCGCCGCGCAGCCCGTTGTCGATCATCGGGTGGGGGCGCCCCCGCGTGTACTCGTCGCTGCCGTAGTCCACGACCTGGTGCCGCGCCGTGCCGGGTAGCGAGCCATCGAGGTTCGAGTCGACCGCTCCCAGGCGCTCGCGCAAGAGCAGGAGCGCTTCCTGGGCGAGCGTGCCGCCGGCGAACAGGCCGCGCAGACCGCCGCCCGCGTCAGCCGCGGCGGGCGCCCCCGGCGCGGCCTCGGCCGTGGGCGCCGGCCGCCCCGCGGCTAGGGCCGTCGCGGCGTCGGCCGCCTCCGCCAGCGTGCGCGCCCACGTGACCCCGGCGGGCAGCTCGACGGGCGCCGCGCCCAGGAGGCAGGCGACGACTGGCTTGCCGCCGGCCGCCGCCGCGGCGAGTACGGCACGCGCCACCGTGGGCGACGGCGGCTTCGAGACGAGCACGACGACCCGCGTCGCCGGGTCGGCCGCCAGCAGCGCGAGCGCCCGCCGCGTGGTGCGGCCCCCGACCGCCTCCGCGAGGTCGCGCCCGCCCGTGCCGATCGCCTGCGAGACACCGACGCCCGCCTCGTCGAGGAGGCAGCTCACCTGCTGGATCCCCGTCCCCGACGCGCCGACGATGCCCACCGGGCCGGGCCGCACCGCGTTGGCGAAGCCCAGCCCCACCCCCGCGAGGATGCTGGTGCCGCAGTCCGGCCCCATTAGCAGCAGGTCGCGCTCGTCGGCCAGGGTCTTCAGGCGCACCTCGTCGGCGAGCGGGACGTTGTCGCTGAACAGGAAGACGTGCAGGCCCGCCCGCAGCGCCTCCTCGGCCTCCAGCGCGGCGTAGACGCCGGGCACCGAGACGACGGCGAGATTGGCGGACGGGGCGCGCGTCACGGCGGCGCGCAGGCTGCGCGCCGCCACTTCCCCGAAGCGGGGCGCCGCGCCCTGGCCGCGCAGCAGCGCCAGCCCGGCGTCCAGCGCCGCGTCGGCCGCGGCCCCGTCGTCGGCGCGCACGCACAGGAGCAGGTCGCTCGGCCCCGCCGCCTCGGTCGCCGCGCTGAGGAGCCCGCTCGCGCGCAGGCTCTCCTTGTTCGCGGCCGTGCCCATGAGCGCGTCGGCGGCCTGGACGCCGGGCATCCCGCGCAGCGCCTGCGCGACCTGCATCAGGCGCACCGAGTCGGCGTAGGTGTCCTTCTCGATGCGCGCCCGCACTACCATGCGCCCTCCTCCGTGGTGGGTGGCGTGGCGGCGCGCGCTTGCAGGTGCAGGCGCGCGCCGAGCAGGATGCCGAGGGCCACGTCGGCGCCCGACGTATGGCCGAGCGCCAGCGTGCGCGCCAGCGCTCCCGCGAGGCGGCTGGCATCGGGGGCCACGAGCGCCTGCAATAGTGTACCGGCACTCTCGCCGACCGCGCCCGTCGCCGCGCAGGCCAGGAGCGCCTCGCTCACCGGCGTCGTCTGCCCCCGTGCGGCGCGCCGGATGAGGAGCCCCGCGGCCCGCCAGCGGCGGCGCTCCGGCTCGAATTCCCGCCCCAGGAAATAACCCGCGGCGAGCATCCCGCCCAGCACGTCGTCGGCGGACGGGGTCAGCCCCGGTCCCAGCCCGACGAGCGCCCGCGCCGCCGCCTCCACTCCCCCGAGGTCGTCCTGCCGCAGCGCGCGCATCAGGAGGGCGAGGTGCCTGCGGGCACGCTCCCGCCAATCCAAAGTCGCCGGCTCGCCACACCGGTTCTCGCAGACGCTGAGCCCGGCGATGAGGTAGGGCGGGGGCTCGTCCCCCGCCGCCCGGCCGGTGCCGCTCAGGTCGATAGTTCCGGCAACCGCCCTCGGCGCATCCGTCGGGGTGCCACAGACGAGGGCCGCCAGGCTCTCCGGCGGCGCCTGCTCCGCCAGGAGATGCGACAAGGCGTCGAGCCGCGCCCGCAAGATGGTAGCGCACCAGACGAGGCTGCCAGCCGACGGCCGCGGGTCCCACAGCGCCCCGGCGCGAGCGACCAGCGCGACGGCCGCCGTCTCGACGGTCAGCTGCCCGCCGCCGACGGTCACCTGGCTCCGCGGCTCCAGGCCGAGCAGCGGCCTGTCCGGCCGCGATGCGAAGGGCAAGCGCAGCCCGAAGGGAAGCCGCTCGGCGTCTGCGGTCGTCAGGGCCACTATCCGGTCGCCGACGCGCAGGTAGGCGGCGCGCGCGTAGACGCCAAGCACCCGGGCGGGCCGGCGCGGCCCGTGGACGAGGCTCGCCACCGGCCGCGCGACCTCGACCAGCGTCCGGGCAGGCGGCTCGATCATGTCCCCATATCTGCGTGATGCTGCGTTTGCCAGTCGCCAAGTGGCTATTGTGCCCGTGGGACGCCCCGTCGCCGGCCATACGCAGCCATTCAGCGCCAGGACGGACGTACAGCCGCTCTCTTGGCCCTTGCGCCACTATGCATTGGCTGGATCGTAGGGCAGGGCCCGTCCCCTGCCGCCCGGCCGGGGCGGATTGTCCCTACGGCGCGCTGGGTAGCCCAAGCTCGCCGGCGACGCGGCGGGCGATGGTGAAGTCGGCGAGGTCCGACGGCTTGGCGTCGGCCGGGGCGCCGGCGGTCGCGCGCATCAGGTCGAGGTAGGCGGCCATCTGCGCGTCCGTGGGCAGGCCGTTCGGCGAGTAGGTGTCGGCCACCAGGTCGTAGGCGCGCGCCGCGTCCTCGGGCGACAGGTCCAGCCACTCCCCGATTTTCTGGATGACCAGGTCGCGCTGATTCTGGATCAGCGGCAGGGCGCGGGCGGTGGCGCGGAGCGCCCGCGCCACCTTGTCCGGCTGCTCGCGCAGCAGCGCCTCGGTGCCGCCGAAGCCCGCCTGCGGAATCTCCAGGATGGTGCCGATCCGCAGCAGCGTCGGGAAGCCGCGCTTCTCCGCGACGAGGTTCGACGGCACCGCGGACGTGCTGGCGTCGGCGGCGTTCGACTCCAGCGCCGCGATGCGCTCCAGGTCGCCGCCGATCGCCACGATGGCCACGTCGGGCAGGTTGTAATAGTCGATCAGCTTGCGCGACTCGAACGCGGTGAGCGTGCCGAGGCTCTCCACGCCGATGCGCTTGCCGGCGAGCTGCGAGACGTCGGTGATCTCGGGACGCACGGTGAGCACGTGCTGCAGCTTCACCGAGTGGAACTGCACGATCTTCGACGGCCCACCCTGCGAGGCGTGCGCGCCGATGGCCGAGAGCAGCGTGGTGAAGTCCAGCTCGCCCGCGAGCAGCGCCGGGATCACCGAGTTGCCCCGCACCTGCACGAACTCCGGGTCCAGGCCCTCTTCCGCATAGTAGCCGAGCCGGTCGGCCAGCGTGGCCGGCAGGAAGCTGAGCGACGGCGACGAGGTGCCGATGCCCAGGCGCTCGCGCGGGCGCGGCGCGGTGGCGGCGGGCGCCGCCGGGCTCCCCCCGGCCGCCGGCCGCGGAGGCGGCGCGGCGGGAGCGGGCTGCGCCGCCGGCGGCGCGCACGCCGCCACGAGCCCGCCGACGAGCATGGCCATCACCAGGTAGCGGTACACCGGTCGTCCCTCCCCTGGCGCGCTTTCCGTCGGCCCCGCGCGCCTCACCCTCGGAGAGGGAAGGCGGAGCCGGGGAGCCGCTGGCCCCATGCCGACGGGACGCCAGGCGCGTGCTGGCTGGATTGTATGCGCGGTCGGCGCCCGCCGCCAACCGCCGCACTCGCCCCCGGCCAGCCGCCGTCAGGGAATGTACCGCTCGTCTTGCAGGAACAGCTCGCTGGGTATGGTGGTGCCCAGCCCGCGCGCCTGGCAGAGCTGGTAGATGCGCGCGCCGACGGCCGCGAACTGGATGCCGTCGCCGCGCAGGATCAGGCCAGTGATCTGCTCGGACGAGGTGCGGCCGGGGTGCTGGCCGAGCATCACGTCGCCCAGCAGCGGCAGGTGCTCCCAGTCCACGCGCGACGGCTGGCCCCAGTAGTCACGGCCGTGCTCGGGGATTACCTCGACGCCGCCGATAGCGTAGCGCTGCCACATCGGCCCGTGGCGGTTGGTCGTCAGCACGTCGCAGCGCTCCCAGCCCGCCAAGTCCAGCTCCAGGTCCTTCACGCCCGTGATGAACTGGCCCGGCTCCAGCCACTCGCCCAGCACCACCGGTTCGGGCGCGTTCGTCGCGGTGACGACGAAGTCGGCGCCCCGCACAGCCTCGCGCGCCGAGGCCACCGGCACGATTTCGACGCCGGCCTCGGCGCTCCAGCGCGCGGCGAACGCTTGGCTGTGACCCGGCGTCGGACTGTAGACCTGGATGCGGCTGAGCGGCCGCACCGCCGCGTTGCACAGCACCTCGGCCTGCGCTTGCCAGCCCGTGCCGATGAGCCCCATCACCCGCGCGTCCTGACGCGCCAGGTACTTCGTGCCGATGGCGGCCGTGCCCGCGACGCGGAACTTCTGCAGGTAGCCGTCGTGGATGATGGCCAGCAGCTCGCCGGTGCGCGAGCTATACAGGTACAGCAGGCCGCAGAACTTGCGATCGGGCGTGCCCGGCACGCGAATCTCGCGGAGATGGTCGCCACGCCGCACGTAGGTAATGACGTCGGAGTCGATGCGGTCGCAGACGACGTCCAGCCCGGCGATGGCGCCCGTGAGCGAGGTCAGCGCGTGGTGGATCGGGTCGCCGCCCTCGGGGAACTGGGGGCCGTAGTCCGCGCGCTGGCGCGGCGTGAACACGCGGTACGGGGGCGCGTTGATGGCGCGCCCCTGCGCGTGCTCGCGGTGCGCCTCCTCGAGCGCGTCGATGACCTCCGTGGCGGTCAGCACCTGTTCGACGGTCGGGTTGTCGATAATCAGCGTCACGCTGCCCCCTCGGCGCGAGAGTTCGAGCCGCCGCGGCCGCTCGCGTCCTAGCCCGCGGGCGCTCCTGCCACCGCGACCACGCCAGACCATCATACCGGAGATGGCACTTCGAGAGTGGCACGCTCCTTGCTTTAGACAAAGTAGGCGCGAAAGAGCGCATGAAGTGGAAAGAGGGAGGGCAAAATGCCTGTGCTGCTGTGGCTTCTCGGCGTGCCCCTGGGGTTAGTTATCCTACTCTGGCTGCTTGGTATCGTCCGCTAGCCCGCTTAGATGTGATTCGGGCCCAACAACCGCACGAAGCGGCGAGTGTCTTGCCGCTTCGTGCGGTTGTGCTGCCCACGCCCTGCCAGGTTCTCGGCTAGGTATCGTCAATAGCTCCTGCTGGTCGGCCCCTATGGCGAGTTGCCCTGATATCTGGGCGGTCTTCGCCGAGGCTTACTCCACGGCTGTTACCAGCAGGTGGCTGAAGCGCGCCTCGGCCCGCGCATCGATGAGACTACCGACGCCGAAGCCGATCCAGCCCTGGCGGAGCGCGTCGTCGCGGGCGCGGCCCACCTCCGTGCCGTCGAGCAGCAAGGTGATGGCGCTGCCGCGCGCTCGCACGCCCAAGCGGTTCGTCGCAGTGCCGTGCTGGATGGCGGCCGCCGGGGTCCAGTCGATCAGGCGGGCGTCGTCGCCGTTCGTGTGGCGCAGGAGCAGGAAGCGCCCGGCGTTAGGGTCGACCAGGAAGGAGTAGTAGTCACCGTCCTCCTGCCGGCGGAAGTCCAGGAACGCGTAGGCGTCGTCGGTCGGCGCCACCAGGCGCGCGTCGATCTCGGCCTGGAAGTCGCCGAAGGGCTCGGGGTAGGCCACGTACGCGGCGCCGCCACTACCCGCCAGCCGCGCCACCAGATACTCGCCGTCCCGGTAGCCGAGACGCCGCCGCGTGGGGTCGCCCGACTCCAGGGGCCAGCCGCTCGCCGGGTCCGTGAAGTCGTCGCGCAGCAGCACGCGCCCCGTCGTGGCAGACTCCCCGTTGGACGCGGCGGGGGGCGGCGGCGTGCCCGGACCGGCCGTCGGCGTCGCAGCTGGCCCGAGCGTGGACCTGGGCAGCACGGTGGACGCGGTCGCGGCGGCGGGACTGGCCGCGGACACGGAGGCCGCGCCGGACGGGGTCGGCGCGCGGGCGGCGGGGCCGCCGACCAGGCCGTCGCCCGGCGCGAAGCTGGGCTCCTCCGGCGCCGCGTCGCTCGGCGCGCCGGCCGCGAGTATCCCTACCGGGAAGTAGTACGTCACGTCCCCCTGGGGCCAGTGCGCCGTCACGGCCAGCACGTAGGCCCCCGGCGCCACCGTAGGCTGCCAGGTGACGGCAGCACCCGGCGGCAGCTCCGTCTCCAACACCAGCGGCTCCGTTGGCTTGCTGTACACTCGCAGCGTCAGCCCGCTCGGTTCGGGGCCGTCGATGTCGAACTCGATCGGCTCGCCCGCCGGCCAGGCCAGCACGGTATCGAAGGCGGGCGGCGCCACGTCCGCGCACACGCCGGGCGCGGGCGCCTCGCCGGGCGCGGCGGTCGGCGTCCAGCAGTAGCTGCCGCGCACGCCGTCGTAGGTCGCCGTCCCGAACCGCAGCTGGATCGTGGGCGGCTGCGGCCCGGCCTCCGATGGCGCCGCTGGCACCTGCGCCGGCGGCACGGGCGGCGGCGCTGGCGGGGGCCCGGACGTCTCGGGCGCGGGCGGCACGTTGGTCGGGCTGGGCCCCGCTGGCGACGATGGCGCGGTCTGGTCAGCCGGCGCCGGCGACGCTCCGGTCGCGGTAGCCGTCGCGGCCGGCGCGGCGGCGCCGGCCGCGGGCGTGGGGAGCGCCGCCGTGGGCGACGCGGTGAGTAGAAACGGCGTCGGCGAGAGCGGCGACGGCAGCGCCCCGGGCAGGCCAGGCGTGGGGAGCGGCGTGGGCAGCGACAGCGTCGGCAGCGGCCGCGGCACGAACCGTGTCGGCGTGGGCAGGAACTGCGCGAACGCGGCGTCCGGGCCGGCGGCCGCTCCGCCCCGGTTCCCCAACGCGCTGACCACCATCATGCCGAGCGCGCAGACGAGCGCGAGCGCCGGCCGCGAGTACATACTAGGCTCCCCCGTGAGTCGCCAGCTGTCGATAGTGTTTCACAGGGCTCGCCCGCGCGGCTAGAATCCGCCGCTCACAGGCGCGGCTCAGCTGATGCGGCAGTATGGATCATGGACGACGGCCGCTCCAAGCCCCGGCTCCACGGGAAGTCGTTGGTGGCGCTAGCCTGCTGGCGCGAGCCGCCCGCCTGGGCGATAATGGCGCATCCTGATCCCCAGCGCGGAGGCGAGCGCACATGGCAGCAGAGCTAGGCAGCCCGCCGACGTACCCCGTGATGGGGCTGCTGCGGCAGCATGGGCGGGCCGCGGCGCTGAGCGCAGCGGGGGTAGCGTTTGCGCTGGCGGTGGGCGGCAGCCACGACCGCGGCGCCGCGAGCATCCTGCGCGGCCTGGCCTGGGCGGCGGTGGCGGGCGCGGCCGTCAAGAACCTCGCCGAGCTGAACCAGGTCGTCGCCGAGACGCTGCTGCCGCAGTAACCCCGGCACCGCGCGGTTCGGCCGGCGCGCGAGACGGTGCGGACACACGCAGGGCGGGGCGCCCAGATGGACGTCCCGGCCTCTCGTGTCTCGGCAGCGCTGCTACTGCGCCCGGCCGGCGAACACCTCGAGCGTCTCGGGCTCGGTGGCCCAGCCGGCCTCGGAGAGATCGACGCCGGTGCCCACCGGATCGTGTAGGCGGAATTCGGCGTAGCGGCCGTCGCGCGGGCGCGGCGCGATGCCCGTCTGCGCGCCCGCGTCCTTCGCCGTGCGGCCCGTCGCCTCGATGTCGTCCACCAGGAAGCCGAAGTGGTCGATGCCCTCCCGCTCGCCGTTCGCCGGCAGGATGGCCAGGTTGATGTAGCCATCCGACAGGTAGACCGCGCGCTTTTCCTCGGGCGGGCCGCCGGGCGTCTCCGGCCGCGCGATGACCTGGATCATGCCGAAGGTCTTCATGTAGAAGTCGGCCAGCCCGCGCGTGTTCTCCGTGCGAATCGCGATGTGCCGAATCTTCGCCTGCGCCATCTCGCCCCCTCCCGCGCCGCGCGCCGCGCGGCGTCTATGCCCGATCCTGACTACTGCCGTTATACATCGGGCCCGTGCCCGCGGCCAGCCCGCCCCCAGCGCTGCCCGCCACGAGCAAGCGCTATGCCTCACCAGCTACCGACGAGATGAACCCGCCGGGCGGAGATACAGTACGGGAGCGGTATGGATGCTACAGGATCGATCCTGTTACTATCTAGACAGACTAGACATTACGGAGAGATAGACAATGCAGTGGCAAGTTCAAGAGGCGAAGCAAAGGTTCAGTCAGCTTGTCCAGCGCGCGATCGACGAGGGCCCCCAGGTTGTGACTCGGCACGGCAGAGATGTCGTGGTGGTCGTGGCGGCCGACGAATTCCGTCGCCTGACCAGCAACAAGCCAGACTTCAAAGAGTTCCTACTGTCCGGCCCTGATCTTAGCGCCCTGGACCTGGAACGCGTCCGGGACCTGCCACGAGACGTCGACTTATGAGCTTTCTGCTGGATACGAACGTCATCTCGGAAGCACGGCGGCCTCAAGGCAACACGGGGGTCAAGGCCTGGCTCGCGTCGATCCCCGCGGATGGCCTACACGTAAGCGTTCTGGTAGTGGGAGAGATTCGACGTGGGATTGAACGGCTACGCCGGCGCGATCCGGCACAGGCCGCCATTTACGAGGCTTGGCTTGCCACGCTCCGCCGCGACTACAGCGACCGCATACTTCCTGTCACGGTAGAGATCGCCGAACAGTGGGGACGGCTAAGCGTTCCCAATCCCGTCGCGACGGCGGACGGTTTAATGGCGGCAACAGCGATAGTGCATGACCTGACACTCGTAACTCGGAACACCGATCATTTCGCTCGCACCGGTGTACTCCTCCTGAATCCATTCGAGCCTGGCGCTTGAGCTACTTGCCCGGCGCCGAGTGGCCCCGGGTTGCGCGCTGCCCTATAACCAGCAACATTGAGTCCGAGCCGCGCGAGCGGGCCAGGAGGCAGGCGCGTGCAGCAAGTCGCCGTAGACGTGGTGGTGGTCGGCGCCGGCTTCGCCGGGCTGGTGGCGGCCGTGCGCGCGCAGGAGCAGGGCGCCCGCGTGGCGCTGCTGGAGAAGACGCCGGTCGCGCCCAGCTGGAGCAACTCGCGCCTCAGCGGCGGCAGCTTCTCGGCGGCCGGCCTCTCGCCGCTCGCGCCCACCGACGCGATCGTCGCGAAGCTCATGCAGGACACCCAGGGGGCCGCGAGCGAGCCGCTGGCGCGCGCCTGGGCGGCCGCCTGCCCGCGCGTCTACGCCTGGCTGCGCGCCCACGGCACCCGCTGGGTCCACCTGCGCGGCCAGCTCGTGATGGCGCCCGTGCGCCCGAACCGGCGCGGCTCGCGGTGGCTCGGCCGCGGCCCCGACGTGACGCTGCGCCGCCTGCAAGCCCGCTTTCTCGCGGGCGGGGGCCAGTACTGGGGCGACACGGCGGCGCGCGAGCTGCGCCAGCGGCACGGCCGCGTGGTGGGCCTGGTCGCGCGGCGCCTGGACGCGGACGCCGAGATCGAGCTCGCCAGCCGCGCGGTGATCCTGGCCGACGGCGGCTTCCAGGCCAACCCGACGCTGCTGCGCCGCTACGCCAACGTCGCGCGGCCCCAGCGGCTGTTCCTGCGCGGCGCGGGCACCGGCAGCGGCGACGCACTCGCCATGGCCCTTGCCGCCGGCGCGAAGCTGGCCCACGGCGAGGCGATCTTCGGCCACCTGCTACACGCCGACGCCGTGCGCAACGCCCAGCTCTGCCACTTCCCGTTCGTCGATCGCATCGCCAACAGCGCGCTCGTCGTCGGCCCGGACGGACGCCGCTTCGCCGACGAGGGCCTGGGCGCGCTCGCCGTGGCCAACCGCATCGCGCGCCTGCCCGATCCGGGCGCCACCTGGCTCGTCTTCGACCGCCGCCTGTGGGAGACGGTCGGCCGCTACAACCAGGCCGTGCCGCCCAACCCCAACCTGCTGCTCGCCGGCGCCCGTGTCGAGGTGGCCGACGACGCGGCCGCGCTCGCGGCGCGCATCGGCGTGCCGGCCGAGGCGCTCGGCGCGACGCTGGACGCCTACAACACCGCGCTGGCCGCGGGGCAGGGCCGGGCGCTGCCGGTGCCGCGCGGCGGGACGGCGCCGCCGCTCGCGGCGCCGCTGGTCGCCGTGCCGCTCGTCGTCGGCCTCACCTACACGCTCGGCGGCCCGCTGATCGACGCGCGGGCGCGGGTCGTGGACGCCGCCGACCGCCCGATCCCCGGCCTGTACGCAGCGGGGCTGACGGCGGGCGGCCTGGCCGGCGGCCCGAAGCCCGCCACCGCCGGCGGCATCGGTACCGCCCTGCCGCTCGGCTTCCTGGCCGGCGAGCACGCCGCCCGCGCGGCGCTCCAGCCCAACGCGATGGCGTGAGCGCACGCTGGACTACAGCGGCGTCGACGCCGATGGCCGCGTCCTGCAGTCGGGGGCGCGCATCTTCAAGACCGACAAGGACCTCGCGGTGGCGACGATCATGCGCTACGGCCGCATCGACGATCCCGCCGTCGCCGAGGCCACGCGCGCCTACTACCTGGACAACCTCAAGAACGACATGGCGCTCACGCCCCGCGCCGTCCAGAACAGCCTGGAAGTTATGGCCGCGAACGAGCCGAGGCGCTCGGCGCCCGGCCCGAGCAATTCCTCGACGGCAGCTTCATCGACCGCATCAAGGCGAGCGGCTACGTCGAGCAGGTGTGGCGCGGCGCTGGCGCCGCGCCCTGATCGGGAGATGTGGGGCCTCCCCCACGCCCCCCCTGCCTGCCCTATTCGGGCGGCGGTTCGGGGTGCAGCGCCCGCCAGACCTTCTCGGCAGTGAGGGGGAGGGAGCGGAAGCGAACGCCAGTGGCTGCGGCGACGGCGTTGGCGAGGAGGCCGGTTACGCAGTCGATGCTGATCTCGCCGACGCCCTTCGCGCCGAACGGGCCCGTCGGCTCGTAGGAGTCGGCGAACACCTGCTGGAACGGCGGGACGTCGCCCACCGTGGGCAGGCGGTAGTCGGAGAAGTTCGGGTTGAGCGGCCGTCCCTCGTCGTACAGCAGCCCCTCGCTCAGCACGTAGCCGAGCCCCTGCACGACGCCGCCCTCCACCTGCCCCTCGGCCAGCATCGGGTTCAGCACCGTGCCGATGTCCGTCGCCGCGACGTAGCGCAGCACCCGCACCTGGCCGGTGTCGGGGTCCACCTCGACCTCGGCGGCGTGCGCCGCGAAGTTGTAGGCGCCCGACTCGTTGCCGTAGTTGTCGTGCGCCGGCTCCATCGCCTCGGAGGGCGGGTCGAAGACGGCGGTCGCCACCAGCGCCGCGCCGTCGCCGCGTGTCAGCAGCGCCCGCGCCACCTCGGCCACGCTCAGCCCGCGGTCGGTGCCCGCGACGGCAATGCGGCCCTCGGCCAGCATCAGATCGGCGGGGTTCGCCTCCAGCAGGCTCGCCGCCTCGGCCAGCAGCCGCTCGCGCAGCTCGGCGCCCGCGCGCCGCACCGCCTCGCCCGCGGTGTAGGCCAGGCGGCTGGACACCGAGCCGCGCCCATAGACGTGGACGTCGGTATCGGGCATGTCGATGTCCACGTCGGCGATCCGCAAGCCGATGGCGTCGGCGGCGATCTGGCAGAGCACCGTGCGGCTGCCCTGGCCGCTCTCGCCCTCGCCCGACAGGATCATCGCCCGCCCCGCGTGGTCCAGCCGGATCGTCGCGGTCGACGCCTCGGGGGTGTCGCCGTGCCGCGACCCGCTCACCTGCACCGCGCACGAGACGGCCATGCCGCGAAGGGGTTGACCTACCCCCCCTGCCCCCCCTCCCGGCGCGGGAAGGGGGGAGGACGGCCGGCCCAGCCAGCCACCGGCTCCCCCCTTCCGTGGTAGGGAAGGGGGGCTGGGGAGGCTAAGTCCGCCCCGCGCCTCCCACCCGATCATCTCGGCCACCCGCTCCAGGCACTGCGCGACCTCGCAGCTATTCACGCGGTGGCCGTGGACCGACACGGAATTCGGGCCGATCAGGTTGCGGCGGTGTAGCTCGACCGGGTCGAGGCCCAGCCGCTCGGCCGCCATGTCCAGCACCTGGTCGAGCGCGAAGTGCGTCGAGGGCTGGCCGAAGCCGCGCAGCGCGCCCGTCGGGATGTTGTTCGTGTAGACGAGGTAGGCGTCGGTCTGGACGTTTGGGTTGCGGAACAGCATGTCATGGCGCAGCGCGGCCACCTTCAGGATGGCCGGCGCCTTCGCGGTGTAGGCGCCGTTGTCGGCGACGATCCGCAGCCGCTTGGCGGTGATCGTGCCGTCGGCGCGGAAGCCCATCGCGATCTCCACGCGCATCGGCACGCGCGGCCGCGTCGCCTGGAACTCCTCCTCGCGGCGGTTGATCAGCTTCACGGGCCGCCCCGTCTTGATCGCCAGCAGCCCCGCGATCATGACGTTGTTGTCGTCGCAGTTCTTGCCGCCGAAGCCGCCGCCGATGTGCGGCTGGATCACCCGCACGGTGCGCTCGTCCAGCGCGAGCGCGTGGGCGATGCGCTGGCGGGCGAGTGCGGGCGTCTGGGTGTTCATCCAGACCGTCAGCTTGCCGCTCGGGCTGTAGTCGGCCACCGTGCCGATCGTCTCAAGCGAGCCGTGGAACTGGAGCGCGCTCTGGAAGGTGTCCTCGATCACCAGGTCGGCCGCGGCCAGGCCGCGCTCGACGTCGCCGCGCGTGACGTGCAGCGCCTGGACGACGTTCGAGCCGCGCTGGGGGTGCAGCAGCGGCGCATCCTCGCCCATCGCCGCGAGCGGGTCGAACAGCGCCGGTAGCTCCTCGTACTCGACCTCGATCAGCCCCAGCGCCTCCTCGGCCGCCGCGGCGTCGAGCGCGGCGACGGCGGCCACCTCCTCGCCGACGTAGCGCACGCGGTCGCTGGCGAGCACCGGCTGGTCGCGCACGCTGGCGCCCCACAGCCGTCCCGGCGTGTCGGCGGCCGTGAGCACGGCCTTCACGCCCGGCACGCGGCGGGCGCGGCTCGTGTCGATGCCGACGATGCGCGCGTGCGCGTAGGGGCTGCGCAGCACCCGCGCCACCAGCAGCCCCGGCAGCGCGAGGTCGGCCACGTAGCGCGCGCGGCCCGTGACCTTCTCCACGCCGTCGACGCGCGGCAGCGAGCGCCCCACCGCCCAGGTCTCTTGCGCCAGCGCCATCGCTCCTCCCGGCCGCGATCGTCGCCCCAGGGCCAACGGCGGGGCCGTCCCCGCCCGTCGTTCCTGGTGCCAGTGGCCCGGATTGTAGGCAGTCCCCCCCACGCGGGCAAGCACCGGCGCGGGCGCGGCTATGCTACACTCCCGTAGCCAGCACCCGGGAGACTGCCGTGCGACTGCCCTGCCGGCGCCCGCTTCGCCCTGATACCGCCGCCCGTCGCGGCGCCGGCCTGCTCGCCCTGCTCGCGGCCCTGAGCCTGGCGGCCTGCCAGGCGCCGGGCGCGTCGGCGCCCGCCCAGCCGGCGGCCCCGGCCCCGCCGGCCGCGCCCGGCAGCGCGTCTGCCGCCGCGGCGCCGGCCGCCACGCCCGCGGGCAGCCCGGCCGCGCCGCCCGCGCCCCAGCACGTCGTGCTCGCCATCCCCGCGAAGAGCCTGGCGTTCCTGCCCTACTTCGTGGGCGTGGACCAGGGCCTCTACGAGGCCGACGGCATCCAGCTCGAGATCCAGGTAATGCAGTCGAACCTGGCCGTCGCCGCCATGACCGCGGGCGAGCTGGCCTACACCGCCTCGACGGGCTCGTCGATCCAGGCGGCGGTGGCCGATCAGCCGTTCAAGGTCGTGCTGTTCATGGTCAAGGACATGATCTTCTCCGTCGTCGGGGCGCCCGAGATCACGTCGCTGGCCGACCTGCGCGGCAAGACGATCGCCATCACGAACCTCACCGCCTCCGACGACTACGCCTGGCGGGCAGCCGTGCGCGCGCAGGGCGTCTCGCCCGACGACGTGACCGCCGTGACGGCGCAGACGACGGCCAACAGCTTCGCCGCGCTCACGTCGGGCGCCGTGCAGGCCGCCGTGCTGTCGCCGCCGTTCGACGAGCAGGCCGAGCGCCAAGGCTTCCGCAACCTGGCCTGGACCGCGGATTATCTCCAGCGCGCGCAGTCGGGCCTGGTCACCACCGACAAGCAGCTGCAGGAGCGGCCGGCCGACGTGCGCCGCATGATCCGCGCGACGCTGCGCAGCATGCAGTACACGACCGCGCACGAGGCCGAAAGCCTGGCCCTCATCGAGCGCGACTTCGGGATCGCCCCCGATCTCGCGGAGGGCACCTATCAGAAGGTGGTGCGCGTGCTCAGCCGCAACGGCGAGGTGGAGCCCGACGTGCTGCGCTCCGAGATCGAGGACAACAAGGTGCGCCTGGGGGTGACGACCGACGTGCCGCTGTCGCGCGTGATGGACTACACCCTGCTGCGCGAGGTACAGCCCGAGCTGGGCCTGCGCTCGTAGGGCGGCGCATGCGGAAGGGACAGCTCAGTGGGCTGATCGCCGTCCTGCTACTGGCGAGCGGGTGCCAGGGGTCCCACCCGACGGCAACGCCGACGCCGACGCTCGTGCCCCGGCCGCCGGCCTCCCCGACGCCCGCGCCCACGCTGACGCTGTTCGGCATCGCCACCGACGTCCCCGGCGCCGCGGCCACCTACCTGCCGCTGCCGACCGCCCTGCCCTCGCCCACGCCGCTGCCGCCCCCGCCGCCCCTGCCGCCGCCCCCGCCCTTGCCGCCGCCGCCCAACGTCGGCCCGCCGATCACGCCGGTGGCGACGGCGGTCGTGCCCATCCCCACCGAGCCGCCAGTCATCCCGTAGCGGCCAGGCCGAGCGGCCTCATTGTGGACCGGCGTCCGCCAGGCCGGCGCGCTGGGCCTTGCGGACGAGGTAGCGCCAGATGGCCTCGTTGGGGCCGGGGGTTGCCCTCTTCCCTACGATCACTGACGGATGGGTGAGACTCAAGAGCGGGAGCGAGTGCAGCTATGGTAGAGCCGCCGAAGGATCTGCCCGCAGTGTATCCTAGAAAATACACTGGCCTATGATCGAAATCCGCCAGACCGACGTGTACGCCCAGTGGTTCGGCAGCTTGCGCGATCGGCAAGCACGCGCGCGCATTGATGCCCGTATCCGCCGCCTGTCGCTAGGCAATCCAGGCGACGTGAGGCCTGTGGGAGAAGGCGTCTCAGAATTACGCATCGACTATGGTCCCGGGTACCGGGTGTATTTCGTGCAGCACGGCCAAACCCTGGTGGTTCTCCTCGCGGGAGGCGACAAGCGGACCCAGCGCCACGACATCAGTACCGCGCTGGAACTGGCACGGGGACTCTAGGAGGGCGCAATGGGCAAGACTCAAACTCGACCGTGGGATGTGGCGGAGCATCTGGAAACCCCGGAGGACATGGCTGCTTATCTAGACGCTGCTCTGGAAGACGGCGACCCGGCACTGGTGGCCGCGGCACTCGGCGACATTGCCCGCGCACGTGGGATGACGGTCGTCGCGCGGGAAGCCGGCCTGGGACGCGAAAGCTTGTACAAGGCGCTCTCCGCAGAGGGGAATCCGGAGCTTGCCACTGTGCTAAAGGTGGTACGCGCGCTCGGGCTCAAGCTGCATGCCGAGAGCGCCTGAGCTTCGCGGATACGGATCGCTTCGGGCTCACGCCGCTCGCGGCAGCCTGTGTGCCGAGGGAGCGTGCGGGCGCCTGGCGGAGAGGGCTCAGGCGAGGCCGGCGCGCTGGGCCTTGCGGACGAGGTAGCGCCAGATGGCCTCGTTGCGGCCAGGGTAGCCGCGCTCGAAACGGTCGTACATCCGCCCCACCTCGTCGGGCGGGATCGGCGCCAGCGGCCCAAACTGGCTCGCCGCGAGCTGCAGCCGGCAGCTTCGCTCCAGCTCCGCGGCCCAGACGGTGGCAACCTCGATGGAGGGCCCGGCCACGGTGATGCCGTGGTTGCGCATCAGCACCGCGCGCCGGTCGCCCAGCGCCGCCGCGACCGCCTGCCCCTGCTCCACCGTCATCACCAGCTCGGCGCTCGGGTAGAGCCGCACGCCCTCCGCGAACGGCAGCGAGTCCTGGCTGACGATCTCGACGCCCGCCTCGCTCGCGCTGAGCGCGACGGCGTGGAACGGGTGGGTGTGGACGATGGCCTGCACGTCCGGGCGCCGCCGGTAGATCTCCGTGTGGATGGGCATCTCCTGGTGCAGCGCGCGCTCGCCTTCGAGCTTGCGGCCGGCGGCGTCCATCAGCACCATGTCGGCCGCCCGCGCCTCCTCCAGTCCCACGCCCGCCGGCTTCACCCAGATCGCGTCGCCCGTCGTGGCTCGCGCGCTCAAGTGGCCGAAGTAGAAGTGCTCGTGCCCCTCGTCGAACAGCACGCGGCAGGCGAGCGCCAATCGCTCGCGGATCTCCTGGTCTCTCATGCGCCCGTCTACCCCTCGCTCGGCTCGGCTCGCGCGTCGCGGCACCGTCGTCGGCGCGACAGCCCTTACGCGCCGCTGTACCCTTCGTCGGGGTCGCCGACGGCACCGACGACATACTGCTGCCACTGGTGCTCGGCGCGGTAGCCCAGCATCCTTTCGGCCTTGCCCGAGTCCATCGCCGACCAGTTGCCCGTCAGCCCCGCCGCGAGGCGGCGCGGCTCCAGCCCGTAGCGGCGCAATAGCTCCGTCGTCGGCTCGCGCATGATGCTCGTCGGCGCCGCCACGTTGAACACCTCGTGGCCGGCGAGGTCGGCCTCCACAGCCAGCCGGCAGGCGCGGGCGGCGTCGCGCGCGTCCACGTAGGTCCAGAAGCCGCCGCGCCGCGCGCCAGGGTCGCGCCAGCGATCGGGGATGCTCCGGTACGTCAGGTCGAAGACCACACCGGGGAAGCGCAGGCTGGCGATCGACGTCGGCCCCAGCCGCGCGAATGAGTCGGCGATCGCCTCGCCGACCACTTTCGAGAGCCCATACGGGTCCTGGGGCGTGCAGGGATGGGCCTCGTCGAGCGGCAGGTAGTCGGGCGGCGCCAGATGGCGGGCGTAGATGAAGCCGTAGGCGGCGATGCTCGACGCGAGCACGACGTGGCGCACGCCCAGGTCGCTCGCGGCCTTCAGCACGTTGTAGGTCGCGCTCACGTTGTTGGCGAACGTCTCCGTGTCGGGCGTCAGCCCCGGCGCCTGCCAGGCGGCCAGGTGAACGACGCCGTCCGCGCCCTGGAGCGCCTGGTAGGCGTCGCCGCCGCGCGTCAGGTCGGCCACCCAGGCGGGGCAGCGCGGCGCGGCGGGCGGCACGCGGTCCAGGCTGAGCACGCTGTGCCCGTGCGCCAGCAATTCGTCCACCGTGTGCTGCCCGAGCCGCCCGCTGCCACCCGTCACGACGATCTTCATCGGCTCCTCGCGCCCACCAACTGTGCGATCCACATTGTAACGCAGGCGCCACGCCGGACGGCCCGGCGCCGCGGCCGCCGGCACTCCGACCGCCCGCGGCCGGGCGCCCGGCGGCCGTTGACAACGGCCCGGGCACCGCCTACCATCGTGGCAGCGCGACACCAAAACTAAGGGGAGGCTTATGAACGCGTCCGCGCGGTGGCTCCGGGGCGTCCTGGTTCTCGTAGTGGCAGCGGGGATGGCGGCGCTGGGGGCAGCGCCGGGGCCGGCGGCCCAGGCGGCGCCGGCTGGGCACCCGGCGCCCGGCCCGGCGGCGCAGCTCACGCACGTCCAGTTCGGCTCGCCGCAAGCGATCTCCGACGCGGGCGTGTTCATCGGCCAGGCGTGGGGCTACTTCCAGGCGCAGGGTCTCGACGTGGAGACGGTCCCGTTCCAGAGCGGGCCGAACCTCATCGCCCCGCTCGCGTCGGGCGACCTGGAGGTGGGCGGCGGCTCGTTCAGCACCGGCCTGCTGAACGCCGCCGACCGCGGCCTGGCGATCAAGATGGTCGCCGACAAGGGCACCTCGCGCCCGGGGTTCGAGTTCTCGCAGATCCTGCCGCGCCGCGACCTGGTCGATAGCGGCCAGGTACGAAGCCTGGCCGACCTGCGCGGCAAGCGGATCGCCGTCGCCTCGACGCGCAGCGGCGCCGAGGCGATCGCCCACCAGGTGCTGCTCCAGGCCGGCGTCGGCATCGACGAGGTGAACCTGGTCGAGCTGGGCTACCCGGACCAGCTCGTGGCCTTCGCGAACGGTGGCATCGACGCGGCCGTCATCATCGAGCCGTCGCTGACCGCAGCCGTGGCGCGCGGCCTGGCGGCGCCGTGGGACCTGGGCTACAGCAGCGTGGCCTACGGCGGCGCCTACCAGGCCGCCGCGCTGCTCTACTCCGGGCGCTTCGCCGGGCAGACCGACCTCGCGCGTCGTTTCATGGTCGCCTACCTGCAAGGCGTGCGCGCCTACAACGACGCGTTCGTGAAGGGCGAGCGGCGCGACGAGGTGGTGCGGCTCCTCACCGAGTCGACGTCGGTGAAGGACCCCGCGCTCTACGACCAGATGCAGATGGCGGGCCTGGATCCCGACGGCCGCCTGACGCGCCAGAGCCTCCAGATCGAGTACGACTACTTCAAGGACCGCGGTTACTACACCGGCTCCGCCACCCTCGACAGCGTGATCGACACCTCGTTCGCCGAGGCCGCCGCGCAAGCCCTCGGCCCCTACCGCTAGGGAATAGGGGGTAGGGGATAGGGGTAGGGGAGAGACGGTGCTCCGTCTCCCCTATCCCCTATTCCCTATCCCCTACCCCTGAAGCGGGCGGGTATGCTTCTTGCCACCCCGCCCACTGGGGCGCCGACTGGCCGGGCGAGCAGCGCCGTGTGGCGCGGCGGCCACGCGGCCGGCGCCGGAGGAACCGTGGACTTCCAGGGCGAGATCGTCCAGGGCCGCTACGCGGTGGGCGAGCAGCTCGGCGAGGGCGGGGACGCGACGATCTACCGCGCCGAGGATCTGCGCCTCGGCCGCGACGTGGCCCTGAAGTTCCTACGCCGCGAGCTGCGCGCCGACCCGACCTTCGTGGCCCGTTTCGAGCGCGAGGCCCGCAGCGCCGCGCGGCTCGACCATCCCCACATCATCCCCGTCTACGAGTACGGCGAGGCCGCCGGCACCTACTACCTGGTCATGCAATACCTGCCGGGCGGCGACCTGCGCGCCCGCCTGCGCGACGGCCCGCTCCCCGTGGCGACGGCCGTGCGGCTCGCCGCCGAGGTGGCCGAGGCGCTGGGAGCGGCGCACGCGAAGGGAATCGTTCACCGCGACGTGAAGCCGGCCAACATCCTGCTCACCGAGGACGAGCATGCCAAAGTGACCGACTTCGGCATCGCCAAGATGCTGGACGTGCCGGCGCTCACCGCCACGGCGGCGCTCCTGGGCACGCCGCACTACCTGGCCCCCGAGCAGGCCAGCGGCGGCGCCATCACCCCGGCCACCGACGTCTACGCCCTCG
>DATGMD010000050.1:0-59296 GCA_035293805.1 Chloroflexota bacterium | reverse complement strand
GCCGCCGCCGCGGATCCGGCAGCGTCCGTAGCCGCGCTAACACACTCTGCGGATGGACCGGCTCGCCCCACTCCATCGCGCGCCACCTCCCTTCGGTGACGCTTGTTCTACCATCTCACTAGAGCAGTGAAAAGCCCTAGGCAGGGATCGGGGCAGGGCGCTGGCCGCTTGCGCGCCGCCGGTTGACGGGAGCGGTTGGTGCAGCCATGCTGAACGTATCGCGATGGCGGTGGGAGGCGGAATGATCGCGGCGAACCGGGTGCGGGCGGCCAGGCGGGCCGACGCATGGTGAGCCGCGCCGGCCCAGGCGGGGGCGCGAGCGACCGGCCGATCCCGCCGCTGGACGAGCCGACGGGCTGGCGCGGCGTGGCGGCCCGCGAGTGCGGCGAGCCGCTAGTCGCGCTGACCGACTACGCGCCGGACCGAATCGCCGTGGACGCGCGCTACCACGCGGCGGGCTACCCGGGCGCCCTGCCTGATTGCTACGCCCGGGTGGGCGTGGCGCGGCGGCTCGCCGCGGCCGCGGCACTGTTGCCCGCCGGCTGGCGGCTGGTAGTGTTCGACGCCTGGCGTCCCCAGACCGTGCAGCGACACCTCTTCGACCGCTACCTGGCCGATCTGCGGCGTGAGCAGCCAGAGGCGAGCGACGCCGCGCTGCGCGCGCTGGCAGCGCGCTACGTGGCGCCGCCATCCGCCGACGCCGCCCACCCCTCGCCGCACGCCACCGGTGGCGTGGTGGACCTGTCCTTGCTCGACGCCAGCGGCGCGCTCGTGCCCATGGGGACGGCGTTCGACGCGTTCGAGGCGCGCGCCTACACGCGGTACTTCGAGGAACGTCGGGAAGCTGACGAGCCGCTCACGCTCGCGGAGGAGGGTTGCCTGCGCAACCGGCGCATTCTCTTCCACGCGCTGCGGCGGGTCGGCTTCACGAACTATCCCGCCGAGTGGTGGCACTACGAGTATGGCGGCTCGCGCTATGGACCGCTGTGCGGGCTGGAGGACTGGCAGGCGGCCGGGGAGCGCCAGGGATGACGAGAGGGGGCGCGGGCGGTGGCGCGACAACAGTTCTTTAGCAAAGGCGCAACAGGTCGAAAACAGTCGGGTGGGAGCCTCGAGGTGGGAGGGAGGAGATCAATCGCGGAGGTGCCCGATGGTCTGGTACGCCGTTGCCGTGGGCCTGTTTCTGGGGGCGGCGGTCGTCGTAGTGTTGCTGCTGCACCGGGCGCTCCTCGCCGAGGATGCTCGCTACTGTGAGGGCATCACGGCCGAGCCGGCCCCGCCCCCGGCCGTGGAGCCGACGCCGCCGCTGAACCGCGCCGCCTAGCCGGCGTGGTGGCGCCTGGCGCTGCGGCCGCTCAGGGCGCGGCTGGTGCGGCGGGGAACAGCGCCGGCTGAGCGAGCGCGGCGCGGCGGAAGCGCAGGCCAGCCTCGTACACCGCGACGGGCAGCGGGGCGTCGCGCGGCGCCCGGTCACGGTCGCTGGTATCCACTTTCGCGACGATCAGCCAGGGGCCGGGCTCGGCGAACGCGCGTTGGAGGGCCGCGCGGGCGGCCGGCAGGTCGGCGACCGTGCATGCCTGGACCAGCCCCGCTGCGCGGCCGAGCCCTTCGACATCGGTCCCGTGGCTCGTCGCGGTGGTGGCTCGGCCGCTACCCGTCGTGAGGTACGCGCCGTTGTCGAAGACCAGGACGATCAGGTTTCGCACCTGGTAGCGCGCGATGGTGGCGAGGACGCCGGGGCCGGCGAGCAGGGAGCCATCGCCTTCGACGGCGACGACACGCCGCGCCGGCCAGCCGAGGGCGATGCCGAGCGCGGTGGGCGTGACGTACGGCATGTCCATGTTGTAGATGGTCAGCGGGTCGTCCGCGAGAGCGGCGATTGGGTAGTTGGCCAGGCCCGGTCCGATGACGAGCGGCACGCCGCGCCGAAGCGCCGCCAGCGCCTCCAGCACCTCGAGGCGATTCACCAAGGTCCTCCTGCACGCGGACTTTTCGCCGGCGAGGCGGCGCGGGCGGTGTCGGTGGATCGCCCGCTAGGCCTCCCTGATGACGAACGGCGGGACCAGGAGCGCGACGGGGATGCGCTGGCCCTCGACCGTGTGCTGCGCCTGGACGACGGCCGTGCGGATCTGGCCGACATCCGCGAGCACGTGACAGGGGATGTCGAGCGCGCGCAGCACCGGCTCCGCGACGAGCCGCGTGGCCCCGTGGTAGTCGTAGCGCTCGCCCAGTGTGCTGCTGTGGCCCGCGACGATCAGGGTGGGCGTGCGCTGGACGATGCCGCGGGCCAAGATCAACGCCGACAGGCCGATGCCCGAGCCCTCCATGAGCGCCACGGGCCTCTTGCCCACGAGGAAGGCGCCCATCGCCATGGCGATGCCCTCGTCCTCGCGCGAGCACTGATAGCAGGGGATCTCGCCGCGCGCGAGCAGCGCCTGCTCGATCCCGTCGAGCAGGCTGTCGGGGAGGAACACGGCGAAGTCGATGCCCGCCGCCCGGAAGCCGTCGTCGAACGCCTCTAGCGCCTCGGAGCGGTAGCGGGGGCCAGGCGCGGGCGGACGCGGCGCGCTGGGCTGGGCGGCCATGGTGGCGCTCCTCGGACGGGGGGCTGTCAGGATCCGGCGGCGGGGCCGGGCAGCGGGGCCGGCGCGTCGTGGCGCGCGACGACGCGCACGAGCAGGCAGGTGACGTTGTCCAAGCCGCCATGCGTGTTGGCCGCGTCGACATATGCGGCGGCCGCCCGCTGCAGGTCGGGCTCCGCGCCGATCGCCAGCAGCTCGTCGTCGCCGACCATGCCGTGCAGGCCATCCGAGCAGAGCAGCAGCAGATCGCCTGCCTGAAGCGGGCCGACCTGGAACTGATCGGCCTGCACGGTCGGCTGATGACCGATGGCGCGCGTGATGATGTTGCGCTGGGGGCTGGTGCGCGCCTCCTCGGCGCTCAGCACGCCGGCCTTGAACTGCTCGTTAACAAAGGAGTGGTCGTCGGTGATCTGCTGCAGCCGGCCGGCGCGGAGGAGATAAGCGCGGCTGTCGCCGACGTTGCCGACGATCGCCTGGTCGGCGACGACCGTGCAGGCGACCAGCGTGGTGCCCATCATGCCGGACACCACTTTCAGGCTCTCGCCGTACACGAGGCCGTTCGCGGCCTCGAAGGCGGCGCGCAGGGCCTCGGCTGGCGACCGAGCGGGATCGGCCTGCTTATCGCGCGCGTAGTACGTGGCGAATAGCGCATCGACGGCGAGGCGGCTCGCCACCTCGCCCTTCTCGGCGCCGCCCATGCCGTCGGCCACGGCGAACAGGTAGCCGCTCGTGGCGCCGAACTCGTCGTAGGCGTCTGGGCGCAGACCGAGCGCGTCCTCGTTGTGCGCGCGCCGCAGCCCGACGTGGGTGGCGCCGGCCACCTCCAGGCCGAGGCGCCCGTTGTCGAGGCGCAGCAGCGGTGGCTGGCTGGCTGCTTCCAACGGCCCTCCTCGCAGCGCGCGCCCGGTGAGGGCGGCCGGCTGGCGCGATCGGGTGGTCGTCGCGCCCGGGGCGCCGTTGGCGGCGCGCGGGCGCCCCGGGCGGGCGCGGGCGGCGGTGCCGGGGGGGCGCGATCCCGCGTACCGCTGCCGTATAGGCGCCAGCCAGCACGATACCAGGCGCGTCGCGGCAGTGTCAACTGCCGCCGGGCGCGTGCTGGGGTCGGGCGCGCGGCGGCGGGGGGGGTCAGGTCACCGGGCCGTGGCCGAGGGCGCGGTCGAGGTTGACGGCCGCGCTGATGAGCGCCAGATGGGTGAACGCTTGCGGGAAGTTGCCGAGCGCCTCGCCCGAGGGGCCGATCTCCTCGGCGAAGAGGCCGAGGTGGTTCGCGTAGGTGAACATCTTCTCCATGATGAGGCGGGCTTCCTCGGTGCGGCCGGCGCGCGTCAGGCACTCGACCAGCCAGAAGGTGCAGATGCTGAAGGTGCCCTCGCGGGCGCCGCCGAGGCCGTCGTCGCAGACGGCTGGGTCGTAGCGATAGACGAGGCTGTCGGACACGAGGTCTTCGAGCGTGCGGTCGAGCGTGGCCAGGATGCGCGGGTCGGTGGGGCCCATGAACTTCACGAGGGGCATCAGGAGGTTGCTGGCGTCGAGGATGTCGCTGCCGTAGTACTGGACGAAGGCGCGGCGGACGGGGCTCCAGCCGCGCGCGACGACCTGCTCGTAGATCTGGTTGCGCGTCTCGCGCCAGGTGTGCTCGTCGGCGGGCAGGCCGCGCTGCCGGGCGATGCGCAAGCCGCGGTCGAAGGCGACCCAGGACATCACTTTCGAATGAACGAACTGGTGGCGGCCGCCCCGCACTTCCCAGATGCCTTCATCCGGACGGTCCCAGTTGCGGGTGAGCCAATCCATCAGCCGGCGTAGGTTGTTCCAGAGGTCGTAGGAAATGGGCGAGCCGTGCTTGTTGTAGAGGTAAACCGAGTCCATTAGCTCGCCGTAGATGTCGAGCTGCAGCTGGCAGTAGGCGGCGTTGCCGATACGGACGGGCCGCGAGTCGCAGTAGCCGTCGAGATGCGGCAGGATCTCCTCGGGCAGCGCGTGGCGCCCGTCGATGCCGTAGACGATCTGGAGGGAGCCGTCGGGGTCCAGCTCGCGGGTGCGGGCCTCGAGCCACTCCATGAACTGGCCCGCCTCCTCGGTGAAGCCGATGCGGAGCAGGGCGTAGAGGGTGAAGGCGGCGTCGCGGATCCAAGTGTAGCGGTAATCCCAGTTGCGGGTGCCGCCGAGCGTCTCCGGCAGGGAGGTGGTGGGCGCGGCGACGATGGCGCCGGTGGGGGCGTAGGTCAACAGCTTGAGCGCGAGCGCCGAGCGCAGGACCATCTCGCGCCAGCGGCCGCGATAGGTGCAGCGGGCGAGCCAGCGGCGCCAGAAGCGGACGGTGGTCTGGAACGCCTGATCGACCTCGCCCTCGACGACGGGCGGCAGCGTCTCGGTCCCCCCGGCCGGCGCCAGGATGAACGAGGCGCTCTGACCGGCGCTCAGCGTGAACTCGCCCGCCACGCCGTCCTCGTACCGGGTGAGCGGGACGTTGGTGCGGAGGGCCATGCGGAGGTCGGGCGCATCTGGGATAGCAGCCGTGGGGACGAACAGGGCGCCGGCGGACTGGACGACCGTCTCGTGGCTTGCGCGCGCGTAGTCGAACGCCGGCAGGCACTCGGCGCGGAAGTGGAGCGTGCCGCGCACGACGCAGACGCGGCGAACGATGCTGCGGGCGGCGTGCTCCTCGGCGCGGCCGAGCGGCATGAAGTCGGTAAGCTCGCCGACGCCGTCGGGCGAGAGGAAGCGGGTGATGAGCACGTTCGTGTCGGGAAAGTACAGCTGCTTGTGGCGGGCGGCGGTTTCGACGGCTGTGATCTGGAAGTGGCCGCCGCGGGCGGCGTCGAGAATGGCGGCGAACATGCTGGGCGAGTCGAAGCGCGGGTAGCAATACCAGTCGATCGAGCCATTGATGCCGACCAGCGCGACGGTCTGCAGGTCGCCAATGACGCCGTAGTGCTCGATGGGCAGATAGGTGGACCCGGTAAGCTGGACGTCCGTCATTCAGTGCTCCGCGGGCCGCTGGATGGGTGGCCGGGCCAGTGTAGCGCGCCCCGCATCCCCGGGGCTAGCACGCGGTGTGCCGAGCGGCGGGCGCTCGCCCCGCGTGGGACGAGCCGGGGGCGCGGCGGGCGGGCACGGGGCGCTAGGCACGGTGATTGGTCGCGCGCTGGGGCGGGCGCGGCGGCGGGCGCGCGGCGGGGGCCGGGGTCAAGGCTCGGGCCGGTCGCGGGGCCAGCGGCCGAGGTACTCGGACAGCCAGGCGATGGTGCCGCGCGCGGCGGTCAGGCGGGACTGGTTGACGAGGTGGGCGAAGCTGTCGGGCGGGGTACGCGCCTGGCGCTCCTCCAGCGTGCTCACGTAGTCGCGACAGGCCGCGACTTGCCGGCGGAGGAGGTCGTCGGTGTCGTGGGCCGGGATGCGCGACGAGAAGAAGAGCTTGAGCAAGAAGTCCAGCCGAATCTCGCGGATGCGGGTCACCGGCTGGTCGAGCCAGCGCCAAAACTCGGCCTGGCCCTCGGGCGTGATGTGGTAGACGCGGCGCGGCGGGCGGTTGCTCTGGTGCTCGGTCGTGCCCTCGACGTAGCCGAGGGTTTCGAGGCGCTTGAGCTGGGCGTAGAGCAGGCTCATGGGCAGCTGGCACACCATGCCGAGGTCGCCCTCGGGGCCGAAGTGGGCGGCTAGCTCGTAGCCGTGGCGCGGCCCGAGGAAGACGAGCCCGAGCATCGCGTGCTCGGCGGGGGTGAGCCCGGCTGGTGGCATCTTCTCGCTCCTCGCTGGGCGGCCGCGCGGCCTCAGGTCGCCGCCGCTGGGAGGGCGACAGCCAGCCCGGGTGGCGCGGCGCCGTGCTGCGCGGCGCGGGTTGCGGCAAGCTGGAGGACGCTGGCCGCGACTGCGGCGGCGCGCTGGCCGATGCCCGACTCCTTGCGCCGCCAGTCGCCCGGATGCACGGCGACGAGCTTGGCGCCGGCAGGCACCGTGACGCCGTCGTGGACGAGCCCGCGCAGGCATCCCGCCACGGGCGCGCGGAGGGACGCGGCGTCGAGCCAGCCGAGCCGCTCGCCGGCCGCCACCTCGTCACCGATAGCCCGGTCCGTGCGCCAGAGGCCGGCGTGGGGGGCGCGCACGTACTCCTCGGCGGCGCTGCCCGCACCGCGGGGCAGGGGCGCGTGGGGCCGAGCGGCGCCCACGCCGATCACGCGGCCGAGGTCCGGCCCCGGGCAGGTCTCGATGACCCAATCGACGTCGCGGCCCGCGACCAGCTCGGGGCCCAGGCCGACGACTAGCGGCGCCTCGTGACGCTGCCGCTCGGGGGCGACGCCGCGGCGCATGCGCGCGTCGACGACGAGGGCTGGACGCCAGCTCCGGAGCAGCTCGGGGAGCGGGCCGACGTACAGAGGGAGGGATTGTGGCACACGGAGCAGCACGACGGCCTCGGCGGGCGCGGCGACGCGCCGGGCGCGGACGCCGTCACGCGTGACGGCGCCGCAGAAGGCGGCCTCGGCGAGGCTGAGCTGGCGCCGGAGCACCGTGGGGCGCGGCAGCTCAGCGACCACGACGCGCCAGCCGGCTCGCCAGAGCGCCAGCGCGACGGCGGTGCCTAGCTCGCCGCCGCCCTTCACGAGCGCCGCCGGGCCGTTGGTGGCGGGGCCGCCAGGGGGGTCGACGAACGAGGCTGTCATTGTGCCCTCACTCGCGCGCGCCACGTCGGTCGGCCGCGCTCGACGCCTGCAGCGGGATTGCGGACGGTTGAGCCGGCTCGGCGCCCGGGCGGCAGGGGACGAGCCCCTGCCCTACCGGCCGGCCGGGCGCTAGCGGCGCAAGTGCTGCGAAAGCCGCTCTAGTGCGCCGCGCCATTACTCATTGGCAAGAATAATGATACCACAGGGCAGCCGTGGCGGGCGCGGATAGGCACCGACGTGATCCGGCGAGCGGGCGCACGGCCGCCCCGGCCCCGGCCCTGGCGGCCCGCCGGGGCCGGGGCCGGGTGGTACAATTTACGGGGCAGGCAATAGGACCTGCCCGTTCTTATGTGGTTTTGCGGTGCTGGAAGGCGGCAATTCCAGGGAACTATGTGGCTGAAGCGCCTGGCGCTGACCAACTTCCGCAGCTACGTGCGGCTCGGGCTGGAGTTGCCGGCCGGCATCGTCGTGTTTCACGGCGCGAATGGGCAGGGCAAGACGAATCTGCTCGAAGCCGTCCACGTGCTGGCGACCACGAAGTCAGCGCGGGCGGGGAGCGACCGCGAGCTGGTGAACTGGCTGGCGCGCGGCGAGCCGTCCGCGTTCGCGCGCATCGCGGCAAGTGTGAGGCGCGCGGACGGCGAGGTCCACGTGGACCTCGTCCTGCGGAGCGAGGCCGACGGGGAGGCGACGAACGGCAGCGGGCCGACGGTGAGCAAGCAGATTCGCGTGGGCGGGCTGCCGCGGCGCGCGGTGGAGTACGTCGGCACCGTGAACGCGGTGCTATTCTCGCCCGAGGACGTGACGCTGGTCGGCGGCCCGCCGGCGGGCCGCCGCCGCTACCTCGACATCACGCTCTCGCAGGTGAACTCTCGGTACTTGCGGGCGCTCCAGCGCTACAACAAGGTGCTGCTGCAACGGAATCACCTCCTGCGCCAGGTGCGCGACCGCCGACAGCCGCCGGGGCTGCTGGAGCCGTGGGACGCCGAGCTGGTGACGAGCGGGTCCTATCTGGTGGCCGAGCGGGGGCGCCTGCTCGCGGCCTTGAACGCGCGCTTGCCGGACCTGTACCGGGCATTGAGCGGCGGGAGTGGGCGGCTGGAGGCGGTTTATCGGTCGAGCCTCGACGGCCCTCGCCCGGCCGCCGCGGTCCCGGCGCCGGAGCCCGCCGTCGCGCGGGTCGCCGAGGCGCCCACGCCGATCTGGAGCCCGACGAGCGTGGGCGCCCTACCGGCGGGCCTGGCCGATCGCTTTCAAGCCTGCCTGGTGGCGGGCCGCGAGCGGGAGCTGGCGCAGGGGGTGTCGCTGGTGGGACCGCATCGCGACGACCTGGAGTTCCTCGTCGACGGAGTGCCTCAGGGAGTGTATGGGTCGCGGGGGCAGCAGCGGCTGAGCGTGCTGGCGTTGAAGCTGGCCGAGGTCGAGTTCATGCGTGCCGAGACTGGCGAATCGCCGCTGCTGCTGCTGGACGACGTGCTGTCCGAGCTAGACCCGGCGCGGCAGCGGTTCGTGCTCGAAACGCTGGGCGATGACGGTCAGACGCTACTCACCACGACCGACCTCGGCAACCTCGACGCCGGCTTCCTCGCCCGGGCGCGGGTGTATCGCGTCGAGGACGGCACCCTGCACCCCGCGGCGTGAAGGCGCGCGTCTGCTGCGCGTCCCGTCCCTGACCGCGACTCGTTGGCAGTAACGCGGGTTGCGGGCGGGCACGAAAACTGCCTAGGAGCGGCCAGCTGCTCACCGCGCGGCCTGGCGGCCCGATCACGGTTTGCTGGCTGATGGAGCCGTGCGGCGTCGGCCGGGCGGCAGGGGACGAGTCCCGGCTCTACGACCAGGCGAGAGCCGAGGCCGAGCGCCGGGCGGCGAGGAGCGCGGGGCGGCAGGGGGCGAGCCCCGGCCCTGCGACCAGATCTGACACGGAGCGCCGGGCGGCAGCGGATGAGCCCGTGCCCCACGCGCGGTTCGGCGGATCGGCGCCGGGAGGAGCAGACCCGCCGGGCCGAAGGGCACGAGCGTGTGCCCTACGACGTGCTCGCTTGATGGGCCGGTGTTAGCACGCGCACCGGCGGGAGGGAGCGAGGCCTTGTTCTACCTCAACTGGTTGTTCTCCGCGGGGCTGCACGGCTAAGCACTCGGCCAGGGATAGTGTGTAAGTTTGGCGAAGTCAAACCTACACACCAACCTGGGCCGGCAGTTTAGGAAAACCACGACAGCGTGTCAGTACAATGACGTTAACGAGGTAAAGGTCGGGTGAACCCGCGCGGGACTCGACGTTTGAGACGGACGGGCACGTCCTGACGGGTTTAGCATTTGTATGCCAGCGCGCAGTACGGCCAAAGGCGTCCGCGATGGGTCAGAGCAACCGCATGGATGAGCCATTCTTGGCGCCGAACGCGGGCGACTTGTTTACCGTGCGCGAGACCGCTACGGACGGCGCGATCGGCGGGGGACGGCTGGGTCGCTGGCGGCTCGCGGGCCGCTGGGTGGGCGGGGCGCTCGGGCGCTGTCTCGGCGCCGGGCCGGCCGAGCCCGCGTCCGCCGCCGGAAGCTCGCAGGCGCGCGATCGACTCGAGCTTGAGCGGCTGGTGACCGCGCTGCGCCTCACGTTCGTCGCGGTAGCCGTGCTGCCCCTGCTCGCCTTCGGCTGGCGGGCCGCTCCGTACGCGGCGCTGATCGCGCTCGCGGCGCTGGGCTCCGCCGGGCTGACCTACGCGCTGATGCGCCGTTGGCCCCAGGCACTGGTGCGGCACCAGCTGGCACTGCGGGCGCTCGACTGCCTGCTGGTTCTGCTGGTACTGGAGGCGTATCACAGTTTCCTGGGCAACGCCTACTACGACGCCGTCTATGTGCTGGTCGTTGTCGCGGCCGCGGCCACGCACGGGCGGCGCGGCGCCCTGTTCATCGCGCTGGTGGGCGCCGGCTTCGTCCTGCTCGGCCGGGTGCTGTTGATTGACGCGGGCGCGCTGCCCCCGGACGCGCGGCACTTCACGGATGCGGGCTTCTACTTGCTGTTCTTTGCGATGATCGGCATCGCGGTCGCGTTCCTGATGGCGCGCAGCCAGGAGGCGGTGGAGCGGCGCGAGCAGATGTGGCGCGCGGTGCTGGAGCGGCTTCCAGCCGGCGTGGCGATCGCCGAAGCAGGGTCGGGGCAGCTTATTCTCGGCAATGAGCGGCACGATCAGCTATTCGGCCACGGGCTACTGCCGGCCGGGGACGTGCAAGGCTACGCGCAGCAAATGCTCTGCCGGCCTGGCGGACAGCCGTACCCGCCTGACGAGCTGCCGCTGGCGCGGGCGATGCGCGCGGGCGAGGTGGTCGAGGCCGAGGAGGTCGAAGCGCTGAAGCCGGACGGGAGCCGCGCCATCCTGCAAGTGAGCGCGGCCCCGATTCGCGACCGCGAAGGTCGCATCGTGGCCGGGGTGGTGGCGTGTCACGACGTGACGTGGCGGAAGCGAACCGAAGAGACTCAGCGCTTCCTGGACGACGCTGGGGAGCGGCTCGCGGGCACGCTGGAATACGAGGCAACCTTGACGAGCCTGGCGCGACTTGCCGTGCCTACGCTGGCCGACGTCTGCATCGTGGACGCGCTGGCGGCCGACGGCACGATTCGCCGCGTGGCCGTGGCCCATCGGGACGCGCGGAAGCAAGCACTGGCGCGGACGCTGCAGGAGCGATTCGCGCCGGACCCGGCAGCGCCGCTAGGAGTGGCGCGAACGCTGCGCACGGGCGAGCCGGAGCTGACGCCGACCGTGACGCCTGAGCGGCTGGCGGCGCTGGCGCGTGATGCCGAGCACCTGGAGGTGCTCCGTCAGCTTGGTGCGCGGGCGTCGATGAACGTGCCGCTGGTGGCGCGCGGGAGAATCCTGGGCGCCATCACCTGCATCGCCACCTACGCGGGGCGACACTACGGACCAGAGGACCTGGCGCTAGCGGAGGAGCTGGCGCGGCGCGCGGCGGTAGCGGTGGACAACGCGCGGCTGTATCAGGAGGCGAACGCGGCCATCCGGGTGCGCGACGAGTTCTTGTCCAGCGCGTCCCATGACCTGAAGAACCCGCTGGTATCCATGAAGGGCTACGCTCAGATCCTGGAGGCGCTGGTGGCGGACGACAGCGCGTCGACCAGCCGGCAGGTCGCGGCCGGGCTGGCGAAGATCGACCGCGCGGCGACGAAGATGTCGGGTCTGATCGACGAGCTGCTGGACGTGGCGCACTTGCAGGCCGGGCGGCCGCTCGAACTGCGGCGGCGGCCGACCGACCTGGTGGCGCTGACCCAACAGGCGGTCGCCGAGCAACAACCGACCGCGCCGCGCCACGAGCTGCGCGTGGAGCCGCAGGCGACATCGCTGGTGGGGCTCTGGGACGCCGGGCGGCTGGACCGCGTACTCGGCAACCTACTGTCCAACGCGGTCAAGTACAGCCCCGCCGGCGGCACGATTACGCTGCGGCTGGCGCGCGAGCAGGACGCGATGGGCGCTTGGGCCGTGCTCCAGGTACAGGACCAGGGAATGGGCATTCCGGCCGCCGACGTGCCTCACGTGTTCGAGCGATTTCACCGGGGCGGCAACGTGACCGGCCAGATTCGCGGGGCGGGGATCGGCCTGGCCGGCGTGTGCCAGATCGTCGAGCAGCACGGCGGCACGGTCGGCGTGGAAAGCCAAGAGGGGCAGGGCGCGACGTTCACGGTGCGACTGCCGCTCCTGGCGCACGGTTGGCGCGACGACGCGCCCAGCGAGCGCGTGCCGCCGCGGGCGGACTCACCCGCGGCGGGCTCGCGCGGCCAGCTGGCTGATTAAACCGCAAGCGTGCTCGGCGCAAACACTTCCTCGATCGCCACGCGCCGGGGCGTCAGCCCTTGCTCGTGCGAATACTCGGCGACGGTGTCCAGCACCTTCCGGTTCGCCTGGATCCCGTAGGGGTACGGGTCCTGGGCGAACGCCCGGCGCGCTTCGGGCGGCAAGTAGCCACAGCGGAAGTAGGGAGCGGCGAGCGCCTCGGCGCGGGCGCGGACGGCCTCCTTGGCCGCGAAGAACGCCTGGTAGAGGTTCATCGGCACCCAGGGGTGGCGCTCGGCGATCTCGCGGCGGATGACGACCGTATGGTTGATGGGCTGCAAGCCGGTCTTCTCGAAGTAGCGCACCGCCTCGGCCGCGGGATTCGGGAAGAGACGACGCGCCTTCGGATGCCGCGCCAGATCGATCGTGCTGCGGTCCACCAGGTTGGCGTGCCCGGCGTAGAACGCGGTCGCGTCTAGCTCGCCGTCCACGATCATCTGGCCGATGTTCTTGTCGGGCGGAATATACTGGAAGTCCACGCCCGGGGGCGGACGAAAGCCCGTGGCGCCGCCGTGGCTCGTCTCGGGCGTCCGCTCCATGTACCAGTGCATGTCCTCGGGCCGCACGCCGAACTCGTGCTGGAGCGCGCCGCGCGTCCACAGCGCGGCCGTCTGCTGGTACTCGGGTACGCCCACGCGCTTGCCCTTCAGATCCTCGGGTCGCTCGATTCCGGAGTCGGCGCCGACGAAGATCTCGGTGTGGAAGAAGCGGCGAATGGGGAACACGGGGATGGCGACCCAGGGGGAGTTGCCCTGCGCCGTGACGATGTAGAGCGACGACAGCGACATCTCCGACACGTCGAACTCGGCGGAGTGCAGCTGCCGCCAGAAGATCTCGCCGGGCGTGGACGTGGTCGTGGTCAGCTCGATGCCCTCGGGCTGGACGGTGCCGTCGAGTAGCGGCGACGAGCGGTCGTTGGGCGACATGATGAGGCTGAGCGGTAGCTTGGCCATTGCGCCTCCCGCGGGGGACTGAGGGCCCCGCCGCAGCCATGATAGGGCGCGACGGCCGGCGCGTCAACGCGCGGCGCGCTCGACCGGATTGATCTTCGCCGACTCACGGGCGCAGGCCTCGTCCAGCAGGGTGCTCGCTTCCTGGTGCCACTGCCCGACCAGGACCTTGAGGTCGTACGAGACCTGCTGTTGGGACACGCCCACGCGCCGGGCGATCTCGGCCTCGGTGTGGCCCTTGCCATATAGGGCGGCCACTTCAGACGTTGCTGGTGGCGCTTCACCGAATGCCGTTTCCGCGCGGCCATTTACCAACACCCCGCTACAAACATGGACGGCAATCGCTACGGCTACCGGGTCACCTCACCGCGGGGGTCCCGGTCGCTCGGCGGCGCCGCACGTGAGTCGCGCAACGCTGGTGCGGTCGGGAGGCTGGCCGGGGGCGGCGGAGCCGTGGGGCGTGTGGGGACTGCCGGGAGGTCCACACGCTCTAGGCGGGGGCCGGCGATGTCCTACCGCCTGGCGACCACGCGGTAACCAAACGCAATGCTGCTCGTGCCGCCCTGTTGCTCGCGCACCTCAAAGCCGGCCGCCGTGTGGCCCGTGACGTACAGGCCGCGCGAGTCGCCCTTGGGCGTGAGGAAGACCTCGTAGTCGCCGCTGTGGACCAGTGCGGCGAAGTCGCGGTCGAGCGCCACGCTGGCCCGGCCGCCTGTCAGCTGGCCGTGCCCGATGTCCTCGAACCACGACTCCGGGCTCTCGACGCAATACAGGCGCCGGTAGGTGCCGTCCGGGTGCGGCACGGCCGCCGACTTCGGCCCGCCGAGGACGGTGAACGCCCCGTTGACCTGGACTGGCCCATCGAAGCGCGCGGCGAAGGCCGAACTCGGCCCGGTCGCGTAGAGGCCAGTGCTCGTGCTCGACGAGAAGAAGCCGCCGATGCTGCTGTTGGAGGTGCCCAGGACGCCGACGTTGCCGTTGGACGTGCCGTAGACGCCGGTGCCGCTGTTCGAGGTGCCGATGGCCGCGTAGTTGTTCGGGGAGGTCGCATAGAGCCCATACTGATTGAGCGAATTCGCGTAAACGCCCACGCTCGCATTCGACACGCCCAGCACGCCGACGTTGCCGTTCGAGGTCCCTTGCACACCCACCCCGGTGTTCGTCTGGCCCAACACCCCTGTGTTGCTAACTGAGAGGCCATAGACGCCCACCTGGTTGTCGGAGTTCCCGACGACGCCGGCCGTAACCGTGGGGGTACTCGTGGAGTAGTTGCCCGCGTATCCCGCGACGCCCCAGGTAGGGTTGACATCGCCACTGAGCCCGCGGATGCCCGGCCCGGGTCCGCCGAACCCGTCGCCCTGAACGGCAGGGCCGGTCGCCGATAACCCCTGTATCGCGAAGCCGTTGTTATTCCTCACGACCAGCCCCGTGAGGAACACGTTCGCGTTGCTGCGGTCGAGTTCGGTTTGCCCCGTCTCGGTATTCACCTGCCCCACGATCAAGGCGGTGTTGTCGGTCGCCTCCGCTATCTGGTCGCTCGCCTTGGCCAGCACCCCGGCCGCCAAGGCTGCTATGCTCGCCAGTGCGCCCCGCCGCGCGATGCTCCCGTTCGCTCGTACCTGTCCTTGCTGTGCACTCATGGTCTCCCCTCCCTCTGTTCGCCGGGTACCGGCCGGCTGTGGCGCTGAGTATGGCCGAGTAGGGATTTGCTGTCAATGCTCGTGCTCGCCGCCAGCGTGAACATACCTCTATACAAAGATGCCGTTTTCGGCGTATGATCGACGCATCATCACGGCAACGGGTAGCGAGGCTGGTTCGCGGAGCGGAGAGAGCCGGCCGGCGTGCGCGGGCTCGATGCACCCGCCGGTCAGAGCGGAGGCAGCAATGGCAGTCAGCGAGCCCGTCGACTCGGCAAAGCTGCAGGCGTTTATGGGGCAGGCGCTGGGCGACCTGGGAGGCCTGGTGTCGGCCTCGCTGGTGGTGATCGGGGACAAGCTGGGGCTGTACCGGGCGCTGGCCGAGGCCGGCCCGCTCACCTCAGCGGAGCTGGCAGCGCGGACCGGCACGACGGAGCGGTACGTGCGCGAGTGGTTGATAAACCAGGCGGCGGGCGGCTACCTGGGCTACGACACCGCCAGCGGCCGGTACAGCCTGCCGCCCGAGCAGGCGCTGGCGCTGACCGATGGCGAGAGCCCGTTTTTCCTGGCGGGCGCGTTCCAGCTCTTTGTCGCGATGTCGCGGGCGACGCCGCGCATCCTCGAAGCCTTCCGCACGGGGGCGGGGATGACCTGGGGCGAGCACGACGCGGAGCTGTTCGAGGGCACGGAACGGTTTTTCCGCCCGGGCTACGCGGCGAACCTGGTGGCGGCCTGGCTGCCGGCGCTTGACGGCGTCGTCGGCAAGCTCGAGGCGGGCGCGACGGTGGCCGACGTGGGCTGCGGCCACGGCGCGTCGACGATCATTCTCGCGGAGGCCTTCCCGCGGTCGCGGTTCGTGGGCTTCGACTCGCATGCGCCGTCGATCGCGCGGGCGCGGGCGGCGGCGGCCGCGGCCGGCGTGGAGGGCTATACGCGCTTCGAGGTGGCCAGCGCCCAGGACTATCCGGGCAGCGCGTACGATCTGGTCGCGTACTTCGACTGCCTGCACGACATGGGCGACCCCCTGGGCGCCGCGCGCCACGCCTACGAGACGCTGGCGCCAGACGGCACGGTGCTGCTGGTCGAGCCGATGGCGGGGGCGCGAGTCGAGGAGAACTTCAACCCGGTCGGGCGCGTCTTCGCGGGCGCATCCGTCCTGTGCTGCACGCCGAACGCCGTGGCCACCGGCAGCACGAGCACCGCGCTCGGCACCATCGCGACGGACGAGGCGTTGCGCGACGTGTTCGCCCGGGCCGGCTTTACCCGCTTCCGCCGCGCGACCGAGACGCCGTTCAACCGAATCTTCGAGGCCCGCAAGTAGCGGCCGGCTCCCGCCCGGCGTTCAGGGCTCAACTTCCAGCGGCGGGAGCGCCTCGAGCGCCTCGGCTGGCACCTCGTCGCGCGTGTACAGGCCAGCGCGGCCGTGCGCGCGGATACGCCAGAGGTCGCGCAGCATGCGGAAGGAGTCCTGCACTAGCTCGACGCTGCTCTGCTCGCCCAGATAGAGGAAGTAGACGGGCAGCTCGACCAGGCGATAGCCACGCGCCCGCGCCACGTAGAGGGCCTCCACGTCGAAGGCGAAGTCGTCGAGGCAGAGGCGGGCGAAGACGTCGCGCGCCACGGCGCCGCGGAAGGCCTTGAAGCCGCACTGGGTGTCGGTGACGCCAAGGTGCAGCAGCCAGTTCACGACGGCGATGTAGGCGCGGCCGACGAGGTAGCGCTGGTAGATGTAGGAGAAGTGGCGCGGGTGCAGGGCGAAGAGGGTGCCGGCGTGGCTGCGCGAGCCGATTGCCACGTCGGCGCCCGCGCGGAGGGCCGCGAGGAAGGGCGCCGCGCCCTCGATGGGATAGACGAGATCGGCATCGGTGTAGAGCACGTATTCGCCGCGGGCGTGGAGCACGCCGTTGCGGATGGCGTAGCCCTTGCCGCGGTTGCCGGGATTGCTCACCAGGCGGACGCACGGATGCTCGGCGGCGAACGCCTGGACGGTGCTCGCCGTGGCGTCGCGGCTGCCGTCGTCGACGACGATCAGCTCGTGGTTGCCGCTGGCCTCCAGGTACGCGGCCACGCGGGCCACCGTGTCGCCGATGACGGCGGCCTCGTTGTACGCCGGGATGACGACGGACAGCTCTACAGCGTGCTGGGTGCTGAGTGCTGAGCGCTGAGCGGGTGCGGGGTACGTGCTCATGTGGCCGGAACCCCGCGGGTGGCTGGACGGGCCACGAAGAGGACGTGGGGGTAGGGTAGCCAGGAGTCGAGGCGGACGGTTTCGGCCGCGAAGCCGGCCATCGCCAGCAGCGCGCGATTCTGCGCGGCGCTGAGGAAGTAGAGGCCCTGCCCCTCGGTGAACCCCAGCCCGGTCATGACCTGCTCCTCGACGCGCGCCCACAGGTATTTCCAGCGAGGGTGGCGGTCGTTCGTCTTGAGCAGCAGCAGTCCGCCGGGCGCGAGCAGCGCGCGGCACCGTTGCAGGAGCGCGAGCTTTGCGGGCCGCGGCAGCAGGTAGAGCACGTCCAGAATCGTGATGACATCGTACGGGCCATCGGTTACGTCGGCGGCGCTGCCGACCGCGTAGCGCGCGTTCGGCACGCCGCGTGCCACGCGACGCGCCACGGCGATCTTGCTGGCCATCGGGTCGACGCCCAGCACCTCGCGGGCGGGCGACCCGAGCGCGAGGAGGTTGGCAAACAATCCGTGGCCGCAGCCCACGTCGAGCACGCGCCCGACCGCCGGCACGTGCGCGGCGATGCGCTCCAGGGGGCACAGCCAGTGCCGCGCCTGCACGTGCAGTCGCACGCCGGGCGCCTCGTCGGCGTACAGCGCGAGCGCGCGGGCCAGGGGCGAGCGGGCCGGGGTTGACAGGGCCGCGACGGGCATGACAGAGTCTCCGCGTGGCACAGGGAATCGCCACAGGGCAGTATACATGACCATTTCCACTCGCTCCGCCCAATTGCCCACGCTGATCGTCAACGCCGACGACTACGGCCTGAGCGCCGGGGTGAACGCCGGCGTGCTGGCGGCGCACCGTGCGGGCCTGGTGACGAGCGCCACGCTAATGGCCAACCTGCCGGCGGCTGCCGGGGCGGTCGCGGCCGCGCCGCCGAGCCTGGCGCTTGGACTGCACCTGAACCTCACGACCGGCGAGCCGTGCGCGGGCGCGGCGCGGGTGCCGAGCCTGGTGGACCCCGCCGGCCGTTTTCCGCGGCTGGATCGGCTGCTGCTGCGGCTCGCGCTGGGGCGGGTGCGGCGCGGGGACCTGGAGCGGGAGATCGCGGCGCAGCTCGAACGGGCGCTGGCGCTCGGCGCGCGGCTGGACCACCTCGACGGCCATCACCACGTCCACCTGCACCCCGCCGTGCGCCCCATCGCGCTGCAGATTGCCGCAGAGTACGGCGTGCGCGCGGTGCGCTGCCCCGCGGAGGCGCCGCCCGGGACGGGGCGCGAAGCGCCGCGCGACCGGGCGCGGCGGCTGGCGCTCGGCGCGGCAGCGCGGCGGCTGCGCGCCGCGCTGCCGGCGGCCGGGCTGCGCACGAGCGATCACTTTCGCGGTCTGACGCTGGGCCTGGCCTTCGACGCGCCGTCGCTCGTCGCGCTGCTGCGGCGGCTGCCGCCGGGGCTCACGGAGCTGATGGTCCACCCGGGCTATCCGGACGCCGAGCTGCACGCGCGCACGAGCTACGCCGCCGGGCGGGAGCGCGAGCTGGCGGCGCTCACCGCGCCGGAGGCGCTGGCGGCCGTGCGGGCGCGCGGTATCGTCCTCACCAGCTACCGCGACGCGCTGGCCGGCTAGGCACTACAGCGGTTTGCAGCGAGACCGAGCGGTCAGCTGACATCGGGGCGGCGGCAGTGGCGCTTGCAGTATTCCGCGCCCCAAGCCCCCGCGGCGCCGGCCCTCCCGGTGGCTCCGGCGTCGGCACGGGGGCAGTGGCGCTTGCAGTATTCCGCGCCACAGGCCGCGGGCGACCACGAGAGCCGCCCCTACGACACTACGACACGCCGGCCGCTCCCCTTGCGCGTAAACGGCTCTAGGTCTCGCGCCAGCGGGCGAGGCGCGTCTCCAGCAGGCGCACGAGCTGGGTGGCGACGACGCCGAAGACGACGATCACTAGCATCGGCACCAGCACGTCGGTGGTGCGCAGGCGGGCGCCGTAGTAGGTCATGCGGAAGCCCAGCCCCGCGTTGGCGCTGAACATCTCGCCGAGGATGACGCCGATCAGCGCGCGGCCGATGCCAATGCGGAGGCCCGCCAGCACCAGCGGCAGCGACGCCGGCAGCAGCACCTTCGTCACCACGTCGGCCGTGCTGCCGCCAAAGGAGCGCACGGCGCGGACGAGGAGCGGATCGACCGAGCGGATGCCGGCGAGCGTGTTCACGGCGATGGGGATGGCCGTCAGGAACACGGTAATCGCGACGACGGTCCAGAAGCCGAAGCCGAGCCAGACGATGATCAGCGGGTAGAAGGCGACGAGGGGGGCGGCGTAGAGGAACCAGATGAACGGGTCGAGCGAGAACTCGACGTCCTGGTAGAGGCCCATGAGCACGCCGATCGCCACGCCCAGGGCCACGGCGATGCCGAAGCCGACGACGAACTCGACCGCCGTCACCTGGAGATCGCGCGGCAGCTCGCCCGAGCGGGCCTGGCGCAGCAGCGCGTCGCCGACGCGGCTCGGACTGCTCAGGACGACCGGGTTGATCCAGCCCAGGCGCCCCGCCAGCTCCCAGAGCGCCGTAAAGCCCGCGAGGCCGAGCACGCCCAGGATGGCGGCCTCGTGGCGCAGGTAGACGCGGCGCAGGCGCAGGCCCGGCGGCGCGCCTAGACTTCCAGCTCTCGCCGCCACGGGGCGATCCTCTCCTCGATCAGTCGCAGGGCCGTAATGCTGACGAAGCCGAAGGCGGCGGTGACGACGACCAGCACGACCAGCTCGGCGGCGCGTCCGGCGCCGCTGTAGACCTGCACCAGCCGGCCGACCCCCGCGACGGCCACGTACATCTCGCCCACGATCACCCCGATGATGGCGCGGCCGAGCCCCAGGCGCACGCCGGCCATCACGGCTGGCAGGGCCCCGGGCATGACGACCTTGGTGACCACCTGCCACTCGCCAGCGCCGAAGGAGCGCACGGCCCGCACCCAGAGCGGGTCGATCTGCTCCACGCCGGCAACGGTGTTTACGAGCACCGGGAAGACCGCGCCGAGGAACACGACCGCGACCTTCGACTCCATGCCCACGCCGAACCAGATGACGAGCAGGGGGATGAGCGCGATGCGCGGCGCCGTGTAGAACGCCATGATGAGCGGGTCGAGCAGGTAACGCACGCGGCGGAAGCGCCCCATGGCGAGCCCGAGGGCGATCCCGAGGACGACCGCGGGCACGAAGCCGTAGACGAACTCCTGGAGACTGACGAGCGCCGCGCCGCCCAGCTCGCCCGAGGCCGTCATCTGGGCCGCGGTGGCCAGTACCTGAGTCGGATAGGAGATGAGGTCGGCGGACACCGCGCTGTGCGAGCCGACGAGCTGCCAGACGAGCAGGAAGACCACGACGGAGGCGGTGCCGAGCAGCCCGCGCCGGTGGCGGCGCAGCGCGAGCGCGAGGCGCGCGCTGGCCGGCCGCGCCGGCGCCTGGATGCCGGCCGCGGCCGGTCCGACCGCATCGCTACTCACCGGCCACCTCACTGAACTGCCAGGCCAGCGACTTGCGGACCTCCTGCTCCAGGCGCTCCCAGATGCGGCGGCGGTACTCGACGAAGGCGGGGCTGTTGCGCGCCTCGAAGTCGCGCGGGCGCGGCAGGGTAATGGGCAGAACCTCCAGCACGCGGCCGGGGTTGGCGCTCATGACGACCACGCGGTCGGCCAGGTAGATCGACTCGTCGATGTCGTGGGTCACGAACAGGATTGTCTTGCGGTCGCGCTCCCAGATGCGCAGCAGCTCGGCGCCCATGATCTGCCGCGTCTGGGCGTCCAGCGCCCCGAACGGCTCGTCCATGAGCAGCACCTCAGGGCCGACGGCCAAGGCCCGCGCAATGCCGACGCGCTGGCGCATGCCGCCCGAGAGCTGGTGCGGGTAGTAGCGCTCGAAGGCGCTCAGCCCAACGCGGCGCAGGTTCTCGCGGGCGAGCTCGCGGCGGGCGGCGGCGGGCTTGCGGATGACCTCCAGGCCCAGCTCGACGTTGTGCAGCACGGTGCGCCACGGCAGGAGCGCGAACTCCTGGAAGACCAGCGCGCGGTCGGGGCCGGGCGCGGCGACGGGCCGCCCGTTGAGGAGGATGCGGCCGCTTGTAGGGTGCAGCAGGCCGTTGATCAGCAGCAGCAGGGTGCTCTTGCCGCAGCCGCTGGGGCCGACGATGGCGACGAACTCGCCCTCCGCGACGGCCAGGCTGACGGCGTCGAGGGCGAGGAACTCGGAGTCGTCGAGCGGCCGTCGGTAGGTTAGCCGCACGTCGTCGAGGACTAGCTGCTCCATCTCACCTGCCCGCGCATGTCGTGATTATACGCGGAGCTAGCGGCGAGCGTCGGCGCCGCCCAGCGCGGGGTGGCGGCTGGAGCGGCTCAGGCGGCCGATCGCGCGGCGGCGACCGCCCGGGCCGGGCGCTCCTCGGCCAGGAAGGCGAGCACCGCGCGATTGAACGCGTCGGCGCGGTCCCACATGGGGTTGTGGCCGGCGCCCGGGAGCACGACGAGCCGAGCGCGCGGGAGGGCGCGCGCCAGGCGCTCGCCCAGCTCGACGGGAACGATCGCATCGCGCTCGCCCCAGATCAGCAGCGTGGGCGCGGCGACCCGGGCGAGCTTGGCCTGGATGTCGGCCGCGAGCAGCTCGTGGGCGGCGCGCAGGATGGTCGCCGGCCCGGCCCGGTGGGCGTCGGCGAGAAGGATGGGGAGGAAGCCGACGGGGAGGCGCCACAGGCCGTGCAGCAGGCCGACGGCCTGCCGCCAGCGCGTGCGGCCCAGGGGCAGCGCGACCGCATCGACGAGCACGAGGTGATCGACTCGGGCTGGCACGTCGGCGGCGAGGTCGGCGGCGATGAAGCCGCCCATCGAGTGCCCGATCACGCTCGCGCGGTCGAGGGCCAGGCGGTCCATCCAGCGGACGAGGTGACCGGTGGCCTCGCGGAGCGCGAAGCGGCTCGCGGCCCGACTGCCGCCGAAGCCGATGAGGTCCACGACGTAGACGCGGAAGCGCTCCGCCAGCGGGCCGACGTTGCGCGCCCACCAGCGTGTGGAGCCGGACAGGCCATGTACCAGCACCACGGGGCGGCCCTCCCCGGCCACCTGATAGTGGATCGTCGTGTCGCCCATCTGGAGGTAGCGCGACTCCAGGCGCGCGCGCTTGTCAGCCGTCACCGCGTCTGCAGCTCCCGTGTACCTATCAAGGCTACCGGTCCGCTCCAGTGTAGGGCGGGGTGCAAGTCTCGTACCCCGCGTCGTGCCCGAGGATGAACGGCAACGTGACGCGGAGGAGCCGCCGCGGCGAGTTGTAGTTGAGCGTGTGGGCGGCGCCGGGGATGACGACGAGGCGCGCGCGGGGCAGCAGGCGCACCGCCTCCTCGCACCAGCGCTGGGGCACCGAGGTGTCGTGACCGCCCCGCACGACGAGCGTCGGCGCCTGAACGCGCGGCAGCTTCGCGGCGACGTCGTCGCGCAGCATGTGGCGGAAGGTGGCGAGCGCGCGGGGAATGCCCATGTCCCAGACGTCGCGCGCCACCACGAGGCCTAGCCCGAGCGGCTCGCCGGGCAGGTTGAGCAGCCAGCGGCCGACCTGCTGGTGGGCCGTGCGGGCGCGCGGGTCGGTGGTTGGGCCGACCAGGATGGCGCGGGCGACGCGCTCCGGGTAGCGGACGGCGAGGTCGACGACGACCTGGCAGCCGAAGGAGTTGCCGAGTAGGACTGCCCGTGGGAACCCCGCGGCCACCATCCAAGCGGCGAGCGCGTCGGCGAGCTGCGGGACGTTCAACGCGCGGGGCGGCTTGGCACTGTGCCCGTAGCCGGGGAGGTCGGGGATGGCAACGCGGCAGTAGCGGGCGAGCCGCTTGGCGGTTGGGACCATGTAGCGGCTGGAGACGACCAGCCCATGCACCATGACGACTGCGGGCGCTTGGGGGGGCAGCGGCAGCGCCGAGACGCGGGCGAACAGCGATAAGCCGGCCGCTTCCGTATGGGTATTGACCAGCGCGTGGCGGGCATCTTCCGAGGTCATGGGACGCGGGCCGGCGTGCCGGCTGCGCGGACTGCGGGCCGCGCGATCGGCGCGGGCGCCGGGCGCCGCCCGAAGCTATCGCGTGTCCGGCGCATCACCTATTGCGGCGCCCACTGGTCGAAGGTGTCTACGAAGCGGCGGTCGAGCAGCTTGGACTCGGGCCACGGCTCGGTCACGTCGCCGGCGGCCACCGCGATCTCCCAGAAGACGGGCATCCACTTGGTGGGCAGGTTGCCGCGCTCGTCGAAGTCGTCGGCGACCTCGCTCAGCGCTCGTTCGGCGTCGGCGTGATTGTACTTGAGCCACTTCTCGAAGGACGCCACGGCGGCGTCTGGCTCCGCCTTCGCCAGGCGGAGGGCCCTCACGTGCGCGCGCAGGACGGCGCGTACCGTGTTCGGGTTCTCGTCGAGGAAGCGCTCCTTGGCGAGGAAGATGTGCTTCGGCCACTGCTCGCCGATCTCGGTGGCCTGGGTGCCCAGGGTCGTGAAGCCCTCGTCGGCCAGGTTCCACTTGAAGGGCGGGGACAGGATCCCCGCGTCGAGGCGCCCGGCCCGCAGCGTTTGCGCCGCCTGGGGCGAGCCGCCCGCCTGCACGATCTGCACGTCGCGCTCCGGATCCAGGCCGTGCTTGCGGAGCGCGTAGCGGGTCAGGAAGTCGGTGAGCGCGCCGTAGGTGGAGATGCCCACGCTCTTCCCGCGCAGGTCGCTCCACGTCTTCACGTCGGAGCGCGCGATCCAGGCGAAGTCGGCGGGGAAGAAGCCGGCGTAGAAGCCCGTCACCGGCTGCCCCGCATTCAGCATGTTGATGAGCCCGTTCAGCGACGCCACGTTGATGTCCACCGAGTCGGCGGCCAGGGCCTGCGCGACGTCCGCGTCGCCGCGGAAGCTCAGCAGCTCGACGTTCAGGCCCTCTTCCTGGTAGGTGCGGTCGGCTGCGAGGTAGACGGGCATGAAGCTGGTCGCGGCGACCGGCAGGCCGATCTTCAGGTTGGTCTTCTCGGGCTTCGCCCCGGGTTGGCCGATCGGGCCGCCGTTGGGCTGGGCCGGGGCGCTGGCGCTGCCGGCGCCGCTCGGCGGCGACGCGGCGGGCGCGCAGGCGCCGAGCGCGAGCGCCAGGGCGAGCAGGAGGGCGCAGGCGGCCGCGCGGCGCCGTGCCGTGTACAGCGCCCGGAAGGTCGTGTTCATTGGCTGGCTCCCTGAAAACCGCCTGGCGTGATACGGCGCCGCTACTGCTTGGGCTGCGCGTCACCGACGTAGGACTGGCGGTACTGGCCGAGCGTCTTGCCGCGCAGCTCGTAGAGGTACTCGACGACCTGCTGGTTGGTCATGTACTTGGACATGTCGTAGTGGTCGTGGTGGACGATGGCGCTCACGTCGCGCCGCACGCCACGCATCGGCTCGACGGCGGGATAGCCGAGCGGGATGATGAGGTAGAGCATCAGCAGATCGGGCACCCCCAGGATGCGCTTGAACGGCTCCTGGATGTGGATGGTGACCCACTGCGTGCCGAGGCCGAGCGAGGCGGCGGCCAGGTGCATGAGCGTGCAGGTGTTCGCCAGGCCGTCCGTCAGGTGCGACTGGTCGCGGCCGAAGGTGTGGGCGCCCTGGACGGTGCCCCACTGCCGCCGGCCGTCGCCCAGCACGACGATCAGCGCGGGCGCCTCCGACCAGCCGGCGGAGGTGCGCTGGCGCTGCACGATCTCGTCAGCCGTCATCTGGTACGACGGGTGGCGCAGCTCGAAGACGCGCTGCTGCTCCATCCAGTAGATGAAGTCGGCGTTGATCTCGGAATAGGCGCGGAACAGATCCTTCTTGACCTGCGGGTCCTTGACGACGATGTACTCCCAGGGCTGGGAGTTGGCGCCGGACATCGCCCAGTGGCCCGCCTCCAGCACGAGGTCGATGTACTCGTCGGGGATCGGGTCGGGCTTGAGCTTGCGGATACTCGCCCGCCGCGTAATCAGGTCCAGCAGCAGATCGTAGTCCCGGGTGTGGCTGGCCGGCTCCACCGCGCTCATGGGGTCCTCCTCGCCGCGTCGCTATCCGATTCCACCGCGATACCGTAATCCCGCTCTGCCGCCTCCGGCGTCACGTAGCCGCGCTGCACGTCCTCGCGCACCCGCGCTGGGTCGCGCGCCGCGGGGTCGCCCCAACCGCCGCCGCCGGCGGTGAGCATCGTGATCACGTCGCCGGCAGCCAGCGGGTAGCGGTTCAGGCCCTTGCTGATCTCCTCGCGCTCGCCGCTCGCACGCTCGATCACGTTCAGGGGCGGCGCCCCGGGCTGGCCGCCGCGCAGGCCCCAGGGTGGACAGCCGACGCGCTCCATGCTCCGGTTGGCGAACATGTCCTGGAGCGCCCGCACGCGCAGCTCCAGCCCCAGGCCGCCGCGGTGCTCGCCCGCGCCGCCGCTGTCGGGGCGCAGCTCCATGCGCTCGACCAGGATAGGGTAGTAGGCTTCCTGCAGCTCCAGTGGCACGTTGCGCACGTCGCCCTGGCAGATGGAGACCGCGGCGCTCACGCCGTCCTCGTGGGGCCGGCCGCCCCAGCCGCCGCCGAAGATGCTCATGCCGATGAAGCGGCGCCCGCGCTCGCGGTCCATGCCGTGGAAGGTGTAGCCGCCCATGTCGGCCTTGTGCCCGGCGGGAATCAGGTCGGGCAGCGCATCGGCCAGCGCCCGCAAGATCGTGTCCACGACAGTCGGCAGGGCCAGGCTCCAGTTCCCGACAGCGGCGGGCGGCTGCGCGCTCAGCATCTTGCCGGGCGGCAGGATCACCCTCAGGGGCCGGAAGGCGCCCTCGTTCACCGGCAGGTGGGGGAGGGTCACAGCCTTGAAGGCGACGCGGGCGGCCGCGACGCCACCCGACTCGCCCGAGTTCAGCGAGCACTCCAGCTGCTCGGTGAAGTCGGTGTAGTCGACCGTCAGCTCGTCGCCCCGGACCTCCACGCGCACCTTGATCGGGATCGGCCGCGGCGGGTTCAGCATGTGCCCATCGAGGTAGCTCTCCGCCTCGTACACGCCGTCGGGAATACGCGCGACTGCCTGGCGGGTGAGCTGCTCGGACTGGTCCCAGATCTCGCGCACGCAGGCGTGGATCGTCTCCTTGCCGTAGCGCGCGAAGACCTCGTGCAGGCGGCGCTCGCCGACGCGGCAGGCGGCGATCTGGGCGCGCAGGTCGCCCAGCGCCGACTCGGGCAGGCGCACGTTGTCGTGGATGATCCGCTCGATGCTGCCGTTCAGCTTGCCGGCCTCGTAGAGCTTCACGGAGCGGAACTGAAGGCCCTCTTGGTAGACCTCCGTCGTGCCGCCCGGCCCGAAGCCGACGCTGGAGCTGCCGATATCCACCCAGTGCGCGCGCACCGCGGGGAAGGCCAGCAGCTCGCCCTCGAAGAAAAACGGCGTGTAGACGACGACGTTGTTCAAATGCTGGCCGCAGATGTACGGGTAGTTCATCAGGACGACGTCGCCCGGGGCGAAGCCGTCGGCGCCGAACGTCTCCATGCCGTCGACGATGGCGACGCCGAGGTCGGCGAGGAAGATCGGCAGGCCGCCAGTATTCTGGGCGATGATCTGGCCTTCCGTGTCGATCAGGCCCACGCAGTAGTCGTGGACCTCGTAGATCATCATGTTGTACGCCGTGCGGCTCAGCACGGTGGACATCTCGTCGGCGTAGGCCACCAACGCGCTCCGGACGACTTCGAGCGTCACCGGATCGACGCGGCCGGCGGGCGGCGTGCGGGGCGCCGGAGGCGGACTGGACTGCGCGCGCGTCTCGACGCTCATCGCGGACTCCTGGCGTTCAGGCTCATGGCACGGCCACCGTCACCACGAGATGGCCCTGTGGGCTGACCTCGGCCACGTCGCCCGCATGGAGCAACGTCGCGGAGCCGTATTCCTGGATCACGGCCGGGCCCTCGACCCGCGCGCCCACGGCCAGCCGCTCGCGCGCGTATACCGGACAGTCTACCGCGCCGGCCTGCTGGTCAAAGACGATGGGTCGCGTGCCCAATTGGGGGCTGGAGGGTTGGGGATAGGGGTTAGGGCTGGCGAGCCGCTCCCCGTCGCGTGCTCCCCACTCTCGATCTGCCGAGCTGGCCTGGGCGCGCAGGCGCAGGTTGACCACCTGGACGGGCTCGGCGGGCGCGTTGTGGCCATAGCGCTCGGCGTGCAGCGCGTCGAAGCGCTCGCGGAGCGCCTGCGCCGCGCCGGCCGCCAGCCGGCCCGCGACGGGCACCGACAGCGTATGCTCCTGGCCCACGTAGCGCAGGTCGACGAGACGGGTAAAGATCATCGCGTCCGGCCGTGCCCCCTCGCTGGCCAGCGTGCGCGCCGCCTCGGCCTCCAGCGCGTCCAGGCTCGTGTCCAGCGCCGCGAGGTCGAGCCGAGCCATGTCGCCGAGGGCAGTCTGCACGTAGTCGTGGCGCAGCGGCGCGCTGAGCAGCCCCACGGCCGAGAACACCGACGAGCGCTGCGGGACGATGACGACGGGGATGCCGAGGTCGCGGGCAATGCCGACGCCGTGCAGCGGGCCGCCGCCACCGCTGACGACTAGGGCGAAGTCGCGCGGGTCGCGGCCGCGCTCGACCGACACGGCACGCACGGCGAGCGACATGCTGGCGTCGGCGATCGTCACGATGCCCAGCGCGGCTTCTGTCGTCGTCATGCCGAGCGGGCCGGCGATCGTCGCCAGCGCCGCCTCGGCGCGCACGCGGTCGATGCGCAGCTCGCCGCCCAGGAAGTCGCCGGGATCGATACGGCCCAGGACGACGTTCGCGTCGGTGACGGTCGGCTCGGTGCCGCCACGGCCGAAGCAGGCGGGGCCGGGCTGGGCGCCCGCGCTGCGCGGCCCCACCTTCAGCGCGCCCACGGGGTCGAGCCAGGCGATGCTGCCGCCGCCCGCGCCCACCTCCACGATGTCCACCACCGGCAGCATCATCGGGTGGCCGGTGGCATAGCCGCCGATGTAATAGGTCGTCGTCACCTCTAGCTCGCCGTCGCGCACCAGGCTCGTCTTGGCGGTGGTGCCGCCCATGTCGAACGAGATCACGTTGGCGAAGCCGAGCGCCTGGCCCACGGCGGCCGCGCCCATGACCCCGGCGACCGGGCCGGACTCCATCATCGCCACTGGGACGGCGCGCGCGGTGGCGACCGACATTACACCGCCGTTCGACTGCATGATGAGCGGCAGGCCGCGGAAGCCGGAAGCGGCCAGCAGGTCTTCGAGGCTGGCGAGGTAGCGGCCGACGACCGGGGCGATGTAGGCGTTCAGGACGGTGGTCGAGGTGCGCTCGTACTCGCGAATCTCGCGCACGATCTGGTGCGACAGCGAGACGGCCCACTCGGGGTGCCGCGCGGCCAGGTAGCGGCCGACGGCCTGCTCGTGCGCCGGGTTCGCGTAAGCGTGCAGCAGGCAGACGGCGACCGACTGGACGTCGGCGGCTTCGAGCGCCGCCACGGCGCGGGCGAGCGACGCCTCGTCGAGCGGCGTCAGCACCTCGCCGCGCGCGTTCACGCGCTCGCGCACCTCCAGGCGCAGATCGCGGGGCACCAGCGGCTCGGGCTTGTGGAAGTGGACGTTGTAGGCGTCGGGCCGATTGCCGCGCGCGATCTCGTACACGTCGCGGAAGCCCTCGGTGGTGATGAGGCCCGTGCGGGCGCCCTTGCGCTCGACTACCGTGTTGATGGCGATGGTCGAGCCGTGGACGAAGAGGTCCACGGCCGACAGGTCCACGGCGAGCTTCGCCAGGCAGTCGCGAATCCCCTCGACGTGGTTGTCGGGCGTGGTGAGCGCCTTGGTGGTCCGCGTCTGACCCTCGTCGCCATTGGCGACGAGGTCGGTGAAGGTGCCGCCGATGTCGACCGCGATGCGCACGAACCTAACCCCCCGGCCCCCTTCCCTTCGAAGGAAGGGGGTGTGCTTGGGCTTGTCTTGGCCGCCGTGTTCCTAACCGCACTCCACCAGCGTGGGCGCGCTTTCGGCGAGCAGCGGGCGGGCGCCGGACCCGTCGAGGACGATCGTCTGCTCGGCCAGCGCGCCGCGCCCGTCGCGGCCGTGCAGGACGACGTGCAGCGCCAGCACGCTCCCCTCGACCAGCGGCGTATTCTCTCCCGGGCGGGCGGCCGGCGGCTCCTCTACGTCCAGGCCGATGCCGTGCGCCAGGCCGTAGTGAGTGCTGAGTGCTGAGTGCTGAGTGCTGAGTAAGGGCTGGACGCCCTTCAGCGTGGCGAGCGCGGCGTCGGCGAGGGCGCCGGCGGGGGCGCCGGGGCGGGCGGCGGCCGTCATGGCGGCCACGGCACGCCGGGCCGCGTCGGCAAGCGCGCGGGTGTCGGCGTCGGCGGCGCCGAGCACGAAGGTCTGACCGCCCTCGGCCCAGTAGCGCTGGTACTCGGCGGCCACGTGGAGGAGCACCACGTCGCCGGGCTCCAGAGCGCGGTCGTCGGGCGGGCGCAGGCTCACGCCGGCGCGTGGCCCGCTGGCGATCAGGCAGCGCGCATCCTCGGCGGCGCCGCGCCGCATCGAGCGGTCCACCGCGGCCAGCAGCTCGCGCTCGGAGATGCCGGGCCCCAGCGCCTCGCGCGCGGCGGCCAGCGCGTCGCGCACCAGGCCGGCCGCGTGCCGGAGCACGCTCAGCTCGGTGGCGTCCTTCCGTGCCCGCAGGCGAGCCAAGGTGTCGTCCGCTGGCTCCCAGCGAACGTCGGGCAGCCCGGCGCGAATCTGGTCCCAGTCGCCCACCGCCAGCGCCTCCTCGATGCCGACGAGGCCGACGCGGCCGTGGGCCAGCCCGCGCTCGCGGATCAGGCTCACCGCCTCGCCGGGCAGGCGCGTGTAGGGCCGCACGTCCTCAACGCAGGTGAGCGTCTTGGCCGCGGGGATGTCGCGCGAGCCGACGGCCACGAGCAGCGTCGGCTCGCCGGCGGCGGGCACGAGCAGCAGGACGCCGCGCACGCGGGGCAGGAAGTGCGTCAGATACGCCACGTCGCCGTAGCGGTAGGCGTCGCCGTAAACCAACCAGGCGTCGTGGTCCGCGGCGCGGATCGCCTGCTGCACTTGCGCCAGCCGGGGCGGGAACAGCGCCGTGGGCACGTCGTCCTGGACCCACACCAGGCCGCCGCGCTTGAGGACCGTGTGAAGCGTCTGCATGCCGCTAGGCGTCCTTCCAGTACAGCCGCACCGGTGTCTGGGTCAGCGACTCCGGCCCGTCGGCGCGAATGACGACCGTGTCGCCGAGCATCATGTAGCCGGTGTCGGGCAGGTACTGGTTGGGGTGGATGATGAACGTCATGCCCTCGACGAGCACCGGGCTGGAGTCGTCGGTGAGGTCGTAGGGGACGACGGCGCCCAGGCCGAGGCTGTGGCCGCGCGTGCGCATGTAGGGCGGGCGGCAGTACTCGGCGTAGCCGGCCGCGCCGATCACCTCGTTGATGGCGCGGGCGATCTCGCCGCTGGGCCGGCCCGGCACGGCGGCCGCGCGGCCCGCCTCATAGGCGCGCATCAGGAGGTCGTACTTCTCGCGCTGGAGCGGCGTGGGCTCCCCCAGGATGAACGTGCGGCAGAGCTGCGCCAGGTAGCCCTGGTAGCAGGGCGTGATCTCGCCGACGATCACGTCGCCGCGCTCCAGGGCGCGGTGCTGCGGCGCGCGGATGGCGATGTTGTGCGCGCCGGCGCCGATCAGGCCGAAGTTGTCCTCCGCGCCCGCACGGATCATCGCCGCCTCGACCTCGGCGGCCAGCTCGTGCTCGCGCAAGCTCGGCTCGGCTGCCTGGCACAGCGCCTGGAAGCCCTGGTCAGCGATCGCCGCCGCGCGGCGGATGCGCTCCAGCTCGACGGGCGTGCGGGCGGCTGCCAGATCGGGCACCAGGTCGTCGGCGTCGCGCGGCTCGCGGCCGAGCGCCGCGCCAATCGCCCGAGCGAAGGCTGCCGGCATGCCCTGCTGGCCGCCCAGCCCGAGTGGGTCCTTAAGGTCGCTGGCGTGCAGCGCAACCCGCTCGGGTAGCTCGTCCGGCTCGACCGCCTCGACGGCGGCCAGCCAGGTCAGCTCGCGCACGCGGGCGTAGTCCCAGGCGGGCGTGACCAGCAGCGTCGGCTCGCCGCGCGGCGGCACCACCAGCACGCCATGCGGGCCGAGCACGCGCACGTCGGCCAGGTACATGATTTGGTCCATACGGAGCATCGTGTGCTGGCCGCTGGCGTAGAGCAGCAGGCCGCCGAGGCCGCGCTCGGCCATGGCCGCTTGCACGCGCCCGAGCCGCGCGCGCAGGTCGGCGACGACGTCGTTCTGGGCAAGCATCACGGCCCTATCCTCTCCGCGCGTGGCGGGCGCAACTCGCCTTGGCGCGATCCCTCGTGGGCATCGTCACTATAGCCGGGCTGGGCGCCGCGATGTCAAGCCGGCGCGAGGCGGCTACTTGTGCGTGGCGACGTAGACGCCGTCCCAGGACGCGGGGGGCGGCGCGGCCAGGTACTCGTCGGCGCGCGTGCGGTAGAGCAGGCTCGGGCCGTCCGACGGGTCGAGGGCGAGCGCGGCGGCGAAGGCCTCGTGGGCCGCGGCCCAGTCGCGGGCCTGGTAGGCGGCCAGCCCGCGAGCGTAGGCCGCCAGCACGGGCTCGCGCTCGGACGGCAGCGCGCCGGCCGGCGCCAGCAGCTCGTAGATCGCGACAGGCTCGGTCTTGCCCTTCACGGCGACCAGATCGAGGAAGCGATACAGGAACGCGTCGCCGGCCGCCGCGCGCGTGCTCTCGCCGACGATGATGCGCGTGCCATACTCCTTGTTCAGCCCCTCGAGCCGCGAGCCCAGGTTCACGCTGTCGCCGATGACCGTGAAGTCGGTGCGGAGGACGGAGCCCATGTTACCGAAGATCATCGGACCGGTATTCAGGCCGATGCCGATGTCGAGGGTGGGCACGCCGCGCGCGGTCCAGTCGCGGCGCAGGCGGTCCAGCGCGGCGCCCATCGCCAGGGCGGTGCGGCAGGCGCGGGCGGCGTGGTCGGGCTGCGGCTGCGGCGCGTTCCAGAAGGCCATGATCGCGTCGCCCATGTACTTGTCGAGCGTTCCGCCATGCTGGAACAGCACGTCCACCATCGCCGTCAGGTACTCGTTCAGCAGGGCGACTAGCTCGCGAGGGGGTGTGCGCTCGGAGAGCGTCGTGAAGCCGCGGATGTCGGAGAACAGCACGGTCATGGTGCGGAGGTCGCCGCCGAGGTACACCCGGTCGGGCTCGCGCGACACCTCGGCCGCGACGGCGGGCGACAGGTAGCGGCTGAGCACGCGGCGGAGGGCCCGCTGCTCGGCCTGCTCGAAGACGACCTGATAGGCGTTCAGGACGACGAAGCCGAGGATCGCGGCGAGCGGTGGGTAGAGCATGTTGAGCACGGTGCCCTGCTGGAAGGCCAGGGCCGCGGCGACCACGTAAGCGGCCAGTAGCGCCAGTGCGGCGAGCCCGGCGAGGGCGGGCCGCAGCCGCCAGACGGCGAGGGCGGTCAGGAGCGCGAGCAGCAGGACCGAGGCGACCGTCAGAGTGATGGGCGCGGGTACGAGGAAGGCGCCGCGGAGAAGCATCTCGGCGGCGTTGGCGTGGATCTCCACGCCGTACATGGTGCCGAGCGGCGTCAGGCGGTCGTCGCGCTCTTGCTGGGACCAGGGGCCGACGAAGACGATGCGGTCGCGCAGCAGCTCGGGGTCGGCCGTGCCCTGCACCACGTCCAGCATCGGCACGACGGCGAACGCGCTCTTGCCACGCCGGTCCGGGCCGCCAGCGTAGTTAACCAGCGCCTGATAGAGTGAGTCCACGGGGACCTGGCGGCCGGCGAGCGGCAGATAGCCGCTTGTGAGCGGCTCGTCGAGGGGGGCGGGCCGGCGCAAGTAGCGGGCGACGGCAGCCAGGGCAAGGGCGGGGACCTGGCGGTCGCGGTACTGGATCAGGAGGGGCAGGCGGCGCACGACGCCGTCCTGGTCCGGCGAGACGTTGGCGTGGGCCTCGCCGGCCGCGGCCGCGACTATGGCGGGTACCGACTCCTCGAGGACCGGGTAGGCGACGACGCCGGGGCGTTGGGAAGGAGCCTGGGGGTTGGCGCCGACGGCGCCGACCAGCACGTTGCCGGCGCGGCGGATCGCGTCGGCGAGCAGGTCGTCCTGGGAGTTCTCAACCTCGAAGAGGAGGTCGAACGCGACCACGCGCGCGCCGGCTGCGGCGAGCCGGTCGACTAGCGCCGCGAAGGCCTCGCGCGGCCGGGTGGTCACCGGGCGGTCGCCAATGAACGCCCGGCTGGAGCGGTCGTCGAGCGCCACGATCGTGACACGCGACGAGGGCTCCACGGTGCCCGGCGCGTAAAGGAAGTCGGCGAGGCCGGCCTGCCACACGTCCCCGCGACCGCTTCCGGCGGCGAGGCCGAGCAGGGCCGCCAACGCGGCGGCGCCGCCTAGCAGGCGCAGTAGCCGTCGTCGTTCGCGCGGCGACATCGCCGCTCTCCCTCCGCGGATGGCGGGCTGTCGGAAGGCACGGGCCGGCTCCTGCCACCGCGCCCGCATTCTAGGCGTCGCTCCGGTGATTGACAAGCGCCGGGAGGCTGCTTACTATCGCGGCAAGCGGAATAGGGCGCTGGCAGCGCGACTCGGCACGATACGGCTGGGGCGGGCCTGGCGCGGTGTGGGCGGGCGGCGGGGGCGCGGAGAAAGAGGCTACCCATGAGGCTAGTGTGGCGCGTGGCGCTGCTGGCGGCGGCGCTGCTGGCACCAAACGCGGGCGTAGCGGCGGCGCCGTTGCGGCAGGCGAGCACCGCGACGCTCACCATCATCACGGGGCAAGCCCAGGTGCAGCCGCCGGGTGGCAGTGGGTTTGCGCCGGCGAGCGATGGGCAGCCGGTGGGCGTTGGGGCGCGCGTGCGGACCGGGCCGGGCGATCGGGCGGTGCTGACGTTTTTCGACGGCACCACTGCCACGCTCGATCCGGACACGGAGATCTCGCTGGATCGCGTGGAGCCGAGCGGCAATCCGGGCGGGCTGCTCACGGGCGTAGGGCTGGCCGCCGGGCGGGTGTGGGCGCAGGTCACGTCGCTCGTCGAGCGCGGCTCCAGCTTCGAGGTGCAGGCCGGCAGCGCGACCGCAATCGGTCGCGAGGGCGTCACAGGATACCGGGTTTTCCCCGATGGCACGGTCGTGTGCTGGGACATCGACGGGGCGCCGATGCCGGTGCGCACGCCGAGCGGGGAGGTCGAGCTGGTGGCCGGGCAGCAGATTACGTTTCCGCCCGGGCAGACGAGCGCCAGCCCCGTTCCCCGCGAGTTCGGCCCCGGCGTGCTGGAGGTGCAGACGAGCGGTCCGGTCCTGGCGCGCCTCGTCAATCCGGATGGGCTCACGACCGGCTTTCCGCTTGACGACCTGGTCGTCAACCAGCTGGTGGACGCCTCGACTAGCCTGCCGGGCGCGGAGCCGCGTCTGGTGCGGGTGCATGGCCCGCTCCCGGGGCGGCACCAGTTGGTTCTGAAGGCCGACGGTAGTGGGCCGTACACGGCGCGCGTGACGCTCTGGCTCGACAACACGCCGCTATTTGACCGCCAGTGGGCGGCCACGGCCACGCCGGGGGTCACTTTGCTGGCCGATCTCACCATTACGGCGCGGGACGGTGTGCCATCGGCGGCCGAGGTTGACGAGCCGCGGCCGCTCAGCGACGATCCGCCCGGACGGTTCGTCACTCCGTAGGCGGCGGGGGCGCGGCTTCAGACAGGCCGAGAGGATCGATAGGGACGTTAGCCCTCACCCCGGCCCTCTCTCAGGGGAGAGGGGGAGGGACCCGTTCACCCCGGCCTGCTTCCAGGGGGAGAGGGGGGACGAGGGACGCACCCTCACCCCGGCTCTCTCGGAGGCGGGGTGGGAGGAGGGCTCGCCTTCCCTTGACGTTTTCTGATACCCGATCCGGCGGGGCGGTTCGCGTAGCGGGGCGTGCCCTCACCCCGACCCTCTCCCAGGGGGAGAGGGAGTAGGCGAACCGTATCCCCGGATTTGGTATGAGAAGGAGAGGGCGCGCTTGCACGGTGTGCTAGTAGCCGGCCGTCTTGTCGACCTGGTTCTTGAGCGGTTCGCCGCGGACGTAGCGGCCGAGGTTGTCGAGGAACTGGTTGAGCGCGGCGTCGCTGAAGTTCGGGTGGCGCACGCCGCCGTTGTGGGGCGTGATGAGCACGTTCGGGAGCTTCCAAAGCGGGTTGTCCGGGGGCAGCGGCTCCTGGCGGAACACGTCGAGTGCCGCGCCGGCGATCCAGCGCTCGCGCAGCGCGCGCACCAGCGCGCCCTCGTCGACCACCTCGCCGCGCGCGACGTTGACGAGCCAGGCGGCGGCTTTCATGCGGCGGAGCTGCGGCTCGCCGATGAGCCCCCGCGTCTCGGGGGTGAGGGGCGTGAGGATGACGACGTAGTCCGACTGCTCCAGCAGCCGGTCCAGCTCGTTCGACGGATAGAGGGCGTCAAGCTCGGGCGCCGGCGCGGGGTGGCGGCGAGTGCCGACAAGCCGCAAGCCGAACGCGCGGGCGCGGACGGCGAGCGTCTGGCCGATCTCGCCGTAGCCGACGATGCCCATCGTGCGGCCCTCGATGGTCACGGGCACCTCGACCGGGTCCCATTTGCCCTCGTGCTGGGCCAGCACTAGCTCGGGCAGGCGCTTCGTCACGGCCAGCACTTGCAGCATCACCCACTCGCTGACCGGCAGGTTGTGCAGGCCGCGGGTGCGGGTCACGACGACGTCGCCGTTCACCACCTGGGGCGCGAGGTCGCCGTCAACGCCGGCGCCCATGACGTGAATCCAGCGCAGCTTGGGCATCGACGGCAGCAGGCGGCGCAGCCCCGGCGGCATGAGGCCGAAGCCGCGATAGATCACCTCGGCGTTGCTCACGTCGTCCCGCGGTTCGCCGCTGTTGCTGACGTAGGCGATCCGAACGCGCGGCGAGACCGCCGCCACCTTGTCGGCCTGGGGGCCGCGCATGCCCTCGGCCAGCGCCACCACGATCGGCTTGTCCATGCCTCTTCCTCCGCCATCGCTCCCGGGTTGCCCCGCCAGGATAGCAGAGGTCCGGGGCACGACGCCGCGCCGGCGCGCGAGTGCCGGCGCCGCGCCGATTTGTTACACATTCGTGGCGCGAGTGGCTAAACTAGGCTCGGATGTGCGGGGGGGCCGAGCATCGTCGGCGCCGGGCGTGGATCATGTGGATAGCCGCGGGGGACGCGGGGCCGCCAGGTGGAGCAGGGAGTGGGAGCGAGCGACGCGCTGACCGAGGCGCTGACCCGCTGGACGGGTGCGCTGCACGCTCCCCAGGAGCGTCGGCGGCTGGCGGGAGCCGCGCTCGCCACGCTGGCGCGTGCGGCCGGGGATGGCCCGACGCTAGCGCCGGACCGGCCGCTCGTCTGCACGGCGTTCGACGGCACGAGCGTGGCGGCGGCCGTGGCTCTGATGGTCCTGTGGGCGCGTGGCTACGCTCCGGCGCCGCTGGACCTGCGCCTGGGGCCGAGCGAGCTAGCGGTGCGGCTGCGGCTGGTCCGGCCGCGGGTCGTGCTCGTGGGGTCGCAGAGCGAGTCGCTGGTTGCGGCAGCGCTGGCCGAGGCCCGGCTGGCGGACGTGCGGATGGTTGAGCTAGGCGACGAGCCGACCGCCTGGCGCGGCCTGCCGCCGGCCCGCGAGGCCGCGGCGGCCGACCCCGGCCTGATCGTGTTTACCTCGGGGACCAGCGGCACGCCGAAGGGCGTGGTGCTGACGCGCGCCAACCTGCTTGCCTGCGCCTCGGCCGTCGCGGCAGCGCAGCGGCTGACCGCCGCCGACCGCGCGCTGAACGCGCTGTCGCTGGCGCACGTGAACGCGCCCGTCGTGGCGCTGCTGGCGACGGTGCTGGCGGGCGGGGATCTGGTGCAGCTGCGGCGCTTCGACCCGGCGCAGTTCTGGCGGCTGGCCGCGGAGGAGGGCGTGTCGTGGGCCAACCTGGTGCCACCGCTGATCGCCACGCTGGCGCGCTATCCGGGCGCGCGCGGGGACGTGACGCCGGCGGAGCTGCGATTCGTGCGATCCGCCTCCGCGCCGTTGCCGGTGCCCGTGCTCGCGGAGTTCGAGGGCGAGTTCGGCGTGGCCGTCGTGGAGAGCTACGGGATCTCGGAGGCGGCGAGCCAGGTGACGATCAACGACCCGCCGCCGGGTCGGCGCGTGCCGGGCGCGGTTGGGACGCCGCGCGGGGTGCGGCTGCGGCTAGTCGACGAGCAGGGCGGCGACGTGCCGCCGGGGCAGCCGGGCGAGGTGCTGGTCCAGGGGCCGAGTGTCATGCAGGGCTACCTGGACGACCCGGCGGCAACGGACGGGGCGCTGCGGGGCGGCTGGCTGCACACCGGCGACGTGGGGGTGCTGGACGAGGCGGGCGTGCTGCGACTCGTCGGGCGGCGCACGGAGATCATCAATCGCGGCGGTGAGAAGATTCCCCCCCGGCTGGTGGAGGAGGCCTTACTCGAGCACCCGGCCGTGGTCGACGCGGCGGCGGTCGGAATTCCCGACGCCATTTACGGGGAGGAGATCAAGGCGTTCGTGGTGCTCCGGGAGGGCAGCGACCTACGGGAGCGCGAGCTGCGGGCCATCGCCAGCGCGCGCCTGCCGCTGCACGCCCGGCCGCGCGTCTGGGAGATCGTCGCCGCGATCCCCCGAAATGCCGCGGGCAAGATCGTTCGCCGCGCCCTCGCGGGGGCGGGCGCCGCGTCATCCGAGCTGCCGTGACACCGCTCGACGTCTACTACTGCGGCGGCTCGCAGGTGACGGGCATGGGCCTGCCGGTGACCCAGGCGCTGCCGGTGCAGGTGACGCGCGCGCTCCGCGAGCGCTGGGGGCGGAAACTGGGCCACGCTTACATGCTGGAGTACAGCGGCGATCCGCGCGACCTGGAGCGGACGCTGCGGGCGCGAGGGCTGCCGCGGCCGTTCGTCCTGGTGCTCGTGCCCCGCAACGTCTACGTCTGGGGGGTGCCCCAGCTGGGCGACCTGCGGCGCTACTTGGGCGGCGTCGTTGCCTTCGACGAGGCCGTGATGGACGAGGCGGCCGGCTCCGGGCGGGCGAATGTTACTCCCGTGGCGGCCGCGACTCGACGGAAACAGCGGGCGCGGCGGGCTTGGCACGCGGCGCGGAGCGCGATGAAGGCGTCGTGGTACCTCCTCTGGCTGCCCACGCTGCCCTGGTGGGCGCTGCGCTACCATCTGGCGCTGCGCTCGCTGCGCCGCTACGCGCGCCAGCGGGGATGCCGGCTGTTCGTACTGGCGACTCCGGTGCCGCTGCGCGACGGCAACTCTCGCGCGCCGGGCCTGCACTGGTACATCGACCTACTGGCGCGTTACCTGCGGGGGCAGGAGGGCGGCGACGTGGTGGCGGCCGACCTCTACCGCCGCCTGCAGGCGCCCAGCGCGGAGCCGCTGCACTTCTATCACGACCGGATGGTTCACCTGACGCGGGCGGGCACGCAGCGCGCGGCCGCGGTCGTCCTCGACGCGATCGCGGCGGGGGCGGCGCGCTGTGGCCTGCCAGGGGATGCGGCGTCGTAGCCCGCTCCCGTCGCCTTGGACGGTTGGTAAGTCGCGCGGCGGTATCGTTCTTGCGGGGCAGGGACCGGAGGATGTCGGCGGCTGACGGCCGCAGGGCCGGCGTGGGGTAGCCGCGGGACCACGGGTCAAGGCCAGGTGCCCCGTCGAACTCTGCAGCCCAGCTTGACGGTGGCCGCCGATAGGGTCGTGCCTTTGCCCGAAGGTTTGCCCGCACAGGGAGGGGTCCGGTACACTGGGGGCACTCTACGGGGAGCGGGCCACGTATCTTGCCGTTCCCATGCCGAGCGGGCCCGACACGTCACGCGGCGTTCGCCGCGCCCGCGGAAAGGACCACCCCCGCTCATGATCAAGGACGCACAGGTTCCCGCCGTTCGCGAACGCTTGCACGAGACGCTCGTCACGCCTGCTCGGGTGCTGATGGCGCCGGGGCCGACGAATCTGCCGCCGGCGGTGCTGCAAGCGCTCGCCTCGCCGCTCACCGGCCACAAGGACCCCGTGTACCTGCGGGTGATGGACGAGACGGCGGATTTGCTGCGCGAGACGTTCCTCACCGACAACGCGGTCACGTTGGCCCTGCCGGGCACGGGCGGTGCCGGGATGGAAGCCTGCCTCGTCAACCTGCTGGAGCCGGGCGATCGGGTCTTGATTGGCGTGAATGGGCTGTTTGGCGAGCGGATGGTCGAGATCGCGCGCCGCAACGGGGCCGACGCCGTGCCGCTCGAGGCGGAGTGGGGCCGGATCATCGAGCCGGCGGCCATTCGCCGGGCGCTCGGCGAGAAACGTACCAAGCTGGTGGCGCTGGTCCACGGCGAGACCTCGACGGGCGTGCTGCAGCCAGTCGCCGACCTGGCGGCGATGGTCCACGAACACGGCGCGCTGCTGGCGCTGGACACGGTCGCGACGCTGGGCGGGATCGAGGTGGCCTGCGACGACTGGGCCCTGGACCTGTGCTACAGCGGCAGCCAGAAGTGTCTCAGCGCGCCGCCGGGGGCCGCGCCTTTGACTGTGAGCGAGCGCGGCATGGCGGCGATCCGAGAGCGCAAGACGCCGGTGGCGAGCTGGTACATGGACCTGTCGCTGCACGAGAAGTACTGGCTCGGTGAGCGCATCTATCACCATACCGCGCCAGTCCTGACGATGTACGCGCTGCGGGAGGCGTGCCGCCTGGCGCTGGAGGAAGGGCTGGAGGCCCGGTGGGCGCGGCACGAGCGGCTGGCGCGGGCGCTGGTGGCCGGCCTGGAGGCGCTCGGGCTGGAATTGTTCGCGCCGGCCGAATACCGCCTGCCGACCGTGGCGGCGGTACGCGTGCCCGAGGGCGTGAACGACGCGCGCGTGCGCGGCATCCTGCTGGAAGACTTCAACATCGAGATCGCGGGCGGGCTCGGCGCGTACGCCGGCCGCATGTGGCGCATCGGCATCATGGGCTACTCGGCGAGCGAGGCGAACGTGGTGCTGGTGCTCGCCGCGCTGGAGCACGCGCTGCGCGCGGAGGGGCGGCGCGTGGAGGGCGGCGCGGGCGTGGCGGCGGCGATGGCGGCGCTCGCCGCGTAACGGCTTGTAGCGCGGACCCGGCCTGCGGCATCCTATGGGTGAGAGCCGCGGCCGGGAGTCTGCCCCTTGTCCTTCCTCGCCCTGGGTGATCGCGTCTACCGCTGGCGCTGGGGCGTGGTTGCGGCCTGGGCGCTGCTGCTGGTCGCCGCGCTGCCGATCGCGCCCCGCGCGGGCGGGGCCTTCAAGGTGGGCGGCTTCTCGAACCCTGAGATCGAGTCCGCGCGGGCCCGCGACGCGCTGGAGGCCGCGCTCGGCTTCAACGCCAGCGTTCTCCTGGTGATCTTTCACCATCCTGAATGGACCGCCGACGATCCCCGCTTTGTCGCGGAGGTGAACCGCGCGCTGGCGGACGTGCGCACGATGCCGGGCGTCGTGCGGGTGGTCGACCACCTGAGCAACCCGCGCCAGGTGGGGACGGACGGGCACACCGCCTACGAGGTGCTGGCGCTCGACGTGTCGCCGGAGCAGTTCCAGCGCATCCTGCCGCAGGTGCAGAGCCGGCTGCAGCCGTCCGCGCTAGAGATGACGGTCGCCGGGCCGCCGGCCTTCTACCGCGACATCGAGCAGATCAGCCAGCGCGATCTGCGCCGGGCCGAGATGATCAGCCTGCCCTTCGCCCTGGTCGCGCTCCTGCTAGTGTTCGGCTCGGTCGTCGCCGCCGGCGTGCCGGTCGCGGTGGGCGGCGCCAGCGTGGCGGTCACGCTCGCGCTGCTCTTCGGCCTGGCGCACATCACGGACCTGTCGATCTTCGTCCTGAACATGGCAACCATGCTGGGCCTCGGCCTGGGCATCGACTACTCGCTGTTCATGACGAGCCGGTTCCGCGAGGAGCTGCGCCGCCAGCCCGTCCCCGTTGCCGTCGCCGCGACCGTGGCAACGGCCGGACGCGCGGTGTTCTTCTCGGGCCTCACGGTGCTGGTCGGCCTGCTGGGGCTCATGACGTTCGACTTCATGATGCTGCGCTCGCTGGGCATCGGCGGTGCGATCGTCGTGGGGGTGTCGGTGCTCGCCGCGATCACGCTGCTGCCGGCGATTCTGGGCATCGTGGGGACGCGCATCGAGGCGTTCTCCGTGCCGTGGCCCCGACAGCTGGTGCGGGCCGCGCACGTCGATGGGTTCTGGGCACGTTTGGCTGCCTGGGTAATGGGCCATCCGCTCACGGTGTTCGTCCCGGTGCTCGCGGTGCTGTTGCTGCTCGGCTCCCCCTTCTTCCACGTCCGCTTTAGCTCGCCCGACGCCTCCATCCTGCCCGCCGACGCGCCCTCACGGCGTGGCTACGACCTTCTGCGCGCCGAGTACGGGCAGGGGCAGATGGACCCGATTCTCGTGGCCGTGCGCACGCCCGGCGACGTACTGGCGCCGGATAGTCTGGACCGGCTGTACGACTTCACGCGTGCCATCGGCGCCGACCCGCGCGTTGCGCGCGTGGACAGCATCGTAAACGTCGATCCGCGCATCACGCGGGAGCAGTACTACGCGCTCTACGCGTATCCCGACCGTGCGGGCGACCTGTACGTCACGCTGGCACTGCCGCAGCTGGCGCGGGGCAATACGACGCTCGTCGAGGTGTACAGCAAGTACTCGCCGATCGGCCCCGAGTCGAAGGACCTGGTGAGCGCGATCCGCCTGATGGCGCCGAGCTATGGGCTGTCCGTGCTGGTCGACGGCGGGGCGGCCGAGGTGCTGGACGTGGTCGCGCGCCTGTACGGCGAGTTCCCGCGCGCGATCCTGCTCATCGTGCTGACGACGTATCTGGTGCTGTTCGCGCTGTTCCGCTCGGCGATCCTGCCGCTCAAAGCGATCGTCATGAACACGCTGAGCATCCTGGCGAGCTACGGCGCGCTGGTGTTCGTGTTTCAGGAAGGGCACTTCGCGGGGCTGCTGCACTTCACGCCGCTCGGCTTCGTGGAGGCCTCGCTGCCGATCGTCATGTTCTGCATGCTCTTCGGGCTGAGCATGGACTACGAGGTGTTCTTGCTGACGCGGGTCAAGGAGGCGTATGACCAGACCGGCGACAACGCCCACAGCGTTGCCGAGGGACTGGAACGGAGCGGCCGGATCATCACGAGCGCGGCGCTGATCATCGTGGTGGTCAGCCTATCGTTCGTCGCGGCCGACATCGTGCTGATCAAGGCGCTCGGCCTGGGCGTGGCCCTGGCGATTTTCCTGGATGCGACGATCGTGCGCGCGCTGCTCGTGCCCGCGACGATGCGCCTGCTGGGCGACTGGAACTGGTGGGCGCCCGCGTTCGCGCGCCCGCGTGCGGCGGGGCTCGCGACAGTGGCTAGCGTCCGGGCGCGCGCACCGGCACAGAACGGACGCGAGCGCCAGACGCCGCCCGTCGGAGGCCCGGCGGCGTCGTCCCGCGAGGGGGGGCGACGATGAGGCGGTGGCGGCGCGCGGTGGTCGCGCTTCTCGCCGTCTGCCCGGCGCTCGTGGCCTGCGCGCGGCCGGCGGCGCCACCGCCGCGCATCGTCGCGCCGGACCCGCCCCCCGCGCTCGTACAGCCGGTGACGTTTCCCCGGGACGAGGCACCGCACGACGACCTGACGGAGTGGTGGTACTACACGGGCCACCTGTTCACGGACGACGGCGGGCGCTACGGCTTCGAGTTCGTGATCTTCCAGGTGGTGCGGGGCGACTACCCGGTGATGTACGTGGCGCACATGGCCGTTACCGATGGGCCGCGCGGTCGCTACTGGCACGACCAGCGCGTGCAGCGCGGCTCGCAAATCGGACGCCAGGACGGTTTCGACCTCGACGTGGACGGCTGGCGGCTACACGGCGCCCTGGGCTCGGATGCCATCGAGGCTGCCGCTGATCCCTACGGGCTGCAGCTCGCGCTCTCGGCCACGAAGCCGCCGGTGCTCCACGACGGCAGTGGCTACTTCGACTATGGGCCGGTGGGCGGCTCGTACTACTACTCGCGAACGCGCATGGCCGTCGACGGCGTGCTGCAGGACGGCGACGTCGCGCGGGCCGTACACGGCCAGGCGTGGATGGACCACCAGTGGGGCAACTTCCTGGTGGTGGGCGGCTGGGACTGGTACAGCTTGCAGCTCGACGACCAGACCGAGCTGATGCTGTTCTTCACGCGCGCGCCGGACGGCAGCCCGGGCTTGACCTTCGGGACCGCGGTCGCGGCCGACGGGACGGCCGAGGCGCTGCACGACTCGGACTTCACGGTGGAGGCGACGGGCAGCTGGACGAGCCCGCACTCCGGGGCCACGTATCCCTCGGGCTGGCGCGTCGCCGTCCCAGGGCAGGAGCTGCAGCTCGACCTCGCGCCGACGCAGCTCGATCAGGAGCTAGACACGGAAGCGACGGTCGGCATGGCCTACTGGGAGGGGCAAGTAGAAGTACATGGCACGCGGGCGGGCGATGCCATCAGCGGGCTGGGCTACGTCGAGCTAACGGGCTACGCGTCTAGCCAGCGGCGCACGGCCGCGGCTAGCTCGCCGGCGGCCAACACGGCCTCTTCTGGAGTGCCGTAGCGGCGGATCTCCTTCCCGACGGGCGTGTAGGTGAAAGTGAGGCGGGCCACCAGGTAAGCGTCGGCGAGGAACGCTTGCTCCTCGGCCGCGTGCGAGAGGGTGATGAGGCGCACGAGGCGCTCGCCGGCCGGCGCCTCCTGGCGCCGGAAGCGCACCCATCGGTAGCTGCCGCTGATGCCGCTGCCCGCGTCCTCGAAGGCAGCAGCGAGCAGGGCCGGCCGGATGGCGGCGGCTAGCAGGTCCAGCGACAGAGTCGGTTGGGCCATCATCTCCTCTCCGTGGGGCGGGTAGCGGGGGCGTCGCCCGGTGTCGTCTCCCGGAGCGCGCATCGGCAAAGCGGCCCGGCCGGGAACAGGACTCTAGCGGACAGGCGCGCTCGCTGTCGCCGATCCCGCCGAAATGCGGCTCGCTCGCGCAGAGCGGCGGCACGCCGCGGCCTTGGCTTCCTACGCGGCGTGTCACCTTTTTGGCGATCATCCGTTTATTTAGAGGGACGATATGCCGGCGCGCGAGACATAACTCGGTGCGCCAAGGCTTCGTCTCAGTAGAATACTGTGAATGGCTGGCACGTCTCTTGCGCGCCGGACCTTTCTGGCATCGTTCGTGGGGGGCGAACGAGGAGGACTGACACGGCATGATGAAGGCCCAGGACGCGCGGGCGCTCGCGGCGCCCCAGGCTATTACCGACCTGGTCGCCGCGCTCGCGCAGCTACCGGAAGCCGAGCGGCAGCGCTTCGACCGCCTGTTGCAGGTCAGCGAATCCACGGGCCTGCTGGTCGCCCCGGACTCCATGCACGCCTGGATCGAAGGCTTTTTTGGCTCCGTTACGGCGGTCGAGCAGCAGAAGATCGTCAAGACGACGAATCTGGTGACGTTCGAGGGGACGCTGTTCAACGCGCTCCGCTCATCGCGGCCAATGCCAGCGGGCGCGCCGAACGAGATGGAGGAGATCGTCTCGAGCAATCACGGCGACCCGTTCTGCCGTCCGGAGGAGGGAACGCCGGAGGACATCTTCGGCCGCATCCGGGGCAGCCACGCGCTGACGGCCAGCAATGTGGCGAAGTATGACGCCTTCCACGGCGTCGTGATCTACAACGATCACAATCCGCTGGAGTTCAGCCGCGACGCGATCGTGGACTACCTCGACGTGGGCCTGCGCTGGGGTCAGGCCGCGCTGGAGGCCGATCCGGCGGCGCGCTACCTGTTCTTCATGTGGAACTGCCTGTGGAAGAGCGGTGCGTCGATCCTCCACGGCCATGCCCAGGTGGCGGCCACGCGCGACATGCACTACGCCAAGGTCGAGCACCTGCGGCGCGCGGCGCTCCACTACCGAGAGGGCTGTGGAACGAACTACTTCGAGGACCTCTACGCGGCCCACGCCGTGCTGGGCCTGACGCTCGAGCGGCCCGGAGTGAATCTGCTGGCCTCGCTGACCCCGGTGAAGGAGAAGGAGGTCTGGCTATTCGCCGAGACGCTGGGCCCGGAGCTAGGTGAGGGCATCTTCCGGGTGCTGGACTGCTACGTGCGGGAGCTGGGCGTGGCCAGCTTCAACGTGGTCCTCTACCTGCCGCCGCTCGCGCCGGTTGCCGAGGACTGGAGCGGCTTCCCCATCATCGCGCGGATCGTCGATCGTGGCCCGCTGCTGAACCGCACCGCGGACATGGGCGCGATGGAGCTATACGCCAGCAGCGTGGTCGCAAGCGACCCATTCAAGCTCATGGAATACCTCGGCCCGGCGTTCAGCTAAGCCGGGTTGTCCAGCCCACGCGGATCGGCTGATATCCGATCCGGCCCTGGGGTTCGCCGACCGGGGCGCGCCCTCACCCCGGCCCTCTCCCAGAGGGAGAGGGAGTAAGGGAATGCCACCCCCGGATTCGGTATGAGGCCCACGAGATGACCGCGGCCTGCCTGGCCGCTCAAGGCGCGCTGGGCGGAGGGACCAGGTCGATGCGGTAGAGCTGCAGGTCGAAGCGCAGCGCCTCCGCGTGCGTGGGCAGCCGGTCGAGCGGGCGCTCGAGCTGCGCGGTTTCGAAGGCGAACTGCCCGGCTGGGGCGAAGCGCACGCCCGCCGGGGTGGGGAAGCGCGTACCGAGCGGGACGACCCAGTAGACCGGGCGGTCCTCGGCCCGCCAGCGCCGCACCACGCTAAGCACGCCCTCCACCGGCTCCTCCGCTGGCAGTACAAAGGCCGCGCGGTCGCCCAGGTACTGCAGGGGGAGGCTGAGCCGCATCCCGGCCGCCGAGCGGGGAAAGAGCACGATCGCGTCGGGTGGGAAGAGCGCGGCCAGCGCCTCGATCTGGGCGACCGTTCCCGCGTGCTCGCGGTAGGCGGCGACCGGCGTGGTCGCGCGCCACTCGCCGGCCGCTACGGCCAGGCACAGCAGTCCGGCCAGGCCGGTCCCCACACCACGCGGGGCGCGGACGCCGCGGCCCAGCCAGCTGCCGATGGCAGCCGCCCCATAGGCCGCGACCAGCAGGAGTCCCGGGAGGACGACCGGTAGGTAGCGCCGGGCCGCCCATGGCTGGTCGCTAGAGACGAGGGGGTTGGGCAGGTAGAACGCGAGCGAGAGGCCGAGGAGGCCCAGCACGGGGGCCGCCTGGCGCCAGCCGCCGGACCACAGCAGCCGCCCGGCGCCGACCACGGCGAGCGCCAGGCCGAGGGGCGTCGCGTACCAGCCCAGCCGGACGAGGCTCTCGCGCGCGGCGATGTCGAGGGCGGCGCGCTCGTCGGCCCCGACCGGGGACGCGAGCGCGGGGCGAAGCGCATAGGCGGCGAGCGCGGCCAGCGCGAGCACGGCGATGAGCAGCGCGACCCGCCGGCGCGCGTCCGGGGCGGTCGCGGAGGCCCCGACGGGCAGGAGGAGCCAGGCCAACGCGGCAGCGACCAGCGCGGCCGCCACCCCGCCGGCGGCCACGGCCAGGGTGGCGCCGCTGAACGTCATCGTCGCGTAGCCGGGAGCAAAGCGCCAGGCGTGAAAGGCGAAGTGGGCACCGCCGAGGCCGATCAGGCCAAGCGCCAACAGCGCCGGGCGGCGCCGAGCGGGGGCGCGGGCCTGCCAGGCGAGGTAGGCGGCCACGGGCGGCACCAGGAGCACGGAGTCGACGCGGACGAGCAGGGTGCCGGCCCAGGCGAGCCCGGCGAGCGCGCCGGCGGCGAGGGTGGGGCGCCGCGCGAGGGCCACGAGCGCGTAGAGGCCGGTCCAGACGAGGAGCTGCGTGGCCGGCTCGGCCAGGGTGTAGCGGGCGAACCAGACCTGCGCCAGGTCGAGGAGCAGGAGGACTGCGCCCGCCCAGGCGACGGCGGCCCCGAACAGGGATCGGCCGGTCAGGTACACGGCGAGCACGGCGAGCGCGGCGAGCGCCGGGTTTACCCACAGCCCGGCGGCCGGGCCGGTCGTGTCGACCGCGAAGGCGACGGCGACTGGATACCAGGGGAGAAAGCCGGGCTCGACGATGCCGTGGGCCAGGTCCCGCGCGAAGAGCTGTCCGGGGAAGCGGAGCGGCCAGCCATGGACGCTCTGGAACAGCCACCAGTTGAGGCTGGCGTCGCCGAGGTCGGCGCCGAGCGCCTCCAGCGCCCAGTCGTGCTGCAACACGCCGCCCTGGCCGGCGATCGCCATGCCCGTGGCGAAGTAGATGCCGGGGTCGCGGGCGCCGAGCACGTCTTCGCCCGGATGGGCAAACAGCGCGACGGCGAGCGCGAGCAGCGCGGCGAGGGCGGCTAGCTCGCGCCGGCTCCCCCAGGCGCCCGGGCGGCCGAGGCAGCGCCATCGGCCGCGGCGCCGCGGATCGAGCGCCGCATATCCGCCGAGGGCCGCGGTGAGCAGCGCCAGGACGGCGACGAGCGTGAGCGCGCTGAAGCGGCCGAGCTCGGCGAGCGCGACGCCGGCCCAGCCGGCGACCAGCAGGCCGAGCGCCAGCCGCCGGAACAGTACGGCTGGCGCCCACTCGGAGGCGTCGGGCACGGCCAGCAGCAGCTCTGCGACCGAGCCCAGGGCATAGAGCAGCAGCGGCAGGACGATGAGCAGCACGCGGGCAGTCTAGACGAGCTTAGCGCGGGGCTGCCAGCAATCACCGGCTGGGGCCGACGCGCGTGAGCTGGCCCCCCGAGCACCTGTGCCGGGCGCCGGCTGCCGGGTTGGCCAGCGGCGCGTCAGTTGCCGGAAGTCGAGTCCACGCGCTGGAGGACGCGGCAGGCGTCGAGCGCGTCGTCCACTTCGATGGCTTCCCGCGACTGGTGGATGGCGCGGATGACGCCCTCTTGGTCGATCGTGAAGGTCGTGCGGATCGCCTGGTGCTTGTCCTCGTCGAAGATGCCGTAGGCGCGCGCGGTCTGGTGCTTGTCGTCGGACAGCACGGGGAGGGTGGTGCCGACCTTCTCGGCGAACGCCTTGGCGACGAAGGGGTTTTCCTGAATGATGCCGAGGACCTGGGTGTTCAGGTCCGCGTAGTCGGACTCACGGTCCGAGTAGTTCGTCAACTCTTGCGTTCAGCCGCCGCTGAAGGCCCAGACGTAGAAGGCGACCTGGACCGGCCGGCCGCGGAACTGGCTCAGCGTCACGGGCTGCCGGCTCTGGTCGACGAGCGTGAAGTCGGGGGCTTTATCGCCGACGCGCAGCTCGTGGGTGGGCGCCGCGGCCGCAGGGGCGCCCGGGAGCGACAGCTTGCCCACCGCCTGGCAGCCGGCGAGCAGCAGCAGCAGTGCTAGCATGGGAATCCATGCCGATCGTCCACGCATGACTCTCTCCTCCTACCCTCAGAACCCGATCCGGCGCGGGAGCGACGAGGCCCGACCACGCCCGTCGCGCGGTAGGGTCTCGCGTCTAGCTGCTCAGGAGCTTGTCGAGCTTGGCGACCATCTCGTCGCGGCTGATCTGACCGAGCTTCTGGTCGCGGATGATGCCGTCGCGGCCGACGAAGTAGCTGGTTGGCGCGGCCGTCACGTTGTACCGCTTGACCTGCTGGCCCTGGTCGTCCAGCACGAAGGTGAAGGTGTAGCCGCCGCTCTCGATCCAGCGGCGCACGGTCGGGGCGTCCTCCTCCATGTTCACGGCGAGGATGACCAGGCCCTGGTCGCGGTACTGGTCATACAACTCCTGCATGGCCGGCATCTCCTCGCGGCAGGGGACGCACCAGGTGGCCCAGAAGTTGATCCAGACGGGCTTGCCCTTGAATTGTGCGAGCTGTACCGACGTGCCGTCGACGGTTTGGAGGGTAAAGTCGGGCGCCGGGCTGCCGAGGCGCGCGGCGGCGGGCGCCCCGCAGGCGGCGAGCCAGAGGCCGAGGAGCACCGCACTGAGCGTCGCGGACAGGAGTCGGCCGGGCGGGTTCACAGCGCCACGCCCCAGTTGAAGTATTGCGGCAGCCGCAAGAAGAGGCCGGTCAGCATGAGCACGCCGATGGCGACCAGGAACAGGCCGCTCACGACCTCGACGGCGCCGAAGTAGCGGTTGAACTGCTTGAGTACGAGGGCCGCGGAGCCGAGCGCGAAGGCGGTCGCCAGGAAGGGGACGCCGAGGCCTAGCGAGTAGGACGCGAGGAGCACAGCGCCCTGCGCCATGGTGTCCGAGAACGTCGCGAGGCCGATGATGCCGGACAGGATCGGGCCGATGCAGGGGGTCCAGCCGGCCGCGAACAGGACGCCGACCACGAAGGAGGTGGGCAGGCTAGGGCCGCCGCGCGGCTGGAGGTAGAAGCGCTTCTCGCGGTACAGCAGGGGAATCCGCAGGAAGCCGGCGACGTGGAGGCCCATGACGATCAGGATGACGCCGCCGACTTGACGGAAGGCCTGGACGAAGCCCGGGACCACGTAGAGGTCGATGGTCCAGATCACGGTCCAGAAGAGGACGAAGATCGTGCTGAAGCCCAGCACGAAGGCCAGCGCGTGGGCCAGGGTCGTGGCGCGGCTGACCGTGGGGGCACCCGGACTGAGCGAGGCGCCGGCGAGGTGACCGATGTAGGCTGGCACGAGTGGCAGCACGCACGGCGACAGGAAGGAGAGCAGGCCGGCCGCGAAGGCGACGGCGACGGTCAACAGGGAAACGCTCTGCATCTCCACGGGCAGCTCCGGTCGACAGCGGCTTTCGTAAGCAGTCTAGCAATGGCGGGGCGGGCGCTCAACGAAATGGCCGAGGGGGGCGTGGGGGCGGCACGCCGCCCCAGGGCTCTACGCAGGCGGCGGCCCGGCGCGGCGCGGGACTAGCGGGCAGCGGGTGGCGCGTTGCCGACAGGCGCGCCGCCCGGCGGGTCCAGCAGGTTCACCACCGCGGCCGTCAGCACGCCGTCGGCGTCCATCGTGCCGGTGGCGGCGATACGGGAGCCCTCGGTCACGTCGCTCGCGCTCGCCGGCACGGGATGGACGACCTGCGTGTCGGGCGTCGTGTCGATACTAATCGATTCGCCGCCCGCGCGAACCGTCAGCCGACCGTTCGCAAGGCTCTCGATGATGGCGTTGTTCATGAGGTTGCCCGCGTTTGGCCCCTCCATAGGCGAGTTGAGCCGCGCCGGCACGGTCGCCTGGGCCGCGGGGAACACCCGGATGAGCAGGGCTACCTGGCCGTCGTCGGTGGGCCGACCGGTCACGGCCACGTACTGATTGGGCTGCAGGTCGGCCAGCGTGCCGGGGCCCTGCTTCTCGTAGCGCGTGTTGTCGGTCAGCTGGACGATGACGGGGCCGGTGTTGGCGGCTACCGTGGCGCGGGAGCCGTCGAGCTGGACGACGGGGCCGGAGACGATGCGCACCTCGCCCTGCGCGCGGGCCAAGCCCAGGCCGGCGGCGACGAGCCCGCTGGTGAGGAGCGCGGCGAGGAGGGCTCGGCGGGGCCGGCGAGCGGAAAGCGACATTGGGTCCTCCCCTTCCGGTAAGCTGCGCGATCTACCGAAGGATCGCGCCGGTTCGCCGCATGGCGATACGCGGCCGGGTTACGGCCCGACCGTGGTGGCCGGGGCGCGGGGCCGGGCGCCAACGGGCAAACCGCCGCCGGGCCGGTGGCGCCTAGATGACCTGGACGTTCTCGGCGCCCAGCAGCGTGCGCAGCTCGCGCTCGACGTCGGCCGAGTACGCGACGAGCGGCTCGGGGACCGCCAGGCGATACTGGGCGGCCCCCTGGACGACGATTAGCTCAAAGCGGTCGGGGCCGGGCCGGCCGCTCAGCAGCGCGTGCAGCGAGCGGAGGCGCTGGAGGTCGGCGCCGGCATCGCCGGCTCGTACAAAACGCAGGTGGAGCAGCCGCCCGAGCGACGCGGGGGCCGGCGGCTCGGGCTGGGGCAGCGACGCCGGCTCTGGCGCCACGGCGGCGGTCAGCTCCTCGACCGAGGCGGCGGCCCAGGCGGGAAGCATGGGCGACGCGGGCGTGAGGCCGTCGGCCGCCGGCAGGTCGGGCGGGGGCGCCGTGCCCGGCTCGGGTGGCTGCCACTCCTCGGCGCTGTCCACGATGATCTGGCGCACGGTCCGGTCGTCGCCGCCCAAGCGCTTCTGATCGGCCTTGCCCTCGACGATGACGACCGCGTCGTCGCGCCAGACGTCGCCGGTGCGCTCCAGCGTGCGGGGAAAGACCACGAGTTCGATGGAGCCGTGTAGGTCTTCGAGCTGCGCGACGAGCATGGTGTCCTTGCGCTTGGTGATGATGCGGCGGACGCCCGAGAGCACGCCCGCCAGCACGACTTTCTCGCCTGCCGCGTCCTCGGCGACGCTGGCCGTGGTCGCGGTGGTGCGCTGCCGCAGCCAGCGCGCCGCTTCCTGGAACGGGTGGTCCGACAGGAACAGGCCAAGCGCCTCTTTTTCCCACGCCAAGCGCTCACGCTGACCGACGGGCGCAACGGAGGGCAGGGTGGACGCGATGGCGGCCGGCTCGTCGTCGCCGCCGAGGTCGAACAGCGAGGCTTGGCCGCGCGCCTCGGCGCGCTGCGCGGCCTGGGCCGCGGCGAGCGCGGCGTCGAGGCCGGCGAGAAGCTGTTCCCGGCGGCCCAGTGCGTCGAGCGCACCCGCCTTGATGAGGCTCTCCAGCACGCGCTTGTTTAGTGCCTTGAGGTCGACGCGTCGGCAGAAATCGTCGAGCGAGCGGAACGGGCCAGCCTTCTCGCGCTCGGCCAGGACCGCGTCCACGGCGCCCTCGCCGACGTTCTTAACGGCGCCGAGGCCGAAGCGGATGCCGCGCCGTGGCTCGCCGGCCGCGGAGCCGGTCGCGCCGACGTCCTCGACCACCTCCACGGTAAAGTGCTCCTGGCTGCGCTGCACGTCCGGCGGCAATACGGGGATGCCCAGTCGGCGGCAGTCGCCGACGGCGATCGTCACCTTGTCGCTGTCGTCGCCCTGGGACGAGAGGACGGCGGCCATGTACTCGGCGGGGTAGTTGGCCTTGAGGTACGCCGTCTGATAGGCGACGTACGCGTAGCAGACGGCGTGCGAGTTGGCAGAGACGAGGCCGCTGGCGAGCAGGTAGTTGTGGTAGGGCGCGGTCATCGTCAGGTTGTAGGTGGCCTGCACGCCGAGCGGCTCGATGCTCGCCACGGCGTCGGGCACGAGGCGCGTGGGCTGAACATGGCCGGCCGCCGGTCCGGCGCTGCCTTGGACGGCGGCCGGGGCGAGCGAGCTGGCGTTGGCCGAGCGCAGGGCGACGGCGCCCCCGGCCATTACCGGCGGCGCCGCGCGCAGCGCGCCGCGGCGCCGCCGCCCGCGCGGGGGCGCGCTGTCCTGGCCAGCCGTGACGTCGGAGAGTGGGCCGCTGGTGTCGTCCGCCGCCCCCTCGCCGACGAGCAGCGCGCCGCCGACGCCGATCTGCCCGAGCGGGCGGAAGCCATCGGGCGTGAGGAACTTATGGTCGAGCGTGCAGACGACGGTGCGGCCGCCGCGGGTGGTGAGTCGGACGACGGGCTTCTCGCCCGTGGGGAAGGCCTCGACGACGCGGTTCGCCATCAGCCGCCCCCGGTCGTCGACGCTGAGCAGCCAGGTGCCTGCCGGCACGTCGGCGACGCGATGGCGATCGCCCTTCAGGTCCACCAGCTCGGTGTCGCCGGCCAGGCACTTGTTGAAGGCGTACCCGGCGAACGGCTCGATGTACTCCCAGATCTGGTTGGCGACCCTCTCGTCGACCCCCTTGCTGCGCGCGCCGGCGAGGAAGTTGTCGCGCTCCTTCTTCATCTCCTCGGCGATCTTCTTGCCCATGGCCCGGCGCAGGATGTCGGCCTGGCCGAGGCTGAAGCCGGCAATCGCCTGCACGATCTGGAGCACCTGGTCCTGGTAGACGATGACGCCGTACGTTTCCTTCAGGATCGGCTCAAGCGCCGGGTGCAGGTAGCTTGGCCGCACCCGGCCCTCCTTGCCGGCGATGAAGGTGGGGATATGGGCCATCGGGCCGGGCCGGTAGAGCGCCACCATCGCCGCCAGGTGCCGAATGGTCGACGGCTTCAACTCGCGGATGTAGCGCCGCATGGCCTGGCCTTCGAGCTGGAACACGCCCGTAGTGTCGCCGTCGGACAGCATGCGGAAGGTGCGCGGGTCGTCCTCGGGAAGGTGATCCAGGTCTAGCTCGACGCCGCGGCTCTCCTTGATGAGCGCCACCGCGCGCTCGAGGATCGTCAGGTTGGCGAGGCCCAGGAAGTCCATCTTGAGCAGGCCGATGGTTTCCAACGCCTTCTGGTCGTACTGGGCCATGATGAAGTCGCCCTTGGCGACCTTCTGCAGCGGCGTGTGCTGGACCAACGGCTCGCCCGACACCACGACACCCGCCGCGTGAGTGGAGGCGTGGCGAATAGTCCCTTCCACCGACTTCGCGGTGTCGATCAACCGCTTGAGCTGGGGCTCGCCATCGTAGAGGGCCTTCAGCTCGGGGCTGTCCTCGAGCGCACGGTCGATGGTGATGCCCAGCGGCAGGGTGGGGATCAGCTTGGCAATGCGGTCGACCTCGCTCAGCGGATAGCCGAGCGCGCGCCCCACGTCGCGGATGGCGGCGCGGGCGAGCAGCCGGCCGTAAGTGATGATCTGGGCGACGTGGTCACGGCCGTAGGTGCGGACGACGTAATCGATTACTTCGTCGCGGCGGTTGTCGGCGAAGTCCATGTCGATATCGGGCATCTGGATGCGCTCGGGGTTCAGGAAGCGCTCGAAGGTCAGGCCGTATTCCATCGGGTCGATGGTGCTGATGCCCAGGCAGTAGAGCACGATGCTGCCCGCGGCCGAGCCGCGCGGGCCGCAGGGGATGCCGCTCTCGCGGGCGTAGCGCACGAAGTCCCAGACGAACAGCATGTAGGCCGAGAAGCCGGTCCTCTCGATCACGCCCAGCTCGTACTCTAGCCGCTGCTCGACCTCGGGGCGGAGCGGGCGGTACAGCTCACGGAGACGCTCGCGGCAGATACGCGTGAGGTAGGCGTGCGGGTGCTCGTTCTCGGGGATGAACGCGAGGCGGGGGAAATCGAGCCGGCCGAAGCGCAGCTCCAGGTTGCAGCGCTCGGCAATGGTCTGTGTGGCGGCGATGGCCTCGGGCAGCTCGTGGAAGAGACGGGCCATCTCCGCGGGGCTCTTGAGGTAGTGCTGGCCGCCTTCCATGCGCATGCGCTTGGGATCGTCGAAGTTGCTGTTGGTCTGGATACAGAGGAGGATGTCCTGGGCGGCGGCGTGCTCGGGGAGCACGTAGTGCAGGTCGTTGGTGGCGACCAGCGGGATGCCCAGCTCGCGGCTCAACGCGACCTTGGCGCGGGTGATGGCGGGCTGGAAGTTCAGGCCGTGGTCTTGAATCTCCAGAAAGAAGTTCTCGGGGCCGAACAGGTCCCGATAGAAGAGGGTCGCCTTGCGGGCAGCGTCGAGGTCGCCAGCGCGGATGGCGCGGCCGATCTCGCCCGACGGACAGCCGGAGGTGGCGATTAGGCCGCCGGCGTGCTGGGCGAGCAGCTCCTTGTCGATGCGCGGCTTGTAGTAGAAGCCGTCGAGGTGCGCGCGGGTAACCAGCTCCAGCAGGTTGCGGTAGCCCTCGACGTCGCGGGCGACGAGGGTCATGTGGTAGCCCGACTTGTCCTCGAGCCCGCTGCGGTCGCTCATGCGGCGCGGCGCGACGTAGGCCTCGACGCCGATGATCGGCTTGACGCCCTCCTTCTGGGCCGCCAGATAGAACTCGACGGCGCCGTACATAACGCCGTGGTCGGTGAGGGCGATGGCGTCCATGCCGAGCTTGCGCGTTTGCTTGACCAGCTCCTTCACGCGGCTGAGACCGTCGAGGAGCGAGTATTCGGTGTGGACGTGGAGGTGCGTGAAGCGTGGCGCTCCAGCCGACCCGGCGTGCGCCGCCATAGACTCTCTCCGTCTGGGCCGGCGGCGGTCGCTCGACGGGCGCCGCGCGCGGCCGGTGTTGGGCCTTGCCGGGAGCCGCCCCGCGTGACGGAAGCATGGCTCCTCGGCCATCGTACGCTGGGCCGGAGCCTGTCATCTAGAGGTGTCTGCTTGTCCTGAGGAGTCGTGACGCAGCCGTGTGGCGGCGTGCCGGGCGCGGCGCGTGCCGGGCAGTCAGCGCGCCCACGCCCCGAATTTTGGCAGACGGGTTTACAGATGGAGGGAAGGTGCGTATAATGCGCGTCAGTGGAAAGCGGCCCGCTCCGCGCGCGGGGCCGTCCGGGGCTCGCCTGGCGGGCAGCGCACGGCGTCGCGGCTCCTGAGGCGTCCGTCTTTCCCAGATAGCGATCTGCCCGGACCGCGCAGCGGCCGGGGACAGCGACCAGGAGTGGAGCGTGGTGGCGTTCAGCGATCGGCCATTGACCTGCCGGGAATGTGGGACGAGTTTCCTCTTCACCGCCGGCGAGCAAGAGTTCTACGCGCAGAAGGGGTTCACGAACGAGCCGGCGCGCTGCCCCGAGTGCCGGGCGGCCCGGCGGGCCGCGGGGGGCGGGGCCCGCAGCATGAGCGGCTACGACAGCGACCAAGGCTATGGGGAGTACCGCTCGGCGCCGCGGACGATGCACGAGACGCAGTGCGCGTCGTGCGGCGGGATCGCGCGTGTGCCGTTCGTGCCGCGCGGCGACCGCCCGGTGTATTGCTCGAACTGCTTCGAGCAGCAGCGGAGCTATCGCTAGCGCGCTCGATGCGCTGGACTCGTCGCTGGTGGCGGGCACCAGACTTGCAGAGGGACGAACCGGCCGGTGCGCCCCACCGGCCGGTTCGTGCTCTCTTGAGCGCAACAGCGAACGACACGACGAGGGAAGGGCGATGGCGCGACGGCTCGACGTGTACCTGCGCGACGGCGAGATCGACGACGTCCGCCTGGATGGCGTGTCGCTCTGGCCGAGCTGGTTCAAGATCGAGTGGAAGGAGAACGGGCAGCGGAGCGCGAAGATTCGGGGCGAGCGGCTGTCTACGAACTTCGGCGACGAGATCGTGATCCACCAGGCGGCGGGCGCCGCACCAGCCCGCCGGGCTAGCCCGGCAGGCGCACGGCGTGTGGCGAGCAGTTGACGCCCGGTCGTGGCGAAGCCTATAATTTCGCTGCCCGGCGCGGCGGGTGGGTGCTCGAGTGTCCGTGAGCGTACGTGGTGAGCGTGGCCTAGCGGTTAGGGCGCCAGGTTGTGGCCCTGGAGATCGGGGGTTCGAATCCCCTCGCTCACCCCGAGGAAGCCGTCAGCTATCAGCAGTCAGTAGTCAGTCGGCTTAGCGCAAGCTGACGGCTGGTCGCTGATCGCTGACGGCGTTCCAAGCACCCATAGCTCAGCGGATAGAGCACTGGTCTTCGGAACCAGGTGTCGGGGGTTCGAATCCCTCTGGGTGCGCCCTCAAGAAACCCAATGCTGGAGCCAAAAGAAAGGGGTGGTGTCTTACCACCACCCCGAGGCGGAAACGGTTTTCCCACCATTTTCCCACCATTTACTCGGTGCCAAACAGCGCTCGCTCGATGGCCTCGGCTGTTCGGTCGGCCGCATCCTCAGCGGCCTTGGTGTAGTGCTTGGCGGTGACATCGGGGGCCGCGTGGCCCAGCATCTGCGCAACCGCCAGCATGTCCTTGGTGCCGTCGTGGGCGATGGAAGACGCCGTGCGCCTGAGCCCATGCAGCCCCGTGTGGGGCAGTCCCGCTCGCTTGATAAGCTGCGTCAGCCGCCGGTACACATTCCTGGGATGGAGCGGTAAGCCCTTGCTCGTGGTAAATACCAAGTCGCCGAACTCTCCTGCTCCTACCCAGGCAGGCCCTGCAGCAAGTCTGGCTTCGAGCTGCTTGCGGCGGTGCTCCTGAAGCAGTGGTACTGCCGAGGGCGGCAGCTTCACGTCGCGCTGGCCGCTCGGGGTCTTGGGCTTGCCCTTATTCAGGTAGCCGTTGACATCCGTGATGTTCTGCCGCACATGCAGCATCCGGCTCTCAAAGTCCACATCTTCCCAGCGAAGCCCGATCACCTCGCCGCGGCGAAGGCCGGTGGTCAGAGCGATCAGAAACACTGTCTGGTAGCGCTCCTTGGCCAGCAGCCCTAAGAACTGCTTGGCCTGAGCGGGCGTCCACTGTGGCATCTGCTTGCTCTCGATGGTCACCCCTTCGATCTCCGCACAGGGGTTCCGGGGAATCAGTCTGATGCGGCGGGCCTGCGCAAGCGCTTCCCGCAGGACCACCATGGTGTTGCGGACACTGTGGCCGGAGAAGGGCTTGCCATCTCGCCCCACCGTCTGGAGCTGGTAGATGAAATCCTCGATGTGCTGCTCGTTCAGCCGCTGGAGAAGGATGCCGCCAAGCCTAGGGTTGATCCGTTCCTTGATGATCGTCTCGTAGCTGGCCCGAGTCGTTGGCCGAAGGTTCTTCTTCAGCGCGTGCTTGGGAAGCCAGTCGGCCAGGTAGGCCGCGAGCGTCAGCTTGGTCGCTGAGACTGCCGTGCCCTGCTTGATCTCGCTCCTGCGCTCCTGGCGAGCTTCCTCAGCAGCTTTTCTGCTGGGAGCGTTTCTCCACTCGCGCTTGAGCTTACCGGTTGCGTCTCTGGCGTATACTTGATACTCCCAGTACTCGCTCACGCTGCCATCTTTACGAGTATAGGTCCGCTTGCGAATTCCAGGCAGCTTGCGCTCCCTTTTGGATGGCCGTGCCACGTCCTCACCTCCAACTACTCATCGTAGTTCTGCGGATACCGTGTAGTCATTATCACATGACGTTAGTATTCGTTCTAGTGCCAGTTTGGACACTACATAGCGTCTCCCAATCCTAATCACCGGCAACTCGCCTCGCTTAACCGCCAGATACGCACTACTCCTAGAGATGCCCAACACTTCGGCTACTTCTTCAACGGTCAACGTCTGCCGTTCCATCACACATCCCCTTACAGACGCTCTGCCGCGCAGCGCCCTTGACGTTCACGTTTGGTCATCTGATACACTAGAGACACTCTGTTGAACTTATTCTGTACTCATTTTTCATGCGCTTATGATACTGCCATTCTCGTATCCGGCCGATCATCATGTCTTGGGCACCACCGGCGGCCGTTTGTTCGAGTGGCCCTACACCATTCCCCCTGCTGACATCCAAAACCATATGCATGTCATCGGCAAATCCAACTCCGGCAAGAGCCGCTTTCTGGCAGCGCTCACCCTATCGCTGCTATCTCACGGCTTCTCCGTCACGCTCATTGATCCGCACGGCACCCTAGCTGATCTGGTCCTGGCTCATCTGGTGGCTCAGGGCCTCTACGACAACGGCGAAGGCTACGAGCGCATCATGTACCTGGACCTGCCCGAGGCAACCCGCCGCAAGCGGTATCTTCCCTTCAACGTGCTCCACACACCCTACGACCCTGCGACCCGGGCCAGGCTCGTGCTGGAAGCGCTGCGGCGGGCGTACCCCGCGATGGCTGGCGGGGTTGCCCCGAACTTTGAGAACATCGTCCTGGCCGGCGTATCGATCCTGATCTACCACGACTTGCCCCTGAGCTGCCTGCACGACGTGCTGGTCAATAAGCCCTGGCGGGATGAACTCCTCAAAGGGGTCGGTGATCGGGAGGTCGTCCGCTTCTTCAAGGATCGTTACGACCGCTGGGGCAGGGATCAAGCGGATAAGATCGAAAGCACGCTCAACAAAATCTTCCTGATGCTGTTTGCCCCCGTCACCCGATACAGCCTGGGCCAGAGCGGCAACAGCCTGAACTTTAAGGAACACCTGGCGCACGGCCGAAGCTTCCTGGTGAACCTGCACCTGGACGATCCTGACGCGAAGCGACTGCTGGGCTGCCTGCTCACCGTCTCGGTCGAGCAGGCAGCCCAGGCGCGGATCGGCACAACGAACATCGCTCCCCACTTCCTGATCATTGACGAGTTTTCCGAGTTCTCCGCCCAGTCGTCGCAGGCCTTAACGGACATGCTTTCCCAAACCCGCAAGGGCTCAGTGTACGTCGTGCTCGCCCACCAAACACTCGGGCAGCTCGATGACCGCATGCTGGCGGCGCTTCAGAACTGCGGGTTTGAGGTCGTCTACACGCTCGGCTACGACGACGCAGCCCGGACTGCGCCCGCGTTTCTTGAGCCCGATCCCTTGCGCATCAAGCACGAGGTCCAAGACGAGGCAGCCGCAGGCCGGACCCACCCGGCGTACTACTCGCTTCCTGAACAACACCATGAGCAGATCCAAGAAATCTACCGCTTGCCTCGCCGCCACGCTCTCATCCGCGACCCCTATGGCGCTGTCGCTCGTATTCGCACCGTTCCTGTTCCCGATCCGTCGGTCAATCCGAAGAAACTGAAAGCGGTGAAAGACAATTACCTGACTTGGTGCTTGAACCGCCCCGGGTAGCGTGGAGACTCCACCCTTTGAGAGGATGGGGTCATGAGCAAGGCAACACGGTATCCGCCGGAACTGCGGGAGCGCGCGATCCGGTTGGTGCGGGAGCACCGAGATGAGCACCCGTCGGAGTGGG
>DATGMD010000049.1:0-2374 GCA_035293805.1 Chloroflexota bacterium | reverse complement strand
GCGGCCGCCCCCGGGGGGCGATTGTGATTCACCTGGTGGATGACGCAGCCTCGGACTGGCCAGCCTGCCAGAAGGCCGAAGCGTTGCCGAAGGCCAACGGATGAGCCTACGCACCCGGGTCTCGCGCTTGCAGCGGGGCGCTGACGCGGCCGGGCACTGCTGGCGCTGCGGGGGCGAGCACGCGCCTGACCTGGCGCGGCTCTGGGCGCTGCCGGAGCACGCGCGAGCGGCCGGGCGGGTGCTCTTGTGCGACTGCGCCTGCTGCTGGCCCTGCACCGCGGTCGTGGCCGAGGCCATGCAGGAGCTCAAGCGCCGTGGGTAGGCTCGGGACGCGGCTTGCCCGCCGGGAGCGGGTCAGGGGGGACCCGGACGCCTGCTCGCGCAGTCAACGGCTCCACCTGGGCGTGGCGGCCTTGCAGCGAGCGTCCGCCGGGAGCCCCGCCGCTCGGAGGCCGCTCTGCGAGTGCGCCTGCTGTCGGACGGGGTGGGAGACACTGCGCCGGCGCTATGAAGTCACGAATGGCGGACGGCAGGAGGGACGCCCATGAGCCAGCGACTCCAGGGCCGCGTGCGCCGGGTGGCGCGGCGTCTGCCGTGGCCCGAGCCGCGGGAGCAGGCGGCAGTCCGCGCCGCCTTGCGGGCGCTGGGCGACGACGAGCTGCTGGCGCTGGAAGCGGCTCTGGTCGCCGAGCTGGCGGGCCAGCCGCCGACACCCGAGGACCGAGCCGCCCTCGCCGCGTACCGCCGGCAGCTCCGGGCGAGCCGCGCGACGCTCGTGCGGCCGCGGGGCGTGCGATGAGCGTGCGCGGGCGGCTGACACGCCTGGAGCGGCGGCAGCCGCCCGCCGGCGACGCCGCGCGCTGCGGTCGCTGCCGCGGCTGGCACCTGAATCGCCTGGCGATCGTCCGGTACGTGCTCGCCGCGGGGCCGGACGCCGCGGGAGCCATCTGCGCATGTCCCTGCTGCGCCGGCCTGGCCGACCTCTGGCACTCGGCCATCACGGCCGTGTCGAGTCGGACCGGTGCGTAGCGCCCGCCTCGGCGCCCGGCTGGCGGCCGTCGAGCGGCGACGTGAGGTGCGACGCGAGGCCTGCGCGCGCTGTGGCGGTCATCCTGTGGCACTGGCGGGCGAGGACGGGCGACCGGAGACGGTTTGTCCGCGCTGCAAGCGCCCGGTCGTGCTGGTCCGACGGTACCTGAGGGTGCGGATTGCGGACGTGTAGATCAGCCCGCTGGCGCTCGGCAGGGTGGCGCGGCGTGCGGTGCGGCTGAATCAGCATGTGCGGCGAGGCCGACCAATCGACCAGCTGGCGCCTGTCCGTCCCGGGCGCCCAGAATACAGAGGCGCGCGCTCGCGCCGGTTAACGAATGGTGTATTCACTGGAGAGCGAGATGTAACGTTTAGGGACGGTCTGCGTTTACCTAAGCGACAGGACGCTGTGGCGGCAGCCGCCTGCGACCGACACTATGGGATCCACAGCAGGCTGGGCGCCGCCAGTTGCCTAAGTACACAGCCAGTTTCTCTTGCTGCGAAGGGGCTGGACCCGGTGTGAGATGAGGTTTCGAGTTGGCCTTCTGAGCGCTCTGCTTCTCGTGGGGATAGCACTGCTCAGCGGCCCGCTCTATGCAGCCGCCGCTCCTCTTGTTGCTTCGCCTGCACAAACTGCCCCCAGGCTAGCGCGGGTCCTGCCGGCCGCATCGCTCGCCATGCTACGCCACCGTTCGCTGCTGCCAGGCCGCCGTCAGACGCCTGGCCGGATAGCACCCGCCCCCGTCTCGATCCGCCCGCGCCGCCTGCTTTCGGCCCCGCGCCCTCTCACGCTGCCCGCCGCGGTGCCCGGACCGGCTGTGTCACTCGGCACCGCACTGGGGTCCACCCCGGCGCCAGTCCCACGGTACTCTCCTCCCCTGCGCTGTTAGACAGTTCCCCAACCTTGGTCGATTCGCAACGTCGTAATGCACTTGCGCCGTCGGCGGACTATGCCCCGGTCTACGACAGGCGCAGAAGGGGTGGGGGACCCGTCATGGAACCGCTATCTGACCTCGGGCTGCTGTCTGCTCAGTCAGGCAGGAATAGCGAGGACAAATCGACTCTCCGCGTAGGGATCGTGGATGACCACTTGCTCGTGGTGGAGCTGCTCCAACGGCGGTTGACACGAGCCGGGATACAGGTGGTCGGCACGGCGCTGACCGGCGCCGCGGCGATCAAGTTGGCCACGACACGACAGCCCAAGGTGCTGCTGTTGGATATCGGATTGCCGGATGTTAGCGGTCTAGAGGTGGCTCGGCGCATCTACACGGCGTGCCCTCGGGTGGCCATCCTCCTGGTGACGGGCTCCGCGCACCCTTCGATTAGACACCTGATCGGCCAGCCG
>DATGMD010000048.1:0-6602 GCA_035293805.1 Chloroflexota bacterium | reverse complement strand
CCCACTCCGACGGGTGCTCATCTCGGTGCTCCCGCACCAACCGGATCGCGCGCTCCCGCAGTTCCGGCGGATACCGTGTTGCCTTGCTCATGACCCCATCCTCTCAAAGGGTGGAGTCTCCACGCTACCCGGGGCGGTTCAGCCATTGTTATCTGGATTGACACTACGCGATAGTACGCACCGGTAACCGGCCGTGCGGCACCCTGAACCAGGTCCGTCGCCGACTTTGAGCAGTTCCAGCTTCGCTCGCTCCAGCCAGAACGTCGTCTCCGTTGCGCGGTACAGTTCAGCGGCCGTGGTCAGCTCAGTGAGCGCCGGCTCCTGTCGGCCGATCTTCTGATACAGCGTGCCGAGGCCGAGGTGGCAGTGGGCCATAAATGGGCGCATGCCAAGCTCCTCCGCGAGGGCGAGTGCCTGGCGGTAGTAGCTCTCGACCTGCTCGACCTCGGGCGGTTCAACGGCAGCGGCGATCTCGCCGTGGAGCCGGAGCGCCCACGCTTCATTGCCTCGCTCCTTGTGCTGCCGAAACCGATCCAGAGCCCGCTCGGCGAGCTGTCTCGCGATGTCTCGGCGCCCAGCAATCAGATTCGCTTCGGCTAGCCAGGCGAGCGCGAACGGCACCCACGCGAGCCGTTCATTTGCCTCCGAGCGTCCGGCGAGCTATTCCAGAACGGGAAGACCTTCGGCTAATCGACCGGCATGCGCCTGACAGAAGGCTCTCATCGCACGGATCAGCGGAATGTGCAACGCGATACTGGCCGCCTCGCTGGCTCGCAGCGCTCCGTCGAGCACGATTTCGGCCTGGTCCGGCACTCTGCGCCTGCTCCTGGCGGACCACCGCGCCCAGCGACACGCGCACCTGCCACAGGGCCTCCAGCAGTTGCCGCACTTTGCGCCGGCTCAACCGGTACCGGCCACTCAGCAGAGCGATGACGGCCGTCAGGCGTGCATCAAACGGCCGCCGCCACACGCCAGCCGGCAGTGCTGCGCGGGTGCGTTTCTCACAGACCGGACAGCGCCGCATGACCATCTGATACTCGGTGACTCGCACGGCCAGCGGCAGCAACTCCACCACCTGATGCCGCCAGACCCGGCCACGGCGGGCTGCAGTTCCGGTAAGAGGGTGGTCACAATGCCGGCAGCGCTCTGGGACGACCACCACTACCTCATCCACGGCCTCGACCGGCAGCAGTCGCCGGAACGCCCCACAGTGTCCAGGCTAGCCGCCGCGTTTCCGTTGGGCGGGTGGCGCTTTCGGGCGCACCGGCGCCTGGGGCGGATCCGATGAAGGGGGACGGGAGGAATTAGCCGATGTCTGCCCCAGGCGGGCTTCCAGGTCGCGGATGCGCTCCCACTGGGCTGCGATCAGCGCCTGGGCGGTGTTCCGGGTCGCGGCCCAAATCTCCGGCGGCAGGGGCAGATCGGTCAGTTCCATGAACTGGGGTATACGGCGTCGCCACCCGCCCCGCAAGCTCCAGTCTCAAGGCGGGCCTGAACGCTTACCCCGACTCTCAACTGGACACCAGGCCAGATGTCTACTACCATCCAGATACTGCGGAGCGGCGGCCCGTCTTAATCTGTTACGCTTGCGGGCCGCCGGGGCGATGAGCATAGCGCGTGCGCGCTGCCGGGCACCTGGTCGCGCGGGGGCGGAGGTGGCCGATGCTCACCAGGGAAGAGAACGAACTGCTGACGCGCACCGACCGGGGCACGCCCGGGGGCGACCTGCTGCGCCGCTACTGGCAGCCGGTGGCCCTGGCGGCCGAGCTGCCGCCCGGCGGGCCGCCCGTGCCGCTCCGCATCCTGGGCGAGGACCTGGTGCTGTACCGCGACGAGCAGGGGCAGCCGGGGCTGCTCGGGCTACACTGCCCGCACCGCGGCGCCGACCTGAGCTACGGCCGTCTGGAGGACGGCGGCCTGCGCTGCCTCTATCACGGCTGGCTGTTCGACCGGGCGGGACGCTGCCTGGAGCAGCCGGGTGAGCCCCAGGGCAGCACCTTCCACGAACGCGTGCGCCACACCGCCTATCCATGCCAGGAAGTGGCAGAGCTAATTTTCGCCTACCTGGGGCCCGGCGAGCCACCCCTCCTGCCCGCCTACGAGTTCCTGACCGTGCCCGGCGCTCAGCGGTACGTGAACAAGGCGCTCCATGAGTGCAATTATCTCCAGGGCAACGAGGGCAACATCGACCCCGCGCACCTGTCGTTCCTGCACTACCTCTTCCAGGACGACCCCGGCCGCAACCGCTCGGTAAAGGACGTGGCGGGCACCAACACCAGTACGAACAGCTTGTACGGCGCGACGTGTCGCCCACCATCGAGATCGAGGAGACTGATTACGGCGTGCGCATCTTCACCGTGCGCAAGATCGGCCCCGGCGAGATTTACGTGCGCGCCTCCAACTTCATCCTACCGAACCTCAGCTCCTTCCCCGGCCAGACCGGCGGCGAGGGCTACAGCGTGAACTGGCACGTGCCAATGGACGACACGCACAATTGGAAATTCATGATCTCGTTCAGCCGCGTGCGCGCGCTCGACCAGGCGGAGATGCACCGCCACTACGCGGCGAACATGACCGCCGACTACCGCCTGTGTCGCAACCAGGCGAACCGCTACCAGCAAGACCGCGAGGAGCAGCGCACGCGCAGCTACACCGGCATGGGCCGCTTCTTCCCGGCCCACGACGCGTTCGCCACGGAGGGCGAGGGGCCCATCCAGGACCGCACGACCGAGCACCTGGGCTATACCGACAAGGCGATCATCCTGGCGCGACGACAGCTTCTCCGCGCCGTTGAGGACGCGCAGGCCGGCCGCGACCCCCAGCACGTCGTCCGCGACCCCGCCGCGAACCATTTCGAGCACCACGTCGTCACGTCCGTCGTCATGCCCGACCGCGAGGACTGGCGTGCTCTCTGGACGCCCGAGGGCCGCGCCGCGCCATCGCCGGTGACCTAACCCCCCGCCCCCCGCGGGGGAAATGGTTGGGGGGTCAGGAGCAATCCATGCAACTGCGCTTCGGCATCGCGGGGCTCGGCGTGGCGAGCACGCAGATCCTCCCGTACCTGCTGAACAACCCGCAGGCGCGCATCGTCGCGGCCGCCGACGTGCGCCCGGCGGCGCTCGACCAGTTCGAGCGCGACTTCGGCGGTGAAATGTTCCTGAGCGTCGAGGATCTCTGCAAGAGCCCGAACGTAGACACCATCTACGTGTGCAAGCCGAATCACCTGCACGCCGAGCACGTCATCTGCGCCGCTGAGCACGGCAAGCACGTTATCGTCGAGAAGCCGATGGCGCTTACGCTGCCCGAGTGCGAGGCGATGAACGCCGCCGCCGAGCGCAATGGCACGCACCTCCTGTGCCGCCACACGCACAGCTTCGACCCGCCCATCCGGAAGATGCGCGAGATCGTGAAGAGCGGCGAGCTGGGCCGGCTCGGCACGATCCACAGCTGGAACTACACCGACCTGATGTACCGCCCGCGCATGCCGCACGAGCTGGACACGGCGTGCGGCGGCGGCGCGGTGTTCATCCAGGGCCCCCACCAGGTAGACCTAGTGCGGCTCATCGGCGGCGGGCTGGTGCGCAGCGTGCGCGGCGTGGCCGCCATCTGGGACGAGACGCGGCCGAGCGAGGGCGCCTACACGGCGTTCCTGGAGTTCGAGGACGGCACGCCCGCGACGCTCGTGTACAACGGCTACGGCCACTTCGACACGGCCGAGCTGCACTACTGGGTCGGCGAGGGCGGCCAGCGCCGTGATCCCGAGACGAACTTCCAGACGCGGGCCCGGCTACGGGGTGTGGCCGACGAGGCTGGGCTGAAGGAATCGATGCGCTACGCGGGCGAGCGCGCGGGCGACTTCGCCCACCTGCCTGACGCGAGCGAGCGCCACCAGCCGTTTTTCGGCGTGACGCTCGTGAGCTGCCAGCGCGGCGACCTGCGCCAGTCGCCCGACGGGCTGTACCTGTACGGTGACGACGGCAAGCGCGAGATCAGCCTGCCCCGCGGCGGCCGCGCCCGCGAGGCCGAGGTCGACGAGCTGTATCAGGCCGTGGCGCACGATCGTCCCGTGTTCCACGACGGCCGCTGGGGCGAGGCGACGCTGGAAGTCTGCTTGGCGATCTACGAGTCCACGCGCGAGCGCCGCGACGTGCTGCTCAGCCACCAGGTGCCGAGCCCGGAATGAGCGCCGTGGCTCCAAGCGCACTGACCGGCCGGCATTCGCCAGATTCCTCGGCAGGAGATACGGATGATCGTTAGTCGAGCGTGGCGCGGTGCGCTAATGGCGCTCGTCGCCGGCCTGCTGCTCGGCGCATGCAGCGCACCGCCGGCCAGCGCTCCTGGCAAACCCGCGTCCGCGCCTCCGTCCGCCTCCCCACCCGGGGGAGGTTCCAGCGCGCCCGCTGGCTGGGACGCGATCGTGGCCGCGGCAAAGCAGGAAGGGCAGCTTACGCTCTCGGGGCCGCCGGGCCAGCTCTGGCGCGACGGGCTGCTCGCCTTCCAGCAGGACTACCCCGACATCCGGGTCGAGTACAGCGGCCAGAACTCGCGCGAATTCTGGCCGCGCCTCTTCCAGGAGCGCGGCGCGGGGCAGTTCCTATGGGACCTGCGCGTGGGCGGGCCCGATCCGCAGGTGTTCCAGGCGCGCGACGAGGGCGCGCTGGACCCGGTGCGGCCGCTGCTGGTGCTGCCCGACGTGCTCGACGCGAGCAAGTGGTTTGGCGGCCTTGACGGCCTGTACGCCGACAAGGACAGGCAGTACCTGCCCGCCTTCATCGCGCAGGCGCAGCCCACCGCCTACGCCAACCGCGCGCTCGTCCCCAACGCCGAGCTAAGCTCCGACGCGGGCCTGACCGATCCGCGCTGGCGCGGCAAGATCGCCCTCACCGACCCGAACGGCGGCGCCGGTCTAGGCACGCTCACCACACTGCTTGTGGCGTTCGGCGAGGACTACGTGCGCGACTTGCTCACCAAGCAGGATATCGTGGTCACCGGCGACAATCGCCAGCTTGCGGAGTGGGTGATTCGCGGCCGCTATCCCATTGGCATCGGCGTCACCGACGACGAGCTGCTGAACTTCGAGCGGCAAGGGCTCAGCTTCGACGTAAAGGGACTCCAGCCCTTCCGCAAGCTCTCGCTCGGCTTCGGCGGCCTGCAGCTCATCAATCGCCGCCCGCACCCGAACGCCGCGCGGGTGTTCGTGAATTGGGTGCTCACGCAGCCCGCGCAGGCGCAGCTAGCGAAGACCATCGAGTTCAACAGCCGGCGCGTGGACGTGCCACCCGCCAGCCCCGACGCGACGCTCGACCCGAGCCGGCTGAGCGACTACGTCCCGCACCAGTATGAGACCCTGCTGCCCGAGCGCCAGCGCGCCCAGCAGCTCGCAAAGGAGCTACTGAAGTAGGAGAGGAATTGGGGACACCCCCAAGCCCCCGGGCGCAGAAGAGGAGTGAGCGATGGTGCTGGAGACTCCCGCCGCGGCCACCGTGTTCGACGACCTGCGCACCTTCTTGGCCGCCTGCCAGGAGGCCGACGACTGGCGCCAGATCGACGGCGCCGACTGGGACCTGGAGATCGGCGCGCTCACCGAGGCCGCTGCGGACCTCCTGCCCAGCCCGCCGATGCTCCTCTTTGACCACATCAAGGACTACCCGCCTGGCTACCGGGTTGCCAGCCTGACGCTCGCCTCGCACCGCCGCGTGGCGCTGGCGCTGGGCCTGCCCATCGACAAACCCAAGCTCGACCTCGTGCGCCTGGCCGCGCGCAAGATCCGCGACGTGCAGCCCATCCCGCCCATGGAGGTTAGCTCGGGGCCGGTGCTGCAAAACGCGCTACTGGGCGACGACGTGGACCTCGGGCGCTTCCCCACGCCGCGCTTTCACGCCAAGGACGGCGGCCGCTACATCGGCACCGGCGACGCGATTATCCAGCGCGACCCCGACAGCGGCTTCATCAACGTCGGCACCTACCGCGTGCAGGTCCACGACCGCAACCGGCTCGGCATCTGGGTGAGCCCCGGCCAGCACGGCCGCCTGATCTTCCAGCGCTACTGGGAGCGCGGCGAGGCGTGCCCCGTCGTCGCCACGTTCGGCGGCGACCCGCTCACCTTCCTCGCCGGCTACCAGAAGATCCCGTGGGGCAAGTCGGAGCTGGATTACACCGGCGGCCTGCGCGGCCAGCCGCTGCCCGTGCTGCGCGGCCCCGTGACGGGCCTGCCCATCCCCGCGGGCGCCGAGATCGCCATCGAGGGCGAGATCCCGCCGGTGGACGAGGACGGCGCCGACGAGGGCCCGTTTGGCGAGTGGCCCGGCTACTACTCGGGCGGCACCATCGGCACGGGCCGGCCGCAGCCCGTCATCCGCGTGAAGGCGCTCTACTTCCGCGACGAGCCGATCATCGTGAACCAGGCGCCGATGTGGCCGGGCGCGCCGGTGATGGGGCTGCCCACGAGCGCCGGGCTGCTCTGGGACCAGCTCGAAGCCGGCGGCATCCAGGACATCGCGGGCGTCTACTCGTTCACTTCCTACCTCGACGTGGTCGCCATCCGCCAGCGCTACGCCGGCCACGCCAAGCAAGTGGGCCACGCCGTGCTCGCCTGCTCGGCC
>DATGMD010000047.1:0-6178 GCA_035293805.1 Chloroflexota bacterium | reverse complement strand
GTCCGGCCGGTGCGCCTGGTACTTCGCCACCGCGTCCCGCCCGTTCTCGGCTTCCACCACCGTGTATCCGTGGTCCGCCAGCATGCGCCCGCAGCGCATCCGCATGAACGCCGCGTCGTCCGCGATCAAGATCGTCGCCATGGCTTTCCGCTCCCTATCGTGCTCTCGTGTGCGCTGTGGGCCGCCATCCTGGTTCACCCCTTGAGCGCGGGCGTCCCGCCCGCCGGGGCCTGGTCAGCGAGCGGCAAGGGCGTGCGGCTCCGCTCGCAGCCGTCGCGGAGCACACTCCGCAGCCGCTCCGTGCGCTGGGTCAGGAGCTGCGCCGCCAGCGCCAGGTCCCCTTCCAGCGCGTGGCGTTCGACCGAGCCCGCCGGTTGCAGCGGCAGTAGCTCCGCGGCGCCGACGACCATCGCCACTGCCTGCGTCAGCTCGTGCAGGACGCTCCGGGCGTGCCGCACCCGCTGCTCCAGGCTGTTGGTCATACCGTCATCCCACGCGTCCCGCATTGCGCCTCCACCTTGATCATCGGCGCTTCGCCCCGCTCGTCCAGTGCGCCGCGGCGCCGGGGCCGCCACGACGGCCCGGGGGCGCGGGCAAGCGGCGCCGGGACCACCCGCGAGGGGCGTGGCCGTCTCGCCCGCCGGACCGGCGCGGCCTGCGCCGGCGCGGCGGCCGGGCCGCCCACGCTCCCAGGCGGGCCAGCCCGGCTAGGCCGCGAGCCGCGCGCGGGGCTCGTCGGCGTCGGCCGCGATCGCCCGCGGCCCGCTCGCGCCGCCCACCTCCAGGCGGAACTGAGCGACGAGCGCCCGTAGCTGCTCGGCGGTGGCGGCCAGCTCGTCGGCCTGGGCGCTCATCTCCTCGACTTGCGCGCTCATCTCCTCGGCCGAGGCGGAGACTTCTTCGGTCGCGGCCGAGTTCTCCTCGGCCACCGCGGCGATCGCGCCGACGGCACGCCCGACCCCCTCGGCCGAGGCCGCCATCTGCTCGGTCGCCGCCGTCGCCTCCTCGACCACCGCCGAGATGCTCGCCATCGCCTCATTCACCTCGCGGCTGCGCGCCGCCATCTCCTGCGCCGCGCCCGCAATGGCCGTCACCTGCGCCACCGTCTGCTCCGCCGCCTCGAGGATCGCCCCGAGCGCCTGGCCGGCCCGGTCCGCCTGCGCCGCGCCCGCCTGCACCTGCGCGGCCCCCTGGGCCATCGCCTGCACGGCGTCGCGGGTGCCGCCCTGCACCGCGCGGATCAGCTCGCCGATGGCCTTGGTCTCGCGCTGGGAGCGCTCGGCCAGCTTGCGTACCTCGTCGGCTACCACCGCGAAGCCCTTGCCGTGCTCGCCGGCGCGGGCCGCCTCGATGGCGGCGTTGAGGGCGAGCAGGTTCGTCTGTTCGGCGATGTCGTCGATCGTCTCCACGACCTGCCCGATCCGCTCGCCCAGCTGGCCCAGCTCCTCCACCTTGTCGGTCGCCGCGGTGACGACCGTCTGGATCTGGGCCATCCCCGCGACGGTCTCTTGCACGGCGCGGGCGCCCTGCTCGGCGGATGCCCGGGTCTGCTCGCTTGCGGCCGCCACGCGCTGGGCGTTCGCCGCCACCTGCTCCACACCGGCCGCCATCTGCACGGTCGTCGCGCTCGCGCCGGCCACCGCCTGCGCCTGCTCTTGCGCGCCCCGCGCCACCTGGTCGATCGCCTGGAGCAGTTGCTCCACCGACTCATTGCTCGTCTGGGCGCTCGTGGACTGCTCCTGGGCGCCGCGCGCCACCTGCTGCACCGCCGTGGTCACCTGCTGCACAGCGCCGCTCGTCTGGCCCGCCGCCGCGCCCAGCTGCTGGCTCGTGCCCGCCAGCCCTTCGGCCGAATGTTGCACCTGGCCCACCAGCCCGCGCAGGTTCGTCACCATGTCGCGGAACGCCACGCCCAGCACGTCCCGCTCGGACTTGGGCGTGACCTGCCGCGTCAGGTCGCCCCCGGCCACCGCCGTCGCGACCCCCGCGATCTCCTGTTGGTACGCGATCATGCGCCCGAACGCCGCCGCCATGTCGCCGATCTCGTCCCGCGAGCGCACGTCCACCCGCTGGTCCAGATCGCCCTCCGCGAGCCCGTTCGCCGCCTTCGTCACCTGACCCAGCCCGCGCGCGATGCCGCGCGACAGCCACCAGCCCAGCCCGACGCCGAGCGCGAGCGCGACGAGAATGGCGCCGACGACCAGCTTCGCGGCCGCGTCGCCCGCGTCTTGCGCGGCCTTGCCGTAGGCGCTGGCCTGCTCCTTCTTGCGGTTCACGAGGTTCTGGATCGCCGTGTCGAAAGCCTGCGTGGCGTTGACGTTCTCGGGGCTCAGCAGGATCGTCAAGGCCCCGTCGTTGTCGCCGGCCAGCGCCAACCGCTCCATCTGCTGCTCGAAGGGCTGCCAGGCGGCGTAGGAGTCGCGGACCGCCGCCAGCAGCGCCTGCCCTTCCGTGGTCTGGAACTTCGGCGTGAGAGCGTCCATGTTGTCCTGGAAGCGCTTCTCGGCGGCGTCGAAGTCGGCCTTCGCCTTCGCGTTCGCCTCGCCGCCCGACACCAGCATCATTTGCCGCAGCTCGCGCTGCATCGTGCGCACGGCCACCTGCGCCGCCCGCGCCCCCTCCACCGCCACCAACTGGTTCTCGACGACCACGTCCACCGCGTCGTTGGCCTCGTTGACCTTGACCAGCCCAAAGACGCCGATCCCGCTGAGCAGGAGCAGCAATACGCCGAATCCTGCCAGCAGCTTGGTGCGAATCCCGATTCTCATGCCTCTCCCTTCCTCTCCACCCGTTCTGGGCCGCCCCGCGGTACCTGCCTGCGCCCGGTGGCTCGCGCGCTCTCCGTGCGCCAACGCGGCGCCGTCCGAGTGAGTTATCGACCGAGTGAAGGAATCGTGAAGAGGCCATCCCGCCCGTCTCGCCATGGACGTGCAGTGCAGGACGAACATCCTTGAGAGGAAGTACCAATCGGCGTGGCACAGGGGTGCGCGTGACAAGGCGCGGAGGCGTAATCGGAGGGTATGGGGGTGGAGGGCCGCCCCGCCGGCCGGGGGCCGCTCAGGCTGCACTGAGCAGGTAGCGGAGGTCTTGGAGACGGTAGGGCTTGCCGATGACCGCGCCCACGCCGCGCGCGCGGGCCTCGTCGGGCTCGATCTGCGCGCCCCAGCCCGTGGCCAGGGCGAAGCGCACGTCGGGGAACTCGGCGCGCACGCGGTGCGCCAGGTCCCAGCCGTTCATGCCCTCGCCCATCCCCACGTCGGAGATGACCAGGTCGAAGCTCTCGGCGCACATCCGCCGCAGCGCCTCCTCGCCCGAGGTCACCACCACGGCGGTGTGGCCGTCCACGGCGAGCATGCGCGCCGCCATCCGGCCCAGCATGGCCTCGTCGTCCACGACCAGCACGTGCAGCGGCCGCGCCCCCTCGGGGGCGACGCCCGCGGGGGCGGCCGCTGGCCCGCCGCCCGCCCAGGGGAAAGCCAGGCGAAACGTCGTGCCCCGCCCGGGCGCCGACTCCAGCGTGACCTGCCCACCGTGGCGCTCCACGATGTCGCGGGCGACTGCCAGGCCAAGACCGGTGCCGCGCTCCCCTTTCGTACTGAAGAACGGCTCGAAGACCCGGGGCTGGATCTCCGGGCTGATGCCGATGCCCGAATCGGCGACCTCGACGTGCGTCAGCGGGCCGCGCCGCCAGGCCGCCAGGCGGATGGTCCCACCGTGCGGCAGGGCGTCCACGGCGTTGAACACCAGGGAGATGAACAGCTCGCGCAGGCATTCGGGCCAGCCTTCCACCGTGGCGTCGGGGTCGGCCTCGACGTGCAAGCTGATCCTGCGCCCTTGGGCCTGGGCCGCGTCGCGCCAGCGGGGCGCCGTCAGCCGCGCCACCTCGCGCAACACGTCGCCCACCGCGAGCCGCTGGCGCGGCCCGTCCTGGCGCGGCCGCACGAAGGCGAGCAGGCGCTTTACCGTCTCCGCGCCGTCCAGCGCGGCCTGGGCCATGACCTGCACGGCCTCCTGGACGCTCGCCCAATCGGGCTGGTCGCGGCCCAGCGCTCGCAGCGCCAGCTCCCCGTGCCCCGCGACCAGCCCAAGGTACTGGTTGAGATCGTGGGCGACGCCGCTCGCCATCTGGCCGAGCGCCCTAAGCTTCTCGGTGTGCGCGTACGCCTGAAGCTGCCTCTCGGCCTCCCGCCGCACGGTCACGTCCACGAAGCTGACCACGAGGCGTGCCGTGGGCTCCCCCGCGTTGTCCACGGGCACCGCGTCGAGCTGCAGCCACCGCTGCGCGCCGTCGCCCCGCTGGTAGCCGACGACGCAGTCCCGCACCGCGCGGCCGGTTCGCCGCGCCCGCGCCACGGGATGCTGCTCGGGCGCCAAGGCCGCGCCGTCCTCGCCGGCCAGCGTCAGGACGGCCTCGAGGGGTTCGCCCCGCGGCGCTGCCGCGTCCAGCCCGAGCAGGCGTGCCGCGGGCTCGTTGCTGCGCGCGATGCGTCCCTCCTCGTCGGTCACGACCACGCCGCAAGTCACCGCCTGGCAGAGCGCCCACGCGCGCTCCCCGGCGAGGTCCACGTCGGCAGCGCGCTCCCCGCCGGCCTGCCCGGCCGTGGCGGCGGGCGCCGCCGCGCGCTCGCGCGGGCCCGGGGCCGCGTCGGGCGCGATGAGGGCGGCCCCCGGCGGCAGCGAGGCGAGGTTGGCGGGCGCGATCAGAGCGGCGAGGAGGTGTAGGAAGCGAGTGTGCTCCGCCTCGTAGTAGTAGGCCCCGTGGGTCCGCACGACCAGCACGCCGGCCGCGCCCCCCCCGGCCAGCAGGGGCACGGCAGCCAGCGTCTGCGTCGGCGGCGCGGACGGCCAGAGCGCCGCGCCGTCCGTGCCGCCGTGGCCCTCGACGATCATCGTTCGCCGCCAATGAAAGGCCAGGGCGGCCGGCCCGGCGTCGAGCTCGAGCGTGAGGCCGTTCGCAACCTCGCTCGGGTCGGTGCTCGCCACACAGACCAGCCGCGCCGCCTCCGGACGCCACCCGCAGATCGCCGCCGCGTCCACGCCCAGACACTCCCGGGCGACCTCGACGGCGAGCCGCACCACGGCCGTGGGGTCGGGGCCGCGCGTGGTCGCCGTCGCGATGGCGTGCAGGGCGGCCAGCGCCCGCGCCGGGGTCAGGGCGGCCGGGCACGGGGCCGAGCCGGGCGGGAAGGGACGCTCGGCGGGCGGCACCGCCGCAGGGGCGGACCGCGCCGCGGCCTGCTCTCCCGACGCGGGCGCGTCCTCGTGACCTTGCCCTGCTGCGCTCATCGCCACGGCTCTCCCCCCGTCGGGCGGGAGGGCCTCCCGCCCGACGGCAGCAGCTATCCCTTGATCGCGAGCTGCGCTTCGACCGTCCCCAGCGGCGCCACCAGCGGCACGACCAGCCGCTGGATGCCCGCCATCGACACGCGCCGTCCCGGACCGACGAGCAGCGCGGGCGGCGCAATGTTGGCCACGATGCCCTGCTCGGCGAGCAGCGTCGCGGCCCGCCCCGTGATCACGTTGCCTAGCTCGCCGATCCCGGACAGCGCCAGGTCGCTTAGCTCTTCCACCGGCGCGCCCATGAGCTGCGCCACGATGCTCAGCGCGGTCTCGCGGCTCATCGCGTAGATCGCGAGCCCCGTCACCGCGCCGGTGATCCCGACGAGCGCCGTCACATCCTGCGTCGTGTGGCTTCCCGCCTCCCGCCGCAGCGGACCGCGTTCGACGCTCACGCCCAGCTCCGCCTCCAGCACCTCGCGCGCGCCGGTCAGGAACGGCTCCAGGTGCTCCGCCCCCGGCACCCCCCGCAGGGGCACCTGCAACGCTTGCTCCAGCTCGGGCGCCAACACAGCCTCGATCATCGCTCGCTTCCCTCCTCCGGCGTGGGCCGCCTCCCCCGCGTCCCGCGCCGGTCCCCTCTAACGCCTCCTGCCTGTTCGCAATCTTGGTTGCGGCCGCGCCGGGCCGGTCGGGCCGCGCGCGGGCCGCTCAGCGCCCGGCCCCTCGCGCCGGGCCGCGCAGTCCGTCCGCGAGCCGCGTTAGCGCAGCATCTTCTGGACGGCAGCCAGCACGCGCTCCGGCTGGAACGGCTTGACCACGAAGTCCTTCGCCCCCGCCTGCACCGCTTCCAGCACCACGTGCTGCTGCCCAATCGCCGTCACCATCGCCACCTTCGCTC
>DATGMD010000046.1:0-131552 GCA_035293805.1 Chloroflexota bacterium | reverse complement strand
GAAGAGCCTGTTCGGGAAGGAGCCGCACAAGGGGGTCAACCCCGACGAGGTGGTGGCGATTGGCGCGGCCATCCAGGCGGGCGTGCTCCAGGGCGAGGTCAAAGACGTCCTCCTCCTCGACGTCACCCCCCTCACGCTGGGGATCGAGACGCTGGGTGGCGTGTCGACCCCGCTTATCCCCCGCAACACCACCATCCCCACGAGCCGCAGCCAGGTCTTCTCGACCGCCTCGGACAACCAGCCCAGCGTGGAGATCCACGTGCTGCAGGGCGAGCGGCCGATGGCGAGCGAGAACAAGACGATTGGCCGGTTCATCCTGGACGGCATCCTGCCGGCGCCGCGCGGGCTGCCGCAGATCGAGGTGACGTTCGACATCGACGCGAACGGCATTCTGAACGTATCCGCCAAAGACAAGGGCACCGGCAAGGAGCAGCGGATCACCATCACGGCGTCGAGCGGCCTGAGCAAGGACGAGATCGACAAGATGATGCGCGACGCCGAGGCGCACGCGGCCGAGGACGCGCAGCGGCGCGAGCTGATCGAGGCGCGGATCCAGGCCGACAGCCTAGCCTACCAGGCCGAGAAGATGCTGCGCGAGAACGAGGGGAAGTTCCCGGCCGAGTTGCGCGACGAGGTGCAGCAGAAGATCGCCGCGGTCAACGGCGTGAAGGATGGCAACGACCGGGCGGCCATCAGCCGCGCCAGCGAGGAGCTGACGGCCGCCTTGCAGAAGCTGGGGCAGCACGTCTACGGCCAGGCTGGGCAGGGCCAGCCGGCCGGCGGGCCGGGCGAGCAGCCGCGCCCGCCCGAGGGCACGGTCGAGGGCGAATTTCGCGAGGTTTAGCGGTCAGCCGTCAGCTATCAGCTATCAGCGAGCGGTGGAAGCAATAGCTGACGGCTGATAGCTGATAGCTGATAGCTAATTACTGGAGGACCCGTGGCGACGCGACGGGACTACTACGAGATACTGGGCGTTCCACGCAACGCCACTGAAGATCAGATTCGCAGCGCGTATCGGCAGCAGGCGCTGAAGTATCATCCGGACCGCAATCGGGAGCCGGGCGCGGCCGAGCAGTTCAAGGCGGTCACCGAGGCCTACGAAGTACTGCGCGACGGCGACAAGCGGGCGATGTACGACCGCTTCGGCCACACTGGCAGCGAGGCGCCGTTCGGCGCAGGGGGGTTCGGCGGCTTCGGCGGCTTCGGCTTCGAGGACATCTTCGAGACGTTCTTCGGCGCCGGCACGACCACGCGGAGCCGGCGCACGCGCGCCCAGCGCGGCGCCGACCTGCGACACGAGCTGAACCTGTCGTTCGAGGAGGCCGTTTTCGGCTGCGAGAAGGAGCTGGACGTCGCGCGGCACGAGGCCTGCGAGACGTGCCACGGCAGCGGCCTGGAGCCGGGCACGGAGCCGACGACCTGCCCGCGGTGTGGCGGCGCGGGCGAGCTGCGCCGGGCCACGCAGACGGTGTTCGGGCAGTTCGTGAACGTCAGCCTGTGCGACCGCTGCCAGGGCGAGGGGCGCATCGTAACCACGCCCTGCAATACCTGTGGCGGGCGCGGCCAAGTGCCGACGACGCGCCGCCTGCGCGTCAACGTGCCAGCGGGCATTGACGACGGCCAACAGATCCGCCTGGCCGGCGAGGGTGAGCCGGGCGCGCCCGGCGGCACGCCCGGCAACCTGTACATCGACGTGCGCGTGCAGCAGCACCGCTACTTCCGCCGCCAGGGCAACGACCTCCTGCTCGACCTGCCGATCAACGTGGCGCAAGCGGCGCTCGGCGCCGAGGTCGAGATCCCGACGCTGGACGAGCCCACCCGCCTGCGCATCCCCGCGGGCACCCAGAGCGGCCGCACCGTGCGGCTGCGCGGCAAGGGCGTGCCCTACCTGCGCGCGTCGGGCCGCGGCGACCTGCAAGTGCGCCTGCACGTCGTGACGCCGACGGACCTCACCGAGGAGCAGCGCCGCTTGCTCGAACGGCTGGCCGAAACCTTCGGCACCGAGGTCAAGCCGCACGAGAACAAAGGCTTTTTCGACAAGGTCAAGGACGCCTTCGGTGTGTAGCGGTCAGCCTTCAGCCGCCAGCTATCAGCCATCAGCAGGCTGGTGGCCGAGCGCGGCTGACCGCTCATGGCTGACGGCTGAAGGCTGACCATGCACTGGCTGGAGATCTCGACGCGCGCCGAGGCGGAGACGGTCGAGGCGATCGCCGAGGTGTTCCAGCAGTACGGGCAGGGCGTCGCCATCGAGGAGCCCATCGTCGCCTCGCCAGACGAGACGTACTACGTCGACTACACGCAGCCCGTGAAGGTAGCCACCTACGTGCCGCTTGACGAGCGCGCCGAGGAGCGACGGCAGCGCCTGGAGGCGGCGCTGCACTGGCTGGGGCTGCTGCGCCCCATCGAGCCGCTCGTCGTGCGCGAGCTGGCCGAGACGGACTGGGAGAACGCCTGGAAGCGCTACTTCTTCGTCCGCCACGTCGGCAAGCGCATCGTCATCGTGCCCTCCTGGCGGCAGTACCAGCCGAAGCCCGGGGAGATCATCCTCGACCTCGATCCCGGCATGGCGTTCGGCACCGGCGTCCACCCCACCACGCGGCTGTGCCTGCACCTCGTCGAGCGCTACCTGGCCCCCGGCGCGCGGGTGCTCGATCTCGGCACCGGCTCGGGCATCCTGGCGATCGCGGCCGCGAAGCTGGGCGCGGCGCACGTGCGCGCCGTCGAGCTGGAGCCGGTGGCGGCGCGGGTGGCGGCGGAGAACGTGGCGCGCAACGGCGTGGCGGCGGTGGTGCAGGTCGAGCAGGGCGAGCTGGCGCGGGTGGCCGCCGCCGAGCGCTTCGACCTGATCCTGGCGAACATCAACCTGCGCGTCATCCGGGCGGTGCTGCCCGACCTCGCGGCTCGCCTGGCGCCCGGCGGCCGCGCCGTTCTGTCCGGCGTGTTGCGCGAGCACGAGGCGACGCTGCGCGAGGTCATCGCCGACGCGGGCCTGCGCCTGGCCGAGCGCCGCCGCGAGGGCGACTGGCTGGCGGTCGTAGTCCTGAGTGCTGAGTGCTGAGTGCTGAGTGCTGAGTCATGAGTGAAGCACGAAACTTGACGCCCAGCACTCAGCACTCAGCACTGATTACGCTGACCACGGACTTCGGGCTGACGGACAACTTCGTCGGCGTGATGAAGGGCGTCATCGCGGGTATCGCGCCCGCGGCGCGCGTTATCGATCTGAGCCATGTCGTGCCGCCCCAGGACGTGCGCGCCGGCGCTTTCGTGCTCGCCACGGGCTTCGAGGTCTTCCCACCGGGCACGATCCATCTGGCGATCGTCGATCCGGGCGTCGGGAGCGCGCGCCGCGCCATCGCGCTCGCGGCCGGCGGCTACCGCTGGGTGGCGCCCGACAACGGGTTGCTGGGCTACGCGCTGGCGGCGCTCGCGGCGGCGGGCCGGCTCGGCGGCCGCTGGAACGACGGCTGGTGGGTGCTCGACGACAGCGCCCAGGCGGTCGAACTGGCCGAGCCGCGGTACTGGCGCCCGGCCGTCAGCCGGACGTTCCACGGCCGCGACGTGTTCGCGCCGGTAGCCGCCCACCTGGCCGCCGGGGTGCCGCTCGACGCGCTGGGGCCGCGCCTCGACCGCGTGCAGGCGCTCGCGCTGCTCCGCCCCGAGTGGGGCGAAGGCGGCTGGCGCGGCGAGGTGATCTACGTGGACAACTTCGGCAACCTGCTCACGAGCCTGACCGTGCGCGAGCTGGGCGACGCGGATTGGCAGATCGTGGTGGAAGGCCCGGCCGGGCGCGGCGGGGGCGGCCGGGCGGCCGGCGGCGCGGCGACCATCGCCGGCCTGAGCGCGTCGTACGCCGCCATGCCGCGGCTGGGGGCGATCCTGGGCAGCAGCGGCCACCTGGAGATCGCCGTACCGAACGGCAGCGCCGCCAAGCGGCTGGGCGCGGGCGTCGGCTGGGTCGTGCGGGCGAGGCCCCGCTGACGCGGGGAGGCGCCCAGCGCGGTACGGCTCGCGGGCCGCCGAGCCGTGACGCGCCCGGCCGGCTCAGTCGCGGCTGCCGCGGCCCAGCGCGGCCTGGACCTTGGCGACGAGCGCGTCGAGGTCGAAGGGCTTGGCAAGCATATCACAGCCGTACTGTTCGAGCAGCGGCTGGTGCTCGGCCAGCGAGTGCAGCGCCGCGGAGCAGACAATCACGGGAATCGGGCGCGTGGCCGGATCGAGCGTCAGCAGCTCCAGGATCTGCCAGCCGTTCTCCTCGTGGCCCACGCGGATGTCCAGGATGACGAGGTCGGGATGCTGGTCCTTGACGAACTGGTAGGCGTTGCCGGCCTCCCGGCAGACGACGACGTCGTAGCCCTCATCCTGTTCGAGCAGCTCCTCCATCAAGCTGAGAAACGCCGTGTCGTCGTTGATCACCGCGATGCGCGCCTTGCGCTCCGCCACCGTCCCCATCCCCCGCCCGGCTGGTCCGCCGGCTGTTCGCCCCCGGACACTCTGGGCATTTTACGATATTATCGCGGAATTGTGGCTTGACGCCTATTGGCCCGGGGGTCTATGATGACTTCGCCAGCCTCGATATGTTTATGTCGAGGCAGGGCCTGAAGGCTTTTCCTTACATAACTTGGGCAGGTCGCATCGTCAATAGGGTCCGGGGCGCGTTCCGACAGGCGACAGACAGCCGGTCGCGCTCGCGGCCCGTACTAGCCGACCCACCGGGCCGCGCCCGTGCGCGTGTCTGGAGTTTACGGAACCCTGCTGCGGCACTCGCGGGCCCCGACCCGGGACGCGCGGCTGCTAGAAGGTCCACCGGCCGCGTCGTGGCGCGGCCGCACTCGGCGCCAGCGCACGCGCTGCTCGCTGGCGTCCAGCAGGCGACATTGGCCTGGCTAGCCCGGCCCGAGCGGCTCCGCGCTGCTCCGCCGCCCGCTCGTAGCGGGTCCCACGGGGTGTGTCGTGGTCGTCTGCCGCGAAGCGAGCCGCCGCGATGCCGCGCGGTGTCGCCCGCGCACATCCCCTCGTGCTGGTCCTCCGCGCCAGCGCAGACCCTCCCGGCTCTGCCCAGGTGCTGCAAGTAGCCTGGCCCTATCTTGTAGGGAGGTGAACGGCACTTGGACACTATCAGTATCGTCCTGGCGCTGGTGGCGCTGGTCGTCGGCGGCGCCATCGGCTTCTTCGTTCGCCAGCGCAACACCAGCGCGCGCGATGCGATGGCCGCGGCCAACGCCGAGCGCATCGAGGCCGAGGCCGTGGCGCGCAAGAACGAGATCCTGCTGGAAGCCAACAACGAAGCGCTGAAACTCCGCAACAGCGTGGAGGCCGAAGCGCGCGACCGGCGGCGCGAGCTACAGCAGTCGGAGCGACGGCTGCAGCAGAAGGAGGAGAACCTCGACCGGAAGCTGGAGGGCCTGGAGCGCCGCGAGCGGACGATCGCGAACCGCGAGAAGGAGCTTGAGGCGCGCCACAGCGAGATCGACCAGGTGGTACAGCGGCAGACGCAAGAGCTGGAGCGCGTCGCCGGGCTGTCGCGCGAGGAGGCGCGGACCCTCCTCCTCCAGCGCGTCGAGGAGGAGTTCCGCGCCGAGGCCGCCCGGCGGGCCCGCGAGGTGGCGGCCGCCGCCCGCCAGGAGGCCGACGAGGAGGCCCGCCGCATCATCACCCTCTCGATCCAGCGACTCGCGGCCGACCACTGCGCCGAGAGCACCGTCTCGGTCGTGCCCATTCCCAACGAGGAGATGAAGGGGCGCATCATCGGCCGCGAGGGCCGCAACATCCGCGCGCTGGAGCAGGCGACCGGCGTCGACCTCATCATCGACGACACGCCCGACGCCGTGACCCTGTCGGGCTTCGATCCGGTGCGCCGCGAGATCGCGCGGGTCGCCCTGACTCGGCTCGTGCTCGACGGCCGTATCCATCCGGCCCGCATCGAGGAGATCGTCGCCAAGGCCAAGCAAGAGGTCGAGGCGGACATCATGAAGTCGGGCGAGGCCGCCGCCATCGAGGCGGGCGTCCACGGGCTACACCCCGAGCTGATCCGCATGCTTGGGCGGATGAAGTACCGCACCAGCTACGGCCAGAACCAGCTGCGCCACTCGGTCGAGGCGGCGCTGCTGGCGGCGATGATGGCCCAGGAGCTGCACGCCGACGTGGAGGTGGCGCGGCGAGCGGCGCTGCTGCACGACATCGGCAAGACCGTCACCCACGAGATGGACGCGCCGCACCACATCATCGCCGGCGACCTGGCGCGGCGCTTCAAGGAGCGGCCGGAGGTCGCGCAGGCGATCATCGACCACCACGATGCCGACCCCGACGACCAGAGCGTCGAATCGATCCTGGTGCAAGCCGCGGACGCTATCTCGGGCGCGCGCCCCGGCGCCCGGCGCGAGAGCGTCGAGCACTACGTGCGGCGCCTGGAGGCGCTGGAGAACGTCGCCAACTCCTTCGAGGGCGTCGAGCGCTCGTTCGCGATCCAGGCGGGCCGCGAGGTGCGCATCATCGTCAAGCCCGAGGAGATCGACGATCTCAGCTCGATGCGGCTGGCCCGCGACATCGTGAAGAAGATCGAGGAGACGCTGCAGTATCCCGGCCAGGTGAAAGTGACCGTGGTGCGCGAGACGCGCGCCGTAGACTACGCGCGATAAAGCGGTCAGCTATCAGCGGTCAGCCGTCAGCTTCGGCAGCGCGTCTGCTGGGGGCTGGCGGCTGACTGCTGACAGCTCAGGAGCGCCATGAGCGAGACGAGCCGCCTCGACCTGCACCTGCACACGACGGTGTCGGACGGCCACCTGCCTCCCCGCGAGCTGGTCCGGCGCGCGCACGCCAACGGCGTGCGCACGCTGGCCGTGACCGACCACGACAACACCGATGGCCTCGCCGAGGCGCGGGCCGAGGCCGACGCGCTCGGCCTGACGCTAATCCCCGGCATCGAGCTGAGCACCGACCTGGGCCCGATCGGCGTCCACGTGCTCGGCTACTTCGTGCGCTACGAGGACCCCGCGTTCCAGGCGCGGCTGCTGCCCATGCGCGACGACCGCCTGAACCGCGCCTACGGCATGGTCGCGCGGCTCGGCGAGCTAGGCTACCCGATCTCGATCGACCGCGTGCTGGAGATCGCCGGCGAGGGGTCGGTGGGCCGCCCCCACGTCGCACAGGCCCTGCTCGAGGCGGGCCACGTGAACTCGATCGCCGAGGCCTTCGACCGCTTCATCGCCGACCACGGCCCGGCCTACGTCGAGCGCATGAAGCTGACGCCGCAGGACGCCATCGCGCTCATCCACGCCCACGGCGGCGTCGCGTCGGTAGCGCACCCCTATGACGCGCCCGACGTGGACGCGCTGGTTGCGGAGCTAGCCGCGGCCGGGCTCGACGGCATCGAGACGTACTATCAGGGCTACGGCCCGGAGCGCGTCGAGCACTTGCTGGCGCTGGCGCGGCGGTACGGCCTCGTGCCCACCGGCGGCAGCGACTACCACGGCTTCCCGATGGGCGACGCGGCCGAGGTGGACAACGACGTCGGGTCGGTCTGGGTGCCCGAGGAGACGGTGGACTTGCTGCGGGCACGGGCGAAGACGCCCTAAGCGTCGCGGCGCTGGCTGAGCCAGGTCACCATGCCGAGGAGGGCGAGGACGGCGAGGGCCATCGCCACCATGACGAGCAGCTTAGCGAGCGTGGAGACGGGGCTGTGCCAGGCGAGGCCGAGCCAGGCGAACAGGCCGCAGAAGCCGTAGAGCAGCAGGACCGTGCGCGTCTGCGAGAGGCCGAGGCGCGTCAGGCGCTGCGGCAGGTGCTCGAAGTCGCCGCCCTTGAGGGGCGAGCGCCGGCGCGACAGCCGCCGCCCGATGACCCACGCCACGTCCAGGATGGGCAGGCCGAGCACGACGAACGCCGTGCCGAGCTTCACGCCGCCGATGATGGCGAGCGCTCCCAGCGCGTAGCCCAGGAACATCGAGCCGCTGGTGCCCATGAACAGCCGCGCGGGATGCCAGTTGCGCGGCAGGAAGCCCAGGCAGGCTCCCGCGAGCCCTAGCGGCAGCACGGCGATGGTGTACTGGCCGAAGAAGTAGCTGCGCACGAACAGCGTCAGCGCCGCAATGGCACCGATGCCGCCCGCCAGGCCGTCCATGACGTCGACCAGGTTGATCGTGTTGATCATGGCGACGAGCCAGAACAGCGTGAGCGGCACGCCGATCCACGCGGGCAGCGGCACGACCTGGACGAACGGCAGCGCAATGCTGTCGATCCAGAGCCCGAAGCTCACCGGCACGACCGCGACGGCGAACTGGCCCACGAGCTGGGGGAGCGGTCCCAGGCGGGCGCGGTCGTCGGCGTAGGCGAGCGGCAGGAGGATCACGAGGCCGAGCAGTACGCCGAGCAGGCGCTCGGCATCCTCGGGACTCCGCACCAGCTCGGCGGTCGGGGCGACGAAGCTGACGAGCGCCGCGAGCACGAAGGCGGCGCAGATGCCGTAGCCGCCCGTGCGCGGCACCACCGCGGCCTGTAGCTCGCCGCGCCGCGGATAGTCGAGCAGCCCCAGGCGCCGGCCCGCCCGGGCCGCGAGCCCCGTGAGCGCGAAGCTCGCCAGGACGGCGACCGCGAAGGCGCCGAGCAGCCAGATTTCAGCCATTAGTGGTCAGCCGTCAGCTATGCGCCAGGCGTGTCATTGCAGCTCTCGCGCGAGGGCCATGAACTTGTCGCTGAGAGCGGGATCGTCGCGGGCCAGCGCGGCGCGGAGGGCGGCGACGTGGTCGGGCACGGCGGCCAGTGGGGCGTCGCCCGCGTCATGCTCGACCGTGGCGAGGCCGCACGCCGGCCCAGGCACCAGGCGCTCGCGGGCGCTTACCAGCTCCTCGGCCAGCCGCTCGCCCGGCCGGCGGCCGACGATGCGAACGGGCCGCGCCGCGGCGGCCGGGCGGACCAGCGCCGCCAGCCGCTCGGCCATGTCGAGCACGCGCACGGGCGGCCCCGGGTCGAGCAGGAGCGTCGCGCCGGCGGGGCCGCGCCCCGCCGCGGCCAGCACCAGGTCCACGGCCTCCCGCTGGCTCATCCAGTAGCGGGTCATGGCCGGGTCGGTGATCGTGAGCGGCAGGCCCGCGGCGAGCTGCTCCAGGAACGTCTCGATGACGCTGCCGCGCGTCCCGAGGACGTTCACGAAGCGCACGACCACGAAGCGGCCGCTGGCCTGGCGCCCGCCCCAGCGCACCACTAGCTCAGCCAGCCGCTTTGTCGCGCCGTAGATGCTCGGCGGGTTCACCGCCTTGTCGCTCGACGTGTAGACGAACGCCTGCACGCCGTGGGCGACGGCCGTCTCGACCAGCGCGTGCGTGGCCAGCACGTTGACCGAGATCGGCTCGTCGGGCTGCGCCTCGCCGAAGTGGACGTGCTTGTAGGCGGCGAGATGGAAGACGACCTCCGGCTCCCAGCGCCGGAACAGCTTCTCCAGCTTCTCGCGGTTGCGCACGTCGGCTAACACGAGCTGGGGGTCGGGAACCAGGGAGCGGCGGCCAGGAGTAGCCGATTCGGGGCCCTCGGGCTCGTGGCCCCTGGCGGACAGCCGGCGCTGGAGACGGAAGAGCGAGTCCTCGTGGTTGTCGAGGAGCACGAGCCGCGCGGGCGCGAGGCCGAGGAGGCGCTGGACCAGCGGCACGCCGACCGAGCCGCCGGCGCCGGTGACGAGGATGCGGCGGCCGCGCAGGGCCTCGGCCGCGGCGGCACAGTCGACGGCGACCTCCGGCCGCCCGAGCAGCGCGCTGGGGTCGAGGCGCTCGAGGTCGAAACGCATCAGTCGGCGCTCGCCGCGCGGGCGGCCGTCAGCCGCGCCTGCGCCTCGCGCATGAACAGGGCCACGTCGTGGTCGGGCTCCAGCGTCTCGGTAATCAGGTAGCGGGCGAGCCGAGACAGCCGCGCGGTCAGCCGGTCGAGGTCCATGTCGCCCTCGCCGTAGGGCAGCCCCTCGCCCAGCAGGCCCGTCGCGTTCGAGACGTGGACCTCGAACAGCCGGTCGGCCAGCGCATCGACGAACGTCTCGACGCTCGCGATCGGCGGCAGGTGGCGCAGATAGGCGTAGAGCGTCTCGACCGGGTCCGCGCCCGCGCCTCGAGGGATGCCCTCACCCCCCGCCCTCTCCCAGGGGGGGAGGGCGCTAGACGTACTCCCCTCTCCCCCTGGGAGAGGGGCGGGGGGTGAGGGCGCCTCCGCCTGCTGGCGGGCGTTCACGTAGAGCTGCGCGTGGGAGACGTCGAGGGTGGCGTGCAGGCCCGGCGTCGCGTCGAGAAGCCGCACCATATCCTCGGGGCTCATGCCGATGGGCGTGTAGAGATAGCGCGACTCGCGCATACGCAGCACTGGCGGCACGTTCTCCAGCGTGGGCACCAGGCCGTGCGCCTGGGCCGCGGCCACGTAGGCGCGCAGGAGCGTCAGGCAGCGCGCGAAGACCTCGTCACGCTCGGCAGCGTCCCAAACGAGCGCGAACCGGGGGACGATAGCGTGGATCACCAGCCCCGTGGCGCCCACGGCCGCGCCCAGCTCCGCCAGGCGCTCCAACAGCTCGAAGCTCGCCGGCCGCAGATCGGCGAGGTCGAAGTATTCGCCGTCGAGCCCGCGGATCGGCCCCTCCACGACGACGGCGAAGTCGGCGGGCAGGGCGTAGCTCCGCATCCGGTCGATCACCGCCTGGCGCGCGTCGGCCGTAGCGACGTCCTGGCCATCTAGGTATAGCTCCAGGCCCTCGGGCAGGGGAGGGCGCAGCCTATCCGCGAGCTGGCGAGGCGTCGGCCGCGCCTTGAGGAGGATTCGCGCCCTGGTCCCGGAGCCAAGCGACATACCGCGGCAGTCCTTCATCGAGCGAGATGGCGGGCGCGTAGCCCAGGTCGGCGCGGGCGCGCGTCAGGTCGGCCACGTAGCCTGTCGGCTGGCCCGCGGGCGGCGGCTGGATCGTCGAGCGCGAGCCCGTGACGGCCACGACACGTTCGGCCAGCGCGAGCAGCGACGTGCTGACGCCGGTCCCCACATTGTAGACGCCGCCCACGGCCGCGGGCACGCTTAGCGCCAGGCGCACCGCCCGGGCCGCGTCGCGCACCTCGGTGAGGTCGCGGACGGCGGGGCTGTCGATGACCAGCGGCAGCCCCGCGAGCGCGCGCTGCGCCAGGATCGAGACGACGCCGCCCGACCCGGCCTGCACGAGCTGCCCCGGGCCGTAGATGGAGAAGCCGCGCAGCGCGACCGTCGCCACGCCGTACAGGCGATGGTACATGGCCAGCCATTGCTCGGCGACGCGCTTGGAGACCGCGTAGGGATTGTCGTCGGCGAGCGGGGCGTCCTCCGCGAGCGGCCGGGTCGACGCCGCGTACACGCGCTGCGTCGAGAGCAGCACGACGCGCCCGCCGCCGGCCCGCGCGCCTTCGAGCACGTTCAGCGTGCCCGCGGCGTTGACGAGGCTGGCCGCGTAGGGCTGCTGGAAGGAGATGCCCACGTCGGGCACGGCCGCCAGGTGGACGATGGCCTCGGCCTCGCGCGCCGCGTCCTGCGTGGCGGCGCCGAGCACGTCGGCTTGCAGGTGCGGGCAGGGCCACCCGGGCGGTGCAGCCGACCGCGCCAGAGTCGTCACCGCGTGGCCGTGGGCGAGCAGATCGGCGACGACGTGGCGGCCGATGAAGCCGGTGCCGCCCGTAACGAGCACTCTCACGTCGGCTCTCGCGCACGGTAGTAGTCCAGCACCGCGCCCACGCTGGCAGCCAGCGTGCGCGTCGGCCGCCAGCCCAGGGCGGTTAGGCGGGAGTGGATGGCCCCCCCAGCCCGCCAATTCTGGGGGGAGCGAGTCGGCAGGCCGCGGGCTTGGGCGGCGGTGGCGACCAGGGCGGCGACCTGGGGCACGGGGCAGACCTCGCCGGCGGCGTTGGCGGCGTGGAAGCCCGGGGGCCAGGCCACCGCCGCTGCGGCCTGGAGGGCGGCGCAGGCGTCGTCCAGGTGGATGAAGGCGGTGGGCGCCGCCGCGCCCGGGTACACCACCAGCGGCTCGCCGCGCACCGCTTGCAGACAGTATTTGTTGGGGACTGTGAGGTAGCGGTAGTCGGTCTTCATGACAGGCCCCAGCCCATGCACCACGGCCAAGCGGACGGCGATTGCGGTAAGCTGGTGGCGGCGCGCGTACAGCTCCAGCAGCTTCTCGCCGTAGACGTGGGAGAGGTGCGCCAGGTCGCCCTGGGGCCCATAGGGCATCTGCTCGTCGACGGCGGGCGGCAGCACAGGGCCGTAGACGCGAAAGGAGCTGCCGTAGACGACGCGGGGCACACCATGCCGGACGGCGGCGTCGAGGATCACGCGCGGGCCGGTGAGGTTCGTCGTTTCCGTGTAGCGGGGCCGTTCGGCCGCCGCGGCCGAGCTGGCCTGGGCCGCCAGGTGGTACACCACGGCGAACGGGCCGCGGGCGAACGCGCGCGCCACGGCGCGGGGCGCGGTGACGCTGCCCCGCACTAGCTCGAAGTCGCCCAGCTCGGCCAGTCCCGCGACGGCGGTTAGGTCGGTGGCGAAGCCGTTGTCCAGCGCGACGACGCGCTCGCCCGCGCGCAGCAGGCGGGCGGCCAGCGCCGCGCCGATGTAGCCCACGCCCGTCACGAGCACCGCCACCGTCGTGTCTCCTCGCACTGGCAAGCTCGCCGCCGCGCGGCGCCCCGGGATGATAGCGAGCGCGGCGCGGCGCCAACAATCAGGCGTTCCCGCGATGGTGGATGGTGGGCCCCCCGATCCCCGACGCGCCGCCCGCGGGCGCGGGCGGCGATCAGGCGATCCGCGCAGGAGGATGCTATGCGGCAGGAGATGGACGCGGCGCTCGACGCGCTCGCCGCCGAGGCGGACGATCTGACCGCGCTGCTCGCAGCCGCGCCGGCGGCAGCGTGGCAGCAGCCGACGCGGCTGCCAGGCTGGGACGTGACGACGCTCGTGGCGCACCTGGCCCGGGGGCTGGGACGCATCGCGGCCTACGCCGCCACGCCGCTAGACGAGCCGGCCCGGCGCGACCGCGTGAGCTACTTCCGCTACGACGCCGCGGGCATGGCCGGCGACGTGACCGCCCGCGCCCGCGAGGCCGCGCGGGGTGCCACGCCCGCCAGTCTGACGGCGGCGCTGCGCGACGCGGTGCCGGCCGCCCGCGCCGCCGTGGCGGGGCTCGCGCCGACGACCGTCATTCCCAGCGCCATCGCGCCCATCATGCTCGTCGAATACCTGCCGACCCGCTTGCTCGAGGCGTGCGTCCACGGCCTCGATCTGCGCCAGGCGCTCGGCGCGCCGCCGGTGCCGACGCCTGGCGTGCTGGCGAGCACGGTCGCCACGCTGGAAGGGCTGCTGGCGGCGCCGCGTCCGGCCGGGCTGGCCGACGACGTGGCGTTCGTCGAGGCCGCGGCGGGACGCCAGCCGTACCCCGACCCCCGCTTCCCACTGGTCGCCTGAGGCGAGCGCGGACCCCTTCCCCGATAGGGCATGGGGGCTTTCCGGTGGCGGACCCCCTCCCCCAACCCCCTCCCCCCACAGGGGGCGGGGGCTACCGACAGAGCCGGCCCCGGCGCCCTCCCCCTTCCCTTCAAGGGGAGCCGGGGGGTAGGTCAGCCCCGGCGTCCTCCCCCCTTTCCCCTATGGGGGAGAGGGGGCCGGGGGGTGAGGGGCCCCCCAGTTGCGCGCGGAGCACCCGACCGATACAGTAGGCACGTGGACAGCCTCTGTATCCTTGGCGTGCGCGTGGACGACGTGACGTTCGCCGAGGCGCTCGCCCTCCTACGCGAGTTCGTGGCCTCGCGCGCGCCCCATTACGTCGTGACGCCCAACCCGGAGTTCGTCATGGCGGCCCGACAGGACGCCGCGTTCCGGGCGGCGCTGAACGGCGCCGCCCTCGCCATCCCCGATGGCGGCGGCCTGCTGCTCGCGGCGCGGCTGTGGGGGCGCCCCTTTCGCGAGCAGGTCCGCGGCACAGACTTGGTGTACCGGCTGGCGCGGCTCGGCGCGCGCGACGGCCAGCGGTGGTTCCTGCTCGGGGCCGCGCCGGGCGTGGCCGAGGCTGCCGGCCGCCGCCTGATAGCCCGCTATCCGGGACTCCAGGTGGTCGGCACCTTCGGCGGCAGCCCGCACCCGGCCGACGACGCCGAGGCGCGCGCGGCCATCCGTGCGGCCGGCCCGGTCGACGTGGTGCTCGTCGCGTATGGCGCGCCCGGCCAGGAGCTATGGATGGCTCGCAACGTCGCGGCGCTGGGCGTGCCAGTCGCCATTGGCGTGGGGGGCGTGCTCGACTTCATCTCCGGCCGCGTGCGCCGCGCGCCGCGCTGGGTACGTGACCTGGGGCTCGAATGGTTGTTCCGACTGCTAGTGCAGCCACGGCGCTGGCGTCGCCAGCTCGCGCTGCCGCGGTTCGCGCTGCTGGCCCTGCTGGCGACGCCGCGCGAACGCGCCCGCCTACAACGTAGCCATCACGCTCGACCCCGCGTGCCGTCGGCTCGCGCCATACGCGACGGCGCCGGCTGGGGAATCGAGGGAGAGAGCGCATGAATACCGTACCATCCATGCCGCCGGGGAACGGGCCGGCGGCCGCGCCGGGCGACCATCGCGCCGGCGAGCGCCCGGCGCGGCCGGGGCCGCCGGTGGGAGTCGGCATTCTCACGAAGGGGAAACCCACGCTCAGCATGGTGCTGGTGAGCCTGTTGATGCAGGAGCACTGCCAGCTGCGCGTTCACATCGTGGACACGTCGCCCAGCCCGGTCGTGCGGCGCGACGACGTGGTGTTCGCCCTGCGACTGGCGTTCGACCGCCAGATCGTCTGCGAGTACGAGTACTCGCGCGAGAAGGAGCGGGCGTTCAGCGCCGGCCGCCAGCGGCTGCTGGAGGCGCTGCCGGGGCCGTTCCTGGTGTTCATGGACGACGACGTGGTGCTGCCAGCGGGCACGTTGGCCCGCCTGTGCGAACGGGCGCGCGGGTTAGACAACTGGGGCTACGTGGCCCCCGTGTGCAAGAACTACGGTGTGGCGGGAATCCCGTTTGGCGAGCGCGCGCACTACACGCCAGGCGGGCTGATCTACCAGGACGACGTGGTTCGCCGCATCTTACTAGAGTATTACGGCACCACGGTGGACGTGCTCGACGCGAAGCGCACGCGCGGCAAGGTCTGGGAGAGCGTGTTCCTGTCGGAGCTGTTCGGGATGCTCGGGCGCTCGTCGGCGGTGCTCGACGACGTGGTGACGTACCACCTGGACTACCATCAGCGGGCCGAGTGGCACCCGAACGAGAACGAGCTGATTGCGAACACGCGCGCGCGGCTGCGGGAGCTGGTGGAGCGCGTCGGCGGCCGGTCCACGGCGACGCCGCCCACTCAACGGCAGTAGGAAGAGGGCGGCCGGCTCAGCTGGAGCAGCGCCAGGCGAGCCGGCCCTCGGCCAGCCACTCAACGGCAATAGGAAGAGGGCGGCCGGCTCACAGCAGGCGTACCGTTACGCCGAGGGCGCCGAGGACGAGGAGCTGGAGAACGAAGAGCCCGAGCATTACCATGCCGCCCACGACGACCGTGCCGAGCGCGTCGGCGTTCGTGCAGTCCTGCGCCGCCCGGACCGCGACCACGCCGGCGACCAGGATCCAGATCAGGACGGCAACGCGGATCAGGCCGCCCACGCAAGGCACTGCTCCCAGGATATTCAGGGCGCCGGGCGACATCGCGAAGCCGAGCGCCCGGAGCATCTCGCCGGGGGTGGCCGTGCCCCCGAACAGGCGGGTGCCGACGAAGTAGGTGACGTAGGACCAGACGACCCAGTTGGCGAGCATCGACGCGATCTCGGACACCAGGCCGACGTGGCGCGGCCCCTGCTCGAAGACGTTCAGCAGGTTGCCCAGCAGCGAGGCGACGGCGGCGATCACCACGACCAGGACGGCCTCGGGCAGCGCCGACTGGTCGTGCTCCACCTCATCGTAGAGCGTCGCGTCGAGCAGCGCCGCCCGGCGCATGCGCTCGACCAGGCCGCGCCCTTCTACCATGCCCGTGCCTCCCGGGGTGCTGTCCGGCGGGCAGTATAGCACCGCCACGCCTTGCCAGCCGCGCGCCGGGCGACGGCGCGCAGCGTTCCCGGCCGTATTCGGCGAAAGCAAGGGTGCGGCGACTTAACGGTTTGCGGCTCCGTTTCGGCGAGTGGTAGACTCGCCCATCTCGCAGCGATCAGCGATCAGCTATCAGCTGTCAGCCGTCAGCTCGCGTCCGGCGTTGCGGTGCCGGCCGATCGCTGAGAGCCGACGGCTGACAGCTTTGCCGGAGGCGATCATGCCCGTTGCCGATGCGCTCGCGCCCGACCTGCTGCTGCTGAACGGCCGCCTGCTCACCATGGACCGCGCCAACACGACGGCCGAGGCGCTGGCGATCAAGGACGGCAAGATCGTCGCCGTGGGTACCAGCCGCGAGATCGAGGGCCTGGCCGGGGCGCGCACCGAGGCGATCAACCTGGAGGGCCGCACGGCGGTGCCGGGGCTGGTGGACACGCACGTCCACCTGGCCGGCGAGGCGTCGGTGGCCCACCACGTCGAGGTGCGCGACTTCTACGCCGACGTCGGCACCGTGGGCGACATCCTAGAGCGCATGCGGGCGGCCGCGGCGAACACGCCGCCCGACGGCTGGGTGGTCGCCCACGGCAGCCCCATGCAGGAGTTCCGCCTGGCCGAGCAGCGGCGCCCCACGCGGGCCGAGCTGGATGCGGCAGTGCCGAACCATCCCGCGTTCGTCTACTTCGGCGCGCACATCACGGTTGCCAACAGCCGCGCGCTGGCCGCCGCCGGCATCACGCGCGACACGCCGGACCCGGCGGGCGGCGAGATCGAGCGCGACGCCGCGGGCGAGCCGACCGGCGTGCTGAAGGAGCGCGCGCAGGCGCTGGTGAAGCGGGTGGCGCCGGGCGCGCCGTCGCTGGAGGAGGGCATCCTGGCGCTGCTGCGCCAGACGCTCGCCCGCGGCGTCACCTCGGTCCACGACATCATCACGCATCCCGACGAGGTGCGCGCCTACCAGAGCCTCGCGGCCAGCGGGCGCCTGTCGGCGCGGGTCCACATGCTGGTGCGAGTGATCGAGTCGCACTTCTCGAAGGAGAGCCTGCTCGACCTGGGGCTGGTGCAGGGGCTCGGCAACGAGTTCCTGAAGCTCGGCGGCATCAAGATGAGCGTGGACGGCGGCTTCACGGGCCGCAACGCGGCCTTCTACGAGCCGCTGGAGGGCGAGCCGGACAACTGCGGGCTGATCCGCATCGAGACGGACGAGCTAGAGGACACGGTCTGGCGCTACCACCAGGCGGGCATGCGCATCTGCACGCACGCGATGGGCGACCGGGCGATGGACATGGTGCTGGAGGCCTACGCGAAGGCGCAGCGCCGCCTGCCCCGCCACGACCACCGCCACCGCATCGAGCACCTGGGCAACTGGATGATGACGCGCGAGCGCATGGCGCAGGTGCGCGAGATCCAGGCCATCCCGGTGCCCAACCCCTCGTTCTTCCACCACCTGGGCGAGACGGCGCTCGGCACCCTCGGCCGCCACCGCATGGAGGCGGGCTTCCCCTTCCGCTCGCTGATCGCCAACGGCAGCCCGCTGGTGTTCGGCTCGGACGCGCCGGGCTACTGGCCGATCGACCTGCTGCGCGACATCGGCAACGCCGTGAGCCGCCAGACGATGCGCGGCACGGTCATCTCGCCGGAGGAGCAGATCGGCGTGCTCGACGGCCTGCGCGCGGCGACCGCCAACGCGGCCTTCGTGGGCTTCGAGGAGCACCGCCTGGGCACGCTGGAGCCGGGCAAGCTGGCCGACATCGCCGTGCTCGGCCGCGACCCGCTGGCCGTCGCGCCCCAGGAGCTAAAGGACATTCCGGTGGACCTGACGCTCGTGCAGGGCAAGGTGGTGCATAGCCGGTAAGTTGTCAGCGGTCAGCCATCAGCAGACAGGGGCGCAACGAGCGACTCATCTTCCCGGCTGTTGTCGCTGAGCTATGGCGACACACGGCCGCTCGTGCCCGCGACCGAATGGCTGACCGCTGACCGCCGAAGGCTGACCGCTGAAGGCTGAGAGCTGAGAGCTAGATATGGACGAACTACAGGCGCGGCTGATCGAGCTGGACCGGCAGTGGACGCGGGCGGTGCCGCCGATCCCGCCGCTGGCCGAGACGGAGGCGGCAATCACGGCGCGGCTGCGTGAGGTCGAGGAGGCGCGGCGCGCGGTGTTCGCGGTGATCGACCAGCAGCGCGAGCAGACGATCGAGCTGCTGCGCGAGATGGTGCGCATTCCGAGCGTGAACCCGAGCGAGGGCTACGAGCTTGAGATGGCCGCCTACTCGGCGCGCGCGATGCGGGCGCTGGGCATGGCCGTGGAGGAGGTCGAGACGGCGCCGCGCCGCGGCAACGCGCTCGGCAAGCTGCGGTTCGCCGACGGCCCGTCGCTGCTGTTCTACGCGCACATCGACACGGTGCCGGTGGGCGACCCGAGCGAGTGGACGTACCCGCCGTTCTCGGCCGAGATCGCGGATGGGCGCATCTGGGGGCGCGGGGCGAAGGACTGCAAGCTGGGCCTGGCCGCGGCGCTGCAAGCGCTGCGGGCGCTGCAAGACGCGGGGGCGCCGGTGCGGGGCGAGGCGCAGATCGCCGCCGTGGCCGACGAGGAGATGGGCGGCCACCTGGGCATCGCGCAGCTGATCGACCGCGATCTAATCCACGCCGACTACGCGATCTACGGCGAGGGCTACCCGAACCGCGTGACCATCGGGCACAAGGGCTGGGTGAACCTGAAGCTCACCACGCGCGGCCGCACCTCGCACACGGCGGCGAAGACGCGCGGCGTGAACGCCATCCTCAGCATGTGCCGCCTGGCGCCGATCATCGAGGACCTGAGCTTCCCCAGCTGGGAGCCGCATCCGGTCGTCGCCAGCCCGCCGGTGGCGAGCGTGAACGTCATCCAGGGCGGCTTCAAGGTAAACGTGGTGCCCGACCGCTGCTCGATCACCGTGGACGTGCGCTACCCGCCGGGCATGACGCACGAGACGGTGCTGGGCCGCGTGCGCGACGTGCTGGCCGAGGCGCGGGCGCGCGATCCCGGCATCGGCGACGTGGACGTGGAGCTGACGAACCTGGCGCGGCCGTCGTTCGTGCAGCCCGAGGAGCCGCTGGTGCGCTGGATGAGCCGCGCCGTTCAGGAGGTCACGGGCGTCGACCCGCGCCCCGAGGGCATGGAGGCGACCAGCGACTCGCGCTGGATCCTGCTCGACGCGGGCGTGCCGATCGTGAACTTCTCGATGGGCAACGACTCCGGCCACCGGCCGAACGAGTGGTGCGGCATCGAGGACTTGATCCAGAACGTGAAGATCTACGCGCTGATGTGTTTGCTGCTACTCAGGTAGGCGGGAGCTGAAGCGGTTGCAGGTTGATGAAGCGATCAGGCCACGCCGGAATGGCGGCCTAGCGGCCGCGGGCGGGCACGAGACCCGCCCCTACGTCGCCCCGGCCGCCTAACACGCCGGCAAGCCGTGAGGAAGAAGGGTGGCGACAATGGCGGAGCGAGGAAGACTGGCGCCGGACCTGGTGTTGACAGGTGGGCGCGTGCTGACGATGGATGCGCAGAACAGCGTGGCGCAGGCGGTGGCGATCCGCGACGGCCGGATTCTGGCGGTCGGCGCGGACGACGATGTGCTGCGGCTAGCGGGCGACGGCACGGAGGTGATCGACCTCGACGGGCGGCCGACGCTGCCGGGCCTGACCGACTGCCACGTCCACCTGGCGAGCGACGCGGGCCGCGCGGTGAACGCCGCCGAGTGCCGCGACTTCTACGACCCGTCGATTAGGACGGTCCCGGACATCCTCGACCGGCTGCGCGAGCAGGCGCAGAACACGCCGCCCGGCCAGTGGGTCGTCGGGCGCGGCAGCCCGCTCCAGGACTTCCGCCTGGGCGAGGGGCGCCTGCCGACGAAGGCGGAGCTAGACGCGGCGGCGCCGAACAATCCCTGCTGGATCTCGTTCGGCGCCCACGTGATCGTCACGAACTCGCTGGCGATCAAGGAGCGCGGCATCACCGGCGACACGCCGAACCCGCAGGGCGGCACGGTCGTGAAGGACCTGAACACCGGCGAGCCGACGGGCGTGTTCCGCGAGCGGGCGCAGTTCCTCATCAAGGCGAAGGACTCGGGCGTCGAGCCGGTCGAGCTGGCCGAGCGCATCGCCATCGAGCTGGAGCACTGCCTGCGCCGCGGCGTGACAGGCATCCACGACATCATCATCAGCAAGGAAGAGGTGCTGGCCTACCAGCTCCTCGCCCGGCAGGGCCGCCTGCCGGTGCGCGTGTCGATGCTGATCCGCGTCATCGAGTCGGCGTTCGAGAAGTGGAGCCTGCTGGACACGGGCTTCATCCAGGGCTTCGGCTCGGAGTGGCTGCAGGTCGGCGGCATCAAGATGAGCATCGACGGCGGCTTCACCGGCAAGAACGCCGCCTTCAGCGACGAGCTGGTGATCGACGGCGAGCGCCACCCGGGGCTCATCCGCATCAAGCAGGACGAGCTGGACGACACGGTGGAGCGCTACCACCGGCAGGGCATGCGCATCTGCACGCACGCCATCGGCGACGTCGCGCTCGACATGATCCTGGAGGCCTACGAGAAGGCGCAGCACAAGTTCCCGCGCACCGACCACCGCCACCGCGTCGAGCACATGGGCAACTGGATGATGACGCCCGAGCGCATCGCTCGCGCCAAGGCGCTCCAGATCCTGCCGCTCGCCAACCCGCCGTTCCTCTACTTCATGGGCGACCCGCTGATCGAGATGCTGGGCCGCCGCGTGACCGAGCACGGCTTCCCCTTCCGCACGCTGTGGGACCAGGGTTTCCCGCTCAGCTTCGGCTCGGACGCGCCGGGCTACTACCCCGTGGACCCGCTGCGCGACCTGGGCACCGCCGTGGCGCACGAGACGCTGAACGGCGTGAAGCTGAGCGGCGAGGAGGCGCTGACGAGGACCGAGGCGCTCCGCAGCCAGACGATCAACGCCGCCTACACGGCCTTCCGCGAGCACGAGCTGGGCAGCCTGGAGGTCGGCAAGCTGGCCGACGTGACGGTGCTGGGCGACGATCCGTTCAGCTTCCCGCCCGAGCGCTTCCACCACCTGCCGATCGACCTCACGATCTCGGGCGGCAAGGTGGTGTACACGCGCGACAGCGCCACGGACGGCAAGGCGCCAGTGCGCCGCGTGACGGTCGCCAGCGGCAGCTGCGGCTGCGCCTGCATTCATTGACGCGCTTCCAGCGCCGTGTGATGATTAGCGCATCCGTAGCCCAGGCAGCGGTGGATGGAGGCAGAACGCGATGCGTGCGCTTCGTAGCGCGATGATTCATGGCCCCGTGCGGCTGGTGGTGGCGGCGTTGCTGCTGGCCGTCGCCTGCGCGCCGGCGCAGCCGAAGCCGAGCATCGGGACCGCGCCGGGCGGCAACGCGCCGGCGGCAAGCGGCGGCGAGGCGCCGGCCGCGAGCGGCGCCCAGGCGGGCGGCAGCAGCCAGAGCGGCGGCCCGAGCCGCGTGACCGAGGTGCTGGGCAGCGAGGTCGTCTCGATCAGCCCCTACGGCGACAGCGCGAGCCCCACGTATGGCATGTGGATGCACGTGTTCGAGCCGCTCATCTGGTTCAACGAGGCGACGAGCCAGAACGAGCCGCTGCTCGCCACCTCGTGGACCAATCCGGACCCGAACACCTGGGTCTTTATCCTGCGCCAGGGCGTCAAGTTCCACGACGGCGGCGACTTTACGGCCGACGACGTGGTCCACTCGTACAAGCGCATGCGGGACGACCCGATGAGCGCGCAGCGCTCGACGTTCAGCAACGTGGACGGCATCGACGCCCCGGACAAGTACACGGTGCGCCTGCACACGAAGGAGCCGGACGCGGCGCTCATCTTCCGCCTGAACAACCGCATGATCACCAGCAAGGCGGTCTACGACAAGTACGGCTCCAGCGAGGAGGCCGACAAGCACCCGATCGGCACGGGCCCCTGGCTGTTCAAGGAGTACGTGCCCGGCCAGCGCGTCGTGCTGGAGAAGAACCCGAACTACTGGGGCAGCGAGCACAAGGCCACCTTCGACGAGCTGGTCGTCCGCTTCATGAAGGAGCCCCAGGCAGCCGTGACGGCCTTGCAGAACGGCGAGGTGGACGTCATCCCGAACGTGCCGCCGCAGCTCGTGGACCAGGTGGCGAACTCGGGCAAGACGCACATCTCGTCGGCGCCCGGCACGCGGCTGATGTTCCTGGGCATGAACAGCGCCTACAAGCCGTGGGACAACGTGAAGCTGCGCCAGGCCGTGAACTACGCGATCGACAAGGAAGGCATCGTCAAGGGCATCTTGAACGGCCGCGCGAGCGTGCTGAAGACGCCGATCGGGCCGGGCATGTACGCCTACGACCCGAACCTCCAGCCGCAGTACACCTACGATCCCGCGAAGGCCAAGCAGCTCCTGGCCGAGGCCGGCTTCCCGAACGGCGTGGACGTCGAGCTGCAGTCGCCGAGCGGCCGCTACCTGAAGGACAAGGAGATCGCCGAGGCGATCGTGAGCATGCTCGGGCAGGTGGGCATTCGGGCCAAGCTGACGACGCCCGAGTGGGGCAAGATCTGGCCGGACATCCAAGCCGGCCGGTCGCCGTTCTACCTGCTCGGCCGCGGCGCCGTCGAGGACCCGGGCGAGTACCTGGAGCAGTACTTCAAGACGGGGGTCACGCCGCGAGTGAACTTCTCCGACCCCGAGGTCGACGCCGATCTGGTGGCCGCGGCGCGCGAGTTCGACCCCGCCAAGCGCGTGGACCTGCTGCACAAGACGATGTCGCGCATCATGGAGCTGGCGCCGATGGTATTCCTGCTCCAGTACGAGGACACCTACGGCGTGAGCAACCGCCTGGACTTCAAGGCCCGCGGCGACGAGTACGTCTACGCCTGGGACATGAAGCTGAAGTAATTTGGTGGCCGGGACTGCCGGGTCGGTTTGGCTGCGCCACATCGACCCGCCGGCCGCGACCAGCTGCTTAATTGGCGATCAGGGGGCCGGGGCCCGCGCCCCGGCCCCACGGAGAGGCCCGGCATGACACGGTATCTGGTCCAGCGGCTGGTGGGCACCATTCCCGTGATGCTGCTCGTGACGCTGCTCGTGTACGGCCTGCTGCACCTGGCGCCGGGCGACCCGGCGTCGCTGCTGCTGCCGGAAGACGCCACCGACGCCGACATCGCCGAGGCGCGGGCGCGCTGGGGGCTGGACCAGCCCTTCGCGATCCAGTACCTCTACTTCGTGGGCAACGCGGTGCAGGGCAACCTGGGGCGCTCGTTCCGCTTCGCTCAGCCCGTCACCGAGCTGATCGGCTCGCGGCTGCCCGCCACCATCGAGCTAGCGTTCTTCGCCGTGCTCATCGCCGTGCTCATCGCTATCCCGCTGGGCGTGTTCGCCGGGGCCCGGCCCGACTCGGCCACCGACAACGTAGGCACGATCTTCGGCCTGTTCGGCATCAGCATGCCGAACTTCTGGTTCGGCATTATGTTAATTCTATTGTTCGCCGGCGTGCTCCACTGGTTCCCGTCGGCAGGCCGCAGCGAGTACGGCGTGGCGGGGCAGACCGTCACGGGGTTCTACTTCATTGACAGTATCATCACCGGCAACTGGGCCGGCGTGGCCGACGCCTTCAAGCACGTCGTCCTGCCGGCGGTAACGCTCGGCTGCGCGCTGGCCGGCATCCTCATGCGCATCACCCGCTCGGCCGTGCTGGAGATCACGCGCGAGGACTACGTGCTGGTGGCGCGCGCGAAGGGCCTGATGAATCGCGTGGTGCTCTGGCGCCACGTCCTGCGCAACGCGCTCATCCCCATCGTCACCGTGGTCGGGCTCGAGCTGGGCACGCTGCTCAGCGGCTCGATCATCGTGGAGACGGTGTTCGCCTGGCCGGGGGTGGGCAACCTGCTCATCACCGGCGTCACGTCGCGCGACTACCCCCTGGTAACCGGCATCGTACTGGTGTATACCGTGGCGTTCGTTGCCATCAACCTGGCGATCGACGCCATCTACGCGGTAGTTGACCCACGCATCCGCTTCCAGTAGGCTTTCGTCACCGCCGACTCGGGTGGCGGCGCAGCGGCGCTCGGGCATCCGGGGGATGCCGAGCGCAAGGAGGGGACGGTCATGGGTAAGCACGCGCGACTCCTCGGGCTCGTCGCCAGCCTCACGCTGTTCGCCCTGGGCTGCCAGCAGGCCCAGCCACGCCCACAGGGCAGCAGCGGCGCCGCGGCAAGCAACACGGCCGGAAGCGGCGCGGCGGGCAGCGGCGCGGCGAGCAACGCGGCGCCCGCCAGTCAGGCGTCGGGCGGCGGGACCAGCAGCAGCGGCCCGACACGGGTGACCATCGGCGTCACGGAGACGATCGAGTCGCAGAACCCCTACGCCGACAGCATCTCGCTGGGCTACGGCATCTGGTGCGAGGTGCTCGGCTGCCTGGTGACGATGGACCCTCAGACCAACACCTACAAGCCGGAGCTGGCCGAAAGCTGGGAGGTCGAGAACCCGACGACCTGGGTGTTCCACCTGCGCAAGGACGTGAAGTGGCAGGATGGCTCGCCCTTCACGTCGGCCGACGTGGTCCACTCGATCAACCGCATCCGGAACGACCGGGACAGCAAGCAGAAGCAGAACACGGCGCCGCTGGCGAGCGTGGAGGCGACGGACGACTACACCGTGCGCATGACCACCAAGGAGCCGACGGCCTCGCTGCTGAGCTACTTCGCGGACCTGCTCATCATCACCAGCAAGGCGCAGTACGACAAGTTCGGCCCCGACCAGATCGACCAGCAGCCGCCCATCGGCACGGGGCCGTACATGTTCAAGGAGCTGGTGCCGAACCAGCGGCTGGTGATCGCCAAGAACCCGAACTGGTGGGGCGGCAAGGTGGACGGGCCGGACGAGGTCGTCTACCGCATCATGCGCGAGACCGAGGTACGGGTCACGGCGCTGCTGAACGGCGAGATCCAGATCGCCGAGTTCCTGCCGCCGCACCTCGTGGACCGCGTGAACAGCGCGCCCAACACGAAGGTGGTCAGCACCGACTCGCAGGAGATCATGTTCCTGGCGATGATGCCGAAGACCAAGCCGTGGGACAACAAGCTGGTGCGCCAGGCGGTCTGCTACTCGATCGACCGCGACGGGATCATCCAGGGCGTGCTCCAGGGGCAAGGCAAGCGCCTCGACGGCCCGATCGGCCCCGCGAGCTACGCCTACAATCCGAACCTCCAGCCGCGGTACACCTACGACCCCGCGAAGGCCAAGCAGCTCCTGGCCGAGGCGGGCTACCCGAACGGCGTGGACGTGGACTTCTACACGCCGGTGGGCCGCTACATCCAGGACAAGCAGTCGGCCGAGGCGATGGCCGCGCAGATGAACGCGGTGGGCATCCGCGCCAAGCTGATGACGCCCGAGTGGCCGACGCTGTGGGCCGACGTGCAGGCGGGCCGCACGCCGTTCTACTACATGGGCCGCGGCTCGGTGAACGACCCGGGCCCGGCGCTCTCGCAGTACTTCGAGACGGGCGTGTCGCCGCGCATCGGCTACTCGAACCCGCAGCTCGACGCGTTGTTCCAGAAGGAGCGGGCGTCGTTCGACGAGAACGCGCGCAAGCAGGCGCTGTCGGACGAGATGAGCCTGATCACCGAGGAGGCGCCGGCCTGCTTCCTGTGGACGATCAACATGCTGTGGGGCATGGCGAAGAACATCGACTACGCGCCGCGCCCCGACCTGCGCATCTTCGCCAGCGACATCCGCGTGCACTAGCCGGCGATCGGGGAGTGTTATCGTCTGCCCCGTCGGCCATCGCGGGCTGCCTACTCGTACTGACGTTGCTGGCAGCGGCGCCGGCCCAGGAGCCGGCGCCGCCGGGCAGCGCGGCCAGTGGGGTCACGACGGCGCTGGCGACGCCAAGCCCGACCCTCGGCGCCTACTTGCGCCCCTATACGCCGGGTTCGATGGACCAGCTCGTAGACCGCGCGCTGGAAGAGGTCCGGGTCAACTACCCGGTGGTCCGTGGGACCCCGGAGGTCGTCCTAGCGACTAGGATACTCGCTACTCAGTTCGGCCCCCTTGGATTACCCGACGTCCTCTTCCCTGACAACGATCCGCTGCTGGCGCTGATTATCGTCCGTGGGAACTTCGGCTGGCCGGAGAGCGGGCAGCAACTCGGCTACATCGGCTTCACTTACGACATGCTGACCGGCAGGCTCCTCCGGATGGATGGTAGTTTTGCTGGCGCGCTGTTTAGTCGCCTGCTCCACGATCCGAGCATCCCCTACAACCCCATGCCCGCCACCACCCCGATACCGCGCCCGCAGGGGCGGCCGACCGAGTTGATCACGCCCATGCAGCCAGTCCTCATCGGCCCGGGTGACTTCACCGCGCCGACGCCGACCCGCCGGCCGTTGCCCTCGCCCTCGGCCCTGGCAACGGCGACGACGCCCCCGGCGACGGCCACGCCGACGGCGCTGCCCGCCACGGCGACACCGGAAGGGACGCCCGCGCCGGGGTTGTCGCCGCTGCCAACCCTGAGCGCCGACGCTCCGGCGACCGCACCGTTCACCAACGCCCCGAGCCAGTGAGCCAGGGCGGCGCGGAGCGGGCGGCGCCGTAGGGCGACGGGACGTGCTCCGCGCATCCTCGCCCGCTTGCAGCGCTCGCTGCCGGGCGGCAAGATAACGTAGGCGGGGAGCATCCTCCGCTGCCCGGCTCGGACGCCACGGCCGGGCGGCAGGGGACGAGCCCGTGCCCTACGATTTGGTCACGTTGTCAGATCATGGGCGAGGCGCGGGCAGGAGGCGGCTTGGCGGGGCGGCGGGTGCTGGTCACGGGGGGGTGCGGGTTCATCGGCTCGCACCTGGTCGCCGCCCTGGTGCGGCGGGGCGACCGGGTGCGGGTGCTCGACGATTGCTCCAGCGGGCGCCGCGCCAACCTGGCCGAGGTGGCGCGGGACGTCGAGGTCTACGAGGGCGACGTGCGCGACCTGGATGCGGTGCGCCGCGCTGTTGCGGGCATGGAGTACGTGCTGCACGAGGCGGCGCTCGTCTCGGTGCCCCGCTCGCTGGAGGCGCCGCTGCTAACGCACGCCATCAATGCGACGGGCACGCTGAACGTGCTGGTCGCCACGCGGGAGGCGGGTGTGCGGCGCGTGCTATACGCGGCGTCGGCGGCGGCCTACGGCGACGACCCGACGCTGCCCAAGCGCGAGGACATGGCGCCCCAGCCGCTCTCGCCCTACGCGGCGGCCAAGCTGGCCGGCGAGCACTACTGCGCGGCGTTCGCCCACGGCTACGGCTTCGAGACGGTCGTGCTGCGCTACTTCAACGTCTACGGACCGCGTCAGGACCCGCAATCGCCCTACGCCGGGGTGATCTCGCGCTTCATCGCGGCGCTGCTGCGCGGCGAGCCGCCCACGATCTACGGCGATGGCAGCCAGTCGCGCGACTTCGTGTACGTGGACGACGTAGTGGCGGCGAACCTGCTGGCGCTGGAGGCGCCGGAGGCCAGCGGGGCGCCGATCAACGTGGCGTCGGGCCAGCGCCACAGCCTGCTGGACCTGGTGGCGACGCTGAACGCCGTCCTCGGCACCAGCGTCGTGCCGCGCCACGAGCCGCGCCGGACGGGCGACGTGTGGCACTCGCAAGCGAGCATCGCGCGGGCCGAGCGGGTGCTGGGCTACCGGCCGCGCGTCGCGCTGCTGGACGGGCTGCGGCGCACGGTCGCCTGGTACCGAGCGGCGGAGATGGCGCCGGACCGTCGTTGACGCCCGGCGCGCTCGTGTGCGGGTGCCGGCTATACATCCGGTGCCGGGAGGCGCGGGCCGGGGTGCCCTTTGGAGTTTTGCGGCCGAACGCGACGGCGGCTTGCTGACAGGACCGGCGCCTTCCGGAGCGCAAAAGGTTAAGGGGCACCCCGCGCGCCGCGTTTCGTTGACGCCCCCCCGGCGGCCGGGTATACTGCCGGGGCGCTCGCGGGTAGGGCGAGCAGGCAGCAGGAGCCTCGTCAGACCGTGAGCACGACTCGCCGCGCCCCCGCCCACACCGCGCGTAACCCTACGGCCCCGGCCTCGCCCGGCGCGACCGCGACGCCCGCGCCAGCCGACCCCGGCGCGCCCCTCGCCACGCCCACCGCCGATGCCGTGTGGCGCTACGCGAACGCCACCCTCGAAGCCTGCTGGCTCGTCATCGCGGCGCTCGTGCCGCTGTACCTCGACTTGCTGCGCGCGCAGGCGAGCCTGGCGCGCGGCCAGGCGCTCCAGGTGCTCGCGGCGTTCATGGCGCTCCTCTGGCTCATCCAGTGGGCGGCCGGACGGCGCAGCGCGGCAGTGCGCGCCGGCGGACCTACCCCCCTGCCCCCCCTCCCGACGCGGGAAGGGGGAGAGGACGGCCCCCCAATCCCGGGGGGTGAGGGGCGAGGCTCCGCCGGGGCCGCAATGTCCTACTCAGCACTCAGCACTCAGCACTTGGCGCTCTTCGTGGTCCTGGCGGCGGCCTACGTGGGCACCACGCTGCTGGCGACAGTGCTCTCGCCGCTGCCCGCGATCGCCTTCTGGGGCTCGTACCTGCGCGGCGAGGGGGCGGTCGCCGTGGCGAGCTACGCGGTCCTGTTCCTGGTCGTGGCCGATCGCCTGCGCCACCGCGCGCAGCTGGACCGGCTGGTGAGCGTGCTGCTAGCGACCAGCCTGCCGGTCTGCCTCTACGCCGTGCCCCAGGCCATGGGCCACGATCCGTTCGGCCTGCAGAACACGGGCGGGCGCGCCGCCGCCACGGCCGGCAACGCGATCTTCCTGGCAGCCTACCTCGGCATGCTGGTGCCACTCACCGTCTGGCGCCTGCTGGACGATCCGCGCCGCCGGGGCGACGTGCCGCGGGGTAGCTGGCTCGGGCCGCCGGGCGTGGCCGCGGCGGTCGTCGTGGTCGGCGCGGCCTTCGGCGCCGCGATCGGCCGGCCGCAGGGCTGGTGGGCGTACCCGATGCTGCTGGCCGGCTTCGCCCTGGTTGTCGCCGTGCTGCCGCCCCTGCCGGCCGACGCGCTCGGACAACAGGTGCGCCGCGCCAGCTACGCGGCGCTGCTGGCCCTCCAGCTGCTGGTCATCGTGCTGACAGCCTCGCGCGGCCCCCTGGCGGCCCTCCTGATCGCGCTGGCGGTCGTCGGCGCCCTCTGCGCCTGGCGCGGCCGCCGCTGGCGCCAGCTCGCGCTGGTCGGTGCGCTCGTCGTGCTCGCCAGCGGCGGGATGCTGGCGCTGATGGCGCCCCGCTCGCCGCTGCGGCCGATCGCCGACAGCGTGCCGCTGCTGCAGCGCCTGGCCCGGGTGCGCGAGGACTACACCGGCGCGCGGGTGCTCGTCTGGCAGCGAGCGACGGAGGTGCTGACGGCACCCACCCTGATGGCGCCGGACGGCGACGCGCTGGGCGGCACGCGCCTGCTCGTGGGGTACGGGCCGGAGAGCGTGGTCTACCTGCTGAACCGCGTGCTGCCACCGCCGCACGAGCTGGGCAACATCCTCGGCGAGTTCTGGGACCGCACGCACAACGCGCTGCTCGACCGCCTGCTGATGACGGGGCTGCTGGGGCTGGCCGCCTACCTCGCGCTCGTGCTGGGCGTGCTCGTGGTTGCCCTGCGGCGGGCCTGGCCCACGCGGGCGCCTTTCGGCTGGGGCCTCTCCTTCGCCCTGGCCGTAGCGCTACTGAGCCACCTGGTGGAGAGCCAGACGAGCATGCTGGCGCTGCCGCCCGAGGCGATCTTCTGGCTGCTGGCCGGCGTGGCGGTCGCGGTGCCGGGCCTGGAGCGCGCGCCGGCCGTGGTGGTCGCCGCGCCGCCGGGCGCCGGCCGCCGCGACCGGCGCGGCGCGCACGGGGCCTCCGCTGGCCTGCCGACCGTGCCCCGCGCGGGCGTGTGGCCGTGGCCGGTGGTCGGCTATGCGGCCGCGGCCGTGCTCGCGACGCTGGTCATGTTACAGATGCCGGCGCCGGAGGCGCTGCGGGCCGCCACGGTCGTCGAGCTGGCCGCGGTGCTGGCCGCGGCGCTCGTCGGCGCGCTGGCCCTGGCGCCCGCCCCGGCGCCCGGCGGCGCCGAGGCGGGCGGGACGACCGCGCGAGCCCTGGGGGCCGTGGCGCTGGCGGGCGTGGTGGCGCTGGCCGTGAGCGCCCACCAGGTGAGCGCCCTGGCCGCCGAGGTGGCGTTCCACCGCTCCGAGCTGGGCCAGCAGAGCGGCAACTTCCCGGGCGCGATCCGCGCGGCGCAGCAGGCGCTGGCGCTGGCGCCCGGCCAGGCCGAGTACTACCACATCCTCGGCCAGTACTACGGCGCGCTGGCCGGCTCGACGCGCGCCGCGCCGCGCCCCGACTTCGCCCCAAGCCTGGCCGCGGTGCGCGACGAGGCGGCGCCCGAGCAGCTGGGCCGCGATCAACTGTTCGCGCTGGGCGAGCTGAGCCTGAACGAGGCGACGCGCCTGAACCCGCTGGAGGCCCGCTACTACTCGACGCTGGGCGAGCTGTACCGCTACTGGGCGGACGTCGCCGGGCAGCCGGAGCACCTGGCGGCGGCGGAGGCCAGCTTTGCGCGGGCCGCCGCGCTGAAGCCGAACGACGTGGAGATCCACGCCGGCCTGGGCGACACGCTGCTGCTGGCGGGCGACGCCGAGGGCGCCCTCGCCGAGGGGCGCGAGGCCACGGCGCTGCTGCCGGACTACTGGTACGGGCACGACGTGGTCGCGCGGGCGGCGCTCGCGCTGGGCGACCCGACCGCGGCGCTGCTGGCCGCCGGCCGCGCGCTGTGGAACGCCGGCAGCACGCCCGCCGGCGTGAAGGCGCCGACGCCCTACGAGCTAGACCGGCTGCGTCAGGTGCTGCTGGACGCGGTGGGCACGGGCGCAACGCCCGTGCGGCCCGGCGCCCTGCTGCGGAACGACGTCTCCGGGAGCGTCTACCGCATCGACGAGCAAGGCCGCGCGCGCGTGCTGTCCCCGGCGCTGGCGGCGACGTGCGCGGCGCCGCCGGCGAACGTCTACCCCCTGCCGGACACGGTGCTGCCGAACCTGCCCGCGGGGCCGGCGCTCGACGCCTGCTGAGCCGCGTCGCAGGCGAGTAGCTCGGCCAGGCCGCGCGCCGCCCCAGCGCCCATCACAATGGCCAGACCCCGCTGAGCCGGTCTAGGCCATCCCATCACGATCACGGCACAAGTCGCCCCCACGGCGCGCCCCGGCCGCCCGGTCGGGGCTCCCTTCCCCACACCGTCCCGTGCTTACAGCGCCAACGCGCGCTGCCACACGGTGTGTTCAGCCCCCGTCGTGACACCGCCCGACGCCCGAGCATGGCGCACAGGCAAGGGTCAGGGCGAGAAGCGTGCGGCACCTGTAACGTTTGGCCGTCCCGCGCGTTTAATCAGACAGCGAAGCGGGTATTCCCCGCCTTTCGCTGCGTGTCCCTTGTCGTTACCGGCCGGGGCCGGGGCCCCGCTACCGTCGTCCGCGTCAGTGTCTGCCCGCGCCCGTTGGCGCCCCAGCGCCAGCGCTGGCGTCAAACGGAGGGAAGGGAGGTGCCGGAGGAGCACAGGGAGGCTATCAGGCCGCCACCTCTGGCGGGTCGCGAGCATTCTCACCGTCGCCTGTTTCCGAACGCACGACCAGCACCAGCAAAACCCTCGAGCGAAGGGGGATTAGTGGATGAGTAAGCGCAGGCTCATACGGCGTAGCCCAGGCGTCCTGATGGCGCTTCTCCTGTTGGTTTCTCTGGTACCCGTGGCCAGCGCCCAGCTGCCCACGACCTGTGGCGCGGGCACCGGCTGCGTCGCCGGCGTCGTCGTCGACGGCAATACCCGAGAGCCGATCGCGGAGGTCGTCAACATCCTGGTGATTCCCGGCGCCCCTCCAGGGCCTGGCCAGTGCGCGGGCGCGGCGGGGATCAACCCGGTCACCAGCATCGCGGCGCTGAACGCGACCATCCAGACCCAGGTGACCGCGGTTATCGGCACGACGAACCTGAACCTGAACTGCACCTCGGTCAGCAGCAACACCGGCCGCTGGGGCTTCAACACCGTCCCAGCCGCGGCCGGCGGCACGACCTACCAGCACATCGCGATCAAGGTCAACTACGCCACGCACACCGACACCCTGGTGGTCGTCGGCGGCGGCGGTCCCGCCGCGCCGGTCGAGCACGACTACTCGCTGTCGCTAACCGTCGGGGCGGCGGGCGGCCAGCCCGGCGCGACGTCGGGCGTGATCTCGGGCGTGCCGGGGGCGGTCGCGCTGACGGCCTGCACGGTACCCCCCCTCGCGGCGAGCCCGTGCAGCACCAACGCCACCCAGACGCCGGGCGTGAACACGAACGGCACGGTGGGCTTCAACGCGCCGCCGCTGATCCGCCAGATCGGCCAGCCGGCGCCGCTCCCGGTGCCGAACCCGCAGGAGACGCTGCTCGGCACGCTGGTGGCCGCCGTCGAGACGACGGGCGCGGCGCCGGGCACGGTGGTGGCCGCGAACTCCGGGCCGCTGGGCGACTTCACGCTCACCGTGCCGGCCGCGGGCGCCGCCGGCACGTGGCGCGTCTTCGCCATCAACTCGGGCGGCAACGTCCCGGGCGGGCCGGGCAATGCCCAAACCGTCAGCATCTGCGCTAGCAACGACATCTGCGGCCACGCGCCCTCGGCCGCCCCGGGCGTCTCGGTGACGGTGGGCCCGGGCGCGACGGCCTCGATAGCCGCGGCCGGCCTCACCATGCCGCTCAAGCGCGCGCCGTCGGGCAACCCCGCCGGCTTCAACGGCGGCATCATCCCGGCCGGCGGCGGCACGGCCACCCAGACTTCGGTTGACAACGACATCGGCGCCTTCGGCTTCGTGATCGACCTCACCACCGGCCTGCCGGTGAACGGCGTCACGGTTACCGCGACCTGTACGTCGGGCAACTGCGCGAACAACATCTCGGCGGTCACGTCGCAGCCGACGAACGTCCAGCCGAACGGCGCGACCACGGGCTACTATCAGCTCGGCGGCCTCACCCGCGGCACCCAGTACACCTTCCGCGTGACCGCGGTGCCGGCGGGCTTCCGCATCGTCGATTCCTGCCAGGTGAGCGTGACCACGCCGCCCGGCCTGATCGCGAACCCCGCGGCGGCCCCGGGCCTGCCCGCCGCGCTGCCCACCTGGTTCGACCCGAACCTCTGCGTCGAGTCCCTGAGCGTCCTGCAGCCGATCCCCGGCACGTCGGTGCTCACGGGCCGCGTGGTGGACCCGATCCAGCTCAACGCCGGCGCCCCCACGTCGCTGGGCGGCGTCACGGTGGTGGCCGTCCGCACGGACGCGTCGCTGGTCGGCTCGTTCATCAGCCCGTTCACGGGCTTCACGGAGGCGACGCCGACGACCCAGACGGACGCGGGCGGCAACTGGGTCATGGCGGGCTTACCCCCTGGCACCTATCGCATCACCGCGCTCGACAACGTGGACGTACTCTGCTTACCGGGCGGCACAGCACCACCGGTACAGCTCGTGTCCATCCCGGGCGGCATCGCTCGTCCCGCACAGACCGTGGGCTGCGGCCACATCCCGGCGTCGCAGCCCCCGGCGGGGCAGCCGGGCATCCTGGCGCCGCCCGACGCGGTGACGGTGGTGCCGGACATCGTCATGCCGCCGAAGCCCGCCCCGAACACGTCGCTGGCGACGCCCGGCGGCGCGGGCAGCCTCCCGCCGGCGCCGCTCGCGGTGCCCGCGGCGGCAGGCACGGGCGGCGGCATCTTCGGCTACGTCTGGGACGGCGTGCTCGGCTCGCCGGCGCAGGGCGCGACGGTGCAGGTGCGCGCGGTCGCCGCGCTCGGCCCTGAGGTCCTGGGCGGCGCCTCGAACATCGCGCCAGACGCGAGCCTCCCGCCGCAAGCGATCCCGGGCGTGGTCGGCTCGCCGATCTCGACGGCGATCACCAGCTTCAGCGGCCGGTACGAGATCCCGGGCCTGATGCCGGGCACCTCCTACGTGGTCACGATCACGGGCGGCATCTCGGTGCCGCGCGTCGAGAAGACCGTGACCGTCGTGGCGGGCCAGTGGAAGGACCCGAACTTCGTCCTGATCAACACCGGCCTGCTCGGCCTGCCGGGCGGTCCCGCGGGCGGCCGGCTGGAGCTGGTCTTCCCGCTAGTGTCGCGCGGCGGCAACGCCGACATCTACGGGGTGCCGATCGAGACGACGCGCATCAAGATCCAGAACACCGGCGCGGTCCGCACGCTGGCGAGCATCTTCTGGTGCTCCAGCTCGTTCGCGGTCGGCGGCGTCGGCACGGCGGACTGCGGCGCGGGCGACTCGATTGACCTGAACCCTGGCGCCTCGGTGGCCATCGCGCCGCCGGCGGGCATCTTCGGGTCGGCCCTGGTCTTCACCTCGGCCCCGCCGATCGGCCCCGCCCCCGGCCAGTCGCCGCCGGGCGCGTACAGCCTGGCCAACCTGGAAGGCATCGTCGAGTACCTGGTGGGCGACCATCAGTCGTTCGACATCAGCGCCGGCATCCCGGCGGAGCAGCTGGCGCAAACCTTCGTCCAGCCAGGCAACAACAACGTCATCGGCATGGCGTTCAAGAACTGGAACCCGTCCACCGAGTGGAACACGGTCGTCTCGGCGATGAACATCACGAACTCGCCGCAGCCTATCGTGTTCACGCTGGCGCCGACGCGCGGCGTGCCCGGTGGCCCTGTCCAGGTGATCCGCACGGCGCCGGCGTTCGGCGTGGCGATCCTTGACCTACGCACCATCCCCGACATCCCGCCGCGCTGGATGGGCGCGGTCTGGGTCAACTCGTCGGGCGGCATCCCGCCGATCGCGCAGATCCCGGCGCCAGCTGGCACGACTCCGGCCGGCTCCGCCCAGCAGGGCTGCGCGGGCATCCCGGCGTCGAACATCGGCGCCTTCGGGCCGGGCAACCAGCCGACGGCGAGCGGGCAGCCGACGTTCTGCAACGCGACCGTGCCGCTGCAGCTCGCTGGCCCCGGGCCTGGCAACCGCTCCAACCTGTTCGTGCCGGGCGGCATCACGTCCGAGGCGATCAGCTACTCGAACCGCGCGCAGATGGCCACGTCCGTGCCGTCCGTCACCGGCGGGCAGCTGGTGTTCGCGAACGGCGCGCAGGGCTCGCCGGTCGCCGGCTTCGGCGCCATCGGCCAGACGTGGGTGCTGCCGCTCGTCTACAACGGCTTCGACGGCTGGGAGACGGGCGTCCAGCTCAACAACCTGAGCCCGGGCGGCGGCTCGCAGGCGCTCACCATCGAGGTGTTCAACGAGAACGGCCAGCAGATCGAGACGATCACTGACCGTATCGCGAACATCAGCGGGGCAACCTTGTTCTTCGGATCGCGGAACGCACCGGACTACAAGGTCGGCGTGATCCGTATCCGCCCCACTGACGCCTCGGTGGCCCTGGGCGTCACCGCCCAGGTGGTCAACTACGCGCGCGGCATGGCGTTCAGCTACAACGCGTTCATGTCGCTGAACACCTCGGTCATCAACCTGGCGACCGGCGCTCAAGACGTCACGGTGGCCCTGGGCAACGAGACCTGTATCGGCATCAACCAGCCGGCGACGTACATCGGCGGCCAGCCGCTACAGCTACCCGTGGCGCAGTGTCTGTACGTGCCGTCGGTCCGCAAGGACGTGAGCATCGATCCCGACACCGGTCGCGTGCGCCTCGGCTGGACCACGGGCATCCGCGTGATGCACGGGGACGACTACCAGCCGATCCCGATCCAGCTCACCATCCGGTACTTCGACCCCTCGGGCTTCGAGTGGACGATCTCCCGCGAGGCCGTGGTGATCTCGTCGCCGTACCAGGCCCACACCTGGTTCCTGGGCAACACGGCGCCGCTCCCCACCGGCTTCGACGGGTCGGCGATCATCACCTCGACCAGCCCGCGAGTGTTCGGTATCGGCACGGTGATCGACTACGCGCGGCCCAGCGCCGTGCCCGGCCAGCCACCCGCGGACCGCGCCGGCGGCTGGAACCTGGCCAACGCCGCGGGGTTCATCAACTAGCTACCGGGGGGCGGGCCACGGCCCGCCCCCTTTCCCTCGGCCCCTCCCCGGGGCCTATCACTCATCCACTCCCCCGAGCCGCCCGGTTGAGCCCCGGGCGGCTCCTCTTTTCGCTGCCGCCCGGCCGCCCGCCGCGCTCTGCCGGCCGGGCGACCGCCGGAATGTCGCGCAGGTGACAGTACGCGAATTCCCGCTCGGCTATAATGGCGCTAAGCCGGTTCCGGCGAGGGCAGAGTGGTTAGGAGGTCGGCAATGTCGCAGGAGGCGCTGTCCAAGGTCATCGAGCGGGCGAGCACCGACGCCGCGTTCCGCGCGCAGCTCGCAAACAGCCCGGAGAGCGCGCTGGCGGGCTACGATCTGACGCCCGAGGAGCGGGCGGCGGTCATGAACGGCGATTCGGGCACCATGTCGTCGCTCGGCGTGGACGCGCGCGTTAGCAAGCTCGACAACCCGGCGATGCCCGGCGACGCGTTCCCGCAAGGGCCGTTCGCGGGCGGCACCGGCGGCTGAGCGCCGCGCGGGCGCAACCAGCAACAAGCGGGGCAGCCAGCTGGCTGCCCCGCTTGTTGCTGCCTAGGGCCGCACCCCCAAACCGTGGGCGCGGCGGCGCGGATCGGCTACACTAACTCTCGGCCGGCCGCGTGCGGGGGCGTGACGGCGGCCGGCGTCCGTGGTGTGGTACGCCCCCTATGATGCGGCCGAGCCGGCCTGCCCGGACGATCGCGGGCCGAGCCATACGGCCCACGGCGCGCGGGCCGGCCCTGCGAGCACTCGGCACTCCAACCCCGGCCTTGTCCGCCCCGACCGCGCCGCGGCGGCCGCGGGGGCGCGGCACCGGACGACACCCGATTGCCGACAGTGGATGACGCGAAAGACGATCGTCGTTCAGATCCCCTGCTACAACGAGGCGCTCACCCTGCCCACCGTACTGGCCGGCCTGCCGCGCCGGCTGCCGGGTGGCGCCCGCGTGCTGACCGTCGTGGTCGACGACGGCTCGACCGACGGCACGGCGGCCGTCGCCCGCCGTGCCGGGGCCGACCGCGTCGTCCGGCACACCAGCAACCGCGGGCTAGCCGCCGCCTTTCGTACGGGGCTCGCCACCGCGCTGCGGCTCGGCGCCGACGTCGTCGTGAACACCGACGGCGACAACCAGTACCCGCAGGCCGACCTGCCGCGCCTGGTGGCGCCCATTCTGGCTGGCACGGCCGACGTCGTGGTGGCCGACCGGCAGCCGGCGCGCGTGGCGCACTTCTCGGCGCTGAAGAAGATGTTGCAGGCGGCGGGGAGCGCCGTGGTCCGGGCGGCCTCGGGCACCGGCGTGCGCGACGCGCCCAGCGGTTTCCGCGCCTATTCCCGCGCGGCCGCCCTGCGGCTATACGTCCACTCGGATTACAGCTACACCTTGGAGACGCTGATCCAGGCCGGCGCCCAGCGGCTGCGCGTCGTGAGCGTGCCCGTGCGCGTGAATCCGCAGACACGCCGCTCGCGGCTGATGTCGAGCCTGCCCGCCTACCTGCTGCACTCGAGCGCGACGATCGTGCGCGCTTACGTGACGTACCGGCCGCTCGTGGTCTTCTCGCTGGTCGGCGCGCTGTTCCTGGCCGTGGGCACGCTCGGCGTGCTGCGCTTCCTGTACTTCGTGGTCACCGAAGGCGGCGCGGGCCACGTGCAGTCGGTCATGCTGGCGGGAACGCTCTGGGCCGTGGGCGTGATGATCGTGCTGAGCGGGCTGCAGGCCGACCTGACCGCGGCCAATCGCCGGCTGGCCGAGGAGGCGCTGTACGAGCTGCGGCGGGCGGCGCCGCAGCGCGCACCGCGGGAGCGCGGGCGCCGCCGGTCGCGGGCGGGGCGCCTGCGCCCGACGCGGCCCCTCGCGCGGCTCGCGGTCGGCGAGCGATAGGGCACGACCCCGGCATGATGCGCTCGGAACGCACCTTCGCGCTCGCGCTGGGCGGGGTGACGCTGGCCGCGCTGGCGTTGCGGCTCTGGCGCCTGCCCGCCCTGGGCGGTTTCGACTGGGACGAGGCCGCGACCGTCTACATCGCGGGCCGGCCCGTGCTGGACATGCTGACGTACCTGCGGGGCGCCCCGTTCGAGCACCCGCCGCTGTACTACCTGCTCGCCCACGCCTGGCTCGCGCTCGGCCGCGACGAGACGGTGCTGCGCACGCTCTCCGCGCTGCTGGGCGCGCTGGCTGTGCCCTTCGTGGGCCTGCTGGGCGCGGCCGTGTTCGACCGGCCAGTGGGGCTGGTGGCCGCGGCGCTGTTGGCCGCCGCCCCCGCCCACGTCTTCTACAGCCGCGACGCGCGCATGTACCCGCTGCTGACGCTGCTCGTCCTGGTCGGGACGTACGCGCTGGTACGAGCGGCGCGGCCTGCCGGCCAGAGCGACGCTACCGGCGACGGGGAGGTGGCGGGCGACCCGTCCCCGCCCCACGGCCGGGCGGGCTGGTGGGCGCTGTGGGGCGTGGCCGCGCTAGCGGCGCTGGCGACGCATTACTACGCCGCGTTCGCGCTCGGCGGCCAGGCGCTCTACCTGTTGTGGACGCGGGGGCGCGAGCGGCGCGTCTGGCTGGCGCTCGGTGGCCTCGGCCTGCTGGCGGGCGCCACGCTGGCGGGCTGGTGGGCGCTGGCGCCCGGGCTGCGCCACAGCCTGGGCGGCCTGCGCCTGGCGTCGCTCGCCCCTGACGACGCGGCGCTCTCGCTGTGGCGGGCGGTGGGCGGGCTGCTGCGCGGTCCGTTCCCCGAGGAGCCGACCGCGCTGGAGGAGGCCGCGGCCGCGCTCGGCGTGGGTCTGCTGATCGCCCTGGCGGTCCAGGCCTGGCGCCGGTCCCGCGCGGGCGGGCGGCTGCTGGCGACCGTCGGCCTGGCGCCGCTCCTCGGCCTGGTGGCCCTGATGCTCGTCGGGCGCGACCTGAACGTGCGCTTCTTGCTGATGCTCTTGCCCTTCGCGGTGCTCGCCCTGGCCGCCGGGTGGGAGGCGCTGCGGCCGCGCCGCTGGGCCATCGCCGCCGCCGCAGCCTGGGCGGTAGTGGTCGTGCCGTGGCTCGTCCCGTATTACGGCGAGTACGTCCGCGGCGACTACGCGCAAGCGCTGCGCGTGGTGGAGGCGGCCGAGCAGCCCGGCGAGGCCGTCGTCTTCAACGGCCCCTGGCAAACGCTCTTGTTCGACTACTACTACCAGGGACACCTGCCCGCTCACATCCTGACCGGCGCGGTGCCGCTCGTCGAGCGCGACGTGGGCGCGGCGCTGAGCGAGCTGGCCGGGCGCTATCAGGGCTTCTGGCTGCTGGAGACGGACATGGGGCACGCCGACCCAACGGGCTTCGTGCCGCGCTGGCTCGCGCGCTACGCCTACGCCGAGGAGGTCGCGGACTTTCGCCAGGTGCGGCTGGCCCATTACTTGCTGGAGGGCGGCGCGCTCGCCGAGATGTCAGTGGAGCGGAGCACGGGAGGTGTGGCACTGGAGACGCTGGGCATCGAGCCCGGCGGGCCGCGGCCCGGGCAAGCGGTCCGCGTCGCGCTTGGGTGGCGGGTCGAGGAGGCTTTCGACCCCGGCCTGAAGGTGGCGCTGCGGCTGCGCGACGCACAGGGCCGTGCCTGGTGGGGCGCCGACCCCTGGCTCGATGCCGGCTGGCTCGACGCGGCGCCCCCGGCGCCCGGCGACCGCCTCTGGACTCGTGCCGCCATCCCCCTGCCGGCGGACGCGCCGGCGGGACCGTACAACCTGGAAGTGGTCGTTTACCGCTCGACCGCACAGCCGGAAAGCGGCGAGGGGTGGGTCGCCTGGAGCGCCCCGCCGCTGGTCCTTTCGCTGGGGCCAGGCCCCGGCGGAGAGGTCGCCGCCGCTCCCATCTCACACCGATAGGCATACTACTATGGGCATACTGCGATTGCCGGCCCTCGGGGCGTCTGATATACTTTGCCCTATCATCCGCATGGGCGCGAGGAGGAGGCCCGCATGACGGCGCCCGCCGACCTCGTCGTCACGCAGCTTAGTGTCGAAGCCGGCGACGCGCAGGAAAGCGCTGACTTCGTGACCGTCTCGCGTCCCGCGGGGCTCTGGCCCCTGCGCCGCCGCACCGACCAGTTCTGTGCCCTGCTCGCGCCCGACCGGCCCGGCCAGGGCGCCCTCTGCCGCCAGATCCTCGACGTGATGGAGCGCGAGTTTGCCGCGAGCGGCGGCCGCTCGGCGACGTCGGCGCTCGCAGCGGTCCTGCTGGCCGCGCACCAGTTCCTTCGGCGCGAGAACTCGATGAGCATGCCGGAGGACCGGGTGCGCCTCCAGGCGGCGGTGGCCGTGCTGCGCTCCGGCGGCGCGTACCTGGGGCGCGTCGGGCTCACGTTCGCCGCCGTCCGCCACCGCGGCACGCTGCAGCGCTTCCAGGGCGTCCCTACCGAGAACGGCATCGAGGTCGGCGAGCCGCGCTTGCTGGGCGGCGAGCTGGACCCGCAGATCGCCTACAGCTTCAGCCCGTTCGCGCCCGACGACCTGCTGGTGCTGGCCTCCGGGCCACAGTGGGAGCGGCTGCGCGCCGACTACATCGAGGCGGCGATGGACGAGGGCGAGCCCTCCGCCGTGGCCTCGGCCCTGTACGAGCTGGGCGTCTGGCGGCAGACGCGGCCCACCTTCTCGATCCTCGTCGTTGAGGCGCGCGTGCCCGAGCGCCGCGCCTGGATGCCGCGCGTGGCCGTTCCGGCGGGCGCGCACGAGGAGGAGGAGGACGAGGTCGAGGCCGAGGAGTACGCCACGACCCCGGCGCGCGCGCGCCGGGGGAGTGAGGGCCGCCGCGGCCGCCGTGGGGCCGACTACGCGGACCTCGATTACGACGACCACGGCGGCTACGGCGAGCGAGGCGCCTACGCGACCAATGGCTACGACCGCGCGGCGGTCCGGGGCGGCCGCTCTCGCAACGGGCGCCGCGCCACCAGTTACGACGCGCTGGAGCCGCGCTGGGACGCGCCGCCGAGCCACCCGCTGGGGCGCACCCGTGTGGCACTCGAGCGGCTCACCCGGGTCGGCCTCGCCACCGGCGCCCCGCGCGCGCTGCTGCTCGTGGTCGCGGCCGTGGCGCTGACCGCGCTCGTGTTCGTGGGCATGGCCGCCTTCAACACGCTGAAGCCGCCGCCCGACCAGGCCTCCGCCCTCGCCGCGCAGGCGCAGTCGTACTACGATCAGGTCCGCCGCGACCCGGGAGGCCCCGGGGCGCGCGACCAGCTCGAACAGGCGCGCCAGCTCCTGACCCAGGCGCTCGCCATCCGCGAGACCGACTCGTGGCGGTCCCTGCTGCGCGACACGCAGGCCGAGCTCGACCGCCTGGACCACGTGGTGCGCCTGCCTGGCGAGCCGCCGCTCATCAACTTCGCCGACACGGGCGGCGACAGCGGCGTCACCCGCGTCATCGTCGAGGGCACCGACATCTACGTGCTCGACGTGGGCGGCGCCCGCCTGCTGCGCTACCAGCTTCAGGCGGATGGCACGCTGCAGAGCGGCGAGCCGCAGGTGCTGGTCAAGCAGGGCGACCAGGTGGGCAACCGAGCGGTGGGCAAGCTGATCGCGATGACGTGGGCGGGCGTCGGCGGGCCGCGCACCGATCCCGGCCTGATCGTGGCCGAGAGCGGTCGGACGTTCGTGACCTACAACCCGCGCGCCGGGCTCGGCCGCATCATCCCCGCCGACAGCAGCAAGTGGCAAGAGCTGAGCGCGATGGCATCGGACAAGGGGGCCGTCTACCTGGTCGACCCGAAGGCGCCGTCGGTCATGCGCTACCCACCCACCCGGAGCGGCTACGACAGCCCGCCGGTGGCCGTGCTCGACTCCCGCGCCAACCTGGGGTGGGACCGCCTGGTCGACCTCCAGATCAGCGGCGACAGCCTGTACGTGCTGCAGGGCGACGGCACGCTGCGCAAGTTCGCCCGCGAGAACGGCGACCCGCAGGCGTTCGCCACGCAGCCGCCCGACGGCCTGCGCGGCCCCATCGCCCTGACCTTCGGCGGCGGCGACAACCCGCCGCTGTACGTGGCCGACATGGGGAACCAGCGCATCGTGCAGCTCGCCGCGGACGGGACGTACCAGCGCCAGTTCCGGCCGCCGTTCGACAGCGCCGACTTCCAGGGGCTGCGCGACGTCTTCTTGGACGAGAACAACCGGCTGTACGTGCTCACCACCCAGGGCCTATACCGCTACGAGCTTCCGGGCGAGTAGCGGCCATGCGTATCCTGGCGTTCGAGACATCCTGCGACGAAACCGCCGTGGCCGTGGTGCGGGACGGCCGCTGGATCGAGAGCAACCTCATCGCCTCCCAGGTCGAGCTGCACCGGCCGTTCGGCGGCATCGTGCCCGAGGCCGCGTCGCGCGCGCACCTGGCGAACATCGTGCCGCTCCTCGAGGACACGCTCGACGGTCTGGAGCGCGACCAGCGCCCCGTCGACGCGGTGGCCGTGACCTACGGCCCCGGCCTGGCCGGCGCGCTGCTCGTCGGGGTGAACGTCGCCAAGGCCGTCGCCTACGCGCGCGGCCTGCCGCTGCTGGGGCTGAACCACCTGGAAGGCCACGTCTACGCGAACTGGCTGGTGCCGGTCGCCAAGAGCCAGGGGACAGGGGCGAGGGGCGAGCAGCCGCCGGCCCCCAGCCCGCCGCTCCCGGTCCCCGAGGAGCCCGAGTTTCCGCTCGTGTGTCTGATCGTGTCGGGGGCGCACTCCGACGTGGTGCTGATGCGCGGGCACGGCGACTACGTGCGGCTGGGCCACACGCGGGACGACGCCGCGGGCGAGGCGTTCGACAAGGTGGCGCGGATGCTGGGGCTGGGCTTCCCCGGCGGCCCGGCGATCCAGCGCGCCGCCGAGGCCGGCGATCCGACGCGCTTCCCGCTGCCCCGCGCCTGGCTCGGCGACAGCTACGACTTCAGCTTTAGCGGCCTCAAGACGGCCGTGCTGCGGCTGCTGGAGACGCTCGGGCCGAACCCGCCCGTGGCCGACGTGGCCGCCAGCTTCCAGGCGGCAATCGTGGACGTGCTGGCGGCGAAGACGGCGCGGGCGGCCGCCGAGTTTGGCGCGCGCCAGGTCGCCCTCGCGGGCGGCGTGGCCGCGAACGTGCCCCTGCGCCAGACCGTGCAGGAGCGGGTGGACGTGGCCGTGCGCCTGCCGCCCATTGCGCTGTGTACCGACAACGCCGCAATGATCGGCGCCGCGGCCTACTACCGCTGGGAGGCCGGCGCCCGCTCCGACCTCACGCTAGACGCGCGCCCCAACCTCCCCGTGGCCTGACCACGGTTGCGGCACGAGCCAGCGCGCTCGGCGGCGTCCGGCATCCGCCCTTGCGGGCTAGCTGCTCAGCGCGAGGCCGTGTCCAGCACGTGCTCCTGCGCCCGGCAGGCCGCGCCGCGCTCGGGCCAGCAGCCCAGCGTGTCGGGGTGGAGGGCCGTGCCCTCGGCCCGCCGCACCTGCTCGCCGGGCGGCAGGTGCTTGCCGATCTGGTCGGCCGTCCAGCGCACTAGCTCCGCGAGCGTTGGGTAGGGGTGGATCGCGTCGCCCACCGTGTAGGCGTTGACGTGCCCGGCCATCGCCACGACTAGCTCGCCGATCAGATCGGTGGCGCCCGCGCCGACGATCGCCCCGCCCAGGATCTCGCCGGTGCCGCGGTCGGCGACGATCTTGCAGAACCCCTCGTCGTCGCCCTGGATCACCGCCTTGCTCACGTCGCCGTAGCACACGCGCGCGGTCTCGACGTCGCGCCCGGCCGCGTGCGCCTGTCGCTCGGTGAGGCCGACCGCCGCCACCTCGGGCAGCGCGAACACGGGCCGCGGCACGACGCGGAAGTCGGCGCGGCGCTCGGGCTCGCCCCCGGCCGCGTTCCAGGCGGCAATCTCGGCGCCGTAGTCGCCCGAATGGGTGTACATGTGGCGCCCGGTGACGTCGCCCGCCGCCCAGACGTTGGGCACGTTCGTGCGCATGCCAGCGTCGGTGACGATGCCGCGGGCGTCGGTCGCCACGCCAAGCGCCGCCAGGTTCAGCCCGTCGTACTGCGCCCGCCGGCCCGTCGCCAGCAGCACGAGGTCCCCGCTCACCTCGGCCGGACCGTCGGGACCGCGCAAGTAGACGACGCGCGCGTCGCCACGCCGCGCCAGCCGCTCCGCGCGGCCCCGCGCCAGCCGGATGCCGCGCCGCGCGAAGGCGTCGGCCAGCGTCGCGCCCACCTCCTCGTCTTCGCCGCTCAGCAGGCGCTCGCCGACGATCGTCACCTGCACCCCGAAGGCGCTCCAGAGGGAGGCGAACTCGCAGGCGATGATGCCGCCGCCGACGATCACCGCCGTGCGCGGCAACGCCTCGAGGGCCAGCGCCTCCGTGGAGGTGATCGCCCCGGCGTCGGCCAGGCCGGGCAGATCGGGTATCCGCGCCGCGGAGCCGCTGCAGATCACGAAGCGGTCGGCGGCATAGGCGACGCCGTCGACGCTGACGTGGCGCGCGTCCTCGAAGCGCGCCGTGCCGCGCAGCAGCGTGATGCCCTGCCGCGCCAGGCTCTCCAGCGGACCGTCGCCGGAGAAGCCGCGAATGACCGCGTCCTTGCGCGCCCGCACGCGGGCGTAGTCCAGCCGCACGCGGCCGACGTCGATGCCGAAGTCGGCCGCGCGCCGGATCGTGTCCATCACCTGCGCCGAGCGGAGGAGTGTCTTGGTGGGCACGCAGCCGCGATTGAGGCAGGTGCCGCCTAGCTCGGCGCGCTCGATCATCGCCACGCGCCGTCCCAGGCGGGCGGCGGTGCTCGCGGCCGCGTAGCCGGCGCCGCCGCCCCCGATGACGACGATGTCAAACGCCTCGTCCACCTGTCGTTCTCCTCGCGCCGCGCGCGGTCACACCGTCGGCACACTCGTAGCGAGAATGGCTATGCGGCCAACCGCCGCCCCGTATTCTGACGGTATCACGCAGTGGGCGCAACGGCGCCACGGGAGGCTGGACCCCGCCCCCGTTCGGCTTCGACGGCTTCGCCGGGATCACCGGCCCCGGCGTCGCCGGGTTCGGCATGAATGGCCCGGGGTGCGGCGCGCTGGCCGGCCTGCCCGGCTGCGGCGTGGCTCGGCTGGCCACCGCGGTCACCGTAGCAAGATCAGCCAGACGCCGACGAGGGAGAGCACCGCGCCGCCGAGCAGCCGCCAGGTGACCTGCTCGCGCAGTACGAACACGGCAATGGGCACGCCGAACAGCGATGCCGTGCTGGCGAGCGCGCCACCGCGCGCTGCGCCGGCGTAGAAGATCCCAGCCACGAAGAGCGACATGGAGATCGCCGTCCCCACGCCGAGCAGCAGCACGCCCGGGCCGAACGCCGGGTCTTTGCGCGCCGCCTCGCGGGCCGCGGGCAGGCGGCGGGCGGTATAGGCGAGCAGGAAGACGCTGGCCCCGCAGAGCCGGACCGTGGCGGCGATCCAGGGGTCGACCTGGCTGGCCGCCGGGCGCAGGAAGATGGTGCCGAGCGCCAGGCACACGGCTCCGGCGAGGGCGAACAGGACGCCCGCCCGTCGCGCGCCGGGCGCGAGCGGCTGCCGCGCCTGGCCGGCAGGCACCTGGGCGGCAGCCACCGCGTACACGCCGGCCACCACCAGCACGATCCCGAGCGCCGCCGTCACGGTCAGCGGCTCGCCCAGCACCAGCACGGCCAGCACGGCCGAGATGAGCGGGTAGCTCATGGCGATCGGCTGCGCCCGCACGACGCCGACCAGCCGCAGCGCCTGGAAGTAGAAGCTGTCGCCGAGCCCCATCCCGAAGAAGACCGAGGCGAGCAAGAGCCCCAGCGCCCCGGGCGGCGTGCGCAGCAAGTCGGCGCCGCGGCCGAGGAGCGCGAGCGTCGCCAGCATCAGGGCGGCGGCGACCGAGCAGCGCAGCGCGTTGATGGCGATGACGTCGCCGCGGGGCGACAGCCAGCGGAGCAGCGCGCCGTTGCAGGCCCAGACGAAGGCGCTCGCCAGCGCGCTTAGCTCGCCGACAAGCACGGCCCGGCCCTGGGAGCTACCGCTGCGCGGCGGGACCGCGCCACGCCGGCGCTCAGTCGTCGCCGGCGAGCGGCGGCAGCGGCCAGAGGTCGCTCGTTTCCAGCTCGCGCAACGCTTGCAGCGAGGCGCCGACGATCAGGTCGAGGGCGTAATTGACGTGCTCTTCGAGCACGAACACGTCTTCCGCCGTCAGCGGCATCTCGCGCGGCAGGCGCTTGCGCAGCTCGCGCCAGATCTCGGACCGGAAGACGCGCAGCTCGTCGATGACTTCCTCGGGGCGCACGCCCTGTTCGTGCCGCGTCCAGGCATGGGTGCGCGCGCGGGTGTAGAACTCGCCGCCGGGCTGGAAGGCGTCGGGCTGGTGGCCGTCGCGCAAGACGGCGATGATCGCCTCGGTCAGCAGGGGCATGTGGTCCAGCACGTCGGCGAGGTGCAGGTCACCGCGCCCTTCGAAGTGGCCGAAGGTCACGACGCGTTGGGCCCAGCGCAGCTCGATGTTGGCATGGCGCCGGCAGAGGAGATCGGCCGCCCGCGTCAAGACCGTCAGCGATGGCTCCATGGTGGCGCCTCCCTGGCGCGCGGGGGGCGCTCTACGGGAGCAGCCCCGCGACGCGCGCCAGCATGTCGTCGATGTCGAAGGGCTTGCCGATGACGGCGGCGGCCAGCGCCCGGTCGGCGGGCGCCAGCACCTCGGGGTGGGCAGAGATGACGAGGACGGGCGCGGCGGCGTCGGCGTGGAGGGCGCGCAGCACGGCAGCACCGTCCATGCCCGGGAGCGCCAGGTCGAGCGTGATCAAGTCGGGCGTCTCGGTCCGCGCCTGATCGATGCCGTCGCGGCCCGTCCGCGCCACACGCACGATGTAGCCCTCGTCGCGGAGCAGCATTTCCAGCATCTCCGCGATCGCGCCCTCGTCCTCGATCACGAGCACGGTCCTGGCCATCGGCACGCTCCCCTCTAGCTTTGGTACAGCGCCCGCGGCGGGCGTGTCAAGCGCCGCCCGCTCCACGCCCCCGCGCCCGCCGCGGTAAGCATGCGACGTCTCGTTATAATGCGTCGCGCGTGCCAGCGACGCGCGCTGCCCAGGAGCCAGCAGACCAGTACCCGGACGCACCGACGGTGCGGCCCCCGCGGGCGCGGGAGAGCGTTGTGAGCATGCCGAAACCGGGCCTCCACGGGCCGGGACTCGAGCTGGTCGCGCTGCGGCGGCCGCTCCTCGCCGTCGCAGCAGTGCTGAGCGTCGGCGTCGCGGGCTACATGGTCATTGAGGGCTGGAGCTTCTTCGACGCCCTGTACATGGTCGTTACGACCGTGACGACCGTCGGCTACGGCGAGGTCCACCCGCTCTCTCTGCCCGGCCGCGCCTTCACCATGCTGCTGATCGTCCTGGGCGTGGGCACGATGCTGTACACGCTGAGCACGATCGTCCACTATGCGGTCGCGGGCGAGCTGACGCGCCAGATGGGGAGGCGCCGGATGGAAAGCCGCATCGAACAGCTCCGCGACCACGTCGTGCTCTGCGGCTACGGGCGCGTGGGGCGCCAGATCGCCGCCGAGTTCCGCCGCGAGCGCGTCCCCTACGTCGTGGTCGACGTCAACGAGGCCTCGCTGGCGACCGCCCACAACGACGGCTGCCTGTGGGTGCCCGGCAACGCCGCCAGCGACGACGTTCTGCTGGCGGCGGGGGTGAAGCGGGCGCGCGCCCTGATCGCGGCCGTGGACAGCGACGTGGACAACGTCTACGTCACCCTCTCGGCGCGCGGGCTGAACCCGCGCCTGTTCATTGTCGCCCGGGCCAGCCGCGAGGACGCGGAGTCGAAGCTGCGGCGGGCGGGCGCTGACCGCGTCATCTCGCCCTACCAGATCGGCGGGCGGCGGATGGCGATGCTGGCGCTGCGGCCGGTGGCCGTCGATTTCGTGGACACGATCATGCACGACCCGAGCACCGATCTGCTGCTGGAAGAGCTAGCGGTACAGCCGACCTCGCCGCTGGTGGGCAAGCGCCTGGCGGCCGCCCGCGGCGGCGCGGCCGCCGGCGCCATCGTGCTGGCCGTCAAACGCGACGGGCGGCTGATCCCCAACCCGCCGGGCGACTTCGCCGTCCAGGCGGGCGATCAGCTCGTGGTGATGGGCACGCCGAGCGACCTGCGCGCCATCGAGGGATACGCCTGAGCGGGTCGGACGGCCGGCGCCGGCCGCTAGAGCGTCGCCTCCGTGCGCATCTCGCGCCCGCCCCGCTGGAAGACGACGGTCACACGGTGGCCGGGCTCCAGCGCCGCCATTGCCTGCTCGACGTCGGCGGCGGTCCGGATGGGGCGGATGTTGATGTCGGTGATGACGTCGCCGGCCTGGATGCCCATGCGCTCGCCCACGCTGCCGGGCCGTACGCGCCCGACGTAGGCGCCGAACACGGGCACCTGGCCCTGCTTCAGGGCGATCTTGCTCGCGTCGGCCACCGCGAGCCCCAGCGAGGGCCGGTTCGCCTTCACGGCCGCGATGAGCCGGTCGAGCCCGGGGCGGTCGAAGCCGACCACCACCTGGCCATCGGCGGCGATGATCGGGACGCCCTGCTGGCGCGAGATGCGGACGGCCTCGGCGGCCGCCGCCGGGTCGGCCGCCACGTCGCGCTCGGTGAAGGATACGCCGTGCTGTGTTAGGTAGTCCTTGGCCATCCGACAGTACGGGCAGGTGGTGGTAGTGTAGACGACGACGTCCATGGCCGCTCCCCTTGACGGCGTAACCGGCGTCGTACACACAGGTACCGGCGTCGGCGCGGAGGATTCTCGAATACATGGTACGAAACGGGACGCCGCACCCAAAACCCCCGCGCGGCGGCGGCCGGGAAAAACTCGCCGGCAAATGGCGGCTCAGATATACTCTGTCTAATCCTACCGGCGGGCTGCGCGCCTGCCGGCGGCGCCGGGGCCCTCTCTCGACACCGCCGCACCGCCCAACGCCGCCACGGGCCGAGCATACACCTACCAACGGGGAGGGCACTGCCGATGTCCGCGACTTCCTCCACCGCGCGCCTCCGTGTGCTGACCTTGCTGCTGAGCCTGGCGCTGCTGTTCGCCGGCGCCGTCCCCCGGACAGGTGCCGTCGCCCACGCGGCGTCGCTCGCGGCGACGCAGGACCAGAATCCGGGCGCCCAGCTCGACACGGCTCGCCAGCTCCAGGCCATGCAGGAGGCGTACGAGCTGCTGCTCGATCGCTACGCCCTGCCGCTCGACCCGGCGGAGCTGATCGCCGCCGCGCAGGACGGCATGACGGCGGCCCTGAAGGCGGCCGGGATCGACAACCCGGTGGCCGGGCTCGGCAACCTCGGCGGCGACCGCAACCAGGAGTGGACGGCCCTCCGCCAGCGCTATCAGGCGCTGGCCGCGCGCTATGGCGACACCGTGTCGCCAGACGACCTCGCCGGCGCGGCGATCTCCGGCATGGCCCAGTCCGTCGAGGACGCCCACACCAACTACCTGACCCCCGACGAGTATCAGGAGCACATTCGCTGGACACGCGGCGACGTGGAGTACGGCGGCATCGGCGCGCGCATGCGCGGGCCGCAGGCCACGGTCATCGAGGTCTTCCCCGACACGCCCGCCGAGCGCGGCGGCCTGCGCCCGGGCGACGTGATCGTGGGCGTGGACGACCAGCCGACGACGGACATGCGGCTGGACGAGGTCGTGAACCTGGTGCGCGGCCCCGAGGGCTCGCAGGTGCGGCTGCGCGTGCAGCGCGCGGGCAGCGACCAGGTGGACGAGATCACCCTGACGCGCGCCCAGGTGGCGCTGCCCTTCGTGGCGTCGCGGCTGCTCCCCGGCAACATCGGCTACGTGGCCCTGCGCGGCTTCCCCGAGCCCTCCGTGATCGACGGCGTCGAGAAGGCCGTGACCCAGTTCCAGCGCGACGGCGTGCGCGGCATCGTCCTCGACCTCCGTGGCAACTCCGGCGGCCGGCTGGACGTCGGCTCGCGGCTGCTGTCGCGCTTCATCCCCGACGGCCCGATCTACCGCGCCGTCGACCGCCGCGGCCGCGAGGAGACGATCAACGTCCGCGAGGCGCGGCCGATCCTAACGGTGCCGCTGGCCGTGCTGATCGACGACGGCACGGCGTCGATGGGCGAGCTGTTCGCCGTCGCGCTGCAGGAGCACGGTGTCGGGCACATCATGGGCGTCACCAGCGCGGGGGCAGTGGCGGCGAGCGTGGTGTTGCCGCTGTCTAATGGCGGGGCGCTGCAGCTCAGCATCGAGCAGGTCTACTCCGGCGGCGGCGCGCTGCTGGACCGCGTCGGCGTCCACCCCGACCAGGAGGTCGAGCTAGACCTCGATGCGCTGCGCAATGGGCACGATAGCCAGCTTGACGCCGCCGCGGCCTACCTGGCGAGCGTCCCCGCGCAGCAGCAGCCCACCGCGGCCACGCCCGGGCGGTGACCCCTCTCCCCCCGCCCCCTCTCCCCCATAGGGGCAAGGGGGGAGCCGGGCACGCCGGGGAGGATCTACCCCCGGCCCCCTCCCTGAAGGGAAGGGGGGGAGGACGCCGGGGAAGGCGGAGCCGGCAACCCGCTCCCCCCATGGGGGGCGGGGGTTGGGGGAGGGGGTCACGATGCAGGCAGCCTCCGTGGGCGTGGACGAGGTGCTGCGGGCGGCCGACGCCGCCGACGTCAGCCTCGTCCGCTTCCTGTACTGCGACAACGGCAGCATCATTCGCGGCAAGAGCAGCCATCGCGCCGGCCTCGCCGAGCGGCTGCGGAGCGGCATCGGCCTGACCGTCGCCATGCAGGCGATGAACGCCCTAGACCAACTCCAGTCCGTCGAGGGGCTGGGCCCCGTCGGCGAGATCCGCCTCGTGCCTGACCTCGACACCTTCACGGTGCTGCCCTACGCCGCCCGCCAGGCGCTCGCCTTCGTCGACATGCAGACGCTCGACGGCGCTCCCTGGAGCGCCTGCCCCCGCGGCTTCCTGCGCCGCGCTATCGCCGCCGCGCGCGCGGCCGGCTTCAGCGTGCAGGCAGCCTTCGAGCCTGAGTGGTCGCTCGCCACGCGCGCCGACGACCGCTACGTGCCCTACGATCAGAGCCTCTGCTTCAGCACGCTCGGCATGCTCACCGCGGCGCCGGTGATCGGCGACGTCGTGGACGCGCTGGTGGCGCAGGGCCTGGAGGTCGAGCAGTACTACCCCGAGCTAGGGCACGGCCAGCAGGAGCTGAGCATCCACCACGCCGACGCGCTGCGGGCGGCCGACAACCAGCTGCGCTACCGCGAGACGGTGCGCGCCGTCGCCTGGCGCCACGGCCTCTACGCCTCGCTGGCGCCGAAGCCGTGGCCCGACCAGGCGGGGAACGGCGCCCACCTGCACTGGAGCCTGTGGGACCCGGACGGCGCGCGGAACCTGCTCCACGACCCGGCGCAGCCGTTCGGCCTCAGCGCGCTCGGCCGGCAGTTCGTGGCGGGCGTGCTCGACCACCTGCCGGGCCTCGTCGCGCTCACCTGCCCCAGCTTCAACAGCTACCATCGCCTGCAGCCCCGCTCGTGGAGCAGCGCCTTCACCTGCTACGGCCCCGACAACCGCGAGGCAGCGGTGCGGCTCGTCTCGACTTACCGTGGCGCCGAGATGGCCTCGACCAACCTGGAGCTAAAGCCCTGCGACAACTCCTGCAACCCGTACCTCGCCCTGGGGGGGCTGATCGTGGCCGGTCTGGACGGCGTGCAGCGCGGCGCCACGCTCGACGAGGGCCGCCTGGCGCTGGTCGATCCCGCCCTCCTGTCGGACGACGAGCGCGCGGCCCGCGGCATCCGGCGCCTGCCCGCCTCGCTCGGCGAGGCGCTGGACGCGCTGGAGGCCGACGCGGTGCTGATGGAGGCGCTGGGTGATCTACTGCGTCGCAGCTACCTGGCCGTCCGCCGCTCGGAGTGGGAGGCCTTCTCGCGCGAGGACGCCGCCTTCGAGCAGCAGCATCACTTCTTCAAGTACTAAATGGCCCGCACCCGCTCGCCGCTGGCCGACGTTCCCATCGTCGACGGCCACTGCCATCCCCCGCTGCGCCCACCCCCGCCGGCGCCAGCGGCGGAGTCTCGGGCTTGGCTGCTGGAACGGTTCACCGAGAGCCGCGACCCCCGCCAGGTCCGTGACCACGTCCCGCACACGCTGTACTTCCAGCGGGCGCTGCGTGACCTCGCGGCCTTCTACGACTGCGCGCCCGAGCTAGACGCCGTGATGGCCGCGCGCCAGGCGCTGGCGCCGGCAGAGCTGCTGCGGCGCTGCGTCGAGCGCGGGGGCGTTGGCGCGCTCGTCGTGGACGGCGGCTACCGCGCGGCCGACAGCTACTCGGTAGGCGAGCTAAACGCCCTCCTGCCCCCGCCGTGCCGGGCCTGGCCGCTGCTGCGCGTCGAGCCGCTGCTCGAAGACCTGATCGCCGCGAGCCCCAGCTTCGCCGCGCTGGAGAAGGACTTCGCGCTCGCGCTCGCCGACCTGCGCGGCGCGAGTTACGTGGGCCTGAAGACCATCGTCGCCTATCGGAGCGGCCTGGCGCTCGGACGTCCCGACCGCCAGGCCGCTGCCGCCGCCTTTCCGGCGCTGCGCGCCGCCGCCCGGGCCGGCGCGCGGCGCCTGAGCAACAAGCCGCTGCTCGACTACTTCCTGGGGCAAGCGTTCGCCGCGGCCGGGCGCCAACAGCTGCCCGTGCAGGTGCACACCGGCTTCGGCGACGCCGACCTGGATCTGCTGCAAGCGAACCCGCTGCTGCTGCGCCCGGCCCTGGAGGCCGGCGCCTTCGCCGGCGCGCCGGTGGTCCTGCTGCACTGCTACCCCTACCTGCGCGAGGCTGGCTACCTGGCGAGCCTGTACGCCGACGTGTACGTGGACTTGAGCCTGAGCGTGCCGCTACTCGGCCCGGCCTGCCAGCGGGCGGTGGCCGAGGCGCTGGAGCTAGCGCCCGCGACGAAGGTGCTGTACGGGTCGGACGCGGCGGGGCTGGCCGAATCGGTCTGGCTCGGCGCCATCGCCATCCGCCGGGCGCTGGCGGCGGCACTGGGCGACTGGCTGCGCGCCGGCGCGCTCACCGCGGCCGAGGCCGAGCGCCTGGCCGAGCGCGTGCTGCACGTTAACGCGCGGGCGCTGTACGGGCTGTAGCCGCGCACCTGCTATACTGCGAGCGTCCCCGGTGAACCGCGCGCCCCTGGCGTCCGTATCCCTCACGAGAGCAGTGGACCGCATGGACGTAGCGAGCGCCAGCGACGAATCCCTCATGCGGGCGCTGCCCCGCCAGGTCGAGGCGCTGGACGCCCTCTACGAGCGCCACAGCCGCGCCGCAATGGGGCTGGCGGTGCGGATGGTGGGCGAGCGCGAGACCGCCGAGGAAGTCGTGCAAGAGGCCTTTCTCGCGCTTTGGCGCAACGCGGGACGCTACCAGCCCGGCCGCGGCACCGTGCGGACGTGGCTGCTGAGCATCGTCCACCACCGCGCCATCGACCGTCTGCGGGGACGTACCTCGTTGGCGCCGCTGCCCGAAGAGCTAGGGGCCGACCCGAGCGCGCCGGACGTGTGGACGCTGACGGCCCAGCGGCTGGACCGCGAGGTGATCGGCGAGGCGCTGGGCGGTCTGCCCGCCGAGCAGCGCCAGGCGATCGAGCTGGCCTACTTCAGCGGGCTGACGCAGACGCAGATCGCGAGCGCGCTTGGGCTGCCGCTCGGCACCGTGAAGGGCCGCCTGCGGCTGGGGCTGGGCCGCCTCCGGACGTTGCTGCGCGACCGCGTCGAGGCGGACGCATGAACGGGACGCCGCACGATCCAACGCGCCTGTCGCCCCAGGCCCTCGAGGCCCTGGAGGAGACGCTGGCGGCGTACGCCCTGGGAGCGCTGCCGCCGCCTGAGGCCGACGCGGTCGCCCGCCACCTGGCGACGTGCGAGGCGTGTCGAGCAGTCAGCACCGACCTGCGGGCGACCGTCGCGCTGCTGGGCGCCCTGCCCGCCCCGGTCGAGCCGGGGGCAGAGTTGAAGACGCGCATCCTGACCGCCGCGCGGGCGGAGCAGGCGACGAGCGGGCACGGTGACCGGCCCGCCCGCCGCGAGCCGGATGGCCCGGCGGGCGGGCGCCTGGAGCCGGCCGCGGGGCCCTCCGCGGACGCCGCCGCCGCGCCTGCCGTCTTCCCCGGTCGGGCGAGCCGCCGGCCCCAGGCCAGCCGGCCGCGCCGGGCGGCGTGGCTGCCATGGCTCGCCGCCGCGGCCGCCCTCCTCGTCGCGCTCGGCGTCGGCCTGTGGAACGCTCAGCTCCAGGGCGAGCTACGCGCGCAGAGCGCCGAGGTGGCGCTGATCCAGACCGCCAAGCAGAGCTGGGCGCTCAGCCCGACCGCCAACGGCGGCAGCGGCCACGGCATCCTCGTTGATCCCGCCGCGGGCGGACCGCCAGTGCTGCTCCTGCAGAATATCCCGCGCCAGCCGTCCGACCGCACTTACCAGGTCTGGGTGATCCGCGACGGTCAGCCGGCCAGCGCCGCCATCCTGCCGCCGGGCGCCGCGGGCCAGCAGGTGGTGGACTTGCAGGAGGGGCTGAACGGCGTACAGAGCGTCGCCGTTTCGGTCGAGCCGGTCGGCGGTAGTCCTAGCCCCACCGGTCCGGTCGTCCTGTCTGGCAACCTGTAGCTCCGGCCGCTTCGCCGGCCGCGCTAGGGCGTCGCCTCACCCAGCTTGGCTGCGGATGTCGTGGGCGGGACCGAGCGGCCGCCGGAAATCGTCGTACTCCACTGGGAGCAGTCCCAGCAGCTCCTAGGCGCTCAACTGTGTCGGCGGTATCCGACGAAGTCGGCGGATTGGCTCCTTGCCAACGGTCACGCAGGGCTCGCAATGCCCCGACCAGGACGAGGGCCAGAACGGCTCCACCGATTACGGCCACGAGTGCGCCGCCCCAAGATTACCGCGTGTACCACTCCTCGATGTTCCATTCGAGGCCGAGCGGCGAGGGCTTGATGCCGCCGATGCGGTTGTTCACGCCCTCGAACGACTTGTCCACGTACAGGTAGATGTAGGGCTGGTCGTCCGTCAGGATCTGTTGGATCTGGTCGTACGTCTGCTTTCGCTTCGCCTGATCGAACTCGCGCGCCCCCTCCTGGAAGAGCTTCTCTATCTCGGGGTTCCGATAGGCGCCCGCGTTGAGGTCGGGGATGTTCTCCTCGCTCCAGATCTGGTACATCCAGTGGGGGTCGATCGTCGCCTGCCAGCCGCCCACGTTCATGTCCCAGTTGTTGTAGGGCGGCGTCTTGAGCGCCGAGAGATAGGCCACCCACTCCAGGCCGGTGATCTCCACCTCGACCCCGATCTGCTTGAAGCTATCCTGCACGATGCTCGCCAGCGCCGTGCGCACCTTGCTCGACTGCGGGCCGTAGAGCAGCCGCAGGTGCATGCGCTGCCCGTCCTTCACGCGCACGCCATCCGCGCCGGGCAGCCAGCCGGCCTGGTCGAGCATCTGCTTCGCCTTCTCGGGGTCGTAGTCGCGGTGCGGCACGTCCGGGTTGTAACACCAGCAGTTCGGCCCGTAGGCCGAGTAGGTCGGCTGGGCCAGACCATACATGACCCGGTCGATGATCGTCTTGCGATCGATCGCGTAGGCCAACGCTTGGCGAACCTGCTTGTCCTGCAGGATCGGCTGGCGCAGGTTGAAGCCGACGTAGCTCCAGTTGCCGGTCGCCGGCCACCACTCGTAGACGGTCACGTTGTCCAGTCGCTTCGCGTCGGCATAGTCGTCGGGCGAAAAGCCCGACTCGTCGACCTCGCCGGTCCGCAGCCACTGGAACGCGATCCGCGGATCGCCGGCGATCCGCACCGTGTAGCTCGACAGCTTCGGCTTGCCCTTGTAGTAGTGCTCATTGGGCACGAAGGTCGCGTGGTCGTCCTTGACCCACTCCTGCAGCAAGAACGGGCCGGAGCCCACGGTGGGCTTCATGATCTGGGGGTTTTGGTCGGGATTGTTCCAGTCGAGCGATTCCCAGATGTGCCGGGGCAGGGGCGTGATGCCATCGGCCATCTCCAGCCCGACCGCCAGGGGCTCCTTGAGCCGCACCTGGATCGTCTGCGGGTCGAGCGCCTCGTAGGAATCGATCTCTTCGAGGTTGGTGATGTAGGGCCAGCCGTTCTCGGGCTTGCTCGCCTGGTCGAACGTCCACTTGAAGTCGTCGGCCGTGAGCGGCTGGCCGTCGCTCCACACGAGGTCCGGCCGCAGCTTGAACGTGTAGGTCATCTTGTCGTCGCTGACCGTCCAGCTCTGGGCCATGCTCGGCTTGAACTGCTCGATGTTCTCCGGGTCGCGCTCCAGCAAGCTGCCGGCGTAGACGAGCCCCTGGTAGCTGCCCGACGCCGTGTCGCTCGTCTTGTAGGGATGGAAGCTGACCGCTTCCGCCGTGCTCGCGACGACAATGCCGCCGCCGCTGTTGGCCTGGCCGGGGCCGCGCTCATTCTGCGGCCCGCCCGAGCAGCCGGCGACGAGCATGGCACAGGCGGCCAGCAGCGCGAACGCGGGCCGGAGAGGGAAGCGGTTGCGGCGCATGGCGCCCTCCTCGCGAACTTTCTCTCATTGTGCCGCAAAATGGGGCAGGCGACCACTGTACGCGTCCGGCGCGCGCCGCAGACGCGGCGGGGTGAGGGCGTCGTTGCCCTCACCCCGTCCGTCTCCCGTCGGAGAGGTAGCGATACCTAGTTGTTGTCGGAGTTCGGCCGCTGCGCGAGCTGCACCTGCAGCGTCTGCTCCTTGCCGTCGCGGTTGATCGTCAGCGTGACCTGGTCGTTCACCTGCTTCTTGTTCAGCAGCTCGGGCAGGCCCTGCTGATCGTTCACCGGCTGGCCGTCCACCGCGGTGATCACGTCGCCCTGCTGCAGGCCGGCCTTGCGCGCCGGGCTGTTGGGGGCCACGCGCACGACGAGCGCGCCCTGCTTCGCCTGGAGATCATAGTAGGAGGCGATGCGCGGGTTCACCGACTGGAAGTTCACGCCCAGGTACGGGCGGGTCACCGTGCCGTTCGTGATGAGCTGATCGACCACCGTGCGCACGGTCGCGCTCGGGATCGCGAAGCCCAAGCCCTCGGCCACGTCGCCGCCGCCACCGCCCAGCATCCCGCTGAGCCCGGAGTTGCTGCCGCGCACGACGGCGGTGTTGATGCCAATCACCTGGCCGCTCGGGTCCACCAGCGGGCCGCCCGAGTTGCCGTGGTTGATCGCCGCGTCGGTCTGGATCAGGTCGGTAAGGCCAGGGGCGCTATCGTCGAGCTTGCGCCCGACCGCGCTCACGACACCCGAGGTCACGGTGTTGCGGAAGTCGCCCAGCGGGCTGCCGATGGCGATGACCGACTCGCCCGGGCGCAGCTTGGTCGAGTCGCCAAGCGTCGCCACCGCGGGCACCTTGCCGTCCACCTGCAGCACCGCGAGGTCGCTGTAATCGTCGTGGCCCACCAGGCGCGCGGGCACCTTCGTGCCGTCCTGGAAGATCACCTGGTACTTCTGGCCATCCGCGACCACGTGGTTGTTCGTCACGATGTAGCCGCGCTGATCGACGATCACACCCGAGCCAAGCGCTTGCGCCGGCTGCATCGGCTGCATCGGCAGGCCGAAGCCGCGCATGCCCTGCGGGCCCTGATTGCCGAGGTCGCTGACCACGGTCACGACGGCGGGGCCAACCTTGTCGACGACGTCCGCCCAGTTGACCTGCTGGAACTGGATCTGCGCGGGCTGGGCCGGCGGCAACACACTGGCGGGCGCTTGCTGGGCCTGCGCGGGTGGCGGCGCGGCGAGCGTGGCCGCGCGACTCGCCAGGTCGCGCGCGCCCACGGCAACCCCGGCCACCACGGGCGGCAGGACCAGCGTGAGCACGATGCCGATGACCACCCCCAGCACCAGCAGGCCGGCCATCAGCCGCCGCAGGCTGGCGGTTGCGAGTGTACGCATGACTCCCTCCTTCAAGTGGGCGGCGCGCTCGGTCGCGTTGCTCGGCCTGCGGGGCGCCGCCTGGCTTTGTCTCTTACAGCGTAAGGGCCGTGTCTAAAAGCCGTCTGAGCGAAAGTTAAAAATTCGATGAATAGGGGGAGCCCTCGCCCTGTCCCTCGCCCAGCGGAAGAGGGACAGGCGGGCCGACCGCGGTGGCGGCCAGGTCCCCAGCGCCGGGGACGGCCGACGGGGCGCCCGGACGGGCGGGCAGCGTGACCGTGAAGGTGCTGCCCTGGCCGGGGGTGCTGTCCACCGCGATGGCGCCGCCGTGCGCGCGGACGATCGAGGCGGCGATGGCCAGGCCCAGGCCGGCGCCGCTCTTGCCCCGCGCGGCGGGCGCACGGTAGAAGCGCTCGAAGACGTGGGGCAAGTCCTCCGGCGCGATGCCGATGCCGTCGTCGCGCACGCGCAGCTCCGCGGCATCGCCCACGCGGCGCAGGCTGAGCGTCACGTGCCCGCCCGGCGGCGTGTACTTGAGCGCGTTGTCCACCAGGTTGCGTACGACCTGCTCCAGGTGATCGGCGCTCCCCGCCACCTCGACGGGCGCGATCTCCTCCAGGCTCAGCACGCGGCCGTCCGCGTGGGGCAGCGCGGCCTGGTAGACCTTGCGGACGAGCGCGTCGAGCGCCACGGGCGTCCGCTCGAGCGGCTGCCCGGCGTCGGTGCGGGCGAGGGCGAGCAGGCCCTCGACCAGCCGGCTGAGCCGCTGCAGCTCGCCGTCCATCTCGTCGAGGATCTCGATCTCGATGGGCGAGTGGTGGGCGTCGCCGCGCCGGAGCGTGGCTAGGTTCACGCGCAGGGTCGTGAGCGGCGTGCGCAGCTCGTGCGAGGCGTCGGCCACGAAGCGGCGCTGGGCGCTGATGGCGGCTTGCAGGCGGTCGAGCATACGGTTGAAGGTGGCGGCGAGCGCCCCCACCTCGTCGCGCGCCGCGCCGACGGGCACGCGACGGTCGAGGTCGCCGGAGCTGCCGATCGCCTCGGCGGTGTCGCGCACGGCGGCGATCGGTCGCAGCGCGCCGCGGGCCATCGCCCAGCCCGCCCCCGCCGCGATCAATAGCAGCAGCACGTCCACGGCGGCCAGCGCCTGCAGGACGCGAGCGGTCGCGCTGTCGACCGGCGTGAGGGATCGCGCCACCTGCAGCGCGCCCACCACCTGCCCGCTCAGCACCAGCGGCAGCACGTAGACGCGCACCTGGCCGCCGGGCACAGGGCTGGTCGAGTAGCGCGGGGCGCCATCGGCCAGCGCGCGCCGGGTCTCCGCGTCGACGGGCAGCGCCACCCGCCCTAGGCTCTCCGAGCGATCGATCACCGTGCCGCGCGCGTCGACCACCTGGATCAGCAGGTCCCCGCCGCTGAAGGTGTTCAGGTCGGGCAGTACCAGCCGCAGCGGGCGCAGCGGCAGCCCTCCCTGGATCGTCACGGCGCGGGCCAGGCTCTCGGCCTCGTTGGCCAACGAGGCGTCGAGGTCGCGCTGCAAGTTGCCGGCGACGCTGAGGTACACGATGGCGCTCGCCGCGAGCAGCGCGACCGCCGTGATCGCGGTGTACCAAAGCGTCAGGCGCAGGCTGAGCGGCATCATTCCTCACGCAGCACGTAACCCACGCCGCGCACCGTGTGCAGCAGGCGCGGCGCACCGTCTGCTTCGAGCTTGGTCCGCAGGTGGCCCACGTACACGTCGAGCACGTTCGACTGGCCGTCGAAGTCGTAGCCCCAGACGCGCTCGAAGAGCACCTCGCGGGTCAGCACCTGGCGCGGGTGCTGCAAGAACAGCGCGAGCAAGTCGAACTCTTTTGGCGTGAGCGTTAGCTCGCGGCCGCCGCGGCGCACGACGCGCGTGGCGGGATCGAGCGTCAGATCGGCCAGGCGCAGCTCGCCGCCGGTGGTCGGCGCGCGCCGGCGCAGCAGTGCCCGCACGCGGGCCAGCAGCTCGTCCACCGCGAAGGGCTTAACCAGGTAGTCGTCGGCACCCGCGTCGAGCCCCGCCACGCGGTCGGCCACCTCGTCGCGCGCGGTGAGCATGAGCACCGGCACGTCGCCCCCGGCGCGCAGCCGGCGGCAAACCTCCAGCCCGTCGATCCCCGGCAGGCGCACGTCCAGCACCACCAAATCAGGCGGCGCGTCGCGCGCCAGGCGCAGCCCCTCTTCCCCCGCCGAGGCCACCTCCACGTCGTACCCCTCGTAGGCGAGGGCGCGGCGCAGCGCGGTCAACAGATGCTCGTCGTCGTCAATCACCAGCAGTCGTGCGCGCATCGGCTCCACTCGATAGCTCGGACATTCCCCGTGTCCGCCCGGGACCGGGTGCGCTCACAGTCATTCTACGGCGCGGAATGGTGCTACAATGGGCACCACACGCAGCGCGCGGACGGGAGGAGCATCGTGGCGAAGATCAAGCACATCGCGATTCGCACCGACGATACCGAGGGCCTGGCCAAGTTCTTTCAGGACGTGTTTGGCCTCCAGCTCGTGCAGCGGCGCGAGCACGGCCCTATCGACCTCTCCGACGGCGACGTGAACCTGACGCTGCTGCCGCTCGCGGTCGGCACAAGCGGCACCCCCGCCAAGCCCGGCTTCGAGCACATCGGCTTCAGCGTCGAGAACGACGACGAGACGCGGCGCAAGCTGCTCGCGGCGGGCGCCACCGAGATGAACCCGGTCCATCTGGGCACCGTGTACTACGAGTCGAAGTTCCGCCACCCGGACGGCATGATTATCGACGTGGGCCACTGGTCGGGCACGAGCCCAATCCCCGAGGCGGCCGGCGCCGGCAGCGCGCAATCTTAGTGCAGGACCGGGCAGCTCAGTCGGGAACACGGGTGGGGCCTGGGAGCGCGGCCGTCCCGGCCGCCTCGCCGGCCCAGGCGGCGCCGGCCGGGCGGGCGAGACGCCCGCGCTCCCCGGCGGCGACGCCCATCCTTCAGCACGCTGTCTGCGGAGACACCAGGCCGCCGGCCGCCGCCGCGCCGGTGAAGTGATAGTAAAGATCACGTTACGGCCCGTCGGCCAGTATCTTGCCCGGGTAATCTACCGAACCTCCGGCAGCCAGCCAGCCCAATACCGGCGAGCGTTTCTCGCGGCTCGGCCGCTCGGCGCGCCGCGCACCGCTGCGGTTGGCGGATGCGACGCGGCGCGGTATGCTGTGCGCGGCTAACGTGCGGTTCGGGGAAGGAGGCTTATGAGTACTGCAGCTGCCGCAACCATGACGCCGAAGCGCTGGTGTGAGAGGGTTCTCGCCCGCTTGCCCGAGCAGGCCGGCATCGTGTGGGACGGCGATGCGGTCGCCACGATGCTCTCCGACCTCGCCGCCGGCGATCCCGCGCCGGAGGCGTTCCCCGTGCTGCTGGCGACCCTGGAGCGCGACCCGCGCCCCGAGGTCGCCACCGTCGCCGGGCGCATCCGCCATGCCTGGGAGCGCGACGTGGCCAAGCTGACCGGCACGCAGACGGAGCCCAAGCCGCGCGCGCTGATCGTCGACGACGAGCCGGATGTCGCCGAGATGGTAGCCACCGTGCTAGAGCCGCGCTTCGCGGTTTCGACGGCCACGAACGGGCAGCAAGCGGTGGCCCTGGCACGGGCTGAGCGCCCGGCGCTCGTCGTGCTCGACGTGATGATGCCCGAGATGAATGGCTACGAGGTGGCCCGCGTGCTGCGCGACGATCCCACCACCGCGGCCGCGCGCATCCTCTTCTGCACCGCGCGCAGCGGCATCGACGCGCGCCTGCAGGGCCGCGAGGCGGGCGGCGACGGCTACGTCGTCAAGCCCTTCGAGCTGTACCGCCTGGCCGCCCAGGCCTCCAGCATCGTCGGCCTCGACCCCCTCGGCGCCTGACGCGGCAGTCGTCATCGTAGCAGCGGCCGACCAGACCATCTGCGGTCTGGTCGGCCGCTGCCGCGCAGTTCGTCCCGCGGGCTGCGCCTGGGCCCTAGCTGTAGCGGTCGAAGAGGCTCTCCAGGAGCTGCGGCAGGTCGGCCTGGGTGCCCGTCTTGCGTGCCGCGAGCAGCTCGTCGTAGCTCGGGCCCTCGCGCTGGTAGATCACGCCGAGGTAGCGCGGCTCCTGGCTCGCCGCGATGCGCAGCGCCGCCTCGAAGTCGTGCGGGTCGTGGTCGGCCGGCAGCGGCGCGACCTCCTCGCGGTAGGTCTTGAAGGTGTTCACGCGGTTGAACGTCGGGCACGGACTGTACGTGTCGATGATCGCCAGCCCGTTGTGCTCGATGCCCGCCAGCATGAGCTGCGCCAGGTCCTTCGGCTGGCCCGAGAAGCCGCGCGCCACGAAGCTCGCGCCGCAGGCCATCGCCAGCAGCAGCGGGTTCACCGGCGCCTCGACGGTGCCCTTGGGCGCCGCCTTGTGGACGTAGCCGAGCTGCGCCGTGGGCGACGCCTGGCCCTTGGTCAGGCCGTAAGTCTGGTTGTCCATGATGACATAGGTCAGGTTCAGGTTGCGCCGCGCCGCGTGCATGAAGTGGCCGCCGCCGATGGCGAAGGCATCGCCATCGCCGCCGAGCACCAGCACGTTGAGCTCCGGCCGCGCCACCTTCACGCCCGTCGCGATCGGCATCGCCCGACCGTGGACGCCGTGGAAGCCGTACGTCGAGACGAAGAACGGCAGGCGACTGGAGCAGCCGATGCCCGAGACGAGCACGACGTCCTTCGGGTCGTAGTTCTTCGCCCGCATCGCGTTGTAGAGCGCGTTCAGCACGCCGAAGTCGCCGCAGCCGGGGCACCAGGTCGGCTTCTCGTCGCTCTTGTAGTCGTCGAGCGAATGGGTCAGCGTAATCGTCTCAGCCATACTCTCCTGCCCCTAGCGGACCGCGGCGCGGGCCTGGGCCCGGATCGCGGCGAGGATGTCGCGCACGCGGAACGCCTCGCCCGCGTACACCGTTAGCTTCTCGAACGGGCGCCCGAAGCGCGCCGCCAGAATGTCGGCAAACTGCCCGCTGTAGTTCACCTCGGCGACCAGCACGTCCTGCTTGCCCTGCAGGAACGGCTCGATCTGGCCCGCGGCCACCGGCCAGAGCATCTTCGGCGCCATGCCCGCCACGCGGATGCCCTCCGCCGCCGCCAGGCGGATCGCCTCCTGCACCGGCCCCGCCGTCGAGCCCCAGGTGATGATGCCGATCTCCGCCGCCGGGTCGCCCCAGTACTCCGCCTCGGGCGCGTCCTGCGGCGCGGCGGCCAGTTTCTTCATGCGCTTCTCGGTCATCTCGCGCTTGGTCACCGGGTCGTAGCGGGGCCGGCCCTCCTCGCTGTGCTCCAGGCCCGTCGCCACGTACTGCCCGCCGGGCTGCCCGGGGACGGATACCGGCGAGATGCCGCTCTCCGTGAGCGCGTAGCGCGAGAAGTAGCCCTCGTGCGGCGGCGGGGCGCCGTGGCCGTTGCCATTCGGCTGGTAGAGCAGCCGCGTCTGCCGCGGAATCCGGTTCGGGTCGGGCCGCGGGATGCTCTCGTTCCGCACCGCCAGCACCGTGTCCTGCAGCACGATCACGGGCATCTGGTACTTGTCGGCCAGGTTGAAGGCGTTCTGCACCTGGTAGAAGCAGTCCTCCACGGAGGTCGGCGCCAGCACGATGCGCTGGATGTCGCCGTGGCCGCCGGTCGCCGCCATGAAGAGGTCGCCCTGCTCGTGACGCGTGGGCATGCCCGTGGACGGGCCGGCGCGCTGCGCGTCGACGAGCACGCAGGGCAGCTCGGCCATGGCGCCCAGGCCGAGCGCCTCGATCATCAGGCTGACGCCGGGGCCGGAGGTCGAGGTCATCGCCCGCTTGCCGGCGAACGAGGCGCCCAGCACCATGTTGATCGACGCGATCTCGTCCTCGGCCTGGATCACCGAGCCCCCCACCTTCGGCAGCTCGGCGGCGAGGAACTCCATGATGTCGCTGGCAGGCGTGATCGGGTAGCCGGCGAAGAACTCCACGCCGGCCGCCAGCGCCCCCAGGCTCACCGCCTGGTTGCCCGACAGCACGATGCGGTCCCGGGCCGGCTCGCCCCGCTCGACCGCGTAGCGCTCGGCCGTGAAGCCCGGCGCGCTCAGGACGTGCTCGCGGACGTAGCCGAGGCCCGCCTGCAGCGCCGCCTCGTTCTTCGTCAGGATGTCGGCGCCGCGGCCGCCGAAGCGCTGCTGCAGCAGCTTCTGAATGTACTCTTCGGGCAGGCCGAACAGTGCGGCCAGCGCGCCCACCGCCACGACGTTCTTGCCCAGCTCGAACTTGAGCTGCGTCCGCGCGATCTCGCTGAACGGCACGCCGTACTGCTCGCGGCTCGGGCTGGTGGGGGGCTGCAGCTCGCCGGGGTCGTAGATGAGGAGGCCGCCCTCGGCCAGGTCGTCGATGCTCAGATCGAACGCCTCCTGGTTCATGCAGAGGAGCACGTCCACCTGATCGCCGCGCGAGTAAAACTGGTGGCTGCCAATCCGGAGCTGAAACAGGGAGTAGCCGCCCTTGATCTCGGCGGGCGGGCTAAAGTCGGTGAGCACGCGATAACCGGCGCGTGCCGCCGCCTGCACCAGGAGCTGGCCGGTGCTGAGGACGCCTTCGCCCGCCTCGCCGGCCACTCGGATCACTAGGTCGGTTTTCGGCATCATTGCCTCCATACCGGGCTCGGTCCTGGTCGGTGAGGCGCGTTAGACACAGTGTGACCCGGCTCACCGCGATTGAGGACGGGAACCCACTTGCTTGGCGGACGGCCGCACGCCGGCCGGCGCAACAAAGCCCGACGCCGCGGTGCCACGGCGTCGGGTCTCCGTCGCGGGAACACTAGCGCGAGGCGCTCACCGCTGCCGGTATTCTACCATCATCTCGCGGATGCGGTTGGTAATTCGCAGCGCGTCGTCCCACTGGCGCTGCCACACGTTCCGCCCGAAGATGAGCCCCGTCGCGCCGTTCTTAATGCTCAGCTCGGCCTTGTGCAGCACGTCCTCGTCGGACACCTGGCTGCCGCCCGATACCAGCACGGGGATCTTGCCGGCCGCGGCCACCACGCGCCGCACCGCCTCTTCCTCGCCGAACATGCGCGAGCTGTACTCCTTCGGCGTGCGGGCGTGCTTCTCCGCGCTGTATTCAGGCAGGTTCACCTTCACCACGTCGGCGCCCAGCTCAGCCGCCACGCGCGCGGCGTACTCGATGGCCCACGACGTGAGCTGCCCGCCCTTCTCCTCGATCGCCCGGCCGCGCGGGTACGACCAGACGATCACGGGCATCCCCATCCGCTCGGCCTCGAGGCGGATGCGGCCGAACTGGATGAAGTCCTCCGACTGCTTCGGCGAGCCGACGTAGAGCGTGTAGCCGACCGCCGAGGCGCCCAGCCGCACGGCGTCCTCGACCATGGCGATCTGTGGCGACAACGCCTCGTCGGAGGAGGGGATCTCCGTCTTGCCGTTCAGCTTGAGCACGAGCGGCACGCGGCCGGCGTAGGGATAGCAGTACTTCTCGGCGATGCCGATCTGGAACACGATCGCCGAGAAGTTGCCCGCCTCGGCGAGGCGCATCTCGAAGTCCGGGTCCTGGCTATCGGGGTTGGCAAAGAAGTCGCGCGGGCCGTGCTCGAGCCCCTGGTCCACGGGCAGGAACATGCCCATTCCATGCCCGGGCCCGTGGGCATAGAACAGGTTGTACATCCGCGCCTTCTTGCCCATGCTGAGGTTGAGGGAGTCGAGATCGACTGGCACGCCGTCCTCCTGCTGCTGCTTGGGCGGGCGCCCGCGGGGCCAGGAGCACGTTCGCTGGCACCAGCCGACGTGCCCGGGAACCCCGTCGTACCCGGCCGCGACCACCAGGGCCCGCCGCAGGGAATCGCCGGGCCCGTTCGGGCCACCGGCGGCTGCAGGCGGGCTTACCGTACTTGTTCATTCTAGCACACGGTCCGAAGCGCTCCGACGCGGCGGTCCGGCGACTCGCGGCAGCGCCACCGCCCCACCGGCCGTCGCCCGCGGTGGCCGCCTGGCATGCATCCTGCGCTTTCAGGTGGCGTTAACTTGGAGTGGCGCCGGCCGGTCCCGCCAGTGTGGCCGGGGGCCTCGGTCGGCGCGAGGGAGGCAGGGAGATGGATCGCACCGCAGTCGGCTACTTTCGTGACCGGGGCGCGGCGGACCGGGCGTATGATGCCCTCCGCGCGGCGGGCTACGACAAGGACGACATCAGCATCATGGGCCGCGGCATGGAGGGCCGCGCCGGGCTCGCCGATACTGATCGGGACAACGTCTCGGCGGGCCAGGGCGCGGTGACGGGCGGCATCTTCGGGCTGCTGCTCGGCGCCGCGGCGATGCTGATCCCCGGCATTGGCCCCGTCGTGGCCGTCGGGCCGCTGGCCGCGGGGCTGGCCGGCGTGGTGACCGGCGGCGTGACGGGTGCCGTGGTCGGCGGCATCACGGGCGCACTCGTCAAGGCGGGTGTGCCCGAGGAAGAGGCGCGCTGGGCCAACGAGCGCTTCGCGGCCGGCGGCTACCTGGTGACCGTGCGCACCGACGAGCACGGCTACGGCAAGGCGCGTGGGGTCCTCGAGGCGGCGGGCGGCGAGACCTCCGGCGAGAACGTGCAGGCTGTCGGCCGGGCGACCGTGCCGCCCAAGACCGAGAGCGCCGAGGACCAGCGCGGCATGACCGGCGGCATCCGCTAGCCGGAGCCGCTTGCCGGCGAATACCAGTCGCCGCAGGCACCACACGACGATCGAGCGGGGAGGCAGCTAGGCTACCTCCCCGCTCTTGGCGCCTCCAGCGGTTTCGGCGGCCATTGGGCGACAAGGGTAGGGCGGGGGCTCGTCCCCCGCCGCCCGGCCGGTATGGCCCGCGTCAATCGTCCTGAAAGCCGCTATCGAAGACGGCCGCACCCTCAGAGATCAATCGTCCACAGGTCGTATTGTAGCTCCAGGCGGCGCATGGCCGTCTCGCGCGCGAGCTGCTGGAGCGGCGGCGTGGTCAGGTAGCGCACCGCCACCTCCTCGGCGAGCGAGCCATGGTCCTCGTCGGCCTCCACGTGTACCGTGAAGAAGCGCACGTCCTCGGGCCGCAGGCCGTAGTGCTCCACGAAGCCGCGCGCCAGCGCCGCCGCCGCCGGGGGCAGGGTGGCCTCGGCGGCTAGCTGGGCCGCGATGACGATGAACCAGGGCAGCGTATGGATCACCAGCTCGGCGTAGTACAGGTGGGCCGCGGTCGCCGGGCGCAGCGGCGCCTGCTCCAGCTCGGCGCGGCTCAGCCCCAGCGCGGCCGCGAAGTCCAGAAACAGGTTGATGTGCCCGGCGCTGCCGGTAGCCAGGCCCTCCGTCTCCTCCTCGACCACTCCGTAGAGGCGACGCGCGAACTCCGGATCGCTGCACGCCAGGTAGCGCAGCATGGCGATGCGCGGCACCGCGGCGCGGAACTTGTAGTCCTGCCGCGTCCACTCGCGCACCAGCTCGCGCGACGCCGTGCCCGCGCTCACGGCCTTGACGAACGGGTGGTCCACGCGGAGCAGCGGCGAGGCGGCGATCTCCGCCTTGAGCTGCCGCACGAACTCGGCTCCGGATAGGGTCTCCTGGGCGACCATCGCGCTCCTCCTCGGCTGCCATTGTTTCATTGTAGACGGACACTCAGGACGCCGGCAGGCCGCGCGTGGTACACGGACACTCAGGACGCCGGCACGCAGCGCTTGCTACACTGAACAAGGAGGCCCGCCGCCCCGGCAGCCTGGCCCCCACTGTCGCGACCGGTCGCGGCCAATTTGCCGTGTGCGCGGAGTTCACTGGCTGCGGCAGAGGGTCTATGATGCGGTTTAGCCCCGTCCGGTGGGATTGCCCGTGATCGTCTTTCCACTGATCGCGCTCCTGGCGAGCGCCGCCTGCACCGCGACGGCGGTGGTGCGCTACCGGCGCGGCGGCCGCACGCACGAGCTAGTCTGGGTCGCGGCGTTCGCCCTGTTCGCGCTCGGCGCGGCCTGCGAGGTGTTGGGGGCGCGCGGCTGGAACCCGTTCCTGGCGCGGCTGTACTACTTCTCCGGCGCGACGCTCGTCGCCGCCTATCTTGGGCTGGGCACGCTGTTCCTGCTGGCGCCGCGCCGCGTGGCGAGCGCCGCGCTGACGACGCTGCTGCTGCTGAGCGCGCTGGCCGGCGTGCTCGTGGCCGCGACGCCGGTCGACCCCACGGCGCTGCGCGCGGAGGGCTGGGCGGCGCTCGAGAAGGGCCCGGCGCTGATCGTGCTGACCATCAGCTTGAACGTGGCCGGGACGCTGGTGGTCGTCGGCGGCGCCCTGCTCTCGGCCTGGCGGGCCTGGCGCGGCGGCTGGAACCGGCGCGTGGCCGCGACGCTGCTGATCGCGGCGGGCACGCTAGTGGTCGCCAGCGGCGGCACGCTCACGCGCCTGGGCCAGCACAGCTATCTCTACTTGGCGATGGCGCCGGGCGTCTGCCTGCTGCTGGCGGGCTACCTGCTGCCCGACGTCCACGCGCTGCCCCGGCCCCGTTGGCCCGGGCGGCGCCACGCGCCGCTGCCGGCCCTGGCCGACGCCGATCGCGCGCCCTGACGAAACCAACCGAGGAGACGACCCATGCCTACTGGCGTGCGCCTGATGGTGGTGCGCCCCCATCCCGACGACGAGGCGAGCGCCACCGGCGGCCTGCTCGCGCGCTACGGCGCCCTCGGCGTGCCCACGGCCGTAGTGACCTGCACGGGCGGCGAGGAGGGCGAGGTCCTCGACCCGGACCTCGACCCCGAAGAGGCGAAGCCGCGCCTGCGCGACATCCGCCTGGCCGAGCTACGCGAGTCGTGTCGCATCCTGAAGGTGGCCGAGCTGCGCCTGCTGGGCTACCGCGACTCGGGCATGGAGGGCTGGGAGGCGAACAACCACCCGGCGGCCTTCTGCAACGCCGACCTGGACGAGGCCGCCGGCCGGCTGGTGCGCGTCATCCGCGAGCTGCAGCCCCAGGTCGTCGTCACCGAGCCCAACCGCAGCGGCTACGGCCACCCCGACCACGTCAAGTGCTATCCCGTGACCGAGCGCGCCTTCTTCGCGGCCGGCGACCCGGCGCAGTACCCCGACGCCGGCCCGCCCTGGTCGCCCGCGCGGCTGTACAGCATCGCCTCCGTGCGCAGCAACTGGAACAAGATCGCGCGCATGCTCATCGAGGCCGGCTTCGAGGAGAGCTGGCTCACGCGCCGCCGTCGCTACAACCGGCGCTGGGGGATCGCCAAGAAGGACGCGACCTGCGCCATCGACGTGTCGCCTTACGTCGAGATCCAGCGCCAGGCGCTCGCCGCCCACCGCTCCCAGATCGAGCCGGAAAGCTGGTGGCTGAAGATCCCGCCAGACGTGCGGCGCGTCGCGTTCGGCACCGCCTACTTCATCCGCGTCCACCCCACGCCCGCGCCCGGCGAGAAGGACGCCGACCTGTTCGCCGGCCTGGACTAGCGGCCCGCAGGCCCACAGCAGTCTGTCAGCTCGCTACGGCGCGCTGGCGCTCACGGGCTCCTCGCGCGGCAGCTCGGTCGGCGCCGGCCCGACGCCGAGCGCGTCGCCCCAGGCGCGCGCCACCGCCTCGACCAGCGCCCAGCCGGTATCGGCGTTCGTGAGCACCACCAGGCCCGCGCCGCGGTCCGGCAGTGCCGCGAAGTAGGCCCGCCAGCCGCGATTGAAGCCCGCGTGCCACACCCACCGTGGCCCTTTCGGGATCTGCGGCGTGAACACGCCCAGCCCGTAGCTTGGCTCCGTGCCGGCCTGCGGCGTGAAGAGCTGGCGCACGCTCGCTGGCGTCAGCACGCCCCGCCCGGGCGGCTCTCCATCCGCACCTGCCATGCCCGCGGCGACCCAGCGCGCGAGGTCCGGCGCCGTGGTGTAGAGGCCCGCCGCGGCCTCCGCTTCATACCGATAGTTCGGCAGGGGCACGCCCGTCGCGACGTGCCCCTCGGCCAGCCCGGCCTGCAGGCTGGGCGTCCAGGCGAAGCCGCTGTGCGCCATGCTGAGCGGCGCAAGCACGGCATCCTGCATGTAGTCGGCGAAGCGGCGGCCGGTCACCTCCTCGACCAGGACCTGCAGCAGCGTGAATCCGCCGCCGGAGTACCGCCACGCCGCGCCCGGCGGCGCGACGATTTCGAGCGGCCCCACGTCGCCGGCCGTGCCCGACAGCGACTCCTCCAGCGTGGGCAGGGGCTGATCGGGATCTATCCCCGGGTAGCCCGGCACCGACAGCCCTGCCATGTGGCTGAGCAGGCGTCGCACGGTCACGCCCGACGCGTCGAAGCGGGATGGCGGCAGGTGCCAACGCGTCAGGTAGCGCTCGACCGGGGCGTCGAGCGCCAGCCGGCCGTCTTGCACGAGGCGCATGATGCCCCAGGCCGTGACCGACTTGGAGACAGAGGCGGCCTGAAACACCGTATCGGCCGTGACGGGAGCGCCGCCGGGGGCATCCGCCCAGCCGTAGGTGCGCGTCCACGCCGGCTCGCCGTGCTCCACCACAGCGATGGCCGCGCCCGGCACCTGATACGCCGCCAGCCAGCCGGGCACCTGCTGGTCCAGCAAGTCGGCTAGAGCGTCCGCCCCCGCGAGCGGCACGGCGATCGCGGCCACCGCGGCCCCCAGGCACACGCTCCAGCCAAATATCACAGCCAGGATGCGGCCCCGCGCCCCGCTCCTCGCGGCCCGCCCGCCGCGACGGCGCCCCCGGCCGCCGCCGCGCGCGCCGCCAGGGCGGGCGGGGCTCCGCGCCCCGATGAGCCACGCGACGGCTCTGCTAGCCACCCGTATCGCCGGCTAGCGCCAACAGCGCCTCCCACTGGTCGTCCGTCAGCGGCACCACGGAAAGACGGCCCTGGCGCAGCAGCGGGCTATCGGCGAAGCGGGGATCGGCGCGGAGCACGGCGAGCGGCACCGGCCGCGCGAGGGGCGCCCCCGCGCGCACGTCCACCAGGCACCAGCGGCCCGTCGCGTGGGCGGGGTCAGGATAGGCGGCCCGCGCCACCTCGGCCAGGCCCACGCACGCCCGCACGTCGCCCGTATGATAGATCACGCAGCGGTCGCCCACGGCCATGGCGCGCATGTTCTTCTGCGCCTGCGGGTTGCGCACGCCGTCCCAGGGCGTCGTCCCGTCCCGCTGGAGATCGGCGAATGCGTACTCCCCGGGCTCGGTCTTCAGTAGCCAGCCGCGCGCCATCAGCGCACGGTCTCGTAAATGAAGTCCTGCGGGTTGAGCTGGTTGCTGGTCAGATTGAAGCTGCGCACCGTATCGATCCACCACTGGATGCCGGCGGGGTCCACGCGGGGGGTGTTCTCGCCGTAGCCGATCCGCGCGGCCACGGCGGGGTCCATGTTCAGGTAGCGGACGGCCGCCGCGTGCAGCTCGTCGGGATTGCCGAACAGGAAGTCGTCGGCCCGCTGGATGACGCGGTGAAAGCGCTGCGCCAGGTCCGCGTTGCGGCCGAGCCAGTCGTCGGTGGCGCCGTAGTAGGCGAGCAGCGTCACGTCGTTGACGTCGAGGTAGTGGGCCGCGAGCATTCGCCCGCCCTGGTCGACGGCGATGGTCACGAACGGCTCGGCCGGCCCGATGGCGTCGACCCGCGACTGGGCCAGCGCGGCAGGCTGCTGCGGGAACGGGACCTCGACGAAATTGACGCGGCTGGGGTCGCCGCCCTGCTGTCGGACCCACACCTGCTGCATGATGTGGTCGATGTTGTTCAGGGTGTTCGTGGCCATCGTCTTGCCTTCGAGGTCCCGGCCGCTCTGGATCGGCGAGTCGGCCCGCACCACGATCCCGTGGATCGGCGGCAGGCCCCGGCGCTCCACCTGCACGCCGGCCACGGCCCTGGCGCGGAAGCCCTGGTCCTCCGCCAGGATGTGCGTGACCACATTCAGCGTTCCCAGGTCGAGCGAGCCGCCGATCAGCGCGGGCAGGATCTCGGCGCCCCCCGCCATCGCCGTCAGATCGACGGCCAGGCCCTCCTCGGTGAACCAGCCCTGGTCGCGTGCCAGCAGCACGTCCATGTTGCCGGCGATCGGCAAGTAGGCCACGCGCAGCGTCGTCGTCTGCCGAGCGGGCGCGGCCGCCGGCGCCGCGGCGCTGCTCGGCGCCACCGCTGCCGCGCCCAGCGAGCCGACCAGCACGCTCGCCAGCGCGACAATGCCCAGCCCCAGGAGTCGCCGTCCCATCCTCATCATCCTTCTCCCCCGGCGCGGCGTTCGGACGTGAACACGGCCAGCCCGCCAGTGCCGCCTCCGCCGGTCAGTGGCGCCAGAGTAGCATCGCCGCCGCCGGCCGTCAAGGCGCGCCGTGCCGGCGGCACTCCGGCCGTCCACCGCGCGCCGCTGCACCGAGCAGGCCGCCGCATGCGCGCCGCGCATCGGTCCGAGGCAGGCGCTGTGGTAGAATTCTGCGAGTCGTCGCGCCGGCAACCCGAGGCCGGCTGCGCGCTGGCGCGACGCGAGGGGGCGGCATGGAGATCGTGCGAGCGGAGCGGTACGGCGGGTTCTGCGGCGGCGTGAAGCAGGCCTGGACGCTGGCGCTCCAGGCGCGCGAGCAGACCAGCGCCCCCATCTACATGACGGGCGAGCTGATCCACAATCGCCCGGCCATCGCCGAGCTACAGGCGAAGGGCATCACGGTCGCCCACCCACTGGAGCAGACGCTGCCGGCCGGGGCGACGCTGCTGGTGCGCGCCCACGGCGAGGGCCCGGCGACTTACGAGCGCGCCCGGGCACAAGGGCTCAACCTGATCGACGCGAGCTGCGCCATCGTCCAGCGCGTGCAGCGCCGCGCCGCCGAGTGGGAGCACGAGGGCTTCCAGGTCATCCTGTTCGGCCACCGCCAGCACCCCGAGTCGAAGGCCACCATCGCCTATACGCAGCATGGCATCATCATCGAGTCGGCGGACGAGGCGGCGGCGCTGCCCCACTTCCCGAAGATCGCGGCGCTGGCCCAGACGACGGTGCTGCAGGCCGACTACGACAAGGCGTGCGCGATCCTGGCGACCAAGTGCGACGAGTTCCAGAACCAGGGGCGCATCTGCACCTGGACGCAGCTGGCGCAGGAGGAGGCGGCCGACATCGCGCGCACCGTGGACGTGATGGTGGTCGTGGGCGGCAAGCACAGCTCGAACACGCAGCAGCTTGCCCGCGTGTGCGGTGCCATCTGCCCGACCCACCACGTCGAGACGGTGGACGAGCTACGCCCCGAGTGGTTCGCCGGCGCGCGGCGCGTCGGCCTGACGGCCGGCGCCTCGACGCGCGACGCCGACGTCGACGCCGCCGCCGCGCGCATCCAGAGCTTCGACCCAGCGGCCAGCAAGACCGCCTAGGCATTTGATAGCCCGGAATGCGACGCAGTCTGATTTCAGTCGCAGGCCGAACGGAGACGTAGGGCAGGGGCTCGTCCCCCGCCGCCGGCCGGGGCCAGCGCCCCGCCAGGTCACAGACGCCAGAAGGTAGGGCAGGGGCTCGTCCCCTGCCGCCCGGCCGTACCTGGTGCGCGCGCCGGCAACTGGGCACGTCGGGACACCCGACGGCCGGGCAGGAGCAACACAGCATGACGACGATCGAGCGGCGCCCGACACGCAAGGTGTGGATCGGCAACGTGCCGGTCGGCGGCGATGCGCCCATCGTGGTGCAATCGATGTGCGACACCGACACGAAGGACGTGGAGGCGACGGTCGCACAGATCCACGCCCTCGAAGAGGCCGGCTGCGAGGTCATCCGTGTCGCCGCGCCGACGAAGGAGGCCGCGCAGGCCATTGGCCGCATCAAACCGCGCATCCACATCCCGCTCGTCGCCGACATCCACTTCGACTATCTCCTGGCCCTCGAAGCGATCGCCCAGGGCGCCGACAAGATCCGCATCAACCCCGGCAACATCCTGTACCGCGACGGCATGGCCGGCGTGCAGCAGGTGGTGGACGCCTGCCGCGAGGCGCGCATCCCCATCCGGGTCGGCGTGAACGCGGGCAGCATCGACAAGCGGCTGCTCGACAAGTACGGCTACCCATCGCCCGAGGCGGCCGTCGAGTCGGCCACCGGCTACGTGCGCCTGCTGGAAGAGCTGGACTTCCACGACATCATCATCTCGGTGAAGTTCAGTGACGTGCCGCAGATGGTGCGCGCCTACCGCCTGCTGTCGCAGCAGGTGGACTATCCGCTGCACCTCGGCGTGACCGAGTCCGGGACCGCCTGGAGCGGCGCCATCAAGTCGTCGGTCGGCATCGGCACACTGCTCTACGACGGCATCGGCGACACGCTGCGCGTCTCGCTGAACACGCCCGACAAGACCGACGAGGTGAAAGTCGCCTACGAGATCCTGAAGAGCCTGGAGATCCGCGCCCGTGGGCCGGTGCTCACTGCCTGCCCGAGCTGCGGCCGCGCCGAGGTGGACCAGGTGGCCCTGGCTCAATCGGTCGAAGATGCGCTGCAAGGCGTGAAGAAGCAGCTCCGGGTGGCCGTAATGGGCTGCGTCGTGAACGGCCCCGGCGAGGCGTCCGGCTCCGACCTGGCGGTGGTCGGCGGCAAGGACGCGGTGATGATCTACAAGCAGGGGCGCCCCGTGCGCCGCGTGCCCCAGGATCAAGCGGTGGCCGCGCTGCTCGACGAGATCGAGCGCTTCGAGGCGCCCGCGGGCCGCGCCGAGGTCGCGGGCGTCACGGGCGAGCGCCGCTACGCCCCGCGCCAGCCTAAGGCGGGCCAGGTCCACGGCCACGACGAGGTCATCCAGTTCCTCGAGAAGATCCCGCCCCGCCGCTGAGCGGTGCTTCAGCCCCCGCGGCGTACGATCTGGCCGCCGAGCATGACGAGCGAGGGGTGGAGGAGTAGCTCGGGGGAGTCGCGGGGGTCGGCGGGATAGAGGACGAGGTCGGCGGGGGCGCCGTCATCGAGCGCCGGGTAGCCGAGGTAGGCGCGAGCGGCGGTGGACGCGGCGGCCAGCGCGTCCGCGGGGCTCAGGCCCAGCTCGTGCAGCGCCGCCACCTCGTAGGCCACGCCGCCCGGCGGCAGCAGATCGGTCCCAGCCAGCACCGGCACGCCGAGCGCGCGGGCACGGGGCAGCAGCGCGCGGAACCGCTCGGCCCACTCGCCCAGCCAGGCGGCCGTCTCTCGCTCCCCCATCGCCGCGGCGTTGCGCAGCCAGCCGAGGCTGATCGCCGCCGTGGGCGTCCAGGCGATTCCCTGCGCCGCCATCCCATCGAGGAGCGCGTCGTCGAGCGCCCAGGCGTGCTCGATGCTGTCCACGCCCGCGGCGACGCCAAGCGCGATGCCGCCCCGCGCGATGGCGTGGACCGCCACGCGCCCGCCGGCGCGGTGGACCGCCGCGACGGCCTGCCGCACGGCCTCGACTGGGTAGTTCACGGCGCCGCGCGCCAGATCGACGAGCGCACCGGTGCCATCGTGCGGCCAGTCGGCGATGATCTTCACCCAGCGCGCGCCGCCCGCGACCTGCTGCACCGCCACTTGGGCCAGATCGGCGGCGGCCGTCTCCTGCTGAATGCCGAAGTACCCGCCCGGCGGCGCGAGGAAGCGGCCCGCCGGCTGCACGCGGGGCAGGCCGTCGCCGGCGGGCAGGCCGAGCGTCGCGTCGCTTACCGCGCCGATGTCGCGCAGCAGCAGCACGCCCGCGTCGAGATACCCACGCCGGTTAGCCGCGACCAGCTCGGCGCTCCCCAGCGGCAGGCCGGTGTTGCCCGCGTCGAGCGTCAGGTGCGCGTGGCAGTCCACGAGCCCCGCCAGCGCATAGCCGCCCGCCGGCGCTAGCTCCTCGGCGCCATCCTGCGGCGCAAACGTCAGGCGCCCGTCGGCTACCCACAGGTCGACCGCGCGGTCGCCCTCCGGCAGCAGCGTGGCGCGCAGACGGTAGCGGGGCGATGGCGCGGCCATGTGTTCTCCTGTTCGCCGGGTAGCCTGAGTGCCGAGAGAGAGCGGGCGTCAGCCGAGCTGGAGCGTCGGGAAGTAGGTGCGGTAGTAGCGGCGGTCGCGCGTCAGGAGTCGGTCTGCCTGTAAGAGCGCGTGGGCGCCGACGATGAAGTCGGCGCTGAGATGCTGCCGTGGCTGGCTGCTCGCCCCGCATTGCGGACAGCGCGTGCTCTGCTGGGCGCCACACTGAGGGCATTCGAGCCCCGTGGGTCGCCGGCGAATGTACATCCCCCAGGCCACGCCACCAGCATGGAGCGCGGCGGGCAGGGATGGCTCGAATCGCAGGCGCGCGTCCGCCAGGAATTGGTCGAACTCCCGCTGGTGAGGGAACCGGCTGGCTAGCTCTGCGTAGACAGGTTCGCTGATTATTAGCGGTCCAGAAGCATTGGCTTCCATCAGAGCGCGCTCAGATTCGTGATGGTGTGGGGCATCCGGGATCATCACGTCCAGCACTATGTTGGTGTCCACCGCGGTGATCATTCGCCGCGCCACTGCTCGATCAGTTCATCGGGGTCCTGGCCTTCTAAGTCCTTGAAATGGCCGCGCCACCGCGCGAATCGCGAGCCATCCACCCGCTTCTGCACGCGGAATCCCATCGTGTCCTTGACGAACTCAATCTCGTCGCCCGGTCGGAGGCCGAGCGCGTCGCGCACGCTCTTGGGGACGGTGACCTGGCCCCTGCTACTCAACTTGGTGATCGTGTCCATCGGGCACCTCGCTACGGTACGGCATCCAGCTTTTGGCTGATTCTACGCGGAGCGCGCGCCCAGACCCAACGGGATAGCCGCGGCGCCGAGACGGTCAGTGCGGCTGCAGCGCGTCGACTTGCTCGCGGGCGTGGTAGGAGCTGCGGACGAGGGGGCCGGCCTCGACGTGGGGGAAGCCGAGGGCAAGCGCCTCACGGCGCAGCGCGGCGAACTCGTCGGGCGAGACGTACCGCTCGATGGGCAGGTGGCGGGGGGTCGGCTGGAGGTACTGGCCGAGCGTCAGGATGTCGCAGCCGACGGCGCGCAGGTCGCCAAAGACCTCCAGCAGCTCGGCGCGCGTCTCGCCCAGGCCGAGCATCAGGCCCGACTTGGTGGGGCGGTCGGGCGCCAGCAGCTTCGCGCGCTCCAGTAGCTCCAGCGAGCGCTCATACTCGGCCTTGGGGCGCACCCGGCGATACAGACGCGGTACCGTCTCGGTGTTGTGGTTCAGGATCTCGGGGCGGGCGGCCATGATGACCGCCAGCGCGTCCCAGTTGCCGAGCAGGTCGGGGATCAGCACCTCGACCGAGCAGCCGGGCACGCGCGCGTGGATACACTCGATCGTCTCCGCGAAGATCGCCGCGCCGCCGTCCGGCACGTCGTCGCGCGTCACCGACGTGAGCACCGCGTGCCGCAGCCCCATGCGCGCCACCGCCTCCGCCACGCGCGCCGGCTCGGCCGTGTCGAGCCCCGTGGGGCGGCCAGTCGTCACCGAGCAGAAGCCGCAGGCGCGCGTGCAGACGTCGCCGAGCAGCATCAGCGTGGCGGTGCCCTGCTCCCAGCACTCGCCCATGTTCGGGCAGCGCGCTTCCTCGCAGACGGTGTGCAGGTCGAGGTCGCGCATCAGCCGCCGCAGCCGCAGGTATTCCGGCCCGCCCGGGAAGCGCACTTTCAGCCAGTCGGGCCGCGGCTGGCGCGGCTCGCGCACCACCGGTACGTTCGGGTTCAGGCGCGCGGGCCGCGACAGCGCCGGATAGAGCGGCAGGGGCACGCCAGGCGGCGACTGGTCGAGCAAGACGAACGCTCCTTACTTGCCGAGTAGCTCCTTCACGGCGGCGACGATGTGCGGCGCGGAGATGCCGGCCGCATTCATCAGCTCGGCGGGCTTGCCCGACGTGGGCATCTCCCGCACGGCGAGCTTCACCACGCGCGGCAGCGCCGCCGGATCGGCCGGTGCGCCCGCCCCAGCGCCGCCATCCTTGGCAGGCGCGGCATCGCCGGCGGCCGCGAAGGCGTCGAGCACCGCGTCGCCCAGCCCGCCCTCCGGATAGTGGTCCTCGACCACCACGAGCCGGCCGCCGGTGTCACGCGCCGCCTGCCGCAGCGTGGCCGCGTCGATCGGCTTCACCGAGTAGGCGTCGATCACGCGGATGGCGATGCCTTCGCCCTTAAGCGTGTCATGCGCCGCCAGCGCCTCGTGCAGCGTCACGCCCGCGCCAATCACCGCCACCTGATCCTGGTCCGACCGGCGCAGCACCTTGCTGCCGCCCACCGGGAACTCCTCGTCGGTACCGTAGATCACGGGCGTGGCGCCGCGCGTCGTGCGCAAATAGCTGATTCCCGTGTGGTCCGCCATCGCCGCGACGAGCTTCGCCGTCTGGTTGCCGTCGCACGGGTACAGCACCATGCTGCCGTGGACCGCGCGCATCATGGCCAGGTCTTCGAGCGCCATCTGCGACGGCCCGTCCTCGCCGATGGCCACGCCCGCGTGCGAGCCGCACAGCCGCACATTCGCGCGCGAGATGGCCGCCATGCGGATGAAGTCGTAGGCGCGGGTGAAGAACGTGGCGAACGTCGAGGCGAACGGCGCCCAGCCGCGAACTTGCAGGCCGACCGCCGCGGCGACCATTTGCTGCTCGGCGATGTACATCTCGAAGAAGCGGTCGGGGTACGCCTCGGCGAAGTCTTCGGCATAGGTCGAGTTGCTCACCTCGGCGTCGAGGGCCACCACGTCGGCGCGCGCCGCGCCCAGCGCCCGCAGCGCCTCGCCGTACACCTTGCGGGTGGCGATGCTCTTGCCCTGCTCGTAGGTGGGGAGCTTCAGCGGCTCGCGGCCGAGGTGCGGGGCGCCGTTGCTCGGGGGCAACTGCGGCTTCACCACCAGGTGGCGCTCGCCGCCCAGCTCGCTCAGCGCCCGCTTCGCCTCGTCAGCGCTGAGCGCCTTGCCGTGCCAGCCCTCCTTGTTCTCCAGGAACGAGACGCCCTTGCCCTTCACGGTCTTGGCGATGATGGCCACCGGCCCGTCCGTGTGCGCCGTCGCCTCGGCGTACGCCTGGTCGATGGCCTCCAGATCGTGGCCGTCGATCTCGATGGCGTGCCAGCCGAAGGCGCGGGCGCGCTCGGCGTAGGCGCGCGTGTTCCAGCCCAGCTCGGTCTCGCCGCGCTGGCCGAGCCGGTTCACGTCGACAATCGCGATCAGGTTGCCCAGGCGGTAGTGCGCAGCGTGGTCGAACGCCTCCCAGACGGAGCCCTCGGCCATCTCGCTGTCGCCCAGCAAGACCCACACGCGGTACGAGGCGTGCTCTAGGTACTGCCCCGACAGCCCGACGCCGACGCCGATCGGCAGCCCCTGCCCGAGCGAGCCCGTCGCCACGTCCACCCACGGCAGCACGGGCACCGGGTGGCCCTGGAGGCGGCTGCCGAACTTGCGCAGCGTCAGCAGCTCCGCGTCGTCGATCGCCCCGGCGGCCTTGTAGAACGCGTAGAGCAGCGGCGCCGCGTGCCCCTTCGACAGCAGGAAGTGGTCGTTGTTCGGGTTCTTCGGGTTGGCGAAGTCATAGCGCAGGTAGCGCGCTTGCAGCACGGCCATCAGGTCCGCCGCGGACATCGACGACGTGGGGTGGCCCGAGCCGGCGGCGGTGGTGGCGCGGATGCTATCCACCCGCAGTTGCTGGGCAAGCTCGTGGACCTGCGGATCGACCGCGGTCCGGGCAGGCGACGTCATAGCGGTCTCCTCTCGGCGAGGCGCGAGTCCGTTACCCTCAGTGTACCAACCAGGATAGCGGCAGCGGCTACGTTGCAGGCCGCGTGCCGCTCGGCGCCGCCGAGCCCCCGCGCGCCCACGCCGGCCGCCGGTCGACCGCTGCCCGCGATGGCCCCGGGGCACGACCGGCGTGTCGCATGACAGACCATAAGGCCGCGCCGCGCCTGGCTCCGGCGCCCGTTTCGGGGGTGCCGCGGGCCCGAGCGCCTTCTTTAATATATAGGCATCGGTTTGCTAGAATATTGTTGTGAGCGCGCCTGAATTCGCGAGCTGGACCTCTCCTCGCCTGCCGTCGAGCCACGGCGGTCATCGCCCAGCGTCCGCCGCTTCGAGGCGCATCCTCGTCCTCGCCTGACGACGAACCATCGGCGCCCAGGCGCGAGCCGCATCCCGCGCGCCCCGCGCCGCGCTACTAGACCGGAGGGTTGAGAGTTTGGCTGAGCCAGTGAAGCGAACGCCGCCGACGCAATCGGGGTACAGCGGCGCCGACATTACCGTGCTGGAAGGCCTGGAGGCCGTGCGCAAGCGGCCGGGCATGTACATCGGCAGCACCGACCAGCGCGGCCTCCACCACCTGGTGTACGAGGTGGTGGACAACGCGGTCGACGAGGCGCTCGGCGGCTACTGCGACTCCATCCGCGTGACGATCGGCACCGACAACGTCGTGACCGTCGATGACAACGGCCGCGGTATTCCCGTCGACATCCAGCCCCAGACCGGCCGACCGGCGCTGGAAGTCGTGATGACGATCCTGCACGCGGGCGGCAAGTTCGGCGGCGGCGGCTACAAGGTGTCGGGCGGCCTGCACGGCGTGGGCGTGTCGGTGGTGAACGCGCTCTCCACCTGGCTGCGCGCCGAGGTGCGCCGCGACGGCAAGCTGTGGGTGCAGGAGTACGAGCGCGGCGTGCCGAAGGCGCCGATGCAGGCGGTCGGCAAGGCCGTGGGCACGGGCACGCGCATCAGCTTCCTGGCCGACGCCACCATCTTCGAATCGTTGGACTATCAGTACGACACGCTGCTGCAGCGCTTCCGCGAGATGGCCTACCTGACGAAGGGTCTGCGCATCACCTTTGCGGACGACCGCCAGGACCGCGAGCACACGTTCTATTTCGAGGGCGGCATTGTCTCGTTCGTGCGCCACCTGAACCAGAACCGCCAGCCGATTCACCCGCGGCCGATGTACGTCGACAAGCAGGTGAACGGCACGGCCGTCGAGATCGCCCTGCAGTACAACGACGGCTTCACCGAGTCGGTGTTCTCGTTCGCCAACAACATCAACACCGTGGACGGCGGCACGCACCTGACGGGCTTCCGCACGGCGCTGACCAGCACGCTGAACACCTGGGCGCGCAAGCTGGGCGTACTCAAGGACAACGACAAGCTCTCGATCACCGGCGACGACACGCGCCAGGGGCTAACGGCGATCGTCAGCGTGAAGCTGCAGGACCCGCAGTTCGAGGGCCAGACCAAGGGCAAGCTCGGCAACAGCGAGGTGCGCACGCAGGTCGAGGGCGTGGCGCGCGAGGGCCTGCAGGAGTATCTGGAGAACAACCCGAACGATGCCAAGCGCATCATCGAGAAGTGCCTGACCGCGGCGAAGGCCCGCGAGGCCGCCCAGCGCGCGAAAGACCTGATCATCCGCAAGAGCGCGCTGGAGGGCATGACCCTGCCCGGCAAGCTGGCCGACTGCTCGGAGCGCGACCCGACCCGCTGTGAGCTGTACCTGGTGGAGGGCGACAGCGCGGGCGGCAGCGCCAAGCAGGGCCGCGACCGGCGCTTCCAGGCCATCCTGCCGCTGCGCGGCAAGATCCTGAACGTCGAGCGGGCGCGCGAGGACAAGATGCTCGCCAACGAGGAGATCCGGGCGCTGATCACGGCGCTCGGCACCGACATCGGCGAGCGCTTCAACATCGAGAAGCTGCGCTACAACCGCATCATCATCATGTGCGACGCCGACGTGGACGGCTCGCACATCCGCACGCTGCTGCTGACCTTCTTCTTCCGCAACCTGGAGCCGCTGATCGCGGGCGGCCACCTGTTCATCGCGCAGCCGCCGCTCTACCGCATCCAGACGGGGCGGAACGAGCAGGAGTGGATCTACGACGACAAGCGGCGCGACGAGCTGGTGGCGCAGCTCCAGAAGAAGAACGGCGGCAAGGAAGTGCCCATCCAGCGCTACAAGGGGCTCGGCGAGATGAACCCCGAGCAGCTCTGGGAGACCACCATGAACCCCGCCACGCGCACGCTGCTGCAGGTCGATCTGGAAGACGCGGTCCACGCCGACGAGATCTTCCTGAAGCTGATGGGCGACGCCGTGGCCCCCCGCCGCACGTTCATCCAGACCCACGCCGCCAAGGTCCAGAACCTCGACGTCTAAGCCGACGCACCGCGCAGGGGCGGGCTTGGCTGACTCGGCCGAGCCCGCCCCTGCGCGGACTCATCCCCGCCGCCAGCCGCCATCGCAGGGATCGATCATCCCGGAAGCGCGTCCAGCCGCCTCCGAGAGTCGGGGGCAGGCAGCCTCACGCCGCCCAGCGGCGCCGCAGCCACAGCCCGCCGGCCGTCAGGACGAAGCCGAGACTGCTCAGCGGCACTGCGGCGGCCAGCGGCGGCAGGCCGCCGGCCCGCCCGGGCGCGCCCGGGGCGGCCACTAGCTCGTCTTCGGCGGGAACCGGCCGCTCCACGCGCCGGCCGACGGCCTCCTCCGGCGGCGCGGGCGGCGCGGCAGGAACGGCCGGCGCGCTGTCGATGCGGGGCGCCGCGGGATGCGCCAGGGCCTCCTCGCAGGCGCCGCCGCTCCCGCGCGCGCCACCATTGGCGCCGCTCACCGTGCTGGCGCGAAGGTCGCACGGCGCGCTCGCGCTGCCCGCACCCTGTGGCGCCGCTCCGCACGCGCTCGGGCCGCCGCCAGGGCCGGTCGCCGAAGCCCCGCTCGACCAGGTGCAGGTCGTGCCGCTGACCGCGCCGCACAGGCTGCCCCCGCCCGCTAGCGCGCCAGGCGGCGCCCCGCCCGGCCAGGTGCACGGGGTGCGGCCCCCACTGCACGGCCCGCCGCTCCCTGCCGCCCCGGGCGGCATCCCGCTCGACCCGCCGCACGGGCCGGCACCACCCGTGCCGCACGGCCCGCTGCCGCCCGGCACGGTCCCGCCGGTCGAGCCGACCGGCCAGGCACAGCCGGTGCCGCTCCCCCCGCCGCCGCAGCCCCCGCCCGGCATCCCGCCCGTCGTGCCACCCGGCGGCGTAACGCCACCGCCGCAGGCGGAGCCGCCGGGCGGCGAGCTGCCGCCCCCGGGCGGCACGCCGCGCTGGCTCGGCAAGCCGGCCAGCACCACCGCGCCGCCCGCGCCCGGCCCCGTGGCCCCGCTACCGCCGCCGGGTCCCTGCGGCCCGCTGTACGCGCCCGGCGGGCTGACCGCCGCCACCGCGCCCGTGGACCCGCCGGATGGAGGGATGGCCGTCGGCCCGCTACTCGGGAGCGCCGGCGTTGCCGCGGGCACGACCGGCGTGCTGGTGCTGCGGATAGGCGTGCTCGCCGGCAGGCTCGGCGTCGCGTAGACGATCGGCGTGCTGGCGGGGCCGCTCGGCCCCAGCGTGCTCACGCTCGGCGGGACGACGGCGACCCGCAGGTCCCTGGTCGGCGCCGGGCCCATGACGGCGGGCGGACTGATCCCGGCGTCGACGGCCCCGTGGAGCGCCACGGGCGGCGGCGCCCCCGCCGGCCCGCCACCGGACAGCGCGGCTGGCCCGCCGGGCCCGCCGCCCACCACGCGGGCGACCGGGCCGTGCTCCCGGGGAGCCGGCCCAGCCGGCGCCCCGCTCGCCACGTCGGTCGAGTCCCGGCCGACCGGCGCAGCGGCGACGGTACTCGCCGGCCGCGGCTGCTCGTCGTGGACGACGGGCGCGATGTCGCTCGCCCCGGGCTGCTCCGGCCCGGCCGGGGTGCGGGGCGAGATCTGCGCGACCGTCGGCGCGGGCGGGGGGCTCGTGTCCACCACTCCATAGGTCGCGTCGCCCGCCAGGGTATGCCCAATCAAACTCAGAAACAGCGCCAGGGCCGTTCCCACGGCGGCGACCGCTTTCACTCTGTTCATCGACGTGGATGCGCCTCCTCTGGGATGTGGCGTCGTGCCGGGACGCGTCGCGGGGGCGCGCGAACCGCCGCCACGCGGTAAGCGGCCGACGCCATGAATCGTAGCGAAGCCCAGCCGGCGCGGCGCGGGTCGTATCGACTCTGTAAGCGCCCGACGGCGAGTGTGACGCGGGTCGCACAAAGGAGTTACAAGCCCGCCCATTCGCGCTCGGGGGCCCGCACACTGGCTGTAGACATGCAGTGCGCAACACCGCCCACCGGCCGCGGGTCGGCTTCGCCCGCCCCGCGCGGCCCTGACGACGCACCGCCCGCCTCGGCCGTCCCGCCGTCCCGCCCGGCCGGGGCGGGCGCCTGGACGGCGTGGCTCGAGCACGCCGCGCCGGGCGGCCGCTGGGGCGGGCGCGCGCCAGACCCCAGCGCGCTCGCTACCGAGCCGCGCGGCGGGGGGGACATGGCCCCCCTGGAGCCGAGGGCACTCGTGCCGCCAAAGCCCCCGGGCAGCGGGCGCCCCCGCGCGATGCGCGTCGCCGCGCGCCCCATGCCGGGGCGCCGGCGTGCCGGCGGGCGCCCCGGCGTCGGACGGTGCGGCCGCAGGCTGATGGCGACGGCGCTCCTGGCCCTTGGGCTGGTGGCGCTGCTCGGGGGCGCGGCCACCTTGCTCTACGCGCAGTGGCAGGAGCAACAGCACCTCGTGCAGCGCCCGCCCGGGCCGCACGAGGACTTGCCCGCCCGTTGGGATGACGCGGCCGTCGGGGGCACGGCCAGCGACGGCGCCAACCGCGGCCTCCGTCTGGCGGCCACCAAGGCGCTGGGCGAACGCGCGACCTGGATGAGCATTCCCCGCATCGGCGTCGATTCGTCGGTGATGGACGTGGGGCTCCAGGGGGGCGAGTACCAGGTGCCGTCCTTCGACGTCGGCCATCACGCCGACTCGGCCAATCCCGGCCAGCCCGGCAACAGCGTCTACAACGGCCACCTGGAGACGATCAACGCGGGCCACGTGTTCGCGCGGCTGCACGAGCTACGGCCCGGCGACGTGGTCTACGTCTACACGGCGAGCTACCGCTTCGACTGGGTCGTCGCCGACACGCGCATCGTCCGCAACGACGACCGCGGCTTCCTCCAGCCCACGCCCGAGCCGCGACTGACCCTCTACACCTGCGCGGGCACCTTCGACCTGCGTACCCACGACTACACGCACCGGCAGGTGGTCGTGGGGCGCCTGGCGCAAGTCGTGCCGCGCTCCCATCCCGCGACCGCGCCGTCCTAGCCCGGCCGGGTGAGCGGCCAGCCGATGTCCCCGCGGGCCGCCCTCAGCCGCCGCCGACCAGCCGTCCGATGAGCACGCCGGCGACCGCCGCGGCCGTCGCCACGCCGAGCGTCTCCAGCGCCGTGCGCGCCACGTTACGGTGCGCGATCACGCCCCGGCCCACGCCGAGCAGCAGCAGGAGCAGCGTGGTGATACCCAATGACACGGACCGCGCGGTGTCGATAGGGAAGAACACGAACGGCAGGACGGGCGTCGCCGCCGCGAAGATGTCGGCGCCAAACATCCAGAGGGCGTGCGACCAAGGGTTCGCCGCGGCGTCGTTGCCCAGGTGCGGGTCGAACGCCATCAGCACGCTCAGCAGCCGGCTCGGGTGGCGGGTCAGCACGCCGACCACCTGCCCCACCTCGTCCTCGCTCAGGCCGGCCCGGCGCAGCGTCGCCGCGATCTCCTGCTGCTTCTGCTCGGGGTGCCGGGCGATCGCCGCCTGCTCGCGGGCCAGCCGGGCCTGGGCCGTGTCGCGCACCGAGATCGTCTCCAGGTAGTCGCCGGCCATCATCGACACGGCGGCGGCCGCCGCGCCCGTCGCCCCCGCCAGCAGCACCACCTGGCCGTCGTTGGCGCTGGCCGCCACGCCGAACACCAGCCCGAAGATCGACACCGCGCCATCTTCCATGCCGAACACGACGTCGCCCAGGCAGGAGGTGAACGAGCCTTTCACCGCCGTCGCGATCGAGCCCGCCGACACGCCGATAGCCACCACTCCTTCTCCCCCCGCGGCCGCACCCGGGCGGAGCGGCCAATTTTCCTTCAGCGAATTCATGGAGCCGGCTAGGCCGCGCGGCCCAGACGGCTCCGGCCAGCAAGCCCACCCCGGCGGCTAGGACCGCGGCGCCACCGTGATGAACCCGGACATGCCCAGGTCCTCGTGCAGCACGCAGACGTACTGGTAGGTGCCGGGCTGCGAGAAGGTGAGGCGGAACTCGCGGCCGAAGGGGAAGCCCTCGCCCAGGAACCCCGAATTGGCGTAGCTCTGGCCATCATACGGGCTGGGTGGCGTGACCGGCGCGAGCACGCGCGGGTTACCCAGGATCAGCGGTGGCCCGGTCGGCTGCGGCGTGGGGAGGAACTCCGACTCGCGCGGCGCCCCGGCGCGGAACGTCACAGTATGGGGCTCGGCGAGCGAGGGGTTCACCCAGCGCACGGTATCGCCCACCTGGATCGTCAGGTTCTGCGGAAAGAAGCGCTGGAGCGCGAAGTGCGTGCTCGCCGGCGCGTCCATCGACACCGTCCACGTGCCGTCGGTCGCGGCGGTCGGCACGGCCGCCTGCTGGCGCTGGACGGCGGTCTGCGCCTCGGCAATGTACTGCTGCGTCTCCCGCTGCCCCTGGGCCGTTACGTCGTCCTGCGTCGGCACGGCGGTGCCCGCCGGCTCGACGACCACGAACGCCTGCATGTTCGGGTGGATGCTGCACAGGTACGCGTACGCGCCCGGCTTGGAGAAGGTCAGCGTCCACTCGAAGTGCTGCTGGTCGGGCTGCGGCAGGCCGGAGTTGAAGTAGGCCGTGCCATCATAAGTCGGCGCGGGCTGCACGGGGAAGGCGATCAACGGGTTGACCTGCGCGTCGGACGTACCGGGCACCGGCAGGATCAGCTCCGGCGGCGTGGTACCCGACGGGAAGGCCACGTTGTGGAAGCCGTTGATGCGCCAGTGGATCGCGCCGCCGACCGGCACCCGCACCGTGCGCGGCAGGAACTCCTGCACCTCGGCCTGCGTGGCGGGATCGAACGCACCCGCCTCGACCGTGATGACGGGGCTCCCCTGCGGTGTGGGCTGCTGGCTCGGCGCCTGCGCCTGGCCGGATCCCGGGGGCACCTGCGCGCTGGTCTGGAGCGCGCCGAGCCAGCTCTGTGCGGCGACCGCGCCGGCTAGGGCAATGCTGGCCAGCGAGCCTACGAGTCCGATCACGTCCCCTCCTCGCGATATGAGTAGTGGCCGAAGGCCAGAGTGAGCCTCACCGCGGGCTCCGGGCGTCGCCTAAGCTGCCAGACCAGGTTGGTGGGTATGTTGGGCGGCGCCCAACATACCCACCAACCTGGTCGAGGGCCTAGTGTAGCATCGCGTCGGCACGCTGTCTATTGGCGCCGCGCGCCCGGCGAGGCGCGGTGCGGGGCGCGATGGTTCGGGACGCCCGGCTCACACCGGCCACGTCTCGAGCCGGTACGAGGCATCCCAGAACAGGTACTCGTAACGGCTCGAGGTGAGGAACGCGGCCTCCATCGCCTGCCGCTGGGCGGGCGAGGCGCCGTCGGCCAGCCGGTCGAGCAGGTCGCGGCACCAGGCCGCCAGCGCGGCGAACTCGGCATCCGCGTAGGTGGCGATCCACCGGGCGTAGGGCTGCGGCGACGGCGCGCCGCGCGCCGCCAGCGTCTGGCCGATCTCGCTGAAGCCCCACATGCACGGCAGCAGCGCCGCCACCAGCACCGCGAAGTCCTCCGTCGTGGCCACGCGCAGCAGAAAGTCCGTGTAGGCGCGCGTCGTCGGCCCCGGCACCGTGCGCTCCAGCGCCGCGGCGTCCACGCCGCACTCCGCCGCGTAGGCGCGGTGCAGCGCCATCTCGCCGTGCGCCGTCGCGTGCAGCAGGTCGGCGAAGCGCCCGATGGTGGCGAGATCGGGCGCACGGGCCGCGGCCAGGCCGAACAGGCGGCAGTACTCGATCAGAAAGCGATAGTCCTGCCCAATCCAGTGGCCGAAGCGGTCCGCCGCCAGCGTGCCGTCGCCGATGCCGCGCACGAACGGATGCTCGTGCTGGGCACGCCAGATCGGCTCGGCCAGCGCCCGCAGGTGGTCGCTGAAGCGCGCGCTCACTCGCCGTGAACCTCCTCCCCGCCCGCTCGCGGCCCGCACCGCGGGCTCGCCGCGCGGTTCCAGCCGGCAGCCGTCGCCGGCCAGAATGACACCCGCGCGCCGCGCTGTCAATCCCCGCCGCCGCAGCCGGCCCGCGCCCACCGCGCGCCGCGCCGTGAAATTGACTCGCGGCCGCCCGCCAAACGACAATGGGGACAGTTTCAGCGTCGGCCGAGCGCCTCGACACTCCTGCGCCGATAGGCATCGTAAGCCCCCGGCCCGGATCCGCGCACGACCACGCGCGTGCCAGCGGCTGCGGGGGCCGGCGCTGACGACACGGCGGCCAAAGGGATGCGCGGGCGGCGTGTGAGGGGAGGGGAGCCGTGCAACCGCTCGTCTACTGGCTGCTGGCGATCGCCCTGGCGCTCCCGCTGCTCGGGACGACCGTCGACGCCACGACCGGCGGCCCGCCGAGCCCGCCCGCGCAGGTTGGCCTGCCGCCGCCCGCGCAGAGCGGCCCCATCGTCGCGGAGAACCAGCGCCCCGGCACCACCAGCTGGCAATCCCCCACGCTCGACCGCGCGGCCGCCGCGCGCGCCCCCGTCCGGCGCACCGAGCGGCCCCGCTCGGGCTGGCCCGGCGCCCCCGCCACCAGCGACGCCGTAACCTCGCCGTGGGTCGACACCTGCCTGCGCGGCTACGCCGACCAGGCCAGCATCAACCGCGGCGGCAGCATTCGCTTCATGGTCAGCACGGCCCAGCCGAGCTACTCGCTGAGCGTCTACCGGATGGGCTGGTATGGCGGCACCGGGTCGAGCCTGAAGCTAACCGTGCCCAACCTGCCCGGCCAGAACCAGCCCGTGCCGCCGCCCGACGGCTACGGCACCGTCGCCGCCAACTGGGCCACGTCCTACACGCTCCAGACCGACGCCAGCTGGGTCAGCGGCTTCTACCTGGTGAAGCTCACCACGCCCAACTGCGACGACGGCTACATCGACTTCGTGCTGCGCGACGACGGCCAGCAGGCCGACATCCTCTACCAGGTCGCCACGAACACCTACCAGGCGTACAACAACTGGGGCGGCAAGAGCCTCTACGACTACCAGTCGACGGGCGGCCGCGCCTACAAAGTCTCGTACGACCGCCCCTACGCCGATTGGGGCGGCGCCGGCATGTTCTTCGACGGCGACTACAACATGATCCGCTTCCTGGAGTCCCAGGGCTACAACGTCACCTACGCCACCAGCGTGGACGTGCAGGCCAACCCCGGCCTCCTCAGCGGCCGCAAGGTCTTTCTGTCCGACTGGCACGACGAATACTGGTCGAAGCCCATGCGCGACAACATCACCGCGGCGCGCGACGCCGGCAAGCACCTGGCGTTCTTCGACTCGAACAACGTCTACTGGCAGATTCGCTTCGAGCCGTCGGCCAGCGGCGTGCCTAACCGCGTCATCGTCTGCTACAAGGACGATCCCGACAACGGCCCGCCCGTGGACCCCATCGCGGCGACGAACCCGGGCCTGGACACGACGCAGTGGCGCCTGGCGCCCGTCAACCAGCCGGAGAACGCACTGCTGGGCGTCATGTTCGAGTCGCTGTTCGACTACGGCTCGAGCTTCCCCTGGGTCGTGGCGAACGCCAGCCACTGGGTCTACACGAGTACCGGCCTGCAGAACGGGCAGTCGATCCCCGGGCTGATCGGCTACGAGTACGACAAAGTCTGGAACAACGGCCTGACGCCCCCCAGCGTGCAGGTGCTGGCCGCCTCGCCCGTGATCGACAGCGACGGCGTCCACTCCACGGCGAACGCCACGATCTACCAGGCCGCCAGCGGCGCCTACGTCTTCTCCGCCGGCACGAACTACTTCCCCTGGAAGGTGGACGACAACGCCTACCAGAGCCACGGCGCGGACGCGCGCGCCCAGCAGATCGTGCGCAACGTGCTGAACGGGATGATCGGCACCGCGCCTCCGCCGCCATCGCCGACGCCCGTGCCGCCCACCGCGACGCTCGTGCCGCCCACGCGTACGCCGACGCGCGGCCCGACGAGCACCCCGCCCCCGACAGCCACGCCCTCGCCGCAGCCCGTTTGCAGCCCGCGCCCGCCGGTGAGCGTGACCACCGCCGCGAGCAGTCCCGGCCGGCTCACCGTGAACGTCGGCACGTCGACCGCGGCCCACGACTACCTGGAAGGCATCCAGTTCGGCAACGCGACCAACGCGCTGATCGACGCTGGCCCGCTGATCGGCATCACCGGCAACGCCACGGTCGCCATGCCGCCGGGTACGTTCCAGTACAGCTTCACCGTGCGCCGCTCGTCCGGCGGCCAAGCCGTGACCGTCCCGATGACGGTACTCACCGCCTGTGGCAACTGGCCGACCTTCGTCGGCGGCGGCCCCAACGCCTTCCCGCCCGTGCAGTAAGCGCCCCACCACGCGCGGACGGGCGCGGGACACGCGGCGGGGGCGCCCGGCTGGGCGCCCCCGCGAGTGCGACGTGGAGTGGTGGAGCTAGACCGAGGCCCGCTCGTAGCGGTCTTCGTAGCTGGCGACGACCGGCTGGTGCCCGCCGTGCTCCGTGTACGGCTCCTCGCGGTACAGGTTGATCGCCTCGTACAGGGGAATGTCGTTCGTCGAGAACAGGATCGCCTCCTCGCTCGACGAGCCGTTCACGTGCTCGTGCCAGGCCCACGGCGGCAGCGCCAGGAAGTCGCCCTGCTCCCAGTCGATCTGCACCCCGTCCACGATCGTCGCGCCGCGGCCGCGGAACACCTGGTACACGGCCACCGTGTTCTGGCGGTGCGCCTGCGTGTGGACGCCCGGCCGCAGCATCTGCACCCAGCAGCCGATCGTCGGCAGCACGTGGCCGCCGGTGGACGGGTTCGTGAACTGGAACGCCACGTCGTCGTAGGGGCTCGCCTCCACGCGCGCCAGGTCGTGCAGCGCGCGCTCGGTCTGCGTCCAGGGGAACGACAGCAGCGGCGAGACGGGGCTCGCCGCGCGGTCCCAGACCGGCCGCAGGTGGCCGGCCCCAAAGCGGCTCAGCGACTCGTCGGTCTGCCGCGTCGTCTCCTGGAAGTCGCCCGGATACTCCTCGTACAGCGCGGCGCGCAGCGTGCGCACCAGCGGCACGTCCAGGCTGTCCATCCATAGCATCGGCGAGCTGGTCTCGTTCAGGTGCCCGTGCCAGCACCAGGCGGGGGTGAGGATCAGGTCGCCCGGGTGCATCGAGCACGGCTCGCCGTCCACGAACGTCATCGCCCCGTCGCCCTCCAGCACCCAGCGGATCGCCGCCATCGTGTGGCGGTGCGACGGCGCCCGCTCCCCCGGCAGCACAAGCTGCACCGCCGCCGAGATCGTGTGGGTCGTCGACTGCATCGGCTGCGCCGTGGGGTTGTTCAGCGTCAGCACCCGCCGCTCGGCATTCGCGCCCGGCCGCACCAGCTCGGCCGTCCGCTGCATGTACGGACGCACCATCGACCAGCGCCAGCGGTAGGGCGCATAGGGGGCGCGCGGCCCGCCGCTGCCCGGGGCGCCCTCGTGGCGCCAGAGCGCGTCCAAGCCCTTCGGGTTGATCTCCGCGTAGAAGGCGTTCATCTCATCCGCGCGGCTAAGGGGCTCCACGGCCATGAGCTGCCTCCGTTTCCGCCAGACACGCTGGCGCGTCGCCTCCTCGGCCGGCGGCGGTCGCCGCCGCGGGCGAAGAGCGCGATCCTGTTCCGGCTCCCAGGCGAGTTAGCGTGAGTATACCGCAGGCACCCGCCGGCGAGAAGGTGCGCCGAGGCGCTCCGTGGTCACGAGCCGTCCGCATCCTCCAGCGCCGCGGCTGCCGCGGCTTCACGCCCGCTGAGCGACGATCGCCAGGTCGGGCTCGGGCAGCCGCAGCGTGTGCATGACGACAAGCCCGCTGGCCCGCACCGGGTCCGCCACCTGCTCAGCCGTCGGGCACCAGCCCGGCCCGCCGGCGGCCAGCTCCAGCAGGGCCAGAAGCGGCGCCAACGGCCGCCCCGGGCCGCCGCCCCGAAATGGCCCGACGACGACCACCGGCGCGCCCCCCGCGACGTAGTCCCGCAGCCGCCCAAGCTGCGTCCGCAGCGCCCCGAGCGACAGGGTGCGCGTCGTCGGTGCCAGCACCGCGGCCGCCGCGCGCTCGTCGCCCAGCGCCTCCAGCGCCGCCACGGTCCGCACCCGCGCGGCCGCGCCCGGCGGCCGATCGTCCGCACCCGCCGGCCCGAGCGTCGCGTCCACGAGGATGGCCTGTGCCCGCTCGTCCCGCGCCAGCAGCGCCCGCGCGTAGACCCCCTCCCCGCCGCTCTCCACCACCAGGCCGGCGGGCGGCGGAAGCGCCGTTGCTAATGCCACCGCGGCGGCGCCGTGCAGCGCGTCCAGCACCGCTCGCGCGCGCGCCACGTCCGCGGGCGGGGCCGCGCCATACGGCAGGCCGAGCGCCCGCACGGCGGCCAGGCCAGGCGAGGCAGTAGGCGCGGGACGCGCCGCTCCTGGCTCGGCCCCGCGCAGCGCGTCCCACAGCGCGCCGCGCACGCGCGGCTCGGCCGAGGTCGTCGTCCAATCGGCTAGCACCGGGCCGGCCGGCGCCCGCAGGGCGTGGCCCAGCGGCCCCAAGCGGTACTCGTCCGCGTCCTCCTCGACGAGGCCCAGCCCCTCGCAGGCCGCCAGGAACAGCCGCGTGGCCTGGCGCGGCGTGCCGAGGCTGTAGCAGACCTCTTCCAGGTCGGCCGAGCGGGCGCCAAACATCGCGGCCAGGTCGAGCCGAACGGCCACCACCAGTATCGCCTGCCGCCAGCCGGCCGTGGCCAGGGCGAGCAGCGCCGCCTGCTCGTCGCCCGGGCGCCGCGCGTCCGGCGCCCCCGGTTCCGCGCCGTCCGCCGCTAGCTCGTCGTCCACCGTCGCTCCTGTCCCCGTCCCGCGCGTGGCACGGCTCCCGCCCCGGGCGCCGCCCGTCCAAGCCCGCGGCGCCCGTCTGGTATAATCTCGGCGCGGCGTTCCCGCTCAGCCGCGCACGGCGCGTCGGCCCCGCGGCTGCCCTGGCATCGCCCCGATCCGGAGTGGTGAAGTGGTATCACAGCGGACTTTGGATCCGTTATCCCTGGTTCGAATCCAGGCTCCGGAGCCCCCCTCGGTCCCGGCGCGGCCACGCTAGACCCCGCGCGGCCGCCGCTCGCCCGTCACCCCGCCTACGAACCGTCGCCGTGATCGCACGCCGGCCGCCCCGGGCCGCGAACGGTCCCTGAGCGGCATTCTAAGCACTCGGCCAGAGATAGTGTGTAGGTTTGGTTTCGCCAAACCTACACACCAACCTGGGCCGGCAGCTTAGCGGCCCGTCCCGCATCGTCGCACGGCGGCCCGGCGGCCTGTGGCCCTACGGACAGGCCGGCACGAAGAAGTTGGGCACGTCGCCGGCGAGGATGAGCAGCAGGAACAGCCCACCCGAAAACAGCGCCATGCGCGCCATGAATCCCTGCCGGTCCCGCTCGGCCTCGGGCAGTCCGTCGTCGCGAACGCGCTGCGCGACGATGGCAGCGGCGACTGTAATCGCGCCCAGCACCAGCGTCAGGCCGTTGAGCGCGAGGGTCAGCGCGAGCCGGCTCCAGCTCGCGTGGCACGCCGCCGTGACGACGACGTAGCCGAGCAGCAGGTGGAGGCTCCAGGCGGCCGGCGGGACGAGGATGCCCAGCCAGAGCGGGAGCAGCGTGCGCCGCTCTTCCCCGGAGACCATGCCTCCCACCTCGCTGCTCGACGTCTCAGAACAGGTGCGGCGACAGGTACAGCGACGCGAACACCGCCAGCCAGATCACGTCCACGAAGTGCCAGTAGATGCCCATGTTCTGGACGGCCAGGTGCCGTTGTGCGCTGAAGTGGCCGAGCCAGGCGCGCAGCTGGACGACCGCGCTCATGATGAGCCCAGCCAGCACGTGCGCGCCGTGGAAGCCCGTGATCGTGAAGAACAGCGACCCGTAGACGTTCGTCTGGAGCGAGAACGTTTTGTGGCTGTACTCGATTCCCTGGAGCGCCAGGAAGGTACCGCCCAGCGCAAAGCTGATCGCCAGCCCGGCCATGAGCTGCCCTCGGCTTCCCTGACGGATGCCGCGCTCCCCCCACCACATCGCCACGCTGCTGAGCAGCAGCAGCCCGGTCATCGGCGCTGGCAGCGTGAGGTCGGGCTTGTCGATGCCGACCGGCGGCCAGGCCGGAGCGGTCGTCCGCGCGTAGAAGTAGCTGAACAGCAAGCAGGCGAACAGCGCCCCCTCGGTGAGAATGAGCAGCCCCATCCCCCACCAGCCGGTGGCGTGGCTGCCGCCCCGAGTGCCGCCGCGCGGGTAGGCCACGGACGCGGGCACGGCGCTCATAGCGCGATCACCTTCATGCGCGTGGGCCACAGCCAGCCGACCACGGCGACGAGCCCCCCCGGCAGCCCCAGCACCACTAGCCACCACCAGTCGCTGAGCGCGCCGACGAAGGTCGCCGCAAGCGCGAGTGCGAGCAGCAGCGGCCAGCCAGAGTCCTGCGGCATGGCCCACAGCTCCTCCGGCTCGGCGTCGTGCAGGCTGGTGCCGATCGTCTCGCGCGCCGTGCTGAACGTCTCGCTCCCGTAGCGGGTCGTCTCGTCGGCGCGCTGCAGCTCCCAGCCCGGGTCGCGGCTGTGGACCGTTGGGATGCTGCGGAAGTTGTAGGGCGGCGGCGGCGAGGTGGTCTGCCATTCCAGCGTGCTGGCGTGCCAGGGGTTGTCGCCGGCCGGCTCGCCCTGCCGCAGGCTGTAGAGCACGTTCAGGACGAACACGAGCACGCCCAGCGCCAGGATGAAGGCGCCGATCGTCTCCACGAGGTTGAGTAGGTCCCAGCCCATGTTCGGCGGGTAAGTGTAGTAGCGCCGCGGCATGCCGAGCAGTCCCGTAATGTGCATCGGGAAGAACGTCAGGTTGAAGCCCCCGAAGACGAGCGCGAACTCCAGCCACCCCGCCCGGTCGTTGAGCAGGCGGCCCGTGATCTTCGGGAACCAGTAGTGCAGCCCGGCGAAGACCGGGAACACGGCGCCGCCGATCAGCACGTAGTGGAAGTGCGCCACGACGAAGTAGGTGTCGGTGACCTGCCAGTCGAACGGCACGACGCCGAACATCACGCCGCTGACGCCGCCGATGATGAAGTCCACGAAGAACGCCAGCACGTACAGGAACGGCGTCTTCCATACCGGCCGGCCGTGCCAGATGGTGGCGAGCCAGGCGAAGATCTGCACGGCCGTCGGGATGGTGATCATCAGGCTGGCGATGCCGAAGAACGCCTGCGACAGCGGCGCCAGCCCGGTGGCGAACATGTGGTGGACCCACACGCCGAAGCCAATGACGCCGGTGGCGACCGTGGCGAGCACGATGCCGGTGTAGCCGATGATCGGCCGCCGCACGAATACGGGGATAATGGTCGAGACCATGCCGATGGCCGGCAGGAAGATGATGTACACGTCGGGGTGGCCGAAGATCCAGAACAGGTGCTGCCATAGCAGGACGCTGCCCCCGCCGGCGGGGTCATAGAAGTGGGCGCCGAACTTCCGGTCAAGCTCCAGCAGCACGTTGGCCGCGGTCAGCGCGGGCAGGGCGAACACGACCATGAACGACATGACGGTCATGTTCCAGAGAAAGAGCGGCATGCGACTCAGGGTCATGCCGGGCGCGCGCAGCTTGAACGTGCTGACGATGAAGTTGATGGCGCCCGCCGTCGTCGAGAACGCCAGAAAGATCAGCCCGAGCGCCCAGAAGTCGATGCCCGGGCCGGGCGAGTAGATCGGGCCGGTGAGCGGCACGTAGTTGAACCAGCCGCCGCTGGGCACCTGTCCGAGCAGGAAGCCGGCGTGCATGAACAGGCCCGCCAGCAGGTACACCCAGTAGCTGAACTGGTTCAGGCGAGGAAAGGCCATGTCGCGCGAGCCCATCAGGAGCGGCAGGACGTAGTTGGCGATGCCGGACTGGATGGGGGTGGCGAACAGGAAGACCATCGTGGTGCCGTGCATGGTGAAGAACGAGTTGTAGACCTGCGGCGACAGGAAGGTGTTCTCGGGAAACGCGAGCTGCACGCGCATCGCGAGCGCCTCCAGTCCGGCGAGCAGGAAGAAGGCGAAGGCGGTGACGATGTAGCGCCGGCCGATCTCCTTGTGGTCGACGGTGCCCAGCTTGCCCAGCAGGCCGGGCCGGGTCTCCCAGAGATACGTCAGCCGCTCGTCGGTGGCGACCCGTGCGGGGCGTTCGGCGACCGTGGCCACGTCGTCCTCCGCCGCTACTTCAGGCTCTCGAGATACGTGAGCAGCGCTTGCAGGCTCGGGCCGTCCATTGGCATGGGCGGCATCAGGTTGCCGGGCTTGAGCGCCTGCGAGTTCATGATCCAGCCGCCAAGATTGCCGCGCGTGTTGTCCAGCGTGCCCGCCGCGATGGTGCCGCGGCTCGCCAGGTGGGTCAGGTCGGGGCCGATCTTCCCGCCCGTGTCGCCCGCACCGTAACGGATCGCGTGGCAGCCGATGCAGCCCTGGCGCGCGAACACCTGCGCCCCGTCCTGGAGCGCGGGATCGGTCGGCTGGCTGGCCGGCTGGGCCTGCGCCGCCGCCCAGGCCGCGAACTGGTCGGGCGGGTCGGCGATCACCAGGAACGCCATGTGCGCGTGCTGCAGCCCACAGTACTCGGCACACTGGCCGCGGTAGACACCCGGCGCGTCGGCCCGCAGCCAGGTGGTGTTCGTCTGGCCGGGAATCAGGTCCATCTTGCCCATCAATTGCGGCACCCAGAAGCTGTGGATCACGTCGGCGCCGTGCAGCGTCAGCTGCACCGACTGCCCCACGGGCACGTGGATCTCATTGGCCGTGGTGATCTGCTGGCTCGGGTAGTGGACCTCCCACCAGAACTGGTGACCCGTCACGTCGACCTCGAATGCCGTGGGGGAGGCGGGCGTCACCTGCGCTGCCAGCGCCCGGCTGCCGACGAAGGCCAGCACGCCCAGCACGATCACCGGCATGACGATGCCCCCTGCCACGACGAGCGCGAGCCCGCCGCGCGGCGTTTCCCGGTAGTCCTCGGCCAGCGCCCACTGGTCGACGCCCCGCTGGCGGGGCAGCAAGGCCAGCGCCAGCAGGCTCATCACCCCGGCCCAGATGGCGGCCGCGGCGATCGCCATGCCCCACCAGTCGGCGGCGATCTGGACCGCGCGCACACCGTGCGGATCGAGCGCCGACGGGCCACCCGTGCAGCGCGCGAGCACCGCGACGCCAGCGCCGCCCGCCAGCAGGCGCCCGGGGACCGTACGGCGCCAGCCGGCCGCGTTGGGCGCCCGTCCGCGCCGCGGCGCGCTCACTCCTGGCCTCCGTTCGCCGTTGCGCCGGCCCGCCTCACCGCAGCGTGGCGAGGTAGGCCGCGATGTCCTGCGCATCGGCCGCGCTCACGCCCAGCTCGGGCATGACGTTGCCGGGCGCGATCGCCTGCGGGTGCTCAATCCAGCGCGCCAGGTTGTCCGGGGTGTTTGGCAGGCGCCCCGCGATCACTTGCCGACTGGCTAGGCCAGCCAGCGGCGGCCCCACCGCGCCGTGCGCGCCCGGCACGCCCGGGATGGCGTGGCAGGCGCCGCAGCCGTAACGCTGGATGGCTTGGGCGCCGGCGCGTGGGTCGCCCGCTGCCTCGGGCTGCGCCGCCGCTGCGGCCGGCAGCACCAGCCGCCAGGGGGCAGGCCGCTCGGGACTACAGGCGCACAGGGCGAGAACGAGGCTCGCCAGCCCCGCCGGGCGCCCCCAGGCGGCTCGTCGGCCCCGGCCGCATCGCCCCTCCGGCATTCGCGCCCGCCCCTCCCCGTTCCGCCCGCTCCCGACGCCGGACCGCAGCCCGCAAGCAAGTTGCGTGCCCACGCGTCGCGGCGCACGCTCGCTCCCGCCACGCCGAGGGCCACGCGGACGCTGGACACAGCGGCGGGGTGGGAGCCCACGCTCCCACCCCGCACCCGCCCGGGGTCCGTCAGGCCGGACTATTGGTTGCCGCCACTGAACTGGTTGGTGTTCGTGTTGGCGCAGGTCGGGGGGATTGGGCCGCGTAGGGCGTCCGGCCCGGCCCCGGCCGTGCCCGGCCCCGTCGCCGCCCCCAGGTTGTCCACGGCTGGGCCGCTCACGCCGATGACCTCGCCGGGAGCCGTGGAGTTGCGGGCACCCGCGGTGTTGTTCGGCGCGGCCGCGGTCCCGGGGCCGGTGACGGGCAGCGCGCCCGGTCCACCGCCCTGCGCGCTCAGCGGCGTGCCCGGTGCCTGGGAGGTGGTCGCGTCGGTCCCCGGCGCGTCGCTGGTGACCGGCCCCGTGGCGGGGCCGAGGTTGCTGCCGTTGTCGTTGCGCTCCGCGCAGCTCGGCAGCGCCGGCTGGCTCCCGGTGGCCATCTGGTCGCCCGACTGCGGGATGGACGAGCCGCCGTCGGGGGCGGGTGTCTGGGGCAGCGGCGCGGCGAGCGCCCCGGCGGCGCTCAGGCTGATGGCCAGCGCGGCGGCGAGGCCCGCCGGCCCAAGGAAACGTCCGCGGTGCATGGTGCTGACTCCTCTTTCGCGATCGGGCGGCGCGCGTCCGGGCCCTCCGGACACTCGGCGCTTACGCCGCCTGCATCTCCGGCTTCAGAATGATCTTGGTGTACCCGTCGCCGCGCTGGTCGAAGTCCTTGTAGGCCTCGGGCGCCGCGTCCAGCGGCATGTGCTGGCTTACGATCATGCTGGGCTTCGCTCGCCCCGCGATGATCAGGTCCCGCAGGTGCCGCTGGTACCGCTTGACCGGCGTCTGGCCAACGCCCACTTGCAGCCCCTTGTTGAACACCTTCCCCCACGGCAGCTCGAACTCGCCGTGCCGCGCGTGCGGGTCCGCGCCGCCGGGGTCCTTCGGCATGTACACGCCCACGATGCCCAGAGTGCCAGTGGGGTTGACCAGCCGCACCAGATCGTCGAACACCTGGGTAGGGTCTTCGTGCGAGGGGTCTTGCTGGTCCCGCGCCTGGTAGCCCACGGCGTCGATCCCGCACATGACCCCCATCATCTTCTCCTCGCCGGGCCGCATGGCCTCGCGGATGCCCCGGTTGCTCCGCCGGCGCTCGACGATCTGCTCCACGGGGTCGCCTTGCGTGAAGTCGATCGGCATCGCCCCTAGCTGCTGCGCCTTCTGCAGTCGCTCGGGCACGCGGTCCACGACGTACACCTCGCTCGCGCCGCGAAGCATGGCGCTGATCGTCGCCATGAGGCCCACCGGGCCCGCGCCGAAGATCGCGACGGTGCTGCCGGGCTCCACCTTGGCCAGCTCCGTGGCGTGGTAGCCAGTCGGGAAGATGTCCGCCAGCAGCACGAAGTCGTCTTCCCACTGGTCGCCCGGCTGCCCCGGCAGCTTCAGGCAGTTGAAGTCGGCGAACGGCACCCGCAGGTACTCGGCCTGCCCGCCGCGATAGGGCCCCAGGTTGGCGTAGCCGTAGGCGGCCCCCGGCTGATCGGGGTTCGTCGTCAGGCAGCCGCTGAAGTAGCCGCGGACGCAGTTGAAACAGAAGCCGCAGCTGACGTTGAAGGGCAGGACCACCCGGTCGCCCTGGCGGATGCTCTGCACTGCCGGCCCGGCTTCCGCCACGACCCCCAGGTTCTCGTGGCCGAAGACCATCCCCGTCGAGGCCGTGGTGCGGCCCTCGTACATGTGCAGGTCGCTCCCGCAGATCGCCGCCGAGGTGATCTTCACGATCACGTCCGTGGGCGCCTCGATCCGCGGATTCTCCACCTGTTCGACCGCAACCTGACACTGTCCCTTGTAGACTACCGCGCGCATGCGTGTCCTCCTGCAAGCGAGCGCTCTGTCGGCGCTGGCCGCACCTTTCCGCGTAAGTACTGGCCGAAAGATTCCGCCGGCACGGACTGTGTTCGCACTTCGCATGCCTCCATTAGGCCCGGATCCTTGGACTTCTCTTGGACTTCTGCGGGATCATCGGAGGAGCCACCCCCTGATCGTTCTTCATAAGGAAGCCTTTAGAAAACGCGGGGTGCCCGGCCGTCCCCAGCCGCGGCGCCCAAGTTGCGGCACGGACCTTGCACGGGACTGGCGCCCGGCCGGCCGCGGATTGCCGATCAGGGTTGCTCGGAGCGTTGCGTGGAGGAGAACGAGTACGCGCTGGCAGATCGCAACCCTGCTGGCCCTGCTCGCGAGCACCGCGTGCGCCCCGGCGGGCGCCCAGGGGGTGCCGCCCCAGCCGCCGAGCGCGACGGCGCCACAGGTGGCGCTCACGCCAGCGCCCAACGTCGCGGGCAACCCCACGACGGGACGGCAGCTCTTCAGCGCCAAGGGCTGCGGCGGCTGCCACACGCTGTACGGGCTGGCGGGCGCCGCCGGTGTGGCGGGGCCAAACCTGACGAACGTGACGCTGCGACCGACCCTGGCGGGCGAGACGCTGCCGATGTCGCCGGACACGCTGACGCGGTGGCTGCTCGATCCATCCGCGCTGAAGCCCGACGCGCGGATGCCGCGCCTGGGACTGACCACGCAGGAAGCGCAGGACCTGACGGCGTTTCTCTACAGCCAGCCCTACAACGTGCTCCGCTGAGCCGCGTGGCCCGGTGGTCCGCGTGGACAGCAGGGAGGACGGCAGGCAGCATGGAGCCGGCGAGCGTTGGCCCCGAGCAGTGGGCGCGGGTCGCACAGGCCATGATCTACCTGTACGCCTTTATCGGCCTGGCGCTAACCACGGCGTTCGCCTTCTTGCTGGCCCACGCCGTGCTCCCGTCGCTGGTCATGTCGGAGGACGCGCCCGCGGAGCTGGGCGCCTACCGCCGCGTGCTGTACCCGCTGTCCGCGGTCGCCCTGGCGCTTACGCTGTACGCGTTCGTCCGCGGGCTGATACTAGCGGTGGGCGTGCTGCAGCAGATCTATCCGCGGTGGAGCATCTAGGATGCGCCGTGTGCCGCTGATCGCGGTGCCGGCGCTCGTGCTGGCCGGGTTCGTGTTCTTCATCAGCGTGGCCGTGCCCTGGTTGCTCACCAGCCAGCCCCACGCGGTAGCCGCGCAGCCGGTCTATTTCGACCACAAGATCCACACTCAGGCGGCCAACCTGGACTGCACGTTCTGCCACCGGACGGCCGCCACCGGTGTGTCGGCGGGCTACCCTGACTTGCAGCAGTGCATGTTCTGCCACGGCGTGATCGGCCAGGGCGTGCCCGAGATCGAGAAGGTGCGGCAGGCCTGGATGGCGCAGACGCCGATCGACTGGTCGCGCATCCACCGCCTGCCGGACCACACGCGGTTCTCGCACTTCCCGCACATCCAGGCCGGCGTGTCGTGTACGACCTGCCACGGCGACGTGCAGCAGATGGGCCAGGTCCACCAGGTCCGGCCCCTGAACATGACCGACTGCGTGGACTGCCACCGCCAGACGGGGGCGCCCACGGAATGCGGCACCTGCCACTACTGAGCGGGTGAGCCTGCCCGGGAGGGCGCAGCAGCGCCGCACCATCCCGGGCAGAAGATCTAGGCGCTCGGACGAGGAGAGGCCATGACGGGTCCCGCGGCCGCCGGCGGCGAGGCGCTCGGCGGGCTCTCGCGCCGCCAGTTCTTGCAGGCGCTGGCCGGCACGAGCGTGGGCGCGGTGATGTTCACGGGCTGCCAGGTGCCGCAGCGTGAGCTGCAGGCACAGAGCCGCGTCCTGCTCGCGGAGGACCTGCTGTCGGCGTACGAGAACTGGTACGCCACGGCCTGCCGCGGCTGCGGCGCCGGCTGCGGCAGCATCGTCCGCGTGATCGACGGCCGCGCCCGGAAGGTCGAGGGCACGCCGGACCACCCGGTGAACCAGGGCAAGCTCTGCGCGCGCGGCCAGGCCGCCGTGCAGGCCCAGTACCACCCGGACCGCGTGCAAGGGCCGCTCGTCCGCGCCGGCGCGCGGGGCGGCGGCTTCGCGCCGATCGGCTGGGACCAGGGGCTGGCGCAGCTCGTGGACCGGCTGCGCGGCGCCGGCGGCGGGGCCGGGCCGCGGCTGGCGCTGCTGACCGGGCCGACGAGCGGCCACCGCGCGCTGGTAATCGACCGCTTCACCCGCGCCGCAGGCGCCCAGTGGCTGATGCTCGACCTGTTCGGCGAGGCCCCGCTGCGCCGCGCCGTGAGCGACGTGCTGGGCCTGCCGCGGCTGCCCCACTTCGACGTCGCCAACGCGCAGTACGTCTTGTCCTTCGGGGCCAACTTCCTCGACACCTGGCTCTCGCCCGTGCAGTACGGCGTGCAGTACGGCCGCTTCCGCCAGGGCGACTACAGCGTGGGCACGTTCGCGCCCCGCCAGGGGCGCCCCCGCGGCTACCTGGCCCACGTCGGGCCGCACTTCTCGGGCACCGCCGCGAACGCCGACGAGTGGGTCTACGTCCATCCGGGCAGCGAGGGGCTGCTGGCGCTCAGCCTGGCCCAGGTGATCCTGAGCGAGGGGCTGGCGGCGGGCAGCGCGGCCGGCCTGAGCGCCGGCGCGCTCGCGGCCTACGCGCCCGAGCGCGTGGCCGACGCGACGGGCGTGGCGGCCGACCGCATCCGCGGGCTCGCGCGTGACTTCGCCACGCGGGCGCCCAGCCTGGCGCTCGGCGGCGGCCAGACGGGCGCCCAGACGAACGGCACGGCGACGCTCAGCGCAGTCCTGGCGCTGAACCTGCTGGTCGGCGCGCTGGGCCGCGCGGGGGGCATCCTGCCCAATCCCGCGCCTCCCCTGCCCGACGTGCCTGCCAGCACGCCGCCCAGCCGCCTGGCCGACTGGCAGGCGCTCGTCGCCAGCCTGCACGGCGGTCAGGCGCCCGTCGTGCTCGTGGCGGACGCGAATCCGGTCTACGGGCTGCCCGCGGCGCTCGGCTTCCGCGACGCGCTGCTGCAAGCGCCGTTCATCGTCAGCTTCTCCAGCTTCCTCGACGAGACGACGCTGCTGGCCGACCTCGTGCTGCCGGCCCACCTGCCGCTCGAAGATTGGGGCAGCGCCGTGCCCGACCCCGCGCCCGGCTACGCGACGCTCACCATCCAGCAGCCGGTCGTCGCGCCGCTGTACGACACGCGCGGCTTCGCCGACGTGCTGCTCGGCGTGGCGGACCAGCTTGGCGGGGCGCTGCGGGCCGCCCTGCCCTGGGCCACCTTTCAGGACGTGCTGCGCGACGGCGCGCGGACACTGCAAGGGCAGAGCGGCGGCAACGTCCAGGCGCCCGACTTCGAGCGCTTCTGGGTGCAGCTCTTGCAACAGGGCGGCTGGTGGACGACCAGCCCGCCCACGCCGACCGGCCCCGGCGCGGGTAATGTGGCCGCGCTCGCGGCAGGGCTCGGCACCCCGCAGGTCGCGGGCGCCGGCGACTATCCCTACGCCCTGGTGGTGTTCCCACACAACACCCTGGGCCACGGCGAGACGGCTCACCTGCCGTGGCTCCAGGCCACGCCCGATCCGACGACCACGGTCGTGTGGCAGACCTGGGTCGAGGTGAACCCGCGGGTGGCCGCGCGCCTCGGCCTCGCCGAGGGCGACGTCGTGGCGATCGAATCGCCGAACGGGCGCGTCGAGGTGCCCGTGTACGTCCACCCGGCGGCGCCGCCGGACGTGCTGGCGCTGCCGCTCGGCCAGGGCCACGCCGCCTACGGGCGCTGGGCGCGGGGACGCGGCGTAAACCCGCTCGACTTGCTCGCACCGCTGGCCGACCAGGCGACCGGCGCCCTGGCCTACGGCGCGACGCGCGTGCGCCTGACGCCGACCGGCCGCCACGTCGGCGTGCCGAAGCACGAGGGGACGGTGCCCGCCTACCAGCTGCCCGACGAACAGGTCATACAGGTGACGCGAGAAGCCTAAGCTGCCGGCCCCGGCGAGTGTGTCTGTTTGCCGAAGCCAAACAGACACACTATCCCTGGCCAAGTGCCTAGGCCCACGGCTTGCAGAAAGGGCCGCGCGCCGCGGGGGCGCGGGGGGAGAGCGCGATGTCGCAGCAGGCGCAGCAGCCCGCCACGCCGACGCCGAGCGTCACGCCGGGCCTGAACGACAACTACCATTGGGGCATGGTGATCGACATCGACCGCTGCACCGGCTGCCAGGCCTGCGTCGTCGCCTGCCAGGCCGAGAACAACGTGCCGATCAACGAGGAGCGGCGCTTCCACGAGCACCGCGCCAAGGAGTGGATCCGCATCGAGCGCTACTGGGAGGGCGAGTTCCCGAACGTGAAGGCCCGCTACCTGCCCGTGCTCTGCCAGCACTGCGCGAACGCGCCCTGCGAGCCGGTCTGCCCGGTCTACGCGACGGTCCACAGCCCCGACGGGCTGAACCTCCAGGTCTACAACCGCTGCATCGGCACGCGCTACTGTGGCAACAACTGCCCGTACAACGTGCGCTTCTTCAATTTCTGGAACCCGGAGTGGCCGGAGCCGCTCGCGTCGCAGCTCAACCCCGACGTGACCGTGCGCACGAACGGCGTGATCGAGAAGTGTACCTTCTGCATTCAGCGCCTCAATCGCGCGAAGCGCGAGGCGGCCAACGCCGGGCGCACGGTGCAGGACGGCGAGCTACAGACCGCGTGCGTCCAGGCGTGCCCCACCGACGCCCTCGTCTTCGGCAACTGGAAGGACCCGAACAGCCGCATCAACCGCCTGGCCCAAGACGCGCGCGCCTACGACCTGCTCGCCGACCGGGGCACGCAGCCATCGGTGGTCTATCTGAAGAAGGTGGACCCGAACCTGCCGCGGCAGCCGGGTGAGCCGGCCGGCTGAGGACGCCCTCACCCCAACCCTCTCCCAGGGGGAGAGGGAGCGAGGGGGAAAGGAAAGAACGCCCTCCCCCCGACCCGCCCCCAGGGGGAGAGGGAGCGAGGGGGAAAGGGAAAAACCGCCCGCCTCCCGACCCTCTCCGAGAGGGAGACGGAGAACGATGGGGAGGGCGTCCCTCCCCCGTCCCTTTCTCTTAGAGCGAGGGAACAGCGCGCGAGGATCGGAGAGGATGGCCGAGCTACCAACGGTCACGCCGCGCGAGGCCGCGCACGATCTGGTCGGCCGCCCCCCGGGCGGGGCGGCCTACTGGGGCGCCGTGCTCGTGCTGGCGATTCTGACGGCGGCGGGCGTCGCGGCGCTGGTGGTGCTGGCGGCCGGCGGCGCCGAGCCGCGCGCCAAGTGGGGCTATACCGCCGCAATGCTTGCCTTCTTGCTCTCGACGGCGCTGGCCGCGCCGCCGCTGGCCTTCACCTCGCGCCTGGCGCGCGGCTACTGGGGCATCCCCCTGCGGCGTGTCGCCGACCTGTTCGCCGTCGGCGGCCTGGTGGCGGCCCCGCTCCTGGTGCTGCTGCTGACGCAGCTACCCGACTGGCGCGACCGCCCGAGCATCTGGCTCAACTGGCCCGGCGCGCCCGGCCTGTGGGACGCCGTCGCCGTAATCGGCCTGACGCTCGCCGGTCTGGCGCTGGTCTACGTGACCGGCCTGCCGGACCTGGCCGCGGCTCGCGACGCGCGGCGGGCGCGCGCGGGCGGGCTGGCGCTCGGCTGGACCGGCACTCTGCGCCGCTGGGATGTCCTCGACCTGGGCGTGAAGGCGCTCGGGGCGCTGTACGTGCTGCTCTGGGGCTTCGTCAACCTGGTCGTCTCCACCGACCTGGCGATGAGCCTGGTGCCGGGCTGGCAAAGCGCCGTGATCCCCCCCTACCACGTCGTCTCGGCGTTCGAGGGCGGTATCGCCACGACGATCCTGGCGCTCGCCGTCGCGCGGCGCTGGGGCGGGCTGGAGCGGTACGTCACCCGCGACCAGTTCCACGCGGCGGCGAAGCTGCTGCTGTCGCTGGCGCTGCTCTTCTTCTACTTCACCTGGTGCGAGTTCCTGACCTACTGGTACGGGCGGCAGCCCCGCGAGCAGTGGCTGCTCGGGCTGTTGATGTTCCGCTCCTACGTCGTGCCGTTCGCGCTTGCTTTCGGGCTCTGCTGCGTCGTGCCGTTCCTGCTGCTCCTGTGGAACCCGATCCGCGGCAACATCAAGGGCGCCACGGTCGCCGCGGCCATCGTCCTCGTCGGCGTGCTGGCCGACCGCGTGCGGATGTACGTGGCGGCCTGGCAAGTGGCCGGGCCGGTGGGCCAGGGGCAGGGCGACCTGCCGCCCATGCACCTGCCGGGCCTGCTCGACGTGCTGGTTGTGCTCGGCATGCCGGCGGCCGTGCTGCTGCTCTACCTGCTCGCGCTGCGGCTCGTGCCGGCTGTCTCGCTCTGGGAGTACCGCCGCGACCGGCTGCTGCGCGTCGAGCGGGAGTACATCCGCACCAAGGTCGCCGTCATCGCCAAGCCCAGTTAGGTGGGCTCACCGGAGGAGATTCGCCAGCATGCAAGAGCGCCAGGCGCTGTCGGCCAGGCGGATCGACCACGACCTGCTCGGCTTCGTGCTGCACACGCCGCTCTGGTTCTGGATCGCGGCCGGCGTGCTCGGGCTCCTGGTGTCGGCCTTTGTCGGCAGCGTCGGGCTGCTGGTGCTGTTCGGGCTGCAGCTGCTCGGCTACACCAATGTCCAGTACTGGACGATCTTCATCACGCACTTCGTCTTCTGGGTCGGGATCAGCCACGCGGGCGTCATGATCTCGGCCATCCTGCGGCTCACCCAGGCCGAGTGGCGGCGGCCGATCACGCGCTGCGCCGAGGTGCTGGCGATCTTCTCCCTCATCACCGCGGCGATGTTCCCCCTCATCCACACGGGTCGGCTCTGGCGCACGGCCTACTGGGCGTTCCCCTACGACTTCACGCGCGGCATCTGGCCCGACGTGCGCTCGGCGCTCATCTGGGATCCCAGCGCCATCGTCACCTACCTGACGGGCACGGCGCTGTTCGTCTTCGTCGACCTGCTGCCCGACCTGGCCGTAGCGCGCGACCGCTCGACGGGCTTGCGCCACCACGTCTACCGCGCGCTGGCGCTCGGCTTCCACGGCTCCGCCCGCCAGTGGCGGCTCCAGCTCACGGCGGGCATTCTGCTCTCGGCGCTCATCCTGCCGGTCTTCGTCTCGGTCCACTCCATCGTGGCCTGGGACTTCGCCATGGCGATCCAGCCCGGCTGGCACTCGACGATCCTTGCGCCCTACTTCGTCATCGGCGCCGTCCACTCCGGCGTGGCAGCCGTCGTGACGACGATGATCATCCTGCGCCGCTTCCTGCACCTCGACAAGTACATCACCCTCCAGCACTTCGACACGATCGGCCGCCTGCAGCTCGTCGTGTGGTTCGGGTACTTGTTCTTCTTCCTGATGGACTTCTACTTCGGCCTGTTCGCGCGCGACCCGGTCGAGGTGAGCATCTGGGAGCTGCGGCTCACCCAGCCGCCCACCAACATTCTGCTGTTCATCCAGGTGCTGACCGCGCTGATCATCCCGCTGCCGTTCTGGTTCTCGCGCCGCTGCCGCCGCAACGTATCGCTTATGTTCTGGCTCTCCATCTCGGTGAACGTCGGCATGTTCCTCGAGCGCTACATCCTGGTCGTCACCCCGCTGTCGGTGAAGCAGCCCTTCGTCTACACCTGGTCGCCGCCCTACCAGCCACAGGTCATCGAGTACGTGATTACCATCGGCTCCTTCGCCCTGGCCTCCTTCGGGCTGCTGCTGTTCGCCAAAGTCTTCCCCATCATCCCGCTGTGGGACGTGAAGGAGGGGCAGGTGAACTCCCAGGAGGTCCAGGTGGGCCGGCGCGAGGTGCCGGCCGCCATTCACGACTGATCCGGCGCTAAGCCGTGATCTCTCGCGCTACCGGGGGACGTATGGCAGACGAGACTGGCGCGGTGCTCGGCCTGTTCGAGCGGCCCGACGACGTGGCGGCGGCGCTCGACCGCCTGCGCGCCGCGGGCTTCACGGGGCACGACCTGGCGGTGCTGACCGACAGCCCCTACCCCGAGGGCGCCTTCGGGGAGGAGCCGGTCCGCCACCGCCTGTACGTCTTCCCGTTCGTCGGCGCGGCGTGCGGCTTCGCCGTGGGCCTGCTGCTCACGATCGCGACGCAGTTCTCGTTCCCGCTGGTCACCGGCGGCAAGCCGATTCTGTCGATCCCGCCGATGATCAACGTCCTCTACGAGGGCACCATGCTGGGCGCCCTCATCTTCACCTTCCTGGGCGCGCTCTTCGAGTCGCGCCTGCCCGACTTTCGCCCCACGCCGTACGATCCACGCATAACCGAGGGTTATCTGGGCGTGCTGGTGCGCCGAACCGCCGGCCACGCCGACGAGGCGCGCGCGGCGCTCCGCGCCGCCGGCGCCTTCGACGTCGTGCCGCCCCCATCCGCCCGCGAGGAGGCGCCCCGTGCGCTCGCCGCGCAGCGATAAGGCGCTTGGCGGAGCCGCCGCGCTCGGGCTGCTGGCGCTGCTCGGCGTGGCCTGCTACCCCGGCGCCTACCCGGTCGACGTCTTTCCCGAGATGCACTACGAGCCGGCGTACCGCCGGCTGGAGCCAAACCGGCTGCCGCCCCCGCCCGGTGCGGTGCCCATCACCGGCGCCAAGCCGACCTATACTTTCGCCCAAGCCGGCGGCCTGACCAACCCGGTCGCCGCCACGCCCGACAACCTGGCCGCGGCGCGCGCGACCTACAGCGTGAACTGCGCTATGTGCCACGGCCCGGACGGCCGCGGCGACAGCCCCGTGGCGACCTACTTCCGCGGCGCCGGCGTCGTGCCGCCGGTGGACTTCGCCGGCGCGCGCGTGCGCGGCCGCAGCGACGGGCAGCTCTACTGGCTCATCACGAACGGGATCGGCGACATGCCGCCCTTCCGCGACCTACTCACCGAGCAGGAGGTATGGGGCCTGGTGGATTACGTGCGCTCGGTGCAGGGGCCGTAAAATGGCGGGCTATCTGGCGATCCTGAGCATCCTGACGGTGCTGCTGGCGGCGCCGCTGATCTTCGGCACCTTTGCCGTCGTGCCGCGCACCGACACGCGCACGCTCGTCGTGTGGTTCGGGCTGCTCACCCTGCTGCTGGCCGGCGCGCTGACCGTGAGCGCCCTCGCCCTGCTGCTCACGCTGTTCTGACGCCGCGCGCGTTCTCGCCGGTTCGCGCGCCCGGCAGCGGCGGCGAGCCGCCGCTGCCGGGCGCCGAGCGGCAAGAGGCGTACCAGCCAAGCAGGCGGCCAGCATCTCAACCGAGACTCAATCGGCAGTCCCTCCCGCCTACATGGCGCCTCTCTACAGTTACTAGTAGTCACCGCCGTGAGCCGCCCGCGCGGTGGCTGGTAGCGAGCCACCGTGCGGCGGTAACCTGGCTGCCGAAGAGAGCGACATGTTCGTCCACAGATTCACGCTGCTGCAGGTCGGCCTGCTCGTCGTCATTGCCCTGCTCGGGCCTATCTTTTTGGGCGGGACCCATTCCGCGCGCGCTCAAGACGGCGACCCCGCCGCCGTCTACCCGGCAGGCGCTGTCGTCGACGTGGGAGATAGCTGGCGGCTCACGGTGAGCGCGGTGACCGTCGACGCCAGCTCTCCGGACGCCGGGGCCACGACGCCGCAACCGCTACTGGCCGCGTCCCTCACCGTGGACAACTTGGCTTCCCAGCCTCGAAACTTCCCCACCTACCGGGTCCACTTGTTGAGTGCTTCAGGCGCCACCTTCGCTGACACTTGGTGCGCGGGTGCCGGCCAATCGCTGGAGGTGGCCCCGGCGATTCCGCCGAACGGGACAGCGACGGGCACTCTTTGCTGGACGCTCCCGTCGGCGGACACAGCCCCGGTGGTGTTGGCCGTGGACGCGGCGTTGAGCGTAGCGGCGCCGCGGGTGACGTTCGCCCTTAACCCGGTCAAAAGCACGCCCGTGCCGAGCCTCCCGACGCCCACCCCAAGCCCAGCGGTGCTGCTTCCGGCGCTCGCCAGCGACGCGGAGCGCGGGCCGGCCGATAGGTCCGAGCCGTCCGGCGGCCAGTGCTCACAGGCTTACTCCCTGTATGCGAACGCCAACGGCAGCTATAACGTGCCTGTCTGCGGTACACCTGGCATCAGCGGCGGCGCGAGCAATCGGCCGGCCGTACCAGTCGGGGCAGCCGTGCCATGCCAGTTGTATCCTTCGGGCGCCCAGCCGAGCGGGGCCGGAGCCATCTCCGGCAGCACTTCGCCCCAGTGTCCCTCGACGAGCGCTGGCTCCGGGTGGAACACCAACGTCATCCCCTGCCAGCTCTACCCATCGGCCAGCCAGCCTGGCGGTAGTTCGACGAGCAGCATCGGGACCGGAGCCCGCTTGCAGGCGGCCGCTTCTGCTGCGCCGCCGTGCCCCCTGGCGGGCGGTGCCGGCGGGAGCAGCACCAATGGGGGCGTCCCCGCCTGTCGGCTCTGGGCCTCGGGCGCCCAGCCGTCCACGAGTACCTACGGGACGGGTACCACTCCCCTGAACCTCGTCACGCCCGTCGCGGCGCCCACGGTCGCACTGCCGCCGGGGGGCGCTCTGGCTGGCGCCCCCTGCTAGCAGGCCCGTCCCGAGATCACGCCGAGCGGCCGCGATATCGTAGGCAGCCCGGCCCATCATGCCGCCGAAGCCTGGGGGCCCAGTCGGGATCACAGGCCCCGGCGCAGGGCGGTGCGCGCGGCGTGGTAGCCGCACATACCGTGGACGGCGCCGCCCGGCGGCGTGGAGGCGGAGCAGAGAAAGACGTTCGGCAGCGGCGTGGCGTAGGGAACCAGGCTCACGACCGGGCGAAACACCATCTGCCGCAGCGTGGCCTCGCCGGCATTGATGTCGCCGCCCACGTCGTTCGGGTTGTACTCCTCGAACGCCGGCGCGCTGATCACGTGCCGCGCCAGAATGCGGTCGCGGAACCCCGGCGCGAACCGCTCGACCTGGGCCTCGATGCGCGCGGTCATGTCCACTGGCGAGCCGTTCGGCACGTGGCAGTAGGCCCAGGCGGTGTGCTTGCCCGGCGGCGCCCGCGTCGGATCGAACAGCGTAGGCTGCGCCAGGATCACGAACGGCCGCTCGGCGGGCCGGCCCGCCCACTCGCCCTGCCGCCCGGCGTCCATCTCGGCCAGCGTGCCGCCCAGGTGAACGGTCGCCGCCCGCGCGCAGGCGGGCGCCCGCCAGGGGATCGGCGCGTCGAGCGCCCAGTCCACCTTGAAGGTGCCCAGCCCGTACTCGAAGCGCGCGAGCTGCTGCCGGTAGCCCGTCGGCAGCCGCGCGCCGCCCAGGCGTAACAGCTCGCGCGCCGACACGTCCAGCAGGATGGCCCGCGCGGGCGGCAGCTCGTCGAGCGACTCGACCTTGCAGCCCGTCCGCAGCTCGCCGCCCAGCGCCTGCAGGTAGGCGACCAGCGCGCGGGCGATCTGCCCCGAGCCGCCGCGCGCGACGGGCCAGCCAACCGCGTGGCCGGCGATCCCCAGGATCAGGCCGAAGGCCGCGCTCGGTGGCCGTCGGAAGGACAGCGTGGCGTGCGCGGCGCTTCCCGCGAACAGCGCCCGCGCCGCCTCGCCCCGGAACACCCGCCGCGCGAGCAGCGTCGTCGGCCACAGCGCCCGGAGGCCGAAGCGCGCGAGTAGCAGCGGGTGACGCGGCCAGTGGATCATCGGCCCGAGCGTCTCGGCGTAGAGCGGCCGCCACCGCCGCACGAACGGGTCCATGAGCCAGCACCAGGCCGCGCCGTCCGGCCCGAGCTGCGCCGCCGTGGCCCGCGTCGAGCGCTCCTGGGTCACGGCCGTCCCGTCGTCGAAGGGGTGGGCCAGCGGCGCGGGCGGCTGCACCCACTCCAGGCCGTATTTCCCGAGCGGCAGGCGGCGCAGGAACGGCGAGGCTACGCCGAGCGGATGCACCGCCGAGCAGATGTCGTGCGTGAAGCCGGGCAATGTGAGCGGCGCGGAGCGCGTGCCACCGCCAGGGGTGTCGCCCGCCTCCAGCACGAGCACCGAGCGGCCCGCCCGCGCCAGCAGCACCGCCGCCGCCAGGCCGTTCGGCCCCGACCCGACGATCACCGCGTCGTACTCGCGGCTCATCGGGCGTCCCGGCTCGGCCACGCCGTGCTCACCAGTGCTCCCGCAGCCAGCGGTAGGCGAGCGCGTTGGTGAGCCCGAAGCTCAGCGCCGCCGAGCAGTGCAGCAGCATCTCGTAGGGGCGGCGCCGCTCCAGCGGCCGCTCCGCCCCGGTGCGGGTCGCGCCGCCGACGGGCGAGAAGGCCGCGGTGTAGATGACGGCGCCGAGCAGGCTGCCGCCCAGCCAGGGGGGCACGCGCCGCGCCCCGACAGGCTCGACCGCCAGCGCGTACAAGGCGCCCCACAGGGCGGCGTACTCGAAGTGGAACACGCCGGCGAGCAGCCACTGCACGGGCTCCGGTAGGGGCCGGCCCTCGTGCTGCGCCGCGCGGGCGACGAAGCGCGGCCCGATATCCGCGCGTTCCCGCTTACCCAGCAGGTGGCCCTCGATCTGCGTCACGACGACCTGTGGAATGCCGGCCGCCCAGCCGGCCGCCACGCCCCGCGTGATGGCCAGGGTCGCCTTCGCGATGGTCTTCGGCTGCGCAGCCTGGCTCAGTTCGTCCATCGTCTGCCTTTCGGCGCGCCGCGCGCGGGATCCCCACCCTTGCGCTGGCGTGCCCGTAGGCCCTCTCCCTCTGGGAGAGGGCGGGGGTGAGGGCGCGCCCCGGTAACCCAACCGCCGGCCCGGAGCAGGAATGACACGCCCGCGTGGGCAGATTATGTGCCAGGCGCCCCCGGGCGTATCGAACGTGCAGGTCACTCAGGCGCTGGCGTCGAACAGGGAGGGCTGGAGTTCGCTGGCGGCGTCTTTGGGATCGGCGAAGACGGTTGCGAGGACGTCCTCGCCGAGCGCGTTCGCCAGCCGCTGCGCGTAGGTCTTGCGCAGCTTCTTCACGTAGGGCTCGGGGTCGTAGTCGTCGGCGTACTGCTCGGCCAGCTTCTTCTTGCCGCCCACCGCCTGGTAGTAGCGCACGCGCTCGCCCGTGCGCCAGGACGTGCGCCCGGAGCCCAGCAGCACCTCATACGCCTCCTCGCGCCGCTTGGCCGCGCGGTAGCGCTCGGGCGTCTTCGTGAGCGGCATCGTCACGCACAGGTCGTGGACGGCGACGGCGCGGCCGCGCAGCCGCTCGACGAGGTCCACGTACAGCGCGCGCAGCCCGGCCAGGTCTTCCGCCAGGATGTAGGGCATGGCGTCCGTCAGGAAGCGCTCGCCGTAGGGCTCGCTGCGGCTGGAGCGGAAGGCCACGCCGACGAAGCGGATGCGGCCCTCGTAGTCGCGCAGCACGTAGTTCTTCGCGGCGTGGCTGTACATGCGCTCGTAGCGGCCGTCGTGCTCGACCTGGATGCCGGCGGGCAGCGCGGCCGCCACCTCGTCTACCAGGCGCAGCTCGTCCTCGTGCGTCCACCCCTCCGGCACGCTGAACAGCACGCCGTCGGTATCGGCTTCGATAAGCACGACGCCGCGCTGCTCCAGCTCACGCAGCATCAGCCGCAGGATCTCGCGGCCGCGCTCGGTGACTTTCGCCGCCGCCTCCAGGTCGCCGAACAGCGCGAAGCTGGTGCCCAGGCTACCGTAGAACGAGTTGATGAGCACCTTCATGGCGGCCTGCACGGCGTCGTGGTGCGCGCGGGCCGGGTCGGTGCGCGGCAGTTGCCGGGCGGCGCCCTTGTGGTGGAGGCGCAGCGTCGTCAGCTCGCGCAGCAGCAGCAGGAACACGCCGAGCTGGTCCGTGCGCGGCTTTATGTCGAACGACAGCATGATGCTCGGGTACAGCGAGGCCACGTCGGCCTTCACGATGCGCTGCAGCACGCCCGTGCGGAACAGCTCCGTGTGCGCGCCCGCGTAGGTGCCTCCGGCGCCCGGCGGCCGCGGCAGCGAGTGGCCGAGCGCCACGTAGGCCCGCACCAGCAGCGGCTCGATGAGCCCCTGGCCGGTGCCCGCCGTGGCGACGCGCTCGTAGGGCTTCGGCACCATGGAAGCCAGCGCGAACGACGGCGCGAGCAGCAGCCGCGCCAGCTCGTCCACCTCGCGCACGTCGTCGAGCGCGTAGCGGCGCACGCGGTCCGGGTCGTCCTGGTAGGTCTGCCAGATCTCCGGCCCGGGCACGTACTCGCGTGCGTCGTGCGCGAAGCCGAAGTGGACTGCCACCTGCTTCAGGCCGTGGCTGCGCAGGTCGCGGTTGATGGCGCTGTAGCGGCGCACGGCGTGCAGCGTGTCGATCAGCTCGCGCCCGGCCAGGCACCAGCGCGTGAACCGCTCGCTCTTCTCGCCGATCTTCAGCGAGTCCTCGTACTTCGTGAACTCGCTGCCGTCGCGCCCCAGCGGCAGCGCGACGCCGTGCTTGCTCGCGCGGTGGACCAGGAAGCTCACGTCGAAGTCGAACAGGTTGTGGTTCTCGACCACGTCCGGGTCGCGCGCGAGAAATAGCGCGACGAACTGGCGCAGCAGCTCCGCCTCGTCGGTGCCGTCCAGCACCTCCTCGAAGCCGCTGCTGTCGCGCACGGCGATCATGAAGATCTTGTCGCGGTACTTGTTGAGCCCGGTCGTCTCCAGGTCAAACTGGAGCCGCCGCAAGTCGGCGAAGGCCATGCCTTTATAGTACGTGCGGCCCGTCCAGGTGAGGTACTGCTCGACGGGCGGGCGCAGGTAGGCCACGTCGCGCAGGTCGTAGAGCGCGCGAGCGGTGCCGCCGTGGCGAGCATTGTAGGCGTCGACGATGGCCTGCTCGACGGCGGCCAGCCCGGCCGCCACGACGAGGTAGCGGTAGTGCTGGTCGCCCGCTAGCTCGACCAGGCCCACTTGCTCGGGGCCCATCGTCGCGGCCTGCGCGGCCCAGGCCGTCAGGTCGCCGCCGGCCAGGCGCTCGACGGCAAGGCCGTCCAGCAGGCTGGCGTCCGCCAGCAGGAACCAGTTGGGGAAACGCGCGTCCTCGGAGAGCGTCGCGTCGCCGTCGCGCCGCCACACGCGCGCCCGCCCATCGCGGCCCGCGGTGACGGAGACGATGCCGGGAGTGTCGTCGCGGCCGTAGAGCAGCTCGCGGGGCGTGGCTTCCATCGACGGGGGCGTCCTCCTCGCAGTCCTCGCGCCAGGAGTATAGCGCAGCCCGCGCTCGCCTACCGCGTGGCGGTGCGCGGCGTCACTCGACCGTGCCCCGGCCCCCCGACAAGCCGCGCCGCACCGTCAGCCCCGGCCAACGCCGCCTTGCAGCAGCGGCCGGCTGTAACGCTCGCATCACGGCTACGTTTATTCGGATGCGTGGCAGTTCGCGCGGCCGCGAGCCACCGGCTGCCCCGTTATCGCTTTGGGGGATGCACCATGAACCGGCTGTTCCGTGCCGCGTGGTTACGTGCTGTCGTGCTGGCACTCGCGACGCTCGCGCTGCTGTGGAGCGCGCTGCCGAGCGCCGAGCCATCCTGGGCGCAGCGTGGCGCCGGGCTCGACCCGCAGTTGCCACTGTTCGCGCAGGGCAAGGTCGACAAGCTCAGCTACCTGGCAGCCCGCGGCGCGTACCAGGCGCTGCGCGCCGGCGGAGCCGCGCAGCCGGACCTGCGTGCCCAGGCCCTCCGCGCGCTCGACCAGCAGGCGCCGCCGTCCAGCTCGCGACCCGGCGACGTGCGCGCCAGCACCACCACCTGGACGCCGCTCGGCCCCGCGCCGATCCCGAACGGTCAGACCAACGGCGTCTCGGTGCCCGTGACGGGGCGGGTTACGGCGATTGCCGTCCACCCGACCAATCCCAACAAGGTCTACTTCGGCACGGCCCAGGGCGGCGTCTATCGGTCGCTTGACGGCGGCGCGACGTGGGCCCAGCTCTTCGCCAGCGCCCAGTCGCTGGCCATCGGCGCGATCGCCATCGCCCCCAGCAGCCCGACGACGGTGTACGTGGGGACCGGCGAGCCCAACGGCTCGACGAGCACCTTCGGCGTGGGCCTCTACCGCATCGACAACGCGGAGACGACGGCCGACCTGACCGGCCCGATCAACCCGCCCGTCGCGACGGGGATTCCGGGCACGACCGCCTTCACCGGCAACAGCATCAGCAAGATCCTCGTCCACCCGACCGACCCCGCCACGATCTTCGTGGCGACCGCGGCCAACTCGGGCGCCGGCCGCGGCTTCGTCCCGCTCGCCACCTCCGTCCCGCCCCTCGCGCTGCGCGGTCTCTACCGGTCCCGCAACGCCACGGCCACCTCCCCGACCTTCACCAAGCTCACCGTCACGACGGCCGGCAGCCAGGCTCCCGACGCGACGGGCGACCGCAACGTCATGGACCTCGTATTCGAGCCCGGCAACCCCAACGTCCTCGTCGCCTCGGTGCAGGGCGACGCGGCCGCCAACGACGGCGGGATCTACCGAACGGCGAACGCGCTCGACCCCGTCCCAACCTTCAGCCAGCGCTACGTCACGGCCGACCCCTTCGCCCGCTTCGCCCTGGACACGGCGAAATTCGGCAGCACCGTCGTCGTCCTGGCCGGCAGCAGCGAGCCGCCGCCCGTGCCGGCGCCGACCCCCACCGTAGGACCGCCGAACGGCTCGGACCGCGCGCTGCCGCGCCCCGGCGCGCCGCGGCCCCGCCGCGCCGCCGACGGCATCGAGGAGGAAGGCCCGGGCGGCGGCCAGGGCGTCCTGCGCGAGTCCACCGACGGCGGCCAGACCTGGCCCGCGATCCTGGACGGCGGCAACGAGTTCTGCGCGCCCCAATGTACCTACGACATCGCCGTGGCGCTGGACCCCACCGACGCCAACGTCGTCCACATCGGCGGCGCGGCCGGCGACCGCATCTATCAGCGCTCGACCAACGCCGGCGCCACCTTCCAGCCGAGCACGACCGGGCTGCACGCCGACACCCATGTCATCGCCGTCGCGCCGTCGAGCCCCAACGTCATCTATATCGGCACCGACGGCGGCATCGCCAAGTCCACCGACAAGGGCGGCACCTGGACCAGCCTGAACAACGCGATGATCAACAGCGTGGAGTTCATGAGCCTGGCGACCCACCCGACCGATCGCGAGTTCATGATCGGCGGCACCCAGGACAACGGCACCCAGCTTCGCCGCGCCGACGGCACCTGGTTCCGCGCCGACTTCGGCGACGGCGGCTTCGCCCTCATCGACCAGAACGCCACCGACACGACCAACGTCACGATGTACCACACCTACTTCAACAAGACGAACGATCTGATCGGCTTCGGGCGCGTCACGAACGTGGCCAATGCCCAGGACAACGGTTGGGCCTTCCTCGGCTGCGGCGACAACACCATCCCCTCCAACGGCATCACCTGCACGGACGCTACGCTGTTCTACGCGCCGATGGCGCTCGGGCCGGGCAACCCCAACACCCTCTACTTCGGCACCGATCGGCTCTACCGCTCGACGAACCAGGGCACCACCATGACCGTCGTCAGCCAGGCGCCGCTCGCGCCAGGCGTCCCGATTACGGCCATCGGCATCTCGCCCCAGAACGACAACGTCCGCATTGTCGGCCTGGAGAACGGCCGGGTGTTCGCCACCACCAGCGGGGCGAGCATGCTCGCCGACGTGACCTGTCCGTGCTTCCCCCGCACCCCTGGCATCGCGCCGTTCATCGGCCGCGCGGTGATCGACCCGAACAACGCCAACACGGCGTACGTGACCTTCGACTTCTATACGCCGGCCGGGCAGGGCATCTGGAAGACCACCAACTTGAACGCCCCCACGCCCACCTGGACGGCGGCGGCTAACGGCATCCCCAGCGTGCCGGTAAACGCCTTCGTCGTGGACCCGCTGGACTCGAACAACCTCTACGCCGGGACGCAGGTTGGCGTGTTCCGCTCGACCGACGGGGGCGTGACCTGGACCGCCTACAGCAACGGGCTGCCGCGCGTGGCCGTGTTCGACATGGCGTTCCAGCGCGGCGGCCAGGGCACCCCCGACCAGATTCTGCGGGTGGCCACGCAGGGGGCGGGCATCTGGGAGATCATCACGCACCAGGTCGCCCCAACGCCGACCCCCACGGCGACCAGCACGAGCACGCCCACGCCCACGCAGACGGCGACCAGTACGAGCACGCCCACACCCACTCGGACACCAACGACGACCGCCACGCCGACCGCAACCTCAACGGCAACCGCAACGGCCACGCTCCCGACCGCGACCCTCCCGCCGTCCAACTTGACGCTGGCCCAGGCCCAGGCGCGGGCGCTCGCGACCGCCGGGTTCCAGGGCGGCCTGCCCGAGCCGTGCGCCGCCCTGGCGGGCGAGTCCTGCGCCGTCAGCGGCGCTCTGGCCGGCACCCTCACGCGCAGCGGCAGCATGGCCTTTACGCTGTCGACGACAGTACCGGCCGGCGTGCCGGCTGGCACGACGCCCATAGCGGTGTTCGCGACCGACCAGGGCGTCCAGGCCGTCGCCTGCGCCGCGCCCAGCGGCGGGCCGGGCTCCCGCTACACCTGCGCGGGGACGCTGCCCGGCAACGCCCTCCAGGGCTCGAGCGCGGCGCTCTGCTTCACGGCGGCGACGGCCTGCCTGCTCGGAACGGTGACCGGCCCCGGCGCGGTCCCTGCGGCCGCAGCGCTGGCGGTGCCGCCCCTGCTGCCGCCGCTCCCCCCGCCCCCACCACCACCGCTGGTCCTGCCGCCCCCGGCGGCGCAGCCGCCCATCGCCGGCCGTCTCGCGGAGGTGCCCGTCGTGCCCGAGAGCGACAGCCTGGCCCTGCTAGCGGTGGGCCTGGCCGCCCTCGGGCTGCTAGCTGGCGCGCGCCGGCTGCGCGCCGGTCGTTGTCACCCCCCGCCCCCCTCGGTCCACCGGCTCAAGGGTAGAGGCTCGCGATGAAGCCGCTGTCGTTCAGGCGCTTGATCGGCCCCAGCTCCAGAAAATCGTCGGGGTTCGCGGTGGCCGCCTTCGGGTTGGTGCTCGCCAGCTCTTCCATCGCGCCGCGCATCGCCTCGGGCGTCGGCAGCATGTCGCGAGCCGTGCGGCTGCGCTCGAAGGCGATCGCCTCGTCCAACATAGCCGGATCGTCGGCGTCGGTATAGTGCGTGAGCACCTTGCGCGTGACCTCGGGGTTCGTCAACATGACGGCCACCCCCTCGGCCGAGGCGCGCAGGAAGCGGTCCACCACGTCGGGTTGCGCCTGGAGGAAGCGGCGCGTGGTCACGGCGCCGACGTTGGCGAAGTCGAGGCTGTAGTCGCGGTAGCTGAGCAGCTCCTTGAAGCCTAGCTGGCGCGCGACGAGATTCGTGGGCGGCGTGAGGATGGCGGCGTCCAGCGCGCCGTTCTGCAGCGCCGCGAGCTGCTCGGCCTGCCCGCCCACGGACAGCACCGTATAGTCGCGGTCCGGCTGCATCCCGAACTTCGCCAGCACGGCGGTGGACCAGATCTCGCTGTTCGAGCCGCGCCGCGTGACACCGATGCGCTTGTCGCGCAGGTCGGTCGCGGCCTGGATGCTCGGCTGCACGAGCGCCGAGAAGGATAGCGTAAGCGTTCAGGCCCGCCTTCAGATGCACCGGCGGCGGGCTTGCTCCAGGAGGGGCGAAGCGCTACAACGGCGGCATGAGTGTGACGATGCTGCCGCTGGCGCGCCAGCGAGCGGCGATGACTCCGGCGCTTGACCCAACTCCTCTGCGGGCGGAGAATTACGTCCTGCAAGCCCGCGTCCGGGAGCGGGAAGCCGGGCTGGCCCAGAACTCAGCCAATGCCTCGCGGCCGCCCTGGTCGGACCCACTCCAGGTGTCTACCGATCGACCATGCTAGCACCCAAGATGCGAGCAGCAGTTACTGGGCGAGCACCGCGCGAGCGGAGGGTGCGTAGATGTACCGCCAACGATGTAGCGTGGTGACGCGGATGGGTGCTGTCCTGATCTTGGTCGGGCTTATGGTTGCCTGTGCCACGCCGCAGCGCTCCGCGCCGGCCGCCAGCCCGGGACAGGTTCAGGCGGGCGCGCCGAGCGCCCTTGGTGAGGCCGCGCCAGCGCCCGCCGCGCTCGAGAGCATCACGGTGGTCGGTTCGTCGCCGACGGAGATCAGCAGTCTGGTCTGGTCGCTTGCGATCAACCTCGGGTACTTCCGCGACGTGGGGCTCGAGCCGCAGTTCGTGTCGCTGCCCAGCGCGCAGATGCTCGCCGCGGTGTTGACGGGCGATGCGCAGTACGCCATGGACATGACCGGGCATGTGAGCGGACTCCTCGAAGCCCACGGCACCCTGCCGGTGCGGCTGCTCGCGGTGCTCGCGGCTCGGCCGCAGCACGCGGTGCTCGCGCAGCCCCAATATCCATCCATCGCGGCGCTCAAGGGCCGCACGCTCGCCGTGAAAGCCGCCGGCGACACGGGCCATCGCGCCGCGAAGCTCCTCTGGCAAGCTAACGGCCTCGACCCGGTCGCCGACATGCACGTGCTGCCGATCGGGACGGAGCAGGCGCGCCTCACGGCCATGCAGGCCGGCTCCGTGGAAGCGGCCGTGTTCACCCCGCCCGCAATCGCGATGGCGCAAACCCTGGGATACCGGATGCTGGGCCGCGCCAGCGACGTGTCGAACGTCCCCCAGTCGGGCGTCTGGACGCTCGGCACGCGCGTGGAGGAGCGCCCCACCGAAGTCGTCGCCGTCCTGCGCACGCTGCTGCGGGCGCTGCAGTTCATGCACAACCCGACCAATCGGGAGGTCGTGTTGGCGACGATCAACCAGGCGTTGGACGTGAAGGACGACGCGGTGGCCGCAGGCCTGTACCAAGGGGCCCTGGACGGGCTCAGCACGGATGGCACGGTGCCGGCGAGCGGCATTCAGGAGCTGATCGAGCTGCAAAACGCCCAGCGCGACACGCCGGTACCGCTCGACCCGGCCTCGTTCACGGATTGGGGTCCGCTCCACACCGCCCAGCGCGACCTCGCCGCGGCGGTGAGAGGCCGCTAGCAGAAGCGACCCACGCTGTGTACACCCCCTGTCCTCTGGGCAGTGCGCCTGATCCCGCTCTATCTGCTGCGGATGCGGTGGCGAATTAGGGCCATGATCTGCTCGGCCTCCGCCGCACGCAGCTGAGCCAGGCGCAGCTGACGACCGTCTTTCGCTGTGATTTCTACCGTGGTGAGTGTTCAGCACCCTCGTTCGAGGGCGCGGCCGCGAGCTTGCCCGGCCGCCCGTGAGGCGCTACAACCGCAGCATGATCGACACGCTGTGCCCGCTGACGCCTGAGTTACAGGCGGCGGTATCGGCTCCTGATCCTGCGCCGCTGCTGGACCAGTTGACGACGCTGCGGCTGGAGAACCCCGTACCGCGCGCGCAGAATGCCGCCTTGCAAGAGCGCAGCCGCGAGTTGGAAGCTGGGCTTCGCCAGAACTCGCCCACTTCCTCCCGGCCCCCGTCGGCGGACCCGCCCCAGGCCCCGCCGCGGTCGAAAGCGCCGCCCACGGGACGGAAGCACGGTGGTCAACCCGGCCACCGCAGCGCCTGCCGTGCCCGGCTGCCGGTCGAGCAGGTGGACGAGATCGTGGCCGTGGCGCCAGAGCGGTGCCGGCATTGTGGGCAGCCGCTTCCTGAACCCATCGGCCGCTTAGGTAGCTTCGCGGGCTCCGCTGGCAGTCTGAACGGGGGCGGCCACGACCGCCAGGCCGGCCGGGACCTCCTGGGCGTCGAGCAGCTCCTCCGGCGCCTCCGCCGCCACGTCCGTCTCGCGCGTCAGCACGGCGCGCATGCGGGCCACGTCGAGCGCGTTTTCCCAGCGCGCGACCACGACGGTCGCCACGCCGTTGCCGATCAGGTTCGTGATGGCCCGGCACTCGGACATGAAACGGTCCACCCCGAGCAGCAGCGCCAGCCCGGCGACCGGCACGGTGCCGATCGACGCGAGCGTGGCCGCCAGCGTGATGAAGCCGCCGCCGGTGACCGCCGCCGCCCCCTTCGACGTCAGCAGCAGGATGCCCAGGATGCCGAGCTGCTGGCCGATGCTCAGATCGACGTTCGTGGCCTGGGCGATGAAGATGGCGGCCATAGTCAGGTAGATGGACGTCCCGTCGAGGTTGAACGAGTAGCCGGTCGGGATCACCAGGCCCACGACGGGCCGGGCGCAGCCCAGGTTCTCCAGCCTGGTCATCATGCGCGGCAGCGCCGCCTCGGACGACGACGTGCCGAGCACGATCAGGATCTCCTCCTTGATGTACTTGAGGAAATGCCACAGGTTGAAGCCGGTGCAGAAGGCGATGAGCCCCAGCACGACGGCCACGAACAGGATTGACGTGAGGTAGACGCCCGCCATCAGTTTGCCCAGCGCGAACAGCGTCCCGATGCCGTACTGACCGATGGTGAAGGCCATCGCGCCGAAGGCGCCGAGCGGCGCGACGTACATGATCAGGCGGATGACGCCGAAGAGGGCGTGGTTGGCCTGGTCCAGTAGCTCCACCAGCGGGCGCCCCTTCGCGCCGTAGTGGGAGAGCGCCAGCCCAAACAGCACCGAGAAGAGCAGCACCTGCAGGATCTCGCCCTTGGCGAAGGCATCCACGACCGTGGTCGGGATGATGTTCATGACGAAGTCCACGCCGTGGAGCTCCTCGGCGCCGCGCGTGTAGCTGGCGATCGCGCTGGTATTCAGCGCGTTGGGGTCGGCGTTGATGCCGGCGCCCGGTCGCAGGACGTTGACAATCACCAGGCCGATGAGGAGGGCGAGGCAGGTGACTGCCTCGAAGTAGACGAGCGCCTTCAGCCCGACCCGGCCGACCTCCTTCATGTCACCCATCTTCGCGATGCCCACGACCACCGTGGTGAAGATGATCGGCGCGATCATCATCCGGATGAGTTTCACGAAGGCGTCGCCGAGCGGCTTCATCTCCGTGGCCACCGACGGACGGAAGTAACCGAGCAGCACACCGATCGCGATGGCGACGAGGACTTGGAAGTACAGGTGCGTCCAGAGCGGCTTAGGTCCGTGGGTGGTGCTGGTATGGACCTGCGCGCCGTCCGCGCTCGGCTGCGTCCGCGTGCTGTCCATCTCCGCCCTCCCTGCTGGGCAACGTTTGCGCCCAACGCGCTCCCCATCCACACAAAGCGACTGCCGTACATTCCTTCAACACGATACGCACGCTGACCAGCCCGCCGCGGGAACCGTTCAACTCCTCTCGGGCGCGGGGAGCAGAGGCGGCGGCGCATTGCTCTGGGGTGAGATACCGGGTCGGCGCCTTGGCCAGCCCCTCCACTGGCGGCGCCACCGTGACGGTCCGCTGGCGAAACCCCGCCTCGATCATCGCCGCGTGGGCACTGCTATCGGATCCGGCCCGGGGGTTCGCCTACCGAGACGCGCCCTCACCCCAACCCTCTCCCAGGGGGAGAGGGAGTAAGGGAACGCCACCTCCGGATTCGGTATGAGTTCCCCAGCCAGCACGCGCTTGTGCAAGTCGTCGCATTTGTTGCGGAGGCGGCGCAGGGCGTAGCGCTCGCTGTTGCCCTGATCGACAGCCACACTGTCCTCAGAATCAAGCATTACATTGTTATGCTTGATTTCTTGGTACGCCTCGGACTTGTGATCGCCGCCATGTGTACCCGTGATCGCCTTGTCCAGCGCGTCCAACGCCGCCGGGTCGTCCCGACAGAGTCGTTGCAGCGTGGCCGGGCGGTTAGCAGTCCTCCGCCGTCTGGGTCGCGCGGTCGCGCTTCCACTGCCCCGCTTCTTGAGTGAATTGCCACTTCACCTGCCAGCATTCGGTCCGCTCGCCCGTACTGTCCTGGCTAATCGTGACCGTGTGGGCGGTCAGGGCGGCCGTCGTGCGCCCGGTCTCCGTCGGCTCCAGGAACCGGACGGCGACGCTGAGCAACGCGCGGAACTGCTGCACGAAGGCGTTGTACGACTGGCGTTGCTGGGCGGCACGGCTGAGCACCGCGTAGGCATCTTCATACCGGTGCTGGCTCACCGCGCCGTAGTAGTCGTAGACGAGCTGGTCCGGGGTCCGCCCCAGCGCAGATGCGGGCATCGTGCCGGGGGATGGCGGGGCGGTCTGCCGCCCCGGCGCGCGATTGGCCGCGACCTGGGGCGTCGCGGTCCGTGTGGGCGCAACCGTGGCGGTGGTGGTGGCGGTAGCAGTAAGCGTGCTCGTCGGTTGCGGCGTGGCGGTGGGGGTCGGGACGGCCGTGGGCGTGCGCGTCGGCCGGGGGGTTCGGGTGGCCGTGGCTGTGGGCAAGGGCACCGGTGCAACACTCGCGCTGTGGAGAAACGCCTCGATCTCATCGCTGGCGACCGCTTCATTCAGGCCCACCGCGTGGGCCACGCTACGCGCCACCACGCCGACCACTTGGCCCCCACTATTCAGGAGCGGGCCACCTGAGTTGCCCGGGTTGACGGGCGCATCCGTCTGCACGTACCAGACGCCCTCGATCTGGCGCAGCCCCGAGAAGCTGCCGTGGGTCACCGTCGTGTCGTCGGCCCCGAGGAGATCAGCCCGCGGATAGCCGACGGCGAGCAGGGTATCCATGACGCGCAACTGGCGCGCATCCCCCAGCGGCGCCGCCGGCTCGTCCACCCAGTCCGACTCCAGCAGCGCTAGATCGCGCCGGAAATCGACGTGTACGACTTTGACCGGCGCCTCGTGCCCGTCGGCATACCGCACCGTGGCCGGCGTCCCGTCCTCGATGACATGGGCATTCGTGAGAATGCGGCCCTAGCCCAGCGACACGCCGGAGCCGAAGCTGCCGGCGGCCGTTGCCACTAGCACGGTAAACCCTTTCGCGCGCGTGGCGACGTTGTCGAGCGCCGGCGTTGCGCTCGGCTGCACGGTGAGCGGGATCACCGTGGGTGCCGTCACGGTAGGGCTCGGCGCCAGCTGGACGCTGGCGAGCAGTGCAGGCTCTTGCCACGGGAGGGCGCCGCTGCGCCACAACACCCAGCCGGCCACGGCGGCCAGGCTGCCCACCCCCAGCGCCAAGCCTAACGTGATGACCAGTATGCGGATGTCGGCGCGGCCGGCGTTGTGCATGGCACTCACCTCTCGCCGCCGAGCGTGAAGCCCCAGGCGTAGGGGGAGCCGTGTGTAGCCACGCTGCAGGGCACCGCGGCGCGGCTCCATCCTACTCCCACCTGTGGGCGGGGCACAAGCCCCTTCGCGCCTGGCTACTGGCGAGACGCCCGACCATGCCGTCCAGCGTGCCGGCGTAGTGTCATTGCTGGCACACCACAGGCGCTGCTCCAGGGCGACGAACGACTCGACGTCGCCGTCGATCCAGGCCGCGTAGGCATCCACGTACGACTGGAACGCGGGGGCGTGCAGCTGGCGACAGCCCTCATGGCGCTGCGCGGTCGAGGGCCAGCTGGGCTAGGCGGCGCCGCGCCGCGGACGGCTCGGTCGGCCGCGCACTCCCGCGCCCGACCGCCGGGCGCCCGCGGCCGCGCGCTGAGGCGCGCGGGTGGTATGCGCCACGCGCGCGGGTCCGGGTGTATGCTGGGGACACAGCGCGGCTCGCGCGGTCGCTCGGGGCGTAACCGCGGCCGTATTCCCCGCGCTGCGCCGCGTACGACGAGGAGGTGCCCTTGATGCTGGACCGCCTGCGCGCCCGACTCGGCACCGGGCTGGCGCTGCTGGCGCTCGCTCTGGCATGCGCGCCCGCCGCCCCCACGCCCGCTGGCCCGGCGGCCGCGCCGACCCGCATGGCGACGGCTCCCGCGGCGGCCACGGCGCCGGCCGCGCCGGTGGCTCCCACCACGGCGCCGGCCGCGCCGGTGGCTCCCACCGCGCCGGCCGCCGGGGCGTCGAGTCCGCCGACGCTGGTGAGCATTCCGGCTGTCAGCCTCAAGGCCGGCGTGATCCCGCAAGCGAGCTACGCGCCGTTCTTCATTGCGCAGGGGCGCGGCTACTTTCAGGAGCTCGGGCTGAACGTCGAGCTGATCCCCACCGGCAATGTGCTGGAGCAGCTACCTGCCATCGCGCAAGGGCAGTTGCAGGTAGGCTCGTGCTCGACGGGCGTCGCCTGCTACAACGCGCTCAACCGCCGCACCGACATCCAGATCGTGGCGGACCTCCAGTCGGCCGGCAAGACCGCGAAGTCGACCGGCAACCTCGCGCTAGTGGTCCGGAAGCCGGTCTGGGACGCGGGGACGATCCGCACCGCCCCGGACCTGGTCGGCCGCTCGGTGTACACGATCGCGGGGGAGGGCAGCGGGCCACACGTCGTGGCGGCGCACTGGCTGGAGCGGCAGGGCATCGATCCGCGCCGCGTCGAGTTTCCGGCGATGAACTACCCGGAGGTGTTCGCGGCCATGCAGAACGGAGCGGTGGACGTGGGCTTCTCCACCGAGCCGTTGGTCACGCTGGGGCTGACGCGCGGTGTGCACGAGATCCTGGCGACCCAGGAGGAGATGTACCCGACCACGGCGCGGCTGTACGCGCTGTACTACAAGGGCATCGACCAGATGGGGCCGCAGGTGGGCGAGCGCTTCATGGTGGCGTACCTGCGCGCGGCCCGCGACTACATCAACGCGTTCGAGTACGGCGTCGACCTGGACGCGATCGTGGACATCCTGGTCGCCGAGACGCCGCTGAAGGACCACGACACCTACAAGCAGATCAAGTATGCCTGGGTCGATCCCAACGGGCTGGTCCAGCGGGAGACGCTGGAGGCGGACGCCGAGCTCCTGCGCCGTCTCGACGTGATGAAGGAGCCGCTCGATCTGAGCGGCGCCTTCGAGCCGAAGTACCGCGAGTTCGCCGTGCGCTACCTCGGCGAATATCGCCCGCCGGCCGCCACAAACTAGCTGTCCATGCGCTGTCCGCAGCGGGCCGCTGGCGGCATCGCGCGCCCAGAATTCGGTGGTGCAGGAGCCGCCGCATGAGGCGCGCTGTTGGCAAAGCAGGCCGGACGGTGGCCGCTTCGTACGGCAATACCGGTTGTCCCCACACAGTGCTGGTGGGGCTGGGCTCGCGATCTGCGCCTGCCCCGCGCCCCTGCCCTCCTCGGCGCCCACGGCGCCTACCTGAAGCGTAGCGCGACGGCCCAGATTTGTAAATACCGTGGCAGGGATGCTGTGTGCCAGCGCAGGCAGTGGGGCGCGTGGCGGTGGCGCCCGCCCAACCTTGCACTCACGTGAGGCGCCGGTTGCAGTCTGCCGAAATACGCCGTGGTGGTGAAGAGTGGTGAATTTTTTCACCACCAATGGTGTACGATAGAGGTAACGTGGAGGAAGCGGACATGGCACTAAAAACCGACCCTACCACTACGCCAATTCAGTGGCTAGACGATAACGAGAGCCGTGCCCTCTTCGATGAGCAGGCCCGGGCCATGCTCGGCATTAGCGGTGTCGACTTCCTGAGTCGCTGGGATGCCGGCGAGTACGCCGGCTGCGCGGACGAGCCCCAGGCGTCGCGCATCCGCCGCCTGGCGGCGCTCATCCCCTTTGCCCGGTAGAACTCCGCGGGCGGCGGTCGAGGCCTTCTCGACCCCGCTCCGCGAGTCGCTCGCTTGCATCTTGCCACCTACTGTGCAGCTCCGTGCGCACGGCGCGAGACTCGGCGAGTCGTGCCTGCTGGCCTTACTCGGGCAGCGCGACCCGGTACGGCTGCCCGGACCGCTCAAGATCGGGCTGTTCATCACCCACGAGTACGAGGTGATCGAAGTCGGCAGCGGGGATGAGCGCTACCGGGTGCACAGCCGCGGGTATCACTACGAGCTGAGCGCGGAGGACGGGCGCACGTTGGTCTGCTACGACTGGCATCCCGACGGCCAAGTAGGCGACCCTGTGCGCTGGCCACACGTCCATCTGCGCAGCTACACGGCGCCTATAAACCTCAGCCACGGGCACTGGCCCTCCGGGCGCGTCTCCTTGGAGTCGGTCATCCGCGTCGCTATCCGCGATCTCCAGGTGCCGCCGCTACGCGAGGACTGGGAAGCGCTGCTTGACAAGCATGAGCAGGCGTTTGCCGATAATGCATCCTGGGGCGGCCCGCGCCCTCGGTCCGCCGCCGCGCCGTAGATGTGCGAGCACGGCCCTGTTACAGCGAATCGGCGCAGCTCAGCTGTAGCGGACGAGCGAGCGCCCGCGCAGGAGGTCGTAGTACTCCACCCGCTTCCAGGGAAGCGGCAAGTGTTCGGGCAACGGCACGTGGATTCTCACTACCCCAAACAGCAACAGCACGAAGTGGCCGCCGTCGTGATCCCGGTGAAAGCCGAGCACATGTACGACGTCCATCAGTTGAGGTACACCTGGTGGTTGCATCGTGGGGACGGTTGGATCAGGCAGGTTCGGCACGGCGCCCTCGGGCGGCGCGGGCTCCGGCCCGAAACGCAGGAGGAGCTTTGCCCGCGGGAGCCAGAGGCGCTCAGGGCCGAGAACGGCGATCGTTACCCCGTCTAGCGGGCTACCGTGCCGGGCGTAGTCGCGAACTGGATCCAACGCGGCATCGCTGGCCACCTTCGCGGAGGCCCGCAGCCCGATGAGTTCAATGGCGATCTTCGCGGCTTCCCGACCCAGGAGGCTGCGCAGGGTCTGCACACTTTCCTGTGCTTCCACGCTTTGGAATGGCACCTGCCGTTCATGGATCTGCACGATAGGCTCGGGGGCAAAGCCCAGCCCCTCGTTCCTGAGCCGCTCCTCTTCGCGGCGCATCTCTCGCTCGGCCGAGCTCCTGGACGCTCCGCTGATGATTACGGTGTTGCCCGCCCGCTCACGCTGGACGGGGCGGACCGGCACAACCGTGTTATTGGAGTCCTGCCACGCGGGGAGGGAGACGCCCAGGTACTCGTCGTAATACTCCCCGAGTAGCCGGCGCCGGGGCGCAAGCCCAGCCTCACAGCGCAGCCGGATTAGGAGTGGCGCGTCCGCGACACAGTCCACCGCACACCCGAAGTAACCATTACACGGCTTGCACACATCGCGTGTCAGAAGGGTTCCTCCCATAGACCCGGGGATCACGTGCTCCTTACTGGCGAAGCCCTCTCCGATAGTCGGGTTTGAGCAGAAAAGACAGTGCTCTGCTCTACGCCGCGATTTATCGGTTAGCACAGCCTATCCCTCCCCACGCGATGACGCAGGGCGCCGCTGCGCCCGATATTTTGCGCGCCGGTCCGCCCGGCGCTGCTCCGCATGGCGCGCGTACGCTGCTCGCTGGGCGCACCGGTTCGAGCAATAGCGGGCCTGGCGCACCGCGACGAACGCCTGCCCGCACACCACACACGTATGCGGCACGCGCGCTCGCTGGGCGGCCAGCGCCCGCGCATGGGCGGCCGGCGATAGATCGGACTCGGCCATCGACTCTCCTTCTGCTTGACCGGGGCGGTCATACGGTAAATCGGAGCGCTCCATTCGGTATTATAGATTAGCGTAAATCTATTGACAAGATGGGACCAGCGCGCTAGAATGAGGTTAGCGGGGCATACTCCCCGCCGCGCACGTAGCAAAGCCCTCGGGGCGTTGGCAGCACCCCGGGGGCGAAAGGAGCAGCGAGCCATGGTCGCTACCCCCAGCGTACAGCCTAGCACGCCGGCGCTCGACGTGTCCTTGGCGACCCTCTGCGCCGTCCTGGCGAAGGGCCAGGCGGCCCACCCCGAGCTAGCCTGCCGCATGCAACGCGCCGCCGAGATCGTCGCCCTCCGCTCCGTCGCCCCGGCCATGGCCCCCGAGAACGTCGGGCACGCCTACTGGGTGGAGTCCCAGGACGGCAGCTGCGAATACTGGGTCTGCCTGAGCGAGCGCGGCTATCGCGGCGACCGCTGCACCTGCCCCGACTACCAGCAGCGCGGCGGGCCGTGCAAGCACGCGATCGCGGTGCGCCTATTGCAAAAGTGCGAGGCGGTCGAGCGGGAGCGGGGGCCGGAGCCCCCGCCTACCCCCATCGCCTTCCCCCAGCGTGTCTATGCTGACGACGACCGCGTCACGCTAACCCCGGCGGGTCGGGCCTACCTGGCGGCGCTCGACGCCGCCCCCGTGGCGTAGGGGGCGGCGGTGATGACTGACGACAGTCTCCGCGCGGCGCAAGCGGCACTGGAGACGGCCGCGTGGCGCCGCGCCACCCGGCTGCGGCAGTTCCCCCACGCCTACACGCTGCGCCGCGCCTGGACCGACGACGCGGCGTTTGTCGCGGTCGTCCAGACGATTCGCCAGTACGGGTACGACGCGCTCTGGTGGCGCAAGCGTTACCGCTACCTGGACCTCGGCGCGTACACGAACTGGACCATGGGGGAGCCGCTGGAGCAGACGACGTTAATCAACCGGCGGGCGCGCCGCCCGCGCGACGGCACGCGCCTGCAAGAGGGCGTGTGATGGCCGTGCCCACGCTGCTCCTGCTCGTGGTGGAGGGCGCGACTCCAGCGGCCGCGCTCACCGCCGCCGCGCAGGACGCCACCCCGCTGTATGGGCGCCCACCCGCTTGGGGCGGGGCACTCGTTCCGCGTGTGTCGGCGGCATGCGTCCTCTTCTAGACACGGCACACGACGAATCGGGTGTCTCGCCACATACGCTAGTTCTGCCGCCCCTCCATCAGCTTGCCCCCCATCATGTCCGCCAACTGCGCGCTCTCCGCTCGGGCGCGGGCCAACAAATGCAGAAATGCCGGCCGCAGCTGAGACGGGAGGGCCCTGTAGAAGTTGCGGATCGTGTCGCACAGGGCGGGGCTCAGATCCACCAGGCAGACGGCCAGCATCACTTGCCTCAAGTGGGACTCGTCCTCGTCCATCATGTGCCTCCACGTCGCTGTGTGCACATCTCCGCCTGGATGGGCCCGGCGCACACCTTGCAATATCGCCTCCTAACGCGCGTAGCCGGAGCGCCGCCGAGAGGAGGACGGCGCCCGTCGATTATTGAGGAAACCGATGAACGCGGGGCACACTCGATTAGATGTCGTCGATGGAAGTAGTCTGGAGTATTGCCTAGAGGCGGCCAGTTTTGCGGTGTGGCAGGCGCGGCGCCGCTTGGCAGAGCGCTTAAGCACCACCCAGGACTGGGCGGAGTGGCGCACATATCTCCGCACCGCTTTGGATGCACTGGATAGTGCCGATGCGCTCGCGGCCAAGTACATGAGTCCGCCTGATTAGGACGAGCTAGCCGCAGTCGCAGGTGGCCACAACTGAACCCTAAGCACGCCGGACTGGTCGCGTTGGGGAAAGTACCGCAGAGACCGTGCCCCTCGGCGCCAGCAGTACGCTCAGAAATATCAACTAAGCTCGACTTTGGCCATTGGGCGGGAATAGGGAGATAGGGTAAGCTCGTCGTCTCTCTAGCCGGAGGGATGACGATGCCTACCCTACCGCTCGCCCTGCTACAGGCGTTGGAGCCATTCGGGCCATTGTTCAGTCGCCGCAGCTGGCCGCGCGTGCTCGTCCTGGTGGCCGGCACGCGGCTCGCGCCCGGCCAGCGGACGGTCACCACCGCGCTGCGGGTGATGCGGCTGGCGCCGGCGCCCCGTTTCGAGCGCTACCATCGCGTCTTGAACCGGGCGCGGTGGTCGCGTCTCGCGGTCAGTCGCGTGCTGCTGACTCTGTTGGGGGCCGCCTTTGCCCCGACCGGGCCGCTGCTGCTCGGCATCGCTGAGACCATCGAGCGGCGCCGGGGCAAGCGCATCGCCGCCAAAGGCATCTACCGGGACCCCGTGCGCTCCAGCCAGGAGCACTTCGTCAAGGCCAGCGGGTTGCGCTGGCTTTGTCTCATGCTCCTGGTGCCGATTCCCCGGGCCGGGCGCGTCTGGGCACTGCGGTTCTTGACCGCGCTGGCGCCGTCGGAACGGTACGACCAGCAGCGCGGCCGGCGCCACAAGACGCTCGCCGCGTGGGCGCGCCAGTTGCTCTTGCTGGTGCGGCGCTGGTGGCCCGACCGGCCCATCGTCGCCGTGGCGGACAGTAGCTACGCGGCGCTGGAGTGGCTCGCCAGTTGCCAAGCTTGGCCCCGGCCGGTCACGGTGATCACGCGCTTGCGCCTCGACGCCGCGCTGTACGAGCCCGCCCCACGGCG
>DATGMD010000045.1:0-118974 GCA_035293805.1 Chloroflexota bacterium | reverse complement strand
TGCACTTTACGGAGGAGCAGGCGGGCGGGACGTGCCTGTTCGATCTGCGGATTGTGGCGGCGGACGGCACGAGCACGGTCGATTCGGGCGTCAACCTCTGCCGCACCGCCACGGTGACGTTCAGCTAGCCCGCGGGCGGCTGCGAGTACATGACCCCGGGGGCAAGCCCCCGGGGTCGTACTGCGCCATTTGCGGCGGCGCGAGCGCGCGCGGACGGCGCGTCGGCGCCCCGTGTGCCCTGCCCTGGCGACCCCTCGGCGGCCGGACGGCTTGACACAATCTCGTGGCCGTGCCACACTGCCGCCACGCGCGGGTAATCCGGCCCGCGTGTCCACGAGAGGAGAGCCCTAATGGCACGGCGAATCCTGGGCGCCCTCGCATTGACCATCGCCTTACTGGGCCTCGGCGGCACCGCGAGCACCGCGTCAGTCTACGCGCAGGGGAGCTATGTCGCGCCGACGGGCACCGGCGTCACGGGGGGCGCCGTGTCGACGGGCATGCTCGAGGGCTACTTCAACCAGGGGCCGGGGCAAGCCGTGATCGTCGTCACGGGGGAGCGCCTGCCGTCGACCTTCATGCGGGTCGAGGCGACACCGGCGGACGATGTGGCGCTCGACTGCACCACCTTTGGGCGGGGCTGCTAGCGGCCCGCGGCGGCGACAATAGCGTGCGATGCTCCTCCTGGCCCCGGCCGCAGGCAGGCGTCCCTGCGGCCGGGGCCAGCGCCCCATGTGCGCCGCTTCGACCGTTACCGACGGGTGGACTGGAGTGCCGGGGGCGCGTAGCGGCCGGGCGGGGTCAGCGAACAGCCGGCGACGGGCATCTGGGGGCAGGGGCCGACGGGGGCTGCGAATCACCTCACCCGCGGCGCATGATCCGGGTCACAGCTCGGGCTGCCGCGCCCCCGCTTACGAGCGTAGAGACGGACGCCGCGCGCGCGAGGAGAATCTGCCTCCTGCCCGAAGGCAGCAAATGGCCGCGCCAGCGGCCCCGTTGCTGACGCGGCCAGGACCGCGCTGCCGATGGGGGAAGAGCAGCACGGCCGACCCGGCGTCCCGGTGTGGGGGAGCGAGACGCCGAATCGCGCCGAGTGTACGCGCGTGCTGGCCCGTCGCGCTAGGGGTTGCGCCACGGACGGCGGCCCATCTAGACGCGACTGTGATGGGGTTGCCGAGACGCCCGCCACGCTGGCGCAGCGAGGGCGCTATGCTCGGCATCCCCTGCATCCCCGGCAGCCTGGTCGCCCTCCTGCTCGCTCCGCCAGCGGGCGATGAGTGCGCCCGTCTCGCCCGCGTGGACGATGTGGACGAGGTGGCCGCCGGGCAGACAATACAGCCGCGCGTGCGGGAGGCGGCAGGCCAGCTCGCGGCCCGCGCTGGGGGGCACGACCGGATCGCGCGTGCCGATCAGCACGAACGCTGGGCAGGTGATCGCGCCGAGCCACGGCCGGGCGTCGAAGTGCAGCGCGATGGCCGCCTTGGCGCGGTAGCCCGGGAGGTGCAGCTGCGGACGGGCGCAGTAGGCCCGCACGAGCGCACGCGGCGGGCGCCGGCCGAGCGCGCCGGCCGCGCCGATCGGCCGCCACAGGTGGAACACGCGCGCGGCCAGCGGGTCGCCGAGGAGGCGCCAGCAGGCCATGCCCAGCCGGCTGGCGTGCGCGGACGCGCCCGGATACCGGGCGAACGCCGAGAGCAAGAGCAGGCCGCGCACGCGCTCCGGATGGCGCCGCGCCAGGGTCAGCGCGATCGTGCCGCCGAACGACTCGCCGCACACGTAGGCCGGCGCCGCGCCGGCCGGGTCGGCGTCGAGGACGCGGAGCGCGCGAGCGGCCAGGCCCTCGACCCCGTCCTCGGCCGCGTCCCGCAGGTGGTCGAACGGCAGCGCCCGCAGGCCGGGGAAGAGCCGCGGCGCGGCCGCCATGAGCAGCCGCGGGTCGCCGTCCAGCCCCGGGATGACGAGCACTCGTCCCTGGGGCAAGCGCCCGGGAGCAGCCGCCTCGTGTGCTGTCGTGCGCCCTGTCATGCGTCTGCTGTAGCAAGGCACGGGCCTTGCGGCTGTGGGCACGACCATGAACAGCAGGCGAGAGCCAACCGGGAAGCCCGCGGCCGCGTGGACCGTCGTCAATGGCCTGCCAGTCTACGCGCGCGTCGGCTCCGCGCCGGCGGCCCCCGACGCGCCGCGCGTCGTCCTGGTCCACGGCATCGGCGTGGCGAGCAGCTACTTCGTCCCGCTCATGGAGCGGCTGGCGCCGTGGGCGCCGGTCTACGCCGTCGACCTGCCCGGCTTTGGCCGCAGCGGCAAGCCGCGCCGCGCGCTGGACATGGTGCAGCTTGCCGACGCGCTCGCCGCCTGGCTGGACGCGCTGGGCCTCGGGCCGGCAACGGCGCTCGGCAACTCGGTGGGCTGCCAGGTCGTCGCGCACCTGGCCGTGCGCCACCCCGCGGCGGTCGCGCGGCTGGTGCTGGCTGGCCCGACGATGGACCCGCGGGCGCGCACGTTCTGGCAAGCGATCCTGCGGTGGCTCAAGAACAACCGCCACGAGCGCCTGGCGCAGCTTCCGCTCAGCGTCCGCGACTACGGGGCCGCGGGACTGCCGCGCCTCCTCGCCACCCTGCGCTACGCGCTGCGCGACCGCATCGAGGCGCAGCTACCGAACATCCGCGTGCCGACGCTCGTCGTTCGCGGCGAGCGCGACGCCCTGGTGCCGCAGGACTGGGCGGAGGCGGTCACCGCCCGCCTGCCCGATGCCGCGCTGGCGGTGCTCCCGCGGGCCGCGCACACGGTGAACTTCAACGCCCCCGACAAGCTGGCGGAAGTCGTGCTGCCGTTCGTGCAGGGGCGCGGCCCGGGCGTCCCGTCGGGGGTGCCCGCCACGGCGCCGGTCGCGGGCTTCGACTCGGCCTCGGCCATGCTCCGCGCCACGGCGCGCTTCCTCGCAGGCGAGGGCTTCCCGCTGGTCGGCACGCTGCCACCGCGCCTCGAGCCCCTGATGGAGCCAGTCGGCCTGCTGGTCAACCGCCTGCCGAACTGGGCGCGCGAGCAGGTCTACATTTGGAGCGGGCGGCAGGAGGCGATCGCGCCGGAGCGGCTGGGCGACGTGCGCGCGGAGCTGCTCGCCCAGTGGGCCGTCGGCCAGTATCCGCGCCGTCGCTATCCCGCGGTGGCCATCGGCTCGTCGAACGGGGCGGCGGTGCATCTCTGGGCCGCCCTGGGCGTCCCCTGGCTGCCCCAGACGGTGCTGATCCCGGTCCGGCGCAGCGGCGTGCCGCCCGACGAGCCGCGCCGCGACCTGGAGTGGTCGCGCGCCCCAGCGCGGCGGCTGCTCGACGCGAATCCCCATCTCCAGCTGCACCACATGTTCGATCCCAATCAGGACCGGCTGATGGTCCAGCGCATGAGCTACTTTCGCGTGAAGCACCTGCGGCTGCCCGCGACCTACGCGCGCTTCCTGGAGGAGGCGCTGGAGCCGGGGGGCACGCTGTTCGTGGTGGAGTGCGGCCTGCGGTGGCCCACGACGTGGGCCGGCGAGCGGCACGTCTTCCAGTTCGGGGCGCTCGGCGGCGCGACGCCGGACGAGTACCTGCACGGCGGCCCGCGCGTGGCAGATTACCTGCGTCGCTGCCACGCGCCCCGTCATCAGTGGGACCCGCCGCCACCCGACGCCGAGCGCCCGGAGGCCGAGTGGGGCTTCGAGCCCACGCTGCGCGCCGACCTGGAGGCGCTAGCGCGGCGCCGGGGCTGGCGCGTGCGGCGGCTCGTGTTCGACCAGCCCGAGGCGCTGAGCCCGCTCGTGGCCGACCTGTACCGTTGGTGGTACCGGCGGCTCGACTCGGCGCTGCGCCGCGAACCCGGCCCGCGCTTGCCGCTGCCCGCGCCGCTCCCGCTCGACGCCCTCGACGGGTTCCTGCGGGAAGCGGGCGACCAGTACGCAGTGCAGTGGCTGGATACCGCGGCGGGCGCGCCCCTGGGCAGCGCAGCCGGGTAGCCGGCCCGGCGGGACGAGCCCCACCGGGCCGGCTACCCGCGGCCTGACGCTCAGGCGGGCGACTGCGTTGGGGCCGCGTGGTCGTGGACGTGCGCCTCCTTGGCGTGGTCGCGGCGCTCCTCGTCCTCGCTGTAGTCGTGGCTGTGGGTCAGCGTGTTGTGGTTGTGCTCGTGGGTGTGCCAGTAGGTGCGGTGCTCCCACTCCCCGAGCGGCGTGCCGCGATGGTGGTGCGAGATGTGGTAGTGGTCGTGGCTGTGGGTTTCGGCGGGATGGGTGTGCTCGGGCTGCTTGCCCTCGCCCTCGCTCCGCTGTGCGACCATGGTGAACTCCTCCTCTCTGCCTAACCGTGCGCTCCGTCTGTCGCGGTCTCCTGTACCATTGTGACGAAAACGTCCAGTCCGGTCGCGCTACTCGGCGCCGGTCGCCGCCGGCGCGACGGCCTCGCTCCCCCGCCGTGCGGCTGGCTCGCCGCCCTGCTCGTAGCGGTCGAGCGCCCGCACGAGCCCCGCCAGCACCTCCCGTGTCGCCTCGAACAGCGCCAGCGCGCGCGGATCGCTCACCAGCCCGGTGTCTGTCTCCACCTGCTCGATCGTCTCGTTCAGCCGGCCCTTGAGCCACTCCACGTGCGAGTGGGGCTCGTTGGTTGCCGGGTGCTGCATGGCTCCTGTCCCCTTTACAACGGTCGTTTGAGGGGGCGCGCGTCAGGCGCGAGCGGTGCCCGGCCGGGCGCCAGCCAGCGTGAGGTGGCTGACGAACCAGTCGCGGGCGAGCCGGGCGACCTCCTCCAGGGCGCCCGGCTCCTCGAACAGGTGCGTGGCGCCGGGGACGATCTCCAGCCGCTTCTCGCAGCGTAGCTCGGCCAGGGCGGCGCGGTTCATGTCGATCACCGGGTAGTCGTGGCCGCCCACGATGAGCAGCGTCGGCGCCTCGACGTGGGGCAGCGCCGCGCCTGCCAGGTCGGGCCGCCCGCCGCGCGAGACGACCGCGTCGACGCGCTCGGGCCGCCGCGCCGCGGCCACCAGCGCCGCGCCGCCGCCGGTGCTGGCCCCGAAGTAGCCGACCCGCAGGTTCTGGGTCTCGGGCTGGCTCGCGAGCCAGTCGGTGGCGCCCACGAGCCGCTCGGCGAGCAGTTCGATGTCGAAGCGCAGGTGCGCCGTGCGCAGGTCCACCGCCTCCTCGGCGGGGGTGAGCAGGTCGACGAGCAGCGTCGCCAGCCCCGCTTGCTGGAGCACCGCCGCGACGTAGCGGTTGCGGGGGCTGTGGCGGCTGCTGCCGCTGCCGTGCGCGAACAGCACGATGCCCTGGGCCCCGTCGGGCAGGTTCAGGTTCCCTTCGAGCGTGACCGCGCCAGCGCCCACGCCGACCACGGCCTCGTGTCCTTGCCATCCTACGCTGCGGTCCACTCTGCTGTCCTCCCGTGCTCATCGCGCGCCCGGCGTCCGGCGTCGGCGCGGCAGGCTCGGCAAATTGCCCGACGCGTCGCTTCGGCTAGAGGGCGGACGGATACGTCTCGGGCACCTCGCCCGCCTCCCAGCCGGCCGTGCGCTCCAGCGGCTCGACGGCGCTCGTTTGATCGACGTGCAGCACGGCGTCGAACTGCTCGGGCAGCCGCGCGTAGAAGTAGTGGCTCTGGCGCTCGGTCGCCGGGCGGTAGATCACCCCGATCGCGCGCTCCAGCAGCGGCCCCTCCAGCGCCCGGGCGGTCGGGTCGTCGGGCTGCCAGGTGAGCAGGAAGCGCGGGCAGCCGGCCGCGTGGAACAGCGCCTCGTAGCTGTCGGGCAGCGCCGGCCGCACGCGCTTGCGCTCGGCGGGCGCGTCCCAGTCCGGCGCGGCCGTGACCGTGCCCTCGTAGGTGCTGAAGCCCACCAGCAGCGCGTGGTCGTCGTAGCGCGTGCGTACGACCTGCCCGACGTTCAGCTCGCCACGCTGGCCTAGCTCGGTCGCGCGCGCATCGCCGAGGTGCGAGTTGTGCTCCCAGACGACGATCTTGGCCCACGGCGTGCGGCGGGTCAGGTGGGCGACCAGCGCGTCGAGCGTATCCGCCATGTGGCAGTCGCGCAGGTTCCACGACTCGACGCGGCCGCGGCCCATCGTGCGGTAGTACTGCTCCGCGTCGTGCACCAGCCGGGCGTTCTGCTCGGCGTAGAAGTAGGCGTCCTCGGCCGCGCGGCCGTCGCGGCGGAGGTAGTCCGCGGCGTGGCGCTGCAAGGCGACGAGCTGGCGGACCGCCTCCTGCTCGCAGGACGGGGTGAGGCCAATGCCCGTGGCCCAACCGTAGGCCTGACGATCCTCGCCGAACTGCTCGAAGCAGGCGTAGCGCTCGCGCGCCTCCCGCGCCGCCGCGGGATCGACCTTGTCCAGATAGGCGATCACGGCCTCGATGGAGGTGTACAGGCTGTACAGGTCGAGGCCGTAGAAGCCGACGGGCCGCCCGCCGGGCGGCAGCGCGGCGTTGTACTGCCGCAGCCACTCGACGAAGTCGCGCACGACGGTGTTGCGCCACATCCAGGTGGGGAAGCGGCGGAAGCCGCCGAGCGCCTCGGCGGCCGAGCCGTCGTCGTCCTGGCCGCGCACGTAGCAGTTCACCCGGTAGGCGTCGGGCCAGTCGGCCTCGACCGCCACGGCCGTAAAGCCTTTCTCCTCGATCAACCGCCGCGTGATCTCCGCCCGCATCTGGTAGAACTCGCGCGTGCCGTGCGAGGCCTCGCCGAGCAGCACGAAGCGGCGGTCCCCCACGAGATCGAGCAGCGGGTCGTAATCGTGGGCCGTGCCGGCCAGCGGCCGCGCCGCCGCGCGCACGGTGTCGACAAGCTCAGAGCTGCTTGCGGTTCGCATGGCCCGGCCTCCTCCAGTCCCTACACGCCCGGTCGGTCAGTGCCCCGATGCGCTGGCCGGTTGCGCCCGCGCCGCCCGCGCGAGCAAGTCGTGGACCTCCTCGTCCGTCGTCGGGGCGAAGTCAGCGTACCAGAGCCCGACGGCGTAGAAGGGGTCCGGGGTAACGGCACAGACGACCGCGTCGACCTCGGATTGGAACTCGGCGCAGACCTCTGGCGGCGCGACGGGCACGGCGACGACGATACTCGCGGCCTGCTCCTGGCGCAGCGCCTGGGCGGCGGCGCGCATCGTGGAGCCGGTTGCCAGGCCGTCGTCGACCAGGATGGTGGTGCGCCCGCGCACGTCGAGCGGCGGGCGGTCGCCGCGGTAGGCGCGCTCGCGGCGGGCCAGCTCCGCCTGCTCCTCGGCCACCACCGCCTCGATGGCCCGCGGCGGGATCTGCAAGGCGGCGATCAGGTCGGGGTTGAGCACCGTCACGTCGCCGCTGGCGATGGCGCCCATCGCCAGCTCGCGGTGGCCGGGCACGCCCAGCTTGCGCACGAGGTACACGTCCAGCGGGACGCCCAGCGCCTGCGCCACCTCGTAGCCCACCGGCACGCCGCCCCGTGGCAGCGCCAGGACGATCACCTCCGGGCGGTGCGCGTAGGCCAGCAGCTTGGTGGCGAGCACGCGCCCGGCATCGTAGCGATCACGAAATGGTGGATTGAACATTGCGTCTCCCCCGTCGCCTGTTATTCGGCCCGCCCCCGCCGCCGATCAGTACAGGTCGCTGAGCGACTCGTCGGCCAGGAACCGGCGCAGCGCCGCGGCGAGCAGCGGTGCCACGCTGACGACGCGCAGCGCCGGCCAGTCGCGCTCGGGCACCGCCACGGTGTCCGTGACGACGACCTCCTGGACGCCCGCCCGGCCGAGGCGGTCGCGGGCGCCCGGCAGCAGCAGCCCATGGGTGGCGACGACCACGAGCTCCGGCCGCGCGCGGGCCTCCCGCAGCGTCGCGGCGCTGGTCGCGATGGTGCCGCCCGTCGCGACGATGTCGTCGACGAGCAGGCAGCGCCGGTCGCGCACGTCGCCTACCAGATGGGTCACTACAGTCTCCGTGCCACTAAGGCGCCGCTTGTGGAGCACGGCGAGGTCAGTGCCCAACCGCTGGGCGTAGCGGGTGGCCATCGGCACGCGGCCGGCGTCCGGCGCGACGACCACGGCATCGCGCGCCGGCCAGTCGCGGAGCGCCGCGCAGAGCGTGGAGACGGCGGTGAGGCTGTCGACCGGGCAGTGGAAGAAGCCCTCGGCCTGCGGCGTGTGCAGGTCCACGGTCACGACGTGCTGGACGCCGGCGGCTTGGAGCAAGTCGGCGACCAGGCTGGCGGTGATCGGCTCGCGGCGGCCGCCGCGCCGGTCGGCGCGGGCGTAGCCGAAGTACGGCACGACGGCCGTGATGCGCGCGGCCGCGGCCCGCCGGCAGGCGTCGGCGAAGGCCAATAGCTCGATCAGGTGGTCGTTCACCGGCGGCCCGGTCGGCTGGAGGAGGAAGACCTCCTTCCCGCGGACGGGCTCGAGGAGGCGGACGGTTAGCTCGCCGTCGGGGAAGCGCTCGACCGCGCAGTCGCTCAGCCCTACCGCCAGGTCGCGCGCCACCGCCGCGGCCAGCGCCGCGTTAGCGGTTCCCGCGAACAGCGCGAAGGTGCCAGCCATGATCCCCGTCGGCGGTCCGCCCCGCCGCTGGTGGACGCCGTCTCGCCGCCCTGCCGCAGTCCGCGTGCCACGGTCGCCGGGGCCGGCCCGCACCGCGCCGCTCTCCAGGCGGGAGAGGGAGTAGCACGAGCCCTAGCGCCGCTTGCGCCCCAGGTGACCGGCCGGTGTGTCGTAGGGGCGGCTCTCGTGGCCGCCCGCGGCCCGCGGGCCGCCGCCCCGGCGCCGGCCGACCGCTCAGTCTCGCTGCAAACTGCCCTAATCCCAGCGCGCTCGCGGCGCATGGTGCCGATCCCGGGCACGGCCCCCGGCGAACGCCGCGGCGGCGCTACGTGTCAGCCCGGACGAGCGGGACCCCCTCAGCCGTCTGCTGCTCGCCCGCCCGGCTAGCGGGCGCGCCCCCGCACGCGATCGCAGATGGCGTCATAATGACATGCGTACGCCGGCGTCTTCAGCAAACCCTTAGCGAATCCTCAGCAGGTTTTCAGACGCCAGATGGGCTTGAAGATGTACGGTGGGCGCGCACTATAGGTTGTGGCATTGTTCTTGGCTCCTGGCTCCGTCCGGCCGGGGATAAAGGAGCCAGGCACCTGTCACACGGACCTCTGGCACTACGCATGGGTCGTAGCCGTGCGAACGTGCAAGTAGGCGTGAGTTATTTGGTTAGGCGTGGTACTCGTGGCCATCTGCGTCCCGTAACTCCTCGTGGCGCCCGCGACTGGGCAAGCACAGTCACCGGGGAGCTACCTCATAGCCACTTACCTCACCAGGGGGCCTATCTCCGTTCCAGGAGCGACCTGCCAATACGCCGGCCACGCGAAAGTGGCGGCACTCCCCGAAAGGAGTGACTAGGATGCGGGTTCGGCTCCGATTCTCGGGTGCGGCAATCAGACGCCTCCCAGCATCGCGATGCTGGTGCTCGCCGCGGGGCTCGGCCCCGCCGGCGTGCCGCGCGTCGCCGCGGCCACGATCTGGCGGGACACAGCCGGTGCGCAGACGGGCAACGAGGCCATCCAGGCCCTCGCCTTTCTACCCAACGAGCTATGGATCCATACCGGCGACACGATCAACTGGTCCTTCCCGACCGGGGAGCCGCATACTCTCACGCTCGTCACGCCGTTCGGCACCGACAACAATTCCCCGCAGATTTGCAACGGGGCATCGACCTCGCCGCCGACCAATCAATGCACCTGGGACGGCAGCAGCGTGGTCAACTCGGGACGCCTGCAGGATGGCGGCACGTTTGCGGTCGCTTTCCCAGTAGCCCCCCACGATTACATCTACCGCTGTCTGATTCACTCGCGGATGACCGGCACGATCCATGTGGAGCCCACCACCACGACGCTACTTCATGACCAGAAGTTCTATGACCAGGAGGGACAGCAGCAGAGTAACGCGTTGCTGACGCAGGGCAACCAGCTACGGGCGCAAGAGCAGGCCCAGACCGTGGCGGGGCCTGGGCGCAATGCTGTGACGATCGGCGCCGGCTTCGTGACCGGGACCGCGCCGGGGCTGCTGCAGGCAGTGAGCGTCAACCGCTTCTTGCCAGGCAACCTCACGGTTCGACAGGGAGATACCGTGACCTGGAGCGCGAACGACCCGGCGATCCCGCATACGGTGACCTTCGGCGCCGAGCCGGCGAATCTGCGACCGGCCATCGGCACGCCGATGCTCAACGCGCCGTACCCGCAACCGCGGGTGGGCCCGACCGTGAGCGCCGGCTTTCTCGGCCAGGGGCAGCCGAGCCAGACGTACAGCGTCACGTTCAACGCCCCCGTGACGTACCAGTACTACTGCGCGCTCCACGACGACCTCGGCATGCTGGGGACCGTCATCGTCGTGCCTCGCAGCTAGGGCACGGCCCTACGACAGGTTTTCGTAGCACAGGGCGCAGCTCCTGTCCTGCCCCGAGCGGCACTCTGAGCCGGCTTCCGGGGGCGCGTGGTCAGGTACGCCGCGCCCAGTATGCCTCGTTTGGAGGTAGAGAGATGCACGCGTGGTACTGGCGCTGGGCAATGGTGACCGCGCTCCTTCTCGCGCTCAGTGGCGGCGTTTTCGTTGCCCGCGGGCCGGCCGCCCGGGCCGCCGCGGTCCAGCAGGGGGACGCACAGCAGTGGCAGGTGCAGGTCGGGGCGGAGAGCCCGGACAAAGCCGTCCAGGTGCTGCAGTACTATCCGGCCGCGCTGAGCGTGAATGTCGGAGACACGATCACCTGGACCAACGCGGCGACGGAGATCCACACGGTCACGTTTCTCGCGCCCGGGCAGGAGCGGCCCGAGTTCGACCGGAGCGATCCGCAGCAGGAGCAGCCGCAGGGCAATGGCGAGCTGGATGGGAGCGGCTACCTGAACTCGGGGGTGCTGGAAATCGGGAAGACCTGGGCGGTGACCGCCAGCCAACCGGGCACCTACAGCTACATCTGCCTGGTGCATCGGCAGCAACTGGGCACGGTGACTGTGAACCCCGCCGGCACGCCGTACGAGCACTCGCAGGCGGACTACACGGCGGAGCGAACGGCGGCGGACCCGATCATCAGCGAGTGGCAGAGCCGGCTGGCGGCCTACCAGCCGAGCGTGCAGACACGGGATGATGGCACGCGGGAGTATGTGATCGACGGGGGCCTGGGGGACGGCACAGCGGCGGTGATGCGCTTCGCCCCGCAAGGGGTCGAGGTCCGGGTCGGCGACACGGTCACCTGGGACAACGCGGATACCGAGACGCCGCACACGATCACTTTCGGCCCAATCCGGGGCGCTCCCACGGAGGCCTGGGGCACGCCGACCGCTTTCGATGGCGCGAGCCCCTTGAGCTCCGGGTACGTGGGCGCGGATTGGCCGGCCGGGGCGCGCTACTCGGTGACCTTCACGGCGCCCGGCCAATTCTCGTATATCTGCATACTGCACGCCCCGGCGTTCATGCTCGGCTCCGTCACCGTTACGCCATAACGCGGCTCGTCTGGGCGTCGACCCTCCACTGAGCTGGTTTCCACGGATAGTGTGCAGGTTGGGCGCAGCCCAACCTGCACACTATCCTTATCCAGATCCTTGGCCTTATCCAGATCCTTGGGCCACGGGGGGGCGGCGGGGCTAGGGCGGTCAGGCCGCTCGCTACCACACGAACGGAATTAGCGCCTTCGTCCGCTGCTTGTAGGCTGGATATTCCTTCGGGAACTGCCGCTCCATAAGCTTGTCTTCGGCGCCCACCCGCCAGAGAAATATGGCGCCGAGGACGATGAGAAGAAAGATCCACGCGCCGCTAACAATCGCCGAGCCGATGCACGCGACAATGCCGCCGGTGTACATCGGATGGCGCACAATACGGTATGGACCGGCTGTTATAAGCTCCTGCCCTTCCTTCGCGGCGACGATCTGGCTCCAGTTCCGGCCAAGGGTCTGCCGCGCCCAGACGAGGAAGGCCATGCCCGCGACGCACAGCAGAACGCCGATGCTGCCTACAACCGGGTTTGCGGGGGAGCTGTTGAGGGGGCGGAATACGGGTAGGCGCGGAAGCAAGATTGAGGCGAGAATGGCGAGCGTGAGGACGGCGCTCTGCAGGAAATGTCTTTGGGTGTCCCGCTTCACGCCGATCGAGGAAACCGTCAGGTATACGATGAGGAGGACCCAGAGGGCGTCGATGAGCCGGGTAAAGATTGTCGTATTCATGGCGTGATTCCCTGGCTCAAGCGGTTTCCCGAAGGAGTGATCTGGCCGAGGCCGACGCGCGGTAGGACACGCGCTCCTGTCTTACGACGGGTTCGCTAGATCGGCCAGTATCAACAAACCCGGCCGAGCGGCAGGAGACGAGCCCCTGCCCTACCTTCTGGCTCAACCGGCGCGACGACTACTGTACGTTGGCGAGGTGATCTCATGCCAGAGATTGTCTCGCGGCCGTCGCGCGGTTCATACCCGATCCGGCGGGGCGGTTCGCGTAGCGGGGCGTGCCCTCACCCCGCCCCTCTCCCAGGGGGAGAGGGAGTAGGCGAACCCTATCCCCGGATTGGGTATCAGCCGGGGGAGCGGCCGCTCACTGGAGGCTTGCTAGCTTGCTCGGCCGCGGCGCGAGGCCCCCGCCACCTCGCCGGGGGCCGTGCGCCAGCCTTCCGCGGGCGGTTGCGCGGCTCCGCTGGCTGCGCCGGACGACGGCCCCGCGCCAATAGCTTCCTATGCAGGGGCGCGGCTTGCTGCGCCCCGCTCGGGCGCCACTCGTCCCAGTGTCAGAGCGAATCCCGCGACGGAGCGTCCTCCCCCTCGCCTAAGGGAGAGGGGGCAGGGGGGTGAGGTCCGGCCCCTCGTCCCTCCCCCTCTCCTAGGGGAGAGGGGGGCAGGGGGGTGAGGTCCGGCCCTCCCCCTCTCCCCCTGGGAGAGGGTCGGGGTGAGGGCGCGCCCCCAGCATCCGGCCGCGCGGCGCGCAGGAGAGCGCCCGCCGTCCGGCGCGACGTGGTCGCCAATCTTACGCCGTACACGCATCCCACCGCGCTCGCCGCCCGCGCCCCTGCCCGGGGCATGCCCCCGCCGGCCCGGCCCGCCGCGAGGCATCGGAGGATTATCGTACGGCGTAAACGATGCGGCCTTCCGCGCCCGACCCATGCGCGCAGACCCGCGCCCGGCCTAGCAATTCGCCAGACAGGAGGGAGGATCGTTTGACCGTTTTTCGAATGCACGGTACTGCAAAATCACGGGGCACACCCGGTGGCGGGGGTGGGACGGCTGTCCAGGGCGCCGGCGGGGACGGCGCGGCGCAGCCAGTCGGCGGTGCGGGCCGCGAGCGCGGAGATGGTGAGCGCGGGGTTGGCCGAGCCCTGCGTGGGCAGCGCGCTGCCGTCGCAGACGAACAGGTTGGGCACGTCCCAGGTCCGGCCCCAGCGGTCGAGCACCGAGTCGTCCGGCGTGAAGCCCATGCGGCAGGTGCCCACCAGGTGCGCGTAGCGGTTCACGCTGTGCGTCTCGGTCGCCCCGGCGGCGTGCAGGACGGTCTTGGCGGTGGCGATGCCGGCGCGCATCATGCGGCGGTCGTTCTCGAACAGGTTGAAGTGGACGTAGCTCGTGGGGATGCCGTACTGGTCCTTCGCGGTCGGGTGGATCGAGACGTAGTTGCGCGCGTCGGGCAGGATCTCCCCCAGCACGCCGATCGCCGCGTAGTGGTTGTAGTCCTGCATGGCGGCCAGCAGCGACTCGCCGAAGCGGCCGTCCTCGTCGGTCAGCAGGTGGGCCATGGCGATCGGCAGCGGCGCCACCGTTTGCAGCGAGTAGCCGCGCACGAAGTCGTTGCGCGGGTCGGTCTCGTAGAACGCCTCCGTCGAGGCGCAGGCCGGCGGCGCCTTGTACTGGCGGATCATGTCGGGGAAGCGCCCCCACACCACCGGGCCGGCCTGGGCCATCAGAAACTTGCCGACGAGCCCGCTGGAATTCGCCAGGCCGTCGGGGAAGGCGCTCGACTTCGAGTTCAGCAGCAGCCGCGGCGTCTCGATGGCATAGCCGGCCACGACCACGGCCCGCGCCCGCTGCTCCTCCTCCACGACCTGGCCGTCCGCCAGCGTGCGGAAGTAGCGCACGCCAGCCGCGCGGCCCGCGGCGTCGACGGGCACCTCGTAGGCCATGCAGCCGGTGCGGATCTCGCCGCCGTGCTCGATGGCGCCCGGGATGTGGCTCACCATGATGCTGCTCTTCGCGCCCACCTTGCAGCCCAGCAGGCAGAAGCCGCGCATGATGCAGTGCGGCCGCTTGCCCACGGCGCCGGCGGGGATCGCCACCGGCCCGCCGGCCGCGACGCGGATGCCCAGCTTCACGCAGCCCGCGATCAGCATCTGGCCCGCCGTGCCGGCCTCCAGCGGCGCGTAAGGGTAGCCGTGCGGCTTGCCCCACGGCCAGTGCGCGGGGCCGGACACCGGGTACTCGCGCTCCATCTGCTCGTAGTAGGGCTCCAGCTCGTCGTAGCTCAGCGGCCAGTCGGCGGCCACCCCGTCGAGCGTCCGCACGCGGAAGTCGGACGGGTGGAGGCGGGGGCAGAAGGCGGCGTAGTGGACGGTGCTGCCGCCGACGCCGCGCCCGGAGTTGTTCGCGCCCAGCTCCAGCGGATCGGTGCCGCCGGTGATGCGCAGGTCGTTCCAGTACAGCCGGCCGGACCCGGCCTCGTCGGAGACCATGTCGTGCTCGCTGTCGTGCCAGGGGCCGGCCTCCAGCACCACCACGGAGAAGCCGTAGCGGGCCAGCCGCTCGGCGAGCACGCCGCCGCCCGCGCCGCTGCCGACGATGCAGAAGTCGACGGGCTCGCGGGGCGGGTATTCGCGCATGTCGGTATCGAGCACCCAGTCGGGCGAGAGGTGGACGTGCAGCTTCACCGTGCGCTCCGCTCGCGGGTTGGGGGCGCCTCGCGCACCTCCCACGGCTCCGGCTGGCCGAAGTTCAGGGCGAAGTAGCCGCGGGGGTAGGCGGGGCCGCCAAAGCCGATCTCGTCCCAGGCGGTGGGGTGGGCGTAGTAGACGCCGGTGATCTGGCGCAGCGCCACGTAGATCCACCAGCGGTGCGCGGGCAGGCGCTGCCAGGTGTCGCCCGGCGGGTTGCCGGCGCGGACCGTCTCCAGCACCACGTCCTGGGCTGCGCCGTCGAGGTCGGCGAAGGCCGCGCCGTGGAGCGCCCGCGCCGTCTCGTCCAGCCCGGCCAGGCCCCACAGCCAGGCCTCGCGGTTGGGCGGCATGTCGTCGAAGCGGAAGCCGTCGTGGGCGGCCGTGTCGAGCGTCGCGTCGATCCAGGGAGCGATCGGCACGCGCTGCGCCGCGGAGCGCCAGTCCTGCGGGATGACGCGGGCGCAGAGCGCTATGAGCGTGGCCTGCTGGTGCGCGTCCAGGTGCCGGAAGGGCGGCACGTTGTGGACGCGGTCGAGCACGACGCGCCGCGTGGCGTCGTCCCAGTGGCCGCGCTGGTCGAGGACGTGGTAGCCGGGGTAGCGCTCGTGGTGCACGGTCAGCTCTCCCGCCGACGCAGCAGCGCCGCCACCAGGCCGAGCAGCCCCACGGAGCAGAAGAGCAGCGGGGCGAACAGCGGCGGGCCCATCGGGATGTTGAATTGCAGGTTGGTGAAGCCGCCGGGCATGCGGCGGATGCCGCGCAGGTGCAGGCCGAAGCCCAGCAGCCCGTCGAGCAGCGTGACCGTCGACGTGACCGGCAGCACACGGTGCGCGACCCGCCGGCTGCACGCCGCGCCGACGGCGGCCGCGACCATCGGCGGCGTCACCCAGATGGGGGTCCACATCCAGCGCTGGTTGAAGCTGCCGCGCAGGTGCTCGAAGTACGCCTCGCCGCCGGCCAGCACGGCGAACACCGCCGAGGTGAGCGCCAGCCCCTGCTGGAAGCGTCCGTGGGCGACGTTCAGCTCGATCTGCTCGAGCGGGTCGTGGTGGCCGGGATGGGCGAGCGGGCGATGGACGCGGCGGCGGACCCGGGCCACGGGCGGCGGCAGGAGGTCCGGCACCTCGCGGCGCAGCAGCCCCGCGAGCACGCCCATCACCCCGACCGTACACATTAGCAGCGGCGCGAAGACCGGTGGGCCCATGACGACGTTGTAGCGGCCGAGGCGGAAGCCGCCGGGCATGCGCTGGATGCCGCGGAGGTGGAGGACGAACCCGGCGATGCCGTCGGCGAGGGAGGCGAGCGCCGTTAGGGGCAGCAGCGTGCGGGCCGCGCGCTCGCTGACCAGCGCGGCCAGCGCAGCGCCGACCGCTGGCGGCGTGAGCCAGACGGGCGTCCACATCCAGCGGTGGGCGAAGGCGCCGCGCTGGTGCTGCGTGTACGCCTCGAAGCCGCTGACGACGGCGGCAAAGGCGGTCATCAGGGCCATGCTGCGCTGGAAGCGGCCGGTACGGATCTCGCGGCGGGCGAGCGCGGCCTCCTGCACGAGCCGCTCCACGGGGCTTGGCAGGCGCGCGGTCGGTCGCCAGAGGCTCATATGGCGGTGCTCCGCTTACTGTGATGGCGGCCAGCCGGCCGCTGCTGGCAGTGCGCGTCAGGCGGGCCGCGCCCCGCCTCACGGCTGTTGGCTGCGTCAGGCTCGCTTAGCGCGGCGGGTTCGCGACGATGTTCTGGTGGCGGCTGGGCGGGACGTGGCCGGGCGTGGGCGGTCCCTCGGCTCGGCGTCGACCATGGTGGGCGGCGCCCTTCGTGCGCCCAAAGGCGAGCGTCCCCACGCCCACGACGAGCAGCGCGCCGGCCAGCGCCAGCCCGATCTCCAGCAGGGCCTCCGTGTCGAGCGGCTCCAGCTTCACGCGGCGATCCTCCACTGCTCGGCGTCCTGGCGGCGCAGGTCGAGGCCCAGACCGGGCCGGCCGGGATCGGGCCGCAGGCAGCCCCCGGCGGGCTGCGGGGCGCCGTCGAACAGCATGCGCTCGATGCGCGCGTGGTCGTGGAAGTATTCGACGTGCGACAGCTGCGGCGCCGCGCAGCCGACCTGCGCGTGCAGCGACGGCGCGCAGTGGGCCGAGAACGGCGTCGCGAAGCCGTGGGCGATCTCGGCGGCCTCCAGCCAGCCGGTGACGCCCAGGCAGCGCGTGGCGTCGGCCTGCTGGATGTCCACCGCGCCGGCCCCCAGCATGTGGCGAACGTACCAGGGGTCGTAGGCGTACTCGCCGGCGGCAATGGCCATCGGAGCGTGCTGGCGCACGAACGCCAGGTCTTCGAGCTGGTCGGACGAGACCGGCTCCTCGAAGTAGGTGACGCCCTCCTCCGCGAAGCGCGCGGCCTGGGCGAGCGCCTGTTTCACGGTGTAGGCGCCGTTGGCGTCCACAAACAGCTCGGCGTCGGGGCCGATCGCCTGGCGCGCGGCGCGCACGCGCACCACGTCCTCCTCGGGCCGTGTGCCCCAGTCGGTGCCGATCTTCATCTTCACGCGCGGGATGCCCTGCCGCACCCAGCCGCCCAGCTGCTCGGTCAGCTCCTGCACGGTGTAGCTGGTGAAGCCGCCGCTCCCGTAAATGGGGACCGCCTCGCGGTGCGGGCCGAGCAGCCGGTACAGCGGCTGCCCGGCGAGCCGCGCCTTCAGGTCCCACAGCGCCACGTCCACGGCCGAGATCGCGGTGGCCGCGATGCCCGGGCGGCCCACGTTACGCACCATCGCGATCATCGCGCCCCAAGCCGCGCGCACGTCGTCCACCGGGCCGCCGACGACGACCTGCGCCAGCAGCTCGTGGACGACGCCCGCGGCCGTCGCCGAGGCGTAGGTGTAGCCGAGGCCACGCGCGCCGGAGGTCGCCACCGCCTCCACGAGCACCATCGTCGTGGCGTCCCAGGTGTAGGTGCCATCCGCCTCCGGGCGGTCGGTGGGGATGCGGTAGACGTGCGTCTCCAGGCGCGCGACGCGCTCCCCCGTCGCGACGTCGCCTGTGTCGGGTCGCGCGTTGGCGCCTGGGGTGGAGTCGATCATGGTCAGTTCCTCGTCAAGGGTGATTGCTCGGTGCTGGCAACTGCCAACACCGAGCAATTGACCGTTGACAGACAGTTAGACTACTTCCCGGACCTTGTCGGCCAGCACGGTCTTGATGATGTCGAAGCGGTCCTTCTCGCCCTTCGCCAGCGCCTCGGCGAAGTGGACCGCTTGCTCGGTCGTGATCTTGCCCGGCATCGGCGGCTCGTTCGGGTCCACCACGGCCTCGATGACTGCCGGGCCGGGGTAGGCCAGGGCTTCACGCAGGATCGCCTCGGCCTCGCCGGGGCGCTCGATGCAGTAGCCGGCCGCGCCGCACGCCTTCGCGTAGGCGGCGAAGTCGATGGGCTGCAGCTCGACGCCGAACTGCGGGTTGGCGCTGAGGACGAGCTGTTCCCACTTGATCTGGCCGAGCACGTTGTTCTTGATGACGACGACCTTGACGGGCAGGTTGTACTTCACGAGCGTCGCGACCTCGCCCATCAGCATCGTGAAGCCGCCATCGCCCACAAAGGCGACTACCTGTCGGCCCGGGAAGGCGGCCGCGGCGCCGACGCTGTAGGGCAGGCCGTTGGCCATGGTCGCCAGCGAGCCGGAAAGCGAGAACTGCATGTTGCCGCGGATCTGGATGTAGCGCGCCGACCAGGTGGCGATCGTGCCGCTGTCGGACGAGACGATGGCATCGTCGTTGAGCAGCTTGTTCAGCGCGTGGGCCACGACCTGCGGCTTCATCGGCATCGCGTCGCTCGTGGCGCGCTCCTCCATCACCCGGTTCCAATGGCGCATACGCTCCTGGGCCTTCTTCAGGAAGCCACGGTCGTGCTTGTGCTGGATCAGTGGCAGCAGCCCGCGCAGCACGTCGCGGCAGTCGCCTACCAGCCCGACGTCGGCGGGGGCGCGCAGGCCGATGCGCTCCGGATCGAGGTCGATCTGGACGATCTTGGCCTGGCCGGGCTTAGGATAGAACTCGATGTAGGGGAAGCTGCTGCCCGCGATGACCAGTGTGTCGCACTCATTCAGCGCGTCTTGGGACGGCCCCGTGCCGAGCAGGCCGATGCCGCCCGTGGTGTAGGGGCTGTCGTCGGGCACGACCGCCTTGCCTAGCAGCGGCTTGATGATCGGGCCGGCCACCGCCTCGGCCAGCTGCAGCACCTCGGCGCGCGCGTCCAGACAGCCGCGGCCGGCGAGGATCGCCACCTTGGAGCCGGCGTTGATGATGTCGGCGGCCTGCTGGAGCAGTGCCGGCGAGGGAATCGGGCGGGCGGCGGCGAAGATGTCGGCGCTGTGCTCCGGGATGTTCGCGGATGAGCGGGGAATGTCGCCGGCCTCCCACTCCTGGATGTCCTTGGGGATCGTGAGGTGCGAGACGGACCGCTGGGCCAGCGACGTGCGGATCGCCTCGTCCACCAAGTTGTTCACGTGCGCCGGGCCCATGATGCGCTGGTTGTAGACCGCCACGTCCATGAACAGCTTGTCGAGGTCGACGTCCTGTTGGTAGTGGGTGCCGATCAGGTCGTGGAAGGTATGACCGGTGATCGCCAGGACCGGCTGGCCGTCGCACTTGGCGTCGTACAGACCGTTGAGCAGGTGGATGCCGCCCGGCCCCGAGGTCGCCAGGCAGACGCCGAGGCGACCGCTGTACTTGGCGTAGCCGCAGGCGGCGAAGGCCGCCGCCTCCTCGTGGCGCACCTGGATGAAGCGGATCTGGTCCTGCCGTGTGCGCAGGGCCTCCATGATCTCGTTGATGCCGTCGCCCGGCAAGCCGAACACCGTGTCCACGCCCCATTCGATAAGCCGCTCGATCAGTAGGTCCGCCGCGGTCTTTGCCATTGTTCGCACCCCTCGTGCTACTGTGCGCCGCGCTGGCTCTGTGCCGGGCCGGCTGATGAGCCTGGCTGCGGGCCCGGTGGCTTTGCCTGCGCGTCCTTGCCGGCGTCGTCCGAGCCAGTCGCAGAAGCTGTGCCCTCGGCCACGACCTCGATGCCATCCCCCTGCTGGCCGAGCAGCTCCCAGCGGGACCGCTCGGCCTCGCGCCAGAAGCGCAGGTCGAGCCGCGCCTGGCCGACGGCGAGGTTCCGCAGCTCGACGTCGGGCAGCCAGTCCGGCAGCGTTGGGTCCACGTACAGCCGGCCCCGTGGCGCGTCGGCGCGCAGCCCCAGGATCGTGCGAATAAACAGGAAAATGCTCCCCGCGGCCCATGCCTGCGGGATGTTGGCGCCGAGATACTGCACCGGGAAGAGGCAGTCGCGGCGGTCGAGGCCGGCGAACAGCTCCGGCAGGCGGTAGTTCTCGAAGTGCGCGGCGGCCTCGAACACCGCGCGCGCGACTTGGTTCGCTTCCGCGGCGAAGCCGTAGCGTTTGAACCCCGCTGCGATGAGCGCGTTGTCGTGCGGCCAGACCGCGCCGTTCTGGTAGGCGAAGGGGTTGTAGGCCGGATTGTCCGCGCTCAGCGTGCGGATACCCCAGCCGGTCCACATGTCGCGCTGGAGCAGGCGCTGCATCACCCGGCGGGCCTTGTCGGGGTCGGCAATGCCGCTCCACAGGCACTGGCCAGCATTCGACGCCACCGTCGCGATCGGGCGCTTGTCCGGGTCTAAGCCAAAGGCGTAGGAGTCGATCTCCTCGCACCAGAAGCGCTCGTCGAAGGCGCGGCGGAGCGTCACGGCCTGGTCGGCGAGCGCGGCGGCCCGGTCGTGATCGCCGAGCGCGGCGAAGGCCTCGGCCATCCGCCGCTTCGCGTCGTAGACGTAGCCCTGTAGCTCACAGACCGCCTTGGGCTGCGATACCTGGCTGCCGTCGGGGTACACCACGGCGACGCCCGAGTCCTTCCAGCCCATGTTCTCGAAGCCCTGGCTGGAGAACGTCTTGTACTCCTGAAAGCCGTCGCCGTCCAGGTCGCCGTAGTGGTCGATCCACGCCAGGCAGTGCTCGGCGTGCTCGCGGTATGCCTCCAGCAGCCCGCGATCGCCGGTCCACAGCCAGGCCTCGTGGAGGACGATCAGGTACAGCGGGGTGGCGTCCCAGGTACCGTAGTAGGGCGTCTGGGGGATCAGGTTGAAGTAGGCTAGCTCGCCGTGGCGGACCTCGTGGAGGATCTTGCCCGGCTGCGCGTCCCGCCAGTCGTCGCGCTCGGTGGCCTGGTAGGCGGCCAGCTTGCGGAGGGCGCCGCGGGCGAATGCCGTGTAGACGGCCATGTTCTGATAGCTGACGACCAGGCTGTCGCGCCCGAACAGGGTCACGAACCAGGGCACGCCCGCGGCCGGCAGCCACTCGTGCTCGGGCATTTCGGCCTCGTGCAGCCGCAGCGCCGCCATGTCGTTCACCGACTGATCGAAGGTCGCCACCAGGTCGTTGTTGCTGGCGAGCAGGTGGGTCGTGTTCTTCGTCCAGACGGCGAGGCGGTCCTCGCGGCGCTGCCCGCTGCCCGGCGGGGGCGCGTGCTCCCCCTGGCCGACGTCGAGCAGCATCGTGGCCGACGCTCGCCACTGGCCGCCGGCCGGCAGCTCCACCGTCCACACGATGCGGCCGTTGTCGTAGCGAGGCGGGGAGTCGCAGTGGTGGACGCGATAGGTGAAGCGGCGCCGGAAATCGCGGTCGTGGTACTCCGTGACGAAATCCCAGTGCTCGTCGGCGACCTGCCAGGCGCTGGACGAATCGCCCCGTGCCCAGTAGCGATGGGACTTCACGTCGAACAAATCGACGAAGTCGGAGCGGATGGCCAGCTCTAGATGAAACGTCTGGTCCATGCCGCTGTAGTTGGTCAAGCGGAACTGCTCGTTGATCCGCTCGCCGACCGAGCGGGTGACGACGAGGCCGATGCGATGCGCCGGGATGCAGTTCCGCACGCCGGGCAAGCCGCCCCTGTCGGTGTTGGGCGAGTGGGGCAGCGGGTTGTCGAGCGCGGGGATCTCGGGGTTCGCGTACACCAGCCGCGCCTCGTAGTAGCTGGTGGTGGCAGACGTCAAGAGCACCCAGGGCTGGCGCTCGACGGTGAGTCGATAGTAGCCGACGAACCGCGTATCGCGCGCGAACACGCCCTCGTCGCGATCCGGATGGATCTCCCCCTGGCGGTCGGTGACCATGAACGTGCTGCCGTGATTGATCGTCAGGACGGGCGGGCCGACCGTGATCTCCACCGGCATGCGGTTCGTCTCTCCCCGTGGGCATCTCCGCTGGTATCGTAGCGGCGGCGCCCTGAACGCGCCCTGCGTGCAGGCTGGCGCGGCCTGAACGCGGCCTGAACGGCGACCGGGCTCACGCGACGCCGTGTGCTGGCACGCCGCTTGCACCCAGCGCGTGGAAAGCCCTTCGCGCCCGCGACGACCGCTCTCGGCGTGTCGGCCGGCGCTCCCGCAGCGTGAGATAGCATGCAAGCGCTCTGGCACAGCCCTCGCCCGACGCTGTCTGCGCTTGCCCTGAGCGGGCCGGGGACCGCCCTGTTCCGCAGGCGTTGGGCCCGGCAACAGGCCCGACTCGCCATCCGGCTCGCGGTGATGGCGGCGATCCTCGTCGCGGTGTACGCGCTCGACCGCACCATGCTCGACGGACCAACCACCTGGCTGGCCTACGCGATCCCCGTGCTGCTCGCCCCGCGCCTGGTGCCGCTCGGCGTGGCGCCGCTCGTGCTCGTCGGCGCTGTGCTGCTGGGCTGGAACGACGCGCTCGGCAGCGGCGACGGCGGCCGCGATCAGGCGGTACGCGTGCTGATGCTCGTCGCGATTGCCCTGTACGCCATGCGCGACGTGCGCCGCGAGCACGAGCTCGAGGCCGCCAAAGCGCGCTTGCTGCAACTGGTGTCGCATGAGCTGCGCACGCCGCTCCACCACATCAAAGGGTTCGCCTCGACGCTGCTCCAGACCGACCTGGAGTGGGACGCCGCGACCCAGCGGGAGTGCCTGGTGACGATCGAGCAGAGCGCCGATCGGCTGACGCGGCTCATCGACACGCTGCTCGACATGGCGCGCGTCGCCGACGGCTGCCTGGCGCCCCAGCGCGAGCGCTGCGCGCCGGCGGCCCTGGTGGGGCGGGCGGTCGAGATGGCGCACGACAGCATTGCGTTGCATTCGGTCGAGGTCGACCTGCCCCCCTCTCTGCCCGACGTTCTCGTCGATCCCGCGCAGGTGGAGCGGGTGCTGGTCAACCTGCTCGACAATGCGGCGAAGTACTCGGCGCCCGGCCTGCGCATCCAGGTGAGCGCCCGCGCCGAGCGCCGCGCGGTCGTCGTGCGCGTCGCGGACGAGGGGGCAGGGGTGGCGCCGAGCGAGCGCCGCCGCATTTTCGCGCGCTTTCAGCGCGGCACCGCGGCCACGCGCGCCCACGCGCCGGGGACGGGGCTGGGACTGGCGCTCGCCCGCGAGATCCTGGCCGCCCAGGACGGCGCGATCTGGGTCGAGCCCAACGTCGAGCGCGGCAGCGTCTTCGCCGTTCGCCTGGCGCGGGCCGACGTGAGTGCCAGGCCGACGCCCCGCGAGCGGCCGCCGTTGCGGCCGGCCGCCCCCGATCCCGCTGCCGAGGTGCAACGAGCATGACCGTGGGCACGCGCGTGCTGGTCGTCGACGACGAGCCGCAGACGGCGCGCTACCTGACGTTGAACCTGCAAGGACGGGGCTACGAGGTGGTCGTCGCGGCCGACGGCTGTGAGGCGCTGAAGATCGCCGAGGAGACGAATCTCGACCTGGTGCTGCTCGACCTGGGCATTCCGGGCCCGGACGGCTTCGCCGTGCTGGAGGCGCTGCGGCGCTGGAACGACGTGCCGGTGGTCGTCATCTCGGCGCGCGGGCAGGAGCGCGACAAGGTGCGGGCGCTCGACCTGGGCGCCGACGACTACCTGACCAAGCCGTTCGGCGTGCAGGAGCTGCTGGCCCGCGTGCGGGCGCACCTGCGGCGTGCCGACGGCCGCGGCAGCGGCCCCCGCGCGCCGCTCGAGGTAGGCGCGCTACGCGTCGATTACGGCAGCCGCGAGGTCACCGTCGACGGGCGGCGGGTGCGGCTCACGCCGACCGAGTACGGCCTGCTCGAGCAGCTTGCGCTCGCGGCGGGTCGCGTGCTCACCCACACCACGCTGCTCCAGCGCGTCTGGGGCCCCGCCTACCGCGACGAGGCGGACTACCTATGGGCCTACGTCAGTCGGCTGCGGCGAAAGCTCGAGCCCCACCCCGATGCCCCGCGCTACATCCTCACCGAGCCTGGCGTCGGCTACCGCCTCGCCACCCCGGACGAGACCGCCTGACACGGCGCCCCCACGTTGCCGTCCTTCGCCCGCGGCGTCAAGCCTGCCCATCCCGGGGCCCGCGAACCCGAGAGAGCGCGCGCCCGCGCGCCGTTCAGGGCGTGTTCAGGCCCGAGCCGCGCGTATCCGGCTCGCGCAGAGGGGACGCCTGCCACACTGGGGACAGATGCGCCACGCTCGTGGCACGCCCTCGACGTGCCGGCGCGGCGGCCCGCCCTCCGCTACGGCGGTACCGGGGCGGTGGCAGGAGCGAATATGGCACGCGCGGTGGTGGTGCTGAGCGACGACGACATGTCGCTGGCGATGATCCACCTCAACCTGGCGCGGCGTGGCTACTCCGTGCTGCTGGCGCTACTGGAGCACGTCGCCCAGGGCTGGTCCCCGCCTGCGAGCCCGGACCTGCTAATCGTCGACCTGGCCGCGCCGGAGCCGCGGTGCTGGGAAATCACGGCCTGGGTGCGCGCGCTCCCGTGGGCCAGCCGCGTGCGGCTGCTCGTGCTCAACCCCTGCTGGCCCGATGCGGCCTGGCTGGCGCGGCTGGCCGCCCATCGCCACCTCCGCAAGCCGTTCGCGGTCGACCATCTAATGGCGGCCGTAGAGGACGCGCTGGCCGCCGCCCCCTGATCGCCCCCCAGAAGACCTCCGATTCGGCTCCTGGCGCGGGTCACGCTGCATCGGGAGGGGGCGCACGCCGCGGACGGCCGGGCTTCCCGCGGAGGCTCGCCCGCCACGCCTCGATGTCGTCGCCCGTGTAGAGCGGTGGAGGCGGCGGGTAGACGACCTCACCGCACCACAAGCAGGTCAGTTCCCCGTCATAGCCCTTCGCCATCTGGCCGTTGCAGCGTCCGCAGCGCACGATCGGGTTCGGCATCCGCACTGTCACCTCCAGGTGGGTCATCATCAGCCTACGAGCGAACGGCTAACGGGCAGTTAGCCGGATGCTAAAGAACTGCTGTGGTCCGTAGAGCCCCGCCAACCGAGGCGGGGTACAATCAGACCTGGCGGCGTCGCACCGCCCATCTGCGGGACTCTACGGCCAGGGTCACCCGGCCAAACTGGTGGGGCAGCCCGGAGCGGGAGAGCTGACCATGAGCAGCGAAATCGGCCCCGACAGCATTGGCCCGGACTGGGCCCTGGAGCAGGCGCGGCGCAACGCCGAGCACGCGCGCACTTTGGCCGCGTGGCGGCAGGAAGTCGCCGCGGGCTACGGGGTAGCCCCGCGGGAGGGCGCCGCGCAGCCGCCCAGTTGGCGTGCGCGCCTACTCGGGAAGCTGCGGACGTTACTCATGCTCGGGAAGCCTTGATGCACACCCGTGCGCTCAGCCTCCTCGCTCTCGCTGCTTGGAGTGTGGTGAGTTCGCCGATGTCATCTAACCCGCTCAGAGCGCCGATGGGACCGGACGAGGAGAGAGCCGTGCAGGTTGCCTTGGACGACCTGCGGCTCTCGCTCGGCGGAGACTTTGACGAATCGGAGCTGCGCGGCACTCGGGTAGAAGTTCGGCCGTCTGCGTCGGGATGGCTCGTCATCTTCTACGGGTCTGCCGTGGCGCGGGGTCTATTCTTCGCACCCGCCCTGTACGCTTGCGTCGAGCGAACGGGCTGGATAGTCACGAAACGCGGGGCGGCGACCCCAGAGTCGGACTGGCAGCCCTGCGACGAGTCTGGCCCGAGAGGAGATTAGGATGTCTATCCGCGCCATCATCCTTACCGCACTCATCGCGTCCTGCGTATCGTCGCTGGTGACGCTGACCGCGGCGCTGCTGGTCTTGGCGCCCACGATCCGCGCGGCGCCTGATTCTCAGGCCGCCCAGTCCGTTGTGCGGGCCGAGCGGTTCGAGCTGACCGACCGCTCCGGGGCAGTGCGGGCCATTATCGGGGCAGATGTGCTCCCGACCTCGCCTGACCTGTCCGCCGGTCAGGTCGCTCTGACTGGCTCCCACGTCGGGATGGTGCTGCAAGACCCTGCTGGGCGGCCACGCTTCGCGGCCATCGTCAACGAGCGTGGCGCGTCTACCGTGGCTCAGCTAGACAGCAACGGCCGCGCTCGCCACTCACTCTTCCTGGACGAGGGAGGTCCGTCGGGCCTGAACATGCAGGATGCGCGAGGGTACGGCGGCATCGCGTTGGCCGTCCCTGTCAACTCCTCGCCTGGCATGGTCATCACCGACTCGGACGCCCGCCTGCGGGTGATGCTCGGCGCCGCCCGAGACGGTACGGCCGGCCTGCAGCTGAGCGGCGCTTCGCCCCAGTCAGGAGTCGCGCTCCTGGCAGGTGACAACGGGACCGCTCTCATTTCGCTCGGTGAGGTAGGTGGGCGAGGGGTCACGCTGGCAGTACCCGATGAGGGCACGCGCATTCGCTTACGCGATGACCTTAGCCGGACCCGATTGGACCTGGGGGTCGGAGCGGATGGTGTCCCGTACACGGCAATGTTGGACGAGGCGGGGACGCCCATCTGGCAGGCCCCGTGAGATGGAGGGGAACACAATGCGCCTCCTGCTCATCGTACTTACCGCGGCCCTGGTAGCCTCGGTGCCCGTTCCTGTGGCGGCCCAGCGATCGGACCAGGACTTATTCAGCGGATTCGTGGACGAGCTGGGTGGGCTCCAGGTTGGTGGGCTCTATGCGATCAACCTGGGGGAGTCGTCGTTCCGCGTCGCCAAAGTGCTGGCGCTGAACCGACAGGCGGTCCATGTGCGGGTGTACGGCAACCACTACGCCTCGCCCCCAGGCGACATCGACCCCGCCGAACTGGACATCCGGGCCTCCGGGGACCCGCAGGGATGGGGCATCGGCCATCTCCCGCTGACCTGGGACCTATTCGCCTCGTGGCAGCCTCACTTCCTCCGGGCCGCTGAAGTGACGGCCGAGGAACTCGACGGCTTTCACGAATGGCAGCACGCTCGGGGCGGTGTGTTCGCCGGGCCGGGCGGCCGGCAGGCCATACTCCGGCTGCTCTCGGTCGGGCCATGACGCCGATGCGCGAGGTGCTGCACGGGCGCTACCTGCACGCCGGGCCGACCGACAGCATGATGTGGTACTTGGACAGGCGAGGGGGCGTTCATGCGGTTAGTGCGCGACGCAGACCGATACGAGCCAATCACTTTCGGCGATCTCCTTGTGGGTCCTCCCGTGTTCTTGCTGGACGAGTACCCGGACGGAGTGCATGTGGCGATGAAGGCGGGCTGGTACACGGCGATCTGGAACCGTCACTCTGGCCGGATCGCCTGGGGGCCAAAGCCGGCCGATGGCCTCTGCTGGCTGCCTGGTGGCCGAGAGTTCGTGCTGGCGCGATTCTACGTGATCGAGCGCGTCACGTGGCCCGCGGGGACGTGTGTGAGCACGTGCAGCGTCGAGCACCCAGGATGGCCTCATGAAGTAATTCCCTCCCCTCGCGGCGACCTGGCGGCCTTCGTCTGGCTGGAGCAGGACAAGGCGGGGTTCGAGCTGGTGGCGATCCGCCCCGAGGGAGATCGGCAACTCCAGGGGGCAGGGTACGAGACGAAGGCTCACCACATCAGCACGCTGGCGTTCAGTCCCGACGGCCGCTTCCTGGTGCTGCCGTGCGGCTGGTTCGCCTGGTGGAATGACGAGCATAACGAGAGCGTGCCGTGCCCCGGTGGCCGCTGGCGGGTGGGACACGTCCTCGTGCGGGACCTCGACACGGGCACGAGTCAGGAAATCCCCGTCGACGAAGACGTGCCAGCGGGATGGCTCCCGCCCGAGGGCGAGGCGGACGTGTGCGTGGACGTACCGATGGGCACGCCGCAGTTCGAGCGCAGCCAGTCGACTCTGGTCGCGCTCCCCGGCTTCGGCGATCTGCTCCAGGGCGCGCTGGAGTTTGCCGTGCCGCTGCTCACGAGCACGGTGAAGCGATTCTCGATCCCCGTTGCGCCAGCCGAGTGAGGGGGCTCCCAGGCGTTGGCCGGCCCCTGCCGACCATACCAGCGGTGACGTAGGCGACCCGTGCGGCCTGCTCGGCCTCCCTCCCTTTCCTCCGGATGCTGGGCCTGGAGCGCCTGCCACTGCTTCGCCAGCATGTTGGCGAGTACCTCGGCAAGCCCATCAATGGCGGCCGAGTCGAGGGGCAGGGGGGCTCCGCACAGCCCAAGAGTACTAGCCGCCTGCTTGGTGTGCTGATGCCGTTGCCTCGTGCTCGGATGCGCCGTGAGCGTGCAGAGGCTCGACGTCCAGCAACCAGGTCGCGGGCTGGCTGCGTCACTCGCTGGCGCTGATCGCGGCTCTGTGAGCGGGCCGATGAGTTCCCAACAGGCCGGCGGCCAGGCCGACGCTCGCCAGGGAGAGCGCGCCGAGTACCCAGAAGACCGCGCTGACGTCGGCCACGACGAGCAGCGCCCCCATCAGCCCGGGCGCCAGCGACTTTGCCACCTGCTGGAACACGCGGTCGAGCGACACCACGCCGCCGCGGGTCTCGGGCGGCGCGTTGCGCGTCAGGAGGTTCTTCTGCAGCGGGGAGATGAGGCCGTTGCCGAGGCCGTAGACGAACAGGCTGCCCGCCACGAAGATCGCAGCGGGCAGCAGGGGAATCACCAGCACGGACACGCCGGCGAGCACGAAGCCGACGAACACCAGGTCGACCACGTCGCGGCCCCGCGACAGCCGCCCCACCTGGCTGGCCGTGACCATCGCGCCGATGGCGAAGGCGCCGAACAGCAGCCCGACCTCGGCCGGCGAGCTACCGCGCGCCAGGGCCAGGTAGATCGGCAGGTAAGTGAAGTAGCCGTAGTCGAGGAAGAAGCGCAGGAAGCCGGCGCTAAAGGCGAGCAGCAGGCGCGGGCGGCGGCCGATGGCGCCGAAGCTGCCGACGTACGCGCGCAGGTTGGCGTGCTCGGCCGTGCGCGTCTCGGGCAGCCAGGCCAGGCCGAGGAAGGCCACCGGTAGGGCCAGCGCGAACAAGAAGTACGGGAGCCGCCAGGTGAGCGTGGCCAGGATGCCGGCTACCAGCGGCACGATGGTCAGGCTCACGCGGTCGAGCACCACCTTCAGGCCCTGGGCGCTCGTCTCGTGCTCGCCGTGCAAGAGATCGCTGAGCAGGACGATGGTCAGCGGCATGACCGCGCTGGCGCCGACTCCTTGCAGCGCCCGGAGCGCGAGCACCCACTCGAAGCTGGGCGCCAGCCCCACGCCCGCGCCCGCCAGGCCGAACAGCACCAAGCCGCCGAACAGCAGCGGGCGGCGGCCGTGCAGGTCAGCGATGGCGCCGGCCACAGGCGCCAGGAAGATCATCGGCACCGTGTAGACGGTGACGACGAGGCCGATAGTGGACTTGCTGACGGCAAGCTGCTCCATCATCGGCGGCAGCACGGGGAAGACGAGCTGCACGCCCATAATGCTGGCGACGCTCGTCGCGAACGCCACCACCAGCCCCCGTTGGATCGCGGCCGGCAGGCCGCCCAGCCCGAACACCGCCCCCATCGAGGGTACCCGCATCGGCCCTCCCGTCCACGTCGGCCCGCGCTCGCGCGATGGCCCCGCGGCGGTCCCGCGCGCCTGCCGCCCTGGTGTACAGCACGCGGCAGCCACCTGTCGAGGGACGGCGGGCGCGCGATTCGCGCGGGCGGGGTAGTCTACACTGAGAGTAACAACGGCGCGGAGCGGTAGGGCAAGCGGATGGTCGATCTAGCGCGCCTGCTCGAGCTGGAGCTGATCGGGCGGGTGCTGGTGGCGTTCGCGCTGGGCGCGGTGATCGGGTTCGAGCGGGAGCGGCGGGCCAAGGTCGCCGGGCTGCGCACGCACATGCTGGTGGCGGGCGGCTCGGCGCTGTTCACCGTGGCGTCGTACAGCATCTTTGGCGGCGTGAGCGAGGCCTGGGACCCCAGCCGCGTGGCGGCGCAGATCGTGTCGGGCATCGGCTTCCTGGGCGCCGGGGCGATCATCCAGTCGGGCGGCTCGGTGGCCGGCCTCACCACCGCCGCGAGCATCTGGATGGCCGCCGCGCTCGGCATGGCGGCAGCCGGCGGCGCTTTCCCACTCGCCGTGGTCAGCACGATCGTGTCCGTGGTCATCCTGCGGCTGCCGCACGCCTGGCTGCGCCCCCGCACGTCGCAGCGCCGCGGCGGCGAGGCGTCGGGCCTGTTCCCCGGCCAGCGCGCTCGCACCGCCGCCGAAACGCTCACAGGGCGTCGGCCGCCCCAGCGCGCCGGCCGCGGCCCTGCCCGCCACCGCGTCCGCCCCCCGCACCGGTAGCAGCCCGGCCCCGTGCGACTGCTCCCGTCGGCGCCACGGAGGTGTACTATGGTACCCATCGCGGCATCGGGCTGAGCGATGCGCGGAGTGCTGTGGGAGGCTCGGCATGTGGCTGCAATCGTTCCCGCGCGCGTTGGTCGTGCTCGCCGTTAGCCTGCTCGGGCTGATAGCCGGGTGCGCTCCCGCACCGCGCGCTGCACCGCCGCCCGCCGCGCCCGCAGCCCCGGACGGCAGCACCGGCGCAGCGCCGCAGGCGGCGGCGCCCGCCGCGCCCAGCGCCCCGGAGGCGCTCCGCCCGCCGCGCGACGCGGTCCGGATCCCCTACTCCGCGTTGAGTCTCTCGATGGTCCCGCACTGGCTCACCTACGACGCCGGGCTCTACGAGCGCGAGGGCCTCGACGTGACGATGGACTACGTCGCTACGAGCACCACGCTAGCCCCGGCGCTGCTGAACGGCGAGATCCCGATGGCGGACGCCGGCCAGGAGATCGCCATTGCCTCGACCGTCCAGGGCGGCGACATGGTGGTCGTCACGGCGGGGATGGACCGGGCCTTGTTCTGGCTGTCGGCTGTCCCGAGCCTGCACACCCCGGCCGACTTGCGGGGCGCGCGACTGGGCATCACCCGCTTCGGCTCGATCTCGGATACGATAGCCCGCTACTATCTGGGCACGATCGGCCTCCAGCCCGGCGACGACGTGACGATCCTGCAAATGGGCGGCTACCCCGAGAGCGTTGCCGGGTTGCAGACCGGCGCTATCGACGCCGCCATGCTGTCGCCGCCGAGCGTGTTTCAGGCGCAGCGCAACGGCGCCGTGATGCTGGCGGACATGGGCGATCTGGACCTGCCGATCTACCAGAGCGCGATCGTTACCACGCGACGGTTCCTGGCCGACCGACCGGAGACAATGCGCCGCGTTGCTCGAGCCCACGCAGAGGGCTGGCGCCTGCTAGGAGACGAGGCCGCTGCCCTGGCCTCGCTCAAGCGCTACAGCGGCGAGACGGACGACGACCTACTCGTCGCGACCTACCGCGCCGGCATCCACCGCTTCCCCGACTCGCCGGTGCCCCGTGTGGAGCCCATCCGCGCGGGCCTCCAACAGCTTGCGGCGCAGGAGCCCGCCGCGTTGCAGATCAGCCCCGAGCAGTTGATCGCCCCTCAGTACATGGCGGACGCGGTGGCGGCGCTCGGCCGCTGACGGCGTCCGTGCGCTGCTTGACAACCGGCCGGGGCCGTGCCATGCTGGGCCCACCGTAGCGGGAGCGGAAGGAGCCGGCGATGGAGCGCGTGGGACGTGGGCTGGCGATTGTCGTGCTGCTGGGGTTGGTGGCGTGCGGGCCGGGCTCGGCGCCCGCGCCCGGTGGGGCGGCGAGCGCCGGCGGGCCCAGCGCCGCCCCGGCCGCGCCGGGCGGGGCGGCCACGCCGGGAGCGGGCGCGAACGCCCTGGCGGCCGCCGACCCCGACCCGAGCGGGGCCGCGACGGTGCCGGCGGGGCCGCCGCGCCGGGTGGAGCTGCCGCTGGCGACCGTGTCGGCGACGAACACACCCATCTGGGTGGCCGTGGATTACGGGATCTTCGCCCAGTACGGGCTGGAGGTCGTCCCCGAGCCGATGGCCGCCGCCACGGCTAGCCAGGCGCTGAGCACCGGCAACGCGCCGGCGGCGATCACCGGCGGCAGCTCGGTGACGGCCTGGGTGGCTGGCGCGCGCAACCTGGTGTTCGTTGCCGGCCTGATGAACAAGGCGACGTTCCAGGTCCTGGGCGCGCCCGACATCACGACCGTCGAGGGGCTGCGCGGCGGCTCCGTCGGGGCGTCGACGGCGGGCTCGACGGCATCGCTCGCGCTCATCGAGTCGTTGCGCCGCTACGGTCTGGAAGTGGACCGCGATTGGGGCATCATCTACCTGCGCGAGGACCCGGCGCGCGTGGCGGCGCTGGCGAGCGGGGCCGTGCAGGGCGTCGTGCTGAACACTCCGTTCACCGAGCAGGCGCAGGCGCAGGGCGCCAACATCCTGATCGACATGCGCGACCAGAACATCGAGATGCTGTCGCTGAACGTGGCCACGACGCGCGAGCAGGTCGCGCAAGACCCCGACCTGCTGCGCCGCTTCGTGATGGGCTACGTGGACGGCATGCAGTTCGCGCGCGACCACCACGACGAGGCGATCGCCTCGCTGATGCGCGGCACGCGCACCGACAACCGCGCCGATGCCGAGAACGCCTATCAAATCAACCGCGACGCCTGGAGCCCGCGCCTGTCGGTAAAGGGCGTGCAGGCAATTCTCGACAGCACCGACCATCCGGACGCCCGCTCGGCCCAGGCGACCGACCTGATCGACGACCGCTTCCTGCGCGAGCTAGAGGCCAGCGGCTGGCTGGCGGCGCACTACCGCGGCCCGTGAGCCGCTAAGCTGCCGGTGCAGGTTGATGTGTATGTTTGGCGAAGCCCAATACACACGTTAACCCGGACCGGGCGCCTAGAGCGGGCCGAGGAAGTTCGAGGTGGCGAGCACTTGGCCGTCGGCGCCGCGGGCCCGCACGGCGTACCAGTAGTTCTGGCGCGTGGGCAGCGCGAAGCTGGTGGCGCCGGCCTGCGCGACGGTGGAGCAGTTGCCGAGCTGGGCCGTGGGGCAGCGCAGCACCTCGTAGCTCACGGCGGCGGGCAGCGCGGACCAGGTGAGGCTAATCGCCGTGCCCGACATCTGCGCGGTCAGGCGGATCGTGGTCGGGTCCGCGACCGGCTGGCCGGCGTAGCGATTGCACTGGCCGACCGCGTTGTACTCCAGACACAGCGCCGTCGTCTGCGCGGCCCCGCCCGGCGGCGGGTTGGCGGCAGGCGACGTGCCGAAGACGAGGCACTGGCCGCCCTCGCCATATTGCGCGCAGGCCGTCGTGACCGTGTAGCTCTGCGTCCAGGCCGTGCAGTCGCCCTGGGCGCTCTGCTCGCTGCACACCATCGCAATGCCGCCGTTGGCCGCGCTGTAGGCCAGGCAGGCGCCGCTCGGCGCGCGATTGGTGCAGACGCTGGCGCCTGTCACGCCGGGCGGCGCGGCAGGGGCCGGGCGCGGCGCGGCGCGGGAGGCGGCCGCGGGCGTGCCGGCGGCGGCGCTGGTCACCGTCACGGTGACGGCCGCAGGCGCGGACCAGCCCCCGCTCTCGGGCGCGTCGCTCGCGTGCGCGTACACCGCGAGCCGGTGATCGCCTGGCGGCAAGCTCACGCGCAGCTCGTAGCCCACGTTCTCCAGGCGCGGGTCGCCCAGCGCCGTCGCCACGTCGGGCCGCGGCAGGCCGTAGCTTGCCGTCCCGAGGAAGCGCCCGCGGTCGTCGCCCTCGCCGTCGACGTACACGGCCACGGCGTCCACCCCGGCCGCGTCCGAGGCGGCGCTCGCCCAGCCCCGCACCGTCACCTCCGCCCCAATGGTGCTGCTGTCGGCCGGCGCGTCCAGCACGACCTGCACGGGCGCCTGGGCCGCCGCGGGCGCCGGCCGCAGCCCGGCGGCCAGCAGCGCCAGCAGCGCAATCAAGCGCGCCAGACGCCATCGAGGGCACGCCTTGCGTCGCAGTTGTCGCATGTAGCTCCTGCCTCGCTCCCTGGCCGCGCGCGGCGGGTTAGCGGCCGTCCGCTTCGTCGCGCGCGCGGCGGAGGATGTCCTCGACCACCGCGGTCTTGGCGTCGGCATAGTTCTGCACGTATTTCCAGCGCTGCTGGGCCAGGGCGCGCTTAGTGCGCTCGTAGAGGGCGCGGTCGGCCTCCTTGGCGCGCAGCCAGTCCCGAAAGCGCAGCATGCGGTCGATCTCGGGGCAGCCTGCCGAGAAGACGTGCAGGTTGACCTCGGTGTCCGGCCCCTTGAACAGCCGGTGCTGATAGCAGTCGGGCTCGCGGATGCGCAGCACGTAGCCGGCGCCCGTCAGAGCCGGGACGAACGCTGGCTCGTCCCCTGAGTCGGCGACCACGAGGAGCAGGTCCAGGATCGGCTTGGCCGCGAGCCCGGGCACGGCGGTCGAGCCGACGTGCTCGACCCGCAGCGCGCGGTCGCCGAGTAGCCGCTGGATACGATCGGCCTCGCGGCGAAACAGCGCGGGCCACCGCGGATCGTAGGCGACGAGCCGGATCGGCCCGGTTAGCGCCTGCAGCTCCCCGACCGTCGCCGCTCGCAGCTGCTCCTCGGTCATCGGTGCGCGCGCCGTGGGCTCTGACATGGTTTGCCTACTCCGTATGCCGCTCGGCGGCGCTCGCGCGTCTCGTGCCGCGCATCGGCTTCGCTCGCCCGGCCGCTCGTCGCTGCCTAGCTACCCTTACTGCACGCCGCGCGCCCGCGGGCAGCGCGGGGCGCCCGGCGTGCTGGCGGTCCCGTCGAGCCAGCTGAAGGCGGCCCGAATGCCCCGCAGGTCGAGGGCGGAGGGGGAGCGGCGGCCGTCGGCAACGGTAGGATACATGAGGTCGTCGGGACTGCGGGCGTGGCCCAAGCCGAGCGCGTGCCCCAGCTCGTGCGCCGCGACGGTGAACACCGTTGCGTCGGGGAGCGGCGCGCCGTCGGCGTCGAGCACGCTGACCACTACCGGGGCTTGTTGCAGCCAGCAGCCCGCCGTCTGATAGGCCATGTCGGGGCTCGTGAGCCCGCTCGTCGGCGCGGCCTGGGTGCGCACGGCGATCGGCACGTCGGCGCCCAGGCCGCTCGCGGGCGCCAGCCGTAGCGTGCCGTAGTGGCCGCCCAGGCGCGCGAGCTGCGCGTTCCACTCGCGCACGGCCGCGCGCACCTGGGCCAGCGCCGCGGGCGGCACGTCGGCGTCGGCCTGGAGCGAGTAGGTGATCGTCGTGTGGTCCCAGGCGGCGCCGAGCAGCTCCAGCGCGTAGGCGGAGCCCTGGGCCGTGGTCGACGGCGCCGGCGCGGCCAGAAGCGCCGCCAGGCCCGCGAGTGCGGCGCCGAGGAGCCGGAGATTGGTGCGCATGCTCGTCCTCACGACCGCCCTACCGACGAAGCGAGTGGCGGTCCCTCTCGCCCCCGATTCCTAGCTCGCACGATTCACCGGCCCGGGAGCGCGGCCGTCCCGGCCGCCTCGCCGGGGCAGGCAGCGGCGGCCGAGCGGGCGAGCCCCCCGCGCTCCCAGGCTCCAAGGCCCTTGGCCGAACGGCTTGTCTGGGCACCGGGGGCGTTGCTCTCGCTTATGTTACTGGCCCAAGCGCGCGCGTTACCAGGAAGCACTGTACGGAGACCGAGCGCCGTGGGCGCTGTCAGCGGCGGACGGCGACGAAGCGCAGGCGGCGGTAGTCGGCGATCCAGTGGCCGTCGCGGTAGAGCGTCGGGCGGACGAGGGCGCTGACGCGGGCGGCGACGGCATCGCGGCGGTCGGGCGGCACGGCGTCGAGGAAGGGGCCGCCGAACATGCGGACCCAGTCGGCGGGGCCGTGCGGGCAGTCGTCGAGCGGCGTGGGGCGGTCGAAGAGGTGCATGAACGTCACCTCGAAGCCGGCCTGCTCCAGCAGCGCCGCGTATTCGGGGATGCTGGGGAAGTACCAGGGGCGGGGCTGCGCGGCGGGCGGCACGCCCTCCTCCACGAGCGCGCGGCCGAGCGCCGCGACGACGGTGGCCACGTTGCCTCGGCCGCCCATCTCGGCGACGAACCGCCCGCCCGGCACCAGCGCCCGGGCCACGCATGCGGCAACGGCCGCGGGCCGCGTCATCCAGTGGAGGGCCGCGTTCGAGAAGACAGCGTCGACCGGGGCGTCGAGCGTGAAGTCCTCGCCCCGCCCGACCGCGAAGCGCAGGTGCGGGTAGAGGGCGCGGGCGCGCTCGATCATGCTGGGCGCGGCGTCGATGCCCATGACCTCGGCGCCGGCCGCGGCGATCTGGGCGGTCAGGTGGCCGGTGCCGCAGCCGAGGTCGAGCACGCGCAGGCCCGCCTTGGGGGCGAGCAGGTCGAGCACGCTGGCGCCCAGCCGCGTGACGATGCTGACAGTGCGGTCGTACGCCTCGGCATCCCAGGCGTTCGCGGCCGGCTCTGGCGTCATGGCGATGCTCCTCCCGCGCCGCGCACGGACGATGGCCAGCCCGGCGCGGTAAGGTGTCCGTTCCAGTATCGCCCGCCGGCCCAGGGCCCGGCACCTGATCCCGGCGATCAGTAGAATTGGTGGCTACCTGGCCTTTTGCGCCGGGCACGGAATCTGTATAATAAACTTCGGAAAAGGAGGTGATGCCTGTGAGTGATAAGCGCACGGGCATCCGGGAGGCCGTGGTCGCCTAGCCTCGCTAGAGGCCGAAGCGTCCTGGATGTCCTTTTCTACGGAAGGGCCCTCGCTCCAAGCGGGGGCCTTTTCATTTCTCTCGCGCGCGGCAGGAGGGCCAGGCCCCGGGCGGGCCGGGAGGTGCGCGGTGCGATGTCGCTGGTGGCTGGCTATGGCGCTGTGCGGGCTGGGCGTGCTGGCCGTGAGTCTGGGGGGCGGGGCCACGGCGGCGCGGGGCGCATGGGGAGCGGCGCGCGTCGAGGCGCCGGCCGTGCAGACGCCGAATGGAGCGCCCGCGGCGCTGGCCACGCAGACACTGCACGTGGAGACGGTGGCCGAGGGGCTCGCCGTGCCGTGGGCCTTGGCCTGGGCGCCGGACGGGCGGCTGTTCTTCACCGAGCGGCCGGGGCGCGTGCGGGTGATGGAGCAAGGCGCCGTGCGGCCCGAGCCGGTGGCCACGCTGCCGGTCAGCCAGAGCACGAGCGAGGGTGGCCTGCTCGGCCTGGCGCTCGCGCCCGACTTCGCGGCCAGCGGCGACTTCTACGTCTACTACACCTACGACGCCGCCGACGGGCCGCGCAACCGCGTGAGCCGCCTGCGCCTGGGCGGCGACGGCCAGGCCGACGCCGAGGCGGTCATCCTGGACGGCATTCCGGGCGGGGGCGTCCACGACGGCGGGCGCATCGCCTTCGGTCCCGACGGCAAGCTGTACGTCGGCACCGGCGACGCGACGCGCCGCAACGAGGCGCAGGACCCGACGACGCTCAACGGCAAGATCCTGCGCCTGAACCCCGACGGCAGCGTGCCCGACGACAACCCGTTCCCCGGCCTGCTCACGTATTCCTACGGACACCGCAACGTCGAGGGCTTGGCCTGGCAGCCGGGCACCGGGCAGCTGTACGCGGCCGAGCACGGCCCGACGGGCGAGAACGGCTGGTGCTGCCACGACGAGATCAACCGCATCGTGCCGGGCGGCAACTACGGCTGGCCCGAGGTGATCGGCATGGCGGGCGACCCGCGCTTCCGCGACCCGGTGGTCGAGAGCGGCGAGGGCGGCTGGCCGCCGGGCGGGCTGGCGTTCGACCCGGCCGGCAACCTGTGGCTGGCGTCGCTGGCGGGCGGGCAGCTCTGGCGCTTCACGCTGACCGAGGATGGGGAGGCGGTCGCCGACCGGCAGCAGCTCATCGCGGGCGAGTACGGCCGGCTGCGGGCGCTGGCGCTCGGCCCGGATGGGATGCTGTACGTGGCGACGAGCAACCGCGACGGCCGCGGCCGCCCGGCGCCCGAGGACGACCGCATCCTGCGGCTGAGCATGGAGTGATGGCGCCCGCGGCTTGCGCGGCGCCTCGCCCGCCCGCGAAGATGGGCATGGCGCGTGGGGCGGCGCGCGGCCCGGCCCGCCCGCCGGACAACAGGGCTGAGGCGACGTGCTGAGGCGGGACGGCGGAACGCTGCTAGCGGCTGGCCGGCCGCGCCAGACAGGAGGGGTGATGCGACTCGTAACGTTCGACGACTACCGGATCGGCGTGCTCATCGACGATGGCGTGTGCGAGGTGAGCGAGGTCGTGCCCGGCTGGGAACCGGGCGACCTGTGGGCCATGAACCGCCTCATCGCTCGCTGGGACACCCTGCGATCGCGCGTGGAGGCGACGGCTGCCGCGGCGACACCCAAGGCGCTCGACGCGGTGCGCTTGCAGGCGCCGAACCCGGCGCCGATGCACCTGTTCGCCGCGCCGGCGAACTTCCGCGCCCACGTCAACGAGATGGTGCAGCAGTTCGGCGGCGGCGCCGGGGCCAGCGGCGACTCGGCCGACACGCTCGGCTTCTTCCTGAAGGCGACTGGCTCGATCTCAGGGCCGCAGGACCCCATCGCGCTTCCCGCGCGCGACTTCCCCACGCGCCGCTTCGACCACGAGGGCGAGATCGCCTTCGTCATCGGCCGGCGGGCGCAGGGCGTGTCGCCCGAGGAGGCGATGAGCTACATCTTCGGCTACACCATCGTGATCGACGCGACGCTGCGCGCGGGCGACGGCCGCCACGAAGAGCGGGTGCAGCGAAAGTCCTACGCCTCGTTCAGCCCGATGGGACCGTGCATCACGACGGCCGACGAGATCCCCGACTGGCGGCAGTTGCAGGTGAAGCTCTGGCACAACGGCGAGCAGAAGCAGGACGCCCGCGCGACCGACATGATCGTGGACATCCCGAACCTGCTGTCGCGGGCGTCGCACGTCCTGCCGCTCCAGCCCGGCGACGTCTATACGACGGGCAGCCCGCCGGGCGTGGGCCGCATCGCCCCCGGCGACACGATCGTCGTGGAGTCGCCCGGCATCGGCCGTATGCAGATCGCCGTGGTCGAGCGCGACTGGTAGCGCGCGGGCGCCCAGCCCCGTCCGGCGCTGGCGGGGCGAGCTGACTCTCAGCCGCCGCCGGCCGCGCTCACCAGGGCTAGGAGGTCGCCCGGCGCGAGCCGCCGCGACGCGGGGACGGTCTCGCCGTTGACGGCGCAGGCGCGCACGACGTTCGGCGGGATCCCTAGCTCCGCGGCCACCTGCGCCGCCGTCGCCCCGTCGGCCGCCTCCCAGGGGAACGGGCCGCTGGGCGGCGCCCCGGCCGGCCGGTAGCGGCCCAGCGCGCCGTAGAGGCGCACGCTGATCTGCACAGCCGGCCTACGCTTCTAGCTCGGGGGCGAGGGTGTCGGCCAGCCAGTCCAGTCCGACGCGCCGCAGCGTGGCTGCGGTGGGATTGCCCGTCGCCGGGTCCCAGCCGGCCAGGCGGTAGTAGGCGTCCTTGGCGCGCTCCAGCTCGGCCGGCGGCACGGCCACGCCGTCCGAGGGGCCGCCGACGCGGGGCTCGGCCAGGCGCCGCGGCAGCGTGTCGTGCGAGCGGTCGAAGCCCTCGCGCTGGTTGAAGGCGCGCATCATGTGGATGCGGCGCTCGGCGGCCAGCAGCAGCTCGTCGAGCGTGACGTCCCAGCCCGTCACGGCGCGCACCATGCGCGCGAAGTGCTCCGGCCCGTACAGCTGCCAGGCGGGGCCCCAGTCGAACTGGCACAGGTTTAGCGTGTCGGCCAGGCTGAACACCTTCTGCGTCGTCCAGGCGAACCGCACCTTCTCGTCGTCCAGCACGTCCATCGCCTCGGGCCGCGTGAGGCCCAGGTGCGCCAGACGCTGCTGGTCCTCGGCGGGCGCGTCCGGGGCATAGGAGGGGTCGTGCTCGCTCGACTGGTGGTCCGGCCCGAACGGGTTGACGGCGTAGATGAGCGCCAGCGAGCGCTTGACCTCGGGCATGTGCGCCGGCAGCTCGGCGCCCTTCACCGCGACGAGGAAGGCGTCGGTGCCGCGCCCGATCCGCGCCGCCGCCGCGGCCGACCCGTCGGCCAGCACCGCCCCGAAGTCGCGTCGCTCGGCCATCTGCTCGAGCAGGGTGAGCATGGCCGCGGCATCGCCGAAGCGCGGCTCCAGCCCGCCCGTGTCGGCCGGGGTCAGCAGGCCGTGCTCGAAGCATTCCATCGCCCAGGCGATGGTCGCCCCGCTGCCGATGGTGTCCATGCCGTGCCGGTTGCACAGCTCGTTGCCCTTGGCGATCGCCGCCAGGTCGCCGATGCCACAGTAGGCGCCGAGCGCCGCGATCGTCTCGTACTCCGGGCCGCCGAAGCGCGGCGCAACGCGGTACGGTCCCTCGGCGATCTCGACGACGCGCTTGCAGCGGGTCACGCAGGCGTAGCAGGTGTCGCGCGACTTGAGCAGCGTCGCCGTCATGGTCTCGCCCGCGATCTCCTCGAAGCGCTCGAAGACGCCGCTGCGCCAGTTGCGGGTGGGGAGCCCGCCGGTGAGCTGCTGGTAGGGCACGCAGCCGGCGGTGCCGTTCACGTGCAGGTCCTCCACCGAGGGGTTGGCGCGCAGGTTCTTCGCGCCCCAGGCGTGTAGCTCTTGCAGCGCCTTGCGGTCGAAGACGGCCGGCGGCTGGGTGCCGCGCACGGCGATGGCTTTCAGGCGCTTGGCGCCCATGACCGCGCCCAGCCCCGTGCGGCCGAAGGCGCGGCTGGCCATGTGCATGATGTTCGCCAGGGCGTTGCGGTTCTCGCCCGCCCGGCCGATCGCCGCGCAGCGGGCCTTCGGCTCCGCCAGCTCGGCGCGGATCGCGTCTTCCGTCGTGGCGGTGTCGGCGCCCCATAGATGATCAGCGGGCCGTAGCTCGACCGCGCCGTCCTTGATCCAGAGGTAGACGGGCGTGGCGGCGGCGCCGCGGATGACGAGCGCGTCGAAGCCGGCCGCCTTCAGCTCGGCGGGGAAGAAGCCCCCGACCTGCGAGTCGCCGATCGCCCCGGTGAGCGGCGAGCGCGCGTTGGCCGTGCAGCGCGACTGCCCCGAGAACGCGGCGCCGGTGACGACGCCCAGCGAGAAGACGAGCACGTTCTCGGGCGCGAGCGCCGGCGTGCCGGGCGGCATCTCGCGCAGCAGGTAGTACAGGCCCAGGCCGCTGCCGCCGAGGTAGGTGCGGTAGAGCGCCTCCGGCGGCTCCTCGACGGTCCAGGCGGCGCGCGTCAGATCGACGTGCAGGACCTTGCCCAGGAAGCCGTATGGCATCTGTGCCTCGCTATTCACCATGAGAGGAAGAGGGGAAGCTGGGGGGACACCCCCCAAGCCCCCCGGCAGGGGAGCGCCCCTGCACCCCCGGAGAGAGGACGAGGAGAGGGAGCAGGCCCCCGGCAGGGGGCGCCCCTGCACCCCCGAGGACGAGGAGAGGGGGCCTACTCATCAGGTGAGCGCGGCCAGCACGAGCTTCTGGAAGTGGATGCACAGGTGCTCGCTGTCCACCAGGAAGCGCCCCTGGTCGGGGAAGCCGCAGCGCACGCCCCGCTCCACCGAGTCGGTCAGCCGATCGTCCTCCGCGCCCACCTGGGCGTTGAACTGGATCATGTCCTCGGCCCAGTCCCTCGGCACATCCGCCCCGAAGTAGTGCTCGGAGAACCCATGCGTGCGCCCGGGGCCGTCGGGCAGCCAGACGTCGAGCGACAGGTTGGGTCGCCCCGGGTTGATGCTGATCGTGAAGTTCGGCCACAGGAAGTGGTACTGAGCCTCGCGCACGTCGCCCGCGGCGTCGTAGGGCGGCTCCTTCCCCGAGATCGTCTCGCGCACCGAGCCGCACTGGCTGGAGTGCCAACGATACTCCTTCAGCGAGTAGGCGTCCGGCCGCACGTCAATGACGGCGCTGAAGCCTGGGTGCTGCACGGGGCAGTGATAGCACTCCAGGAAGTTCTCGATCATGATCTTCCAGTTGGCGTCGCGCGCCCACTCCTCGCGGCCCCAGAACTGGAGGGCGTCGATATCTATTCCGGCGCGCGCCACGATCTGGGGCAGATCGCCCAGCAGGTCGCTCAGCGGCGGGGCGTCGAGGTCGGGGTTGGCGAAGATCCAGCGGCCCCAGGTGGCGACTTGCAGCGGCAGCAGCGGATAGTCTTCCTTGCAGAAGCTCGTCTCCCGCTCCGAGCGCGGCGCCGTGCGCAGGCGGCCGTCTAGCTCGTAGGTCCAGGCGTGGTACGGGCACTGGAAGATCTTGCGGTTGCCCTCGCCGCTCGCGACGAGGTGGCGGCGGTGGCGGCAGACGTTCACCAGGCCCTGGAGGCCGTCGGCCGTGCGCACGATGATGACGGGGATGTCGCCGACGGCGCCGGTGAAGTAGTCGCCCACCTGGGCCACTTGCTCGGTGCGGCCCACGTACTGCCAGGTCCGCCGGAAGATCCGCTCCATCTCCAGCGCGCTCAGCGCCGGGTCGTTGTACCACGCCGCCGGCAGCGACAGCCCGCGGTCCAGGTCGTCGCTTAGCTTGCGGGCCTCGCTCGCGGTAATGGTCATCGCGTACCTCCCCGCGCGGCCGACGTGCCCCACGCCGGCGGCTCACTCCGGCGCTGGCGCCACGCGCATCAGCCGCGGGCGGATGGCGTAGACCAGCGGCATGCAGACGACGATTCCCACGCTGGTGGCGAGCAGCGCGCCCTGGAACGACACGCTGGTCGCCACGGCGCCGCCGAGCAGGTTGCTGCCGATCTGCCCGACCGAGTAGCCAATGTTGTAGACGGCGTACACCGCACCGTACGCGCTCACGCCGCGGCGGTCCACCGCCTCGGCCAGCTCGGACAGGCTGGGGTTCAGGACCACGCCGTACGACACGTTGAGCACCATCAGCACCGCGGTGAGCAGGACCACCCACGTGATGAGCCCGAGAAACGGCAGCGTGACGGCCATCAGCACCAGGCCGGCGAACATGGTCGGCCACAGCCCGATCCGGTCGGCCACGTTGCCGATCCAGGGCGCGCTGAGCCCATTGGTCAGCGTCGAGATGGTGAACATCAGCCCGATCGCGGTCGGCCCGATGACCGTAGCCTGAGCTAGGTGCTCGGGCAAGAGCGGCTCGATGACCGACCAGCCGCCCGCGCCCAGCAGCACGACCAGCGTAGCCGCCAGCACCCCGCGGTCGCGGAGCAGCTCCCAGGGGCTGGCCCCGACGCTCGCCTCGCGGGGCGGATCGACGACCAGAGTGAGGCGGAGCACGCCGTCCAGCGCGAGCAGCAGCCCGGCCGCGATGAACGGCCACTGGTAGCCGCCGATCTCCAGCAGCAGCCCGCCCGCCACGGGCCCGAGCACCGAGCCGCCGCTGCTCCCCATCATCGCGATGCCCATCATCTGCGTGCGCTTGTGGGTGTAGGAGTCGGCGACCAGCGCGAGGCCCGCGGTCCAGTTCGCGGTGGAGGCGATGCCCTGCACCACGCGGGCGAGGACCAGCAGCGGCAGCGAGCTGGCCAGGCCGAACAGAAGGGTGGCGACGGCGAGACAGACGAGGCCGATCAGCAGCGGCAGCCGTCGGCCCACGTGGTCGGTGAGAGGCCCGATGACCGGCACCGCCAGCAGCACGCCGAGCCCGTAGGCCCCGTAGGTCAGCGCCAGCGTCAGGGAGCCTTCGTTGGCGGCGGGCAGCTCGCTCGCGAGAGGGATGACCAGCCCATAGACGAAGGCATCCGTGAAGAGGGCGAACGTGACGACGACCAGGCTGGCGAGCGGCGAGCCCCGTCGCATCATCGGCTCCCCTGGAGCGCGTGCCGGCTGACTGATCGCGGCAGTCACGCTGGTGGCTGGCGAGCGCTCCGCCTCGCGCGTAGTTCGGCAGCCGCTCGCCTCCCGCCCATCCTAGCGCGCCGTGGAGGCATTGTCCATTGTTGTGCGCGTGCTGTTCCCCCAGTCGCAACAAAGCGCGCCGGCTCACCAACGTCGTGCCCTACCGGGGCGCTATGGCTGGTAGGGACCAAGCTGGGCTACGGCGTAGTCGGCGAACTGGTTGTCCACCACTCGGCTAATGTCCACCTTGGTCTGGACGTAGCCGCGTTCGGCGAACCAGTCTTGCGCGGCCGCGATGGCCTCGGCGTTCACCCGGCCGTCGGGATTGTTCGACGGCCACGGAATCTGGTCGTACATCGCGCGGTCGAGAAGCGGGACGTGGTTCTGCATGATGGCGATGACCGCCTCGCGGTCCTTCCCCTTCGTGCGCGCCTGATCGTAGTCGCGGAGCCCGCGCACGTACGCCAGCGCGAAGCGCCGAGCGAGGTCGGCGCGCATCTCGATGAGGTCCTCGGAGAACATGATCGACGCCGGAGCATCGTAGGGGATGAGCTCCGGCCAGGCTTTGAACCGGGCCGCGAAGCCCTGCACCACGGCCTGCGTGCCGTACGGCTCGATCGTGACGGCCGCGTCGATGCTGCGGTTGCCCAGCGCCACCGTCATGTCCGGATACGGCATCTCCACGGTCTCGACGTCCACCAGGGAGAGACCGCCCTGGGCCAGGCCGGCGTGCAGCCCGTACTCCGTGGCCTGGCCCTTGGACGTAATCCCCACGCGAAGGCCCAGCAGGTCGCGGAAGTCGCGGACCTGCCCGCTGTCTATCAGGTCCCGGCGCACGATGAGCCCGCCCGACTGGTTGCCCGGGTAGGCGGTCCACATGTCGAGCGTCATGCGCACCGGGATCCCCTGGGCGATCGCGTTGAAGATCCCCGCGGCGGCCCCGCCGAGGCCCATGTCGATCTGGCCGGCCGCTAGCGAGGGGAGCATCTGAGCGGAGGTGGTGGAGGGCACCTCTTCCAATTCGATGCCCTGCTCGCGCAGGTAGCCGCGATCCATGGCGACGTAGCGGGCGGCGCTGGCGATGCTCGGCTGGGCGGCGATCTTCAGGGTCGTGAGAGGCAGCGGCTCGGCCGCCGGAGCAGGAGCGGCCGGCGCCTGCGCGGGCGGCGCCGCGGCCGGGGCGCTGGCGGGGCCAGCAGGCGTCGACGCCTCGCTCGGGCGCGACGCCGCGGGGGCGCCGCCCGCGCAGGCCGCCAGCAGGCCGAGCACGACGATCGAGCCGAGAGGGGCACACCGCGCGCGCATGGCGTCCTCCCTTCGCTCCGCGCCCGCGGCAGCGTGCCGGAGCTGAGCCACGAGCCGCTGTTGGCGCGGTCGTCACGGTGCGTGCGCCTGTGTTGGGCGCAACGCTTGCGCCGAGTGTACGCCAGCGCCCGGATGGGAGCAATACTATGGCGGGAAGCATATTCGCGACAGAACTCGTCGCAAAGCCCGCCAATTATTCTCAGCACGGCATAGTGAGATGGCGTGTGGCGCGCGAGCCCAACGCTAGCGCCGAATACCACGCGGCGTCTCGTGAGGCAATGGGCCCGTGGGTGGGCCGTGGGGGCAGGCTGCGAGCTCGCGCGCGAGACCCAGGCTGACGTGGAATTGCGAGCATGGGGGCCGCGGCTACCGGCGATCCGTCCGCACGGCATGGGTGAGCGGGGCGCTGGCGGCAGAGCGCGCGGCAGGCTCTACTGGCGCCGCGGACCACGCAGCAGGATAATCCCCTAGCGAAGGCGAGCGCGGTGGCTCACTTAATCGTCTCGTGGTGCGGTCCGTGAGACATTGGTTCTGAGATGAGTTTACGAGAAAGCCGCGTAAGATGCGCCGACGGGCATGGGCTCGTGGCCAGCGGCAGTCTCGGCAATGGTACGTTCTCCAGAACGGGGCGGCGCGGTATATTGCCTTGTAGCCAAGTAGACCTGGATACCGTTTGGGGGCTTGGCATGTGGACGAAAGTGTTTGACTCGGACGCAGAACCCCGCGAGGGAGCCACAGCGGCTTTAGAGGGAACAATCACCGCTGCTGGTCTAGAGCACATGACGGACGCACCAATTTTCATAGTCGATGATGGCAGTATTCGCACGAGCTGGGTGCGCCAGCCTCTAACGCCCGAACGGGCACAACTGTTGTGGAATGGCGCTCCTGACCTCCTCTACAAGGTTGGGGGGGTGGTGCGCATTGAGTACGTGCCGGCGCCACCGAGACATTTAGGTAACGGTATTTACAGCATCGGCCGTCCGCTCAAGATCTTCACGTTGGCTAATGATCAGGATTAGTGTCCCGTCAAACCTTCGTTTTCCGAGACGCGAATGGACTCGCCCCATCTCCACGTGAGATCCAGGACCCGTGCTCACCGATAGAAGTAGATGCCCAACACAAGCAGTACAACGCCCATCGTGCCGAAAGCCGTGCCGAGAGCGACGCTGGAGATCCTAGCGACCCGCAATTCCTTGGCGTCTCGCGGCTCCCAGCCGCGGGAGAATATGTAGCGGAATCTTTCGGGGTTGATACCGCTAAGGACGGATGCCAGTCCGACCATGAAAAGGCCGACGCCGAAGACTATGAGGCTATCCACTGATCGTCCTGAACCAGAGCATCTCAGAAGACGATAGCCGTACCAAGCTAAACGGCGCAAGAGGACCATTCGGAAGTCTCATCAAACGGTCGTTTTGGAGACGCGGAGGCGGCTGCGAGCGCCCGCGGGCAGCCGGCCCCCGGCGCGGGCAGCCACGGCGCGCGCCCGACCGATCAGCGCGTCCAGTCTAGGCGCGCTTGCGCCGCCCGTAGCGGGCAACGAATAATACTCCTGGTGCGCGAGCGGCCCGTGTGGGGAGCGCATGCAGTCAGAGGGTGCGGGCGATGTAGCCCGGGTGCCGGTGCTGATCGTCGGCGCGGGGCCGGCGGGGCTGTCGCTGGCCATCGAGCTGGGCGCGCGGGGCGTGCCGTGCCTGCTCGTCGAGCAGGGCGACGCCACCGTCGACTTCCCCACGGCGAACCTGCTCAACGCCCGCACTTTAGAGCACTTCCGCCGCTGGGGCATCGCCGACGAGCTGCGCTACCACGCCTTCCCGCCCGACTACCCGCGCACTTGCCTGTTCCTGACGCGGCTGGGCGGCTACGAGCTGGCGCGCTTCGAGCTGCCGGGCAATGGCGATCCCAGCGCCCGCTCGCCCTACAGCCCCGAGGGCCGGCTGTGGTGCCCCAAGTTCTACTTCTTCCCCGTGCTGCTCCGCCGCGCCCAGGCCGATCCCCGCGTCGCCGTGCGGCTGCGCTGTCGGCTGGAGCGCTTCCAGCAGGACGCGCGGGGTGTGACGGCCGAGGTGACGGACCTCGCCAGCGGTCGGAGGGAGGTGATCGCGGCCCGGTACCTCGTCGCCTGCGACGGCGGCAGCAGCGTCGTGCGGCGCCAGCTCGACATCCCCATGCGCGGCGTGTTCGCGGAGGGCCACAACGCCTCGATCTACTTCAGGACCAATCTCCTGCACTACCATCCCCACGGCCCGGCCATCCAGTACCGCATTCACAACGCGCGCTTCACGGGTGGCATCTTCGCCATGGACGGCCGCGACCACTGGCGCGTGAACGTGCGGCTCGGGCCGCGCGAGGTGGCGACGTTCGACCCCGTGCGCTGCCTGCGCGACGCGCTGGGCGACGCCGTGCCGTTCGAGCTGCTGGCCGAGAAGCCGTGGTCGGGCCACCGCGTCGTGGCCGAGCGGTACCGCGCCGGGCGCGTCTTCCTGGCCGGCGACGCGGCCCACCTACTCTGGCCGCTGGGCGGCTTCGGCATGAACACCGCGATCGGCGACGCCGTGGACCTGGCGTGGAAGCTCGCGGCGGTGGTTCAGGGCTGGGGCGGCGCCACCCTGCTGGACGGCTACGAGGCCGAGCGGCGCCCGATCGGCGTGCGCAATGTCGAGGAGGCGGCGAGCATCAAGGCGGCCGACGCCCAGATCCCCGTCGCGCCCGCGATGGACGAGGACAGCGCCGAGGGCGCGCGGCTGCGGGCCGAGGCCGCCCGCCTGATCGAGGCGACCCGCCGCGAGGAGTTCGCCGTCGAGTCGCCCGGCATCGACCTTGGCTACCGTTATGACGACTCGCCACTCGTCGTGCCCGACGGCACGCCGCCCCCTCCGTACGACACCGACACCTATGTGCCGACGACGCGCCCCGGGGCTCGCGCGCCGCACGTCTGGCTGCGCGACGGCCGCTCGACGCTCGACCTGTTCGGCGACGGCTTCACCCTGCTCCGCCTCGGCCCCACGGCGCCCGATACGGGTACCATAGAGGCAGCCGCCCGGGCACGGGGCGTGCCGCTGCGCGTGCTCGCGCTGGACGACCCGGCGGTGACGGCGGCCTACGAGCGACCGCTGGTGCTCGTGCGGCCCGACGGCCACGTGGCCTGGCGGGGCGCCGCGCCGCCGCCCGACGCGGTAAGTCTCATCGACAGGGTGCGCGGCGCGGCGCCGGCCCAGGAGGAATCGGCTTGACGATACGTACGGCGCTGCTCGCGGCCGCGCTGCTAGTCGGGTGCAGCACGCCGGTCGCTATGCCCTCTCAGCCCGGGGGGAGCCGGCCGGCCGCCGCGCCTCCCCAGGCCGCCACGGCTGCTGGTCCTACTACCGGTGCCGGCTCCCCCACCGGATCAGGGGCGCAAGAGGGGACTACTAGCGCAGCGCCCGCGCCGGTGCCGGTGGCCGTGGGCCAGATCGGCGCCACGATCGGCGACGCGCCGATCTTCATCGCCGAGGACCGCGGCTACTTCCAGGAAGAGGGCCTGGCCGTCGACCGGACGCCGTTCGACTCGGCCGCGCGCATGATCCCGGCCCTCGCTAGCGGCCAGCTCGACGTGGGCGGCGGCGCGATCAGCGCCGGCCTGTTCAACGCGGTCGGCCGCGGCGTGAGCCTGCTGATCGTCGGCGACAAGGGCAGCTTCCGCGACGGCGACCGCTGGAACTCGATCGTCGTGCGCAAGGACCTGTACGACAGCGGCGCCATCCGCGACTGGCCGGACCTGCGCGGCCGGCCGATCGGCGTGCCGTCGAAGGGGACGGGCAACGAGATCGTGTTCGCGCGGGGACTGGCGAGCGCCGGCCTCACCTTAGACGACGTGGACCTGAAGGAGATGGGCCTGCCGGACATCGGCGTGAGTCTCGCCAACGGGTCGCTCGACGTGGGCCTGCAGCCGGAGCCGTTGCTGACGCGGGGCATCGAGCAGGGCACCATCGCGCTCTGGAAGGGCGTGGGCGACGTGCTGCCGGGCTCGGAGTTCACCGTCATCATGTACTCCGGGCCGTTCACCCGCGAGCACCCCGACGCCGCCCGCCGCTACATGACGGCCTACGTGCGCGGCATCCGCGACTACTACGATTCCTTCCTGGCAAAGCGCACCGACCCGGACCCCCTGGCGAAGTTCATTGCCGATTACGCGCGGCTGCCGAGCGCCGACCTGGTGAAGCGCATGTACCCTGTGCGCTTCGATCCCGACGGCCGCGTGAACGCGGACAGCATCGCCAGCGACTATGATTACTTTCGCACGACCGGCGACGTGACGGTGGACCTCGACCCGCGACGGCTGGTAGACCCGGAGTACGTGGACTACGCAGTGAGCCGGCTCGGCCCATATCAGTGACGGTGAACGGAGGCGCAACCATGACGGCGACGAACGGCAAGCACGACGACGCGCGGCCGGTGATGCGCTGGACGCGCGAGGGCTTCACGGGCGACAGCACCTACATCGAGCGTCCCCACTACCCGCCCGAGTTCACGAGCGTCGAGGGGCCGCACGCGCCGCACCGGCTGCGCGTGGGCGAGGTGGCGCCCGCCGACCGCGACGACCCGGCGGCGCTGCCCACGCCGCTGCTCGCCGCCCGCACGGGCTTCCGGCTGAGCGTGTCGGGGCGCGCGGCGCCCACGCCGTTCCTGGTGAGCAACGTCGAGGCCGACGAGATCCACTTCGTGCAGGACGGCGTGCTGGAGTTCGCCACGGACCAGGGCACGCTGCGCGGCGGGCCCGGCGACTTCGTGTGCATCCCGCGCGCCATCGCCTACCGCGTCACGCCCCTCCAGACGCCGACGCGAAGCCTCGTGCTGGAGCTCCCGGGTGCGGTCAGCCTGGGCGACCCGGCGCTGTGGGCCGGCGACGTGGAGCGCGCGGCCGCCGATGCGCCGAGCGGGGCGGACGGCGGCGACACGGTGGTGCTCGTCAAGGCGTTCGACGGCGTCACCCGCTACGTGCGGCCCCACAACCCGCTGGCGCGCGTCGCCCTGCACGACGGTACGATCCCTGTCTGGAAGCTGAACGTGCGGAGCCTGCTGGTGAACCCGAATGGGCCGCCCAGCCCGTTCGCCGTCTCGCGCGACAACGCCGAGCTGCTGTACAACCTGAGCGCCAACCCGCGCGGGCGCCCCCCGATCCACGTGAACGCCGACTACGACGAGATCATCTACTACTTCGCCGGGCCGGGCGCCTGGGGCGCGGTGCGGGAGCCCGGCACGCTCACCTGGGTGCCGAAAGGCATCATCCACCACGGCCCGCAGGAGAACGTGCCGGAGGGCTACGTCGCCTGGCTGCTCGACTCGCGCGGCACCCTGCGCCTCACGCCCGCCGGCCAGGCGGCCGCCGAGCTAATGGAGACCGGCCAGTACGGCCGCCACCCCAGCGCCGCCGGGGCGCCGCTGCCGGTGGCTTCGGTGCTGGGCTAGCTGGTGCTCCGAAGATTGAGCTGATAGAACACGCCCTCACCCTAACCCTCTCCCAGAGGGAGAGGGGACAGACGAGGGCGCGATCCCACCCCTCGCCCTCGAGGAGAGGGCCGGAATGATGGCTATCGTACTCCCTCTCCCCCTGGGAGAGAGCCGGGGTGAGGGCGGCATGCCCTGATCGGCGTACCTCTCGACGGCAGCTAGCATCACGCCCAGGCGAAGGCGGGGTCGGCGGCGCGGCAGGGATGCTCGGGCAGGCCCCGCTCGCGGCGCACGGCGTTCGTGCCCCGCACCATGGCGACCATCTTGTAGTAGGCAATGCGCCGGCTCATGCCCTCGCGGCCGAAGCCGCAGTCGGCGGTCACGGCCAGGCGCTCGGGCGGCACGTGCTCCAGCGCGCGGCGCAGGATGGCGGCCACCTCGTCGGCCGTCTCCACCTGGAGCGTGCGGTGGCTCACCACGCCGAGCGCCAGCTTCTTCGTCTTGATCCCCTGGCACACTACGTCTAGCTCGGCGCAGCCGCTGTCAGCGTTCTCGACCGTCACCACGTCGCAGGGCAGCGCGTCGAGCATCTCCAGCACGGGCGCGTAGCGCGGCGTCGTGCTGAACGGCCGCTGCGCCGCGGGGTTGCCCCAGCAGGTGTGCGCCCAGACCTCGGTGAGCGCTTGCAGGCCGCGGGTGGTGCGCTCGAACACCTCGACGTAGAACTCGGGCTCCCACATCTCGGGGCGCTGGCGGTTGACCGACCGCGTAATCCAGGGCGCTTCGAGCTGGATGGCCGGGCAGCCCGCGCGGGCGAGGGCGGTCAGCTCGGCGTTCAGGGCGTCCGCGATGTCCCGCACCAGCGCGCGGCGGTCGGCGTAGTGCCGGTTGGCCAGGCGGCCCTCGATCACCTCGGCGACCGGCGTGCCGAACTTCACGGGCGTCGGCGTGAGCTGCTGGGCGGTCTGCCAGATCTCCGTGTACTGCAGCGTGCCGGGGCCGACCGGCTCGACGACGATGGGCTGCGACGACGCCTCGCCGATCTCGTGCATGATCGTGCCGACCGGGGCGGGCGTGCGGTCGCCCCGGTCCCAGGTGCGCCCGGCGGTGCCGCTCAGGTGGCTGGCGGGGTAGCCGGCCCACGAGCCGCCGCCGACCTCGGGATCGAAGCGGCTGTCGCCGTCCGTGACGAGGTCGAGCCCCGCGCGCTCCTGGTCGCGGATCAGCGCCGCGACGGCATCCACGTACTGCTCGCGGTAGACGGCGTCGGCCATCGCCGCGCGGAACGGGCGGTCGCCGAGCCGGGCCGTGTACCACTGCGGCCGCGGCAGCGAGCCGATAATCGTCGTCGGCAGCATCACGTCGCGTGTCGCCACGTACATCGGCTGTTCTCCCTGCTGGATGTGCTTGCCACGTTGCCCGCGGTGGGCGGGGTGGGACCGGGCCTCATGCTCGCGCTACGGGCGGAATGCTGTTGGGCCGCGGGGTCGGCCGGCGCCGGGGTTGCGGCCTCGACGGCCGCGGGCGGGCATGAAACCCGCCCCTCCCGCGTGGCGACCCCTGGCATCGCGTGAACCTGCCCCTACCGAACGTCGGCTGCTCGCGTCGCGGGCATCCCGCTCTAGCCTGGCTCGGCACCGGCCGCCTGAGCACTCGCGCTTGGTGGGATGGCTGGTGCGATCGCCGGATGGGCAGTGAGGTCGCGCCCGCGCGTCTCGGGCAAGAGCACCAGCCCCGCCAGCGCGACCAGGTACACGCTGGCGCCGACGGCCATCGCGGCGTTCAGGTCGATGGCCGGCGCCAGCAAGCCGATGCCGCCCGCGACCAGGCCGCTGGCGCCGCGCCCCAGGTTGTAGGTGACGCCCTGGCCGGCGCCGCGATGGGCGCTCGGGTACAGCTCGGCCAGGTAGGCGCCCAGCCCGCTGAGCGCGCCCGCCGTGCAGAACCCCACGAGCGCGCCGACGACGAGCAGCAGCCAGGCCAGGCCAGCCGGGACGAGCAGGTATAGCCAGAGCGCCGCCGGACTGGCGAGCGAGTACAGCAGGAAGGTGCGGCGGCGCCCCAGGCCGTCCTGACAGTAGCCGCCGACGATGCACCCGAGCACCGCGCCGACGAGGACCACGCCGATCTGGATGGCCGCGGCCGCGCTGCCCAGGCCGCGCCACTGCTGCAAGTAGCCCGGCAGCCAGATGTTGACGATGTACTTGCCGCTCAGGATGCCGCTGGCCAGCAGGCTGCCCCCGACGGTGGCGACGAGCAGCGGCGGCACGAAGATCGCCCCCAGCGAGCCATGCCCCGGCGCGGGGCCAGTGCCCGCGCTCGCGTGGGCCTGGGCGGCGCGGTAGGCCGGCGGGTCGACCACCCGGGTGCGCGCCCACAGCACGAGCAGTGCGGGCAGCACGCCCAGCCAGAACAGCACGCGCCAGGACAGCGCGGCCGGCACCAGCGCGGTAATGACGAAGTAGGCCAGGGTGGCGAGCCCGTCGCCCACGGAGAACCCCGCGGTGTACACGCCCTGCGTGCGGCCGCGCTGCGCCGGCGCGGCGTATTCCGCCACCAGCAACGCCCCGGCGGTCCACTCGGCGCCGAAGCCGGCGCCGAGCAGCGCGCGCAGGGCGAGTAGCTGCTCGTAGCTCTGCGCGAGCCCCGACAGGAAGCTGAGCAGCGCGTACGCCGCGATGCTCCAGCGCAGCACGCGGGCGCGGCCCAGCCGGTCGGCCAGCACGCCGCCGGCGATCCCGCCGGCCACCGAGGCCATGAGGCTCGCGGTCGCCAGCGCGCCGATCTGCCCCTCGCTCAGCCCGAAGGCGGCGCGGATCGGCGCCAGCACGAAGGTGAAGGCGAGGAAGTCGAAGCCGGCGAGCGCGTAGCCGCCCCAGGCGGCGATGAAGGCCAGGCGGCCGTCGGGGCTGAGCGCGCGGTACCAGTCGAGCGTGAACAGGGCGCGGGCGGAGCCGGTCGTCGCGCTTGTCATGGCTCCCCCTCTGCCGCCACCGGCTCCTGGGACACCGCGCCGCGCCCGCGCCGCCGGCGGTGCCGCCCCGGCGGTGAGTCCGTGGCGCGACTCGCATTCTACTGCGTGAACTCCCGCGGCGCCACTCGTGCTAGGCGCCGCCGGCCGCGAGCCGCGCATCTAGCGGGACGCGAAGAAGCCCTCGTCCTCCATCTCGCGGACGAAGCGCGAGTCCACCCACTCCGACCCCTGGCGCCCGGCGAGCTGCGGCTCCTCCTCGACGAGGTCCGCGAGCGCCTGGGCCATAGCCTCGTCCGTCACGTAGGGCACCGAGGGCAGCGCGCGGCTGAACAGCGCGTAGACCTCGTCGAGGTACGCGGCGTCGTCGGTGCCCAGGTACTTGCGGTAGATCTCGAGCGCGTACGCTTTGTCGTTCTTGAGCCGGCGGATAGCCAGCGCGTAGGCGCGGCCGAAGCGGCGCACGGCTTCCTCGTTGGCGTTGATCCACGTGCGGAGCCCGCCCACGGCGATCGAGGCGTACTCGGGGCCATCGGTCGCCAGGTTGATCAGCTCGCGCTGCGTGGGCAGCAGGGCGCGGTCCACGGGCAGGCCGAACGGCGCCGCATCGATCTGGCCGGTCTGCATGGCGGCGTAGATGGCCTGCGTCTCGCCAAGCTGGCGCAGCGCCACGTCACGGTCGGGGACCAGGCCCCACCGCTTGAGCGCCACCAGCAGGGCGGTGTTCGCCGAGGCGCCGATGCGCGTCGTGCCGAGCACCTTGCCGCGCAGGTCCTGCGGGTCCTGGATGCTGGGCTGGGCGTAGACGCCGAACACCAGGCGGTTCGTCTGCGCGTATAGGAGCACGGCGTCCAGCCCGCCCAGGCTGGCGCGGATGGTGGTGGCCGGGTCGAGCGGACTGAGGTCCATCTCGCCGGCCGCCATCGTTTGCAGCACGCGGGAGGTGTTGGGAATATTGAGCAGCTCCACGTCGAGGCCCTGCTCGCGGAACAGCCCGGCCTCCTGGGCGATCCAGAAGCCCGACATCGCGCCGGTCGGCTGCGTCCAGTTCGCGACGACGTGTAGCGGGGCGGGCGGGGCCGGCGCCGGGTCGACGGCCGGCGTGGCGCCGGCGCTGCTCGTCGCGGGGAGTGGCGCGCTGGCTTGCGGCGAGCCGCTCGGGGCGGCGCAGGCCGCCGCGGCGAGGAGGAGCAGGGTCGCCAGAACGCCGGTCAGGCGCCGCGGCGGGCCTGGCGCTCGTTCTTGTCGCGCGATGTCCGTGCGAGCGCGCACCATGCTCAATGCTCCTCTCCGCCGCACATCTACCGCTCGGTTGCTAGCCGCGTCATCGCTGGCGCCGTCGGACCTCACTCCCCTGCCCCGCTCTCCCACAGTAGAGCGGGGGAAGGTGATTGTCGACGCGGGTTATTGTGTCAGGACGATGCGCGCATCCACGGCGAGCAGGCCATCCGGATAAGCGAGCACGGGGTTCAGATCGACGGAGGCGATCTGTGGCGCGGCCAGCATCAGGTCCGACAGGCGACAGAGCGCGTCCACGATCGCCGCGCGGCTCACCGCCGGCTGGCCGCGCGCGCCGTCGAGCAGCGCCCGCCCCTTGATCTCGTCGAGCATCGCCGCGGCGTCGCGCGCGCGCAGCGGCGCCACCCGCAGCGCCACGTCGTGCAGCACCTCCACGAACACCCCGCCCAGGCCGAACAGCACCGCCGGCCCGAACTGCGGGTCGCGGTTCGCGCCCAGCACTAGCTCCAGCCCCGGCGCCGCCATCGGCTGCACGGCGACCCCCTGGAACTCGGCGCCCGGCACGCTCGCGGCCACCGCCTCTAGCTCGCCGAACGCCTCGTGGACGGCTGCCGCGTCGGCCAGGCCCAGCCGCACGCCACCCACGTCGCTCTTGTGCAGGATCTGCGGCGCGAGCACCTTCGCCGCCACCGGGTAGCCCAGCGCCTCCGCCTGCGCCACCGCCTCGTCGGCCGAGCGCGCCCAGCGCGTGGCGACGACCGGCAGCCCCGCCGCGCGCAGGAGGTCCTTCGCCTCGACCTCGTTCAGCGCCGCGCGGCCGGCGGGCAGCTCGACCCGGATGGGCGAGCGGGGTGCCTCCGGCGCCCCGGCCTGCTCGCGCAGGAAGCGGCTGTAGGCGGCGAGGCGCCCGAGCGCGCGGAAGCCGCGGGCGTAGCCTTGCAGGAACAGCACGCCGTACTCGCGCACCGCGTCCAGCCACTCCTCGCTGAACTGGTCGGAGGTGCGCGACAGTGTCACGTGGAGCTGGTCGGGGTGCTCGGCACGGGCGGCGGCTAGCTCGTCCAGCCGTTCGCGCAGAACGCCGATGCCGCCCGTGCGCGGGCCGCTAAAGCGCGACACGATGACGTCGATGCCGGGCTGCTGCGCGAAGGCGCGCAGCGCCGCCGGATAGACGGTCGGAATCCAGGGCGAGTTCCAGTTGCCGGTCGTGTCCAGCGGGTTGCTGACCTCGACCTCGGGGTTCAGCCCGGGCCGGATGGCGGCGATCGTCTCGGGTGTCGGGTCGGGCAGCTCGACGCCCGCGGCCTCGGCGGCGTCGCAGATCAACTCCTTGCCGCCGCCCGAGATCTCGATCACGGCCGCGCGCTCCAGCGGCCGGCGGCGCAGCGTCTGGACCGCGCCGGAATACAGCACGCCCATCTCGATGAAGTCGTCGAGGTCGTGGACGCGCGTGACGCCCGTCTGGCGAAAGGCCGCGTCGTACACGGCGTCGCTGCCGCTCAGCGCGGCGGTGTGGGTGAGCGCCGAGCGCGCGCCCTTCACGGACGCGCCCATCTTCAGCACGACGATCGGCTTGCGCGCCGCCGCCGCGCGCTCGGCCGCCGCCAGGAACAGCTCCGGCTTGCGGATCGTCTCGATAACCGCCAGCACCACGTCGGTTGCCGGGTCGTCCACGAAGTAGTCGAGCAGGTCGGCGGCGGTCACGACAGCCTCATTGCCCGACGAGACGATGTGGCTGAAGCCGAGGCCGCGCGCCGTGCCGTAGGTCAGGATCTCCAGCAGCAGGCCGCCGCTGTTCGAGATGACCGCCACGTTGCCGGCCTGCACCTTGTCGAGCCCGAGACCGGCGAAGATCGCGCACTTGTTCACGATGGACGCCGCCCCGAAGCAGTTCGGGCCGACGAGCAGCAGGTCGCGCTCGCGGGCGAGCGCCACCAGCTCGGCTTGCAGCGCACGGCCGTGGTCGTCGTACTCCGCGAAGCCGCCGCCGGGCAGCGTGATCGCCCGCGCGCCGCGGTCCGCGCAGGCGCGCACGGCCGGGACGACGCCGTCGCGGCCGATGGCGACCACCGCCGCGTCGATGTCGGCCGGCAGGCTGGCCGGGTCCGGGTAGGCGCGCAGCCCGTGTACCTCCGGGCGCCGCGCGTTGATGGGGTAGAACGTGCCCGTGAAGCCCAGATCGCGGAGCGCCTGATAGGGCGCCCCGCCGGTGCGCGAGCTATCGGTCGCGCCCACCATGGCGACGGACGAGAAGCGGAACAACGGCTCCAGACGATGCACGGGCTACCTCCCAGCGTGTAATCCCATCGATTCGTGTGCGCCCATGCGATAGACCCTCACCCGTCCTCGCTGCGCTCGGCCGGCCTCTCCCAGGGGGAGAGGCAACGAGGCGCCGCACCCGTCCTACTCCCTCTCCCCCTGGGAGAGGGTTGGGGTGAGGGCGTCCCCGGACTGCCGCGGCCTGCATCCATCACGAACGGGTTTCGCTCCCGCGTCACCGCCGCAGCTCCGCCACGAAGTCGCGGATGCCCGCCTCCAGATCGAATTGCGGCTCGTAGCCGAGCTCCGCGCGGGCGCGGGTCAGGTCGAACGGCTGCTGGCGCGCGTGGCGGTCCGGACGCGGCGGGCCGCTGCGGCTGGCGGTCGCGCCGGGGATCACGCGCTGCAGCGCCTGCATGATCGTATCGGGCGTGGCGAGCACGCCAGTGCCGATGTTGTAGACCTGGTGCGGCAGCCGCGCGGCGTGCACGGCCGCCGCCACGCCGCGGCCGGCGTCCTTCGCGTAGATCATCTCGTTGCTCTCGGGGATGCCAGCGCCGATCGGCGCCGGGCGCCCCTCCAGCGCGGCTTGCAGCAGCGCGTGCATGCCCTGGCCGATGCCCGAGCCGCCGGTGTAGTGGCCGTAGCCGTAGACGCCGGCGAAGCGCAGCAGCGCCAGCTCGAACCCGTACGCCGCGGCGTAGGCCTTCAGCACCTGCTCGCAGGCCACCTTGGAGGCGGCGTAGACCGCATCGCCGCCGACGGGGAACTCCTCGGTGAGCGGCGCCGTCTGCGGCTGCGACAGGTCGTTGACGCCCTGTGTGCTCGCGTGCACCAGCCGCCGCACGCCGCCAAGCCGCACCGCCTCGGCGACGTTGATCGTGCCGCCGATGTTCACCTGAAAGCCGCGATACGGCACTTGCTGAGCGTTGCCGCCAATCAGCCCGGCCGTGTGGACGACGCACTCGGGCTGCGCGGCCTGGACCGCTTCCAGCACCGCCGGCAGCTCGCGCGTGTCGCCGCGCACCAGCCGCACGTCGCCGCCGACGACGCGGGCCACGTAGTCCTCACGCGGCGTGAGGTCGAATAGCGTGACCTGGTCCCCGCGCGCCACCAGCTCGCGCGCCGCGTGGCAGCCGATCAGCCCCGCCCCCGTGATAAGCACCCGCATCGCGTCCCCTCCCTCCGTCGCCGCCAGGCGCCGTGTTATACCAGGGCGGCACGCGCGGGAGTATCCGGCGAGGAGGCAGTCCGTGGCGGGACCGCTGGCGGGCGTGCGGGTAATCGACTTCGGGCAGTATATCCCCGGGCCGCTGGCCGCCATGCTGCTCGCCGACGCGGGCGCCGACGTGATCCGCGTCGAGCCGCCGGGCGGGCCGCGCTGGGCCACGCCCGCGAACGCGACCTGGAACCGCGGCAAGCGCGGCATCGCGCTCAACCTGAAGGACGCCGCCGACCAGGCCACCGCGCGGCGGCTCGTCGCCTCCGCCGACGTGGTGGTCGAGAACTTCCGGACGGGCGTCATGGAGCGGCTGGGGCTCGGCCCGCGCGCCATGACGGAGGCCGACCCACGCCTGATCTACCTGTCGCTGCCCGGCTTCGCCGCCGACGATCCGCGCGCCGCGCTGCCGGCCTGGGAGGGCGTCGTCGGCGCGGCGACGGGCACCTATCGCGCGGCCGCGGCAGGTGGCCAGGCCGGCCAGGCCGTGTACACGGCCATCCCGATCGCGTCGCACTTCGCCGCCTTCCTGGGCGCGGTCGGCGTCGCCATGGCGCTCGTCGCCCGCGAGCGCGACGGGCGCGGCCAGCGCATCGAGGTGCCGCTGTTCGACGCCACCTTCGCGGCGATCGGCGCCCACGGCCTGCTGATCGACGGCCAGCCCGCCGGCGGCCGGCCCGACGACTTCTGGGGCGGCCGCTTCCAGTGCGCCGACGGCCGCTGGGTCCACTTCAGCGGCTCCACGCCCCGCTTCCGCGAGCGCCTGCTGGACGCTACCGGCAACGGCCAGTGGCGCGACGACGGGCTGCTCGACCTTGGGCGGCTGGCGCGCGAGCCGGCCCTGGAGGCCACCCTGCGCGAGCGGCTGCGAGCGCTTTTCCTGACCCGCTCGGCGCAGGAGTGGGAGGACCTGGGCGGCGCCGCCGTCACGCCGATCAGCCTCTGCCGCACGACGGCCGAGTGGCTCGCCGCGCCGCACGCGCGTGCCGCTCGCATCGTCTGGCCCGTGGACGATCCCGGTCTCGGCACCGTCTGGCAGCCGGGCGCGGCGGTGCGGCTCTCGGAGTGGCCAAGCGAGCGTCCACGTCCCGCGCCCGCCCCCGACGCCGACCGCGCCGCCGTGCTGGCCGGCCTGGAATGCTCCCCCGCACCGCCGCCCGCTGCAGAGCTTCCATCCCCGCTACAGAGCGCGCTCGAAGGCTACCGGGTGGTCGATCTGACGCAGGTGCTGGCGGGGCCAACGGCCGGGCGCACGCTCGCCGAGTTCGGCGCCGACGTGGTGAAGATCAACAACCCGCGCGAGGAGGGCACCGGCTATCATACCAGCGTTCACCGCTACCACACCGACGTGAACCGGGCGAAGCGCACGGTGCTGCTCGACCTGAAAACGCCCGAGGGGCAGGACATCCTGCACCGGCTGGTGCGCGACGCCGACGTGGTGTTGCAGAACGCGCGGCGGGGCGTGGCCGAGCGGCTGGGCGCCGGTTACGAGCAGCTGCGGGCGCTACGGCCCGACCTGATCTACGTCTCGATCAGCGCTTACGGCTACGACGGCCCGTGGGGCGCCTGGCCGGGCTACGAGTCGAACGCCCAGGCGGTGAGCGGCATGCAGGTGCGCTTCGGCGGCGACGGTCCGCCGCTCATGCAGCCGTTCGCCATCGACGACTACGGCACGGGGCTGCTCGCGGCCTTCGGCGTGGCGCTGGCCCTGTACCATCGCCTGCGCACCGGGCGCGGCCAGCGCGTCGAGGCGGCGCTGGCCTTCACCGCCTCGCTGCTCCAGTCGCCCTACCTGCAAGACTACGCCGGCCAGGTGTGGGACGAGCCGCGCGGCCAGACGGCGCTCGGCAGCGGGCCGCTCCAGCGCCTCTACCGCGCGAGCGACGGGTGGCTGTTCCTCGGCGCACGCGCGGCCGACCTGCCGGCACTCGCCCAGGTCGAGGGCCTGGCCGGCATCGAGCACCTGCCCGCCTCCGCTCCCACGGCGGGTAGTCCTCAGCCGGACGACGCGCTCGCGCGCTTCCTGGAAGAGCGCCTCGCCACCGCCCCGGCCGCCGCGTGGGTCGCCCGCCTCACGGCCGCCGGCATCGGCGCGCAGCCGGTGGCCGCCGTCCCGGACCTCATGACGGACCCCTGGGTCGTCGCGCACGGCCTCAGCGTCACGCGCGAGCACGACACCGGCGAGCGCATCACCACGATCGGCCCCGCCGCCCGCCTCGCCCGCACGCCCGCCGTCGCCGGCCGCCCGGCCGCCTCCCCCGGCGCCGACGCGGCCTCGGTCCTCCGGGACCTGGCCCTCGAGGACCAGTTAGAGCCGTTGCTGGCGAAGGGCGTCCTCGCCGTCGAGCGCCCGCCCGCCGCGCGGCCCTAGGAGGCTCCCGCTCGCCGCGACGAGCATCGCTCCTCCCGCCTACCCTCTGCCCCGCGTGAGAATTGCGTGAGAATTCGCGGAAGCGCGCGTCGCCGGCCTGCCGGCGGCTCGCTTTCTGCGAGAGGACTGTTAGCGAGCGTCCGGGGCGCCCCGCGGCGCCGCAACCTCCGTGGGGAGCGATGAAGCGATGAGGACGCTCGCCGCCGCGCTAATGGTCATACTCGTTGGCATTCTCGTCTCCCCGGCCGGCGCGGGGGCGACCGTCCGGCGGGCATCCGCTCCGTCCTCGGGAACCGGCGACCTGCCGCGGGTCGCCGCGGCACCCGTGGCCGACGAGTCGGACGCGGGGCAATGGGTGGCCGTCCACACGCCCACGGACCTCTGGTCGGCGCCGGAAGAGGGGACCGACTTCGGCCCGATTCGGCAATGGTCCTATCTCCAGCTCACCGGGACGGCGGAGGGCGGGCGCCTCTACGTCTACAACCCGCGGACCGACAACTACGCTTGGATCGACGCCGCCGCCGTGGGGCCGGTCCCGCCGCCGCCCGAGGGGTACTTCGACAAGCCGCAGGTGCTCTACAGCGTAGACCTTCCGGGCCGCATCATCGGCAGCTTCAACGTGCGCAGCTGGCCCGCGGTGGACAGCGGCACGTACCTCCGCACACTGGGGCCTAACACGCCCGTCCAGGTGTCCGATGCAGTGGTCGGCGACGACGGCGCGACCTGGTACCAGATCGGCGATGACGAGTACGTTCGCAGCGACGGTGTGCGGCTCCCGAAGTCGCCGCCCCAGGTATTTTCGGGCCGCTGGATCGACGTGGACCTCAGCGAGCCGGCCATGATCGTCGCCTACGAGGACGACCGCGCCGTGTACGCCGCCCTCGCTATCAAAGGCACGACGGTCATGAGCACACCCCTGGGCCTGCACCACATCGTGCGGCGCGTCGAGGACGAGACGATGGACAGCGCGACGCTGGGCGTCCCGCGCAACTCGCCGCACGGCTACTACCTGAAGCACGTGCTGTACACGCAGTACTTCACCAACGACGGGGCGGCGATCCACTACAACTACTGGTCCAGCATGTGGGGCTATCCCGGCAGCCATGGCTGCCTGGGGCTGAACCTGGACGACTCGCGCTGGTTCTGGGACTGGGCCACCGTCGGCACGCCGGTCAACATCCACAACTAGCGCGCCCTAATCGGGCATCCCCCGCCGCAGCGCTGCGTGCTGCCGCGGCCGATGCGCGGGGGCGGGTGCTCCGACACGGCAGATCGCTTGCCCGGACGGCCCTCACCCCGACCCTCTCCCAGGGGGAGAGGGGGTAGGATGCTCTCACCCCGGTCCTCTCCCGGGGGAGAGGGAGTAGGATGCTCTTACCCCGGTCCTCTCCCGGGGGTGAGGGGGAATGTGAAACCGACCGGATCGGGTATCAGGCCGCACCCGCCCGTGCCCGGATGGCCGCGCGGACCGCGGGGAGCGCTGCTTTGAGCGTGCGGCGCGGCAGGCGGCGGTCGAGCGGCTCGGGCGAGACCTTGAGCGTGACGAAGGTCGGGCCGGGCCGGCCGACGACCGCGGGCAGGTCGCGCTCCAGCGCTGCCAGGTCGTCGAACTCGCAGACGTGCGGGAAGCCGGCGCCGCGCGCCAGGCCGGCGAAGCTCACCTGCTCGTGCCCGGGGATCGGCTGGCCGCCTGTCGTGCGGTAGACGCCGTTCTCCAGCACGAAGTGGTAGAAGTTCCGCGGCGCCTGGCTCGCCTCGGTGACGAGCGTGCCCAGGTTCATGAGGAGGCTGCCGTCGCCATCGAGCACCCACACCCGTAGGGTCGGCACAGCCAGCGCCACGCCCAGCCCCGTGCTGCCCGCCTTGCCCATCGAGCCCCAGAACGGCAGGTCGAGCGCCGGCAGGCTGCTCGCGTCCTCCCAGGCGATGCCGCCCGTGAACGGCACGATCACCAGCTCGTCGGTGCGCCGCGCCACCAGCGCTTGCACGGCCGCGCGCAAGTCCATCATGGCGCTACTCCCACTCGCCCGCGATCAGCACGGCCACCGGGCCCTGGCGCCGCTCTGCCTCGGCGAACGCCTCGCGGATGCGCGGCAGCTTGGCGGGCTGGTCGATCAGGTAGTGCGGCACGCCCCAGGCGTCGAGCACCGGCTCCAGGTAGACGCCGGCCGTGTCCACCATGTCGGCGCGGTCGGGGCGCCAGCCCCGGTAGCCGATCAGCAGCACCAGCGGCAGGTGCAGGTCGATGGCCTGGCCGCGCAGCGAGTCGCCGGCCTCGAAGAAGCCGGTGTTCTGGATGAGGATGGCCGGCCGCTTGCCGCCCAGCAGCAGGCCGAAGGCGAGGGGGATCGACTCGCCCTCGCGGCAGATCGGGATGAGCTTGAGGCGCCCGTCGGCCTCGGCCTGGGTCAGCGCCTCGTACATGAAGCCGGACTCGCTGTCCGGCAGCCACACGACGTGCGTCACGCCGCAGGCGACGAGCTGCTCTACAGCCGCGCGCGCGGGTACGCTGACCTCGGTCGCTTCCATCGCCGTCCTCCTGAATGCCCGCGGGCCTCGGCTCCCCGCTGCCGCGGCAGCGAAGGTATAGGGGACATCCCCCAGCCCCCCGGCCGGGGAGCGCCCCGGATTGGGCACGGGCCTACCATAGCGCCGCCCGTTCGACTCGGCAAGGCCGCAGCCGTCAAGTCCGGGCGGGCCGCCCGGGCCGGGGCGGTGCGGCCGGCGTGGGCCGTCGCTAGCGCGTGGCGGCGGATGCCGCGCCCGTAGCCTGTGCCGCGGGCGCGGCGTCGAGGTGGAAGAAGGCGATCGCGTTGTCGGCCACCATGCGCCGGACCTCGTCGGCCGGCACGCCGGCGAAGTTGCGCGCGAGCACCTGGTCGGAGTGCGGCCACTCCGACTCCTGGTGCGGGAAGTCGGTGGCCCAGATCAGCCGCTCGACGCCGATGTGGTGGCGCAGCTCGACGCCCGCGCGGTCGGCCTGGAAGCCCCACGAGCAGTGCTCGCGGATGACCTGGCTCAGCGGCCGGTCGAGCTGCGGCACGCCCAGCAGCTCCTCGCCCCAGCGCGAGTGGCGCTCGTAGCGGATGTCGGCCTGCTCCAGGAAGAACGGCAGCCAGCCGATCTGCGTCTCGGCGAAGAACAGGTGCAGCGTCGGGAAGCGCTGGAACACGCCGGCCAGCGCCATCTGCACGGCGTTGAACGAGCCGAGGCGGCCGAACTTGGTGAACTGCACGATGAAGTCGCGCACCGGGCCGATGCGGTCGAGCACCTGCTTCGAGGCGGCGGGGTATTGGAACGGGGGCCGCGCCCGCTCGCCCGAGCGGTCCAGCTGCTGGTGGATCGTGAGCGGCATCTGCAGGTCGAGCGCGGCGGCCCAGAAGCGGTCGTCCTCGGGCGTCGGGTAGCCGCGCCCGCTCGGGTAGGCGCTGAGCATCACGCCGCGCAGCCCCTGCCGCTTGCAATGCTCCAGCTCGGCGATGGCGTCGTCCACGCCCGTCCACGGCACCATGCCGAGGCCGAGCAGGCGGTCGGGCGCGACGGCGCAGTAGTCCTCGGCCAGGAAGTCGTTGTAGGCGCGCAGGACCGCCTTGTAGGCCGCGTCGTCGCTGATGCTGCGCCACATCGACGGCGAGGAGGCGCCCGGGAACAGCACCTCGGCGTCGATGCGGTCGGCGTCCTGCTCGCGCAGGCGCTGCTCGGCCGGGCCGGTGCCGGGTGTGGTCTCGTAGTTCTGGCCGAACGGCTGCCAGTGGTCGCGGCCCTTGCCGCCGTACAGGTCCGACGGCACCTCGCGTAGCGGCCGGCCCTCGATGAGCCAGGCGTCGCCGCCGTCGGGCAGGCGGATCAGGCGCGGCGCGCGCTCGCGGTGCGCGGCCGGCACGCGGTCGACCCACCACTTGGAGTCGATCTCCAGGTGCGAATCGCCCGAGATGTAGCGGTACTCTCTCGCCATGGCCCGATTCCCCTCTCAGACGTCGATTCCGAAGACGGGGTCGTGGGCCAGCGCGCCCTGGTGCTCCAGCAGCTGCACGTAGTAGTTCCAGACGGGCTGCACGGAGTCGCGCTGGGCGCGGCTCGTGCGCCCGCTCACCACCTCGACGTCCGCCGCCGGCACGTCTGGGGCACCGCCGCGCTGGGCCGCCGCCCAGTTGATGCGCGCCAGCGTCTCCAGCTTGATCGCCCGCACCGTCGCCTCCTCGACGCTGCGGCCGTACACCGTGATGCCGTGGCCGCGCATCAGGCAGTAGGTCTTGTCGCCCATCACCTCCAGCATCGGCCAGACCTCGTCGGGCCGCGTCAGCGTCATCGAGCGCGGGAAGAGGGGCACGCCGTCGAAGCCGAACCGCGCGGCCGACGGGTCGTAGGCGAGGAAGATCGGCCGCAGCTCGACGCCGGTGATGCCGCAGAGCAGCGCGCCAGGTGGGTGGGCGTGGACCACGCACATCGCCTCGGGCCGCGCCTTGTAGATCTCGCCGTGGATCGGCAGCTCCTGTGGCTTGCCCACCGGCGCGTCGTCGGCGATGCCGCTGCCGTCGAAGTCGCAGCGCAGCACATCTTCCGGGCGCGTGAACAGCAGCCCGCTCTCGCCGTTGCCGCGCCCGCGAATCACCATCTCGCCGGTGCCGGGGATGCGGGCGCTCACGTGGCCCGTCGTCTCCCGCACGAGCCCCTTCATCGCCAGGATGCGACAGGACAGCGCCACCTTCTGCCGCAGCTCGCTTGCGTCGTCGGCCATGAGTCACCGCCTCCGAGAATGGATGGGCGCGGCACCCGCCGCCCGGGCTCTTGCCATTCTACGTCACGGCGGTACTATAGAGACACGCCGACTAGAACCGGGGAGGAGCGCAGATGCCGAAGTTCCGACACATTGCCATCGCCTGTGAGGATCCGCGCGCTGGCCGAGTGGTATCAGAAGGCGTTCGATCTGGTGCCGGTCTACCAGGACCCCGTGAAGGGCATCACCGAGCTGACGGATGGCGAGTTCAACCTGACGCTGCTGAACGCCGAGTGGGTGAAGGAGAACACCGGACACCCCTGGCACTTCGGCATCGAGATGCCGATGGAGGAGATCGCGGCGCGGCGCGAGCGACTGGAGGCGTTGGGCGCGGAGTACCACGACGGGGTGCGCGACGGCCGAGCGGTCGAGGTCTACATCACCGATCCCGAGGGGCACCGCATCGACCTCGCGCCGCACTGGCTGACCAAGCCCGGCGAGCGGCGCCAGCAAGCCTACCAGACGTGGGAGGCCGCGCCCGCTGAGGTGAAGTAGCCGAACGACGCCATCACCTCCAACCCTCTCCCAGGGGGAGAGGGAGCAAGACGCCCTCACCCTGCCACGCGGAATACTGCGGGCGGCGCTCCTCTCATCGGGGGAGAGGGCGCCGCTTGCTCCCTCTCCCCCGTGCTATGAGCGGCCGAGGTCGCGCAGCGCGCTCAGGCGTTCGGGCGCGGCTGCGGGCCGAGGCCGGGGCGGTACGTCTTGTCGTCGAGGAACTGCTGCATGCCGCGCGCGCGGCTGTTCTCCGGGTCCTGCACGCGCAGCGCCGCGTTCTTCGTGATCGTGTAGTCCCACGCCTGGTCGCGCGTCAGGTCGGGCGCGACGCGCAGCGCCTGCTTCGCGGCCCGCAGCACCGCCGGGCTGATCTGCATCAACCGGTGCGCCAGCTCCAGCGTGCGGGTGCGCAGCTCGGCGCGCGGCACGGCGAAGTTCACCAGGCCGATCTGCTCCGCGCGCTTGCCGTCGAACGGCTCGCCGGTCAGCGTGTAGTAGAACGCGTGGCGGTACGGCAGCGCGGTCACCAGGTCCTTCGCCACGTAGCCGCCCGGGATGATGCCCCAGTTCACCTCGCTCACGCCGAACAGCGCATCCTCCGCCGCGATCGCCAGGTCGCACGACACGAGCGGGCTGAAGCCGCCCCCGAAGCAGTAGCCGTTCACCATGGCGATCGTCACCCGCGGGAAGTTCACCAGCTTCTCGTTCTGGAACATCCGCGCATCGTAGCGGGCGCGCATCTGGCCGGCGGGATCGTTGTCCAGCGCGCGGAAGTACTCGCGCAGGTCCATGCCGGCGGTGAACGCCTCGCCCGCGCCCGTAAGCACGAGCACTTGCGTCTCCGGGTCGGTCTCCAGCTCCGTCAGCGCCTGCACCATCTCGGCGCAGAGCTGGGGATTCATCGCGTTGCGCTTCTCGGGCCGGTTGAAGTAGAGGAAGGTCACGCCCTCCTCGCGCTCGATCTTGACCGTCTGGTACTCGGCCATAGCCACGCTCCTCTCTGCTCGGTGGAGGCCAACCCCCACACTCGCGGAAGAAAATATAAGTCGTAGGGCAGGGGCCCGTCCCCTGCCGCGCTATGGGCCAGCGCGCCACAAGGATGTAGGGCAGGGGCTCGTCCCCTGCCGCCCGGTGCAGCCGCGACGACCGGGCGGCAAGGGACAAGCCCTTGCCCTACGACAACGCGTGAATGCCTCGGCTAGTCGACCACGCCGGCCGCTTGCCAGGCGGCGAGCTGCTCGGCCGAATAGCCGAGGACGTCGCAGAACACGTACTCGTTGTGCTCGCCGAGAAGGGGCGCGCGGCGCGGCGGGGCGAGGCGGCCGGCGGCGAAGCGCACCGGCACGTCGGCGAGCGCCATCCGGCCGCGCGTCGGGTGCTCCACGGCGACGATCGAGCCGCGCGCCGCGTACTGCGGGTCGCGGCACAGGTCCTCGCCCGTCTGCACCGCGCCGCAGGGCACGCCCGCCGCCTGGAGCTGGCGCATGACCGCGTGCGGCTCGCGCTCGCGCGTCCACGCCGCCACGAGCGCGTCGCACTCGGCCAGGTGCTCGCGCCGTGCGGCGTGCGTCGCGTAGCGCGGATCGGCGGCGAGGTCGGGGCGGCCAAGCTGCTCGCACAGGCGGCGCCACTGGGCGTCCGTCTCGACGGCGATGGCGCACCAGCGGTCGTCGCCGGCGCACGGATAGACGTTGTGCGGCGCCGCGTAAGGCCAGTCGTTGCCCACGGGCGCCGGGTCGCGGCCGTTCACCGCCGCTTCCAGGTAGCTCACGCCCAGCATGTAGGCGGCCGACTCGGCCTGCGCCAGGTCGACGAAGACGCCACGGCCGGTGCGCTGGCGGTGGAGCAGCGCGGCGAAGACGAGCGCCGGCACCAGCGCCGCCGCCACGTAGTCCGGGTACACGCCCTGGTAGCCGATGGGCCGCTCCTGGCCCGGGTGGTTCCACAGATACGTCATGCCCGTGAAGGCGTTCAGCGTCGAGCCCCACGAGCGCCAGCGCTCCTTCGGGCCGGTGCAGCCGAGCCCCGGCATCTTGACCACGATCAAGTCGGGCTTCACCGCGCGCAGCGCGTCGGGACCGAGGCCGAGGCGCGTCAGCACGTCGGCGCCGAAGTTGTCGAGCACCACGTCGGACCGCGCCGCTAGCTCGCGGAACAGCCGCACGCCCTCGGGGTCCTTCAGGTTGAGCTGCGCGGACAGCACGCTGAGGTTCGCCTCGACGTAGCGGTACGACGTGTTCAGGTCGCCGTCGGGCGAGAACAGGCGGAAGCTGTCCAGCCCGCCGCGCCGCGACTCCAGCTTGATCACCTCGGCGCCGCACTGGGCCAGTGCGCGGGCGGCGTGCGGCCCGGCGATGCCGGTCGTCAGCGACAGCACGCGGACGCCGCCCAGCGGCGCCGGTGGGTCATGTGGCGCCGGGCTGGCGGCCGCCGCGCCCGCCAGCACCGCGCGCGTATGCTCGCCCAGCAGCGGCGGCGGTGCGGCGGGCACCCGCTCGCCGTCCAGCAGCGGCGGGAAGCTGGTCTGCACGTAGTCGCCGAGCACCGGATGCGTCGTCGGCTGGAACAGGCCGCGGTACCGCACCTGCGCGTCGCGCATGAAGTCGGCCGGCGTGTTCACCGGCAGCGCCGGAATGCCGTGCCGCTGGAGCAGCCCTACTAGCTCGTCGCGCGTGAAGCGCGCGGTGAACGTGCTGACCTCGGCGGTGATCCACTCGGCGCGGGCGCGGCGGCCGGCGTTCGAGTGGAGCGCGGGATCGTCGAGGGCCGGGTTGTGGTCGGGCCAGAGGTCGAGCAGGCGCTGCCAGTGCTGCTCGGCGACGAGCGTGTACACGTAGCCGTCGCGCGTGGGGAAGACGTTGGCCGGCGCGACCTGCGGGTGCTGCGGACCGGCGCGCTTGACGCTGTGGCCGTCGAAGGCGAACGTGCGGATGAGGCTCTCGTTGTAACTCAAGCACTCTTGGACGGAGATATCGCCGTGGAGGTGACCCCTCTCCCCCCCGGCCCCCCTCTCCCCCGTGGGGGGAAAGGGGGGAGCACTGCGCGCAGCTTGCACCGGAAGCCCCCGTCCCCCCATGGGGGAAGGGGGTTGGGGGGAAGGGGTCAGCCGTCGCCACAGCGCCAGCACGGTGGCGAACGTCGCGTAGACGGAGGCGAAGTAGGCGCCCTGCGTCTCGGGGGCCTGGACGGGCGGCAGGCCGGGGTCGCCGGCGATGCCGAGCACCCCGCCCATCGCGAGGCCGACGAGGTCCGGGCACAGGTAGTCGCGGTACGGCCCCTCCTGGCCGAAGCCGCTGATCGACGTGACGACGAGGCGCGGGTTGGCCTCGCGCAGCCGCGCCTCGTCGAGGCCGAGCGCGGCCAGCGTGCCGGGCGCGAAGCTCTCGACCAGCACGTCGGCCTGCCGCACGAGGCCGAGCAGCGCGTCGCGGCCGCTCGACGTGGTCAGGTCGAGGACGACGCTCTGCTTGCCGGCGTTCAGGTAGGCGAAGCGCAGGCTGCCCTCGGGGTCGGGGCGGTCGTGGGCGAACGGGCCGAGGCGCCGCACCGGGTCGCCGCCGGGCGGCTCGACCTTGATCACCGTCATGCCGAGGTCGCGCAGCAGCTTGCCGCACAGCTGGCCGCGCAGGTCGGTTAGGTCGAGCGCGACGTAGCCCTCGAGCAGGCGCATCGTCCCTCCTGCTAGCGCTCGGGGCCGAGGCGCTGCACGGCGGCTTGCAGGTATTGCAGGTCGACGGCCTTGGCGAAGTCGGCGGGCTGCTCGATGAAGCCCTCGCTCGCCCAGAGGTCCTGGTCGGCGCGCAGGCTGTCCACGTTCAGCGTGCCGTTGGGGTCGATGTTCGACGGCGACATGGCCGGGTAGATGCTCATGTCCTTGATCGGCGTGTGCGCCGCCAGGATCTCGTAGAGCGGCGTGCGGTCGCTGCTGTTGATGAGCGCGTTGTAGTCGCGGGCGCCGCGGAGGTACGCGGTCAGGAAGCGGGTGGCCGGCTCCTGGCGGCCCGCGAAGTCGGGGCCGTAGAGCATCGCCGTGATCTGGTGGCCGGGGTAGATCTCCTCGGCGCCCTTCCAGCGCACGCCGACGCCCGACCGCACCAGCTGAGCGACGAACGGCTCGGTGAGGATGCCGGCGTCGATCGCGCCGTTGCTCATCGCTACGGTCGCGTCGGGGAACGGCAGCAGCTTCAGGTCGATGTCGTTCTCGGTAAACCCGCCTTTCTGCAAGAGGCGCTCGTACTCCGCGCCCAGGCCGGAGCTCTTGCTGAGGAGCGCGATGCGCAGGCCCTTCAGGTCGGGGTAGTCCTTGACGCGGCCCGAGTCGATCAGCTCCTTGCGGACGACGAGCGCCGACGAGCTGTAGGCGCCGTTGCCCGAGATGCCCGCGACGATCTTCAGCGGCAGCCCGCGGCCCATGGCGCTGAACATCCCCGCGTTCACGCCGCCGCCCGCCACGTCGAGCTGGTTCGTCGCCAGCGGCGGGATGGCGCGCTCGAACGAGTCGAACGTCTCCAGGCTGACGTCGAGCCCTTCCTCCTGGAAGTAGCCGCGATCGAGCGCGATGTAGACGCCGGCGTTCGACGTGGCCGGCAGGTCGCCGAACTTAACGGCAACCGGCGGGCTGAGCGGTGCGTGCGCGGCCGCGCCCGGCGCTGCCCCGCCGCTAGCCGTGGTCGCCGCGCCCCCGGCGCTCGCGGTCGGCGGCGCCGCGGCGCCCGCGCTGGTAGCGGCGGGCGCCGCCCCCGATGGCGCGGCGCCGCTGGCCGGGGCCCCGGCGGACGGCGCGCACGCGGCCAGCAGCGCGACGAGCAGCCCGGCTATCAAGTAGCGTAGTGGTGGCATGGGGACTCCTTGTATGCGCGGTGTTGGCTCTGGAACCGGGCGTGACTCCGCCCACGTCTATGATGCCATAGGTGGCATCGAGGCTGACGTGGGCCCACGCGCGACGGGCCCTGCCGCCCGGTGGATGGCGCTCCCTGACTAGGCTCGGCTCCATACGCTGCCGGCGCCGGGCACGTGCCGCCCGGTCAACGGTAGAGCGCATCGATGAAGCCGGAGGCCTGAAGCTGCTCCACGAGGCTGTTGTCGTAGAAGCGCCGGGGATCGGCGTCGCGGGCGCTCGGATCGCGCGGCGCGATGCTCTCCAGCACGGGCGGAATGCCCTCGGGCACGACGAGCGGGACGCGCTTGGGCAAGTAGGCCTGATACAGGTCGTCGAGGATCTCCATGTCGTCGGTCTCGAAGTACCGGCCGAGGAGCTGGAGGGCAAACGGGCGGTCCTGGCGGAAGCGCGCGATCGTCTCGACCATCGCCTGCACGTAGCGCAGCAGCGCGTCCCGCCCGGCCGGATCGTCCAGCATCTCGCGCCGCACGACCGGCCCGCCGGCGTTGAAGGGCACGCCGTTGAGGTCGTACAGCTCGACGAAGCCGGCGCGGCGCGCGAGCAGCGTGGCCGGCGACGACAGCGGCACGGCCTTCACCTTGCCTTGCTGGAGCGCGGCGAACTGCGCCTCGGTGCTGCCCACCGTGAGCACGTCGTAGTCGCGCCCGACGAGCATCCCACGGTCGCGCAGCGCGTAGTCCACCGCAAAGTAGCTCGAGCTGCCCACCTGGTTGGCGCCGATGAGCTGGCCGCGCAGGTCATCCACGGAATGGACGTCGGGCGCGGCGTAGAGCCAGTAGCCGGTGCCCGGCGGCGAGTCGGCGATCATCACCAGGTCGGCGCCCTTGAGGCTGGCCTCGACGGCGGGATTCGCGCTGACGTTGATCACGTCCGCGTCGCGCGAGATCAGCACCTGGACCGAGGTGGTGCTGCTCGGCAGGTCGGCGACCTCGCCCACGTCGAGCCCGTACTTGTCGAACGCGCCGCTGGCCCAGATAAGCCAGGGCATCATGCTGTTGCCACTGTGCCCGGTGTTGGTCACCCGCAGCGCCGTACGAACCGGGGGCGCCGGGCCGGCGGCCGCCTGCGGGGGGCTCGCGGCGGCGGGCGGCGGCGCCGACGCGGCCGGGGCGGGGCCGCAAGCCATGAGCGCCCACCCGACGAGCACCAGGGCGGTCGCGCGACGCATGGCTCTCCTCCAGGCGCGCGGCCGGCGACGCGCGGACTGCGGTCACCGGCGGACGACGACACGATAGCCGCGCGGCCGGGAGGAGTCAAGGCGCGTGCGGGGGCGGGCGCCAGCGGCGCCCGCCCCCGCACGCGCCTAGCTGTCTTGGAGGATCTTGGGCAGCCAGACGGCGATGACGGCGGGCGTGCCGTTGCGGATCTGCTGGAGGCCGCGGCGCAGCGCCGGGCCAACCTCCGCCGGGTCGCGCACGTTCTCGCCGTAGGCGCCGGCCGCCTCCGCCTCCTTCGCGAAGTCGATCGGCGGGTCGAAGTAGCCGCCCTCGAAGCCGCCCCGCGCGCTGTAGCCGCCGGGGTACAGCTGCTCCGTCGAGCGCGTGCCGGTGCCCCAGCTGCGGTTCTGGTAGATCACCGACAGGAACGGCGCGCGCTGCTGCACGGCGGCCCAGATGGCGGGCGTCGGCACGCCGAAGGTGTAGAAGCCATCGCCCGTCACCATCACCACGTCGCGCGCGGGCGCCGCCAGCTTGATGCCCAGCGCGCCGCCCGCGCCGAAGCCGCCGCTGCTGCCGGGGTTCGTGAACGCCGCCCGTGGCCCGGCGAGCCGCACGTGCTCGAAGACGGGCGAGCTGCCCGTCGTGTCGTTGACCAGGATGCAGTTGTCGTCGAGCGCCTGGCCGATCTGGTAGGACAGCCACGCCGGGTCGATCGGCGTGCGGGTGGCGACGGCCTGCGCCGCCCGCTCGGCTTCCGCGCGCCGCGTGCGCGAGGCGTCGGCCCAACGGGCGGCGCGATCGGCGGCGCGCTGGCGGTCGGCGCTCGTCAGGCGCCCCTCGATCTCGGTCTGGAGCGCCTCGATCGCCAGCAGCGAGTCGGATGGGATGCGCACGTCGGCGGTGAGGTCGAGCACGGGGATGCGGCGCTCGGTGGGATCGACGTCGATCGCGATGACCGTCGCCTCCGGCCGCGGCGCGCGCTCGCCCGGCATCCACGGCACGTCGGCCTCCAGCACCAGCACCGCGTCGGCGTCGGCCAGACTGATCTGGTTCTGGTAGAGCGGGTGGTCGTAGGGGAAGCTCTGGTAGGTGCGCCAGATGCCCTCGACCACGCCCATGCCCAGCAGCTCGCACAGCCGCACCAGCGCCGGCACCGTCGCCGGATTGCGGCCCGAGCGCGAGACGACGACCACCGGGTTGCTCGCCCGCAGCAGCACGTCGGCGGCCTCGCGGATGGCGTCGGGGTCCGGCCCCATGCGGCGGCTGATACCGAGCTGCCCGGCGGTGGGGAAGCGCGCGCCGTCCATGGGCAGCATCGCCACCTCGCGCGGCAGGCTCAGGTAGGCGGGGCCTTGGGGCTCCGACAGCGCCACTTGCAGCGCGCGGCTCACGACCAGCCCCGGGTTGTCCTGGTACTCCAGACGGTGGTCCCACTTCATGTACTGGCGGACGATGCCGTTCTGGTCCCAGGTCTGCTGCTGCACGAACTGCGGTCCGTCGCGCGCGCCGCGCATGCTCCCCGCGTAGGCCGTCGGGGGCGAGCCGGCGGTGATGAGCACGGGCACGTTGCCGCGCGAGGCGGTGTGGATGGCGCCGCCGTAGTGCTGCGTGCCTACGTCCACGTGTACGGCCGTCGCCGTCGGCTTGCCGGTGTACATGCTATAGCCGATGGCGGCGTTCAGGTTCGGGTGCTCGTGGGTCATCGTCACCATGCGGGGCGCGGGACGGCCGAGCGCCTTCGCCTTCGCCAGCGCCTCCTGGTAGAACATGATCTCCGAGCCGGACGTGAAGAAGAGGTAGTCGATCCCGCCGAGCGCCATCGACGCTACGACGGCGTCGCTGTACTCGTCGGCGGGCACCTCGGTCCACATCCCGGCCGTCCGGGTCGACGTGGTTGCCATCGCTCCTCCTCGATAACGCGAACTCTACCCCTCCGCCGCCAGCCCCATCGCGCGCCGGTACGCCTGCCGGATCTCCTCCGGCTGCCCCGCCTGGAACACGAACTCCTTGGGCTGGAAGAGGGCCGCGAGCTGCGGGCTCTTCTGCTGTAGCTCGGCCAGCGAGAAGCCCTGCTCCCAATAGTCGTGGTTGATGATCGGCAGCCGAATGCAGGCGTTCCGGGCCGGGTCGCGCACGAGCCCCTTCGGGTCGCCGCCCTCGGCTACGATGTCCGCCTGCTCCAGCATCGCTCGCCGCATCATGATCACGCCTCGGTCGCTCTCGCCCAGGTGCTCCTGCGTGCGGTCGGCGATGCACCCCTGGCCCACCCAGCCCACGAAGTCCTGGTTCATCACGTGCGTCGTGATCCAGCGGCCGGTCCGCGGATCCTTGATCGGACTGTACCAGTGGGGGATGCGCTCCTGCTCGAACGGCTCGTGCTCGCGGGGGACACGGTTGAAGAACCAGCCGACGCTCAGCGTGTTGTGATCGTCGATCGGCACCCGCCACTCGAAGTGCGAGCCGGTGAACAGCGCGTTCGGCCACAGGCACACGCGCCCGATCGTCCACAGCTCATCCGTCTCGGACTGCCCCTCCAGGATGCGCCGGTACTGGAAGCCGTACTCGAACTCGTCGAAGCCGATGCGCAGGTGGGTGGGCGGCTTCGGGCCGTCGTCCTGGCCCTTGAGCACCCGCGACCAGTTCGTGTGCAGCCACTCGAAGTGGACCGGGTCGATGGAGTTCTCCTGGCACTGGAACCAGTTGCAGGGAATCTCCGAGAGCACGATCTGCTTGAAGCCATTGGGCCAGGTGAACGGCTCCCAGGTGGGCACGAGCGGCGCGGGCGCCGGCCCCATGTACGCCCATAGCAGGCCGGCCTTTGCTTCCACCGGGTAGGCCTTGATGTGGATGCGCTCCTTGAAGCGCGCCTCCGGGTGCGCGATCTCCTCGAACGGCTGTTGCAGGCACTGGCCGCGCTCGCCGAACAGCCAGCCGTGGTAGCTGCAGCGCAGCCCGCAGTCCTCGACCCAACCGTAGGACAGGTCGGCGCGGCGGTGCGGGCAGTGGCGGTCGAGCAGCCCGTAGGTGCCGCCCTTGTCCTTGTAGAGCGTGAGGTCTTCCCCCATCAGCCGCACGGCCTTGACGGGCGTCTCGTCCAGCTCGGTCTCCGCGCCGATGGGCATCCAGTAGCGCCGCAGCAGCTCGCCCATCAGCGTGCCCGGCCCCACCTGGGTAAAGGCCTGGTTCTGTTTCTCTGTCAGCACCCGATCCGGCTCCTTCCTGGCCCGGCGCCCACCCTGGCGCCCTGCGCCCGCGCCGCCGGCCGGCCCGGCGCCCGCAGTTTACATCATGAACGATGGCGACGTTAACAAGGTTAACAGCCGCCGGGCAGCGCGTCCCAGCGATCTGTTCGCATATGCAGAACATCGGCCGGACAGAGCGCCAGGGAGCGGCGGCTAGCTCGGGACGGCCGCGGGTGGCGCCGGCCGATCGCGTTCCCGCCGGGCCGCCGCTGCGCTACGCCTCGGGGACCAGCGCCATGGCGTCGATCTCGACCAGGAACTCCGGCGCGGCCAGCCGCGAGATCGCTACCGTGGTGGACGGGATGGTCCGCGGCAAGTAGCGCTGGCGCGCCGCCGACACCGCGGCGATGTTCGCCATGTCGGTCAGGTAGACGGTGATCTTGAACACGTGTGCCAAGTCCGTGCCGAACGCGCGCAGGCTGCGCTCGATGTTCTGGAAGACCAGGTCCACCTGCTGGTGGATGTCGCCCGCCACGGTCTCGCCGGTGTTCGGGTCGCGCGGCGTCTCGCCGGCCAGGTAGACGACGTTGCCGACGCGCGCCCCGGCCGCGAAGCGCCGGGGCGGCGTGTAGTCCAGGAACGCGATACCCGCTGGCCCCGGCTGCGGCCCCGCCGCCCCTGGCCGCGCCGCCCTCGACACGACCTCGTGCGGGCTGCCGGGCGTGGGGTGCGGGAAGGCGCGGTGCTCGACGATCCGGCCGTCCGCCACGCGGCTGAGCGCCGCCCCCTCCCAGGTGACCTGCTGCCCGGTCGGCGGCGCGCCACGATAGGGATGGCGCCGGGTGCCTGTCGCCGCCCAGTAGGTGACCACTTGATCGCCCTCGGCGAGCATCGTCTTCACCGTCAGGGCCAGGTCGGGATAGGCGGCGCGCATCTCCGCGATCGCCGCCAGGACAGCCTCGCGCCCCTGGCGGTCGCCCAGCGACGGGTTGTACCAGCGCACGTCCTCCGCCAGGATCTCCGCGCCTGCCCCCGGGTTCTGGTGGTTCCACACCTCGTCCATGAACCGACGCACCACGGTCTTCGCATCCTCGGCCATCAGTTCCTCCCCTTCAGTTCTTGCCGCGCGGCCAGTATACAACCGTGGTGCGAGCCGGCGGCCGGCGCCCCCTCACCCCGGCCCTCTCCCGGAGGGACACCCCGGCCCTCTCCCACGGGGAGAGGGGGACGACGCGCCCTCACCCCAGCCCTCTCCCAGCGGGAGAGGGAGCAGGACGGGCGCCCCGCCCTCGTTGCCTCTCCCCCTGGGAGAGGCCGGCCGAGCGGAGCGAGGACGGGTGAGGGCGCCGCGTGTCTGCGTCGCCCGCCGGTGGTATGATGGGCACGCTCGATCGAGCCCACGAGGAGCGCATGGGCGGGAGCGCGTGGCGCGGTGGCGCGGCCGCCAGGCTCAGCAGCCTGGCGCTGCTGCTCGCGCTGGTCGCGGCCTGCGCCCCCGCGGCGCCGCGCGGCCCGGCGGCCGGCGGCCCGGGCGCCATGCCGAGCGCGAGCGGCGAGGCCGCGCCGGTGGGCGGCAGCGGGCCCGGGCGCTTCACGGTCGTGCTGGTCTCGCCGCTCACCAACTACAATCCGTACTCCCAGTCGGGTGGCGACATTACCAACGCCTGGCAGAGCATCTTTCAGGGGCTGGTGCGTATGACGAACGAGCGCACGTACGAGCCGCTGGTAGCCGAGCGCTGGGAGGCGGTGGCGCCGACCACCTGGCGCTTCCACATCCGGCCCGGCATCCGCTTCAGCGACGGCAGCCCGCTCACCGCGGCCGACGTGAAGCACTCCATCGTCGATCGCGCCCTCGACGACCCCGACAGCACCCGCCGCTCGTCCATCAGCACCGTGCAGGACGCGACCGTCGTCGACGACCTGACGGTAGACGTCGTCACCAAAGTCCCGAACGCGACGCTGCTCGGTCAGCTTGCCACCATCCCGATCACCAGCAAGGCGCTGTACGACCGCGTGGGCAAGGAGGCGGCCGACCGCCAGCCGGTGAGCGCCGGCCCGTACGTGCTCCACGAGCTGGTGCCCGATCAGCGCCTGGTGATGCGCAAGAACCCGTACTATTGGGGTGATATCACTAGCGCGCCCGACGAGGTCGTGATCCGCTGGCTCAAGGAGCCGATGGTCGCGCTGACGGCGCTGCTGAGCGGCGAGGTGGACATGACGGCACCGCTGCCGCCGAACCTCACGCCGCAGCTCACCGGCAACGTACGGGCGATCCAGGCGCCGAGCGGCTTCCTCTACTTCATGGGGCTGGGCGCCGTCGGGCCGCTCACGAACAAGACCGTGCGCCAGGCGATCAACTACGCCGTGGACAAGGACGCGATCATCAACGGCATCTTGAAGGGCAACGCTCAGCGCGCCGACGTGCCGCTCATCGACACGTCGATTGGCTACGCGCCCGACGTAACGCCGCGCTACGAGTACGATCCGGCGCGGGCGCGGCAGCTCCTCGCCCAGGCCGGGTATCCGGATGGCTTCGCGATGGACCTGTATCATCCCGTCGGGCGGTTCACGAACGACGTGGACATCGCGGCGGCGCTCGCGGCGCAGCTCGGCCAGGTCGGCATCCAGGTCACGCTGAAGCCCACCGAGACCTCGACGTTCCTGACACAGTCGTTGGCTGGCGCTTACCCCGCGTTCCTTTACGGCGCTGGCGCGATCGACGAGCCGACGCGCTACCTGTTCCAGTTCTTCCACCAGAGCGGGCGGGCGCTGAGCGGCTGGCACAGCGCCGAGGTGGACCGGCTGCTCGAGGCGCAGATCGCGGAGTTCGACCCGGCGAAGCGCGACGCCCTGCTGCGCGAGCTGCAAGCGGCGCTGAACGACGAGGCTCCGGCCGTCTGGCTGCTCAGCTTCACGAACACGATCGGCATCTCGAACCACTGGGAGTGGCCGCGCCTGCACGGCAGCACGATCTACTTCGATACAATCCGGGCGCGGTAGGCCCGCGGTGGCGATCGGGCGTTGAGTACGTCGCGGGAGGGCGAGCGGCGCATGGCGAACAGGTGGCCCGGCTGGTGGTGGACAATAGCCCTCGTCGTGGCGTTGGCCGCCTGCGCCCCGCCGCCGGCCCGCTCGCCGGCGACGGCGGCGGGTGCGGCGCCGGCGGCCGGCAACGGCACGGCGCCGTCGGCGCCAGCGGCGGGCAGCCCCGGGCGCTTCACCATCGTGCTGGTGACGCCGCTCACCAGCCACAATCCCTACTCCCAGTCGGGCACCGAGATCAACATCGCCTGGCAGGGCGTCTTCGAGGGCCTGGCGCGACGCAACGCCGTCGAGCGCGCCTACGAGCCGCTGGTGGCCGAGCGCTGGGAAGTGCTGAACCCGACCACCTGGCGCTTCCACATCCGCCCCGGCATCCGTTTCAGCGATGGCAGCCCGCTCACCGCCGCCGACGTGAAGCACTCGCTGATCGACCGGGCGCTAAACGATCCGGACAGCAACCGCCGCTCCGGCATCGTGACCGTCGACGACGCCGCCGTAGTGGACGACCTGACGCTCGACGTGACGACCAAGGTGCCCGACGCCGCGCTGCTGAGCACGATCACGACCGTGCCGATCACCAGCAAGGTGCTGTACGACCGCGTGGGCAAGGAGGCGGCCGACCGCCAGCCGGTGAGTGCCGGGCCGTACATTCTTCAGGAGCTAGTGCCCGACCAGCGCATGGTGCTGCGCAAGAACCCCTACTACTGGCGCGACGTTGCCAGCGCGCCCGACGAGGTCGTGATCCGCTGGATCAAGGAGCCGGTCGTCGGGCTAACGGCCCTCCAGAGCGGCGAGGTGGACATGACCGGCGCCCTGCCGCCGAACCTCACGCCGCAGCTCACCGGCAACGTGCGCCCCCAGGCGCTGCCGAGTGGCGTCATCTACTTCATGGGCATCGCGCCCATCGGCCCACTCGGCAACAAGCTGGTGCGCCAGGCGATCAACTACGCCGTCGACAAGGACGCCATCATCGCGGGCATCCTGAAGGGCCAGGCCAAGCGCGTGGACGGCGCCCTGCTGGAGTCGGCGACCGGCTACACGCCCGACGTGCAGCCCAAGTACACCTACGACCCGGCGCGGGCGCGCGCGCTGCTGGCGCAGGCCGGCTTCCCGAACGGCTTCCAGACCGAGCTGGTCCACCCGATGGGCCGCTACCTGGGCGACGTGGACATCGCCTCCGTGCTCGCGGCGCAGCTCGGCCAGGTCGGCATCCAGGTCACGCTGAAACCCACCGAGACCTCGACGTACCTGGCCCAGACCCGCTCGGGCACCTTCCCGCTGTTCCTTTACGGCTCGGGCGACGTGGACGAGCCGAACCGCTACCTGATGCAGTTCTTCCGCTCGGGCGCCACGCGGCTGCTGGGCGGCTGGCAGAGCGCCGAAGTCGACCGCCTGCTCGACGCGGAGACCGCCGAGTTCGACGCCGACCGCCGCGCCGCGCTGCTCGGGCAGCTCCAGTCGGCGCTCAACGAGGAGGCGCCGTTCGTGCCGCTGCTCACCTTCACGACGACCGTGGGGCTATCCAACCGCTGGAGCTGGGACAACCGCTATGGCAGCAGCATCTTCTTTGATACGTTTAGCCGTCGGTAAACTGAGTAGGCAGCCGCGGCCGGGCGGCGCCGCCGGGTGGGGATGCTGCCCCGACCGCCGGGACGGCGGCTACGGGTATCCAGCCCGCGAGCCCATTCCCGCCCTACGCCCTACATAGGAAGCTACCGTGACGATGCCCGACGAGGGGGATCTCGAGCGGACGCTGCTGGCGCTGGAACACCAAGGCTGGCAGGCCCTCGCGGCAGGGACTGGCGCCGCCTTCTACCAGCAGAATCTCACGACGGATGCGCTGATGGTGTTTCCGTTCGGCGCGCTCACACGCGAGCAGTCTATCGAGGCGATCAAGGCTGCCCCGCCCTGGGCCACCTTCCGCATTGAAGAGGCGCGGGTGGTCAAGCTGACCGACGACAGCGCGGTCCTGACCTACCAGGCTACGGCACAACGAGCAGGACAAGCCCCGTACGCCGCCCGCATGACGACCGTGTTCGTGAAGCGAGACGGAAGCTGGCAGACGGCGTTCCATCAGCAGACCCCGGTGAGTGCCTGATTCACGAGCCAGACGGCGCGTAGCCCGACGGCTGAAGGGAACCACTCAGCCTGCCTCAACTCCAGGCGGGCTGAGCGCCCACCTCCCTGCTAGTCTTCCGTCAGTTAGACACCAGGCCGAGGAGGCAAGGAGATGACCGCAATCGCCAGCAGCGCGCCGGCCGCCACTGCCCGCACCCTCCTGGAGTGGCAGGTCCACGCTGTGCGCGGGCTGCGCTGGGGTGCCGCGACCGCGCTCCGCGACGGCGCGCTCACGGTGGATCGCGCGGCGCTCGCCGCCCACCTGCTCGCGGATCGGCGGCTCACGAGCGTGGACCTGGAGCTGGCCGCGCCGGGCGAGGCCTGCCGCATCGGCCCGGTGTTCGACGTGGTCGAGCCGCGCGCCAAGCGGGACCCCGCCACCCCTGACTTCCCCGGCGCGCTCGGGCCTATCGCCGCGGTCGGCTACGGCGCGACCACCGTGCTGCGCGGCGCCGCCGTCACGCTCGTGGACCCCGGGCCGTTCGGGCCGTACCGGTCCTACGTCGACTGCGCCGGGCCGCTGGAGCCGCCGCGCGGCGCCGCGCGGCCGTTCAGCCGCTACAGCGAGCTACACCACCTCGTGCTCCTGCCGCGCACCGCGCCCGACCTCGACCGCGCCGACCAGCGGCACGCGCTGCGCACCGCCGCCCTGCGCGCGGCCGTGTACCTGGCCCGCGCCGCCGGCGACGCGCCGCCCGACCGCGTGGAGCCCTTCGCGCTCGGCCCCGCCGACGCCACGCTGCCGCGGGTGGCCTACGTCTTTCAGGTCCACTCGCATCAGCGCCCGACCCTGCCGAACGAGCCGCTGCTCTACGGCGACAACACCCACAACCTGCTGCCGACCATCTTCCAGCCGACCGAAGTGCTCGACGGCGCGGTGCTCTCCGGCTACGGCGGCCTCAAGACCCACGAGATCCAGAACCATCCCGTCATCCTGGAGCTATTCGGCCGCCACGGGCAGGACCTCTGCTTCGCCGGCGTCGTGCTCACCGTGGCGCACAACACCGTGCCCGAGCGCGACCGCGCGGTGCTGATCGCCGCGAACCTCGTGGCGCACACGCTGCGCGCGGATGGCGTCGTGCTCACCAAGTCGGGCGGCGGCGCTCCGCACGTGGACATGGCGCAGCTTGGCCGTGCCTGCGAGCAGCTTGGCGTGCGCACCGCCCTCATCGCCTGGGACTCGACCTCGCTCGGCAGCGGCGACGACGGCGCGGCGCTGTTCAACTACCCCGAGCTGAACGCCATCGTCAACTTCGGCAACAGCGACGTACGCATCGTCCTGCCGCGCGTCGAGCGGCTGCTCACCAGCCTGCCCGAGGGGCCCGAGACGGAGCGCCTGCGCGCCGAATGGCCGACCACCGTCCACTCCGTCGTCGGCGCCATGGACCAGACCGGCGGCGGCTACCTGAACGCCGTCACCTACTAGCGCCGATTGCAGAATGACTGGCCAACAGGAGCGCCTTCGCGTCCGTAGCGCGGATCGCTTGTCGCCCGGGGCGGCCCGCCGGCCGCAACGACGGCTGGCGGTGCGCACCAGGCGTACCGGGTACGCGCCCCCGCTCCGTAGCGCGGGTTGCTTGTCGCCCGCGGCGGCCGTCGAGGCCGCAACCCCGGCGCCGCCGCGCTCGGTGCTCCTTGTAATCCTCTATAACTGGCCAGCGCCCCGCCGATGTTCGGGTGCCACAAGCGGCGCCCTGACCGGCCGACGGCGAGGCCGAGAATCGGAGGCAACCCGATGAGCGAGACGCCCGTGCGCGTGGTCCTCTACCTCAACCAGTTCTTCGGCCAGGTCGGCGGCGAGGAGGCGGCCGGCATCGGCCCGCGGCTCGTGGCCGAACCGGTCGGCCCCGGCCGCGCCCTCGTGCCGCTCCTCGGCGCCGACGGCGCGCTCGTGGGCACGGTGGTGTGCGGCGACAACTACTTCGCCGAGCAGCCTGAGCAGGCCGCCGCCGAGATTCTCGCCCTGGTGCGCCAGGCGGCGCCCACGCTGTTCCTGGCTGGCCCCGCCTTCGACGCCGGCCGCTACGGCCAGGCTTGCGGCGCCCTCTGCCAGGCCGTCACCCGCGAGCTGGGTATCCCTGCCGTCACTGGCATGCACGAGGAGAACCCCGGCGTCGAGCTGTACCACCGCGACGGGTATGTCGTGCGAACCGGCGCGAGCGCCCGCGAGATGGCGGCGGCGCTCGGCGCCATGCTGCGGCTCGGGCGGAAGCTGCTCGCGGGCGAGCCGCTCGGCCGCCCCGAGACGGAGGGCTATTTCCCACGCGGCCAGGTCGTCCTTGAGATGGCCGAGCACACCGCCGCCCGCCGCGCCGTGGACATGCTGCTTGCCAAGCTCGCGGGGGCGCCGTTCCAGTCGGAGATTCGCCTGCCGAAGTTCCCCACGACACCCGCGCCGCCGCCCGTGCCCGACCTCAGCCGCGCCGTCGTCGCGCTCGTCACCGACGGCGGCCTCGTGCCGAAGGGCAACCCCGACCAGGTCGAGCCGCGCGCCGCCACCAAGTTCGGTGTCTACCCCATCGGCGCGGCCGACACCCTGGACGCCGCGCAGTACGACGTGACGCACTCAGGTTATGACAATACTAGCGTGCGCCAGGACCCCAACCGCCTGGTGCCCGTGGACGTGGCGCGCGAGCTGGAGCGCGAGGGGCGCATCGGCCGCCTGCACGACCACTTCATCAGCACGACCGGCGTCGGTACGCCGCTCGACCGCGGCCGCCAGCTTGGGCGCGACATCGCCGCCCACCTGAAGGGTGCTGGCGTGGAAGCGGTGATCCTGACCAGCACCTGAGGGACCAGCACGCGCTGCGGTGCAGCGATCACCACCGAGCTGGAGCGCGCCGGCCTGCCCACGGTCCAGATCTGCACCATGACCCCGATCAGCGAGATGGTCGGCGCCAACCGCGCCGTCCAGGGCAACGGCATCGTCCACCCCGTCGGCGACGCCAGCGCCTCGCCGGCCCAGGAGCGCGCTCTCCGCCGCCGCCTCATCGAGCGCGCCCTCGACGCCCTCCGCACCCCCGTCGCCGCGCCAACATTGTTCAAGTGACGCGTGCTGAGTGCTGAGTAAGCTTGCTGACGCAGCACTCGCTAATAGGGCAGCCAGAACATCACGGCGAGGTCCCACAGCAGGTGGCAGACGAAGGCGGGGACGAGGCCGCGCGTGGCGAGCGTGAGCCAGCCCCAGCAGGCGCCGCAGGCGAGCGCCGCCACGACCAGCAGCGGCGAGCCGAAGCCGGCGTGCGCCACGCCGAAGACCAGCGCGCCGAGCAGCAGTCCCGGCCACGGCCCCCAGCGCGCCGCGACGGGCAGCGTGATGGCGCCGCGCCAGACGATCTCCTCGCCGGCGACGATGCCCACGAACAGCAGCGGGCCGAGCGGCGCCGCGGGGAGGTCGGCCGCCCAGGCGTAGAGCGGCGCGAGCTGCGGGCCGAGCGCCGGCACCGCGGCCGCGAGCAGGTGGAAGCCCGCCCAGCCGAGCGCGTAGAGCGCGACCGCCGCGACGACGCCGCCCGCCACCCCCGCCGCGCTCGGCCGCCACAGCGCGCGCCAGCCCACCCGCTGCCCGGCCAGCGCGAGCGGCACGAGCAGCGCGTAGAAGATCGCCATGCGGTACCAGACGTTCGGCACCGCTGCCGCCAGGCCCCACAGCAGCAGGACGGCGACGCCCCCGAGCGTCACCGCGCCGCCGAAGGCGCGGCGCCGCGGCGCCAGCCAGGCGGCCGGCTCGCCCTGAGCGCGCAGGAGCAAGCTGATCCCGAACAGCGGCGCCACCTCCTCGGGAAGCCCCCGCACAGTATCCACCGTGAACGGCCGCGACGCGACTCCCAGGTCCGCCCGTGCGGGCGCCGGATCGCCGACCAGTCCGTCGATCAGCATTTGCAACTGCGCCAGCGCCGAGAGTGGCCGCGGCCTGAGCGCGTTCATTAGCCACACGGCCAGACGCTGGACCTTGATGGGCGTGTGCACGATCCAGAGCGGCAGGTCCAGCGCCGCGGCCACCGTGCCCACCACGTCGCGCAGCGCCAGCGGCGCCGGGCCGACGAGCGCGTACGTGCGGCCAACCGCGCGTTCGCTGCCGAGCGCACGGACCACGGCCTCGGCCACTGCGCACACGTCCACCGGTTGCAGGAGCGAGGTGCCGTCGCCCACGACGGGGAAGAGCGGGGCGAAGCGAACCATCTTCGCCAGATGGGTTATCAGGTCGTCGCCCCGGCCGTAGATCACGCCGGGGCGGAGGACCGTCCAGTCCAGGCCGCTGCACCGTACCAGCTCTTCGGCGCGCCACTTCGTGTCGTGGCAGGCGTGTCGCGCGTCGGGCCGGCTGGCGACCACGCTGATCTGGACGAAGCGCCGAACGTCCGCCCGCTCTGCCGCGACTAGCAGGTGACGCGTCGCCGCGACGTGCGCGCGCTCGAAGGTCTGCGCGCCTTGCTCCCGTTTGATACCGATTAGGTTCACTATGGCTTCACGGCCGTCCAGCGCGCCGGCGGGCAGCGGCGGGGCCGCGACGTCGCACACGACCTGCTCGACACCCGATTGCACCGATCGCGCGCTCCGGGCGACGACGCGCGGCTGATGGCCCGCGGCCAGCAGCGCGGCGACAACGTGGCGGCCGACGAAGCCAGTTCCTCCCGCCACGGCTACTCGCACGGGAGACCCTCCTGTCGGATGAACGCCCATAGCCCGGCGGTGGTGGAAGCCGGCACCGACACGCCCTGGCCTAGCTGGTCCCGGGGCAGAATGCGATAGTGCAGCGTGAGACATGGAATTCCAAGGAACCAGAAGTCGTGGCGGGCGAGCACCGTGACTGCTCGGGAGGCGGCCCCAAGGACGCCCGACGAGGCCTCTTCGACCCACACTCGGATAGTTTCATTGAGTGGTAGGCGAACAGGAATGACGGGCGTGACGAAGTACACGCCTTCATCGCCGCGAGCACCACTGCCTGGCCGAGTGGTCAACAAGATGCCTGAAGCGCCATCCGTCCCGTAGGCTTCGATTCGTAGGATGCTGGTTTGGTTGCCGCCGGGCCACGGGAACGCGATGTTCATGTAGGTCTGTGAGCCAAGCGTGTGGTTGGCATACACCGCGACATACATGGCCTCGCCGGTCGCGCTGTACGTGCGGACCCAGGCGCGGACGTTCTGGCGTCCGTCTGCCTCGTCCTTGATTGGCACGATCTGGCTGACGACCTCGTCGGCGCGATCTGCGGCGACGCGAAAGCTCTCCTGCCCTGCCCAGGTGCTGACTCGCCTCCAGACCCGCGCCGCCAGCCGGAACCCCGGCCGCCATTCCGCGCGCACGACCAAGGAGTAGCGGACGGTCTGCTCGTAGAACGCGCGGATGGCCGGATGGACTCGAGCCGGGTCGAAGTCGTCCCGCCGATAGATGGAGAAATCGTCGACCAGCCCGGTCGGGACCCTACCGGATTCGGCCACCGCGTTGATGCGCCACAGGAAGTCGGACCCGACCCGGCCCCGGCTGACCAGCCGGCTCAAGGGGAGCCCAGGCGGCGATTGCTGCGATGCTGGCGGTCGTAGCGTCCACGCCAGCAGGCCGCAGAGCGCGAAGCCGAGCGCGTTCAGCCAGCCGTGCACCCGCACCATCTGCGGGATCGTGACGATGGAAGCGCCGGCCAGCTCGCCCACTGCATAGGCCCCAACCAGCAGCATCGGCAGGATGATTGCTGCCGCCGAGACGCCGAGCAGCCAGCGTGCGGCGCGCGGGCGTACGGCGGGCAGGACCGCGATCATGGTGAGCGCCGCCAGCGCGAGCAAGCTGGCCGCGAGCAGGAGCGCCGCGGCGAACCGCAGCGCCGGCGAGAACGTGAAGCCGGCGGCCAGCAGCGGCGGCCCGGCGACGACGCCCGCCGCCACGGCGCGGTACGCCCGCGCCGCTAGGCCCTTGCGATCGGGCAGGGCGCGGCCGGCCATGGCGGCGAGGAGCGGGGCGACGAAGCCGGCGTAGTGGAAGTGGACGGCGGTGAGCAGGACGATCACGTCCGAGAAGCCGAGCGGGCGCGCGCCGAGCCGCGCGAGCACGAGCCAGGCGCCCCCGATTGGCAGGTACACGAGCCCGGCGTCGAGGCAGACCTCGGCGGCGGGGCTGAGCCCGCGCGGGAGCAGCCGCCACAGGCCGAACAGCGCCACCAGGCCGGTGCATAGCAACCAGGGCAGGGCGAGCAGCGCCGCCGCCGGGCTAGGCGGGAGCAGGAAGCTGCCGGCAGCCAGCAGCGCCGCGGCCGGCTGCGCGAAGACGGCGGCGCGGTAGGGCCAAGCGTGCCGACCGGCCCGGTCCGGCGTGGCGGCGAGCGCCAGCGCGAGCGGCACCAGCACCAGCACGGCGAACAACAAGAGCGCCGCCACCTGTCCTTGCTCGGCGGCGAGCCGCGGCAGCCAGGCCAGCCAGATGGCCGCTCCGAGCCCTGCAGACCAGCGACTCCAGGCTGACATAGTTGGCCTCCTTCCTGAGACATCCGCGCTGGTACGCGAAAGCGCGCCAACCACTGCTGCACTAGAGCTAACCGTGAAGCAACGTTCAATAATTTATGAAACTTCATCTAAGCAAAAGGGGCGGCGCGCCGCGCCCGCGCGCCGCCCTAGCTGGCTGTCTCTGCGGTCTCCTCGGCCATACTCAGCAGGCTGACGATCGTCTCACGGTCGAGCGCCAGGTACACGTCGATGGCGCGGCAGAACACGCGCATGAACTCCACCAGGCGCTCCAGTCGCTCCGCCGTGGCGTGTACCTCGGGATCCTCGGCAGGTGCCTGGCGGGCTAGGGTCAGGCAGTCGCCGATCGCCTCGATGATCGGGTCGGCCTCGCGACGGCGCCGCTCCGCAATGACCCGCTTCAGCCAGGTCCAGGGGTCCGGCTCCGCGACGAAGTACTGCTTGCGTTGGCCCGGCAGGTGGTGGCGGCGCACCGTGCCCCAGGCCATCAGCGCGCGCAGACCCATGCTGACCGCGCCACGGCTGAGCTGTAGCCGCTCCATGATCTCCTCGGCGGTGAGGGCGCGGCCGGTGACGTAGAGCAGGCCGTGGATTCGCCCCACGGCGGCGCTCACGCCCCACAGGCTCGCCATGTCGCCCCACTGTTGGACGAAGCGGTCCTCGACGTGTCGCGCCTGGCTATCCATCGCCCACCAACATTCACAACTTCCTGAAACCAATGTACGAACCTTCTGCAACCCTGTCAAGGCCCCGCCCCGTCGCCGGCTATAATCCCCTGCGCCAGGCCCGCCGAGGGCCGCGCGGGGAGGAGCATGATGGACAAGCTGGCCTATGGCGTGGGCGCGGTGGACTTCCAGGCGCGCGTCGACTACGCCCGCATGCGCGCCGAGCGCCTCGCCAAGACCCAGGCGGCGCTCAAGGAGGCGGGGCTGGCGGCCGCCATCCTCACCCGCCCGGAGAACATCCGCTACACCACGGCCCTGCGCGGCCCGATCTTCGCGCCCGCCCTGCGCTACGCGCTCGTCTTCGCCGAGCACGACCCGGTGATGTACGAGCTGGGCGACATCCTGGAGGGCCAGAAGGTCCACGCGACCTGGATCAAGCCCGAGAACTGGCGGTTCAGCTACTGCTGGCTGAACGGCATTCCCGGCGCCGCCGCCATCCAGACCGAGGCGCGGCGCTTCGCCGAGGCGATCGTGCGCGACCTGAAGGAGCGCGGCGTCTACGGCGAGCGGATCGGCACCGACGGCGTGGACGAGGCCGCTCGCGCCGCGCTCGCCGAGGCGGGCGTGCCGCTTGCGGGCGCCATGCCGGCGATGCTGCAAGCGCGCAGCATCAAGACCCAGGACGAGGTGGACTGCCTGCGGCTGGCCATCGCCATCGCCAACCGCGGCTTCGCGGCGGTCATGGAGGCGTGCCGGCCGGGCCTGCGCGAGCGCGATGTGGGCGGCTTCGTCTACGACGCGATGATGCAGGCGGGCGCCGAGACGGTGTCGGGCGGCGTGCGCTCCGGCCCGAGCACCTTCGAGGTGTACCACGTCGGGAACACCGACCGCATGCTCGAAGTGGGCGACCTGTTCTACCTGAACACCTGCTCGACCACCTTCAACGGCTACAAGGTCTGCATCTACCGCACCTACAAGGTGGGCCGCGCGCCGACGGCCGAGGAGCGCGACTGGTACGCGCGCTGCCGCGACCGCGTGTACGCCGTGATCGACGAGATCAAGCCCGGCGCCTCGACGGCGACCGCCGCGCGCCACTTCCTCCCCGCGAGCACCTGGGGCTACGAGGCCGACCAGCGCCTCTTGGTGGCCGAGGTGGGCCACGGCATCGGCATGACCTACGAGGAGCCGGTGATCAGCCGCGTGTTCTCGCCCGAGTACCCGCAGGAGCTGAAGCCGGGCCACGTCATCGCCGTCGAGGCGCGCGAGGGGCGACCGGGCTACGGCGGCGTGCGCCTGGAGGAGATGGTCCTGGTCACCGAAACGGGCCACGAGATCCTGACGACCGGCTGGCCCGGCGACGAGATCGTCCAGGTGGGCAGCATTTTGTAGCCGACGGCTGATGGCTGACAGCTCGCGGAAGCTGATCGTCCTGGCGGCGGGGGTGGGGACCCGCAGCGGCGACACGCGCCACGTCTTCGCGGGCTTCCGCGGGTTCATGGCGGCGGCGGGGTTCGCGCCGTCCGACTTCGTCGAGGCGACCTACGCGGGGACGTACGAGGCGGGGCGCTGGGTGCGGCCCGCGGACTACGACCTGAGCGCCTTCGAGGCGCCGCTGGTGACGAGCATCGCCAATTGCGCGGAGGCGCTGTGGCACGAGGCGCAGCGGCGGCCGCCGGACGCCGAGTGGCACCTGGTGGGGTTCAGCTTCGGCGGCGTGGTGCTGCTGGAGGCGGCGATCTCGCTCCAGCGGCGCGCGCCGGACGCCTGGGGCCACCGCCTGCGCACCATCACGACGCTCAGCAGCCCCCTGAACGGCTGCAGTCTGGGCGACCTGCGCTGGCTGGGCGACCTCTTCGGGCCGGGCGCGGTGAGCCGCGAGCTGTGCGCGCTCGGCGACGACCCGCGCCACCGCCAGCGGCTGGCGGCCGAGGTGGCGGCGCTGCGCGCGGCCGGCGTGACCGTCACGACGCTGGCGGAGGCCGACGACGCGATCGTCCAGCCGGCGGACGCGATCGTGGGGCCGGTGGAGCCGGCCCTGGTGGTCGAGTGCGCCTCCAGCCCGAGCGCCTCGGTCGTCGCACGCCACCTGGGGCACGGGCGCATCGTGAACGAGCCGTTCGTCTGGGAGCGGCTGCTCGCGCTGATCGGCCCGCAGAGCGCACCCGCGGGCGAGCGGATCGGCGCCGCGCCCGGCACCGCTCCCCCGCTCGTGCCGCGCCCGACGCCGCCCCCGTCGGATGCGGTGCTGCTGACCCCGCCCCCGGCGCGCGCCACGCGCCCGCTGGTCACGCCGCCGCCGCGCGACGAGGCGCTGCTCGACCAGCAGCTCGCGGCGCTGAAGGCGCGGCTGCGCGCCGAGGGGCGACTCTAAAGCCGTTTGCAGGTAAGGAGAGCGGCCGGCGTCGCGTAGGGGCGGGTTTCATGCACGCCCGCGGCCTGTGGCGCGGAATACTGCAAGCGCCACTGCCGCAGCCCCTCGTCGGCCGATGGCTCAGCCCGGCTGCAAACGGCTGTAAGCCGGCCGCTCAGTTCTCCGGCACGGTCCCGATCTCGGCGAGCGCCGCGTTCAGGTAGCGGTCGTCGTACAGGCGGTCGAGCGGCAGGGGATCGTGGTAGTCGGTGCCGCCGGACTCGATGAAGTAGCGCTGCACGTCCGCGAGGATGTCGGCGTCCACGCGGCCGTTGAGCGTCCAGATCGGCGGCGCCCCGGCCTTGACGACCTCCGGCTTGACGTCGACCCACTTCTCGACGCTGGCCAGCGCCTCCGTGTCGTCGAAGATCTTCGTGCCCTGGATGCGCCGGGCGGTCTGCAAGTACGACTTCACGACGGCGCTCGCGGCGGCCGGGTTGGCCTCGGCCCACGGCCGGTTCATCATGAGCACCGAGCCTTGCAAGCCCGGGGCGTACCACGGCTCGCGGCCGCTCGGGTCGCGCTCCTCGAGGATGGTGGCCACGCCCCGCGAGACGGCCAGCGCGCCGAGGGGATCGCCGACGAGGCCCACGTCGATGGCGTGGTTCCCCAGCGCGGGAATCTGGTCGGGCCAGGGCAGGATGGGAACCTCGACGTCGTCGGGCGTGAGGCCGCCGCGCTCCAGGATCTTGTACTGGACGTACTCGATAATGACGCCCCGGCCGTTGAGCGCGAAGCGCGTCCCCTTGAGGTCGCGGGTTGAGCGAATGGCGCCGCTGTCCCAGAGGTCCTTGCGGATGAGGAGGTGCAGGATCCCCAGCGGGCCGCCGGCGGTGATCACCAGGTCGACGCCGCGGTTGAAGGCGTTAAAGGCGGCGGAGCCCATGGTGGCCTGGCCGAACTGCAGGCGGCCGCTGCCCACGAGGGTCATGATGTCGCTCGTGACGGTGAACGGCTCGACCGTGACGTCGAGGCCGTTCTGCTGGTAGATGCCCATGTCGACGCCCGCGAAGATGGGGGCGCTGAGGATGGAGGGCAGCAGCCCGCCCTGCACCGCGACGGGCTGGGCCGGTGGCTGGCTAGCGGGCGCGGGCGCGGCGGCCGGGGCGGCGGCCGCGGGCTCCGCCGCCCCCGCCGGTGGGACCGCGGGGGCCGGGGCCGCGCCGGCGTCCGGCCTGCACGCCACGAGCAGCAAGCTAACGAGGGTCCACAACGTCAGGAGCGCCGATGCGCGGCGCATGACCGACCTCCTTGCCGCCTCGCCGACCGGCCAGCCACGCACCAGCGCCGCCCAGGGAGGGCCTGCCTTGCGGCGCGGGGCTGGCAGCGGCGTCCGTGCGCTACGCGAACATCCCCTCGGCCTGAAGCTGGTCCACGAACTGACTGTCGTAGATCTGCGCGTCGGTCAGATCGGCCGCGTGCGGGTCCTCCTGGGTCGCCACGGCCTGCCGCACCCGGTCCAGCCCGTCCGCCGGAATCGTCGGCGGCCAGGCCAGGTAGCGCCGGGCGAGCGTGTACGTCGAGTCCAGGATCTCGGGGTCGTCGGTCTGCAGGTACTTGTGGTAGGCGGCCAGCGTGGCGTCCTTGTTCGCGCGCAGGCGCTTCACGCCGAGCGCGTAGCCCTTCACGAAGGCGTAGGCCAGCTCGGGCCGCTCCGTCCGCAGCGGGCGCATCATCGCCAGCCCGATCGAGGGGAACGCCGGGCCGTCCTCGGCGAGGTTGATCAGCTCGCGGTACCCGTCGGCCCGGGCCTGGAGGGTGTGCGGCGGGCCGAGCGTGGCGGCGTCGATCTGCCCGCTCTCGAGCGCCGCGAGGGTGTTCGCGGCCGCGCCGAGCTGGATGAAGGTGATGTCGTCGTCCGACATGCCCCACTGTTCGAGCGCCAGGTGCGAGGCCACGTCCGTGGACGCCCCCACGCGGGTGATGCCCCACTCCTTGCCCGCCAGGTCCGCGGGCTGCTGGATGTCCGGGCGGACGAACACCGAGAACAGCTGCCGGTTGCTCAGGGACGCCAGAAACACCACGTCGCTGCCGCTCGCGATACCCCGCACCCCGGCCATCACGTCGAGCGCGCTGCCGTCGAGCTCGTTGGCGATGAGCGCGGGCAGCACCCGCGAGCTGGAGTTGATGTTCGAGATCTCGGGCTCGATGCCGCATTCCTGCCAGGCGCCCGTGTCGGCGGCCATCCAGATGCCGGACATCACGCCGGCGATGGCGTTGTAATTGATGCGCATCGGCCCGAGCGCCGGCGGCGACGCTGCCGGCGTGCCGGGGGTGTCCGTGGCCGGCGGTGCCGCGGGCGCGTGCGACTCGGCACAGGCCGCGAAGGCCGGTATCAGAAACGCCGCCGAGCACCAGCCCAGGAAGCCCCGGCGGCTAATCGCCATGAACGGCGCGGACCGGGCGCTAGCCGCCCGCCGCTCGTGCGGAGATCGCCTCCCAGAATCGTCGTCCATCTCCTGCCCCCTGTCGGCCGGTACGCGCCTCGCAACCTCCGTGGCCCTCTCTTACGGTGGGTAACCTCCAATCCAGCACCCTCACGGCGAGGGTGGCGCGAGCGGCACTGCACCCTCACTCGCCGAAGAGCTGCTTGAGATAGCCTTCGCGGTCGAGCTGTTCGAGCACCGTGGTGTCCACGATGTCGAGGGGCTGGATCGTGCGCGCGCGGGGATCGCTCTCCGCGAGGTCGTCCAGCACCGTCTGCAGCCCGGCGGCCGACGGATAGGGCTTGCGCTGCACGACGCTCCGGTAGTACGAGATCGTCTCGTCCAGCAGCTCCGGGTCGTCGGTGCGGGTGAACTTGGCGAGCGCCGCCTGGGTGGCGGCATCGTCGGTCAGCGAGACCTGGATGCCTTCGAGCATCGCGCGCTCGAACCGCCGCACGACCTCCGGGTTGGCGTCGAGATACGGCTGGAGGCCGGCCAGGACGCTGCCCTGGTACGGAATGCCCATCTGGCCGAGGTCGCCGAGCGTCCGCAGGCCCAGCTTGCGGGCCTTGACGTTGGTCGGCGGCGAGTAGGCCCCGCCCGCCACGGCGCCCGACTGCGTGGCCGCCATGATCTCGGCCACGCCGCCAAGCTGCAGGTACTGCACGTCGGTATCCGGGTCCAGGCCCCAGGCCTTGAGCGCCAGGCGGGCGGCCACGTGCGGCTGCCCGCCGAACCGTGTGATGCCGATCGTCTGGCCGCGCAGCTGCTCGGGGCTGGTGATGCTCGGATTGACCATGAACAGCGCGGGCAGCGTGCGCAGCCAGCCCAGGATGATCCGCACCGGCGCCCCGCCCAGGTAGGCCGCGGTCGGCTCGGCGCCCGAGGTGACGATGAACTGCACGTCGCCGGCGATCAGGCTCTGCATGGAGGTGGTGCCGCTGGCGATATAGGTGACGTCGACGTCGAGCCCCTGCTTGGCGAACAGGCCATTTTCCATCGCCACGAAGAGCGGCAGGAACGAGCCGGAGATCGACGAGTAGGACACGGTGACCTTCTGCGGCAGCGAGGCGACCGGCGTGGCCGGCGCGTCCGCGGCTGTCGTAGGCTGGCTCGCCGCGTCGGCAGGCGCCGCGGCCGGCGAGTCGGATGTGGCCGGCTGGAGCGTGGCCCGTCCGGGGCCGCAAGCCGCGAGGGTCAGGGCGAGGAGCGACAGTGCGGGGAGCCATCGTCGCCGGTACCGCATACGGCCTCCATACTCCGCGAGAGGCGCTCTGGCCGGGGGCGCCGGCGTCTACTGGTAAGGCCCGAGCTGCTGGGCCGCATACTCGGCGAACGACGTGTCGATCAGGTCGTCCAGGGTGACGGGGCCTGTATAGTAGCCCATCTGTCGGAAGTAGTCCATGTCGAGTTGGAGGCTCTGGCGGGCGATGCGGCCGTCCGGATCGAGGCCGGCCATGTTCATGCGGTCGTAGACGGCAGGGTCCTTGACCGCCGTGTTCTCGATGAGGATGCGCACGATCTCGTCGCGGCCCTGGTTCTTGACGAAGGCGTCGTTGTAGTCGCGCACGCCCTTGAGGTAGCCGACCATGAAGCGGCGGGCCAGGTCAGCCTGGGTCGCGAACTGGCCCGAGTAGGCGATCGTGGCGGCCTGGTACACGCCGCCGAACGCGGCGCTGCTGTATCCCGGTTCCCAGGTGGTCACGAGATTCCGGTCGATCGCCGCGCTAAGCGATGGCTCGATGATGTTGGCGCTGTCGATCGCGTCGTTGCCGAAGGCCACCACCATGTCGCCGTAGCCGAGCGGGACCAGGTCCACGTCGCTGATGCTCAGGCCGCCGCGAGCCAGGACGTGGGCCACCAGCGACTCCGCGCCGCTCTGGAGCGAGGCGACGGCCACGTGTCGGCCGCGCAGGTCGCCGATCGTGCGGACCGCGCCACTCTCCGCGAGGTCGCGGCGCACGGGCACCTGCACGAACTCGAAGCCGGGCCGCGAAGTCCCCTTGTCCGCCACCATCTTGATCTGGATGCCGCGCTCCAGGGCGTTGAGCAGCGCGACGCTGATCGTGCCGCCGGCCGTCTCCAGGTCGCCGGCCGCCAGCGCCGGAATGGTGTTCGGGCCGCTCTGGAACGGCACGGTCTCCACGTCCAGCCCCTGCTCGCGGAAGTAGCCGTGCTCGCTGCCGATGAACACGCCGGCGTCCGAGATCGCCTGGGGTGAGCCAAAGCGGACAGGGCTAAGCTGTGGCGGCGGGGCCGCCGGCGGCGCCGCGAGCGCCGCGGCCGGCCCGGGCGGGGGCGCCGCGGTGAAAGCCGTGGCCGCCAGCACGGCGAGGAAGACCACCACGCGTCGGAGTGCGGTTGCCGGCCCGTTCATCGTGCGCCTCCACTCCGCTGCGACCCCAGGGGCGCGCGGACGCGCGCCCATCTTACGCCCCGGCGAGCGCTCCCGCTCGCCGCCCGATACCGCTACCCGGGCCCGCGGCGTCGGGCGACAGGGGGCCCTGCCTCTCCCTTTCCCGCATGATACTCCCGATTGCCTCGGTCCGCTCCTGTCCCGGCTCAGCCTCGGGTCGCTTTCCATCCGCGCGCTGCGCGGCAACCCATGCTGCCCGGGACGCCAGCCGACCACTCGGATATCCGTCCGGCCAGCCGATTGGATCATCTGCATAAGAGATCACTTATTATATCATGTGGTCGCGGCGTCCCGGTGGTCGCGGCGACGACCAGGCGTGCTGCCTCGTGGGGGCATCTCGCCTACAATGAGGCGTGCTGCCGTCGACCGCATCTCCTCCGACCCCCTTGCGTCCGAGCCAGCGCCGCCGTGTCGGCCTCGCGCGGCGCTGGCTGCGCGCCTGGGGCCCCCTGCTCGGCGTGCTGTTCGTGGCCGCGGTGCTGCGCCTGTGGGTGGTGGGCGGCGGGCCGGACCCGTTCGACGTGGACGAGGGCTACACGGGCGTCGACGCCCTGCGGGTACTGGCGGGCCACCCGACGCTCTATTTCGCGGCGAACAATGGCGCCGAGCCCCTGTACGTGTACCTGGCGGCGCTGAGCACGGCGCTGCTGGGACCGAGCGCGCTCGCGCTGCGCTTGCCGGCGGCGCTGGCCGGGATAGCCTGCGTGCTGGCCACCTACCTGCTGGTGCGAGCGGTATTCGCTTCGGCGGGCCTGGCCCTGCTGACGGCACTGCTGCAAGCGGTCTCCCTCTGGCACCTGCACCTCAGCCGCGATGCGAGCCGCGTGGGGCTGCTGCCGCTGCTCGGGACGCTGGCGTTCTTCTGCCTGTGGCGAGGTATTAGAGGAGGGGAGGGCGAATTGGGGGGACACCCCCCACCCCCCCCGGCAGGGTGTGGCGCGGAATACTGCGAGCGCCAGTGCCCCTGCACCGCCGGCGAGGACGAGGGCGGGCTCTGGCTCCCGGCAGGGGGGAACCCCGGGGCTCTCTGGGGCTGGTTCGTTGGCGCCGGAGCGTGCTTCGGGCTGGCGCTGTACACGTACCTGCCGGCGCGGCTGCTACCGCTGGTGGCGCTCGTGCTGCTGGCGCAGGCCGCGCTAGCGTGGCCCGGGTGGCTGCGCGCGCGGTGGCCGGGGCTGGTGGCGCTGGCGGTGGCGGGCGCGGTGGTGGTCGCGCCGCTGGCGGTGTATTACGCGTCGCACTGGAGCGCGTTCCTGTTCCGCGTGGACATGGTGTCGCTCGTGAATCCATGGGTGAACGAGGGCGACCCGTGGGGGCTCCTGGGGCGCAACCTGCTGGGCACGGTGGGGATGTTCGGGGGGCGGGGCGACCCGGACCCGCAGTATGACGTGGCGGCGCAGCCGGTGTTTCCGCCCGCGCTGGCGGTCTTGTTCGTGCTCGGGCTAGGCCTGGCGCTCTGGCGCGCGCGGCGGCCGGCGTACGGGCTGTGGGTAGCATGGCTGGCGATCATGCTGCTCCCGGGCGTGCTGTCGGCCAGTAGCCCGCACTTCGCGCGGCAGGCGGGGATCATGCCGGCGGTCTACGTCTTCCCGGCGCTGGCCCTGTGGGAGGGCTGGCGGTGGGCGCGGCGCATGGCGGCCTGCCGCCCCAGCCCCCCAATCCTAGATGCGGCTGGCGCATTCGCCGGGGAGCGGCTGGGTGACGTAGGGGCGGGTTTCATGCCCGCCCGCAGCCGTCGAGGCCGCAGCCCCGGCGTCGCCGACACCGGACGTCTCAGGCGGGTGCGGAATTCGCTAGCAGGACCAATCCTAGGGGGAAAAGGTGGGAGACTCTTGGGGAACGCCCCCAATCCCCCGGCAGCGGAGCGCTCCTGCACTCCCGCAGATTGCCTTCCCGCCCGCCCAACCTCGGGAAGAGAGGGATCCGGCTTTGCCCTCGCCATAGTCCTAGACAGAGGTGCGCGGTGGCGCTCGGCGCTCCCCTTCGCGATGGGGCTAGCAATGTGCGCGGTGGTGGCCAGCGCGGCGGCGGGGACGGTGGCCGCGTACTTCGGACGGCCAGCGGCGCCGGGGCCGAGCTTGCTGGCGCGACTGGAGGCGCTGGACGCGCCGGCCGCGGCGAGCGCGGCAGCGCCCGCTGGCGCGGCGCCGCCGGCGGGCGGCGCGGGTGGCGCGGACGAGGTCTACGTCGCCGGGAGCGAGGAGACGGCGGAGATCGGCAGCTATCTCAGCGGGCTAGGGCCGCGCCCGCGGTTCACGCAGGGCTTTCACTCGCTGCTGCTGCCCCGCGACCCGGCACGGACCACGTATCTGGTCGAGCGCGAGTGGTGGTGGCAGACGGCGGAGCAGCTCCTGTGGGCGCGGTACGATCTGGAGCCGCGGCCCTCGCCGCCGGGGCTGGAGCGGTTCCGCGTGCTGCGGCTGCACGAGCGACCCCTCCCGCCCGGGGCGCCGCCCAGCGCGCCGTGGCTGCCGCTGCCGGACGTCCACTGGGCGGTGGGGGCGCGGTTGGTGGGCTACGGGCTGCCGCCGGCCGCGCGCCCGGGCGAGGTCATGGGGGTGACGCTGCGCTGGCGCGTCGAGGCGCCCGCGCCCGACGATCCGGGGCAGGACTACACGTTCGCGGTCGGTCTCGCGGACGCGGATGGCAACGAGGCGGCGGCGCGCGACTGGCTGGGCCACCCGACGGCCGCCTGGCGCGCGGGCGACGAGGTGGTGAGCTGGTTCGACATCTGCCTGCCGCCGACGCTCGCGCCGGGCGACTTCCACGCGACCGTCGCGCTCTACTCGCGGGCGGACTTCGTGCGGCGGCCGCTGCTAGACGCCGCCGGAATGCCGCTGGGCGAGCAGCTCACGTTCGGGAGCCTGCCCGTGGCTGGCCCCCCCCAGGACCCGCCGTGCGTCCCGCGCGTGCATCCGGCGCTGCCGCCGCAGTAGCGCGGCCGCCGTTCGCCGGCCCAAATGAGCTTCATAAAAACGGTCGGAGAAACGTATGATGCCGCAGGTAGTATTGACGGGGTGGACACCGGGGCTCAAGAAGGTGTCGTCGACCAAGCTTCTGCGGCAGAAGGCCGGGCTGGGCCTCAAGGATGCGAAAGATTGCACGGACCGGCTGCTAGCCGGTGAAACGGTCCGCGTGGCAGTCTCGTCGCTAGCGACTGCCGAGGATCTCGCTCGCGAGGCGACCGCGCTTGGCGCGGATGCACACGCGGAGCCTGGCAGCGGTGGGTAGCGCGCTTGACAGGCCGATGGCGCGCGCGTATCGTCCGGCACGCATAGGGTCGGCGCCCGTCGTGGCGACGCCGGCCGGGGAGGAAGCGAGTATGAGGCGGCGCTATTGGCGCTTGGGCACATTACTGACATGGGGGGTTGGCGCGCTGCTGCTGGCCGCCTGCGGTGGCGCGGCGGCGCCCGCGGCCGCGCCCCAGGCGGCCGCGCCGGCCCCGCCAGCGGCGCAGCCAGCCGCGCCGAGCCAGCCGGCCGCGCCGACTGCCTCTGCTGCGGCGCCGCCAGCGGAGCCGGTGAAGCTCACCGTGCCCTACACCCCCGTGGGCGGGCCGATGGCGCCGCTGTGGATCGGCGTCGAGGAGCACCTGTTCGAGAAGCAGGGGCTGGACGTGACAGCCCAGTTCGTCAGCGGGTCGAGCCCCATCTCGCAGGGGATGACCGCGGGCGAGTACGAGATCGGCGTGGCGAACGGGGGCGTGGCCGCGCTGAACAAGCTCAACGGCGGCGACATTATCATGATCGGGGCGCACGCCCCCTACTTCTCGATCGACGCCTGGGCCAAGCCGGAGATCCAGTCGATCGCCGACCTGAAGGGCAAGACGATCGGGGTCACGCGGCTGGGTAGCTCGACCCAGTTCGCGGCCACCGCGATGCTGGCCTCGGCGGGCCTGGCGCCCACCGACGCGACGCTGCTCCAGACAGGCGGGCTGGGGGAGTCGCTGGCGGCGCTGTTCAGCTTGCAGGCGGACGCGGTGATGCTGGCGCCGCCGCAGAACCTCGAGGCGAAGAAGGCGGGCTTCCGCCAGGTGGCCGTGCTGTCGGAGCTAGGGCAGTACGGGCTGTTCCCCGAGACGGCCATCCTGGCGCGGGAGGCGATCCTGACGGACCCGGCGCGGCGGGACGTGGGGATACGCTTCCTGCGCGCTTTCAGCGAGGGGCTGCGCCTGGCGAAGACCGATGCCGACCTGACGAAGCGCGTGTCGAGCAAGTACACCCAGATCGACGACGACGAGATCCTGCAAGCGACCTTCGACTTCTACAGCAAGTACTTCCCCGACACGCTGCGGATCGACGAGCAGACGGTCCGCAACCTGCTGACGTTTCTCGACGACCCGAAGGCGAAGGACGCCGACCCGCGGCAGTTCTACAGCAACGAGCTGGTGGACGCCGCTAGCCAGTAGCGGCGGCGCGGCTAGGACGTCAGGCAGGCCCCCAGCCCGGTCGGTAGGGGTGCGACAGAGAGCCTGGTGCAGCGCGGTGCGGCTAGGCGAGGAGCGAAGGATGAAGGCGGGCATCACGATACTCGACGCGGACGGGCACGCGCTCGACGGCGACGCCATCTATCAGCAGTACCTGGAGCCGCCGTACAACGAGCGCGGGCGGTTCATCTACCCGGTGGACGGGTTCGACCGCAACCAGGGCGGGCGGCTGGGGCGGCGGCCGGCCGACGCCCAGGCGCTCCTGGCCGACATGGACGTGGAGGGCATCGACACGATGGTGCTCTTCCCCACCTTTGGTCTGAACCTGGGCATGATCCGCGAGCCCGACTACGCGGCGGCGCTGGCGCGGGCCTACAACAACTGGATGCACGATTACCGCCAGGCGGCGCCGGACCGGCTGAAGGCGGTGGCGGTCCTGCCGCTGGTCGACCCGCCGGCGGCGGTGCGCGAGCTAGAGCGCGCGGCCGGCGAGCTGGGCGTGGTCGGCGTGATGGTCCACACGGAGGTCTCGCGCCGCAACGTGGCCGACGAGGACTACTGGCCGCTCTACGCCACCGCGCAGCGGCTGAACCTGCCGGTCGCCTACCACGCGCACGGCAGCGGCTCGGGCGACACTTATCGCTGGCGCAACTTCCTGGGCGTACACACCTGGTCGCACGTCCCGGAGCAGCTCATCACGGCGGCAAGCGTGGCCTACGGCGGCGTGCTGGAGAAGTTCCCCGACCTGCGCGTGGCCTTCCTGGAGGCCGGCTGCGGCTGGGTGCCGTTCTGGCTGGAGCACTTGGACGAGGAGTGGGAGAAGCGGCCGTTCGACGCGCCGCTGGCGACCGACCGGCCCAGCGCGTACCTCACGAGCGGGCGCTGCTGGTATAGCTGCGAGCCCGAGGAGAAGACGATCCCCTACGTGGCGCAGTGGATCGGCGAGGACCAGATCGTCTACGCCTCCGACTACCCGCACTGGGACGGTGGCTGGCCGCGCTCCGTGGACACGCTGCTCGAGCGCGACGACCTCTCGGAAACGCTGAAGCGCAAGATCCTGGGCGAGAACGCGTGCCGCTACTACGGCCTGCCCGCGCCCGTCCCCGCGCGGTAGGTCAAGCTCAGGAGCGCGGCGCTTGGGTTGGCGTCGTGATGACTCCCATGCCGGGCCTGTTGTAGGGGCGCTGCGTGCTGCGCCCTGGCCGTCCTACAGCTGTTTTCGTGGGCGTTGAGCCAGGCGGTAGGGCAGGGGCTCGTCCCCTGCCGCCCGGCCAACGCTGCCCGGCTCGCTCACCCTGAAAACCGCAGTAAGTCCGATACGAAGCAGGGCGCAATCACGACTGACCGAGTTGGCGAGGGGCAAGGATATGGCAGCGGATGCAGGCGCGGCGCGGCGGCCGACGGCGCTGATTACAGGCGCGTCGGGCGGGATCGGGGCGGCGCTCGCCCGGGAGTTCGCGGCACACGGCTACGACCTGGTGCTGGTGGCGCGGCGCCAGGACCGGCTGGTGACCATCGCCCGCGCGCTGGCGGGCGCGTACGGTATTGCCGCCCGCGTGATCGAGGCCGACCTGGCGCGGCCCCAGGCGCCCGACGAGATCTACCAGCAGGTGGAAGCGCAGGGCGTGGCGGTGGAAGTGCTCGTCAACAACGCGGGCTTTGGCACGTACGGCCCGTTCGCCGAGACGGACCTGCGCGCCGAGCTGGAGATGCTCCAGGTCAACGTCGTGGCGCTCACCCACCTGACGAAGCTGTTCCTGCGCGACATGCTGGCGCGGGGGCACGGCAAGGTGCTGAACGTGGCATCCACGGCGGCCTTCCAACCGGGGCCGCTGGCGGCGGTGTACTACGCGACCAAGGCGTACGTGCTCTCGCTGTCAGAGGCGCTGGCGAACGAGGTGCAGGGGACGGGCGTGACGGTCACCGCGCTCTGCCCGGGCCCCACGGCGACGGGGTTCCAGCGCCGCGCCCGGATGGAGGACACGCGGCTGATGCGTAGCCCGCTCGTGATGGACGCGGCGGCGGTGGCGCGCGTGGGCTACCGGGCGCTGATGGCGGGCGAGACGGTGGCGATCCCCGGCTGGACCAACCGCGCGCTGACCGCAGCCGTGCGGCTCATGCCCCGCCGGCTCGTCACCCGCATCGTCCGTCAGGTCAGCGAGCGGACGCACGCGCGGTAAGCAGGGCCACCATCCTAAGCTGGTGGCCGAGGGCGGTGTCTAGGTTTGGCGTAGCCAAACCTAGACACCGCCCTCGGCCAAATGCCTAATCGAGCTGCTGGTGGACGAACTCGACGATGCGGTCGATGGCCTGCTGGGCGGCGGGTGAGGTCGAGCGGGTGATGAAGCCCTCGGCCTCGCCCTCGTAGAGCGCCAGCTCCAGGTGGCCGCCGCGCTGGCGGTAGCTCGCGACGAAGCGGTCGAGATGCGGCCGCGGGTGGGCGCCGTCCTTGGTGCCCTGCAGGTACAAGACGGGCGGCAGCGCGGCGGGCTCCCCGCGCTCTAGCGCCAGGGCCGGGCTGCCCTCGGCCATCGCCTCCTCGGTTTGCCAGTAGGCGTCGTGGCAGGGCAGCACGCTCTCGACGATCGGCGGGTACGGCGGGCCGGCGGCGCGAAGCTGCTGCACGTAGTGGTAGCGCCCCAGCGGGTCGATGACCGGCCAGCAGAGGATGGCGCACTGCACGGTAGCATCGACGGGCGCCCCGTCCGTGTGCAGCGGCAGCGCGGCGTAGCGCGGATCGTGCGGCCGCATGGCGAGTAGCATCGCCTGGTGGCCGCCGCTGGAGCTGCCCATCAGGCCGACGCGCTCGGGGCGCGCGCCCAGCTCGGCCGCGCGCGACTTCAGCCAGCGGATGCCGTAGTGGACGTCGGCCAGCGATGCCGGATACGGCGCCTCGGGCGGCATGCGGAAGTCGAGCGCCGCCACGACGACCCCGCTGCGCGCGAGCGGCTCGTTGATGGCGGTGTCGCCCGTGCGGTCGTTGCGACACCAGGCGCCGCCGTGCAGGTCGACGACCAGCGGGAACGGCCCGGTGCCGCGCGGCCGGAAGAGGCGGGCCAGCAGCGGCTTGTCCCCGTGGCGGAGGTATTCCACGTCGTCTACGGCGATCTCGTAAGCGCCGCGCGTGTTGATGGCCATGCGCGCCTCCTCGTCATGTCCGGGTGCCAAGCACTCCGCCAGAGATAGGGTGTCTGCTTCGCGAAGCAGACACACCCACCTGGGCCGGCAGCTTGGCCGGTTGCGCCACTGCCGCGCGTCCGCGGCTGCTGCCGCCATCATAGCGCAAGCGACGGTGCGGCGGCGGATACATGGCCGGGGCCTTCGCGGGCGTGCTGCACGGGCCGCTCGTTCCCGCCGATCATTCAGTGGGGGACAGGCGTTCCGGAGGCGAGGGTGGGACGGGCGATGCCGACGATGAGCTACGAGCAGATGCTGCGCACCCTGGGCGGCTACTTCCGCCACGCGGGGACCAAGCAAGCCGTCATCACGGTGTCCGCGACGGGCGCCGACGTGGCGGACGTCGGCGGCGCCTACCGCCAGCACTGGGACATCGCGGCCCTCCAGGCGGAAGCGCGCCAGCAGCGCGGGTTGCGGGGCCTCCTGCGCGAGACCTTTCAGGACCCGCGGCAGGTCAGCCAGGCGTTGCGGCTCGTTGGCGCGGACCTCGACGAGGCCGGGGGCGGACCGTACACCGCGACGATGCTGGCCAACTGCATCACCGTCCACGGCCCCGACGGCTACGAGCGCATCTACTGGTGGCCGGCAGTGGAGCAGCGCACGATCGCGCGCATGACGCTGCGCCACGACCCGGACCGGCGGGAGACTGCCTGAGCCGCCCGCGCCCAGCGGGGCGGCCCGCCGTGTGGACGGTCGGCGATTCTCGCTCCGGTAGCCGCCGCGGCTCCCGCCCGCTGCTGACGGCTAGGGCCTCAGGGCGGTGCGCAGGAAGCCGCTCTCGTCCAGCTCGCGGATGAGCCGCTCGTCCACGAAGTCGCTCGGGTTAGCCGTCCGCGCGTTCTCGTGGTCGGGCGCCCGCTGGTCGAGCACGGCCTGGATGGCGGGCAGCGACGGGTAGGCCCACTCCTCCAGCGTGGCCTTCCACTGCGCGTAGCTCCGATCGAGCACTTCCGGGTCGTCCACCCGCATGTACTTCCCGAGCGTGCGCTTGGCGAGCGCCGGGTCGCGCTTGGCCGCGCCGAGCGCCTCCAGGTGCGCGCGCAGGAAGTCGCGGATGAGGTCGGTGCGCTCGGCGCGGGAGCCGCGGGTGACGACGACGGCCGTCTGGCTGTACGGGAAGCGGGATGCTGCCGAGATCAAAGAGCCAGGCTGGCGTGGCCCGGCGGCTACACCGCGACGCACTGCAACGGGGGCGAGTTCGGCATCATCAAGCGGCGGCTGCTCGAGCGCGAAACCGAGGAGCACGACGACTGGCGCCTGGGCCATGGGACCTGCTGGATGGCGACGTGGACCCGGCTGACTCCTCGCCTCCATCCGGCAACACGGGGAGCTAGCGCGGGCGCCGCCGACGGCAAGCCCCCTTCCCCTCGTGGGGAAGGGGGCCGCACCCGGCTACTCCGCGGCGGTACACCACTGGATCATGGACTTCATCCGGCACTTGGCGCCCGCCTTCGCCATCTCTTCCTCGAAGATCTGGTGGATGCGCGGGTCCTCGTCCTCGTACTCGATCTGCGCGCCGCCCTGCTTCAGCGACACGTCGGCGCCGCCCGTGTCCATGCGGATCGCGCCGCCGAGGTCGTAGCGCTGGCTGCCCCAGCGCAGCGCCAGGTAGCGCGCCGGCTCGGTGCCCGGGTTGAAGTGCTGGTGGAACCAGTCGTTCGGCGGCACGACCACGCTGCCCGTCTGCCAGTCCACCTTCTTGAAGTCCGCGCCGTCCGGCCAGAGCAGCGAGTATCCCTTGCCGCTCAGGATGATGACGTGGGCGCCGGGGCCGTGGCGATGGCCCTTCTTGTAAGTGCCCACCGGGAACTCCGAGATGTGCGCGGCCATCGTGTTGTGGGCCAGCTCGAACATGATGTTGCGCCCGCCCGCGCCGCGCTCCTTCCAGGAGTACAGCCCGATGTCGTGGGTGTTCGGGACGAAGTTCGTCTCCAGCACGTGGATGCGGCCCGAGGCGCCCTTGTACAGCTTGCCCTCGTCGCTGAAGTAGTTCTCCTGGCCGGCGAAGCGATCGTCGAAGCGGTAGGGCGTGTTGAAGACGAAGTCGGTGTTGTGGAACAGGTTGATCACGACCGGGGCGTTGGTGACCGCCAGGAAGCGCGCCGGCTGGTCGCCGCGGCCGTTGAAGTGGCGGTGCCAGGCGTTGAGCGGCGTGGCGAACAGGCTCCCCTTCTGCCACTCGAAGGAGACCTTCTTGTTCTCGTCGTACCAGATCTGGGTGGACCCGGAGCCTTCGAGCACGTAGATCATCTCTTCGAAGAGCTGGTGGCTCGGCTCCGTCGCCTTGCCGGGGGGGATCTCCAGCACGTAGGCGTCGTTGGTGCCGCCGGTGCCGTCGAGGTTGATGTAGGTGCCGAGCACGCCGCGCCGCGCCCAGGGCTTCACGTCGACTGTGCGCAGGTCGTCGACGTTGAAGCCGCGGATGACGGGGATGCCCTCCTGCTGCTGGAACTGCTCGTAGGCGTTGACCTTCTGCATGACCTCGGTTGCGGGGCTGGCCTCGACTGCCATGGTGCCTCCTCGCGGCTCTGACTTGCGGCGGCCCGCGTGCCGGGCCTGCCCTGTGTCCGCAGTGTACTCCCGGCCGGGCCGAGCGGCAACGTGGGGACGGCGCCGTCATTCCGGATTCCCTCGCCCCGTCGCTACGGCTGTCTGCGACGGCCGTCGTCTCCCCCCTCTCCTGAGGGAGAGGGGGGTAGGGGAGTGAGGTCCGCCCCTCCCCCTCGCCCCTTGGGAGAGGGCTGGGGTGAGGGCGCGCCCCGGTAGACGAACCGCCAGGCCGGATCCGATATGAGCCCCGCCGGGGCGCTCGCGCCCGGCGGGGCTCGGTCGGGATGGGAACCGCGTCCGGACCGCTAGTACGGCGTGCAGCCGGTGTACCCCGCCGTGACGTTCGCCGCGCTCACGACTTGCTGCTGGCCCGTCTGAGCGTTCGTGCAGAGGTAGTTGCCCGACGTGCTGCTGACCGTCGACGTGCCGTAGCCGCCGTACGGATTGCTGATCTGCCCGTAGCCCGGGGCGCCGTAGGGCGAGGCGCCGTAGCCCATGTACGGGGCGCCGTAGCCGCCGTACGGCATGCCATAGCCCATGTACGGGGCGCCGTAGCCCATGTAGGGTGCGCCGTAGCCCATCCCGTAGCCGTAGGGGCTATAGCCGCCATAGCCGTAGGGGACGGCTCCGTAGCCGTAGCCGCCGTACGGCATGCCGCCGTAGCCCGCGTAGGCCCCGTAGGCGAGCGCCGGGTCCATCCCGTACCCGTAGGGCGCGCCGTAGCCCATGCCGTAGCCGTAGGGGCTGGCCGGGTAGCCGCCGTAGGGGCTGTAGCCGTAGGGCGTCCCGTAGCCCGTGTACTGGGCGTGGGCCGCCGGGGTTGCGCCTCCGACGAGCGTGATCGCCAGAAGCGCTGCGCTGAGGATCGCTGGTCGCATGCCGCATCCTTCCACTTGCCGCGGTGCGAGGCCGACGCTGCCCGCGTGGGTCCGCGCCGCCGGCGTTGCTGGGAGGCCGACGCTTCGGCCTACAGCGAGTAGCCTCCCGCCAAAGTGTTACCGACTCACTATGGAAGTGTTAAAGCAATATGGAGATCCCATTACATATGCCGTGACACATCATAATTGCTTGACATGCGGCCAAGCGGCCACTGTTTCCGTCGAATGCTGGGCGCCGAGGATGGGCCGTGTCCCTGTCGGGAGCCTATCCTTCTTGAGTGGCCCCGGCCTGCTGCAGCAGCGGCCAGAGACGGTTGGGGGAGCGGGGCACGACCGTCAAGCTAAAGCGCGGCTGCTCGGTGGTGGACCAAACCACTGGAGCGGTCAAGAATGCTCAGTCGCCTCGGACTTCCGACGAGGGGCACACTGCCGGCGAGCGAGCTATTGCAGAGGAGCTGGCAATCAGGCTGGGGGATGATAGGGCCACCCGCCCGATCGCTGGCGCGTGCGCGCTCAGGCGGGCGAGAGGCGCGTGGCGGCAGGCGGCACCGAGGCGAACAAGTTGAGCGCCAGCCAGTCGGGGAAGGCCCATACCAGCTCTCTCGGCCCGTCTATCTCCACCAGCCCCCGGTGCATCGCGTCCGCCAGGGCCATCTGGCCCATCCACACCCGGTGCAGCGCCACGGTATCGGCGGTCACGCGCATATCGACGTCGAACTCTGGGTCCTTCAGACAGACTGACGGTTCGGGCCGCTCCAACACCAGCCAGAACACGCCCTGGCGAGCGCCGCGGAACTCGAATTGCACGACCACTCGGCGCTCCGGCAGCCGATCGAGGTGGATCCGGCGGTGCATGTCCCACATGAGCAGCTGCGGGTCCGTGTCTGCCGGCCCAATGTCGTGATTCACCCAGCGTTGCCCCCACTCCCCGAGCAGCCGCACGACGTCCCAGAGCCCCTGGCCCGCCGGTGTCGGCCAGTACTCCACGCGCCGGCCGTTGGCGGTGGTGCGGCGCTCGACCACCCCGGCCCGCTCCAGCGACCGCAGTCGCTGAACAAGCAGCGAGTGCGGAATCCCGGGCACGCCTTGCTCCAGCTCGTGGAAGCGGTGGCTCCCCGCAAGCAGCTCCCGGATGATGAGCGGCGTCCAGCGCTCCGCGAAGATCTCGGCGGCCTTGGCCACTGGACAGAACCCGCCGTACGTGCGCATGCCCGACACCTCCAGCGTCTGTCATCCCATCTTACTCCACTTTTTGCACTGACCTAATGCCCAGCGCCTGCGTATGCTCGACTTGAGCGGAGCGATGCCTCGCTCGCGGCGACGCGTGCAATTCGTTCCTAGGAGGAGCACCATGACGCTCGCACCGGTAGGCCCGCAGACGACGAGCGCGCCCCCGAGCGGCGAGACGGCCGGCTGGGACCTGCCTACCCTCGCCACAACGCTAGCCGACGAGTTCCGCGGCCGAGCCGCGGCGCTGGATCAGACCGGCGAGTTCCCCGTGGCGAACTACCGACGCATGCGCGAGACGGGCTACCTGCGCGCGGCCGTGCCCGCCGAGCTGGGCGGGCTCGGCGCGGGCCTGGCAGCCATGGCGCGGGCCCAGCAGGCGCTGGCGCGCGGTTGCGCCTCGACCGCGCTCGCCGTCAACATGCACCATTTCCAGGTCGGCTTCGTCGCGGACACCTGGCGCCGGACCGCCGCCCCGCCCAGCGAGCAGCTGCTGCGCCGCATCGCGGCGGAGGGTATCGTGATGGGCTCGACGGGCGCCGAGGCCGTCGTCGCCGGGGCCTGGACCACCCCCACCCTCGCGCGGCGCCAAGACGGCGGGTATCGGATCAGCGGCCACAAGTCCTTCTGCTCCCAGGCCCCCGGCATGGACGTGGTCCGCGTCAACGCGCTCGACAGCGAGACCGGCGAGATCCTGGTGTGCAGCGTGCCGGCGCGAGCGGAGGGCGTCCGGGTGGTGGAGACCTGGGACACCGCCGGGATGCGCGGCACCGCCAGCCACGATCTCATCCTGGAGAACGTCTTCGTGCCCGAGGCGGCGGTCGGGGCGCGCCTGCCGGCGAGCGGACCGATGCAGCACCCGGCGCTGGCCGGCACGGTCGTCTGGTTCCTCACGCTGACCGCCAGCGTGTACCTGGGCATCGCCGAGGAGGCGCGGGCCGAGGGGCTGCGGGCCGTCGGCAGCGGTATCAACTCCACCTACCGCGCGGCGCCGCTGACCGATCTCCTCATCGGCCAGATGGAAGCGGCCTACGCCACCGCCCGGGCCGTCCGCGACCAGATCGTGGGGCAGCTCGACGCCGACCGCGCGGACGCGCAGGCGGCTCTGGCGCAGGCCATCCTGTGCAAGGAGATTGTCACCACCCAGGCGGTTAGCGTGGTGGATCGGGCCGTCGAGCTAGCCGGCGGGCGCGCCTACTTCCGCAAGTCGCCGCTGGAGCGGCTGGTCCGCGACGTGGGCGCCGCGCGCTTCCATCCCCCGGCCGCGCCCACGTCCTTCCAGATGGTCGGGGAGCGAGTGCGGCACGCCTAACCCAGCGGCCAGCGGACCCGTGCGGCCTCCTCGGCTCACGTCCTGGCCCCTGCCGCCCGGCCCGCGGGCTGCCGGCCGGGCGGCGCGGTGCATGGCCCTGCCGTTACAGCGTCGGCTGAAGACTCTAGGCTAGGCGTCTTGAGCGATACGGGCCTGCTGGAGCAGCGGCCAGAGGCGGTTGGGGGAGAGAGGCAGGCCGGTGATGCGGATGCCGAGCGGCCGCAGGGCGTCCTCGACGGCGTTGGCGACGCAGGCGGGCGCGGGGATGGCGCCGCCCTCGCCGACGCCCTTGGTGCCGAGCGGTGTGAACGGCGACGGCGTCTCCAGGCGGTCCGTCTCGATCGTCGGCACGTCGGAGGCCGTGGGCTTCAGGTAGTCCATGAACGTCGTCGTGAGGAGCTGGCCCTGCTCGTCGTAGACGAACTCCTCCAGCAGCGCCGCGCCGATCCCGTGGACCGTCGCCCCGTGGACCTGCCCCTCGACGATCAGCGGGTTGATCTCCTTCCCGCAGTCGTGGACCACGCCGTAGCGCCGCACCTGCACCTGGGCTGTCTCCGGGTCCACCTCGACCAGGCAGATGTGGGCGGCGTTCGTGAAGATGAGCTGGCCGCGCACGCGGTCGGCCTCGTCGGGTAGCTCGGCGAGCGGGTTCGAGTAGTAGTGCGTCGCCTCCAGGCCGGGCTCCAGGCCGCGCGGCAGCGCCAGCAGGTTGCGATAGGCGACCTGGGCCACCTCGCGCAGCGTCAGCTGCTGCGTCGGCACGCCGCGCACCTGCACGCGGCCGTCGCGCAGCTCCAGATCGTCGAGCGGCGCCTCCAGCAGGTGTGCGGCGATCGTCAGGATCTTCGCCCGCACCTTGGCAGCGGCTCCCAGGATGGCGCCCACGTCGGTCGTGGCGAACTTGTTCGCGTAGTTGCCCGACGAGTACATCCAGGGCGTCGTATCCGAGTCGAACCAGGGATGCACGCGCACGTCGTCGGGTGTGAGCGCCAGCACGTCGGCCACGATCTGCGCCGCGGCCGTCTCGTAGCCCTGGCCGCTGCACACGTCGCCGAACGTCACGCGCGCCTTGCCGTCGGGCTCCAGGCGCACGGCCGCCGCCTCGCCCACGCCGGTGCTCGTCTTCTTGCCCGTCACCAGCATGTAGGCGGCGAGGTTCGACGAGGCCGGCTCGATGGCGGTGCTCAGGCCGATGCCCAGGTAGCGGCCCGCGGCGCGGGCGCGCGCCTGCTCGGCCCGCAGGGCGTCGTAGTCGAGCAGGCGCAGCGCGGTGCGTAGCGTCTCCGGGAAGTTGCCGCTGTCGTAGTAGGCGCCGGTCGGCGTCTCGTAGGGGAACTGGTCGGGCGGCACGAAGTTGCGGAAGCGCAGCTCGGCCGGGTCGAGCCCCAGGCGCTCCGCGATGCGGTCCATTAGCCGCTCCAGTGCGAAGCACATGAACGGCTTGCCGATGCCGCGGTTGGCGCCCGACGGACACTTGTTGGTGAGCACCGAGTAGGGCTCGAAGCGCACCGCCGGGATGGCGTAGGTGTTCACCATGTTGCCCAGCTTCAGCAGGCTGTGCTGGCAGGGCGAGATCAGGTTCGTGCCCTCGTCGGCGTAGTCGCGCACCTTCAGCGCGGTAACTGTGCCGTCGCGCCGCACGGCCGCTTCCAGGTACATGACCCCGTCGCACGCCTGCATGAGTGCCGTCAGGTTCTCGCGGCGGTCCTCGACGTACTTCACGGGGCGGCCGGTCGCCATGGCCAGCAGCGCCACGGCGACGATGTAGGCGGGGCGGCGCTTGTTGCCGAAGCCGCCGCCGATATCCGGCGTGATGAGATGGATCTGCGTCTCGGACAGCCGCAGCGCCTCGGCCACGACGCCGATCGTGAGGCCGGGGCGCTGGTCGTTGGTGTAGATGGTGAGCACTTCCTGGCCGGCGTCCCAGTCGGCGATGACGCCGAAGCACTCGATGGGCGTCGAGGCGTAGCGCTGGATGGTGAAGCGCTCGGCCACGACCTCGTCCGCCGCGGCGAAGGCCGCGCCCACGTCGCCGTACTCGAAGGTGTCGTGCCAGACGACGTTCGAGCCGGCCTCCTCGTAGACCAGCGGCGCGTCGGGCTCGGTCGCGCGCTCGACGTCCACGACCGCCGGCAGCTCCTCGTAAGCGACCTCGACGAGCGCGGCGCCGTCCTCGGCGGTCGCCCGATCCACGGCCGCGACGATCGCCAGCGGCTCGCCCACGTAGCGCACCTTGTCGCTGGCCAGACAGTAGTTCGGCGGCTCGGAGGGGATCGGGATGAGCGGCCGCAGCGAGCCCGACCGCGCGTGCGCCTCGGCGCCGGTGAGCACGCCGTACACGCCGTCGAGCGCCCGCGCCGCGCTCGCGTCCACGCTCACGAGGCGCGCGTGCGCGTGCGGGCTACGCACGAAGGCGGCGTGCAGCATGCCGGCCAGCTTCACGTCGTCCAGAAAGCGCCCCCGCCCGGTGAGCAGGCGCGGGTCTTCCTTCCGCTTGAGCGCGGTCCCGGTCCAGGTTGTTTGTAGCTCGTGCCAGTCGAGCATGGGTGACCTAACCCCCCGGCCCCCCTTTCCTATCAGGGAAGGGGGGAGCGCGGTCTAGGTAGTGGCGTTGGTGCGTGCTTCGTGGAGTGCCAGGTGCGCGGCCGCTAAGAGTAAGAACAGCGCGACGAGCAAGCCAAGTACGAGTGGAAGCCAGAAGATCCACAGGAAGACGAACATAGCAGCCAGGAAGGCATCCTGGGATGCATTGACGATACTCACCACACCGCCGCCGAGCAGCATGGTACCTGGGCCACCGATCGCGGCAGCGACCATCATGAACGCACCGGTTCGTTGGCGCTCGGCTGCTACACGAACTCCAATACAGCCGAGCGTACACACTCCCGCGCTTGCCATGAACAGCAGCCATTCGCCACTGCCGGGCCTTGCGGCAAGCAGCCCGACAACTGCGATTACCAGGCTCAACGCGCTGCCCGCGAACCCCATGCCGCGTGCTGGTTCCGCCCAATAGCTTCCCAACAGCCTAGCTTCTAGCGCCTGGCTCAGGTGTGCCGCGCATGGCGACGGCGGCAGCCTGGACGGCGCGGACGACGTTGACGTAGCCGGTGCAGATGCAGAGGTTGCCGGAGAGGGCCTCGCGGATGGTGGCCTCGTCGGGGTCGGGCTCGTCGCGGAGCAGCTCCAGCGCGGCGATCAGGATGCCGGGCGTGCAGTAGCCGCACTGGAGGCCGTGGTGCTCCCAGAACGCTTGCTGCAGGGGGTGGAGCCCCCTATCCCCCCCTGCCCCCCTTCCCCCCGTAGAAGGGAAGGGGGGAGAAGCGCTGGCGCAGCCTGCACCGGAAGCCCCCCTGCCCCCTATGGGGGAAGGGGGGTGGGGGGGAAGGGGTCCCAACTCCGCCAACCCCTCCACCGTCAGCACCTCGGCGCCGTCGGCCTGGGCGGCGAGGACCAGGCAGGAGCGGACGCTGGCGCCGTCCATCAGTACCGTGCAGGCGCCGCAGACGCCGTGCTCGCAGCCCACGTGCGTGCCGGTGAGGTCGCAGGTGTCGCGCAGAAAGTCGACCAGGCTCTGGCGCACCTCGACGGTCGCGGCGTAGCGCTGGCCGTTGACGGTGAGGGCGATCGCGCGCTGCTGGGCCACGGCGCTCCCCTTCGATCACAAGGTCGCCATAGTCTAGCCGCGCGCGCGGGCGGCACGCCAGGGTGCGGGGCTTGCGGGCGCCGGCCATAGGGCACGTTACAATAGTCGCGGCGCACGCTTGGTCAGCCTTGCGGCGAGGAGGTCGCTTTGCAGATCGACCCGGACGAACTCTGGCCGGACAGCGCCGCGCTCGTTGGGATGCAGTTTGCGACCCCCGATGAGTTCAGGCGAGCGCAGGCTCTCCTGTGGGAGCATTTGGAGATGTACCGATGGGTGTGGGAGCACTCGCTGACCATCGCAGTGCGCAAGTCGGACGAGCACCTGTTCCAGGATGCAGGCCTGCGCTACGCCGCGTTGGAGATTGCAGAAGCTCCCACGACCCAAACCGAGGAGGAACGGGCGCAGCTACGTGATGAGATGAGAGCGGCTATGTCGTGGTGGCTTAAGGACCTGGGCTGGGTCAAGTGAGGGAACCTGACTAGGTCGGGTATCCCTCGTTCTTCGGGTTCATTCCACTCAGTTTGCGCGCGCCGCTAGGCAAGTCGTCGTCTTTCTTCTGCGAACCACTCGGAGAACTGAACTGGCATTGCTCTCCAGGAGCGCGTTCGCGCGACCGGTGCGCGACGCTCCCCAGCGCTTCGGGCTCTTGCTCGTCGCTGCGTACGTGCAGCTACCGCACGAGGGCGAGGCTAGCCGAGGACGGTTGGAGCGACTCATACGCACGCAGGTAGAGCGCGCGTATGCTCAGCAGGGCGCCCGCGATGTCGACTACCAGCTAGAGATCCTGTAGAGGTCCTTCTTGAGTGCGGCCGACGTGGATGCCCTCGTGCCGACGGCCGGTCCTTGCCATCTTGGCTAATCCTCTGGCGAGCGCCGCCTACGCCTGCAGCCGGAACACTTCCGTGGGTGTGTCGTCGAAGATGCGGTCGCGGGCGGCAGCCAGGCCGGCGTCCGTCACGACCTGCTTCGGGTCGGCCGGGCACATGTCGAAGGGATAGTCGCTGCCCAGCATCAGCCGCTCCACGCCCACCACGTCCGCGAGATACCGCAGCGCCGGCCCGTAGTAGACCAGCGTGTCGTAGTAGAACCACTTGAGGTAGTCGAGCGGCGGCGTCTGCAGCCCCTTCGTCTCGGGACGCACGCTCCAGCCGTGCGTCAGGCGGCCGATCTGGTACGGAAAGTGGCCGCCGCCGTGGACCAGCACCACCTTCAGGTCAGGGTAACGGTCGCAGACGCCGCCGAAGACGAGCGAGGCGGCGGCGATCGCCGTGTCGTAGGGATTGCCGAGCAGGTTTGTGAAGTAGTAGCTCGCCAGGCGCGGGCTCTGCACCACGTAGGCGGGGTGGATGATGATCGGGGCGCCCGCCTCCTGGGCGGCGGCCCAGAACGGGTCGAGGTCGCGGTCATCCAGGTTGCGGCCCGCCACGTGGGTCATGATGACGGCGCCGTGGTAGCCGAGGGTGCCGCAGGCGCGCTGCACCTCGGCCGCCGCGGCGCGGCCATCTTGCAGCGGCACGGTGGCGACGGCGGTGAAGCGGCCGGGCGGGGCGGCCTGTACGTCGGCGGCCATCGCGTCGTTCACCAGCCGCGCCCAGGCCGCGCCCTCCGCCGCCGGCAGCGAGTAGCCGGTGACGTCGAGCCAGGTGCTCAGCACCTGGTGGTCGATGGCGTGGCCGGCCATCGCCTGCTGGCGCCGATCGAGGTCGAGCAAGTCCGGGTAGAGCGTGCGGGAGAGCCGCTGGCTCCCGATCTGCAGCAGCCACTCGTTGCCCCGCTGCTCCACGACGCTGGCCCCGTAGCGCGCGCCCTCGCGCTGCACCGTTTCCAGCACGCGCGGCGAGACGTAGTGGCAGTGAACGTCGACGATCATGGCCTGCTCCTCCCGCTGGCCTATACTACCACGCAGCGGCGGCGCGGTCAGGGGGGCGCGGCCAGCCGGTCGCGCTTGCGCGGGCTGAGCGCGATTCGCCAGTCGCTTGACGGTGGCGGGCACGACGGCCATAGTGGCTACGTATTCACGGGCCGCGTCACCGTGGCAGCGGCAGGGTGCCGGGCGCGGCGTGCCGGGGGGCCGGCGAGGGCTGACGACGGGCGAGGGCGGGCGAGGACCGCTGGCCGGCGAGAGCGAGTGCTTAGGGGTGGGGCCGGTGATCGCGGGCGAGCGGGCGGCGGAGCACGGGGCGTGGGCGGGGCGCGATACGCCAGCCGGGGCGGCCGGCGTGGTGGCGGCGGCCCACCCGCTGGCCGCCGAGGCCGGCGCGGCGGTGCTGGCGCGGGGCGGGAACGCCGTCGACGCGGCCGTGGCCACGGCGGCCATGCTGAGCGTGGTCGAGCCGTTCGGGTCGGGGTTGGGCGGTGGCGGCTTCCTGCTCTACTACGATGCGGCGAGCGGGACGGTAAGCGCGCTCGACGCCCGCGAGACGGCGCCGGCCGCCGCCAGCGCCGACATGTTCCTGGCGCCGCATGGCGAGCCGTGGCCGCGGCCCCTGCTGGCCACCGGCGGGCTGGCGGTAGGGGCGCCGGGGCAGGCGCGCTGCTGGGCGGAGGCGCTGCGCCGCTGGGGCCGGCTCGACCTCGGCGCGGTGCTGGCGCCAGCCGTGCGCGTGGCGCGCGAGGGGTTCGCCGTCACGCCGTACTTCGTGCGCGAAGCGCGCGCCCACCAGCACCGGCTGGCGCTGTGCCCCGCCAGCGCGCGCTGCTTCCTCCCGGCCGGCCGGCCACCCGCCGTCGGCTGGCGCCTCAGGCAGCCGGACTTGGCCGCAACGCTCGCGCTGCTCGCCCGCGACGGCCCCGACGTGTTCTGCGCGCGGCTGGCCCCCGAGATCGCCGCGGCCGCTGCCGCCTCGGCGCCGGGACGCCCGCCGGGGCGGCTCCGCGCCGACGACGTGGCGGCGTACCGCGTGCGGCTGCGCGAGCCGGCGCGCGGGACGTACCGCGGGCATGGGATCGCGGCGAGCGCGGCACCCAGCTCGGGGCTGACGGCCGTCCAGGCGCTGCACCTGCTGGAGCACTTCGACCTGCGCGGCCTGGGACCGCGCGCCCCGGCGAGCATCCACCTGCTCGGCGAGGCGCTGCGCGTGGCCCACGCCGACCGCATCCGCTGGCTGGGCGATCCGGACCACGTGCCGGTGCCCAGCGCCGCGCTCGCCAGCCGGGCCTACGCGGCGAGGCGGAATTGCCTCGCGCTCGATCGCGCCAGCGCCGAGCGCACGCTAGCCGGCGACCCGACCGGAAGCGCCTGGGTGGCGCCGATGAGCGGCTGGGGCGCGGTGGGCGACGAGGTCGACGCCGACGCCGCGAGCACGACACACATCTCGGTGGTGGACGCGGCGGGCAACGCGGTAGCGTACACCGCCACGCTTGGGACGCACTTCGGCGCCGCGCTCCTGGTGCCCGGTCGGGGCTTCTTGCTGAACAACGCCCTGCGCAACTTCCGCTTCGATCCGCGCGGCGCCGCATCGCCGAACCTGGCAGCACCCCGCAAGCGCCCGCGCAGCAGCATCGCGCCCGCGTTCGTCTTCGACCCGGCCGGCCGCCTGCGCTGGGTGCTGGGCGCGGCGGGCGCGGCCTGGATCACGCCCCTCGTGGTGCAGCTCGTCGTGAGCCTGGTGGACTGGGGCCTGGCGCCCCAGGCGGCCGTCGACGCGCCCCGCGCCATGGCCGACGACACGGCGGGGACGCTAGCGCTGGAGCCCGCGCTGTTCGACGCCCGTCCGGCGCTGGTGGCCGCGCTGCACGCGATGGGACACGCTGTGTTGCGGGCGGGTGGGCCGCGCGGGGCCGCCCAGGTCGTGGCCGTCGAGCCCGCGAGCGGCCAGACGCGCGGCGCGGCCGATCGCCGCCGCGACGGGGCGGTGGCGGTAGCGGGCGGCTAGCGCGCCTGCGCGGCGGGCTGCTCCGCGCCGAGCTGCTGGCTCAGGAAGCCGCTAGCCCGCAGCTCGTCGATGATGCGGGTGTCCACGAAGTCCTTCGGGTTCGCCGTCTTGGCGTTTGGCCGCTCGTCGGCGCGCTGGTCGAGCACGGTCTGCACGGCCGCCAGCGACGGCTGCAGGGTCGGGTCCAGCTCCTCCAGCCAGAGCGCGTAGCTCTTGTCCAGCAGGTCCTGGTCGGTGGTCTGGGTGTTCGCGCCGAGCACCCGCTTGGCCAGCGCCGGGTCGCGCTTCGCGACGCCGAGGGCCTCGACGAACGCTTTCGTGAAGTCGCGGATCAGCTCGTAGCGGTCGGTCAGGGTGCCGCGCGTCGCGGCGAGCGCGCCCTGCGAGTAGGGCACGTGGTAGTCGCTGAGCCTGGCGATGAGGGGGTAGCCTTGCCGCTCGGCAAGGAAGTTGGTGGGTGCGGAGAGGACGACCGCGGCGATCTGGCCGCTGGTGAGCGCGCTTAACTCGCTCTGCACGGTGCCCAGCTCCTGGATCGCCACGTCGGGCCCGGCCGCCAGCCCCGCCTTGTCCAGCACGATGTCGGCGGCCAGGTTGGTGCCCGAGCCGCGGCGGGTGATGCCGATCTGCTTGCCGCGCAGGTCCTCGACGCTGTGGATGTCCGGCTGAGCGTGGACGAAGAAGCTCATCTCGCTTTGCAGGCTCGAGATGAGCTTCTGCTCGCCGCCCGCCAGGTCGATGTCCACGACGCCCGCGCCGGCGGTGAGCGCCACGTCCACCTCGCCAGCGGCCATGGCGGGCGCGATCTGCGCGCTCGACTGGAGCAGCGTGGCGTCGATCGATAGGCCGTACTTCTGCCAGATGCCTTGATCGTCGGCGACCCACATGGGGATGTCGGTGGTGCTGACGAACCCGTAGGCGAGCCGCACTTTTCGCAGCTCGCCCGGCGTGGGGCTCGTTTCGGCCGCGGTAGCGGGCGCCGCGGCGCCGGGCGAGGCGGCCGGCGCCGCCGCTCCCGGCGTGGAGGCCACCGACCCGCCGGACGAAGCGCTCGTGCCGGGCCGCGCGCACCCGACGAGCAGCGCCAGCACACCCGCCACCACCATCACAGCATTGCCGCGCATGGCTCCTCCTCCGCTGGCGCTCGCGCTTCGTCCGGCCAGGCGCATAAGGATCGCCTTACGAGTAGGGTACGGCGGCGGCGCGGTGCCGTCAACCGCCGGCGTGGCGGTGGCCGCACGTGCGCTCCACGGCCGCCAGCACGGCGTCGAGCTCGAAGGGCTTGGACAGGGTGGCGTGGGCGCCGTGCGCCTCGGCCTGCTGGAGGTGACGACGGCTGGCGCTCATCGCGATCACGGGAATGTAGCGGCCACGCTCGGCGAGGTGCTGGAGCACCTGGAGGCCGCCCACACGCGGCAGCATCATGTCGAGCAGGATCACGCAGATGGCAGCCGCGGGATCGGGGTAGCTGTCCAGAATGCGGAGCGCCTCCGCGCCGTCGCGCGCCTCGACGACCTCGTGCCCCTCGTCGCGCAGCACGTAGGCGAGCAGCTCACGCACGGGCGCCTCGTCTTCCACGACGAGCACTCGGTGGCAAGTGGCCATGACGCACGGTCCCCCGCTGTCGCTCGCTGGGCGGATGGCATCGCCGCGCCGGGCGGTCGCGGGAGCGCCTGGCTCCGCCGCAGGGCGGGAGCGCCCGCCCGTCACGCCGACGCGTCCTCGACGCTACGCAAGACCTGCTGCAAGTAGCGTGCTTGCCAGTCGGCGCAGAGCCGATAGTAGACCGTCGTGCCGCGGCGCTCGCCTGCCACGATGCCCAGGTCGCGGAGGACCCGCAAGTGCTGCGACGTGGCGGGCCGGGCGCTCTCGATGGCCACCGCGAGATCGCTGACCGACAGGGCGCCCGTGCTAAGCGCCTGCACGATCTTGAGGCGGACAGGCTCGCAGAGGGTGGCGCGCACGAGCCGCAGGCGCTCCTGCATTGTGGCGAGCTTGTCGTAGTCCACCGCCTGCGCCGCGCGCGCCACGCGCTCGGGGTTGTCCAGATGCTGGGCGCTGGTACGTGTCATGATCCCCTGCCATGGGCCTGCGCGCGGCCTCTCCCGCCGACATGGATCCCGTGCCGTGCGTGCGTGGGGACGCACGTAGCACGAGCCGTGCCGCGCGGGGCGCCGTCCCGGGGACATGTGACGACCTTGTGCCGATGCGCTAGCCGGGCAAGGGGTGCAGGCTCCGTGGTGGTTAAGCGGTGCTCGGCACGGGCCGAGCGCGCTCGTGGGCGCGGGCGAGCGCGCGCCGGGCGAGCACGCCCACGAGGTGACGGCGGTAGTCGGCCGAGGCGTGGAGGTCGGAGTCCGGCTCCGCGGCGGCCTGGGCGAGCGTCGCGGCGTGGGCGAAGGCATCAGGCCCGGCGACCGCCCCGACGAGCCCCGCCTCCGCGTCGCGGGCACGCAGCGGGGTGCCCCCCACCCCGGTGAAGGCCAGGCGGGCCGCCGCCACGTGGCGGCCGTCGGCCTCTAGCGCGAGCAGGCAGGCGACGCCCACCAGCGCGAAGTCGCCCTGGCGGCGGCTGACCTCCAGGAAGGCCCACCCGCTCGCGGGCGGCGGCGCGGGCAGCCGCACCTCGACCAGCAGCTCGGTCGGCTCGACCGCGGTGGTCAGGTAGGTCAGGAAGAAGTCGTCGGCGGCCAGCGTGCGCTCGCCCTGGGCGCTCGCCACCCGCAGCGTGCCGTCGAGCGCGGCCACGACGGCGGGCAGCTCCGCCGACGGGTCGGCGTGGGCCACGCTGCCGCCGAACGTGCCGCGGTTGCGGATCGGCACGTGGCCGACCAGCCGCGTCGCCTCGGCCACCAGCGGCCAGCCGGCCTGCACTGGCGCGGCGCGCTCCACCGCGCGCTGCCGCGCCACGGCGCCGATACAGAGCGTATCGCCCTCGACGCGCACGGCGTCCAGCCCCGCCACGCGGTTCACGTCGATCAGGTAGCGCGGCGTGGCGAGCCGCATGTACAGCAGCGGCAGGAGGCTCTGGCCGCCGGCCAGCACCTTGCCCTCGTCGCCGTACTGCTGCAGCAGAGCCAGCGCCTCGGGCAGCGTCGTAGGGTCCAGGTACTCGAAGCGAGCGGGCTTCACAAGCGCCTCTACCGGGCCGAGGTTGGGCTGGAAGATTCTACGGGCCGCATCGGGGCCGGGCAAGGCGCCGGTTGGCCGGGGCGGCGGAGGGTGGGGTAGACTAGCGGGCGGGCGGTGGGGAGGCAGGGGTGCACGTTGGGCTGAACGCGCAGCTCCTCGACTTCTCGCAGACCTATCGCTCGGGCGGCATCAGCCGCTACATCTATCATCTCCTCGCGCAGCTCCGCAC
>DATGMD010000044.1:0-287460 GCA_035293805.1 Chloroflexota bacterium | reverse complement strand
CGCGAAGGGCGCTTTCCACGCGAGCTTCGCGGGCGCGAACCTGATCCACCGCAACGGCTGGAAGTACCTGAACTGGCTGCACGGGTTCAACGGGGGGCTGCTGCCGATGCCGCAGATGCGGCTGCTGCCCAACCAGATGCGCGCGCTGCGCCAGGGCCTCCAGGCCTCGGGCTACGACCTGCCGCCCGATGACGAGGGGTTCTACGTGGGGCGCCACCCCGCTTAATTCGGCCGTGCGGGCCATCAGGGGCTCGCCGGCGGTGCCCCCACTTCCTGCACGACCTGCCGCGTGATGCCGTAGTCGAAGACCTCGCTGGGGTCCACGGCGCGGTCGATGCTCAGCGTCTCCTTGGCCAGGTCGAGGAACTCGCGCTGCACCTCGGGCGTAAGCATCGGCGGGTTGAGCAGCAGGGATGCACTGAGATCGTACGCCCGGGCGACGAAGTCCGCGGGCTGGTCGAGCACCCGCGCGGCCAGCGCTACCGTCTCATCCTTGTTCGCGCGGTAGCTGCCCAGCGCGCGGGTCACCGCCCGCAGGAAGCGACGCGTGAGGTCGGCGTTGCCGCGCAGCATGCTTTCGCTCGTGGCCAGGCCGATCAGCGAGCCTCGCACGTCATCGCCGTACCAAGCGACCTCCGTCAGCCCCTGCCCCTCGCCGAGCAGCCGCAGGTCCACGTCCCCGGCGATCGCCGCATCCACGGCCCCGCCGATGGCGCCTTGCAGCCAGTTGGGCACGGGGCCCAGGCTGGCGTACTGCACGTCGGCGTCGGGGTTCAGGCCGTGCTTGCTCAAGAGCACACGGGTGAAGGTGGCGCTGAGCGTGCCGGGGCCCTCGATGCCGATGGTCTTCCCTTTGAGATCGTTGATCGCGCGCACGCCCGAGGCCTGGTTCGCCATGAGCCACCAGGTGATGCTGTGCGTGTTGAACACCACCCGCACGGGCGCGCCGGTCAGCCCCGCGATGGCCGCCTGCGAGACCGCGCCGGAGAAGCCGTAGTTGCCCGCCACGACACCCTGCACGCCAAGCTGGGGCGCGACGACCTGGATGTCCGCGTCGATCCCCTCTTCCGCGTAGTAGCCCTTCTCGCGCGCCAGATAGATCGGAAAGAACGACTGCGACGGCACGGGCAGCGCAACGGCAACGGTAGTCGTGCTGGCCGGGCGCGCGGGTGCAGTCTGGGCGCTCGCGGCCGGCGCTGCAGACGGCGCGGCGGACGCGGCGGGTGCATTCGTCGGCGCCACGGCCGCCGGCCCGCGCGTGGGCTGGACCGGCGGGCTGCCGCCCGTGCAGGCGAGCGTAAGCACCAGGTTGGCAAGCAGGAACAGGCGCCACGCCGACAGCGTAGTCATGCAGGCTCCCTTCCCTCTCCTAGCCGGACTCGCTCGGGACGATCATACTCCCGTGGCCCGCTCCGGGCCAGCACCGATGACCGAAGAGCCCTACTGTCGCCGAGTGCCCTTGACGCTGTCAGGTGGGTGTGCCATCGTATGGTCCGTCTGAGGTCCGGCATATGGGGGCAGCGAGTCCGTGATGGGCTGGGAGGGGCAGGATGGTCATGCTGAACGGCACGACGACCGGGCATTATAGCCAGTCGGACTACACCGACTTCGCCCACGCGGGCCCTGGCACACTGGCCGGCGAGTACCTGCGGCGGTTCTGGCAGCCCGTCTACCGCGCGATCGACCTCCCGCCCGGCCATGCCAAGCCGATCCACATTATGGGCGAGGACTTCACGCTCTACCGCGGCGAGGGCGGCACGCCCCACGTGGTGGCGTTCCGCTGCGCGCACCGGGGGACGCAGCTCTCGACCGGCTGGGTGGAGGGCGATTGTATTCGCTGCTTCTACCACGGCTGGAAATACGACGCTGCCGGCCAGTGCGTCGAGATGCCCGCCGAAGACCCCTCCTTCCCGCCCAAAGTCCGGATCAAGAGCTACCCGGCGCAGGAGTACATCGGGCTCATATTTGCTTACCTCGGTGACGGCGAGGCGCCGCCGTTACCACGCCACCGCGTGCTCGAAGACGACGGCGTGCTGGAGACGGAGGTCTACTACCGCCCCTGCAACTACTTTCAGAACATCGAGAACGGCCCCGACGAGGTGCATCTGGCGTTCGTGCACCACGACACGCATGGTCTGCCGGTCGTGCCGCGCGTCGAGGTCGAGGAGACGGAGTATGGGCTGGTGCAGTACGGCCATCGGCCCGGCCAGCCGGTGCGCGTGACGCACGTCGAGATGCCGAACATCCTGCGCATCAAGATCCCGCCGCCGGCCGAAGCGCCCCACAGCGATTGGCGCGATTACGTCTCCTGGCGCGTGCCCGTCGACGACCAGACGCACGCCACGTTCACCGCCCAACTCGTGCACGTGACGGGCGCGGAGGCCGAGGCGTACCGCCGGCGCCGCGAGGTACCGCCGCCCGACGTGCCGTCGGTGGACGAGGTGGCGGCGCGGATCCTACGAGGCGAGTTGCGCGTCCACGACCTCGCGGATTATCCGTCTCTTCTCAACGTGCAGGACACCGTGGCGCAGGTCGGGCAAGGAGCCATCGCCGACCGCCAGCACGAGCGGCTCGGTCGTTCCGACGTCGGCGTGATCCTCGTCCGCAAGCTGTGGGAGCGCGAGCTGCGAGCGCTGGCCGAGGGGCGGCCGCTGCGGCAGTGGGTCTACCCCGAACGGCTGGAGACCACGAGCGGGGTGTGATGGGCTGCCGGACTCGGAGGCTCACACGAGAAGCGGGAGGGCAGCATGAGGCCCAGGGGCACGCACCAGGCCCGCATCGCGGCGATCCTCTGTCTCGCGCTCGTGAGCTGCGCGGGCGGCGCCCAGCGTGCCAGCGGCGTCCCGCCGGCGGGCAGTGGCGCCCCGGCGCCAGCCGCCGCCGCGGCCCCGGCTGCCAGCGCGAGCCAGGCGGCGCCCATGCACAACGCGGCGGTGCAGCAGCTGATCGACGGCGCCCGCGGCGAGGGGGAGCTGAACGTCATCTGGAGCTCAAGCTTTTTCCACGGCGGCGACGCGCTGCCGGAGATCGTGCAGGCATTCAACGCCTACTACGGCCTGAACACGCGCATCAACCGCACGGTCGGCCCCTCGATGCCGCAGATGGCCGCGCGCCTCATTCAGGAGGCGCAGGCGGGCAAGCCCCCTTCCACCGACCTGTACCACGGCTCCGACGAGCACATCGCGATGATGCTCGCGGCCGACGTCCTACAGCCGGTCGATTGGCGTGCGCTTGACCCGCGCATCCCCGCCGAGGCCGTGGCCGAGAAGAACGTAGCGGTGGCCTACGGCACCTGGTTCCCGGGGATCACGTACAACGAGCAGCTCGTGCCGGCGAGCGACGTGCCGCGCACGCTGAAGGACGTGCTCGACCCGAGGTGGAAGGGGCTGGTCGCCTCGACGCCCTATGCCGCGGGGTTCTACCGCCTGGCGCTCTCGAACGAGTGGGGCGGCGACGCCACGACGGCCTACGTGCAGCAGCTTGCCGACCAGGTGGGCGGGCTCATCCGCTGCGGCGAGTACGAGCGCATCCTGAGCGGCGAGTTCCTGCTGCACGCGCTGAACTGCGGCGTGAACGTCGATCAGCAGCAGCACGCCGACGGGAAGCCAATCGGCTTCGTCATCCCCGCGGACGCGATCCACGCCAGCTACTACACGTTCGCGGTGCCGAAGGGCTCGGCGCACCCGAACACGGCCACGCTGTTCGCGCTGTTCATGCTGACCGAGGAGGGGCAGCGCCTGTCGTACCAGGCCGACTTCCTGGACCTGGACCTGCTGCCGGGCTCGGGCACGGCGGCGCTCATCAAGCCGCTGCTCGACCAGGGCAACCGGCTCATGGGCGAGGACGGCATGGTGCAGATGAGCAAGTACGCCGACGAGTCGGCGAAGTACGAGCGCGAGCTGGCGCGCATCCTCGCCAAGCAATAGCGTGCGCAGGCCGGACCCCATCTGCAAGTGAGAGCCATGTCACTAGAGCGCGCGCAGCTGCCCCGCATGCCGCTCGCCGAGCGCGACCGCCGCTGGGCCGCGCTGCGCCACCGCATGGCCGACGCCGGGCTGGACCTATTGCTCGTCTTCGGCGAGAGCGGCATGTCCGACGTGCGGACGCTGAACCTGTACTACCTGTCGCTCATCGGCGGCAACGGCGAGGAGGGCTGGCTAGCGTTTCCGCGCGATGGCCCGCCCACGGCCTTCGTCTGGTCGGGCGGCAGCATGCTCGACGAGTGGCGCGAGCGCGGCGTCTGGGTGGACGACCTGCGGCCCTGTCCGGGCGCGCGCTGGTCGGGCCCGCTGGCGGCGCACGTACGCGAGCTAGACCTCGCCCGGGGGCGCATCGGGCTGGTGGGCCTGTCGGGCCAGCTCGACGCCGAGGGCATCATCCCCCACGTCACCTACGAGCGGCTGCAGGCCGGGCTGCCGAAGGCCGAACTGGTGAACGCCACTGCCATCCTGGAGGAGATGCGGCTCGTGAAGAGCCCGGCGGAGTTGGAGTTCATCCAGGCGGCCGTGGCCATCGGCGACGCGGCGTGGGCGACCCTGCGCCGCCAGGCGGTGCCCGGCGCGAGCGAGTACCAGGTGTTTGCGCGGACGTTCGCTACGCTGCTCGAGCAGGGCTCCGAGCAGCCGGTTGTCGTGTTCTGGGACAGCGGGCCGGCCGTGAGTCACGGCAAGCGGCTGCCGGCCCGCCGCACGCTCGCCGCCGGTGATGTCATCCTGACGGAGCTCTGCCCGCGCTACTTCGGCTACTGGGCCAACTTCCAGGCGCCCGCCGTGGTGGGCCGCCCGACGCCGGAGTACCGCGAGCTGTTCGCGATCGCGCGGGCCGCGTTCGAGAACGGCTACCGCGCCATCCGCCCGGGGCTCACGCTCCGCCAGTTGGGCGAGGCGCTGCTGGCGCCGATTCGCGAGGCGGGCTGCACTAGCCTGCACGTGCTGGCGCAGGGCACTGGTCACGGCCCCTGGGAGGAGCCGCTCGTGCGCGCGCCGCGCCGGGTCACCGAGGAGGATGCCGCGGGCCGCGCGGCGCGCGAGCGGGAACTCGATCTGGCTCTCCGCGAGGGCATGGTGCTCGCACTGCAGCCGCACGTGACGCGCGACCTGCGGCGCGGTGTGCGGCTGGGCGATCCGGTCGTCGTGACGGCCGATGGCGCCCGCCGCCTGAGCCAGACTCCACGGGATGCTTGGACCGCGGCTACTGGCTGACGGCAGCGGTCGCTGATGGCAGCCTCTTCTCCTGGTTGCAGAGGTCCACGATCAGGCGTGCGTACACGCAGGCCGCCTGGTACAGCGCCCCGACGGGGAACGAGCGCTTGAAGGAGTGCGTCTCGGAGCGCGGACCGTACGTGATCGCCGGAATCCCCACCTCACTGAAGACGTTGATGTCGCGCCACATGCTGCACGTCGCCGGGTTCGGCGGCGGGGGCGGCGTGCCGAACGTGGCGAGGTGCGCGGCCAGGAGCGCGTCGCGCAGCCGCTCGACGTTCCGGCACTCGTAGCCGCGCCGAAACAGGTACAGCTCGATTGCCGTCGCCGGGACGCCGGCCGCGCGCAGCGCCGCCGCAAGCTCATCCTGGAGCACCAGCGGAGGCAGGCCGGGCGGCGTGAACACCATGACATAGATGCTACAGACTTGCGGCGCCATGATCGGCCGCGTCGCGTCCCCGCCCCGGATGCCGCCGACCTGCGCCTTGGGCACGACCGGGCCGCCGGGCGACTCGTACGCGTAGCGTCGCTGGTAGTCGGCGGCCCAGCCCTCCAGCGCCGCGATGCCCGCCGCCGCGCGCACGATCATGTTGGGGCTCTCGGCCAGCGTCGTGCGGTCGGGCAGGTAGGGCACGTAGTACGCCGGCTGGTCCGAGACCCAGGTGACCTTGAACCAGGCCATGCCGGCCTCGACGGCGACCAGGCTGAAGCCCGTCCCCTCCGCGACGAGCGCGTAGTCGGCCACGCCGCCGTGGGTAACGAGCCAGCGGACGCCCAGGTCGCCCGTCTCGAGCAGTGCGCCGGGCGGGTCGTCGGCCGGCTCGTGGCTCGTCTCGCCGACGACGGCCGTGAGCAGCAGGTCGCCCTTGAGCGGCATGCCTGTCGCCTTCACGGCCTTCGCGGCGATGAGAAAGGCGGCCATCGGTCCCTTGTCGTTGACGATCCCCTCGCCGACGAGCTGGTCCCCCTCGACCCAGGCCTTGTGGTACACGTCGGCGTCGGCGTCCTTGACCACCCAGGTATCGCTGGCCTGCACCGCGGTGTCCAGGTGGCTATTGAACAGCAGGCTGTAGCCGCCGCCGGTGCCCGGCAGGCGGCCGATGAGGTTGAAGCGGTCGGCCAGCAGGCCGGTCTTGCGAGCCTGGAAGCCCTCGGCCCGCAGCCATGCGTAGACGTATTCGCCCGCCGCGGCCTCGTGGGGCCCAGCACTGTCGATGTTGCAGATGCGCAACGCCAACTCGACCAGTTCATCGCGATCAACGTGCTTCACAGCCTCGTCGGCTAGCCACATCGCGGCCTCACCCCCGTGCTCGCGCGAGTCGGCAAAGGACGGTGTCCCGGCCCAGCCGGCATGGACGATCGAATACACGCGCGTCGCGTGCTGGCGGGCGCGTACGGCGGCAGCATTGTACCAACGGCGAGCCGCAGATGCTATGCCTTGGTGGCGCGAGACAGCGATCGCGCCTCGACCCCGCTCGTTCACCGTACCGGCCCAAGCGCGGCACTTCCCCGCGTTTGACGTGCCCCTCCCAGTCTGTGGGGCGGTAGAAGCGTGCGCCGGAGCGCGCGCTGCGCAGTGCGTGCATCGTGCATGCCCGGCCGCGATGGTTTTGCACCACGGCTCAGGCCACGATGGTAACATAAGGGCCTGGATCGACCGGCGGCCGTCCGATCGTGGGGCCGAGTTGTTGGCGAAGGAGCGGAGCAGCAGTGCCCGAAGCGCCCACGCGCCGTGTGTTTGTGTGCCAGGGCCTGTTCTGCAGCGCCCGCGGGTCGGGGCAACTGCTGGGCGTGCTGAGGGCGCGGCTAGCCGGCTGCGCCGGGGTGGCCGTTGAGCCGTACTACTGCTTCAACGGCTGCAGCCACGGCCCGAACGTCGTGGTGCACCGCGACCGTACCTGGTACGAGAGCGTGACGCCGGCCGACGTGGACGCCATCTGCGCGCACGCGGCGGGGGGGCGATCAGCCGCACCCCCGGCCGGGCGGGTGCCCCCGGTCGTGCGGACCAACGCGTTCGAGGCGCTCGATAGGCAGTATCCACCGGAGGGATGACGCGACCGGCCGGGAACTGTCGGCGCACGCGGTTGATCGCGCCGCGGCCGGTCCGCCAGCGTTTGGGGACAGAAGGAGCCGTATCGCGCGGCGAAGGGAGGCAGCATGGGTGTTCTGAAGTTGGGCTATCTCGAAGTGCGGGTGAAGGACCTAGCGGTGGCAACCCAGTACTACACGCAGGTGGTCGGGCTCCAGGAGACCGATCGGGTCAACGGCAAAGTGTACCTCAAGGCCTGGGACGAGCACGAGCATCACCAGCTCGTGCTGGTCGAGGACGCCACCCCCGGCATGAACTACATGGCCTTCCGGCTGGAGGACCCGGACGACCTTGAGCGGTTCGAGGACAAGCTCGAGCGCAACGAGTACCGCGTGCGGCGCGTCTCGGCGGGCGACGAGCACGCGCTCGGCGAGGCGATTCGCTTCACGGCCCCCAGCGAGCACCGGGTCGAGCTGTACTACGACATGCGCGTGGTGGGCAATGGGCTCCCGACCACCAACCCTGATCCCTATCCCGACGGACTTGTGGGCATTCACCCGCCGCGCATGGACCACACGCTCCTCACCACGCCCGACACGCCGGCCTCGTTCCACTTCTGGAACGAGATCATGGGCTTCCGCCTCACCGAGCAGGTCGTGGCGCCCGACGGCACGCCGATCGCCTGCTGGCTGGAGCGCACGCACACGCCCCACGACCTGGCTTTTATCCCTGGCAACCCGGGCGGCATGCACCATTTCGCCTTCTGGCTGGACGACTGGGCGGAGATCGGCCGCGCGGCGGATGTGATCGTGCGCGGCGGCTCGACGATCGACGCCGGGCCTACCCGCCACGGCATCACGCGCGGGCACACGATCTACTTCTTCGACCCGTCGGGCAACCGGAACGAGGTGTTCACCGGCGGCTACTGGGCCGACCCGAAGATGGAGCCGATCACCTGGACGGCGGACAAGCTGTGGCAGGGCATCTTCTACTGGGACCGCACCGAGAAGGGCGCTTTCGTCGCCAACTACACGTAGTAGAAGCCTCGGACGGTCCAAGAGCCACTCGGGGACCTCCCCCCGGCGCCCCCCGTCCGCCGGGGGGCGCCGTTGAGACGCTGCCCGCTGACCTGGACAGGCAGGTCAGCGGGGTATTGGCGTGCGACACGCGCAGCACGCGCGAAAGCGCTATACGGAGGCCGGAAAGGTGACTGCCACTAACGGGGCCGTGAACGAGCACACGGCGGCGGACTCCACGGACTTCGCGCACACCGGGCCGGGGACGCTCGCCGGCCGCTACCTGCGCCGCTTCTGGCAGCCCGTCCTCCGGGCCGAGGATCTGCCCGCCGGCCGCGCCAAACCGATCCGTGTCATGAGCGAGGACTTCACGCTCTACCGGGGCGAGGACGGCATGCCGCACGTCGTGGCCTTTCGCTGCGCGCACCGGGGGACGCAGCTCTCGACCGGCTGGGTAGAGGGAGACTGTATTCGCTGCTTCTATCACGGCTGGAAGTACGACGCCTCCGGCCAGTGCGTCGAGATGCCGGCCGAGGACTCCTCCTTCCCACCCAAGGTACGCATCCCGAGCTACCCCACCGAAGAATATTTGGGCTTGATATTCACGTATCTTGGGGAAGGCACGCCGCCGCCCTTGCCGCGCTACCCGGACTTCGACTCCAAGCGCCTGCTCGACGTGGCGACGTACACCTGGCCCAGCAACTTTTTCCAGAACGTCGAGAACGGCCCGGACGAGGTGCACGTCAGCTTCGTCCATCGCGACTCCTCGCTGTCCATCGTGGCGGACCTGCCGCAGATCACGGCGGAGGAGACGGAGTTCGGTCTGATGCAGTACGGCACGCGGGCGAACGGCGTCGTCCGCGAGACGCCGTTCTTGATGCCGAACATCCTGTACTTCACGACCTACCGCAACGACCCCGCGATGCCGGAGATCGGCTGGATCGAGACGCTGGCCTGGCGCATCCCCGTGGACGACGAGCACCACACGAGCTTCCTGGTGCGCGTAGCCGACGTGAGCGAGGAGGGACGCCGCCAGTACCTCGACCGCCAGCGCGCCATCGCCGAGCAACTGCGCGCGCTGCCGTCGCACGCCGAGATCGGCGAGGCCGTGTTGCGGGGCGAGATACGGGCCCAGGACATCACGGGACGGCCTGACATCATCACGATTCAGGACTACATCTCGCAGGTAGGCCAGGGGCCGATCGCCGACCGAGCGCACGAGCGGCTGGGCCGCTCCGACGTCGGCGTGATCCTGCTCCGCAAGATCTGGGAGCGCGAGCTGCGCGCGCTCGCCGAGGGCCGGCCCCTCAAAGCCTGGTCGGTCCCGCGTGGCCTGGCCGCGACCACGGGCGTCTAAGCTGGCGGCCCAGAGCTGGTGGTACGTATCGCTCCACCAAACGGACCCACCATCGCCCGTCGGGTGCTCAGCCACCGTGGCCAGCCAGGCGAGGTGGCGGCGCCGCCGCGGCGCAGCGCAGCATGTGGACGCCGCAGCGATCTCGAAGAAGGAGCCGTTGATGAAGGACCATCGCCCGCGCGCCGGCTTCCCGTGCTACGTGCTCGGCGTGCTGGCGCTGCTCGCGGTCACTCTGGCTGGCTGTCAGTCGGCGCCGCCCGCCGCGAGCAAGGCGGCCGCCCCTGCGGCGGCTCCCACCGTCGGCCCGGCCGCGACGGGCGCGCAGCCGGCCGCCGCCGGCGGGGGCGCGTCCTCGCCCGAGTGGGACCGGCTGCTGGCGGAGGCGAAACGGGAGGGCAGCGTCCGCATCTCCGTGCCGGCTGGGGTGCCGGGTCTCGGCGAGGCGTTCGCCAAAGCCTTCGAAGAGCAGTATGGCATCAAGGTTGACAGCACGAGCGAGCTATCCACGACCGCCCGCGTGCGCATCGAGCAGGAGGCGGGCGCGGGGCGCCAGACGACCGACGTGCTCTTCGGCGGTGCGAGCGAGTTGATCACGATCTATCCGGCGGGCCTGCTGGCCCCCATCGCCCCGAAGCTCCTGCTCCCCGAGGTGACCGATTCTACCAAGTGGCTGAACAACCACCTCGAATGGGTGGACGACGCGCAGCAATACATGTTGGCGGGTAGCGAGTGGGTCCACATCGACCTGATGGTGAACGCCAGCGTCATCGATCCCAAGACAATCACCTCGTGGCGTGATCTGCTGAAGCCGGAGTACCGCGGCAAGATCATCATCCAGGACCCGCACGTGGGTGCGGGCGGGGCGACGGCGCGCTCGCTCCTCGAGGCGTTCGGCCCGGACTACATCAAGGCGCTCTACCAGGACCAGCAGCCGGTCGTGACCCGCGACGCGCGGGAGGTCGTGCAGGGCATGGCGCGCGGCACTCAGCCGATCGGGCTCGCGATCCTGCCCGCGCAGGCCGAGGAGTTCCGCAAGCAGGGCTTCCGTCTGGAGCGGGTCTTCCCGGACGACGGCGCGCCGGCCGTAAGCGCGGGCAACAGCGTGGTGAAGCTCATCAAGGACGCGCCGCACCCCAGCGCCGCGGCCGTGTTCATCAATTGGTATGCCTCGCAGCAGGGTCAGGAGATCTATTCTCAGCTCTCTCTGGAGCCCAGCCGGCGCCTCGACGTGAATGTGCCGGAGGTCCCCGACTACATCAAGCCGAAGCCGGGCGTGCAGTACCGCAACCAGTACCAGGAAGACTACTACACGAACATTGCGCCCGGGCTGCTCAAGCAGATCGAGGATCTGCTGGTACGCTAACCTTGCCGGCCCGGCGGGCCGGATTCATCCACATCCCGAGAGGAGCGCCATGGTCGTAGCGCGCGACCCAGCCGCGGCCCTTGCCACGATGGACCACACGGACTTCGCGCACACCGGCCCCGGCACCCTCGCCGGCCGCTACCTGCGCCGCTTTTGGCAGCCGGTGCTGCGCGCCGAGGACCTGCCCGCCGGCCACGCCAAGCCGATTCGCATCATGAGCGAAGACTTCACGCTGTACCGCGGCGAGGACGGGGCGCCGCACGTGGTCGCCTTCCGCTGCGCGCACCGGGGGACGCAGCTCTCGACTGGCTGGGTGGAGGGAGACTGTATCCGCTGCTTCTACCACGGCTGGAAGTACGATGCCTCCGGCCAGTGCGTCGAGATGCCCGCCGAGGACCCCTCCTTCCCCCCCAAGGTCAGGATCAAGAGCTACCCGACCGAAGAGTACCTGGGGCTGATCTTCGCGTACCTCGGGGACGACGCGCCGCCGCCCCTGCCGCGCTACCCGGAGTTCGAGGAGCCGGGCGTGCTCACGGTGCAGGTCTATACGATGCCCTGCAACTACTTCAACAACCTGGACAACGGCCCCGACGAGGTGCATGTCTGCTTCGTGCACCGCGACACGGCGCTCGGGGCGATCGCCGAAGTGCCGCGAATCACCGCGGAGGAGACGCCGTATGGGCTCGTGCAGTATGGCACGCGCTCCGATGGCGTGGTGCGCGTCACGCCGTTCCTGATGCCGAACATTCTGTACTTCACTACGCCGGCTGCCGATCCGGCCTTTGGCTGGCTGGACGCGCTCGGCTGGCGCGTGCCCGTCGACGACGGCCACCACACGGGCTTCCGGGTCTACCTGGCGCGGGTGACCGGCGAGCTGGCCGAGTGCTACCGCGCGGACCAGGCGCGGCGCCGCGAGCGCGCGGCCGCGTTCGGGCCGACGAGCAAGGTCGCGGAGGCAGTGCTAGCGGGGCGGCTGCGCATTCAGGACGTGGGGGCGCGCCCGGACCTCGTGCAGGTGCAGGACTACGTGGCGCAGTGCGGGCAGGGCGTCATCGCGGACCGGGCACACGAGCGGCTGGGCCGCTCCGACGTCGGCGTGATCCTGCTGCGGCGGATCTGGGCGCGCGAGCTGGAAGCGCTCGCCACGGGGCAGCCGCTCAAGCAGTGGCGCCGCCCCGCCCGGCTCGCCGCGACGAGCGGAGTCTGATGGTCCGTCGGTGGTCGCAAGCCAGGGGGCGGCAACTACCACCACCCCCTGGCCAATCACCCTTGATGGAGGCTAGGGCACAGGGATGAGTACGGTCACCGAGGGCTCGGCGCTCACCACGCTGCCCACGCCGCTGCCACTAGCCAGCCGGCGCGCCCGACTGGCCGGCTGGACCCGCGACCACTGGCTGGGCGTGGCGCTCGTGCTGGCGGTGGCGGCCGTCACCGTGCTGCCGATCGCCTTCGTCGTTGTGAACAGCTTCAACGTCGCCCGACCGGGCCAGGCCTGGACGCCGGGGCTCGACGGCTGGCGGGACGCGCTGTTCGGCAGCCCGCGCACCATCGCCGCGATCGGCTATAGCGCCGTGCTCGCGCTGCGCGCCCCCATCGCCGTGGCCGCGGCGTTCTTCATCGCCTGGCTGCTGATCCGCGTCCAGGTCCCCGGCCACCGCTTCATCGAGGTGGCGCTCTGGGCGGCCTTCTTCCTGCCGCCGCTGCCGATGACACTCGCCTGGCTGCTGCTGCTCGACCAGAACTACGGCCTGATCAACGTGGGGCTCAAGGCGCTGCCGGTGCCGCTCGGGCCGCTGAACATCCAGTCGGTGCTGGGTATCCTGTGGGTCCACCTGAGCCTGTCCACGATCCCCGTCATGACGATGCTGCTGGCGCCGGCGTTTCGCATGCTCGACGGCTCGCTGGACGAGGTGGCGCGGATGTGCGGCGCCTCCCAATGGCAGCTCCTGCGCCGCGTGACGCTGCCGCTACTCGGGCCCGCGATCCTCACGGCGCTGCTGGCCGGGCTCATTCGCAGCCTGGAGGCGTTCGAGATCGAGCAGCTCCTCGGCACGCGCGCGGGCATCTACGTCTACGCAACGCGTATCTACGACCTTATCAACTACGAACCGCCGCAGTTCCCGCAGGCGATGGCGCTCAGCACCCTGTTCCTGGGCATCCTGTTCGTGCTGGCGCTGTGCTACCAGCGCTTCATCGCGTCGCGGAGCTACGCCACCGTCGCCAGTCGCGGCATGGCCCGCCGCCGGGTCCAGGCGGGGCGCTGGCGCTACGTCGCGTCGGCCCTGCTATGCGCGTACATCGGCGTGGGCATCGTGCTGCCGCTCGGGCTGCTCATCCTGGGCTCATTCATGAAGCTGTTTGGTTTCTTCTTCATCGCCGACCCGTTTACCACGGACCACTGGCAGCAGGTGCTCGGGAGCCCCGCGTTCGGGCTCGCGCTGCGCAACGCGCTGCTTACGGGGCTGGGTACGGCGGGGCTGGGACTAGTGGTCTACGCGCTGCTGGGCTACGTGATCGCCCGCTCGCGGCTCACGGGCCGTCGGCTGATCGCGATCATGGCCTGGCTGCCCTGGGCCATCCCGGGGATGCTGCTCGGCATCGCGCTGCTGTGGCTGCTGCTCTCGTTGCCGGTGCTGGGCTGGCTGTACGGGGGGATCGGCGCCCTGCTCTTCGCGCTGATCGTCAAGGAGCTGCCGCTCGGCGTGAACCTGAGCAGCGTCGCCTTTCTGCAGATCTCGACCGAGCTGGAAGAGGCGGCGCGCATGTGCGGCGCCGGCTGGTGGACGACCTACCGGCGCGTCCTGCTGCCGCTTATTGCGCCCACCCTCGTGGGCCTGTTCGCCATCACCTTCATCGGCGCGCTGCGCGACATCAGCACGACCGTGCTGCTCGCCACGCCCGGCACGCGCACGCTGTCGCTCCTGATGTTCGAGCTGTCGATGGCCGGCAACCTGGAGTCGGCGGCGATCGTGGGCCTGATCATCACCGTGCTGGCGCTCGGGGTCGCGCTCATCGCCCGCCGCCTCGGCCTGACCATGAGCGTGGGTTAAGCCGGCTCATTCCCCCTCCTCAGCCGCAGACGAAGAAGCACAGGCGACGCGGCGGGCTGGAGGCTCGTGGCCTGACGACCGCTTGACAGGCGCGACCGATGCGCCTAGGATTAGGTCCAATCCCGGCGGGGACCGAGCGGCCGAGATGGGAGCTAGCCCCGGTGGGCTTGGCGTGGTACAGAGAAAGGGGCGCGACCATGACCATCGCACGGGGTCTCCGTCGGCTGTGGCGCAACGAGGTGACCACGCTCCTCACGCAGGGCGGCAGCCACGAGGCGCTGTTCGCGGGCGAGATCAACGGCCGCCCGCCTGGGGCCCCACTGAGCGCGGAGGAGGCCGCCTACTACCGGAAGTGGCGGCTACCCGAGACCGGTTTCCGCAACTACTGGTATCCCGTCATGCTCTCCCGCCACCTCACGAGCCGCCCACAGAAGCGGCGGCTGCTCGGCGAGGACATCGTGTTTTGGCGCGATGCGGGCGCTCCGCACGCGCTCGCCGACCGCTGCCCGCACCGAGGGGCGAGTCTGGCGGGCGGGCACGTCCGATTCCCCGGCTCCGGCACCATCAGTTGCCCCTATCATGGCTGGACGTTCGATGGGCAAGGCAACCTCCGCGCCTGCATCCAAGAGGGACCGGGCTCGCGGATGGTCGGCCGGGTGCGGACGAAAGCCTACCCCGTCGAGGAGCGCCTGGGAGTCGTGTGGGTGTGGATCGGCGACAGAGATCCGGTGCCGGTGGAGGAAGACCTGCCGGTGGCGATGACGGTGCCGGGCGTCCACAACTTCATTCACTTCACCCCGGTCTGGCGCACCAACTGGTGCCTCTTGTTCGACAACTTCATCGACGGGCTGCATGCGCCCTACGTGCATCGCGCGTCGCCGCAGTTTCTGCTCACCCAGCTCCCCTACCGCACCATCGGGGTGGACCCTTACTTCGACTCCATCGAGCACGATGGTCGGGTGCTCGAGGCCCCGCATGACCGTAAGCCGGGCGAGGTGCGGACCGATCAGGCGGAGTTCCCCGGGCTCGGCAAATTCCCGCGCCGCAAGTGGTGGCGAGTGAAGCCGCCGCGCCGCTCGCCTACCGAGAACTTCGTGCCCGGGTTCCGGCCGCGCTCGTTCCTGCACGGGCTCCCCTCATGGATCCATACTGTGCACGAGGACCAGTACTTCACCCAGTTCATCATTCCGATCGACCGGGACCACCTGTACAACATGTGCGCCATGAGCGGGAAGCACACCAAGGGCAGCAAGCGCTGGTGGACGTTCTACTACCCGATCTTCTGCGTGACGCACGACACCCTGTTCATCGGCCAGGACCATCGGGTGCTGCGCGAGACGAAGCTCGGGTCCGAGCGACTGTCGGCGTGGGACCAGGACATCATCCGCTGGCGCAAGTTCGCCGTGGAGAACGCACGCGGCTACAACCACGGGCGGCCCGCGGAGAGCAACGGGAATGGGGCCAGCGCCCAGCCGGCCGCGGCCCCGAGTGCGCTTGACGAGGCCGGCGTCGCGGTCGCGGCTCCTGAAGGCGCGGTGCCAACAGGGGCGGGGATCTAGACGGGGACCGCCCCCGCTAGGTGCGCACCCCGGCCCGCCCGCCCAGCCAGCGGACGAGCGCCGCCGCGCTGATGGTGAGCACCACGATGACCGTGCCGACGACGGACGCCGCCGAGCGGTTCTCGGCCATCAGGTAGCCGAGCTGCAGCACGGCGAGGGGCTCGGTCTGGCTCGTCGTCAAGGGTACGATGACGGCGACCTGCCGCGCCGCCGTGGCGAAGGCCATGATGCCGGCTACCATTACCGCCGGCATCACCAGCGGCACGACCACGCGCCGGAACGTGTACCACCAGCTTCCGCCCAGGGTGCGCGACGCCTCCTCGAGATCGAAGCTGAGTTGTAGCATGCTACTCTTCAGCAACTGCATGGTCACCGTCATCACCGATAGGGTGGAGACCAGCACGAGCAGCGCGGTACTACCGTAGAAGGGGCGCAGCGCTGGGGTCTGGAGCACGAACAGCAAATAGGCCAGCCCGAGAATGATGCCGGGGATAGTGAACGGTACCCACGTGAGCACGTCGAACGCCCAGCGCGCGCCATACCGCGTGCGCACGGCAACGTAGGCCATCAAGCTGTACAGCAGCACGCCCACCACGGCGGTACCTACGCCGAGGATCAGCGTGTTGGTTAGCGCCCCCAGGAACCGTGGCTCGGCCAGCACGGTGAGCCAGTGGCGGAGCGTCCACGTCTCGCGCGTCCCGAAGTAGCCGAACAGCCCCATTAGGCTGCCCATCATCATGAAGCTTACAGGGATGACCGTGCACAGCAGCGCGAGCAGGAACGCGGCGGCCGCGACCGGCCACCGCCAGCGCCGCAGCGCAACGCGCGTCGCTTTTGCGTGTCCGGTGACCGTGGTGTAGCTGCGGCGCCGCGTGACCCAAAGCTGGAGCAGCACGAGGGGCAGGGCCGCCAGCAGGATGATCATGCTGAGCGCCGTGGCCCCACCGTAGTTGACCGGCGACTGGTTGATGAGCCCGTAGATCTTTGTGCTGTACACCGAGAACTGGATCGGGGTGCCCAGCACCAGCTCCACCTCGAACGCCTCGAAGGAGCGGATGAGCGAGGCGAGAAACACCACCAGGATCGCGGGGGTGACGGCTGGGATCACGATGCGGACGAGGGTCCCGAGCGGCCCAACGCCTGCCATGCGGGACGCCTCTTCCAGCGTTGCGTCCACGTTCCGGAAAGAGGGTACCAGCAGCATGATCTTGGCGGCGAAGCCCAGCCCGGTGAGGTGCACGAACACGATGCCCCAGAAGGAGTAGATGTTGAGCGGCCCCTTCGCGAAAAACGGTAGCTTCATGAGCAACTGGTTCAGCACTCCGTAGTTCGGGTCGGCCAGCAGGATCCACCCGGCGGTGTTCACCAGCGTCGGCAGGAAGAACGACACCCAGAACAGAAACTCGACGTGGTCGGCGCCGGGCATGTCCGTACGCGCGATCACCCAGGCGAGCACGATGGCGAGCGGCAGCGAGATCGCCTGGACCACCACGGCCACCTTGACCGTGTTCACGAGCGCCGTGGTGAGGCCAGGCTCCGTGAACGCGGCCTGCCAGTTGCCCAGGCCGTAGGTCGCGCCTCGTGGCGTCGCCACCTCGAAGCTATCGATGAGCACGAGCACGAGCGGATAGAGCACGACGAGCGCGAGAACGCCGAGGAAAAGCGTGCAGGCCAGGACGCCCAGCTCCAGCCGACGCAGCCGGCGCGGGATCAGCTCGCCTGCGGCGAGGCTTATGGTCGCCATAGCCTCAGATGCTCCGGCGGGAACTCGACGGCGATCGCCTGCCCTTCCTGGAAGTCGTGGAGCGCGGACAGCGGGACAAGGATGCTCGGCCCGGCGTGGAGCTTGACCCGCGCCTCTGTGAGGTGCCCCATGAAGAGCAGCGCCTCCACCTCGCCCGCGAGGGTGTTGGCCGGGCGATGACCATTCCTGGGCGCGCTCAGCCGGAGGTGCTCGGGGCGGATCGTGAGGGTAGCCCTGTCGGCCACCTGAGGCCGCACGCCGTCGGGCAGCGCCCGACTGATCATCACGGCGTCGCCGTCGCGCAGGCGCACGGCAACCCATCCGTCGCTATCGCATGCCTCGACGGTGCCATCCAGCACCGCGACCCGGCCCAGGAAGTCGCGGACGTAGGGAGTGGCCGGCCCTGTATAGAGCGCGCGCGGCGGGCCGACCTGCTCACAGCGCCCGGCACGCAGCACGGCGATGCGGTCGCACACGCTCAACGCCTCGCTCTGGTCATGTGTTACCAGGATCACTGTCACGCCCAGCCGCTTCTGGAGGAGCTTCATCTCGATGCGCGTCTGCTCCCGCAGGCCCGCGTCCAGGTTGCTGAACGGCTCGTCCAGCAGCAGCAGGCGCGGCTCGTGGACCAGCGCCCGCGCCAGCGCCACGCGCTGCTGCTGACCGCCCGAGAGCTGGGGCGCCGGGCGGTCGCCCAGCCCGTCGAGGCCCAGCATCTCTAGCACGGCGTTGACCTTCGCGCGGATGACCTGGGGCTTCAGCCGACGAACTCGGAGGGGATACGCGACGTTCTCGAACACTGTCAGGTGCGGCCAGATAGCGTAGGACTGGAACACCATGCCCATCTGGCGCTTCTCGGGCGGCACCCAGACGCCCGTCCGCTGGGACGCCACCGTTCGGTCCTGGTAGACGATCTCGCCCGCGTCCGGCACCTCGAGGCCCGCGATGAGCCGCAGCGTGGTCGTCTTGCCGCAGCCGCTCGGGCCTAGCAGGCCGAAGAACTCGCCCTCTTCGACCTCCAGGCTCAGGTCGGCGACCGCCTGCACCCGTTTGCCGAAGACCTTGCTGACGCCGCTCAGGCGTAGGATGGTGCCTGTCATCGCCTCACTCTATGCACCTGGGACCGGTGGGTGTGTATGTCTGGCTGCACCGACCTGCGCACCCACCGAGGCTATCCGGTCCGGCCGGGGAGCGGCCGCGACAGGCCCTGCCGGCGCTACGGCACCAGCTCGCGGGCGAGCCGCTGCGCGGCCGGGGTCACCTGAGTCATCGCGTCCTCGGTTTGGGTGTGGAAGTACTGGACGCCCGCCTTGGGCTTGTTGCTGCTGTCCGACGGCGGCACGTCCTTGCGGGTGCTGTTGTTGTGCTGTTCGCGCTGGAGCAGTTCCTGTGCGGGCTCGCTCAGCAGCCAGTTGACGAAGACTTTCGTCGCGTTGGGATGCGGGGCGTTCTTGAAAATGGCCGGCGCCAGGCCCGAGTTGCTCACGCTGGGGATGTCGTCGAGGTCGACGTCCTCGAGCTTGAGCGGGATGCCGGCTTGCTGGTACTCCACCAGCGTGTCGGCGCTCAGCGCGCCGATCGAGAGCTGCCGGCCGCCGCGAATGACTTGCTCCGCCATCTCGACGTTCCCGCGTACGAGCATCGGTTGCTGGTCGACAAGTAGCTGCTTGACCACGTCCGGGCCCCGGTAATGATAAGCGCCGGTCAGGAAGCTCACGCCGATCCCGCCCCCACGCGGGTCCTGCCACACCAGCTTTCCCCGGTAATCGGGCTTGAGCAGGTCGTCCAGGGTGTGAACCTGCGCGCTCGGCAGCAGGTCCCGGTTGATGGTGATGTTGGACGTGACGTTGCGCCAGAAGGCGAAGATGTAGCGCTTCTCGTTGTCGAGGAACGCGGCGTTCCAGCCGCCGTCCCAGACGGACTCGTCGCCGACGTCCGGGCCCACCATGTAGTCGCGGAACGAGTCGAAGCCCCCCTTGTTCTTGAGCCCGAACATCTCGACAGTAGGCCCAAACATGTAGACGTCCCAGAGGTACTGGCCCGCCTCCTGCTCCTTCTCGACGCGCGCCCAGATGTCGGGCAGGGTGGCCGGCGACGCGTCGAGCCGGATGCCAGGATTAGCCTGCTCGAAGTTGTCTTTGAGCAGTTTCGTGTAGTCCGGGCGGGGCGGGCACGCGCACTGGACCACCCCTTCACGGCGCGCGGCTTCGACGACCGCGCTCCAGTCCGAGCTGGAGGAGGTGCGCGGGGGCTCGGGGGTCTGGCCGCCCGTGGCGGGCTGCTCACTGCTGGGGCTCGTCGCCGGGCCGGTCGACCGGGCCGCCGACGGTGGCGCGCTTGAGCTGGCGGGGGTGCAGGCGGCGAGCGCCAACATAGTGGCCGCTAGCAAGGCTGCCGCCGGGCTGGGCCACCCACTGCTGTTCATGCGCGGGCCCCCTCTCCGCCGGCGCGGACGTCCCCAATCGGGGCACCCGGCATGCGGCAGGCTGGCCGCTCTCCGGCGGTGATCCCCGAGCTAGGCTGGCGCAGCCGCTCGCTCGCCGCGGCGCCCGTGTGCCCGCAGTGCCCCGCCCAGGCGCGGTACTGCCGCGCGCAGCGGTCGGCGCTCCCGCGGCGGCTCGCGCGCCCGGGCGCGGCTCGGCTCACCGCCAGCCGCCGCCCATTCGCGGCGATGATGGGCCTATGCTAGTGCCCACTGCGGGGCTTGTCAAGCAAGGAACCGCGCTTGACAAGGCTCCCGGGCGGCGCTATCGTGTCGTGGCCGGGCACTAGGGAGCATGCAGGCACGCGCTCTCGGCGTGTTACCACGCACGCGTCTGGGACGGGCACTCTGCGTCCGTCGGGTGGGAGGAGAGCGAGGCATGGCCAAGCAAGCATGGCAGGACGGATGGGTGGTTGTCCCGACGGTGCGGGGGCTGCGCGAGACCGTGTACGGCGTGAAGACGCACTACGTGCACGCCGGCGAGGGCGAGCCTGTCGTCCTGGTCCACGGCGGCGGCCCGGGGGCGAGCGGCGCCAGCGGCTGGTCGAACACCATTCCGGTGCTTGCCGAGCACTACCACGTCTACGCCATCGATCTCATCGGGTTCGGCCACACCGACAAGCCGCTCGTCGACTACTCGTTCCAGACCTACGTCGAGCACGTCGCCGGCTTCGTGGATGCGCTGAACCTGAACAACATCCGGATCTGCGGTAACTCGCAGGGCGCCTACGTCGCCATGAAGTACGTGCTCGACAACCCGGGCCGCGTGCAGCGCGTCGCGCTCATCAGCACGGGGACGCTCGCGGGGGCGTGTGGCCTGCGAGATACCGGGCGCGGGGTGGTCGAGCTGCCGCGCTTCGACGGCACGAAGGAGTCGCTGCGCCGGTTCATGCAGATCATCGTCAACGACCCGGCCAAGCTTACGGACGAGTTGATCGACAGCCGCTTCGCCGTGGCCTCCCTGCCGGGCCACCGCGAGATGATGGACTCCATCGCCGCGTACCGCAAGCTGATGGCGAGCGACTCCAGCTACCGGCAGGTGTACGACGTGCGGGCGCGGCTGCCGCTGCTCACGATCCCCTGGTGCATGATTTGGGGCGGCGACGATCGGTCCGCGCCGCTCGATCCCCTGGGGCTCGGGATGCACGAGATGTTCCCGAACGTGCCGTTCCACATGGTCGAGGGCTCGGGCCACCAGGTGCAGAACGACAAGCCCGAGGAGTGCAACCGCTTGCTCCTGGAGGCCTTCGGGGCCTCGGTTGGGGCCGGGGCCGGCACGTAAGCGGCCCCGGCGTCCCCCGCCCTGCCCGGCCGGGGCCCCGCGAGCACTCACCGGAGCTCGGTCCGGGCGGCACCCGCTGCAGGGCGGGGCGGCTGCTCCACCGCGCGAGAGGCAACGCCGGCACTCGAGCCGGCACGACCTGGCTTGAGGCGCACGCCCGCGATGCGGGCGGCTTGGACCGCCACGGGCAGGCCCGCCCGCCGTCCGCGGCAGCACCCGGGGAGCAGTATGGCTCAGTGGACCGTGGCGATGGCCTCGTCGCACGCCTTCGCCGTGACCGATCCCGCGCGCTGGGATGCGGACCGCGCCCGCAACCGGGCCGTCTATGTTGGGCGCATGGGGGTGGAGCCGCCCGAGCAGCCAGGTATCGTCCCGGAAACTGACGAGGTGGTCGCCGCCCGCTACGCCCACGTGCGGGAAGCCTTCGCCTTCCTGCGCCGCAAGCTCGCGGCCGCGCGGCCCGACGTGCTCATCATGGTGGCCGACGACCAGAACGAGAACTTCACCGACGCCAACCTCCCGCAGCTCGCCATCTACGTGGGCGATGGCTTCATGGTCGGCCGGCGCGGAGACACGGAGGGGCCGCACTACCGCTCCCGGCCGGACCTGGCCGAGGCGATCCTGACCGGGTGCGTCGAGGCGGACATCGACATGGCGTCGGTTCGCTCGTTTCCGAACGACCTGCTATGCGCCCACGCCTTCGGCCCGGTCCTGCGTGTCGTCGACCCCGAGGCGCGGGTGCCCGTGATCCCGGTGTTCGTCAACGCCATCCACGTGCCCGCGCCCTCGCCCGCGCGGTGTTACTACCTGGGCCAGGTCCTCGGTCGGATCGTGCGGGCCTACACGGGCGTTGGGCGTGTCGCCCTCTATGCCAGTGGGGGGCTCTCACACTTTACCGGCGGCTATCCCTGGGCCCACTACCTAGGGCCCCACGGCTACGGCGCGATCGACGAGACCTTTGACCGCTGGCTCCTGGAACGGCTGGCGACCGGAGACGGGCGCGCGTTGGCGGCGCTGACGTCCACGGACCTGCTCGACCACGGCGAGATCGAGCTGCGGGCCTGGATCGCCCTGCTCGGCGTCATCGGCGACGTGCGCCCCGAGCTGGTCGTCTACGAGCCCTTCTATCGAGCTATCATGGGCATGGGCGTGGCTTGCTGGGACCTCGCTGGCCGCGTCTTGCCCTGAAGCCCCGCACGGCCCAGCCCCTTTGCGACCGCCCCGCTCTCCGCCCCGCCTGTAAGCGCTTATCGGCGCAAGCGCCACGGCCCGGTAAGCGGCGGGGTGAGCGCGCGGAACAGCCAGCGCCGCTGCTACTCCAACACAATCTCGACCACGACGTGGCCGGCCGCTCGGGCGCGGGCGACGTCCGTGGGGTCTGGCTCACCGTCCGGCCCGAGCGTGATGCCGATGGCGCGGCCGTAGCCGGGCGCTGCTTCGAGCATCTGGCGGTAGGCGGCGGCCATGCCAGCGGCATCGTCGATCACGCGCGCGGCCCCATAGCGCCCGTGGCCGCGTAGGCGCAGGCGTACGCGCGCCCCGCCGCGCAGGTTCGCTTTCCAGGCGCTCTCGGTGCCGAGCAGCAGGTGTCGGTCGTCCACTTGCGCGTATCCTACCGGGATCGTGTACAGCTTGCCCGAGCGACGCCCACGAAACGTGAGGAGCAGCAGGCGCCCGCTCAGCAGGCCGTGGAGTGGGGAGCGCAGCAGCGCCGTGAACAGCGGGTTCAGCAGGCGGAACAGCCAGCGCGGCGGCCGGCGGGGTGCGGCGGACGGGTTCATCGCTTGCCCCAGGCGGCGCCGCTGTCGGCCAGCAGCCGGGGCGCCTCGCGCGCGTACCAGGCCGTCGTGTCGGGCGGCAGCAGCCCCTGCTGGACGAGGTCGCGCGCCGCGTCCGCCAGGCAGGCCGCGTACACCTGCCCGTCGAACGTCTCGTCCGGACGCAGCAGACCTAAGCGGCGCCAGGCCGCCTCGACGGTCTCCCGTGTGTCCGCGACGCCGTTGCCGTTCATGTCGACGAGCTGACGCAGCACCGAGTCGACCGGCTCGGGGCTCGCGCCGTCGAACGCCGCGAACGCGGTGCGCTGCGTGCCGGGCGGGCCGGGAAACTGCGGCGGCCCGGCGTAGTACACCCCGAGCGGGCAGGCCACCTCGGGAAGCGCGAGGGCCGGCTCGTAGCCCGGCGCATCGGACTTCGACGGGGCAGGCGCGACGCCGCGGTCGACCCAGGCGTCGAGCGCGTCGATCAGCGCGGCCATGAGCGCGCCCAGGTCCAGGTTGTCGGTGGGTGCTGGCGCACCGCGATGCCCGAGCCGCGCTCGACCACGTACAGCTTGCCGTTCCACAGTGTGCCCGCGGCAGGCAGGAAGAACGTGATGCCCGCGCCATCCGCGGCCCGGAAGGTGCCGCGCGCGTAGTAGCGCTGGCTGGTGTTGCCACTGGTCGCCGTGTACGGCAGGGGATGGACATCGCTCGGCGCGGCCGTCACGTGCTCCTCGGGCAGGCTGATGTCGGGCGCGTCGTAGAGCCAGCTATAACCGTCCGGCGCGAGCGCGGGGATCGGACCGCTCTTCACCACGCAGCCATCCACCGTGCCGCTCAGGCCGACGTCGACGATCTTGTAGGGCTGGCCCTGGAGATTCGCGGCCCGCCCGACCCGGTCCTCGTGCTCGACAGTAATCGAGGCCACTGCGGCGTCGATCCGCTCGCGCCAAGGCGCCAGCGCGCAGTCGCCAGCCGGCTGGGCGGCCGCGCGCGGACTCGCCTCGCCCGTAGTGGCGAGGATAACAAGCGTCAGCAGAGGCGCTATCCGCCGTGGCCAGGTCGCCGTGTGCCAGACGCTCGCGGGTTCGCTCAACGCGCGGTCCTCCCTTCTCTCATGCAGTCAGCCGACGGCTGGTGGCGCCGGGCGCGGCGCCGACAAGCCGAGCTGGTGGCGAAGCGACTCGCCGTCGAAGTAGTCGCGGCAGCGGACGATCCGACTATCCCGCACCTCCGCCACGCAGCACCCATACTGGGTGAAGCTGCGTCCGGTGGGCGCGTACCAGCCTTCGGGGCGGTGGAGCGGCTGCTGGAGCGTGCCCTGGCCGCGCCACTCGAAGGCGAGCGCGTCGCCTTGCCGAATGACGTTGGTCAGCTCCACCCGCAGGTCCGGGAAGGCGGTGGTGAAGCGCTGCATGCCCGCGACGACTTCCGCCCCGCTGCGGTAGGTCCAGCCCGTGGCCATGTTCTGCCACTCGCACCCGTCCGCGATGCAGGGCAGCGCCGCCGCCCAATTGCGACGGTTGTAGGCGTCGTACAGCGCGCGCACCACCGCGATCGGCCCGCCGTCCATCGCCCGCCTTCCCTCCTGCCCTCGCACGGCACGGCCCGGCGACGCTAGCGGCGCCCCAATTGTCGGACCGCCGCCTCGGCGAACCCAGGGTCCACGAACTTCGCCACATCGGGCGCGGGCCCGGTGAGCGCGCCGCGCGCCGCATGGAAGGCGGCTTGGGCTTGCAGGTCCGCGACGTCGATCTGGCCGTTCAGATCGACGAAGGCCGGGCCGAACGCCTCCCACGTCTTGGCGTCTTTCAGCGACAGGTATTGGGTCAGGAGCGCGATCACGGCGTCGCGGTCCTTGTGCAGGTGGAAGGCGTCGGAGTAGTCGCGGACGCCTTGCAGGTAGCCGACCAGGAAGCGTGTCGCGGCGTCGGTCTGGGCCGCGAACTCGGGCGAGAACGCCAGCACCGAGACCTGCGCGCCGGGGATAAGTGCGCCCGCGGGGTACAGCACGCGCGCGATCCCGTCCTGTTCCGCCTGTGTGACCGCCGGCTCCGCGAGCATGCCGGCCGCTACCTTACGGTTGGCGAGGCCCGCGGTGATGTCTGCAATCGGCAGGTAGACCACGTCCAGGTCCGACCAGGCGAGGCCGTCCTTGTCGAGCGCCCGCTGCAAGAGCAGGTCGCCGATGCTGCCCGGGGCGCCCCCGTTGGCGAAGGTCGTTCCCTTGAGCGCGGCGAGCGACGCGGCCTGGCCGGCGAGGTCGTCCCGCACCAGGATAGCGATGGTCGTGTCCGCCGCGCTGCCGACGTGCGCCCAGTCAGCCACGAGGCGCACGTCGATGCCGCGGTTGAAGGCGTTGAACAGCGCCGCGTTCGGCGTGACGGAGCCGACCTGGATCTGGTTCGTCGCGAGCGACTGCGTAACCTCCGCGCCGACCCCGAGCGGGACCGGGTCTACGTCGAGACCCAGACGGTCGAAGTAGCCGCGCCGGTAGGCGATCTCGAACTGCGCCTGCTCCGGCCGCCCGTGGACGCGCACCTTCACCGCGGTGCGGGTCGGCGGCATAGGCGGCTCGGTCGCGGGGCGGGCCGCGGGCCCGCCCGCAGCCGGCGACTGCGGGGCGCCCGTCGGCGCGAGCGCGGCCACGGTGGGCGCGGCCGGCGGCCCGGCGCTGCTCGGCGCGCAGGCCGCGAGCGCCGAGGCCAGAACGAGCACGATGACCAGAGCTGCGCGGCCCAGACGGCGAAGCTGCCACATCCGGTCGCCTCCTTGCGCAGTTACGCCGGTGACGACGCCGCGGGTGCGGCCGGCCAGAAGCTCGTGGGCAGCTCCAGGAACGGCGCGATGCCGCTGCGCTCCACGGCGAGCGCCTCCTGCGCCTCGGCGAAGGCCAGCACGCGCGCCTCGTCCACGCTCAGCACGCGCCGGTCGGCCATCAGCAGCCGCCCGTTCACCACCACGTCGAGCACGTCGCCGCTCTCGGCCCGGCTCACCACGCGCAGCGGCACCAGGTGGCGGGGCAGCAGGCGCGGCGAGCGCAGATCAATCGTGATGACGTCGGCGCGCTTGCCGACCGTGAGCGAGCCCAGCTCCCGCTCCACGCCCATCGCCCGCGCGGCGTGGAGCGTCACCATCTCCAGCGCCTGACCCTCCGTCAGCGCCCGCGGGGCGCGCAGCGCGTAGCGCTGGTGTGTGAGCGCGCTGCGCAGCTGGCTGAAGAGCTCCAAGTTGCCGTAGGGCGCGGGGCCGTCGGAGGCGATCGCCACGGTCACGCCCGCCGCCAGACACTCCGGCACGGGGCAGCGCGCCGGGGCGAACAGGTAGTTGCGCGGCGCCGCCGGGCAGTAGGCGATGCTCGCGCCCGTGTCGGCGAACTGGCGCACCTCGTCGTCGCTGAGCCCCTGCGCGTGCGCCAGGCAGACGTGCGAGCCGAGCAGGCTCACCTCCCGCTGCACGAACGCGATGGCTCCGCCGTAGCCGTGGGTGTGGAACCGCAGGCCGTACTCCTTCGCGGCGCGGTCGAGGCGGCGCGCTTGCGCGATCGCCAGGCGGGCGTGCTCGGGCGTGAACATCACGTCGAACGGCGACGGGCCGAGCAGCCGCGACGCGCCCAGCCAGACGCTGACCAGGCCGTCGGCGTCGCCCTGCCGGCGGCGGGCCAGATCGCCCACGACGCGAAAGGTGCCCTCCATCGTCACCGGGTAATCGGTGCGCTTGCCGTCCTCCCACCACGAGAAGGTCCGGGGCCACGGCGGCCGCGCCGGGCCGACCGCGAGCGCACTGCGCACGCCGACCTCGACGCTGCCGTCCATGAAGCGCTCGAACGGCTCGGGGCGGTCGGCGCGCGGCGCCCCGCCGCAGAAGAACAGCCCGAGCGTCGTGCCGGCTTTCAGCCGCTCCAGCCCCGTCAGCAGCCCCTCAGCGTACCAGAACTCCGGCCCGGTGGCGCGGAACACGACGTGGTCCACCAGCTCGCGGATCTTGCGCCCGGGCAGGTGCATCAGGTCCTTGAACCAGGCGATGCCGGCGTGCGCGTGGGTGTCGATGAGCCCGGGCAGCACCGCCTTGTGCGTGGCGTCGATCCGCGTGCGCGGCGCGTAGCGGCCCGCCAGCTCGGCGGCAGGGCCCACGTCCACGATGCGCGTCCCGTCCACGACGACCGTGCCCCGATCGAGCAGGCGGCGCTGCTCGTCCATGGTGATGACGTAGCCGTTCTCGATGGTCAGATCGACTGGCTGCACCGGAGCACCCGATCCTCGCGCGGAATTGGCAGCACGGCCAGGGAGTCACGGCGATTAGCTGCCGCTCAGTCGCCGGCAGCGTCCACCGGCCGAGCGGCATTGCCCGCCAGACGCGCGGCGCCGCTGCGCGCCTCTTCCAGGCACTCACGGCAGATGCACAGGTCGTCGAAGTAGACGAGCCGCTGATACTCGCCCGGGGCGGCGGCCCCGCAGTCGCGGAGACAGGCGATACAGGTCAGCGTCGCCATGACGGGTAGCCACTCCTCGTTTCCGGCTGGCGGGGTATCGGAAGCCACGGCCCAGCATAGCCTACCGCGCGGTGTCGCGACCACCGGACACCGCGGTCAGCCCGTCGCGGCCGCGGCCTCCCTTGACGCCGGCCACACTGCCTCCACGACAATAGAGCGCGACGGGGCGGTGGTTCGCGCGGTGGGGAGGTGGCGACATGCTGGCGGCGGAGCGGCGAACCCGGACGGATCAGACCCACTTCGTCGACAACCGGCTGTACACCGATCCCCGCGCTTTCGAACTGGAGCGGGAGCGCATCTTCGAGCGGGTGTGGGTCTTCTACTGTCACGAGAGCGAGGTGGCGCTGCCCGGTCAATACCTCGCCCGGGACGTGGCAGGGAGCCCGGTCGTCGTCGTGCGCAACGCGCACGGGGAGCTGCGCGCCTTCTACAACACGTGCCGCCACCGGGGCGCCATGGTGGCCGACCAGCCACGTGGGCGCGCCGCGACGCTGCGCTGCCGCTACCACTGGTGGACCTACTCGCTCGACGGCGACCTGCTCAGCGTGCCGGGGCCCGAGGCCTACGAGCCTTCCGCCTGGCGCAAGGAGGACTACGGCCTCGCGCCGGTGCGGGTGGGCAGCGTGTACGGGCTCGTCTTCGTCTGTCTCGACCCCGACGCCCCCCCGCTCGAAGAGTTCCTGGGGCCCGACGTGATCGCGGTGCTGGGCAAGGCGCTGGGCGGTGGCGAGCTGGAGGTGTTCCACCAGCGCACGCTGCCGGTCAAGGCGAACTGGAAGGGCTGGGCCGAGAACGCCCGCGACGGCTACCACGTGCCGTTCGTCCATCCCTTCTTCCTCAAGGCCAGCCCGCCGGAGGCCTATCATCTCCTGCCGAATGGCCACGCCGTCCAGTACCTCGGCATGAAGCTCGACGAGCTGGAGCCCGACTACGCGGCGAAGCTGCTGGCGTGCCCGCTGCCGGGCGTGGCGCCGGGCGAGGGCTTCATCCTGATGATCTTCCCGGACACGGGGATCACGCTGCACAGTAACATGGTGTCCATCGAGAGCCAGGTTCCTGTAGCTGTCGAGGAGTCTATTTTGGAGAGCCGCGTGCTCGGCCTGCGCGGCGACACGGACGAGGTGCGCGCGCTGCGACGGCTGAGCTGGGAGGCGTGGATCAACGGGCCGCTCTCCACGGAGGACCACCCGATCTTCGAGCTGCAGCAGCGCGGGCTGCACGGCAAGGGCGTGCGGCACAGTTTCATCGGCCGCGGCGCGGACGCGACCACCGGCACGCGCGGCGACGACAACCGCCTACGCCAGTTCTGGGCGGCCTGGCGCCAGTACATGGGCGCCGAGCGCAACGCACTCTAGCCAGCTTGGGCTAGCCAGGCAGCCTATCCCGCGCCGGCAGGCACGACGGCGACCATCCGATTACCCGGGCCGCCGCTGGGCAGCGTACGCAGCTACGCGCATGGAAGGAGGCGGCCATGCGACCACTCGCTCTCGCCGGACCACGCCCCTGGCACCGCTGGGCCGCGGCGCTCCTCGGCCTGACGCTGACGATGGCGACGCAGCCTACCCGCCCGGCCGGTGCCCAGGGCGACTGCGCACTGGCGCCCTTCCGCGAGCGCATCGACGCGACGCTGGCGTCGATGACCATCGACCACGAGGAGACCAGCGCGGCGACCGACTCGCGCGGCCAGCCTTTCACCAGGATCGACGTGGGCTTCAGCGGCACCGTGGACGGCTGCGTGACGAAGGGCGGCCCGCTCCAGATGATGACGCGCGAGCCGTATAGCTGGCTATACGACGCGCCCGACATCGCGCTGCCGCAGGAGCACCTGCTCAGCGTGGACCGCACGAAGCCGTATCCCTTGCCGATCCGCGCCGGCGACGGCAACACCAGCCCGCGCTACTACGCGCGGGCCGCCTTCCGCGCCGCCGACGGCGCCGGCATGACGGTACTGCTGCCGACCGCGGGCACGCCGTGGAACGGCAAGCTGTTCCTGCTCCAGCACGGCTCGGGGATGTACACGCCGATGGAGGCGCTCACCGAGCCGACGCCCGACGCGCCGCTGCCGGCCGGCATCGGCCGCCCGCTCTTCGCCCCGGCGATGATGGACCAGGGCTACGCGGTGGCCTATCTCCGCAAGGACGGCGTGCGGCCGCCGCTCGGCGCCTCTGAGGCGGTGCTACGCGACGGGACGACGCTGCGCACGACGTTCGTCGGACACGCCGGGATCATGGTGGCGATGGCCGAGTTCGCCCAGCGCTACGTCGCGCAGGCGATGGGGCAGCCGCCGCGCCGCACCTACTACTACGGCCACTCGGGCGGCGGCATCGCGGCCCGCATCACCAACTACTCCGGCGCGAACGTGGGCCACGACGGCCGGCCGGTGATCGACGGCTTCATCGCCGACGACGCGGGCAACGGGCTCTACTTGCCCATCGCTTTCGAGGGCGGCCAGGACGTGCTCTTCCGCGACGCGGCCGAGCGCGCGCGCCTGGTGCCCCAGATCGACGTTACGCGCCAGCTCTACAACCCGCTGAGCTATCTCCCGGCGAAGCGCCTGAACGCCGAGCTGCTGCGCGAGAAGGGGCTGGGCGAGAAGCACCGCCTGTACGAGGTGCGCGGCGTGAGCCACTTCGACGCCGGCCAGCTCGACCTGGCGGGCTCGCAAGACGTGCTGGACCTGGGGCCGCTCATCTACGCGCTCGCCGAGCGGCTGGACGCCTGGGTGGAGCGCGGCGAGGCGCCGCCCGCCTCGAAGGCCGACGCGCCCGGCTTCGACCCGGCCCTGGCGCTGCCGGAGGTCGCGTGCCCGCTCGGGGAGTACTACGCCGGCCCCGCCGGCTTCAGCGGCAACGCCGCCGCCCAGCGCACCGCGTTCGCGGCGTACGACGGCGCCAGCCTGGAGCCGGTGAACGCGGATACGGGCGCTTTCATCGACATGAACGACAATCGCTTGCAGGACCTGCGGGAGACGGTGGACGCGGCCTGGCAGCGCCTGGGCCTGCTGCCTGCCGGCCAGCCGTTTACGCCCGAGCGCTATGCGACCTGTCTCAGCGCCGCCGCGAGCGACCTCGTCGCGGAGGGGCTGCTACCGAGCTGGGCAAGCGTCTGGTACCCGAGCCAGGCGGCCGCGCTGCTGGAGCGCAGCGGTGCGCGCTGGGCCGCCGCGCCGGGCGCGTGAGGGGAGAGGAGCCGCGATGATCATCGACGCGCACATGCACCTAGGCGAGTGCCGCATCTTCGACAACGACGTGACCGAGCAGGCGCTCATGGACGCGCTCGACCGCAACCAGGTCGACGCGGCGATCGTGCAGCCGTTCCCGGGCGCCCCCGACCCGCGCGCCGTTCACGACCGCATCGCGAACCTGGCCGCGAAGCACCCGGGGCGCATCTTCGGGCTGGCGAGCCTCAGCCCGCACTGCGACCAGGACGTGTACTACAAGGAGGTCGAGCGCTGCGTGCGTGACCTGGGGTTCGTGGCGGTGAAGCTGCACACGGTCGGCCACGCCGTGAACCCGCTCCACCGCGACGGCGAGCTGGTCTTCGCCACCGCCGCGGCGCTTGGCGTGCCGGTGATGGTCCACACCGGCCCGGGCATCCCGTTCGCGCTCCCCTCGCTCACGCTCCGCGGCGCGAAGAAGTACCCGGACACGCCGGTGGTGCTCGCCCACGCTGGCGCGCTGATCTACACGCAGGAGGCGATGGTGACGGCCGAGATGGCCGACAACATCTACCTGGAGACGTCGTGGATCGGGCCGCCGATGATCGGGATGGTCATCCGCCGGCTGGGCCCAGAGCGGGTGATGTTCGGCAGCGACCTGCTGCCGAACATCCCCACGGAGCTGGTGAAGTATCGCACCATCGGCCTGTCGGACGACGTGCTGGACACGACGATGCGGGGCACGGCGGCGAAGGTCTTCCGCCTCCCGCTCCCGGGCCAGGGCTCGTGAGCGCGGGGCGGCGCCTGGCGGCCCTCGTCGGGGGCGCGCTCCTGCTACTGGCGTGCGCGTCCGGCCCGGCCGCCGCGCCGCCTGCCCCCGCGCCCACCGCGGCCGCCGCGCGCCCACCGCAGACGGCTGCTCCGGCGGCGAGCGCCCCCACGGCAGCGCCTGCGTCCAGCGCGCCCGCCCCACTGCAGCCGCCCGTGAAGGTGCGCTTCGCCTTCCAGTACCTGCTCACCGACGCGCCAGTGTATCTCGCCGTCGAGCGCGGCTATTTCGCGGAAGAGGGGCTCGACGTCGAGCCGATCCGCATCCAGGCGGCAGCCGAGGCGATCCCGCTGCTTGCCACGGGCGGGCTCGAGGTGGCGTCCGGCGCCGCGGCCGCCGCGCTCTACAACGCCGTCGCGCGCGGCGCCGACGTGCGCATCGTCCTGGAGGTCGGCGGCACGCTGCCGGGTTTCCCACACTACGTCCTCGCCGTGCGCAAGGACCTCGTCGACAGCGGCGCGGTGCGCGACTGGGCAGACCTGCGCGGCCTGCGGATCGCGAACACCGGACAGGGCAACGGGCTGCACCGCGGCATTGACCTGGCGCTTGCGCGCGGGGGCCTGACGCTCGCGGATATCGAAATGCCCATCCTGTCGCCGCCCGACATGCTGTCGGCCTTCGCCAACCACGCGATCGACGCTGCGGCGCTGTTCGAGCCCTACGCGACCGTGGGCGAGGAGCAGGGCGTGCTCGTGCGCTGGAAGCGCTCGGACGAGATCGCGGCGAGCATCCCGGGCGGCGTGCTGCTCTACTCGCCCGCGTTCATCGATGCCCAGCGCGAGGCCGCGCAGCGCTTCGTGGATGCGTATCTGCGCGGCACGCGCGACTACAACGACGCCTTCCTCAAGAACCGCGACCGCGAGGCGGTGCTCGCCACAATCGCCCGCAACGTCGGCATCGACCCCGCCATCATGGCGAAGGTGTACCCCGCGGCCATCGACCCGGACGGGCGGGTCGACGTGGCGAGCCTGAAGGACAACCAGGACTGGTTCGTGCGGCAGGGGTTCGTGCAGACGCCGGTCGACGTGGACCGCATCGTGGACACGAGCTTCGCGGACGCCGCGGTGCAGCGATTCGGCCCGTATCAGCGCTAGTAGTCTGTCACACCTCATCTGAGATGTCGCCCGCGCCGCCGTGAACGGCGGGCCACCTAGCCATCCGATCTGGCCCGCCGTTCACGGCGGCGTTGGGATGCCATCACATCACGCGTGACAGCGTACTAGCGCCGCTGCTGCAGAATGTTCTGGATCTCGTTGCGCAGGCGCACGACCTGCTCCTCGTGGCGCTGCGACCACTCGACGTCGATCTCCGTGAACTGGACGCCGCGGGCCTGGAGCTGCTCGACGGCCGGGGCGGTCTTCGAGCCGGGGACCAGGTGGTGGTCGAAGAACTCGTACTGATAGATGAGGTCCTGCGCTTCGCGGCCGAGCAGGTAGTTGACGAACAGCTTCGCGCTGTTGGGGTGCGGCGCGTTGGCGGGCACCGCGACGAACCAGTACACCAGGATCGCTACGTCGGAGAGAATCGCGTGGTCGACCGACGCGCCTTGCGCCTGGAGGCGCAACGACTCGGTGCCGCAGTCGATGGCGAAGACGTCGAACTCGCCGTAGGCCACGCGCTCGCCCTCGCCGCAGCCCATGATGCCGCCAAGCTGTGCCGAGAACTGCCGCACGAACTCCAGCGTCCGGGCCTCGCCCCACAGCTCGGGCGCGGCGAGATTGGTGAACGCGCCGGCGTACGGCGTCGAGGCGACGCGGCCCTTGTACTGTGGCTTCAGCAGCTCTTGCAGGCTGGTGGGCACGTCGGCGCCGCGCAGGCGGCTGGTGTTGTACGTCATGCCGGGCGTGCGCGTGACCAGCTCGACCGCGACGCCCCGCGGGGCGATCAGGCTCGGGTTCTGGACGTTCGGCGCCCAGCTCTGCCAGTCCACCGGCAGCAGCGCATCCGCCCGCATGAGCTGCATCACGTGGGACTCGGTGCCGATGAAGAGATCCGTGGACGCCGGCCGGCCCGCGTGGTACTCCTGCACGAGCTTGTTCGCGATCTCGGGCATGTTCGGGTTCGGCGTGAACTGCACCTTCGCGTCGAGCCCGTAGGCGCGGTTGTAGCCGTCGGTGAGCCGCTGCAGCTCGTCCTGCTGGTCGAGCCCACTCATGACGAGCGTGAGCTGGCCCTCCTGGCGCGCGGCCTGGGTGAGCGCTTGCAGCTCGGGAGCGGCCGCTTGCGCCGGCGTGCCGGCCGCTGGCGCGGGCGCCGCTCCGCCCGCCGGCTGCCCGGAGGGCGCGGAGCCAGGCGCGGCGCAGGCACCAAGCATGACGGCGGCGAGCGCGGCCGCCAGGCGGCGGCAGGTCGTGTAGCGAGCCATCTCGAGCTCCAGGTGGAGCGTCCGGCCGGGCCGCTTGCAGCCCGGCCGGCGAGCGCAGGCTAGTTCTTGCCGAACGGCCCGAGCAGGCGCGCGGCGTACGCGGCGTACTGTGCGTCGACGAAGTCCGCGGTGGTCAGCTCGCCCTGGATCGCGCCGTGGTCGCGGTACCAGTTCAGGTCGTAGTCCAGGCTGGCGACGTTCAGCTTGCCGTCCGGGTCCATCGCGGTGTTCGCGCCGTTGCGGAACAGCGCCTGCAGCAGCTCGGGCGGCACGCGGTTGTGCTTGACGATGTCCGCGATGACCCCGTCCACGTCCTCGCCGTACTGCCGCGCGCGCTCGTAGTCGCGGACGCCCCGCAGGAAGCCGACGGCGAACGCGCGCGCGATCTCGGGATGCTCCATGAGGCGGTTGCTGATCAGCGCGAAACTCACCTGGTGGTTGGGGTAGTCCTCGTTCAGGTAGCGCAGCACGCGGCCCGGCCCTACCTCGACCGCCCGCGAGCCGTAGGGCTCGACGGTGATCGCGCCGTCCACCGAGCGGTTGGCGAGCGCCGTCGGCTGCTCGGGGAAGGGAATCGCCACCTGGTCCACGTCGTCGATGCTGAGCCCCAGCGGCTTGAGCGCCCGGTCCACGTCGATGCTCGTGGCGCCGAGGCCGCCGTTCGCCGCGACCCGCCGCCCCTTGAGCTGCTCCAGCCGATTCAGCTCGCCGCTGTCGTAGAGGTCCTGCCGTACGACGATCAGGTGGCTCTTGCCGGTCGGGGAGTAGTGGCTAATATCGAGAATGGCCTTGATCGGCAGCCTACGCAGCAGGGCGTTGAACACGGCCGGCGAGGCCGCGCTGTGGCCCACGTCGATCTGGCCAGTCGTCAGGCTCGGCGCGATCTGGGCCGAGTTGGTAACTTCTTCGATGTCCAGGTCGAGGTTCACGTCGGCGAAGTAGCCGCGCTCCAGCGCGATGCCGACGGCCCAGAGCGCCCCGGACGGCCCGCCGTAAATCACGTGCGTCTTCTCGGGCAGGCGCGCGGTGATCCACGCGGGCGCCGATGGCGTCCCGGTCGCGGCACTGACGGCCGGGGCGCCGGCTGTGGGCGCGGTGGCCGGCGCCGGGGGCTCTGCCCGGGCGGGCGCCGGGGCCCCGGCCGTGGGCGCCTGGCAGGCCGCCAGCGCCAGCGCGACGAGCAGCAGCCGGATGGGCGCCGATCGCCGCGGGCGCCCGTGCCCGGTCATCGGATTACCTCCGTCGCCTGCGCCAGCACCTCGGGCGGAATGGTGACGCCTAGCGCCTGCGCCGTCCGCAGGTTCACGACGAGGTCGTACTTCTCCGGGCCCGCCATCGGCAGCTCGGCCGGGTTCGCGCCCTTCAGAATGCGGTCGGCGTAGCCCGCGGCCCGCCGCCACTGATCCGGCTGGTTCGGCGTGTAGGTCAGCAGCGCGCCATCCTGCACGTAGCGCGCGTCCGGAGCCAGCACCGGTAGCCCGGTCTGCGCCACCAGCGCGGAGACGCGCGGCCGGTTCAGCGTGATCGACAGCCCGCCGAGCAGGACGATAGCGTCCGCGCGCGCGTCGGCGGCGCCCTGGAAGGCGCGCTCCAGGTCCTGCGGCCCGCGCACTTCCTGCGACAGCAGGTCCAGGCCCAGGGCGTCGGCCGCATCACGGAGCTGCCGGTACTCCAGCGGCCGCTCCTGGTCGAGCACGTCCCAGATGAGCGCGAAGCGGGTCATGTTGGGCAGCAGCTGCTGCAGCAGCTCCAGGCGCCGCTGCGCCCCCTCCGGCGCGAGCAGGTACAGCCCCGTGACGTTGCCGCCCGGCCGCTCCAGGCTGCGCACGAGCCGCAGGCCGACGGGGTCGCTGCTCCCGGCCGTCACGATGGGGATCGTGTCGGTCAGCACCAGCGGCCCCTCGGCCTCGTGCGAGCGCGAGCCGAAGATCACGTCGGGCTGGAGCGCGACGAGCTGTTCCGCCGCCTCGTGCAGCCGCTCATAGCTCTGCGCGGCGTAGCGGGTCTCCACGGCGATCGTCTCGCCCTCTTGCCAGCCGAGCGCGTGCATGCCGTCCCAGAAGGCATCGTTCAGCGGGTTGGGGCCGGGGTTGCCCTCCGACAGGAAGCCCAGGAGCGGCAGGCTGCGCCCCTGCGGGGCCGGCGCGGCCGCGCCATAACCGGGCAGGGCGCCCAGCCCCGCCAGGAGCACGGCCAGCGCGACGAGCGCGCTCAGGATGCGATACCCGCAGACGATCGGCCGGTGGCTCGTCGACGCCCTCCAGGCCCGGTGCGCGTTACCTTCCATATTCGGCTTTCCTCTACGATTCGGCTTTCCTCTACGCGCGAGGGCGGTGCGCGAGCGAATGCGCTCAGGCATCGCCGATCGGGCGGGAGACGAGCCCCCGCGCTACGGTCCGGTGGCGTTCGCCCTTAGCTGCTCGCGGCCACGCGGATCAGCCGGTTCGAGTACGCGTTCAGCTCCTCGCAGCCGGTCTCGGTCACGACGACGGTGCCGCCCACGTTGATGCGCGTGCGGCCAAGGTGAGCGTTCGGCTCGAAGGCGAACGTCATGCCCGGCCGAATCACCACGTCGCGGCCCGTCATCTCGCGACCGTCCAGGCCGGGGAAGCGGCGCGCGAACGCCGGCACGTGCTCGCCGATGCCGCGCCCAAACGAGCTGACGCAGATCAGCGGGTTGAGCGAGTGGACCATCGGCGTGAGGTGCCAGCCGCCCAGCTCGCGCACCGGCTGCTCCATCACCGCGCAGAGGTCGGCGAACGTGATGCCGGGCCGAAGCGCCGCGAGCCCGACCTCGTACGCCTGCCGGGCGACCTGGGCGCACCGCTCGTGCTCGGGCGAGAGGTCGCCGATGGCGACGCAGAGCTGGAGCTGCGCCTCCTGGGTGGCGTAGTGGGGGAACAGCTCGGCCTCCAGGATGTCGCCGGCCGCCAGCCGCCGCGGCTCCTGGTCGCGCGTCTGCCAGACGGCCTCGGTCCAGCCGATGTTGTCGTGGCCGCTCTGCAGGATCATCCAGGTGGCGCGGATGCCGCGTTTGTGCAGCGCGTACATGCCCTCGGCGAACACGTCGGCCTCGCTGGCGCCGGGCCGGCAGGCCGCGACCATCGCCCTACACGCTTCTTCGCCCGCCGCGGCCGCGCGGCGCACGTGCGCCACGTCCCAGGCGCTCTTCTCCAGCATGAGCACGAGATAGTCCCAGGTCACGTCGACTAGCTCCGTGCCCTCCAGCGCCTTCTGCAACGCCGTCCACATGCCGTAGCCGACCCAGCCGCCGGGCTGGAGCACGCCGGCGTAGCCGGTGCCGACGATTCCCAGCTTCTTGCCCAGGAGCCCGCGATCCTTGAGCACCTGCACGACGGTAGGCACGCCCGGGCCGAAGCGAATGTCGGCGAGCCAGGTGTCCTCGCCGCGCTCGGCGCTCACGAGGTAGCTGCCCGCGTAGTTCGTGATCGGCCCCATGCCGCCCACGGCCGCGATCTCGCCCTCGCGCGGGAACACCACAGTGAGGCCGCAGCGCTCGTTCGTCAGGTAGTGGTCCGCGAACGGGCGGTCGCGCGAGCCGAACACCAGCAGGCCGTCCAGCCCGCGCGCGTCCATGAGCTCGCGCACGCGGCCCCAGCGCCAGTCGCGCTCGGCGCGCGTGGCGGACTCACCCGTGGCTGCTCCCGGTGCTGTCAAGGCCATCGTTCCCTCCTTGCGCGAGCCGTCGCTGACGCGGGATCGGGCGCCGAGCCAGTACTGCTCCGGCGCGCATCTCTGCGCTGGCGGCGCGTGCCCATCCTAGCAGCACGACGGTAGCTTGTCGAGCGCATCAACGGCGGGGGGCTTGCGGTACCCGATTTGTAGGCCGGGGCATATAGTGGCTGCCTGTCAGCGGCGACCGAGGCCCAGCGCCCCGCGCCGGGGCCGAGGCCAACTATCGCCCCTTGGGCCGATCGTCATGCCGCGAGTGTCGTCGACCACAAAGCGGGGTACTGCAAGCGACGGGGTATCTGGTCAGAGTTGTGCAGGTCAGTTATGATGCAGCGCCGACAGAGAGCGAGCGGGCGAGGCGGGCGGCCGGCCCATTTGCCGCGCGCTGAGGCTCAGGAAATGGACGGAGGCGCCTTGCTGTACGCGCGCCACTCCGCGGTTGCATCTCGGACGGGACCAGCGCGAGCGGGCGGGCCGGCCAACCAGGCGGCAGCCTCGTGCCAGGGCCCGCGGCGGTGGACGCGGCGCGCGGTGCTGCGCGCAGCGGCACTGGCGCCCCTGGCGGCTTGTGCCCCGGCCGGCTCGCCCCTGCCCGCCGCCCCGGCTGCGCCGGCCGCCGCGCCCGCAACCCCCTTGGCCGCGCCGACTGCAACGCGTTCGCTGGACGTCGTGCGCCAGGGCGACCTGACCAGTATCGTCCCGGGCGCGGCGATCGCGCAGGCGCGCGGGTACTTCCGCGACCTAGGCATCGACAACCAGCACCAGGTGTTCGCCTCGGGGGCCGAGCAGACGCCGCTCCTCGCCTCGGGACAGCTCGACGTCGGCACGAGCAGCAGCCAGGCGGGGCTATACAACGCGGTGAGCCGCGGCGTGCAGCAGCGGTGGGTCGTCGACAACGGCCACCTGGAGCGGGGTGTGCCGAGCGCGCTCGTGGCGCTGCGGCAGGACGTGCTGCCGGCGGACGGCACGCTGCCCCTGGCAGCGATCCAGGGCCGCGCCGTCGCCACGCCCACGCCGATGAAGCAAGGCGGCTTGACCTTCCCGGTCGTGAAGATGCTCGCTGCCGCCGGGCTAGGCATTGACGACGTGGACTGGCAGGTGCTGCCGTTCGCGAGCATGACCGAGGCGCTCGCAAATCGGGCCGTAGACGGCGCGGTCATCATCGAGCCGTTCTTCACGCTGGCCTCGCAGCGCGTCGCGCTGGCTCTCTGGCAGAACCTGGCCGACTACTACCCCGGCCAACAGTCGGGGGGGCTTGTGTTCAGCGAGCAGTTGGTAGCGGAGCGCCCAGACGTGGCGCGGCGCTGGACGGTCGCGCTCTTGCGGGGAATTCGCGACCTGAACGACTGGACGCGCGGGGGCCAGCCGGCGGACGCCACGGCCGCGATCCTGGCCGAGTACACGCGGCTGCCGCTGGAGGTCGTCACCCGCGTGCGCTGGATCCCGGTGAACCCGGATGGCTACTTGAACCTCGACTCCATCGACGCCGACCAGCGGCAGTTGCTCGCCTGGGGCAGCATCGCGCAGCTCGTGCCGCTCGACGTGCTGGTGGACCACCGGTTCTGCGACTACGCCGTGGCACAGCTCGGGCCGTACCGCTAAGCTACCTGACCGCGCAGCTCGGCGAGGGCCTCCGCGGCGGTGACGACGCGGGCGAACCAGTAGGTCCAGGCGGTGAAGAAGACGGATTCGATCGCCTCGGGCTCGAAGGCGCCCCAGCCGCGGTCTGCCATGGGTCGGGTGACGCAGCAGTCGCGTAGCGCCACCACCTGGTAGCCGCGGTTCGCGCCCTCGCGCACCGTCGTATCGGTGCCCCACTGCGTCGTGGCGCCTGCGACCAGCACCGTATCGCGGCCGCGCTCCCGCAGGTACGCCTCGAGTGGCGTGTTCTGCCACATGCCCGAGACGGGGAGATCGCCCGAGGGGAGCATCGGCTTCACGAATACGAAGTCGTTCGGGTGCTGGCCGAGCGTGTTGGCGACGCGGTAGAGCGCGGCGCCCAGCGGGCGCCCGTCAGGGGTCGCGAGGCGGTTGACGCCGGCGGGCAGCACGCCGAACACGGTCGGGACGTCCTGCTCGCGGCAGAACGTGAGCAGCGGCATCAGGCGCTCGATGGCGGCGGGGCCCGCGGGCGTGTAGGTGGGCGAGGACGGCTCGATCATCCACTGCATGAAGTCGTTGACGAGCAGCGCGGATCGGCCGAGGACTAGCGGAAAGTCAGGCATGAACTCCTCCTGCGCTCGGTCGGCTCATTATCCACCCTGCCAGCCAGCGAGACCACGCCGCGCCCTCAGCGCGTAGCAGTACGGACTCTGGCAGCGGCGTCCTCGCGCGCCGCAGCGCCGCACGAGGACAGCCGCTGCTTTTTGAACACCTACGCGGCCCGCCCCGACGCCGTCCGTGCTATATTACGCGCACTTCCGAGACCAGCGGCCCAGCGCGCTCGCGCCGCCGCAGGGTAGAGGGGGGCCGATGAGCGGGTGGGGCACGATAAGCCGACGGGGTCTGCTGCGGAGCATGGCGGCGCTGGGGGCCGCGGGCGTAGCGGCCCGCGCGGCGGCGGTGCGGGCCGCTACGCCCGCGCCAGCAGGGCAGCGCGCGCCCCAGGCGCAGCCAGCCGGGCAGATCCCCGGGCGTGGCGAGTTCGTTGTGCGGGGCGCGTACGTGCTCACCGTGGACCCGGCGCTCGGCGACTTCGAGCAGGGCGACGTGCACGTGCGCAACGGCGAGATCGTGGCCGTCGGCGCGAGCGTCGCGGCGCCGGGCGCGGAGGTGCTCGACGGCCGCGACATGATCGCCCTGCCGGGCCTCATCGACACGCACTGGCACCTCTGGAACAGCCAGCTGCGCAACCTGGTCGACGAGGGGCCGGAGCTGGGCTATTTCGCCTGGGCGATGCGGCTCGGCGTGGCCTACCGCCCGGACGACACGTACCGCGGCGTGCGGCTCGGCGCCACGGAGGCGATCCTCTCGGGCGTGACGACGGTGCACGACTGGGCGCACAACGTCCGCTCACCGGCCGACGCCGACGCCGATCTGCAAGCGCTGGCGGACACGGGGATTCGCGCCCGCTTCTCCTACGGCACGCCCCACGGCCTCGATCCCGACCTGCCAATGGATCGCGCCGACCTGGCGCGCGTGCAGCGCGAGTGGATCGGCCCGCGCACCGAGGGGCTGCTCACGCTCGGCATGGCGTCGCGTGGCCGGTCCGAGCTGACGCGCCTGCACACCGCGCGCCCCGATATCCTGCGGGCCGATTGGGCCTACGCGCGCTCGCGTCGGCGCCGCCTGACCGCCGAGTGGATGTTTCGGCCATCGCCCGGACTCGCCCGTGCCATGTATCTACGTGACAGCTCGGAGGAATGCCGTGAACACCACAATCGGACCCACCACCTCGGGTGCCCACGCTCAGCCTGACTACGTACACGTTGGTCCCGATACTCTCGGGGGGCGCTACTTACGCCGCTTCTGGCATCCCGTGTACATGGCCGCCGACTTGCTGCCCGGCCACGCGAAACCCCTCCGCATCCTGGGCGAGGACTTTACGCTCTACCGCGGCGAGGACGGGCGGCCGCAGGTGGTGGCACCGCGCTGCGCGCACCGGGGGACGCAGCTCTCGACCGGCTGGGTGGAGGGCGACTGCCTCCGCTGCTTCTATCATGGCTGGACGTACGACGCCTCCGGCCAGTGTGTCGAGATGCCCGCCGAGGACCCCTCCTTCCCCCCCAAGGTGCGGATCAAGAGCTACCCAACGGAAGAATATCTTGGCTTGATATTCGCCTACCTCGGTGAGGAGGAGGCGCCGCCGCTGCCCCGCTGGCCCGAGTTCGAGGCGCCCGGCGTGCTGGAGACCAGTACCTACGTGCGGCACTGCAGTTACTTCAACAGCCTCGAGAACGGCATCGACGAGGTGCACGTCAACTTCACGCACCGCTCGTCGGGCTTTACCGACTTTGGGCTGAACTGGGACGTACCGCTAGTCTCGGCCGAGGAGACGGAGTACGGCCTCTGCCAGTATGGCCGCCGCGCCAATGGGGTGGTGCGCGTCACGCCGTTCGTGATGCCGAACATCCTGTACATCAAGGGCTCGCCGGACGACGCGGAGAGCGGTTGGGCCGACCAGGTCGCCTGGCGGGTGCCGCTGGACGACTACCGGCACCAGAGCTTCAACGCGCGGCTGGTCCACATCGAGGGCGCGGCGGCCGAGCGCTATCTGGCGCAGATGCAGGCGCGCCGCGAGACGCTCGCCAACGTGCCGTCGGCGCGCGAGATGGCCGACGCGATTCTGGCGGGGCGGCTGCGGCTCGTGGACGTCGAGGGGCGCGTGGACGAGGTGAACATTCAGGACCACGTCGCTCAGGAGGGGCAGGGCGCCATCGCCGACCGCGTCAACGAGCGCCTGGGGCGCTCGGACGTCGCGATCATCTTGCTCCGCAAGATCTACCAGCGCGAGCTACGCGCGCTGCGCGAGGGGCGGCCACTCAAGGCCTGGACGCGCCCCGCGCGCCTGGAGGCCACCAGCGGGGTCTGAGCCGCGGCGGGCGCCGGCACCCGAGACGCTGGCCGCCAGCCGCACGCGGCGCAACAGTAGCTCGTGGCCAGCCGAGCGCGGGCCTGCGGCCGCCTGTGGAGGAGAACAGATGCCATTCATCTACCGACTACTCACGCGCGCCCTCGGGCTCGCCGTGCTGCTCGCGCTGGCGGGCTGCGGATCGGGGGCAGGGCGCCCGCCGCCACAGGAGCCAGCGTCCGTGCAGGGGGCCGCGCCGGCCGCCGATTCGCGGCTCCAGCCGCTCGTCGATGGAGCCCGCCGCGAGGGTGCGCTGTCGCTCATCTGGGGCGAGGGCACGATGGGCGGGAGCGACGGCATTCGTCGTCTGGCCGAAGGCTTCAACCGGCAATATGGACTGAACCTGGACGTGAAGTTTACGCCAGGTCCCAGCATGCCCAGCGTGGCGGCGCGGATCGCGGAGGAGTACCAGGCCGGGCGGCCGTCGGCGACCGACGTCCAGGTGGGTTACGCGAATCACATCATGGCCGCGATGCACGCGGACGCAATCGAGCCGGTGGACTGGGCGAGCTGGGCTCCGAACGTCCAGCGCCCCGAGCTGATCGCGGGCGGCGGCGCCGCCGTGGCCTACCAGTCGAGCTGGCCGGGCATCGCCTACAACACGCAGCGCGTGCGCGCCGACGAGGTGCCGCGCACGCTGCAGGACCTGCTCAAGCCACAGTACAAGGGGCGCATCGCCTCCACGCCGTACGCGGCCTCGTTCGACCAGGTGGCCGCCCCGGAGGTCTGGGGCGAGGAGCGCACCTTCGCTTACGTGCGCCAGCTCGCCGACCAGATCGCGGGGCTCATCCGCTGCAACGAGATGCAGCGCCTGACGAGCGGCGAGTTCGACCTGCTCGCGCTCGCCTGCAGCCATAACGGGGCGATGGTGGAAAAGGCCAAGGGCGGTCCGCTCGACTTCGTCATCCCCGCCGACGCGCCCCTGCTCGTCCCGCTGTACGCCGCGGTGCCGAAGAACGCCGCGCATCCCAACGCGGCCAAGCTGTGGGTCAACTACGTCATGGGGCGCGAGGCGCAGGACCTGCTGTACGAGCTGGACGGCGCCGACAACCACGAGGTGCCCGGCTCGAAGACGGCGCAGGACTTCGAGCGCTTTCTGAACGCCGGCCTGAAGTTCACCCGCATCGACATCGCCTTCTACGAGAACAACGACGAGCGGCTCGGTCCGGTTCGCGACGAGCTGCAGCGCATCCTGGCCAAGCAGTAACCCCGCGCGCCGGGTGGAGACTCCGCGCGGGCGCTAGACCGCCGTGCGCCGGGCGCGATCGCGGCCCGCCAGGCCGCCTACAGGCGGAAGCGTACGTGGACGCTCTGCTGCGCCCAGGCGGGGATGTGGTCCACGTAGCTGACGACCTCGGCGGGCGCGTTCGGCACCACGCCGGCAACCGTGATCCAGTTGCGAATCTCGTGCGCACCGTTGCCGGCCTCGGCCTCGATGGCCGCGTCGGTCAGTGCCAGCAGCTCGTCGTCGCGGCGCTCCGCGAACAACTGGAGCACGTGCTGGTCCCAGGCGGCGTTCACCTGCCCCATCCGCGGCGTGCCGACCCAGTGTGAGAGGCCGCCGGTACCGACGACCGCCACGCGCTCCGAGGCCGGGCGCGCCTCGATGACCTGGCGTAGCGCCTGGCCGAGCGCGTAGCAGCGGCGCAGCCGCGGCTGCGGGCCGCGGCTCGTGAGCTGATGGATGTGGACGATCGGCAGATCGAGGTGCGGGGTGAGGAAGTGCAGCGGCACGGTGGTGCCGTGGTCGAGCAGCAGGTCGTGCGAGTAGCCGAGGTCGACGCCGGCGTCCCAGACGGCGTCGAGCAGCTGCCGGCCGATAGCCTCATCGGACGGGACGATCAGCTCCGGCAAGCCGGCGGAGCGCTCGGCCGGCGCGCGGAACCGCGACGCCAGGCCCAGCGTCAGCGGCGAGACGTAAGGGTAGAACGGGTTGGTCAGGTGCTCGTTCGTGATGACGAGCGCCCAGTCCGGCGAGGCGGCCTCCAGCTCGCGCCGCAGCGTCTCGAAGCCCTCCCACACGCGCTGGCCCTTGTCCGGCCCCGCGAGGTCGGGTGCGCCCGTGATGCGCGGCCCGTGGACCATGGCCATCGCGGCGACGATGCGCGCCATCTTACGCTCCTGTCCCGCGCGCCGCGGCGGGCGCCTCGCCCAGCGACGCGATCACGGCGCGGAAGTCGCCGCCACCCATCTGGTGGCCAAAGCCGAGCAGCAGGTAGCCGTTGGCGCCCAGCCGGTGCAGGGCGGCCAGGTCGCCCGCTTCGAGTGCCGCGGCCTCCGCGGGCGTCAGGTCGTAGTCCGCGAGCACCGCGCGGGGATCGTCGCGGAAACGGGCCAACCGCGCGTAGTCCCGCATCTGGTGCAGGAACTTGTCGACCGCGAAAACGCTCATCTGCGCTCCCGTCGCTCGCGGCGTGTGGAATTACGGGGCAGTGTAGCCGCGTGCTGCGGGCCAGTCAAGGCATTCCCGGCGGGGGCTTGACGTGCGCGACGAGGGCGCGACGTCCACGCCCCCCGCGGCAAGCGACCGCCTGCTCACGACCGTCCAGGCCCTGGTCCCAGCGATCCGCTCTATGATGGCGACACGCCCCGCCTCGACGCCGCGGGCCGCCCCGTCACTCGGCTGTTCTTCTTCCCGCGCGAGCAGGGCGGGTTCCAGGCCCAGATCGCGCGCACGCAGGGGTTGATCCAGGCAGCCCGCAGCTCCCTCTACGAGGCGACCGCGGCGCTGTGGGAAACGGTGGCGGCGGGCGCAGAGCCGACGCTGGAGCAGCGGGCGCGGGTGCGGCTCGCCAGCAACGTCGCGGCCGCGAACGCCGTCCAGGCGGTGGACACCATGTACCAGGCCGGGGGCGGCGCCGCGATCTACGCCAGCAGCCCGCTCGATCGCTTGCTCGGCCATGCTGGGGCAGCGGGCAGGCGCTACGGCGTGAGCCGGCCGAGCCGCCCGAGCGCGTAGTCGAGGTAGGTGCGGTCGATCATCTGCTGCAGGTCGACCGTCTGCTGCTGCGAGCCGGCCTGCACGAAGTAGTCCTGCATCTCGTCGATGGACCAGACGGCGATCTCGCCGTTGGGCTCGACGGTGGGGAGCCCCATCTTCGCGTAGAGCGCGGGGTCTTTCACGTCCGTGTGCTGCGTGAGGGTCTGGATGACCGCCTCCTTGCCGCCCTCGTTCCGCTGGAACGCGCGGTAGTAGTCGCGGACGCCGCGCAGCCAGGCCGTGACGAAGCGCCGCGCCGCCTCGGGCTGATCGCGGGCAAAGACGGGGCTCACGAGCATCACCCCAGTCGTGCTGCCGGGGTAGATCTGGCCGGAGTAGACGACCGGCTTCGCGATGCCCTGCGTCTCGCCGTAGGTGACGAAGGGCTCTGGCTGGTAGGACGCGTCCACGGCCTTGTTCGCCATCGCCGTGAGCGCCTCGGGGAACAGGATCACCGACGTCCGAACGTCGCCGTAGCTCAGGCCGGCGCGGTTCAGCACGCGCTCCAGATAGAACTGGATGACCCCGCCCTCCCCGGCGACGGCGACCTGCATCCCGCCCAGGTCCTTCGGCTCACGATAGCGCCCGCTCTCCAGCAGGTCCTGCCGTACGACGATGGCGCCGTTGGTCGAGTCGGGCGTGATCGTGGACGTGGCGGCCACCATCTTCACGTCGATGCCCCGCAAGACGGCGTTGAAGAGGCTGGAGTCGATGCTGGCCGCGCCGACGCCGACCTGGCCCGTGGCGAGCATCGCCGTCCGCTCGGCGAGCGTCCGGATCGGCACGAGGTCGACGTCGAGGCCCTCCTCGCGGAAATAGCCGCGGTCGTAGGCGATGTAGCTGCCGGCCTCGGAGGTCAGGCCGGTGACGGCCATGCTGAGCGGGACGGCCGGGCTGAGCGGCGCGGCCTGGGTCGGCTGCGCGGCCTGCGCGCGCGGGGCGGCGGCCGCCGGAACGCTGGCCGATGGCGTGTCGGCCGGCTTCGCCGCCGATGGCGCGGCGGGGCTCGGCGCGCAAGCCAACGCCACGAGCGCGAGCAGCAGCGCGCCGAGGCGCGGCCAAGAGCAGCAGTCCATTATTGACTCCCTGGCGCGCGGCTGACGCGGGCCGGCGCGGCGCTTGAGCGGGCGATCGCGTCCGGCGAGGCGGCCTCAGTGGTCGAGGAAGTCGAGCACGAGCCGGTTGAACGCGTCGGCCTTCTCGAGCTGCGCCCAGTGGCCGCACTCGGTGTAGACGTGGAGCTGCGCGCCGCGGATGCCCTGGAGGAGGCCGAGCGCCTGGTCGAACGGGTTCACGCGGTCCTCGCGCCCCCACACGATCAGCGTCGGCGCCTGCACCCGCTCTAGCTCGGCGCGCGGCTCGCCCGGCTTGCGGAACGACTGGCGGCGGGCCTCGCGGTGGGCGGGGTTCAGCGCGCTCTCCAGCCGCTTCTGCACCAGCTCGTCCGTCAGGAACGAGGCGTCGTAGACCATGACCTGGATGAGGCGCCGCATGCTGTCGAACGTCGGGTGCTGGAAGTTCTCGCGCAGCAGCCGGTCGCCCTCCGTGGGGACCACCGCGAACAGACTGGGGCCGGCCCCGCCGGAGCCCATCAGCACCAGCTTGTCCACGCGCTCGGGGTAGTGGATGGCCAGCTCCAGCGCCGTCGCGCCGCCCATCGAGTTGCCGACCAGGCTCGCGCGCTCGACCCCCACCGCGTCGAAGAACGCCGTGAGGATGCGGGCGTTCGCCAGCGGCCGGTCCTCGGTGAGCACGGGCGAGTCGGACTTGCCGAACTGCGGCAGGTCGGGCAGGAGCACGCGATGTGCGGCGGCGAAGGCGGCGACGTTGCGCGCGTAGTTGCCCCAGGCTGTGGCGCCGGGGCCGCCGCCGTGAAGCAGGACGACCGCCGGGCCGCTGCCGGCCTCGTGGTAGTGCAGCCGCACGTCGCCCGCCCGCGTGTAGCGGCTGGTGCTCTCCTCGGTCAGCACCTCCACGCTCATCGCGCCACCTCGCGGCGCGCTCGCGGCGCCTTGCCGTTCGCGCGGACACCGCCGCGCTTCGCGGCGCCGGTCCGCGCGGCCCGTGGTGGCACGCCGCCCCCGCTGCCGACTAGCCCGTGCGGCGCCGCGCCCGGGATGCTGCCCTCGGCCAGCGCGCGCAGCCGGTCTTCGACCGACATCCTGAATAGCCGCATGCCCACGTCCCAGTCCACATACAGGTTGTCGGACGGTACGTGGATCAGGCGGTCGTCCGCGGGGTTGCGGCTGATGCCGATCGGGTCCAGCCCCTCCTGCACGCGCCGCACCTGCTCGCGCCAGACGCGACGGTTCAGCACCAGCCCCTGGTCGGACGAGCCCAAGTGCCAGCTCTCCCAGTCCGGGAGCTGCCGCTCCCCGACGTTCTGGGACACCTGCGCCACGTGGTCCTCCCAGAACACGCCCTGCCGCCAGGGGTGGCCGAAGTCCCACCAGCCGCCCACCTGGTCGTACCAGTTCGGGGGCAGCCCCGCCGCGGAGCGGATCATGCTCGGCCCCGGCGCGTTCATGATCCGCTCCGCGGCGGGCGTGACCCGCCCGTGCTCATCGAAGGGGTACACCTCGACCACGAACCAGCGCGTGTGGTAGTCGTCGAGCGGCAGCGCCCACTTCATCGACGTGCCGCCCGGGAAGTTCACGCGCATCGACGGCCAGACCGTGTGCAGCTCGTAGTACTCGTACTGGCCGGGCGTCTCGGCGTCCTTGAGCACGACGTCGCGGGTGCCCCAGGGCGTGCGCTCGTACTTGATCGGCGTCGGCGGACGGCCGTCCTTGCCGTAGTGCATGTGGCGGAACGGCGGCCCCTCCTTGTTGAACCAGACGTGCTGGATGTCCACGTGCCAGGTGTCCAGGTTGTTGTCGTGCATCGCCTGGAACACGTTGCAGGGCTCGACGTAGCCGCCGTCGCCCACCACCCGCACACCGTCCTCGCGGTAGAGCACGTCGTAGCGTGGGAAGATGGGCTGCTTGTCGGGCGGCCCCAGATACGCGAAGATCAGCCCGCCGACCTCGATGCACGGGTAGGCCGGGTGCTTGATCGTGTTCTTGAAGCGGCTCGTGGGTGGCTCGGCCGGCATGTCCACCACGCGGCCCGCGCGGTCGTAGGCCCAGCCGTGGTAGAGGCAGCGCAGGCAGTCGTCCTCGACCCGGCCGTAGACGAGCGACGTGCCGCGGTGGCTGCAGTGCTCGCCGAGCAGGATCGGCTGGCCGCTCGCGTCGCGGAACAGCACCAGCTCCTCGCCCAGCGCCTTCACGCGGATGGGGTTGCGGGCGTGGGGCGAGGCGCCGCCCAGCCCGAAGAACGAGCGGCGGCGGCCGCCCCCCAGGTTCGCCGACACCTCGACGGGGAGCCAGTAGCGGCGGAAGACCGCGCCGGAGGGCGTGCCCGGGCCCACTCGCGCCAGGTGCTCCTCTTGCTGGTTCTTCAGGCCCGGCATGGGGCTCTCTCCACGATCAGCTGCTTACGAGCCGGCGCCCAGCCCGGTGGGGCGGCTCGCCGCGACCGGGCGCTGGGGACTGGTTGCACCCTCCTGCCACGCCCCTCCCGGGAGCAGCCGGGGGTTGCGCCCGGTTGCGGTCAGCCGCCAGCGCAGCGTAGTCTATCACGGGCCCGGAACGTGGACAACGCGGGAGACGACGCGATGCAGGTGACCGCCCTAGGCTACCTCGGCCTCACCGCCACCGATCCTGGGGCGTGGGCCAGCTTCGGGCCGGACGTGCTGGGCACGCCGCTCGGCGCGCCCGGGCCGGATGGCAGCGTGCGGCTCCGCCTGGACGAGCGGGCATATCGGCTCGCCATCCATCCCGGCGCCACGAACGGCCTCGCCTACCTGGGCTGGGAGGTGCCGAGCGCCGCGGCGCTGGACGCGGCCGGGCGCGCGCTGGCCGCCGCGGGCCGCGCGCCCGCGTGGGGCAGCGCGGCCGAGTGCGCCGCGCGCGGCGTGCAGGCGCTCGTGCGCTGCGCCGACCCGGCCGGCCACGCGCTCGAGCTGTTCAACGGCCCGGAGCGCGCGGCGGCGCCGTTCGCGCCCACGCGGCCGATCAGCGGCTTCGTCGCGGGCGCCCTCGGCCTCGGCCACGTCGTCCTCGGCGTCGCCGACCTCGACGCCTGCCGCGACTTCTACACCGGCGTGCTCGGCTTCCGCGTGAGCGACACGTTCGACAATGCGCGGCTGCGGATGGCGTTCCTGCGCTGCAACGCGCGCCACCACTCGCTGGCGCTCGGCACCCAGAAGATCGGCCTGCACCATCTCATGCTCGAGGTCCGCGACCCGGACGACGTGGGCGTGACCTACGACCTGTGCCGGGCGCGGGGCGTGCCGCTCGCCAAGACGCTCGGCCGGCACAGCAACGACCTGGTGTTCTCCTTCTACCTGGAGAGCCCATCCGGCGTGGACATCGAGTACGGGGCGGGCGGCCGGTTGATTGACGAGGCGACCTGGACCGTGGCGCGGCTCGACCGGGCCAGCCTCTGGGGCCACCAGTTCGTGGGCGCCCGCGCCGCGGCCTGGCAGCGCGCCGCCCCTGGAGCGTCCTGAGCCAGCGCGCGGGCGCGCCAATTGTTGCCGGAGCGGGCGGCCCGCATGATGGCCGTCAAGCACCGGCGCGCGGACAGGAGGGAGCCGTGATCACACAGGAGCAGAACGAGCAGCTATCGCGCGTGGGGCCGGGGACCCCGATGGGCAACCTGCTGCGCCGCTACTGGCAGCCGGTGGGCGCGGCCGCCGAGCTGGCGCGCGAGCCGGTGCAGCGCGTGCGGCTGCTGGGCGAGGACCTCGTGCTGTTCCGCACGCCGGCCGGGGAGTACGGGCTGGTGGGTCCGCGCTGCGCCCACCGTGGCCTCTCGCTGGCGCTCGGCGTGCCCCAGGCGAACGGCCTGCGCTGCGCCTACCACGGCTGGACCTACAACGCCGCGGGGCGGGTGGTGGACATGCCGTTCGAGCCCGCCTGCCTGCAGCTCAAGATCACCGCCTACCCCGTGCAGGAGCTGGGCGGGCTGGTCTTCGCCTACCTCGGGCCCGCGCCCGCGCCGCTCCTGCCGTGCTACGATCTGTTGGTGCGCGACGACCTGGACAAGTCCATCCAGATCGTGCCGCTACCCTGCAACTGGCTCCAGTGCATGGAGAACTCGCTGGACCCCGTCCACGTCGAGCACCTGCACGGCTACTATGGCAACTACGTGCTGAGCCGGCAGGGCCAGACGCCGAAGGTAACGCCGCCACGCCACGAGCGGATCGCCTTCGACGTGTTCGCCTACGGGATCATCAAGCGGCGCCTGCTGGCGGGCGAGTCCGAGGACTGCGACGAGTGGCAGATCGGCCACCCGGTGCTCTTCCCGAACACCCTGTCCGTTGGCGACGAGCGGCGGCCGCTGTTCCAGATCCGCGTGCCGGTGGACGACACGCACACGATTCAGTACCGCTACCAGGGCGTCCGCCGCGCGCCCGACGTGCCGGCACAGCGCGAGGTGCCGGTCACGCGCGAGGAGTGGTTCAACGCCCAGGGGCAGTTCATCGGGCCGCCCGACGCGGTGCCGCCGCAGGACATGCTGGCCTGGGTCGAGCAGGGCGCGCTCGTGGACCGCACGCAGGAGCACCTGGCCACCTCGGACAGGGGCATCCTGCTCTACCGCAAGCTGCTGCTCGACAGCCTGGCGGCAATCGAGCGCGGCGCGGACCCCTTCGCCGTCCTCCGCGACCCGGCGCAGAACGAGCCGATGATCACCCTGCCGCGCGAACGCCGCGACTACCCTGGTTTCTACACGCCGGAGGGCGAGTACGGCGGCCTCGGCCGCATCGCGCGGCCCGCGTCGCCAGCGCCCGCCGGCCGATAGCCTATCGTGTCCCAGCGCGCGGCGCTGTTCATCGCCCTCACCCGTTACCGGGCCGAGCCCGCGGGGGCCGACCCGGCCCGGACGGACGCTATCCAGCGCGCGCCGGCCGGCGCCCCGCGCGCTGGGCGGGACGGTCTTTGGCTCGACGACCGACGACGGGCAGATGCTGCGCCTCACCTGGTGGGAGAGCCTGACGGCGCGCGACCTGCGCCGGCTCTCGCCCGGCCACACCCTGGCAACGACCGTTGCTCGGCCTCTGACGTACTGGGGTGCAGCGGGTTCTGGCCGCGTAGGGCCGAGCGGCTCGCAAGCCGATGTGTCATATACTCGCGGCTTTTATTCGCCGCTATATTCAGCACGGATATTCAAGCCGGCCCGATGCTCACGCCCTCGTGAACGGGGCATTCCCACCCCGCCGAGTCGCGCGGCAGTATCCGCCGCCACCGGCTCGCGCCGCGCGAGCGAATTGAGCAGATTATTATCCGCGGCTATATTCGACCGGAATATTCAACGAGGCTCGCGATGTTCCCGCATCCACTTGATCGCTATCGACTGGTGAGCCGGTTGGTCGCGGCGGCCCGCGCCAGCTATCCGGCTCGCTGCCGCGCCAAGGACCCCGGGCGCCGCAGCGCGGAGGCGAACACCCAGAAGGCGGTGGCCGACCGCACGCGGGGCGTCGCCTTCCAGAAGCACGTCTCCGACTTGGAGCAGCTCGAAGTCTCGCTGGAGAAGCGCGACCGCTGGGTGAGCCGCACGCGGCTCGCGGCCATCCTCCACTGGGGCCTGGAGCTGGAGCGCGCCCAGATCGACGCCATCCTCTGGCTGTACGATGGCCAGCCGCTGACCGATGAGGAGGTGCGCTACTACCGGCTGGTCCCGGCGGCGCGCCCGACGACGCCTCACACGCTCCGGGCGGTGGTGCTCGAGCAGCTGCGGGAGGTCGTGAGCCACCGCTATGCGCCGATGGGCAGCCAGCCGGCGACGGTGCGCCTGTTCTCGGCCGACGAGCGCGGCCGCAGCGGGGCGGTGGATGCGGCGGGCGAGCTGGAGGCCATCCCGGGGCAGCGGCTGTTCGTGGCGGCCGAGCCGTCCAGGCTCACCAGCCCCCCCGACTGGCTCCTCAGCCCGCGGGCGCTGGAGCCCACCATCATGAGCAAGGAGCTGCGCGGCCACGACCTCGCCCGCACGCGGGCCCGCCACGCGCAGTTCCTGCGCACGCTCGAGACGCATGGCGAGCGCAGCATCCACTCCAAGGCCGCCATCGCCCGCTACGTGAGCGGGGAGCGCGTCGATCCTTACCGGCGCTCCACGCGGCGGCGCCGTGAGCACGTGCGGCACTGGATCAGGCTGCTCCGGGACTACGAGCATTACGAGGTCGGGCTGGTCGAGGAGACGCCGTCGCTGGAGCTGGAGATGAAGAGCACCGTCCGCGCCATCATGCGCGGCGCGCCGATTGCCCACCAGAGGGAGCCGACCTGGGGCCCCGGGCACATCCTGTTCGAGGACGAGCTGAGCGTCCTGCAGTTCTACCTGGCGTTCGAAACCGCCTGGGACGCCATCCCGCGCGAAGACCGCTCCAAGGCCGACGTCATCGACTGGCTGGATGCCCTCCTCCTCGACTGAGCGGGCCGCCCCAGCGCGCCGCCGGTTCGACGCTCCGCCGCACGCGCTGCTACACTGGCGCCACTGGTCCGGATGCCCGGTACCGAAGGAGGCGGAGCCCATGCGCACGGTCCAAGAGCACCTCGCCTGGTGGCCCCGGGTGGACGACGTCACCGTGATCGAGCGCGACGAGGCGCTCCTCCTCCAGGGGCCGTGGGCCCGGCCGCTCGCGCCCCTGCCCGTCGGCAAGCCCGACGCGCCCGGCGGGCCGGCCGGGGGCGCTGGCGCCAACAGCGGCCCCGCGAGCCGTGCGGGCGACGGTCCGCCGAGCGGCGGCCAGGGCCGGCCGCGCCCCGACCGCGAGGGCATCGAGGTTGTCCACGTGCCGGTGGCCTGGGAGCCGCGAGGGTTCAGTCCGCCGCTGTGGGTGTACGAGAACGAGGATGTCCGCATCGAGCACCAGGACATGAACAGCCGCCAGCCGTTCTACCACCGGAACGCGGACGTGGACGAGATCTCGTACCAGGTGAGCGGCCCGCGGCAGCTCATCACCGAGATTGGCACCGTGGACCTGGAGCCGGGCGACTTCGTGAACATCCCGGTCGGCGTGGCCCACGACAACTGGGGCCGCCAGGAGATCCACCTCCTCTTCTACGTCAGGGCGCCGGTGGCGCGGCAGCTCGAGCCCGTCCGCCTCTCGCGACCGCACGAGTTCCGCGACTGGGAGCCGGCGATCGTGCCGGAGATGATCTCGGCGGGTGCCGGGCTCACCGTGCCGTGCGACGAGCGGCTGTTGCTGGCGCACGCGGCGCACGACCCGCGGCGCCTGGAAGTCCTGCACCCGCGGTCGGGCGCCGAAGAGCCGCCCGGCATCCAGTGGGCCTACAAAGCCCAGACCTTCTGGCTCGGCTGGTGCAGCGTGGTGCAGGCGACGGGCAGCGATTACCGCCGCCACCTGAACTTCGACGAGGTGCAGTTCCAGCTCGCGGGGACGCGCACGCTCCTCACCGAGCTGGGGTGCGTGGAGCTGGAGCCGGGCGACTTCGTGAAGGTTCCGCGCGGCGTCGCGCACTCGAGCGTCGCGGACCGTGCCACCTACCTGGTGATGTACGCGGCGAAGCCACTCAAGCGGCTCGTCGAGCCGGTCCGCACGGGCGAGTTGCGGACGCCCGAGCAGATCGAGAAGCTGCGCGCGCTCGCCGTCTAGGGCGCGATACGCGGGCCCGGCTGGCGGGCAGGAGGAGGCGTCACGTGCCGCTGCTACTCACCCAGGCGGATCTCCGGCCGCTGGTCGAGGACCTGAGCAACCTGGAGGGCGCCTTCCAGGCGATCGAGGCGGCGGTGTGGGAGCAGGCGCAAGGGCGCGGCGGCTTCGTCGGCCAGGTCACCCTGCCGTTCGGCGCGGAGGGCAGCTTCACCGTCTACTCCACCGCCGCCGCGCCGGGCGCCTCCGTCCGCATCTTCCCCGCCGTGGGCGGCCTCGCCGCGCCCGACATGCACCTGATGGTGCTGCTCGACTACGCGACGGGACGCATCCGGGCCCTGCTGGCCGGCGACGACCTGAACGTGCTGCGCACCTCCGTGCCGGCCGGCGTGGGCGCAAAGTACTTGGCGCCCGAGAGCGCCCGCGTGCTCTGCATCCTGGGGAGCGGCGAGCAGGCCCGCAGCCACATCTGCACCTTCCGCCACGCGCTGCCGGCGCTGGAGCGGGTGCGGGTGTGGAGCCCCACGGCGGCCAACCGCGAGCGCTTCGCCGCGGAATGGAGTGCGCGGTTGGGGCTGCCCGTGGAAGCGGTCGCGACCGCCCAGGCCGCCGTGCAGGGCGCCGACGTGATCACGGCCACGGGCAACACGCGCGGCCGCCCGGCGCTGGAGGCGGCCTGGGTGCGGCCGGGCGCGCTGCTGGTGACGATGACCCGCGCGGCCCCGCCGGCGCTCATGGAGTCCGCGCGCCTGTTCTTTCCCTCCCGGCAGCGGCCGGCGGCGCTCACGCCGCCCCCCGGCGGGCCACGCCCCGGCAACGCCCCGGCCGGTGGGTCGGGCGGCGCGCCGGAGCGGCGGCCGCTGGACGCCGACCCCCATGAGCAGCTCGCCGACGTAATGGCGGGCACGATCCCGGCGCGCGAGCGCCCCGACCAGACGGTGGTCTACGAGCTGGCGGCCATGTACGGCTGGGACGTGCCGATTATGCAGTGGGCGCTCGACTGGGCGACGCGGCGCGGCGTCGGCACGACGATCCCGCTGAGTTCCTGACCCGCCCTACTTCGCATCGCGCTCCGGGCGATGCCAGTTACTCACGTTCTTGAGCGCCATGCGATCGAGGCCCAGCGTGGCGCCCAGGTCGTCCGGGACGTGCCACTGCGTGAGCGGCTGGCCCGTCGCCAGCTTCTCTAGCTCGCGCGCCCAAAGCTTGCGCAGCAGGATCACGGCGCGGTCGGAGCGGCCGAGGCGCTCTTGAGAGTGGTCCTGGATGCGCCCCTGGCCGACCTGGGCCACCTCATCCTGGATGATCACGATGTCCGGCCGGTCCGTGAGGTCCTGCACGCGCAGCTCGCCGCGCAGGACCCGCTGGGCGATCTGCTCGGGGCTTTCCTGGCCCTCCATGCGCGCGCGCCGCTGCGCCATCTGCGCCTGGAACTGCTGCGCCGCCTCGCCGGTCACCGGCACGCGGCGGATCGCGCAGTTCATGTGGCTCTCGTCGTCGATCGGCACGCGCCAGAACAGCCAGTCGTCGGGCTCGTCCGGGTCCCAGCCGCCCTTGATGTGCAGGACGTTCGGCATGATGAACGGGCTCACGCGGACATCCTGGCCGGGGCGGATGCCGTACTGCGCCAGGCCGTACTCGGTCTCCTCCGCCTCGATCTCCGGGATGCTCTGGGCGTGGATCGCGGGGTCCCACGCCTGACTGCGGTGAACGAACGGGATGTGCACCTCGTCCACGCTGTTCTCGACGTTCTGGAAGTAGTTACACTCGCGGCGCCGGATGAAGGCCTGGATGATGCCGGGCTGCTCCATCACCGGGAAGCGCCACATCGGCGGCGGCTCGCCTTCCCCGAAGTAGGCGAAGATCGTGCCCAGGTACTCCGCGGTCGGGTAGCTCGGGATCTTCACCTTGGGCGGGAAGGAGGGATCCTCAGCCGGCATCTCGACGCACTGCCCCGTCGCGTCGTACTTCCAGCCGTGGTAGAAGCAGCGGATACAGTCTCCCTCTACCCAGCCAGTGGAGAGCTGCGTCCCTCGGTGCGCGCAGCGGAAGGCCACCACGTGCGGGCAGCCGTCCTCGGCGCGATAGAGGGTGAAGTCCTCGCTCATCACGCGAAGCGGCACCGCGTGGCCCGGCTTGAGCTGCCAGCCGGAGTACACCGGCTGCCAGAAGCGTCGCAGGTAGCGGCCGGCGAGCGTGCCCGGGCCGGTGTGCTGGAAGGCCTGGTAGTCGGCGGGCGTGTACCTGCTTGCTGGTTCGGTGGCGGACGGGTGGCCATTGGCCGTGGGCTTCCGGGAGCGACCGCTGCTGATAGCCATTCGTGCTCTCCCTCGCCGGATCGTACCGAGTCCGGCCTGGTAACGACTCGCCCGGGCTCTCCGGCCGCCGGGCGCAAGCCGACCGGCTCCGCCGCGCGCTGGATCGCCGCCTCATGTGCGTTACAACGCGGTGAGTGTATGCGCTATCCTGGGCCTCGTCAAGCGTCACCGGCGCATCCCGGTCGACGACTGATTGAGCCGGCCCACGGCGGAGCGAGGAGGTAACCGTGGCAGCGCGCAGCACGCACCTGATCGCGGCCCTTGAGGCGCTAGTCCTTGTGGCGCTCGTCGCCTGCGCCGCCCCAGCGGCCCCGGCCCCCGCGGCGCCGGCCGGCCGGGCCACGGCCGCGCCGGCGTTCCCCCCGGCGCTCCAGGCGCTCGTGGACGGCGCGCGCCAGGAGGGCCGCCTGGAGGTGACCTCCAGCGCCTGGGACGATGCGGCGCACATGCGGCGCCTGGCGGACGGCTTCAACAAAGCATACGGCCTCAACCTGGACGTCCATCTGGCCGTCGGCCCGAACATGGCCGAGATGGCGAACCGAATGATCCAGGAGCTGCAGGCCGGTCGTGCGGCGGCCAGCGACGTGATGCTCGGGTCCGAGACGAACATCGCCGCGCTGGTCCAGGCGAACGCGCTGGAGCCGGTGGACTGGGCAAGCTGGTCACGCAATATCCACGACCCGCGGCTTATCGCGGCCGACGGCGCGGCCGTGGAGGTGACCACGCGCGTGCAGGGCATCGTCTACCAGAGCCAGAAGATCAGTGGCAGCCTTGTGCCCACGAGCCTGCAAGACCTGCTGAAGCCGGAGTACAAGGGCCGCATCGGGTCGACGCCGTACGCCTCGGGCTTCACGTCGCTGGCCGCCTCGGAGCTGTGGGGCGAGGAGCGGACCGTGGCGTACATGCAGCAGTTCGTGGGCCAGCTCGCCGGCCTCATCGGCTGCGGCGAGGGCACGCGCATCGTGAGCGGCGAGTTCGACATCCTGGCGCTGGCTTGCGGCGACGAGCGCATTGGCGGCCTGAAGACCGCGCCGCTCGGCTTCGCCATCCCCACTGACGCGGCGCTACTCGGCTACTGGTACGTCGGGGTGCCGAAGCACGCGGCCCATCCGAACGCCGCCAAGCTGTTCGCGGATTACATGCTGAGCCGCGAGGCCCAGGACCTCTGGTACGAGTACCTCTCGATGGATCACCACCTGGTGCCCGGCTCGAAGATCGCGCCGGACATCGAGCGGCTGCAAGCGCAGGGCGTCCCGTTCACCGAGACCGACGTGGACTTCGTGCTGCGGAACAGCGCCTCGATGAACAAGGCCCGGCCGGAGCTGGTGCGCCTGCTCCAGCAGCGGTAACCTCGCGCGCTAAGAACCCGGCCAGGGATAGCCTGTGGGTTTGGCCGAGCCAAACCCACACACGAACCTGGGTCGCAGCTCTGGCTGTGGCTGTCAGGCACCATCGGCCCCGCCGCGGGCCACGGCGGCGTGGATGCGCAGCAGCTCAGGGACCGTCTCGGGCGGGCGGCGGCCGAAGCCGCACTCGGTGGCGATGCCGAACTCGCGCGGCACGCGGCGCTCGGCGGTCGCCAGGCGGCGCCGCGTGCCCGCCACGCCGTCCGTGTAGTGTACCAGGCCCAGGTACAGCTCCGTCGCGGGCGCAAGCTGCAGCCCGCGCAGGGGCGCGAAGTAGGCCTCGTCGTCGCGGTCCCGCGGCACGGGCAGGTGCAGCCAGGTAAGCGAGCGGGCGAGGCCGCCGGCGATGGCGTTCGCCACCTCGACCAGCACGCCCGTGTCGGCCGGCTCCTTGAAGTGCTTGTGGCCGTAGTCGCCGTAACACAGGTGGTAGCCCAGCTCGACCGCGGCCGGCACGCGGTTGCCGACGCGCACCAGGCGGTCGAGGATTGCCTGCTTCACCTCCGGCGTTGGCGGCGGCCCAAGCCCGTCCAGCGTGCTGAACTCCACCGCCACGTCCCACTGGATGGCGAGCGCGTCCTGAGGGATCGCGGCGGCGATCTCGTCCAGCTCGCGGAGCAGCGCCGTCTCGTAGGCCGGAGCGGTCGCGGGCAGGGCATCGGGCTCGCTGAAGGCGCTGGCCGGCGCGAGCGGCGACGGCAAGCAGACCTGGAAGCGCACGCCGCGCGGCACCGCGCCCTCGCGCTGGAGCCGGGCGAACGTCTCGTAGGACGCCCGCGCCGCGTCGGCGTAGCCCAGCCGGCCGAAATCAACGCTCGCCGGGTCCACGCCCGGGCGCAGGCGGAACTTCGGCAGCGTGCGGTAGCCGCGCGCCGCCGCGGGCACCGCTTCGAGCTGGGGGCAGGCCTCGAAGCGCGTCACCTGCCAGACGAACCAGTCGAGGCGCGCCTCCGTCTCGCCGTCGGGGATGCGGCGCAGCCGGTCCCCCAACGCCGCGCTCACCGTGCGAAAGACCTCCTCCGCGTTGGCGAGGGGCACGCTGCCCACCAGGAGCACGTCGCGGGGCCGCGACTCGGCGCCAGCCATCGGGCTTCTCCCTTGTATGCTGCTTGTATGCTGCGGCGCCGGGCGCCGGGCCGAAGCGGGTCGCCAGGGCGCGCCGCCTATTGTAAGATGGCCACGATTCGCGGCCAACGCCGTTGCCGCCCGGGGCCCCGTGGCCCGGGCGGCGCTCCAGGAGACGCGCATGACCGCCGAGGCCCCTCGCGCCGGCTTCACCCTCGCGGAGCGCGACCGCCGCTGGGCGCGGCTGCGCGCCCTCATGGCGCCGCAGGAGATGGCGTTCCTCGTGGTCCTGCCCGACCGCCAGCTCCCCGGCGACGCGCGGTACGTGGCGCTGCGGCTGGGCGCGGTCGTCTTCCCGCTGGAGGGCGAGCCGACGTTCCTCAGCCCCTGGACGGGCCGCCTGACCGCGAGCAATCCCTGGATCGCCGACGCCCGCCCGGCGACCGCGACGGGCACGACCGCCGTGCCCTATGGCGAGGCCGTTGGGCGGCGGCTGCGCGAGCTGGACGTGGGTCGGCGCCGCGTGGGGCTGGCCGGCCTCTCCGGCACGCCGCTCGGCCCGGTCCGCAACCCCGAGGGCTACGCGAAGCACACGGCGGTCGAGCACATCCGCGCCGCAGTGCCGCAGGCCACCTTGGTAGATGCGTCCGCGCTGCTCGCCGAGGCGCGCTACGTGAAGAGCGAGGAGGAGATCGGCGCGCTGCGCCGCGCGGTGGCGGCCGGGGAGGCCGGGGCGCCCGCGCTGGCGGCGAGCGCACGGCCCGGCGTGACGGCGGCGGAGGCATTCGGTGCGACGATCCTCGCGCAGTACCGGGCGGGCGCCGAGGACACGGAGGTCGCCTGGGGCGGGGGGCCCTGGGGCGAGGCGAAGGAGCGCACCACGACGGTGCCGCCGGGCGTGCTCCAGCCCGGCTGGGCGATCAAGACCGAGATGTTCCCCAGCGTGCTCGGCTACCAGGCCCAGATCGCCCAGCCGGTGTTCGTGGGCCCGCCGCCCGCCGATGCGCAGGCCCTCTGCGAGCTGGGCCAGGCGGCCTTCGAGCGCGCCCGCGCGGCGATGCGGCCCGGCGCCACCTGGTGCGAGGTGGAGGAGCAGGCGCGGGCAGTAGCGCGGGGCGGTGCCTACGAGATCGAGTTTCTCTGCCACGGCCGGGGGCTGGGCGACGACGGCCCGATGTTCATCCCGATGGACGACCACACGCGGCACCCGCTCTGGGAGGCGCCGCTGCTGGAGAACACCGCCTTCGTGCTGAAGCCCTACGCCTATCGCCCCGACCGCGGCCGCGACGACTGGACGAATCCCAAGACCGTCACCTGGGGCGACACTGTGGTCGTGCGGGCGGGGGGCGCCGAGCGCCTGGGCACGCGTCCCTACGCGCTGCTCAGCAGCGAAGGCTAGCGCCAGATCTACTTAGAACGCCGGGTGCCCCGTTGGCGCTGCTCCAACCTGCTCTGAGGAGGTCCCTGTGCGCCACCCGTTCTGCCTGAGCGCGTTACTCTGCGCGGCGCTCACCACGCTCGGCACGGCTTGCGCGCCGGCTGCCGCGCCGAGCGCGAAGCCGTCGAGCAGCCCGCTCGCGCCGACCAGCGCGCCGGCCGCCGTGGCCCCGTCGCCCGCCGCCGCGGCCGCGGCGGCCGCCACGGCGCCACCGGCGCGCGTCACCGTGAAGATGGCGCTCCAGGGGCGGCCCGACCAGGCGCCGTTCGAGCTGGGCCTGGCGCGCGGCTATTTCGACCGCCAGGGCATCGACGTCGAGCCGGTCAGCACCGGCACGGGCGCTGAGGTCATCCAGGCGATCGCCACCAACCAGATCGACGTGGGCACCTCCTCGCCGAACGCCGCGATGTTCAATGCCTTCAACCGCGGCGTCGACCTGCGGCTGGTGGCCGACTGGGCGCACCTGGGCGATCCCACGGACCGCACGCTCTCGATCGTCGTGCGCGCTGACCTGGCCGACACGGTGCGTTCGATGGCCGACCTCCGCGGTCGGAGCTTCGCCGTGGGCGGCGCGGCCGGCAACGTGGGCGACGAGCTATTCGTCGCGGCCGTCGAGAAGGACGCCGCCAACCGCGCCGACATCAACCTCAGCTATCTCTCGCTCGCCGACGTGCTGGCGGCTCTCGGCGGCCGCAGCCTCGACGCGGCGACCCTCACCGAGCCGCAGGTCACGCAGGCCGAATTCCAGAACGTCGCGCGCGTGCTCTACCCGGGTGGGGCGGTGATTCCGGGGGCGTACCTCTCGCTCGTCGTGTACTCGCCGGAGTTCGCGCAACGGCCCGACGTGGCGACGCGCTGGATGATCGCCTACCTGCAGGGCGCCCGCGACTACTGGGCGGCGTTCCACGAGGGCCAAGACCGCGACGCCGCGATCGCCGTGCTGAGCGAGCGCCTGTCGCTGAAGGACCCGCGGGTGTGGGAGACGGCCAGCCCGGAGTTCATGGACCTCAACGGGCGCATCGACGCGGCGCGCCTCCGCCAGCAGGCCGAGTTCTTCCAGCGCGAGGGCGCGCTGACCGGCCCGGTGCCTGACCTAAGCCGCTTCATCGACCCGCAGTTCGCCGAAGGCGCCGTCCGCCAGATCGGCGCGCGCTAACCGGAAGGGGCCGCGTCAAGCGGTGGGCACCGGCTCGCCGGCGAAGGCGCCAACCGCCTGCCAGGGCTGCTCGCGCGGGATGGTCCGCTCGTCGCTGGCGAGCCGCTCCCACGGCACGTCGGCGCCCAGACCCCGCGGCGTCGCGCCGGCCGCGAGCGCCCGCGCCTGCTGCAGCATCAGCCGCCGGAAGGTAATCACTGCCGTGTCGGCGGGCACCAGGTGCTCGCGGGTGCGGTCGAGGATCGGCCCCATCCCCTCGGCCATCGCGAAGTCCTGGCAGTTCACCCCCTGGATGCCCGACCAGCTCTCCGTCTTCAGCGCCGCGTAGTCCTGCAGGTGCTTGTTGGCGCGGTTGCCCGCCGGCACCCCGACGTTGCCCTGAAGCCCGAACTCGCGGGGGTAGTTGCGCCAGTAGGCCGGCAGCGGCCCGCGGCGACTGTAGGCGAAGCTGTAGAACCAGGTATGCTCGTCGTCGATCGGCACGAACGCCTGCTGCACGATCACCTCGTCGCTCGCGTCCATGCCGCGCACGCCCCGCCCGCGCAGCGGCGGGAACATGGCGAAGCAGGGCAGCGCGAACACGCTCACCCGCACGTACTGCGTGCGGTCGGCGTCCGTGTCGGGCTGGCGGATGGCGGCGTAGCGGAAGCCATAGGCCGTGTCCTGCGTTTCTAAGATTGGCGCGTGGTCGCGCGGGCGCCCGCGCACGTCGGCCGAGTGCAGGAAATCGGTGTGCGTGGTGTCGATCGTGCCCTCGATGCCCTGCGCCCAGTTGCACGACTCCAGGATCTTGTAGACGCCCAGCCGCTCGGCCGGGGCGTGCGTCCACTCCCAGGCCCGGAACGGCGGCTCCTGCTCGGGCGGGCCGAGGTACGCCCACACCACGCCGGCCACTTCGCGCGTGGGATACGCGGTGTGGCGCACGCGCTCGGCATAGGTGCTGCCCGCCGCCACGTTCGGCATGTCCACGACGCGGCCCGCCACGTCGTACTTCCAGCCATGGTACAGGCAGCGCAGGCCGCACTCCTCGTTCCGCCCGTAGGCCAGCGGAGCGCCGCGGTGGGCGCAGTGCGCCCCGAGCAGCCCCACCTGGCCGCGCGTGTCGCGGAAGGCCACCAGGTCTTCCCCGAGCAGGCGGACGGCTTTTGGCTCGCCATCGGGCTCCGGCAGCTCCTCCGCGAGCAGCACCGGCAGCCAGTAGCGGCGGAACAAGGCGCCCATCGGCGTGCCCGGCCCCGTCCGCGTCAGTAGCTCGTTCTCTTCGGCCTTCAGCATGGCGGCTCCCCGGGGACGGGCACGCGCCCCCGCCTTTCCTTATCCCTCATACCCTACTACAGCTCGAGCGTGCTCGGGGCGAAGAGGTCCGTGAGCGCGGGCCGCTGCTGGATGAGCCCCTGCTCGTGCGAGTAGTCGACCAGCGCGCGCAGCATCGGCGCGTTCGCGTGGAAGCCATAAGGGTACGGGTCGTCGCCGAACAGGCGGCGTGTCTGTGCCCAGTACTCGCGGCCGAAGACCAGCGCCGCCGGCAGGCTCGCCTCCAGCCTCCCGTGGGCTAGCTCCTTGGCCTGCACGAGCGCCTGGTACAGGTTCAGCGCCACCCAGGGGTGTTCGCGGTATACGTCGCCGCGAATGACGTAGGTGTGCGACGCGGGGATGAAGCCGTGGGCGGCCTGGAAGCGCGCGCCCTCCGCCATGCGGTCCGGGAACAGCGGGCGAATCTTCGCCGGGTCGAGCGGGCCCGCGAGCCGCGTCGAGCGGTCGATGAAGTTCGCCTCGCGCCGGATGCCGCCGTAGAGCGGCGCGGCGTCCAGGGCGTGGGCGGCGAGCATGGTGGGCAGGCTCTCGTCAGGCGGCACGCGCTCGAGCGTGATGCCGGGCGGCGGCGTGAAGCCCGTCGCGCCGCCGTGGCTCAGCGCGTCCGTGCGCTCGACGTACCAGCGCACGCGCTCCGGCGGCACGCCGAAGTCGTGCTGGAGGACGCCGCGCGTCCAGAGCGCCGCCGTCTGCTGGTACTCCTCCAGGCCGACCCGCTTGCCCGTCAGGTCGCTCGGCCCCGTGATGCCCGCGTCGACGTGGTAATGCAATTCGGCCCACATGAACCAGCGCGTCGGGAAGACGGGGATGGCGATCATGTCGGCGCCGCGCTCGCGGGCGATCAGGTACGAGGACAACGACATCTCGGCGACGGCGAACTCGGCGTACTTGAGCTGCCGCCAGAACGTCTCGGAGGCGGGCGAGCGCGTGGTCAGCAGCGTGATGCCCTCGGGCTCGACGCTGCCGTCGAACAGCGGCGCCGTCCGCTCGTTCAGGCTGGAGATGAACGACATTGCGAGCCGGGGCATAGGTCACTTCCTCGCCACGCGTGTCGGGGTGCGATTCATCGCGCCCGCGTGCTCGCAGACGCGCCCGCTCTCGGACCGTAGCAATGCGCTAACTCACCGGGCGGCGCCTTGTGCAAAGAAGCCGCTGGCCTCCACCTCCCGGACGAAGTGCATGTCCAGCCAGGCGCTCGGGTCGTGCTCGCGGACGGCCGGCGTGTCGATGCTCAGCTCCTCGATGAGCCGCGCGTAGCCGTCCGCGCTCACGTACGGCACCGTCGACACGGTGTCGGTCGCCAGGGTGTACACCTCGTCCAGGAGGCCCGGGTCGTCCGTCTCCAGGTACTTGCGGTAGACCTCCAGCGTGTACGGCTTGTCGGCCTTGAAGCGCCGCACCGCGAGCGCGTAGCCGCGAATGAAGCGGCGCACCGCCTCCTGATTGCTCTCGATCCAGCCCCGCGGACCGCCGATGGCCGAAGTCGGGAATTCCGGCCCCGTCTTGCCGAGGTCGATCAGCTCGTTAAGGCCCGCCTGCTTGGCGCGCGTGCTCGTCGGGGGCGAGATCGCGCCCGCGTCGATCTGGCCGCTTTCGAGCGCCGCCAGGATGCTCGGCATGTCGCCCAGCTGGCGCCAGACCACGTCGCTGTCGGGCGACAAGCCCCACTGGCGCAGCGCCACGCGGGCGGCCGTGTGCGTCGAGGCGCCAAAGCGCGAGATGCCCATGCTCTTGCCCCGCAGGGCGTCGGGCGTCTGAATGCTCGGCTGGCTGATGATCGAGAACGGCAGGGTGTTGCTCAACCCCGCGATCATGATGAGGTCGGCGCCGCCCAGATTCGCCTGGACCAGCGACGCCGGGTCGGGCGTCGCGAGCTGTACCTCGCCGGCCATCATCGCGCTGATCACCACCGAGGTGCCGGCGATGTGGCGCAGGTCCACGTCGAGGCCCTGATCGCGCCACAGCCCGGCCTCCTGCGCGACGTACAGCCCCGTCTGCCCGCTGCCTGGCGCCGTCCAGACGACGGTTATCTTGAGGGGTGGCTCGCCGGATGCCGAGGGCGAGGCGGCAGCGCCGGCGCTGGGAGCGACGGCTGGGGCAGCGCCGGCGCCGGGCGCTGCCGCGGGAGCGCCGCCCGGGAGGGCGCTGCCCGGCGCCGCGGTGGTCGGCGCGCAGCTCGCAAGTGCGAGAAGCGCCAGCGTGGCGCCCACGACGAGGACAGATCGAGGCCTCGCCATCCCCCGTCCGTCAGGCTGGAGGCTGCCGGGCGCGGGCTGGCCGCCCATCTCCCGGCTCATCGCGTGGCCGCCGGCTGATCGGCCAGCATGCCGCGCTGGCGCAGCGCCCACTCGTCGGGCGCCGGCCCGCGCGAGGTCTCGAAGCGGATCACGCGGTTCCGCGCCGGGTCGCGCACGAGCGCCAGCGGCTCCTCGCCGCGCTGCACCCGCGCGATCTGCTCGCGCAGCAGCTTGCGGTACAGGATGATGCCGCGGTCGGACACGCCCAGGTGCTCCTCGGAGCGGTCGAAGATCGGCCCGGAGGTTTCGTAGGCCATCTTGTCCTGGCCCGGGAAGCTCGTCAGGTCGAAGTCGCCATCCGGCGTGAGCAGCGACGGCAGGTAGGACACCGCGGGGTCCGGCGGGTCGTCCAGCGGCTCCGGCTCGCCGCTCGGCTGCCAGTTCATCTCGATGATGAGCGTCTGCGTGTCGTTCAGCGGCACCCGCCAGTGGATCGCTGGCCCCACGCGCGACGGCACGCGCAGCGCGTTCGGGAAGAGCACCGGGTGGCCGCGCTCGACCTCGGGGTGCGGCCCGCCGTAGGTGCGCCGCTTGATCAGCCCCCACTCGCACGGCTCGAAGCCGTAGTCCTCGATCGGCCGCGCGTAGTACTCGCCGCCCGGCAGGCCGCGCTTCTGCAGCATGATCGCGTGCAGGTAGTAGGTGTGGGTGGTGTCCATGGAGTTCTCCATGGGCGCCAGCCAGTTGGCCTCCAGCACCGGGTGTACGTCGATGCGGCGCGCGCCGGGCAGCACGAGCACGTCCCAGCGCGGAATGAGCGGCGCCGGCTCGGGGCCGAGGTACGCCCACAGGAGCCCGCAGAACTTCTGGATGCGGTAGGCGCGCTGGCAGACGCGGTCTTTATACGTGCTGCCCGCGGGCTCGAAGGGCTGTTCCAGACAGCGCCCGTTCGGCGCGAACTTCCAGCCGTGGTAGGCGCAGCGGATCCCATCGGCCTCGACGAAGCCGTAGCGCAGCGACACGCCGCGATGGGCGCAGTGCTCAGCCGTGAGGCCGTACTGGCCGTCGGGCAGGCGAAAGGCGACCAGCTTCTCGCCCAGCAGCTCGACCCGCTTGATCGGCTGCTCGGGCGTTAGCTCGGCCGCTGGGCCGATGGGCTGCCAGTAACGCCGCAAGAGCGCGCCGCAGGGCGTGCCTGGCCCCACGCGCGTCAGCAGCTCATTCTCTTCCTTCGACAACATGTGTGCCTCCTGTGGGGGCAGCGTAGCGGGGCGCGCGGCAGTCGTCAACAGCAATCGCGTGTTCCGGGCGCCCGTGGCACTCTACGCCGAACGGTGAGAGCGACGGCCCGGCCGTGCATGCGCGCCAAGCCGGCATCCGCACAGGCGTGCATACCACACTACTGGTAAGAGAACCCGTGAGTATCCGTGGTGTACACCATGTCTACCGCAGTCACGGAGTCCGGCACCCGCTCCGGTTGGTCCTGCTCGTGGCACTCATGCTCGGAAGCTGCGCGCCTACTGGGGCGGCGCCGTCCGGCGTGCCGGCGCCAGCGCGGACCGGACCGGCCTCTCCCCCTACTGCCACCGCGGCCCAGCCAGCGCCGGCGGCCTAACCGGCGTCCCGCCCGGCCGCCCAGGCGCGCAGCGCCGCGCGCAGCCGCTCGACGTCGTCCGGGCGGATGCCCCGTGCCATCGGCAGCGGGTCGCCGCTGAACAGGTGGTCGAAGCCCTCGACGCCGATCGCGCTCGGGCGGCAGAGCGCCGTCTGCAGCGTGCCGTAGGGCATCTCCACAGCGTGCCGCTCGCCCCAGAGGCCCAGCGTGGGCAGGTCGCCCTCGCGCTCGCCCGGCTGCAGGAAGAGGATCACGTCGCCATAGTGCTCGGGCTGGCCTGGGACCATGCTGGCTCCTCGCGGCGGCGCTCTTCGGCGCCGGCCGCTCTGCCTCCAGTGTCGGCCGCCGCCGCGTGCCTGTCAACCGCAGGCGGTCAGCATCGGTCCCGGGAGTGCGCGATAATGACCTCGCGCGGCGATGCTTGCCGCCCTCGACGAGGCACCGGGGAGTACGTCATGACGATCGCGGTTCACAAGCGCAAGGCCCAGTCGCCTGCGGAAGACTCGCTCTGGCCACTGGTGCTGCGGATCCGGCCGGCGCTCGACATTACAGAGGACCAGTTCTTCGAGTTTTGCCAGCTCAATGACGACCTGCGCATCGAGCGCACGGCCGAAGGAGAATGGCTGATCATGCCGCCAGCGGGATGGGAGCCCAGCGCTCGGAACGCCGAGATCACCCGGCAGTTCGCGAACTGGGCCAAGCAGGACGGGAGGGGGGTCGTGGCTGACTCCTCGGCTGGCTTCCGGCTGCCCAACGGAGCGGTGCGCTCACCCGACGCGTCCTGGGTGCTCAAAGAGCGGCTGGCGGAGGTGCCCGCCGAGCAGCAAGAGCGGTTCCTGCCGCTGTGCCCCGACTTCGCCCTGGAGCTGTGGTCGCCCTCCGATCGCCTGTCCACCCTGCGGGCCAAGATGGTGGAGTACCTGGCGAACGGCCTGAGGCTCGGCTGGCTGCTCTATCCGCCAGCGCGCCGTGTGTACGTCTATCGGCCGGCGGCGTCCGTCGAGGAGCTTGACAACCCCATGACGCTGGCGGGCGATCCGGTGCTGCCCGGCTTCGTGCTCGACCTGCGCGAGATTTGGTGAGCGTGCCGGGGCGGCGCGACGTTGACAGCGCTCCGGCGGCGCGGCATACTGCCGGCACGGACGCCGAGGACATACGGGGGGAGGCAGGAGCGAGATGGCGAGCTACAGCGTAATCGACGGCGACGGGCACGTGCGCGAGGCGATGCCGGCCATCGCCAAGCTGATGGGACCGCTCGGCAAGCGGCGGAACCTGACGACCGCCGACGCTTGGGACCGGCAGATCCAGGACACGCTCGGCCAGAAGCCGGCGAGCCCGCAGGAGCAGGTCGCGGCGATGGACCAGGACGGGATCGACGTCATGGTCATGTATCCCACGGCCGGGCTGGGCATCGGCCTTATCGCCGAGGAGCACTACGCCACGGCGCTCGCGTCGGCCTACAACACTTGGCTGCACGAGTTCTGCCAGGCGGACCCCGAGCGCCTGAAGATGGTCGCGCTGGTGGCACCGCAGGACCTGGACGGCGCCGTGGCCGAGCTGCGCCGCGCCGTCACCGAGCTGGGCGCAGTAGCGGCCATGCTGCCCACCCACATCCCTCTGCGCCCCGACTGGGGCCATCGCTACTGGGACCCGCTCTACGCGGAGGCCGCGCGGCTAGACGTCGGCCTGGCGTTCCACCACAAGAGCGTCCACGGCGAGCTGACCGACCAGCGCTTCCACAACTTCATCACCGTGCACACCATCGGCCACCCGGTCGAGCAGATGATCTCGCTCACCAGCGTCATCGTCGGCGGCGTTTGGGAGCGCTTCCCAAAGCTGCGCCTGGCGTTCCTCGAGGGCGGGGTCGGCTGGGTGCCGTACTGGATGGACCGCATGGACGAGGAAGTCGAGAAGCGCGGCGCGGCCGAGGCCCCTTACCTCACCAAGCTCCCCAGCGAGTACATCAAGAGCGGGCTGTGCTACTTCGGCGTGGAGTGCGAGGAGAAGACGATCCCGGATGGCGTCCGCTGGGGCCTGGAGGACACGCTGCTCTACTCGTCCGACTACCCGCACTGGGATGGCGACTGGCCGCACACGGTCAAGTCGGTCCGCGAGCGCACGGACATGACGGACGAGGTGAAGCGCAAGATGCTGCACGACAACGCGCTTCGCTTCTACCAGCTCGCCGAAGCAGGCGTCCGGCGCGCGGGCGAGGCCCAGGCCGCCGCGGCGCGATAGCGCCAGCTGCCTGGCGGATCCGTCAGGTCCCGGTGGCCGTCGTAGGGCAGGGGCTCGTCCCCTGCCGCTCGGTAGCTGCAGTTGGCCACGGGCGATACGGTGCAAGACCCTGCCCTACGACGACCCGACCGAAACCCAGGTCAGGCGGCGGCGGGCACGCCGGTCATCGCCGAACCAGGTGACGCGCCAGCAGAAGCCGGCAAGCAGCACCTCTATCCCGGCCCGCGTGCCACCCCGGCGGGGCGCAACAAGCGGCGCCTCTAGTAAGCCTGTAGGCGCACCGCTTGTCGCGCCCTGGCTGCTCGCCGCGCGCCTTGCTTACTACGCCGGCGTGGCCTGCGCGGGCGCGCGGCCGCTAGTGGGCGCCGCCGCCCAGATGGCGCGGAGCCGCTCGGACGTGGTGATCGCCTCGTCGTAGCGCAGGAAGGTCGCCATGTTGCGGATGCTCGTCTCGTGCTGCGCCAGCGCGCCAGACGCGCAGCAGTCGTCTACCACCGCCACGTAGTAGTCGTAGCACATGGCGTCGCGCACGGTCGTCTCGACGCAGGTCTGCGTCATGACGCCGGTGACCACGAGCGTCTTGATGCCCTGACCCCGCAGGCAGGTATCCAGGTCGGTGCCGATGAACGCCGACACGCGGCGCTTCTCAACCACCAGGTCCTCGTCGGGACGGTACGGCAGGTCGGCGATGATCTCGTGGCCCCACGTGCCTTTCACCGTGGCGTCGGCGCCCTTGAAGTTTTGGCCGCGGCGGAGGATCTCGGGACCGGCGAGCCCGGCGCTGCCCGGGCCGAGAGTGTACTTGGCCCAGACGATCAGGAGCCCGGCAGCGCGCGCGGCTTCGACGAGATCGCGCAGCGCCGGCACGATGCCCTGGATCATGGTCAGGTCGCGCCCGTTCTGATCGCTGGCGCCGCCCGGCGCGCAGTAGTCGTTCTGCATGTCCACCACGAGCAGGGCGGTGTGCTGGGGCGCTACGCGCGCCGCCAGCGTGTCGAGCACTTCGAAGTCGGCGGGGCTGCGCATCGGCTCCTCCCGGTCCCGAGCCGGCGCGCCCGGCTCGTCGTCGCGCGCTGATGGCGCATGTCGCGCTGGCTCAGCACCTTGCGCTGTCAAAGACAGATGGTACCGCCGAGCCGGGCGGACGGCAACGCGGGGCGAGACTGCGGGTTGCCGCCCGCGGTCTGTGGAGGTTATGAGTCGCCGGGCGCGGCGCGGCGCGCTATAGTGGTGCCGTAAGCGGCCGGGGGAGCGGCCCAGGCGTATAGCCGTCGGGAGGAAGAACGCGATGGCAGCGGTCAAAGCGGCAGGCACGAACGGCGCGCGGACGAAGGCCCGCCCGAGCGGGGCGGCGCGGAAGGCCGGCAGCAACGGCGCGCAGGGCCAGGTCCAGCCCAATGGCACGCCCACCCGGGCGTTCGCCACCGAGGACGTGGGGAACGTCGTCGCGCTGGAGCACGTGAACGTCACCCAGCCCGACCAGCCGAAGGCAATGCTGTTCTACCTCGTAGGCATGGGGTTCACGCGCGACCCCTACATGAACGTCGGCTTGAACAACATCTGGGTGAACCTCGGCGAGCAGCAGTTCCATCTGCCGACGCGCTCGCCCCAGGTGATCCCCGGCCACATCGGCATCGTCGTGCCGGACCTGGACGCGCTGGAGGAGCGGTTGGCGGCGGTGCGGGAGCCGCTGGCCGGGACGAAGTTCAGCTATTCTCGCGAAGATGGGTACGTGGCCGCGACCTGTCCGTGGGGCAACCAGTTCCGCTGCTACGCCCCGGACGCGCGGTTCGGCGACATCCTCCTGGGCCTGCCCTACGTCGAGTTCCAGGTGCGGCCGGGCACGGCGGCCGGCATCGCGCGCTTCTACGAGCGGGTGCTGCACGCGCCGAGCCGCGTGGAGCAGGACCCGGCGGGCGTGGCGGCGCGCGTGGAGATCGGCACGCACCAGTGGCTGAGCTTCCGCGAGACGGATGGACCGATCCCCCCCTACGACGGCCACCACATTGCCGTCTACGTGGCGAATTTCTCCGAGCCCTACAGCTGGCTGAAGGCGCGCGACCTCATCATGGAGGAGCCACGGAACCACCAGTTCCGCTTCAAGGAGATCGTGGACCCGGACTCGGGCGAGCGGCTGCACACCCTGGAGCACGAGGTCCGCGGCCTGCACCACGCGATGTACCGGCGCTTCATGGTCAACCGCAACCCCGAGCAGTCGCAGCAGCACTACGTGCGCGGCCACGACGCCTTGATCCCCTTCCGGGGCTAACCCCTCGTCTGTCGAGCCGAGAACCGGCAGGACTCGGCTGGCCCGGCCAGCCGAGTCCTGCCGGTTCTCGGCCTCCGGTTTAGCTCCCCATGATCTCCTTCAGCTTGGCCTTCGCGTCCGGGGGCAGGTCGAGGATCTGCTTGACGCGCGACTCGACCTCGGGGGCCGGCTTGGCGGCGATCTCGAGCTGCCACTGGCTCGCATCCGCCTTCAGCGCCGGGTCGGTCAACACCTGGGCGAGCGCCTGGCGCAGCGCGGCGACGCGCTCCGGGGGTACCTCGGGGGCCACCGCCAGCGGCTTCCCCATCTGCGACGGCAGGCTCACGCCGAGGATGAGCTGCCGTGCCAGCTCCGTCTGGGCGAGCGACAGCGCGGGCGGCGTGTTCGCCAGCCACGGGTGCTTGGGCGTCTCGCTGCCCATAGCGACCAGCACCTGGGCAGCTGGCGGCGACTGCTCGAACCAGGTATGCGCTGTCACGCTCATCGAGTCCCAGGTCCAACAAGCGCCGTCCACTTCCTTCCGGTCGACCGCGACGCGGCTCTGCGACGTGCCGTTGTAGCCGGTGATGACGTTCAGGTGGGCGCCGAGCGCCTCGCGCAGCACGGCGGGCACGTCGTGGGAGGTGGAGCCGGGCGAGTCGGCGGCCACGCTGGCCTCGCGCCCGCCGATGATGTCGGCGAAGCTCTCTATGCCCGAATCGGTGCGGAAGGCGCAGACGCTCGGGCTGTCGGCCAGGCTGCCCAGGAATTGGAAGCGGCGCGCATCGTACTCCACGCCCCTCGCGCCCAGCGCCTGGAGCAGCACCAGGTTCTCGTTAAAGTTGGCGATCACCGTGCCGTCCTTCGGCCGGCTGTTGTAGACCTGGTTAGCCGCAGTGGCGCTCGCCGCGCCGGGCGCGTTCTCCACGATGACGTTCGGGTGGCCCGGGATGTACTTCCCGAGGTGCCGTGCTATCAGCCGCGAGTAGGTGTCAAAGCCCCCACCCGGCGCGAAGCCGACGACGATGCGCACTGTCTTGCCGTGATAGAAGTCGGCGACGCTGGCGTTGGCGCTCGGGCTCGCCGCCGTGAGCGGGGCGGGTCCGCCGCTGAGCAGGGTGGGAGGCGCGCAGGCGGCGCCCAGGAGCACGGCCCCCAACAGGGCGGCTCGGGCCAGGGCCCGTAGGTCGTGGCGTCTCACGCTCGTCTCTCCTCTCGTCGGTACGGGGCGGGCCGCGCCGCGTGCGGCGCGCGGCCCGCCCGGCTCTTCGCCGTCTGCCCGGGCGTTCAGGCGCTCCGCGCCACGACGGGCGCGGGGTGGCTCCAGTCGTCGGCGCGGCGGCGCGGGACCAGCTCGCCCGCCGGCGTGTCCGCCTCGAGCCGGAAGCGCGCCACGAGCGCGCGCAGGTGGTCGGCGGTGCCGGATAGCTCGACGGCTTGGGCCGTCATCTCCTCGACCTGCGCGCTCATCTGCTCCGTGGCCGCGGACATCTCTTCGCTCGTCGCCGAGTGCTCCTCGGCGACCGCGGCGATCGCGCCCACCGCCTCGCCCACGCCGCCCGCCGAGGCCGCCATCTCCTCGGTGCCCGCGGTGGCCTCTTCCACGACGCTGGAAATGTTGGTGATTGCGTCGCTGACCGCGCGGCTGCGCTCGGCCATCAGGCCGGCCGTGGCCGCGATCTCTTCCACCTGGCGCGTGGTCTGCTGCACGGCCTCCAGAATGGTGCCGAGTGCCTGGCCGGCCTGGTCGGCCTCGGCCGAGCCCGCCTCGACCTGGCGCGCGCCCCGGGACATCGCCTCCACGGCGTCGCGGGTGCTCGCCTGCACGTCGCGGATCAGGCTGGCGATGGTCCTGGTCTCGCGCTGGGACCGCTCGGCCAGCTTGCGCACTTCGTCCGCCACCACCGCGAAGCCCTTGCCGTGCTCGCCGGCCCGCGCCGCCTCGATGGCGGCGTTGAGGGCGAGCAGGTTCGTCTGCTCGGCGATGTCGTCGATCGTCTCGACTACCGTGCCGATGCGCTCGCCCAGCTTGCCGAGCCCCTCGACGGTCTCGGCCGCGCGGGCCACGACGCTCCGCACCGCATTCATCCCCTCGACGGTCTGCTGGACCGCGCGGGCGCCCGCCTGGGCCGACGCGCGCATGTCCTGGCTGGCAGCCGCAACGCTTTGCGCGGTCGTCGCCATCGCGGCGATGCCGCCGGCCATCTCGATCGCCGTGGTCGAGGCCGCGGCGGCCGACCGTGCCTGCTCCTGCGCGCCGACCGCCACCTGCTCGATGGCCTGGACGAGCTGCTCGACCTGGCGGTGGGTGCCCTGGGCCGACGCGGCCTGCTCCTGGGCGCCCGCGGCGACCTGCTGCACGGCGGCCGCCACCTGCTGCACGGCCTGCCCGGTCTGGCCGGCGGCGCTGCCAAGCTGCTGCGACGCGGTCGCCACATCCTCGGCGGAATCGCGGACCTCGCCGACGAGGCCGCGCAGGTTCGTGGCCATGTGCCGGAAGGCGTTGCCCAGCACGTCGTCGGCCGACTGCACCGGCACGTCGCGGCTGAGGTCGCCGCGGGCGATGGCCTCGGCGGCGGCAGCGATGTGCTGCTGGTAGGCGATGGTCGCGCGCACGGCGTCGGCCATCTCGCCGATCTCGTCGCGCGAGTGGACGTCGAGCCGCTGGTCGAGGTTGCCGACGGCCAGGCCGCGGGCGGCGGCCGTGACCTGCGTCACGCCGCCGGCAATGCGGCGCGCGAGGAGCCAGGCCACGCCGAACCCGATCAGCATGGCGCCCACGACGATGCCCACCACCAGGCGGCGCGTCTCCTCGGCGCTCGCCTGCGAGCGCGCCACGGCGGCCGCTGCGCTCGCACGCTTGTAGGCCACCAGGTCGTCGATGGCGCGGTCAATGCCCTCGACGGCCCAGACGGAACCCGGGCTGAACAGCACCTCGCGGGCGGCGGACAGGCTGGTGGGGCCAAGCTCCGCGGCGCGCTCGCGCACCGGCGTCCAGTTCTCGTACATCGCGTCCAGCGTGCCGAGCTTCAGCTGGCCTTCGTCGTCGTCGAGCAGCTCGGCCAGGCGGTCGCGCTGCGCGGCGAACTCCGCCGCAGCGGCATCGTAGCTGCTGCGCCAGTCGACCGTGCTCTCGCTGCCCGCGGTCATCGCCCCTTGCCGCACGTCGCGCTGCAGCGTACGGACGGCGTTCTGAGCGAGCAGCGCGGCCTCGACCCCGGCCAGCTCGCGGTCAGCCATTGCTCGGAGCGCCGCATTGGCGCTCTGTAGCTGCACTAGGCCGATGATGCCGACGCCGGCGAGCAGCGCGAGCACGACCCCGAAGCCGGCGAATAGCTTCGCCCGAATCCCCACTTGCATACAGTCTGCCTCCTCGGATGGTGACCTGGGAACGCGCGTCCTGAGGGCCGCTCCCGGCCGTCGGGCCGGTCCAGCCGCCCGAAGCCTGGCGGGGCGCGGTACCTGTAGCATCATCGGTGGTCGCGGGGGAACGTTTAACGTGGCCGGCCGCCTGGGAACGGTAAAGGGGCGGAGAATTGCTTGACAGGCGCGCGGGCGGCGCCTACGATAGGCGCTAATCTGTGCCGTCCGCCCGCGGCTCGCGCGCCGTGGGGGCCGGGCGAGGAGGAGCCATGCCCCGCACCGTCCGGTGCGTCGTGCTTGCCGCCCTTGGGCTGCTACTGGGATGCGGGGCGCCCGCCACGCCCGCCGCGCAGCCGCCACGCGCGCCGAGCGCGCCGACTGCGGCCGCGCCCGCCGCGCAAAGCGCCGCACTGGCGGCGGCCCAGCCCGCCGCGCAGCCGCCCGGCCCGCTCACGCCAGTCAGCGTCGGCCAGGTGGCCGCGGTGCTCTACCCCTTCTACATTGGGATCGACCGGGGCTACTTCACCGAGCAGGGCATCGAGGTCCAGTACGACACCTTCCGAAGCGGCGCCGAGATGGTGCCGCTGATCGCCCAGGGGCAGCTCGACGTGTCGCAGCAGGCGGTCGTCCCGGCCACCTTCAACGCGGTGCTGCGCGGGGTGTCAATGAAGGCGATTCTCGACGCGAGCCGCGGCTCGCCGGGCCAGCACAGTCATGCGACGCTTGTGCGCAAGGAGCTGTGGGACAGCGGCGCCGTCCGCACGCTCTCCGATCTGGTGGGCCGCAAGGTGGCGTCCTCGTCGCTGCCGGGCGGGCTGGGCATCGACGTCGACCGCGGGCTGAAGCGCGAGGGCCACCGCCTGGACGAGCTGGACCAGGTACAGCTGCCGTTCCCCGACATGCCCGCGGCACTGGCGAACGGCTCGATCGACGCTGCCATAGCGGTCGAGCCGTCCATCTCCACCGCGCTCAACCAGGACTCGGCCGTGGTGCTGCGCTGGCTGGCGGACGATTACCCGGACCACGAGATCGCCGTGCAGGTGATCGGCCCGAGCCTCATCGACCGCCCCGAGCTGACCCGCCGGCTCGCGGTGGCTTACGTCCGCGCGGCGCGCGATTGGAACGCGGCGGCCGTGCAGGGCGTGGGCGTGGACGATCTGGCGCGCCTGCTGACTCCCTACAACCACCTGGACGCGGCCCTGAACGCCGACCTGCTGCGGAAGCGCGGGCTCACGTCCATCGATCCCGACGGCCGCATCAACAAGGATGCGCTGGCCTACGACATGGCCTGGTACCTCGAGGGCGGCCACCTGGAGCGCCCCATCGACCTGGACGCCTTCGTGGACAGCCAGTACGCCGACTACGCGGTAGCGCAGCTCGGCCCCGCCCCCGCGCCTCGCCAGCAATAAGGGCGCCGGAGGCCCGAGGTGCAGGGAGGCTTCCCTACCGGGAGGTGTGCTCCCTGCCGAGCGGCCAGGGCGCGGTGCTGCTCGTGCCCGAGGTGCAGGGAGGCTTCCCTACCGGGAGGCGTGCTCCGTCCTCTCCCCGGGGGTGCAGGGACGCTCCCGCCCCCGTGTTGAGCGTGGCCGCCTCGCGGGACCTCTCCCCGGGGCTGCAGGGGCGCTCCCCTGCCGGGGGTGTGGGGGGGCCCCACCTACCCATCCTCACTCTCGGGGGGTGTGGGGGTGTCCCCCACCTCCTCCCTTCACCTCGATCTCTGCTCTGCAGGGTAGAGCGATCGCCGCCTGGCGACGGGCCACACCAATGGCCCCGGCGGCCGCCAGCGCGGGGGCCGCGGCGAGGGCGACGGCGCCAGGGTAGCCGGCGACGTCGAGCAGCCAGCCTACGGCCACCGGCCCGAGCACGTTGCCAAGGTCCTGGGCCAGGTAGTTGTAGCCCGACGCCTCGCCAGCGCGCTCGCGGGGGATGGCGTCGGCGAGCAGCGTGCCCGGCACGACCGCCGCCGCGCCGTAGCACACGCCGAGCAGCGCGTTCGCGGCGAGGTAGCCGGGGAAGTCGCGCGCCAGCAGCATCGCCGCGGCAGCCAGCGCGATCCCCGCGAAGGCCGGCACGCCGACCGCGTGGCGCCCGAAGCGATCGGCCGCCCAGCCCGCCGGCCAGGTGGCGCACAGGTTCGCCACCGCCGACACGGTGACGCCGAAGCTGATCGCCGCCACGTCGAGCCCCAGGCGCTCCTCGGCAAACAGCGGCACCAGGGTGAAGCGGAAGCCGCCCTGGAACCACCACAGGGCGAAGGCGCCGCTCAGCGCAGCCAGCAGGCCCCGCGAGGGCGGCAGGCCGGCGAAGCGCAGCCGCCGCCCCGACCCGCCGCCGGTGGACGCGGATGCGCCGTGGGCGGCGCGCGCCGGCTCCCCGCCGTTCCCCGGCGTCGCGCCCCGCAGCGTGACGAGCGCGACGCCGGTCGCGCCGACACAAAAGGCCGCGTAGACAAAGAACGGGCCGCGCAGCCCAAGCTGGTCCGCCGTCAGCCCGCCGACGGCCGGGCCGAAGGCCGACCCGAGCAGGAAGGACGCCTGGTACACGCCCATCGCGCGGCCCATGCGCTCGCGCGGGACGACGCTCAGGATGTAGGCCATCAGGCCGGCCGAGAACAGCGCCGAGCCCGTGCCCCCGGCGCCGCGCAGGACCACCAGCGCCGCGAAGCTCGTCGCCAGACCGGCAGCTGCCGATGAGACCGCAACGATGGCCGTGCCGAGCGCCACGCTGCGCGCCGGCCCGATGCGGTTCACCAGCCGCCCCGCCGGTACGTCGCAGACGAGCCGGACGAGCGAGAAGGCCGCGCTCAGCAGGCCGACCTGCGCGGCCGCCACGCCGAACGACCGCGCGTAGAGCGGCAGCACCGGCGCGATCAGGCCGAAGCCGAGGGCCACGACGATGGCGACGGCCGCGGCGGGCAGCACCGCCGGCTCGACGCGGGCGCGCAGCCACGCGCGCGCGCCGGTGGCCGGGGCCGAGGCGGCCGTGCTCATGCGAGCGCGGCCGCGCGGCGGCGCGCGGCCCGCTCGCGGCGCGGGCGCATCCTGGACCAGATGACGACGGGACCGGGCACCGAGCGGCTCCTTGGCAGGCGGCTGCCCCACCATGATAACGGGTGGCGGGCCGGTTTCCGGGCGCGGCCCGCCACCGCGCGGCCGGCGCGCCTTGCGGCCGCGTCACGCAGGGGCTATACTTATCTCGCGGGCCCCCGGTGCGGGGGTCTTGTTTGTAGGCGCGTAGCTCAATTGGCAGAGCAGCGGTCTCCAAAACCGCAGGTTGCGGGTTCAAGTCCTGCCGCGCCTGCCCGTAAGAATCGATCCTCTCCCCACCCTTAGTGGAGGCAGAGGCCGTACAGGCGCTAGCCTCCCGCCGGGACGCCGACGCCGCGCCGGTCTCGCCCCGAGTGGACGGTGGCTATCGTGGCTAAACCACAGCTTCGCAAACCAACGGCTGTCGCGGAGCGTCGGCCGGCGCCGGCGAGCAAGCCCGCGCCGGGCAGGGCAACGCCCCAGCGCCGAAGCCTGCGTTCGGTGCTGCCCACCAAGGCCGCCGCTCCCATCGAGGGGCGCACGCAGGGGATCACGACCTGGGTGCGCGACGTGCGCTCCGAGCTACGCAAGTGCGCCTGGCCGACGCGCGAGGAGACGCTGCGGCTCACGATCGTGATCATCGCGATGTCGCTGATCGTCGGCGTCATTCTCGGGTCGTTTGATGCCCTGTTCGCGGCGCTGATGACTGGGTTGTTGAGATGAGTGCAGCACGACGTGGCGCCAAGACGGCGGACCAGCCGGCCGAAGCGGCGATCGTCGCTCAAGGGCCCGCCGACGAGCAGCTCACGCTCGCCGAGGGCGCCGACGTGGCCGCGCCCGGCGAGGCGCCGGCTGGCGAGGCCGGCGAGGAGGCCGGCGAAGAGCGCGACGAGCGCCGCAAGTGGTACGTGATCCACACCTACTCGGGCTACGAGAACAAGGTCAAGATGAACCTGGAGCACCGCATCGACTCGATGGGCGTGCGCGACAAGATCTACCAGGTCATCATCCCGACCGAGGAAGAGATCGAGATCAAGGACGGCCAGCGGCGCACCGTGCAGCGCAAGGTGTTCCCGGGCTACGTCCTGGTCGAGATGATGATGGGCGACGACTCCTGGTATGTCGTGCGCAACACGCCGGGCGTCACCGGCTTCGTCGGCGCGGGCACGCGCCCCACGGCGCTGGAGGACTCCGAGGTCAAGCGGATCCTCAAGCAGATGAAGATGGAAGCGCCGAAGGTGAAGGTCTCCTTCTCGCGTGGCGAGCGCGTGAAGGTCGTCGACGGCCCGTTTACCGACTTCATCGGCGTGGTGGACGACATCAACCCCGAGAAGGGCAAGGTGCGCGTGCTCGTCTCCTTCTTCGGCCGCGAGACGCCCGTCGAGCTGGACTTCCTCCAGGTCGCCAGAATTACATAGTTCGAGCGATAAACCCCTGCCGCCCCTCGGCCCGGCGAACACCCTGGCGGCGTGTGCTCTTGGCCCGATCCGAATCGCGCGAGCGTTCCGCCGAGCGGCTGAGCGAGGAATGAAACGTGGCTAAGAAAGTTAAGGCTATCGTCAAGCTGCAGATCGACGCCGGCAAGGCCACGCCCGCGCCGCCCGTCGGGCCGGCGCTCGGCCAGCACGGCGTCAACATCATGCAGTTCGTCAAGGATTACAACGAGCGTACCGCGAGCCAGGTCGGGCTCGTGGTCCCCGTCGAGATCACGATCTTCGAGGATCGCTCCTTCACCTTCATCACCAAGACGCCGCCCGCCGCCGACCTCATCAAGAAGGCCGTCGGCCTAGAGAAGGGCTCGGCGGTGCCGCATCGCACGAAGGTCGGCACGATCAGCCGCGACGAGGTGCGCAAGATCGCCGAGACGAAGATGAAGGACCTCAACACGCCCGACGTCGAGCAGGCGATGAGGATGATCGAGGGGACCGCCCGCAGCATGGGCGTGCGCGTGGAGTAGGCCATGGCCCAGCACGGCAAGAAGTACGAGGACGCCGTCAAGAAGGTGGACCGCGATCGCCTGTACACGCCCCAGGAGGCCGTGGCGCTGCTACGCGAGGTGTCGTACGTCAAGTTCGACCCGACCGTGGAGATTCACATCCGCACGGGGCTGGACCCGCGCCACGCCGAGCAGATGGTGCGCGGGTCGGTGGTGCTGCCGGCGGGCACGGGCAAGAAGGTGCGTGTGCTGGCCTTCGCCCAGGGCGAGAAGGCCCGTGAGGCCGAGGAGGCCGGCGCGGACTACGTGGGCGGCGAGGACCTCGCGAAGCGCATCCAGGAGGGCTGGCTGGAGTTCGACGTGGCTGTCGCCACCCCCGACATGATGGGCATCGTCGGGCGCCTCGGCCGCGTGCTCGGTCCCCGCGGGCTGATGCCGAATCCCCGCACCGGCACGGTGGCCATGGAGATCGGCCGCGTGATCCGCGAGGTGCGCGCCGGCCGCGTCGAGTTCCGCGTGGACAAGACGGGGGTGATTCACGGCCCGGTGGGCAAGCTCAGCTTCGACGACGCGCAGCTGCTGGAGAACCTGGGCGCCTTCGTGGACGCGATCGTGCGCGCCAAGCCGGCGACGATGAAGGGCCAGTACCTGCGCTCGATGACCCTCGCCGGCACGATGAGCCCGGGCATCAAGCTCGATCTCGCGCAGACCCAGGCGCTGGCCGCCGCCTAGCCAGCCAGCTAGGACGGGGGTGTGGGGGTGTCCCCCACCTAACTGCATACTGCCCGAGACAGCAGGTGCGCCGCGCGGCGCGTAATGGGGCCTGCCGAGGCAGAGATCATCCGCGGACCGCGGCTGCGCGTCCGCATACGGTCTTTGGCTCGTGGGCCAGAGGCCGTTTTTTTGTTGAGGAGGTGACGGAGTGCCGAATCTGGAGCTTAAGCAGCGACAGGTGGACGAGCTGGCCGAGCAGCTCCAGCAGGCCGAGCTGACCGTGCTTGCGGACTACCGCGGGCTGACGGTGGCCGAGATGTCGCGCCTGCGCGGCCGGCTGCGCGACGCGGGCGGCCAGTTCCACGTCGCCAAGAACACGCTGACGCGGCGCGCGGCCGAGCGGCTGGGCTACGACGAGCTGGTGCCCTACCTCGTCGGGCCGACGGGCCTGGCCACGGGCCAAGACCCGGCGGCGCTCGCCAAGGCGCTGCAGGACTACGGCCGCACCCAGCGCACCTTCGTGGTGAAGGGCGCGGTGCTCGGGAGCCGTGTCTTGCCGGCGGCGGAGGTGAACCGCCTGGCCGACCTGCCCAGCCGCGAGCAGCTGATCGCACAGGTTATCGGCGGCTTCCAGGCGCCCATTGCCGGCCTGGTCAACGTGCTCAACGGCACGCTCCGCAGCTTCGTCGGCGTGCTCGAGGCGCGCCGCCAGCAGCTCGAAGGCCAGGGCGGCGGGGCCTAGTCGAGTGCAGTCCGGGGCGGGCAGTCCTTGTGGAGAGAACCGCGGGCAGTAGTGGCGACAGGCGGATCGCCTGGCGGCCAAGGGTGATACACGAGCGGGGCTCTGCTCCCGCCGAAAGGAGCAAATCGTGACCAAGGACGAGATGATCCAGGCGATCGAGCAAATGACGGTCCTCGAGCTATCCGACCTCGTAAAGGCGCTTGAAGAGCGCTTCGGCGTGAGCGCGGCCGTGGCGATGGCTCCGGCGGCCGCGGGTCCGGCTGCCGCGGCGCCCGCGGCGGCGGGACCGGCCGAGGAGCAGACCGAGTTCACGGTGACCCTGAAGGACTTCGGCGCGAACAAGATCAACGTCATCAAGGCGGTCCGTGAGCTGACGGGGCTGGGCCTGAAGGAGGCCAAGGACCTGGTCGAGGCCGCGCCGAAGCCCGTCAAGGAAGGCGTGAACAAGGAGGAGGCCGACGCCGCCGCAGCCAAGCTGCGCGAGGCCGGCGCCACCGCCGACGTCAGCTAAAGCGGCTTCTCGCACCCGCGAGCCCTCACCCCAGCCCTCTCCCAAGGGGAGAGGGGGCAAATGCCCTCTCCTCTCCCCTTGGGCGGTGGCCGACCTACGCCAGGCTCCCCCGGGGAAGCGCGCGAGACGGACTCGCCCTCTCCCTCCGGGCAATGCCGGGCGTACTCCCCGCTCCCTCTGGGAGAGGGGCCGGGGGTGAGGGCTCGTCGCGTTTATTCGCCCCGCTCCTTCCGCTCGGGCCGGCGCCCGCGCAGCGCGTCCTGCCAGCTCTGCGGGATGAACGGGTTGTGCGCGCGCACCTCGGGCGTCAGCGCCGTGCCCTCGGGCGGCGTTGCCCGCTGCGCCAGCCACGCCTGGTGCTGCTCGCGGGCGGCGGCGAAGCGCGCGCGCAGCCCCTCGTCCCCCGCGGCGACGGCGGCCCGCAGCGACCCGAGCGCCTCCATGTAGCGGTCCAGCTGCCGCGCGATCGCCTCGCGGTTGGTCAGGCAGATGTCCGCGTACATCTCCGGCTCGCCCTCGACCAGCCGCGTCATCGTGCTGAAGCCGCCCGCCGCCAGCGCCGCCATCTCGCGCCAGCCGGGGTCGGCGCTCGCCGCGGTCATCAGCGTGCTGGCGAGCAGGTACGGCAGGTGGCTGATCGCCGCCACCAGCCCGTCGTGCTCGGCGGCGTCGAGAAAGTGCGGCCGCGCGCCCACCGCCTCGACCAGCTCCGTCACGCGCTGGATCGCCGCGGGCGGGGTGTCGGCGGTCGGGGTCAGGCAGTACACCGTCCCGTCGAACAGCGCCGCGTCGGCATCGGCCGAGCCGTGTGTCAGCTTGCCGGCCATTGGGTGCCCGCCGACGAACGCCACCTGGGGCGCGACCTCGGCGGCCGACAGCATCACCTGCTCCTTGGTGCTCCCCGTGTCGGTAACGACGGCGCCCGGCGCGAGATACGGCGCGATAGTCCCCAGCAGCGGCGCCACGGCGCGCACGGGCGTGGCGAGCACGACAAGATCGGCCCCCTCCACGGTCTCTTCCAGGCTCCACGGCGTGCGGTCCACGGCGTGGCGCCGAGCGGCGCGGGTCCGCGCGTCGCCGCTGCGGTCGTAGCCGACGACGCGTGGCGCGGGCGTCAGGCGGTGCAGGGCGAGCCCCAGCGAGGCGCCGATCAGCCCCAGGCCGATGATGGCGACGCGCTGCACGGGCATCGGCTCAGCACCCCCTCGCCGGGTCAGGCCCCTACCCGGGCAGCCGAGACGATGACGTGCATGATCGCCTGCTGGATCGGCCGCATGATCGCGCCGAGCAGGTCGACGTGCAGCGCGGGGCCGAGAAACACCAGGGCGAGCAGGATGATCGGGCCGTACTGGACCAGCGGCATCAGCGGCGCGGCCAGCTCGCGCGGCAGCAGGTTCGTCACGAAGCCGAAGCCGTCCAGGGGCGGGATCGGGATCAGGTTGAACGCGGCGAGCGCCACGTTGATGGCGATGATCATCTGGAGCACCTGGTCGCCCAACCGGCCGAGATCGGCCCCGTGGACCAGCCACAGCACACCCAACAGCGCCAGCAGGATGTTGGACACCGGGCCGGCCGCCGAGACCAGCGCGGACCCGAGCCGCGGGTCGCCGCGCAGCAGGTTCGGGTTGAACATCACCGGCTTGCCCCAGCCAAAGGAGGCGATGAACATCATCAGGCTGCCGATCGGGTCCAGGTGGCGCAAGGGGTTCAGGCTGACGCGGCCCATGAGCCGTGGGGTCGGGTCGCCGAGCGCCACGGCGACCGTGGCGTGCGACGCCTCGTGGACCGTGATGCCGACGACCAGAGCAATGATTATGCCCAGAAACGCGGTGGGGTCGCGCGCTGCCTGAAGCAGGGGCGCTTGGAACAGCACGAATCCGATTACGAGGATGATGAGTAGCTGAACGGGCGCGAGACGCGAGAGCCCGAACATCGACGTTTCTTCCTTATGCGGCGACGGCGAGTGGCAAGTATGACAACGCGCCGTGGCGTCGGCCGCGGCGCGCATGGCCGGGCGGCAGCGCTGTGTGCGCTCGCCATGCCCGGCGCCTATCCCTGGCGGATTATATCACGGCTCGCCATTCTGCCCGGGAAATCGGCGGTCAGCGCCCGGCGGGCGCCGCGGCCAGCGCGGCCTGTGCCCGCTGGAGCGGGCCAAAGTCGGCCACGTCCCGCGGCGCGACGGCTAGCTCCTGGCCGACGGCCGCCGCCTGCGCGGCGATCTCCCGCCGGATCACGGCGTCGCTCGCCGTCGCGTCGGGCGTGAAGCTCAGTGCCACGTCGTCGTACATGTCGGCTGCCACACTCGGCTCCAGCTCGAACTGCTCGGCCATGGTCTGCACGACCAGCGCGCGATCCTCGTGAAGCGCCCGCGTCGCGCGCAGCAGCCCGCGCAGCACGGCGTTGACCTCGGCCGGCCGCTCTTGCAAGCGCTGCACGGATGTGCCCAGCCCGCCTTGCAGCACCTCCACCTCGTCCGCCGTGCGCACCAGCTCCTTCAAGCCCTGGCGGCGCGCGTAGACGGTGAACGGGGGGCTGATTAGCCCGCCGTCCACGGCGCCCGCCAGCAGCCCCGCCAGGATGCCCTCCGTGTTGTGCAGGTTGATCGACTCCACGTCGCCCTTCGCGACGCCGTGGTGGTCCAGCACCTCGAACGTCACCAGCGTCGAGGCGCCGGTCGGCTCCAGCACGCCGATGCGCTTGCCGCGCAGCTCGGCCACGCTGCCGATCGCTGGCTGCACCGCCAGGTTCCAGTCGGGCGCGTTCTTGCCCCCGGCGATGAGCCGGATGGGCCGGCCGCTCGCCGCGGCGCGGATGACGGAGCCGCCGCTCGTCGTGTAGCCGACGGCGCCGTCGATGGCGCTGGCGATCCCCAGCGGCGTCGGCATGAGCGTCAGCGTCAGGCGCACGCCCTCCTGCTCGAAGAAGCCGCCCTTCAGGCCGACATAGTACGGGAGCTGCGCCGTGCTGGCCGAGACGATCGCCACCGTCACGTCGGTCGGCTCCCGCGTCGCGACGGGAGCCGCCGCGCCCTCCCCCGCCTCCGCCCCGTCCGGGGGGCCGCCCGCGCGCTCGGCGACCGGCGTGGCGCCGGCCGGTGCCGCCGCTGGAGCGCTCGTGGGCGCCGGTGCCGCGCAGGCCAGCAGCGCCGCCGTGCCGAGCGCGCCGAGTCCGAGGCGTGCCGCCTGTCGCCAGCCGCGGCGGGCACGGCCGGCGGTGTGGACGTTACCCCCAATCATGTCTGGCTCCCTAATACGCGTTCCTCGGTTGCCTCAACGGTTGGGTCAGCAAGAGTCGGCTCGATCGTAGGGCAGGGGCTCGTCCCCTGCCGTCCTCGGTCGTAGGGCAGCGGCTCGCCCCCTGCCGCCCGGCCCGGTCTCACGCCCGCCGGCTCTCGGGTGCAACCGACCTATTGACAGCAATAGTCCACTCGGCCATTCTGCACTATACACGGCCCGCCACGGGCCGCGAGAGGGAGGGAGGACGATGGACGAGCAGCAGGCACGCACACGGGCGAACCAGGCCCAAGGCAGCGTGGGGCGGCGAGGCGTGCTCGCCGGCGTCGCGGCAGTCGTCGCGGGGGCGCTGGCGAAGGCGAGCGAGCGCGTGGCCCAGGCGGCGGGCAACGGCGCGGCGCTCACGATGGGTAACAACGATAGCACGACCAACAACCCCACGAACCAGACGACACTCGTGCGCGCCCCGGGCGGGAGTGGCTTCTACGCTTTAGAGGTCGTCGACAACAACAGCAACCCCTTGGCTATGCATGCCAAAGCCGGTACGTACGAGGCTTTCCTGGCGTCGCCGGCCGGCGTTTTCAGTGTCGGAGTGCAGGGCTACACGGGCACGGGGCAAGGCCCCGGTGTGCAGGGGCTCAGTGGGGTTGCGGTTATCAACAATCTACCCATGCACTGTGGCGTGGCCGGGTTCGCCCAGAATAATAGCGACGGCGTCGGCGTGTACGGGGAGGGCCGCGCCTACGGTCTGCAGGGGATGGCGAGCACCTTCCAGGGCTCGACCGGGAACGGCGTCGGCGTGCTGGGCCAGTCGAACAGCGGCGTGGGGGTGCAGGGCAGCTCGAACGGCAACGTCGGCGTGCTGGGGACCTCGAATGCTAGCGTCGGCGTCTACGCCAACTCGATCTCGCAGACCGGGCTCTACGCTACCTCCGGCTCGGGCACGGGCATCGTGGCGAGCACGAACAACGGTAATGCCATCCAGGGCGCCTCGAACGGCGACGTAGGGGTGCTGGGCACTTCGAACAGCAGCATCGGCGGCTTCTTCTCGTCGGGCACCAGCACCGGCCTCTACGCGACCGGCCCCGGTTCGGCCTTTGCCGCGCGCTTCGACGGCCCGGTGCAGGTGAACGGCTCGTTCACCGTCCTGGGCGGACCGAAGTCGGCCGCCGTGCCGCATCCGGATGGTAGCCACCGTCGGCTCTATTGCATGGAGAGCCCCGAGAGCTGGTTCGAGGACTTCGGCCGAGACCAGCTCGTGAATGGCCGGGCGCGCGTGCGGCTGGACCCGGACTTCGCCGCGATTGTGCAGGGGAACCAGTACCACGTCTTCCTGACGTCCGAGGGCGACTCAAACGGGCTCTACGTCGCCGACCGCAACGCCAACGGCTTCGAGATACGGGAGAAGAAAGGCGGCACCAGCAGCCACGCCTTCAGCTACCGCGTGGTGGCGAAGCGCAAAGACATCGCCGGGCCACGGCTGGAGAAAGTAGATGTCCAGGCGCCGCCGCAGCGCCCGGCCGCGCCGCAGCCGCCCCCCACGATTCCCGCTCTGCCGCCGCTGCCCGACCCGAACGCCCCGCCCCGGGTCGCGCCCGTTGGAGGGGATGGCCGGGCCCGCTAGCCGGAGCGGCGCGGTAGCCGGCTGATGGGGCGCCGAGCCGGTTTCCACGGCTGGCGTGTCGCTTCGGCGGCGCCCAAGCGACACGCCAGCCGTGAGGGGATGCTTAGCGCAGCTTGTACCCTAGCTCGTAGTGCAGGTAGATGCCGTCGAAGTAGAACCAACGCATCTTCGCGCTCTCGCGCGCGAAGTGCACCGCGCGCTCCTGTAGCTCGCGCGTCGTGCAGTACTTCTCCAGCGCCTCGAAGGCGCGGCCGCCGTGCTCGGTGTCGGCGCCGACGTGCAGCCAGAAGTGCTCGATCGTGTGCTCGTCGAAGCCGTACTTCTCGCGCAGCGCCGGCAGCAGCGTGCTGTAGAGGAGCGGCGACTGCGACTCGGTGCCGATGTTGGTCGCCGCCACGCCGGCGATCCACCCCTCCTCCTTGCAGACGCGCCGCTGCCAGGCCACCCAGGCCTCGGTCGTCGGCAGCCCGCGGCCCGCTTTCACCGCGTCGATATCCGCGCCGTTCGCCTCGGCGAAGCGGAGCACGATGTTGATGTGCGGGTTTTTCGGATCGCGCTCCTCTAGGTAGTTCTCCAGCAGCAGCGCCCGCACGTCGGCCGGGGCGTCGCCCATCTTGGCGAAGTTAGCGGGCGCGGTGTTGCTGACCCAATGGTAGTGCTCGACGGCCCAGCCCATCATCGCGTCGCGGCCCAGCTCGCCGCGCGCCCACTTCTGCGTCATGGGGTGGTGCGCGCAGTGGCGCTCCAGCACCGCGTCTTCCAGCTCCTTGCGGAACGTGCTCACGGCCGTCATAGCTTGCCTCCTTCCGCTCGCGTGTGCTCATTCTGACAGCCTCCGGTGGCCCCGTCAAACGTCCCGGCGGGCCGGTGCGTTTGCCGCGCCCGGAAACGCGTGCCTATAATTGCGAAGCCGCTCACACCTTCCCCGGGCTCGACGTGGTTAGCGTGGGCGGCGGGTTCGGAGGGGTCATGGTGCGCGTGGGAATCGTGAACGTCACCGGCTACGCGGGCGCCGACGCGGCGCGTCTGCTCGCGCGCCACCCCGAGGTGGCGCTGGTCGCGGTGACGGGGCGTTCGGCGGCCGGCCAGCCGCTCGGCGCCGTCTTCCCGCACCTGGCCGACCTCGACCTGACCGTCGAGCCCGACCTGCCGGACGTGGACGTGGCGTTCTCAGCCTTGCCGCACTACGCCTCCGCGGAGGTCATCCCGGCGCTGCTGGACCGCGGTCAGCGCGTGGTCGACATCTCGGCCGACTACCGGCTGCACGACGTGGTCAGCTACGAGCGCTGGTACGGCGCCCACCCCTCGCCGGGCCTGCTCGCTGAGGCGCCCTACGGCTTGCCGGAGCTGCACCCTCGCGCGATCGCCGCCGCCCGCCTGGTGGCGAATCCCGGCTGCTATCCCACAGCCGCGATTCTGGCGCTCGCGCCCGTCGTGGACCTGATCGAGCCGTCGGTGATCGTGGACGCCAAGTCCGGCGTGTCCGGCGCCGGACGCAGCTTGAGTCTCGGCACGCACTTTTGCGAGATCAACGAGAACTGCCATGCTTACGGCCTGAACGGCCACCGCCACCTGCCCGAGATGGAGCAGGAGCTGCGGGCGCTGCGCGGCGCGCGTCGCACCGATGGCGACGGGCTGGAGGTGACCTTCGTACCGCACATGGTGCCGATGACGCGCGGCATCCTCGCGACCTGCTACGCGCGCCTGGAGAGCGGCTGGAGCCAGAGCGCCCTGCTGGAGCACTATCGCGACTACTACCGCGCGGCGCCATTCGTGCGGGTAGTGGACACGCCGCCGCAAACCAAGCAGACGCTCGGCAGCAACCTCTGCCTTATTTTCCCGAAGGTGGACGAGCGCACCAGCCGGCTGATAGTCGTCGCCTGCATCGACAACCTCGTGAAGGGCGCGGCCGGCCAGGCCGTCCAGAACATGAACCTCATGCTCGGCCTCCCCGAGACCGTCGGCCTCGACGCGCCGGCGCTTTACCCTTGAGGAGCGCTGAGTGCAGAGTCACCCGCCGTCCCCACGCAGCACTCAGCCCCCAGCACTCAGCACTGGAGCAAAGATGATCGCGACGGACTTTCGCGTGCTGGCCGACGCCGGGGTCACGGCGGCCACCGGCTTTCTGGCCGGGGCCGTGTACGTGGGCCTACAGTTGCCGGCGCCCGAGCAGCGCGACCTGGGCGTGCTGCTCAGCGAGCGGCCTTGCGCGGCGGCGGTCCGTTTCACGCGCAACCTGGTCGTGGCCGCGCCGGTGATCGTGTCGCGGCAGCACCTCGCGGCGGGGCGGCCGATGCGTGGCGCCGTGTTCAACGCCGGCAACGCTAATGCCTGCACGGGTCCCGCGGGGCTGCGCGCGGCGGAGGAGATGGCGGCGCTCGCGGCGGCGCGCTTCGGCGTGGCGCCCGAGGAGCTGATCGTCGCGTCCACGGGCGTCATCGGCGTGCCGCTCGACATGGCGAAGGTGCGCGAGGGGCTGGCGCGGCTGGAGGTCGGCCGCGACGGCGGCGCGGCGGTGGCGCGAGCCATCATGACGACCGATCTCGTGCCGAAGCAGGCGGCGGTCGAGCTGGAGCTCGGCGGGCGCACCGTGCGGGTCGGCGGCATGGCAAAGGGGTCGGGCATGATCCACCCCGACCTGGCGACCATGCTAGCCTTTCTCACGACCGATGCGCCGCTCACGCGCGAGACGGCCGACGCGCTCCTCGGCCCCGCGGTAGATGCGTCGTTCAACATGGTCACCGTGGATGGCGACGGCAGCACGAACGACATGGTGCTGCTGCTGGCGAACGGCGCGGCCGGGGGCGATCCCGCGGCGCTGAGCGCGTCCGACCGCGCGCGCCTGGGCACGGCGCTGGAGTGGGTGTGCGTGCAGCTTGCGCGCGCCATCGCGGCCGACGGCGAGGGCGCCACGCGGCTCATCGAGGTGCGCGTCGAGGGCGCGCGCGACGTAACGGAGGCCCGCCGCGCCGCGCGCACCGTGGCAGGTTCGAACCTTGTGAAGGCTGCGGTTTATGGCGCCGATCCGAACTGGGGTCGCATCCTGGCGGCGCTGGGCCGGGCGGGCGTAGCGCTCGACCCAGACGCCGTGGACGTGGCGATCGGGCCGGTGGCCGTGGCGGCCGGCGGGCAGACGGTGCCGTTCGACGAGGCCGCCGCGCGGGCCGCCCTCCAGCCGCCCGAGGTGCGGCTCTACGCGCACCTGCACCAGGGCGACGGCGCGGCCACCGCCTGGGGCTGCGACCTGACCGAGCAGTACGTCGTCATCAACAGCAAGTACACTACGTGACCGCGATGCAACCGGATTTCGAGGCGGTGCTAAAGGAATACGCATCGCTGCTGCGTCCCTGGCTAGACGCGCCCAAGGTTCGTACCCCACGGATTAACACATTGCCAGACTCGTTGCGGGCTGCCGTGGAGCCGCATGTCGGGCGTCCGGTGGTCGTGAAGCTCGGCGGCAGCGTCGGCCCGGGCGAGACCGTGCTGCAAGAGGTGGCAGGCCTGCAAGCGATCGGCGTGCTGCCGCTGCTGGTCCACGGCGGCGGGCCGCTGATCACTGACTGGCTGGCCCGCGTCGGCAAGGAGACGCGCTTCGTCGAGGGCCTGCGCCACACCGACGCCGAGACGCTCGACGTGGCGCGCATGGTGCTGATCGGCCTCGTCAACAGCCAGCTCGTCGCGCAGCTCGGCGCCCTGGGCGCGAAGGCGCTGGGCCTGTCGGGCGCCGATGGCCGCCTGCTGCTGGCCTCGGTCCGTGACGAGCGCCTCGGCTTCGTCGGCGAGGTCGAGCACGTGAACCTCGCCGTCGTAACGCTACTCCTGGGGCAGGGCTACGTGCCGGTGATCGCGCCGATCGCCGTGAGCGCCGCCGGGCAGTGCCTGAACGTGAACGCCGACACGGTGGCCGGCGTGGTCGCTGCCGCCATCGGGGCGGAGGAGCTAATCTTCCTGACCGACGTGCCGGGCATCCAGGACGCCGCCGGGGCTCGGCTGGCGCGACTCACGCCCGCCGAGTGCGCGGCGCTCGCGGCCGAGGGCGTGATCCACGGCGGCATGCTCCCGAAGGTGGACGCCTGCCGGCGTGCGGCCGAGGCCGGCGCCACCAGCCAGATCGTCGACGGCCGCGTGCCCTACGCCCTCCTCCGCGCCCTCTGCGTCCCCGCGAGCGGCGGCACCGTCATCGCCGCCTAAATTCCGCCCTCCACACCCCTACTGCGCGCGGCGCCCCCCTCACCCCGTGCCCCGGACGTCAGCCCCTCGCCAATGCCGTATTTACTGAGAGGCCGCGAGGCGCGCCGGAGAGCGCCCGCTAGCTCGCGCGACGTGGTCGCTTATCTTGCGCCGTACACGCCTTCCCCGCACCCGCCGCCTGTCCCCGGCCCGGGGCCTCCCCCCGCCGGCCGCGGCCGCCGCGGGCCAGCGGGGGAGTATCGTACGGGGCAAACGATGCGACCTTCCGCGCCCCACCAGCACGCCCGGTCCCGCGCCCGGCCTAGCGCCGCTTACGCGCGCGGTGAGCGGCCAGCGTGTCGTAGGGGCGGCTCTCGTGGCCGCCCGCGGCCCGCAGGCCGCCGCCCCGATGTCAGCTGACCGCTCAGTCTCGCTGCAAACCGCTGTAGTAGTTGACCAACCGGTGAAGGAGCATCGTTTGACCGTTCCTCGGACAAACTGCGCCGCGGAAGCGTGGCGCGCAGCCTTCGCTAGCGAGCGGCTTTTCTCCGCCCGGCGCGGTACAGTATGGGTGGGCATTCCCCTTTCGGCATTGGGGCGCTACAGACTATTCTCTCTCCCCTGGGAGAGGGTCGAGGTGAGGGCTATGGCAAGACAGACGGACCAATGGATCGAGCGGGAGCACGAGCTGTACCTGCGGGTGGCGAAGCGCGTGCCCATCGTCTTGGAGCGCGGCGAAGGCTGCCGCGTGTGGGACGTCGAGGGCCGTAGCTACCTGGACCTCGTCGGCGGCTGGGCCGTGGCCAGCCTGGGCCACTGTCCGCCCGAGGTCGTCGCGGCGCTCCACGACCAGGCGCAGAAGCTGATGCAAGTATCCAACCAGTTCTACTCGATCCCCCAGCTCGAGTTGGCGCAGCTTCTGGTCGACAACTCGCCGTGCGACCGCGTGTTCATCGCCAACAGCGGCACCGAGGCGAACGAGGGCGCGGTCAAGCTGGCGCGCAAGTGGGGCAAGAAGGAGCGGGGCGGCGCCTACGCGGTGATCAGCACGCTCGGCGGCTTCCACGGCCGCACGCTCGCCATGGTGGCCGCCACGGGCAAGCCCGCCTACCAGGCGCCGGTGGCGCCGATGCCGGCGGGCTTCGTCAACGTGGCCTGGAACGACGTCGAGGCCATCAAGCGCGCGACCACCGACGAGACGGTAGCCGTGCTGTTGGAGCCGATCCAGGGCGAGGCGGGCGTCTACGTGCCCGACGAGGGCTACCTGCGCGCGGTGCGCGCCTGGTGCGACGAGCAGCACCTGTTGCTGATCCTCGACGAGGTGCAAACGGGCGTCGGGCGCTGCGGCGCCCTCTGGGCCCACGAGTTGTTCGGCGTCGAGCCCGACATCATGACGGTCGCCAAGGGGCTGGGCGGCGGCGTGCCGATCGGCGCCTTCCTGGCGAAAGAGTCGGCCTCGGCCTTCGAGCCTGGCGAGCACGGCAGCACGTTCGGCGGCAACCCGCTCGCCTGCGCGGCGGCCATCGTCGTGCTGCGCGAGGTGCTGGCGCGCGACCTGCCCGGCCGCGCGCGCGACGTCGGCGGGTACTTCCGCCAGCGCCTGGAGGCCTTGCAGGCGCGCTGGCCGGCGATCACCGAGGTGCGCGGGCGCGGCCTGCTGCTGGCGATCGAGTTCGACCGCGAGATCGCCCAGGCCGTGCTCGACGCGCTGGTGGAGCGGGGCGTCCTCGTGAACGCGCCGAAGCCCACGGCGCTGCGCTTCATGCCGCCGCTCACCATCGCCGAGGCCGAGATCGACGAGGCGTGCGCGGCGCTGGAGTCCGCGCTGGGCGCCGTTGTGGGGGCGCCGTCCGCGACGAAGGCGCCAGCGACTCGCTGATCCGCTGCCACGTGGGGTGGGCCAGGCTGGGGCGGCAAGCCCGCCCCGCGCGGCAGCGCGTCCGGCCCCCGCCATCCTGTCGTGGGCGGCGCGGCCAGGGGGCGGCGCGACACACGGGCCGCCACGCTGTCCCGGCGCGGACGTGCAAAAGGGACGCTCCCGGAGGAACGCCCCTTCATCGATTCGCCACTGGCGTCGGGCCTGGGTGGCTACTCCTGGCTGCTGCGCCGCCGCGCGCGCCATTGAGCGAACCCGACCTGCAGCTCCCTGCCCAGCATAAACGCCATGATCCACGCCGAGAGCAACAGGCCGAATTGCATCATCTCTTCCACGCGCCTGGAGTCCTTTCTTCGCGCCGTGCCCCGGCGCGAGTCGGAGTATGCCGCCCTCGCCAGGCGATTGGGCGTGCCTGCGCAACGTGGGATTATCGTGGCCACGCGCAATACCGGTCAATAGTACTTTTTTCCTATCGACGCGGTTGGCGCCGTGCGGCCCTGCGGCATACTGGTGCCGTGGCCTGCCTGCCGGGCCGGGCCTGCGCCGCAGCGGGGGCAAGCCCGGCCCGGCGGTTGTGATCGCTCTGTTAGGCGCCTACGGGGTGACGGTGACCGAGCCAAGCATCCACAGGTGGAGCCGGCAATAATACGCGTAGTGCCCCGGATTGAGGGTCGAGGTGTCCAGCGTCCAGGACTCGCCCGGGTTGATGCGCGTGTTGGGGTCGGGGGTCGAGTCGAACTGCGCGCCGGCGGCCAGCGTGCCCGCGCCGTCGCCGCGCGAGATGCTGGTGACCGTGTGCGGGAAGCGGTTCGTCTCGGGGTTGTAGAATACGACGGGCTCGCCGCGCTTGACCTCGACGTGCAGCGGCGCGTAGCCCCACCAGCCCTGGGCCGGGTCGAAGGTCGGCGGCGGCGGCGTGTCGCCGTCGTAGATGGTGACTGTCGCCGTGGCGGCGCTGGCAGGCGCTGGCGGCCACCACGCCAGGCCGAGCGCGAGGGCGAGCGCGGGGATGAGGGCAAGCGGACCGAGAGCGAAACGCATGGACTTCCTCCCCAGGGTACGATGTTGCGGCCGAGCGGCCACGGGAGGAATACGCTGCCCCGTTACGGGCATTAGAACAGCCCAAGCGCCAGTCGCGCCGACTCTGGCATCCTGGTCAGGTCCCACGGAGGGTCGAACACTAGCTCGACGTTAACCTCGCGGACGCCGGGGAGCGCGCGCAGCTTCGCCTCGACCTCGCTGGCGATGATGTCGCCCATGCCGCAGCCGGGCGCCGTCAGCGTCATCTTGATCTCGACGCGCCACCCGCCGTCGGGATGGGGCGTGATCTCGCAGCCGTAGATCAGGCCCAGCTCGGCGATGTTCACCGGGATCTCGGGGTCGTAGCACGTGCGAAGCTGGTCCCAGACATCCTCCTCCAGCTGCTCTTTCGTTACAGAGGTGTCGACGGGACCGAGCGTCGGGTCGGGCGGCGGCTCCAGGCCCAGCGCGTCCGCATCCTTGCCGTTGATGCGTACCATGTAGCCCAGATCCGTCATCGCGGTGAACGTCGTGCCGAGGGCTTGCGTGATCTGCACTTTCGTCCCGGCGGGGAGGATCAGCGTGGTGCCGTGAGGGACGAGCACCGCGGCCACGTCGCGGTCCAGCGTGATCTCTTCGTGCGTCTGCATCGTCTACTCCGTCGAGGCCGGCGTTTGGTCGCCTCGCAGCGCGCTGTGCAGCGTGTGCCAGCTCAGGCTCGCGCACTTCACGCGCGCCGGGTACTCGCGCACCCCCGAAAACACCGCGAGCTTGCCCAGCTCGTCGGCCTGCGCCTCGAAGTCGCCATCCGCCTCACCGGTCAGCATCGCGTGAATGCGCTCGAACAGCGTCTCCGCCTCGGCGACGCTCTTGCCCTTCAGGCTGTCGGTCATCAGCGACGCCGATGCCTTCGAGATGGCGCAGCCCTCGCCCTCGAAGCGCACGTCGTCGATCACGTCGCCGTTCAGCCGCAGGTACAGTGTGAGGTGGTCGCCGCAGACCGGGTTGAAGCCCTCGGCCTGGCGGTTCGCGTTCTCCAGCTTGCCGTAGTTGCGCGGCCGCCGGTTGTGGTCGAGAATGACCTGCTGGTACAGGTCGCCCAGGTCGGACATCAGCCGAACACCTCGATGACCTTGTCCAGCCCCGCCACCAGCGCGTCGATCTCCGCCCGCGTGTTGTAGAACGCCAGCGAGGCGCGGTTGGTCGCCGGCACGCCGAAGCGCTGCATCACCGGCTGCGCACAGTGGTGGCCGGCGCGGATGGCAATCCCCTGGTCGTCCAGGATCGTGCCGACGTCGTGTGGATGCACGCCCTCCACCACGAACGACATGACGCTCGCCTTGTGCGGCGCCGTGCCGATGATCCGCACCTGCGGCACGCTCGCCAGCCGCTCGGTGGCGTAGGCCAGCAGCTCACCCTCGTAGGCGGCGATAGCGTCCAGGCCGACGCCCTGCACGTAGTCGATCGCCGCGCCCAGCCCGATCACGCCCGCGATGTGCGGGGTGCCGGCCTCGAACTTGTACGGGAGCTGGTTGAACGTCGTCTTCTCGAAAGTGACCGAGCTGATCATGTCGCCGCCGCCCTGGTACGGCGGCATGGCTTCCAGCAGCGCGGCCTTGCCGTAGAGCACGCCGATGCCTGTCGGGCCGAACAGCTTATGGCCCGAGAAGGCGTAGAAGTCGCAGTCCAGCGCCTGCACGTCCACGGCGACGTGCGGCGCCGCCTGGGCGCCGTCGAGCAGCACCGGCACGCCGCGGGCGTGGGCCAGCGCGACGATCTCCCGCACCGGGTTGACCGTGCCGAGCACGTTCGAGACGTGGACCACCGACACGAGCCGCGTGCCCTCGTTTAGCAGCCGCTCGTACTCCGGCAGGATCAGCTCGCCGTCGTCGTCGATCGGGGCGACGCGCAGGACCGCGCCCACTTGCTCGCACAGCAGCTGCCAGGGCACGATGTTGGAGTGGTGCTCCATCGCCGTGATGACGATCTCGTCGCCCGCCTTCAGGAAGGTGCGCCCGTAGCTCTGCGCCACGAGGTTGATCGCCTCGGTAGTGCCGCGCACGAACACGATCTCGCGGGTGTCCGCGGCGTTCAGGAAGGCGCGGACCTTGCCGCGCGCCGCCTCGTACTCCGCCGTCGCCAGCTCGCTGAGGTAATGCACCCCGCGGTGGACGTTGGCGTTCTCGGCGCGGTAGTAGCGGTCGAGCGTATCGATCACGCTCTGCGGCTTCTGCGTCGTCGCCGCGTTGTCGAGGTAGACGAGCGGCTTGCCCCGCACCGTCTCCGCGAGGATCGGAAAGTCTTGGCGGAGACGCTCGACGGGGAACGACTCGCGGAGCGCGGCGCCCGGGGCCGTGCGGCTTCGCTCGGGAGCGATACTCATGACGCCTCCTTGGCCAACGAGCCGGCCTGCACCGTCGTCAACAGCAGCGCGTCGAGCTGAGCGCGGAGCGGCTCAATCTGAATCTGACTGGTAATCTCGCTGGCAAACCCGTACGTCAGCAGCCGGCGCGCGGCCTCGGGACCCAGGCCCCGGCTCCGCAGGTAGAAGACGGCCTGCGGGTCGAGCTGCCCCACCGCCGCCCCGTGGGCGCACTTCACGTCGTCGGCAAAGATCTCGAGCTGGGGCTTGGTGTAGATCGTCGCGTCCTCCGACAGGAGGATGTTGCGGTTCGTCTGCTGCGCGTCGGTCTGCTGCGCGTTCGGCCGCACCACCACCTTGCCGTTGAACACGCCCCGCGAGTGGCCGTCGAGGATGCCCTTGTACAGCTCGCGGCTCGTGCCGTGCGGCTTCGCGTGGTCGATGGCCGTGTGGTTGTCGACGTGACGGTCGCCGTCCACGAGGTAGAGCCCGTTCAACGTGCAGTCGGCCCCCTCGGCGTCGAGCAGCACGCTCAGGTCGTTGCGCGCGAGCCGCGCCCCGAGCGCGAGCGAGAAGGAGGTAAACACGCTGTCGCGCGGCTGGTACACCGCGGTCGTCCCGACATGGTAGGCTGCCAGGCTCTCCCGCAGCACCTTGTAGTGCGTGAGGGTCGCGTCCTCACCGAGCACCAGCTCGCTCACGGCGTTCGTGAGGTACTGGCCCAGACCGAGCGCCACGTAGCTCTCCACCACGGTCGCCTGGCTCGACTCGCCCAGAACGACGAGCACGCGCGGATGGGTCGCGCCCAGCGGATCGTGCGTGGTGCTCACGAACAGCAGGTGGATCGGCGCCTCGACGACGCGGCCACGCGGCACGTGGACGAGCGCGCCGCCGTGCAGGAACGCCGTGTTCAGCGCCGTGAAGCTGCTGGCCGCGTCCCTGGCGTATTGCCCCAGGTGCTGCGCCAGCAGCGGGTCGTCCTCCGTCAGCGCGTCTGCCAGGCTGGTCACGCGCACGCCGTCGGGCAGTCCGGCCAGCGACGACAGCGCGGGCGCGTACCGCCCGTCCACGAACACCAGCTGGCTCCAGCCCGGCTCGCCGAAGCCGAACGGCGCGATCGCCGCGGGGCTGACCGCCGCAGGCGGCGCGGCCAGGCGGAACGGCTGCCGCGCGATCGGCGCGACGTTGGTGTACTTCCAGTCCTCCTGCCGCGTCGTCGGGAAGCCCATGGCCGCGAAGCGGTCAAACGCCGCCTGGCGCCGCGCGCGCAGCCACGCCGGTGCCGGAGTTGCCGCCTCCGCGAGCCGGTCGAAGTCCCCTTGGTAGCTCGCCAGTTCCGTTGTGTGCTCGGTCGTCAACATGCCGTCCGCCCCTTGGCCGCCGCGGGCCGCGAGCACTCGCGCTCCTAGCCGGCCGCTCGGGCTTCCTCCTCGATCCAGTCGTAGCCGCGCGCCTCCAGCTCCAGCGCTAGCTCTTTGCCGCCCGACTTGACGATGCGCCCGCCCGCCAGCACGTGCACGTAGTCGGGGACGATATAGTTCAGCAGCCGCTGGTAGTGCGTCACCAGGATCATGCCGCGCTCGGGCGAGCGCAGCCGCTCCACGCCGCTCGCGACGACGCGCAGGGCGTCGATGTCCAGGCCCGAGTCCGTCTCGTCGAGGATCGCCAGCTTCGGCTCCAGCACTGCCATCTGCAGGATCTCATTGCGCTTCTTCTCGCCGCCCGAGAAGCCCTGGTTCACCGCGCGCTGCATGAGGCTCTGGTCCATCTCGACCAGCTTCAGCTTCTCCCGCAGCACTTGCAGGAAGTCCATCGCGTCCAGCTCGGGCAGGCCGCGGTGGGCGCGGATCTCGTTCAGGCCCGCCCGCAGGAAGTAGGCGTTGCTGACGCCGGGGATCTCGATCGGGTACTGCATTGCAAGGAACACGCCCTCGCGCGCCCGCTCCTCGGTACTCATCGCCAGCAGGTCGCGGCCCTCGTAGAGCACCTGGCCGCCGGTCACGGTGTAGGCCGGGTAGCCGGCCAGGGTGCCCGCGAGCGTGCTCTTGCCCGAGCCGTTCGGGCCCATGACGGCGTGGACCTCGCCCGCCTGCACCGTGAGGTCCACGCCGCGCAGGATCGGCTTGCCCGCCACGCTGACATGCAGGTTCTTGATGTCCAGTAGTGGTGCCATCTTCTTCTCTGTCACCTGATCGCGCCTATCCGCCCCCCGGCCCCGGGGGCTGGGGTGCTCCCCCTGCTCCCGCTCGGGCGCCGCACCCCGGAACCCCGCCCCGGGACGTTACCCCACCGCGCCCTCGAGGCTCACGCTCAGCAGGCGCGTCGCCTCGACGGCGAACTCCATCGGCAGCTCGCGGAACACCTCCTTGCAGAACCCGTTCACGATCATCGAGACGGCATTCTCGGCGGAGATGCCGCGCTGCTTACAGTAGAAGAGCTGGTCCTCGCTGATCTTCGAGGTCGAGGCCTCGTGCTCCACCTGCGTCGAGTTGTTCGTCACTTCCAGGTACGGGAACGTGTGCGCGCCGCACTTGTCGCCGATCAGCAGCGAGTCGCACTGCGAGTAGTTGCGGGCGCCGGTCGCGTTCTTCTGCATCCGCACCAGGCCGCGGTAGGTGTTCTGGCCGTGGCCCGCCGAGATGCCCTTGGAGATGATCGTGCTGCTGGTGTTCTTCCCGATGTGGATCATCTTCGTGCCGGTGTCGGCCTGCTGGTAGTTGTTCGTCAGCGCCACCGAGTAGAACTCGCCGACCGAGTTGTCGCCTTGCAGGATGCAGCTCGGGTACTTCCAGGTGATCGCGGAGCCCGTTTCCACCTGCGTCCACGAGATCTTCGAGTTCACGCCGGCGCACTTGCCGCGCTTCGTCACGAAGTTGTAGATGCCGCCCTTGCCTTCCTTGTCGCCGGGATACCAGTTCTGCACGGTCGAGTACTTGATCTGCGCGTTGTCCAGGGCGATCAGCTCGACGACCGCCGCGTGGAGCTGGTTCTCGTCGCGCATCGGCGCCGTGCAGCCCTCCAGGTAGCTGACGTAGCTGCCCTCGTCGGCGATGATCAGCGTGCGCTCGAACTGGCCCGTGTCGGCAGTGTTGATGCGGAAGTACGTGGACAGCTCCATTGGGCAGCGCACGCCCTTCGGCACATAGCAGAAGGAGCCGTCGCTAAAGACGGCGGCGTTCAGCGCCGCGAAGAAGTTGTCCGTGTACGGCACGACCGAGCCCAGGTAGCGCTCCACCAGCTCGGGGTGGTTCTGCACGGCCTCCGAGAACGAGCAGAAGATCACGCCCGCCTCGGCCAGCTTCGCCTTGAACGTCGTCGCCACGGACACGCTGTCGAACACCGCGTCGGTCGCCACGCCGGTCAGGCGCTTCTGCTCCTCCAGCGGGATGCCCAGCTTCTCGAAGGTCCGCAGTAGCTCCTCGTCGACCTCTTCCAGGCTGCCGGGCGCCTTCTTCTGCTTCGGCGCGGCGTAGTAGATGATGTCCTGGTAGTCGATCGGCGGGAAGTGTACGTTTGCCCACTTGGGCTCCGCCTCCGCCTTCTCCAGCTTCGCCCAGTAGCGGTACGCCTTCAGGCGCCACTCCAGCATGAACGCGGGCTCGTTCTTCTTGGCCGAGATCAGCCGAATGGTGTCCTCGTTCAGCCCACGCGGGATGACGTCGGACTCGATGTCGGTCACGAACCCGTACTTGTATTCGCCGGTTGTCAGAGTGTCGAGCGTGGTGCTCACGGGTTCACCTCGTCGGTTAGCATTTGATCGAGCACGAGTCCTGCTTCCTTGCATTGCTGAACGTCAGCGGGACGAAGCCGAGCGCGTCGGGCGCCTGCTCGGGCGCGCAGCCGGGCGCCTCCGCCGTCGCGCACAGGTCCGCCAGCGTGGTCGAGTCGAGCACCTGATCGATGCTCTCCTTCACCCGCTGCCAGACGGGGCGGGAGAGGCAGCCCAACTCGAGCGCGCAGGAGCCGGCAGGGTAATCCTCCGAGAGGCACTCCACCGGCGCGACCGCGCCCTCTAGCGCCCGCACGACCTCCCCTACGCTCATCTGGTCGGGCGGCCGCGCGAGCTGGTAGCCGCCGTGCGCGCCGCGCGTCCCATCGATGAGGCCCGCGCGGCGCAAGGGCGTGGCGATCTGCTCCAGGTAGCCCGCGGGCAGGTGCTGCGCCTCGGCGACCTCCGCGAGCGAGCGCGGCCCGCGGCCGTACGCCTTCGCCAGCTCGGTCATCGCTCGTAAGCCATAATGGGTGCGCTGGGAGACCTGCAGCATCGGCCCGTCCCCTAATTCATACTGACCTAGTAGGAATTATACAGGCAATACCGGTGGGCAGCAAGGCCGGGCGCCCGTCCGTCCGCCATAGCGCAGAAGCGGCCGACCTCTAGCGCCGGGACGGGCGAGCAGACCTCACATCGGCGAGGGCGGGGCCAGCGCCGGCCCGCGGAGCGAGGAGACTGAGCGGTCGACGGGCCGCGCGAGCCAGTTCGCCAAGTGCCGCGGGCCGCAGACTTGTGACGCCCCGTCGGCGCCGGCGCCTGAACCCGGTCGAGGGTGGCAGCGAGACGGTGTCGTCGATGGCACAACAAAAGCCTGGCGGATGTCCGCCAGGCTTTTGACACGGTGCCGAAGCGGGGACTCGAACCCCGACGGGCGTACGCCCACTACGCCCTGAACGTAGCGCGTCTACCAATTCCGCCACTTCGGCGTGACAGCACGGAGTATACCAGGCGCCCGCCGAGGCCGACAACTCGTGGTCGCCGGTCAGCTCGCGCCGAACGGCCGGCCGAACGCTTGCGCAAGCCAGGTCGAAGGGACCGGCAGGCACCGCCCCGTGCCGGACCCGGGCCTCAGCGGCCGAGATCTCCAGTCCTCCGTCAACCCTCGACTATGGTCAACTATACTGGGGATGAGGGGCGGTCCGCGCCGGCGCGGGGCAAGAGGACACGGGCATGTCGCAAGCACACATTCTGTTACTGGCTCATGGTGCGGTCGGCGACTGGGACGACTTCGCCCTGCTGGTGCTCGCCCCAGTCGTGATCGCCGCTGTGCTGTGGGTCACGCGACGGGGCGATGCGGAGGACGACGAGCCGCCAGCCGAGTAGGCCCAGTTGGCGATAGACGGAGCCGCCCCGGGGCCTTGCGCTACCCCAATCAAGGGCGACTTGTGGCGGTGCTGTAACGTTCCCGCGCTATCGTCGTTTAAGTGTGTGAGAGCCGACGCGCTAGGGCGGGTGGTGCCCTCCGTCGCCGGCCCGGCTCGGCGTGGCCGAGCCTACCTCCCCGTGCCGCGCGAGTCGAGCGCGCCGGGCTGGGACCGGTCCACCGTAATTGCGCCCATAGCCAGTCGCGGGCTCGCCCTGAGGGGCCAGGCCTGCCCCAGCGGAGGTGCGGGTATGTGGCGATCCGTTCTGACGCTCGTGCTCCTCACGGGCTTCATTCTCCTGGCGCAGGCCGCGCCGGTCGACGCGCAATCCCTGTTCCCGATCACGCCGCCCGGCGTATGTGAGTCTACGCCGTGCCAGGGTTTCGGGGCCTTGGCGTGCTCGACCAGCATGGGCTTCATCTGCCAGGCCTCGGCCTTTGGCTGTAGTGTGGCCTGTAGCTGCACGCCCGCCTCGCAACTTGGCTCGCTGCTGCCAACCGGCGTCGGGATCAGCGCCGCGCAGGGAGCGAGATACGCTACCTACACGGATGGCACGCCACCCTTACCACCCATAAGCGGGCCCAACCCCCAAATTGCCATTGCCGACGCGGTGGTGCCCTACAGCACCTGCTTCGGCGCGTTCGCCCCAATCTACGGCTGGCCCGGCAGTTTCGGCTACAACCAGGGGCCGCGCCGCGGCTTTAACCCGTTCGCCACGCCAGATGCGTACCGCCAGTCGCTCGACGCGGTGGTCGCGCCAGACGGCGCTGGCTACATGCTGTCGTGGACGTCGGGCACGAGCTTCAGCACCAGTTCGCACGAGATCTTCCAGTGCCCCGAGGCCGACACGCCGCTGGTGGCCTGCCGCAGCGTAGGCGTCGTCAACGCCGAGACGCGGACCTTTGGGCCTGTTCCGGGCGGCTACACCTACGTCGTTCGCACTCAGGGCTACGGCGGCTACACGGGGACGATCGGCTGGGGTGGCACGCAGGAAGCCGGCTCGAGTCGCCTGCCGCTCCCGCTCGTGCCCCCGCCCACTGCCGCGAGCCGCGCTTCCGATCAGTGACGCTCACGCGGCATTACGTTCACGCCCGCCCGGCCGAAGCCGGGCGGGCGTCTTGCTGCCCGGCCTCGCCCAGCGTCCGCCACGCGCCGCGGATTCCCGCACCACAGGCCTTACCCTCATCGCTCGTGGTCACGTCCTGGCGCGGGGCTGCTGCTCGCGGCCCAACATGGCCCGCCACGCGAGGTGAAGCCCGGCGGTGACCGGCCCGCGACGACGGAGACAGGGGCGGGCGACCCCACGGCAGCCCAGCGCCGGCGGTGGCCTGTGTGAAGCCCTCGGTATCCGACCGTCAGCGGGGCGGTGGGGGTGCCCGCCGGCGGCGCCATCGGCGCCGCTCGCGAGCGCGTCGGATTCGTCGCGCTACCGAGCGCCGCCGCAGCCACCGAAGGGCGGACACGCGGTCGGCGTGGCCGTGGGCGTGGGGACCACATTGGGACTGAGCACGGCCGCCCCTCCCCCAGTGGCGCCGACGGCGCTGGCGGCGCTCGAAAGCACTGGCGGCCGGGTAGCGGTCGCCGCGCTCGCGGCTGCGCTGGTCGCGCTGTCCCCGCCGCATCCGATGTATAGCGCGCAGCCCGAGCGGAGGGGCGCCACACCGGCCGTCTGGTTGTTCGGGTGTAGCGCGGCCGCCGTGGCCTGGACCAGGGGCGAGTCGGCGACCGGTGGCGGCGCGTCTGCCGGAAACGCCTCGTCGCCCGGGCCGGTCGGCACGCTGCCAACGGCGGTAGGAACGAGGACGACGACTGGCGTTGACACGGCGCCCGAGCCGCGGCTTGTGGCCCCGCCCGGCGGCGCGGCCGCGGCCGTCGTCCCCGCGCCGCCGGGCGGGCTGGTGCGTCCGCTACTGGCGGCCGCTGGGCCGGCGGGAGGGGGCGCCGCTACCCGCACGGCCGGCGGGCTGTCTCCACCGCCCGTGGCATCCCCGCCCGTCGTATCTCCGCCGGTCGTATCCACGCTCGGCGGTGCGGCCGCCGGCAGGGCGCCGTGCGGCGGGCCACTGGATGGGGTGGTCGCGTCGCCATCCGCGTCGTCGCCCGTCGCAGCATCCGGCGGCGCCACGGCTCGCGGCGCGCCGACCGGAGGGCGCGGCGCGCCGCCGCTCGTCACGGTAGGCACGCTGGCTGGGCCGCTCGGCGGGACGCTGCGCACCGCGGGAGTGGGCGGCGGGCTGCTGTTCGCCGCGCTGTCCGTGCCGCCGACATAGTTGGTACACTGTCCCCGCTGGTTCCACTGAATGCACGAAGCCCCCGTCGCGACGCCAACCGGGATGCTCGACTCGCACGAGCCGCTCCCCGTGTAGCGGACGCACGTGTTGCCGCCCTGCCAGCTCGCGGGGCCCGTCTGGTAGCGGCCACTGTCGCCGGCGGGAGTCGGCCCCGGCTGCACCATGGTCGGGGCTGCCTCGATGAGCGACGTCTCGAACGACGCGACACTCGCGCGGTTCCAGCCCTCCTGGGGACCGGCGCCCGCGGTGTGCGCGTAGACGAACAGGGAATGGGTGCCGGGGGGCAGCTCGCTCAGCAGCGCGAAGCCGCTGTTGGTATAGCGCGCGTCGCCGAGCGTCCGCGCCACGTCGGGCCGCGGCTGGCCATAGCTCGCCTGACCGAGGAAGCGGGCGCGCGGCTGGCCGGGCTCGCCGTCCAGGTAGACGTGGACGGCGTCGATGCCGGTGCCGGGACCGGTGGGATCAATGGCCCAGCCGCTGATGTCTGCCTGCACGCTAATGCTGGTGCCGGGCAGGGGGCGCTCGACAACGACCTGCGCGCCAGAGTCCTGGGCCGCCACCCGCCACGTCGAGCCGAGCGCGATCTGGGCGCCCGCCATGATGAGGACGATCGCCAGCAGCAGGCGCCCCATATCCCTCCCTCGCCGCCCCGCGCGGCCGCGGATTCCTACCACTCGGCCGCGCCTCGCAGTCCGCCGGCGGCTGCCGCGCCGGTAGGGAAGGATACGATCCGTCGCGGGGAGTGTCAAGCGTTGCCAACGGGTGAGGCCCGCCGCGCAGCTTCTCTTGACATCGCAGGGCCGCGGCGTATACTGAATGTAATCGAGCAGCGAGGCCGCCAGGCCGAGGCGCGAATGGCACGGCTTCTGCACTGCTGGCCCCGACCGGGACCCGGTACCCGCTGGCAAGGAGGTTTGGGCAATGGCGAAGCTGCGAGTGCTCTCCTCACGCGGCGACACCGTCGTCGAGTGGGATACGAAGCGGGTCGAGCTCGGCGATCCGGAGGCGGTCGCCGCCGTGCGCGAAGCGGAGCGCATCTTCGAGGAGCAGCGCGCCCGCGGTGCCACCGCGTTCGTCGTCGCGCCCGACAAGCCGGCTCAGCGGATCGATACGTTCGACCCCGCGGCTGAGCAAGTCGTCATGGTTCCGCGAGTTGCCGGGGGATGACGGACCTCGCCTTCTTCCTGGTGGCGGGGCTCGAGCTACTCTTCGTACTGCTGATCATCGGCCTGCTCTGTCGTACGCCCTACCGCGTGCTGGTCCAGCAGCCGGCGGGGCCCGTGGGCACGCGCCAGGACTGGCGGGCGGCGCAAGAGCGCGCGGAGGCCCTCCTGCAGGAGCTGCTCACCGACGAGGAGTACCGCCAGTTGGACCGGCGGGGCTACCTCGAGGTCCGCAGTCCCTCGCGCCCACACCGGCTGTACCGTATCCCCCGCCACCAGGGCCAGGTCAAGGTGTATGAGGGCGGCATCCCCATCATGGCATTGTGCGTCCAGTCCATGGAGCCAATCCCCGACGGCGATGCCGTCCTCATGCACAAGCTGATGATCGAGGGCAACGAAGAAGAGTATCTCCGCATCGCCAACCGCTTCGAGCCGACGCTCTACGGCTTCATCGCTCTCCGCCCCCGCCGCAACTAGCGGCCCGCCGACGTGGCAGCACGGACCTCAAAGGGGCGGGAGGACGGCCATTCTGGGTCCGTGTGCTCTGGTTGCCGGCTCGCGGCCGGACCCAGCCGGGCGATTCGTCGACCGCGCGCCGCCCGGCGCGGGCCGGGTTCAGCAGGCAGGCTCGTTACGGTGACGGGGCACCGGCTCGCGGTTTGATAGAATGGCTCCCTACGTTCCCACGGCCCGCTCTTGCTGCCCGCCGGGCAGCGTTTCCGCGCAGGGTTGTCTGGGCGGGGCGGGTCGCGCGGCCGGTGGGGGCCGAGCGGAGTCATGGGCGAATCCAGCCTGACGATAGCGGTGCCGCTGGGCCCCGACCCCGCGGCTGCGCGTGAGCTAGTCGCGGTCGCGGCCGCGCTGGTGCCACCGGGCCCAAGCGGCGCCGGGCGGGTAATCGCCATAGAAACGGTCCCGGGGCGGCCCTCGTCCCTCAGCCAGGACACCGGCGCTGCGAAGCGTCAGCACGCCGAACCCGGTCCCAGACCGCGTATCGAAGTGCGAGCGGCTGCGGCGACGGGCGCTGCCGGGTGGCCGGGGGTGGTCGCGGTCGCCCGCGAATGCAGTGCCGACCTATTGTTGGTGGACTGGCGGGCTTGGGCCGACGCAAGCCAGAGCCTGTTCGGCAGCCCTCTCCACGAAGCGATTACCATCGCGCCCTGCGACCTCGCTGCCGTCAGGCTTGGGCGGCTCACCCGCGTCCGCCAAGTTCTCCTGCCGGTGCGCGGCGGCCCGCAGGGTCTCCTGACGCTGCGGCTGGCAATGGGGCTTGCCGAGCGGCACGACGCGACAATCACGCTGCTACACGTGGAGCAGCCCGGCCTCTTGCCAGACAACGACGCGGAAGTGCGGGCGCAGCTTGACGCGCTCCTGGCCCGGGGCGCGCATCCCGCCCGCGCGCAGCCGGCCATCGTCATCGCGGGCTCGGTCGAGGCGGCTATCGCCGTCGAGGCCGAGGCGCACCAGGTGACGATCATGGGTGCCAGCCCGGGCGACCCCGGCACGCCGCTGCTGCTCGGCCCCGTCGCGGAAGCGGTGGCCGCGCAGGTCACGGGCACGCTCATTATCGTGAAAGCCCGGGAGTAAGACTCCCGGGCTTTCACCGCGTCCCCGGCCGAGCGCCGTGGGGGTCACGCCTCGCCGTCGTCACCGTGGCCGTTGATGATCGCGATGCAGGCAACGCGTTCGTTGCCGCGCAGGCCGATGATCTGCACGCCTTGCGCGGTGCGTCCGGTTTCGCGGATGCTCGCGATCGTCGTCCGGAGCACCGTGCCACCACTGGAGATCACCATCAGCTCCTCGTGGCCGTGGATCACGCGCGCCGCGGCTAGCGGGCCGGTCTTGTCGGTCACCGTCGTCGTGCGGACACCGGCCGTCCCGCGACCATGCGCCTCGTACTCGTCCAAGTCCGTCCGCTTCCCGTAGCCGTTCGCGGTGACGACGAGGAGCTGGCTCTTTGGCTCGACCAGCTCCAGACCGCACACCCGATCGCCGGCTGCAAGGCGAATGCCACGCATGCCGCCGGCCTGACGCGAGCGCGCGTTGACTTCCTTGGCCCGGAACCGCAGCGATTGCCCCTGCTCGGTCACCAGCATCAGCTCGCAGTCGTCCGAGCAATGCTTCACCCAGGCTAGCTCGTCGCTCGGCTCCAGGTCGAAGGCAATCAGGCCATTCGAGCGGACGACGGCGAAGTCCTGGAGCGGCGTCTTCTTGATCTCGCCCTGGCGCGTGGCCATCATCAGGAAATCGTGCTCGAAGTCGGGCGCGGCCAGGACCGTTGTCACCGTCTCGTTCGGGTCGATACTGATCAGGTTGACGATCGGCAAGCCCTTTGCCGTGCGGTCCGCCTCGGGGATGACGTGCGCCTTGAGCTGGAAGACGCGCCCGCGGTCCGTGAAGAACAGGATGTTGTCGTGCGCCTTGCAGGCGATCATGTGGCGCAGCGCGTCCTCTTCGCGCAGCACCATCCCCTTGATGCCCTTGCCGCCGCGCCGCTGGGCGCGGTAGGTGCCCGAGGGCAGGCGCTTGATGTAGCCGCGGGAGCTGATTGTGACGAGCACGTCGATGTTCGGGATCACGTCCTCTTCGGAGATGTCCCCGCTCTGATCGGCGGCCACCAGCGTGCGCCGCGCGTCGCCGTACTTCTTGCGCAGGTCCACCAGCTCGTCGCGCACCAGGTACAGGATCTTGCGCGGGTTGGCGAGCAGATCCTCCAGCCGCTCGATAGTCTGCAGGAGCTTCGCGTACTCGTCCAGGATCTCCTGGCGCTCCAGCGCCGCCAGGCGCCGCAGCTGCAGGTCGAGGATCGCGCGCGCCTGGATGTCGCTCAGCTTGTAGCGCGCCATGAGCTGCTCGCGCGCCTGGTCCGCCGAGGCGGCGGCGCGGATCAGGCGGATGATCGCGTCGACGTGGTCGAGCGCGATCTTCAGCCCTTCCAGAATGTGGGCGCGGGCCTTGGCCTTCTCCAGCTCGAAGCGCGTCCGCCGCGTCAGCACCTCCTGGCGGTAGCCCAGGAACAGCGTCAGCAGCCGCTTGAGCGTCAGCACCTCGGGCTGCGGCACCTTGCGCACCGTGCCGTCGGACTGGACGACCTCGCGCTCGGTCAGCGCCAGCATGTTCATGCTGATCGCGGTCTGCATCGCCGTGTGCTTGAACAGCTGCTTGAGCAGCGTCTGCGGCCGGGCGTCGCGCTTCACCTCGATCACCAGGCGCATGCCCTGGCGGTCGGACTCGTCGCGCATGTCGGCGATGCCGTCGATCTTCTTCTCGCGCACTAGATCGGCGATGCGCTCCTGAAGCGCCGCCTTGTTGGTCTGGTAGGGTAGCTCCGTGACGACGATCTGGAAGCGCCCGCTGCGCGGCTCCTCGATCGTCGTGCGCGCCCGCACGACCACCCGGCCATGTCCCGAGGCATACGCCTTCTTCACGTCCTCGTCGCCAAGGATGATGCCACCGGTCGGGAAGTCCGGGCCGGGGATGAAGCGGCACAGGTCCTCGACCGTCGCGTCGGGGTGCTCGATGAGGTGCAGCAGCGCGGCCACGACCTCGCTCAGGTTGTGCGGCGGGATGCTGGTGGCCATGCCGACGGCGATGCCGGCCGAGCCATTGCAGATCAGGTTCGGGAAGCGGCCCGGCAGGGTCATCGGCTCCTGGCGCGTGTTGTCGTAGTTCGGCAGCCAGTCAACCGTGTCCATGTCGAGGTCGGCGAGCATCTCCAGCGCGATCGGCGTGAGGCGCGCCTCGGTGTAGCGCATCGCGGCGGGCGGGTCGTTGTCCACGCTGCCAAAGTTCCCCTGGCCGTCCACCAGGGGGTAGCGCATGTTGAACTCCTGGGCCATGCGGACCAGCGTCGGGTAGATGACCGCCTCGCCGTGCGGGTGGTAGTTGCCCGAGGTGTCGCCGGCGATCTTGGCGCACTTGCGGTGGGGCCGGTTGGGCGTCAGGTTCAGGTCGTGCATCGCGACGAGAATGCGCCGCTGGGAGGGCTTCAGGCCATCGCGCACGTCCGGGAGCGCCCGCGACACGATCACGCTCATCGCGTAATCGAGGTACGAGCGCTCCATTTCCTCTTCGATGCGTACCGGCTTGATGATCCCGATTTCCATCCGCTCTCCCTCTAATAGCCGTCAGCTATCCGCCGTCAGCTATCCGCTCGAATGGGGCTGGTAGCTGATGGCTGATTGCTGATCACTGACCGCTAGCAACAAAAATGGCGAGGGCGGAGCGCCCTGCGCTCGTCTGCCCTCGCCATCGTCCTGCTGCCGAGCCAGCGCGCCCGCGGCCTGCCGTGGAGCACACCGGAATTATACGAAATCGGGTACGTCGCCGCCCACTTTCGCGGGCCGCCGAACGCGATCGTAACCCGTCGACCGCTCGCGCTGCGGCCCCGGTACCGGGCCGCGCGGGTCGCGCCCTAGCTGGGCCGCACGGGGCGGGCTGAGCGGATGGGGAGCAGCGACCAATCGGTGGTGGTCTCCGCGCCTTCTAGGTAGACCGGCCCGTTGCAGCGCGGGCAGCGCAGCCGCTCGAGCGGCCCGGTGCTGGGCGGGCAGCCCGGCGCCCGGCGGAACACCCGCTGGTGAGCGCTCAGGAGCACGTCCCCCAACGTGTCGCCGCACAAGAAGCACTTGACCTCGCGGACTGTCGCGCGCTCGATCGAGATGGCCACGTCGCCTGCCCCCCTCCCGGTCCCTAGCACACCCGCCGACCCCGCGCACTCGGCCGGCGGGCACTCCCGTGCCGGCGCCACACCCGCCGCCGGCACCGTCATGCTACGCAGCCATCGCGAGCCCGTCAAGGCCCGTGCGGGAGCCGGGCGGGCCAATTTGCCCCCGGTCACAATACTGTTACCAGCGACGCCTAGCCGGTCGCTTGGCAGCCGGGCACCCGCGGCCCCGGCACCTGGCGGCAACCGCGTGGGCCAGTTGCGAGCGGGCTAGGCGGCGCTTAGAATGCGGTTGGATTGCCCGCGGGGAGGCTGCGATGGCGCGCGTACACCTCACCATGTCGTGCGGCGACTACGACCGCACCCGGCCGCTCATCGACGGCACCGTGCAGCCCGAGGGGATCGACCTGACCGTGATCCCGCTGCCGACGCCCGAGCGTATGTTCCGTATGCTCCAGTACGAGGAGTTCGACATCTGCGAGTCGTCGTCGGCCATGTTCCTGGCGGCGCGCGCCCAGGGCCGGCGCTGGACGGCGATCCCCGTGTTCCCCCACCGCCGCTTCCGCCACTCCTACATCTTCGTCAACCGTGACGCGGGCATCCGCGAGGCGCGCGACCTCGCGGGCAAGCGCGTTGGGGTGGCGGTCTACATGAACTCGGCGGCGCTGTGGGTGCGCGGGATCCTCCAGCATGAGTACGGCGTGCCGCTCGAGTCGATCACCTGGGTGACGGGCGCCGACGAGGAGATCGAGGGCTGGCAGCCCCCGCCCGGCATCCGTATCGAGCGCTGTCCGCCCGGCGAGCGCCTGCAGAACCTGCTGCTGCGCGGCGACATCGACGCGCAGGTCTTCCCCGACGTGCTCGAGGCGTTCCGCGAGGGCAGCAGCCAGGTGGCGCGGCTGTTCCCCAATTACAAGGAAGTCGAGCAGGACTACTACCGCCGCACCGGCCACTTCCCAATCATGCACGTCATGGTCGTGCGCGACGAGGTCCTGGAGCGCGACCCGTGGGTGGCCACGGCAGTGCTCAAAGCGTTCCAGCGGGCGAAAGAAGCTTGCTACGCCTACATCCGCGATCAACGAAAGTCCAGCCTGGCCTGGTATGGCGCGTTGTGGGAAGAGGAGCGGGCGCTGCTGGGCCCGGACCCCTGGCCCTACACTTTTGCGGCGAACCGCCGGACGCTGGAAACGCTCCTCCAATACGCCCACGAGCAGGGGCTGATTCCCGAGCTGTGGGCGCCCGAGGCGCTGTTCGCGCCGGCCACGCTGGGCTTCGATCCAAACGCCGACAAGACGATCTGGGCAGATCGGTAACGCTCTGGCGGAAACTGCGTTTATTAAGAGGGGACGGCTATCGCGTCGCCGTCCTCAGATGCGGATCGAGGGCACTGGCGCGCGACGACTTACGGCGCGAACGAGCTTACAGGCGAGCCGGCTGGCGCCCGACCGGGCGCGCGCCGCTCGTCCCGCGGCCGGCAGACGCTTGCCCACCGAGACGCCCGGCCCATCCCACCCGGAGAGAGGAGCTGGTGCAATGCCACTCGCGCCCTTCGTCCACCGGTGGCGCCTATTGGCGGCGGTCTTGCTGCTCGCCGCGGCAGTGGCGACCCCTGTGCTCGCGCAGGGAGAACGCCAGGACGTCATGTACATTCTCATGGGCGACAACTATTTCCTACCCGCCTCCGTGACCGTCCGAGCACCCACGACGGTCGTCTGGATCAACCAGGGCACCACGGTCCACTCCGTCCGCAGCGGGACCTGGGATTCCGGCCCGATGGTGCCCGGCCAGGCGTTCTGGCGGATCTTCACCATCCCGGGCGAATACTGGTTCACCGACCCGATGTACACCGACGACGGCATGAACGGGTACATCACGCTACAGGTGAACCCGATCCCGGCCACGCGGACCCCGGTCGCTGGGCCGCGTATCGGCCAGCCGCAGCCGGGGCAGGCGCCTCAGGCGCCCGGCGCCACCACGGTGCCCGCGGGCTCGCCGGCGCCGCTCACCAGCCCGGCGCCCGCGGTGTCGCCGGGAACGCTGGCCAACACGCCGGCCGCGCTGTCTAGCCCGATCCCGGGCGTCGCTACCCCCGGCGTGACCGGGCCGCCCGCCACGGGACCGGGGGGCACCGCGCCCGGCGGGACCCCGCCGGCGCTCACTAGCCCTGCGCCAGCCGTGTCGCCGGGGACGCTAGCCAACACACCGGCCGCCCTCTCCAGTCCGGTGCCCGGCGTCGCCACCGCGGGCGTGACGGGGCCGCGCGACGTGCTCCCCCAGTCCGTGGCGCCGATGGACCCGAGTGATCTGCCGCTCCCCGAGGGGCGGCCCGCGCCCACGGATGACGCCGCCAGTTGGCCGATGCCATTGCTCGGCGGCGGACTGCTGGTCCTGGGCCTGGTCAGCGGGCGCTGGTTACGCCGCTGAGCACGACCGCACGGGAACGAGGGCCGGGGCGCTCACGCCGCCCCGGCCCCCTTTTGTGACGGTGACCTCACCATCGAACAAGCGGAGCGCTGGTGCCAGTGACAGGCTCGGCGGCTGCTGACGCCGAGTTCGCGCCACCCGGCGGCGCACCCGGTTAGGTGCTGGCCAGCGGCCGCGCTCGCCGACCGCTCCGGAGGCGTTCGACGAACGTCTCTGGGATGCCGTACACGCGCACCGCCTCGGCCCGGCCCTTCACCTGCTCGGCTCCCAGGAACACGCAGGGGAAGTGCTCGCGGATCTCCTGGTAGACGGCCTCGTTCAACAGGATCTTGCAGGCGAACTGCTTGCTCAGGCCCTCAAGTCGTGCGGCCACGTTGACCGTGTCGCCGATCACCGTCAAGTCGAGGCGCGTCTCCGAGCCGATCCCGCCCGACACGACCTCCCCGTTGCACAGACCAATGCCGTTCTCGATCGGCGGCTTCCCCTGTGCGCGGCGGGCCGCGTTGAAGGCATACAGCCGCCGTCGAATCTCGACGGCCGCGCGCACGGCGCGCAGGGCCGCGTCGTCGTGCGCCTCCGGCCAGCCAAAGATGGCCATGATGGCGTCGCCAATGAACTTGTCCACCGCGCCGCCCTCGTCGAAGATCGCCTCGGTCATCCGCGTGAAGTAGCTATTGAGCATGGCCACCACTTCTTCCGCATCGGTCGTCTCGGAAAACGTGGTGAAGTCGCGGATGTCGGACATCAGCACGGTCACCTTGTTGCGGCTGCCGCCGAGCTGCAGGATATCCTGACTCATCACTCGGTCGGCGACTTGGTGGCTGACGAGCCGCGACAGCGCCGAGACGGCGCGCTGCTTCTCAGTGATGTCCTCGATGACCAGTACCATGCCAAGCCGCTGCTGGTGCGCGTCGTGCAGGGCGATGCCCTTGAGGTTGAGCTTCATAGTCTGGCCGCGATGGGTCGTGATGGGGCGGTCGTAGGAGTCCTGCGGCGCTCCGGTGGTCAGCACGCGCGTTACTGCGGTGTCCAGCTCGGGGTTGAGGCTCGTGAGGAGTACCTCACCATACGCGCGGCCCACCAGCTCCCGGTCCTCCTCGATGCCGAGGATGCGCAGCGCGGCGGGATTGATCGTGGTTACTCGGCTCTCGGTATCAATGGCCAGCACCCCGGTGGCCATGCTCCGCAGGATGCTCTCGTTGTAGTTCTTCATGGCCACGACTTCTTCGAATAGCCGAGCGTTCTCGAGGGCGATGGCGGCCTGCGAGCACAGCGCGCCCAGTAGCGTCTCGTCCTCGGCCGTGAACACGCCATCCTGTTTATTCAGGCATTGCATCACCCCAATGACGGTGCCGTTCGCGTTCCGCAGGGGCATGCAGAGCATAGTACGCGTGCGATAGCCGCTGAGGCGGTCGACGTCCTTGTTGAAGCGTGGCTCGGCGTACGCGTCCGTGATGTTCAGGGTCTCGCCAGTGGTCGCGACGTGGCCGGCGATGCCGACGTGCATCGGGAACCGAATCTCGGCTCGCTCCATGCCCTGCGCCACTTTGGACCACAGCTCGCGCCGGCTCGCGTCGACCAGAAACAGCGTGCTGCGATCGGCGCGCATGGCCTCGGTCGTCCGCGCCATGATCGCATCGAGCAGCGCGTCCAGCTCCAGCTCAGACGACAGGCTGCGCATCACATCGAGTAGGAGAGCGCGCCGCTCGGTCTCGCGGCGCTCGGCTTCGAGCAGCGCCGCGTTGCGCAGGGCAATAGTGACTTGGGTGCCAAGCGCGGCCAACAGCGCCTCGTCCTCGGGCGTAAAGACGCCCTCAGCCTTGTTCAGCACTTGTACCGCCCCGAGGCGCGCGCCATCGCGCCCGACGAGCGGCGTACACAGAATGGTTCGCGTGCGGTAGCCGCTCGCCCGGTCGAACGCCGGGTTGAAGCGGGGATCCTGGTAAGCGTCGGGGATGTTCACCGTGTCGCCGCTTGCGGCGACGTGGCCGGCGATACCCTGGCCGAGCGGCAGCCGAATCTCGCGGATCTGGTCGCCGTCCACGATGCGGGTCCAGAGGTCGCCCCGCGTCGGGTCGAGGAGAAATAAGCTGGCGCGGTCGGCGCGCATGGCGTCGGTGATGCGGGCGAGGACTAGCTGAATGAGGGTGTCCAGGTCCGGCTCGGCGGCGAGCGCCTCCATGACCTCGCGCAGCACCGCCTGGCGCCGCAGCGCCTCTTCGAGCTGTCGGACGCGCGCGGCCAGGTCCGCGGGCGCGGCGGCCGCCGGCTCGATGCTCATTTTCCCTCGCTGTGCCGGATGGCCCTCCGCGGCGCACCGCCTGCGTCCAGCACGAGGTAAGCCCACGCTGAAGCGCGGCCGTGAAGCGTGATTAGTTTCACACATTGCCGTGAGGCCTGCAAGCCGGCGCGCACAACGCGTGTGGGCGCCGTGCGTGAGTCCCTTGCCGGTGGTCGTCGCGCCCCCCGCGGTGTGCTACACTGCGTCAAAACCGTGCGGCGCCACGAGAGGCCGCCTTGCCTCCCGCTGGCCGCAAGCGCCCTGGGGCGCCTAGGGCCGAGCCGATGAACGCTGCCAACGTCCCGCTGGCTCTCGTCGCCGAGGAGGCCGCCTCGGTGCGACGGCTGCTGCGCGAGGGCAAGGTGACGCTGGGCAGCGACCCCGCGAGCAGTCTGCCTCTCCGCGATCCCGACGTCTCCCCGCGACACGCGCAGCTCGTCGTCAGCCACGGCCACGTCACGGTCAGCGACCTCCACTCCGCGACCGGCACCTACGTGAACGAGCGCCGCCTGGGCGGCCCGGCGCCGCTGCGGCCCGGCGACCTGCTGCGGGTGGGTAGCCGCCGCTTCCGCCTGGAGGGGCCGCGCCGCCACGAGGTGCTGATCCTGGGCGGCGGCTTCGGCGGCGTCTACACGGCGCTGGAGCTAGAGAAGCGCCTGCGCCGCCGCCGCGACGTGGGCGTCACGCTCATCAGCCGCGACAACTATTTTCTGTTCCAGCCGATGCTGGCCGAGCTGGTGTCGGGCAGCATCGAAACACAGCACATCCTGACGCCCCTACGCCGTCTGCTGCCCCGCACTCAGGTGTTTAGCGGCGAGGTGCAGGCCATCGACTTCCCCGCGCGCCAGGTCCACGTGAGCACCGGCCTGGAAGACCGTCTCTACCCCGTGGCGTTCGACTCCTTGGTGCTGGCGCTCGGCTCGGTAACTGACCTCTCGCGCTTCCCCGGCCTCACCGAGCATGCCATTCTCGCTAAGACGGTGGGCGACGGCTTCGGCCTGCGGAACCACGCGCTAGACATGTTGGAGAAGGCCGACGCCGAGGGCGACCCCGACGAGCGCGGGCGCCTATTGACCTTTGCCGTCGCGGGCGGCGGCTTCTCGGGCGTCGAGGTGATGGCCGAGCTAGCCGATCTCCTGCACGACGCCTTGCCGCTCTACCCCGGCATCGACCGGCGCGAGCTGCGCCTGGTGCTGATTCAGTCGGGGCCGCGCATTCTGCCCGAGGTCAACGAGCGGCTGGCCGCCTTCGCCAAACGCCAGCTCGAGCGCAAGGGCATCGAGGTTAAGACCAACAGCGGTATCTCGGCGCTTACCCCAACCGAGGCGGTGCTGCGCGACGGGAGCTTGCTCCCCACCCGCACGCTCGTCGCCACTATCGGCAACCGGCCGCACCCGCTGGTCGAGACGGTGCCGTGCGGCCGCAACGAGCGCGGCGCCGTCGTCGTGAACGAGTATCTGCAGACGAGCGAGCCGGGCGTGTACGCGCTCGGCGACTTGGCCGCCGTGCCCGACGCTCGCACCGGCGGCACATGCCCGCCGACCGCGCAGTACGCTATCCGCGAGGCGCGCTTCCTGGCGCACAACCTGTTGGCAACGCTCGACAGCGGTCGCAAGCTGCCGTTCGCTTTCGGCGGACTGGGGCAGCTTGCGTCGCTCGGCCACGGCTCGGCGGTGGCCGAGGTGTTCGGGCGGCGCCTGTCGGGCTGGCCGGCCTGGTGGCTGTGGCGGGGTGTGTACCTGTCCAAGCTGCCGAGCCGGGAGCGGAAGGTGCGCGTGCTGGCCGACTGGCTACTCGGCTCTGCCCTGCCGCGCGATACAGCGCGTTTGAAGCTGGAGCGCACCACCTCGATCGTGCGGATGCACTACCAGCCGGGCCAGGCCATCGTCGAGCAGGGCGATGTCGGTTCGCGTTTCTTCCTCATCATCGAAGGCAAGGTTGAAGTGGTGCGCATCGAGCCCGGGGGCGCCGAAACGCGGCTGAACGAATTGAGCGCGGGTGACTACTTCGGCGAGATGGCGCTGCTCCGCGGCCTCCGCCGGAACGCCACGGTGCGCGCCATCACTCCCGTGGACCTGCTCAGCATGGAGCGCGGCGACTTCATGGCGCTCGCCACACATGGCCCCTTCTTCCGCGAGCGCCTCGACGCCATCGTGGCCGAGCGCCTCGCCGCCTCCGCGCCGGCCGAGTCGAGCTAGCGGCCGGCCGGCGGCGGGGCGAGCGGGAGGGCGAGGGTGAAGCGGCTGCCGGCCCCGGGCGCGCTCTCGGCGGTCAACGTCCCGCCGTGAGCCTGCGCGATCTCGTGGCTGATGTACAGGCCGAGGCCCGAGCCTTTCTTATCGCCGCGCCGCGCGCCGCGCGTGCGGTAGAACCGCTCGAACAGGTGCGGTAGCTCATCCGGCGGCACGCCGGGACCCTGGTCCTGCACGCGGAGGCACGCCTGGCCGTTCGCCTCGAGCTCGACCCGAATCGGCCGGTCGGGCGGACTGTACTTCGCCGCATTGCCGATCAGGTTGTCCAAGACCTGCGCGATGCGCTCGGGATCGGCGTTGACCCAGATGGGGGCACCGGGCGCGTCGAACTGCAAGGGCTGCGTCACGCCTGCCGCCTGCTGCCGGTCCACCGCCTCGCGTGTAAGGGTGGTCAGGTCCACCCGCACCGGGCGCACCTCCAGGCGGCCGGCAGCGGCGCGCGACGCGTCGCCCAGGTCGGCGGCGAGCCGGGCCACGCGATCGGTCTCGCGCACGATCGTGTCTAGGCGGCGCTGGACGAGGGGGTCCTCGGGCACGCGCTGTTGTAGCAGCTGCGCCGACCCGCGCACCGCTGTCAGCGGGCTACGGAGGTCGTGCGCCACCATCGCCGCGAACGCCTCGCGCTCCTCCTCCAGGCTTTGCAGGCGCGCGGCCATCGTATTGTAAGCGTGGCCCAGGTCGGCCACCTCATCGTCGCCCGCGGCCGGCACGCGGCTGCCGTAGTCGCCGCCGGCGAGCGCCAGCACCGCGGCCTGGAGGGCGCGCAGCGGCCGGAGGAGGGTGCTGGCCAGAAACGCGGCCAGGACCAGGGCCAGCAGCAGCGTCAGCACGAAGATCGTGCCCTCCTGACGGGCGGCGGCGTCGGTGCGCGCCATCGCGTCGGCGACCGGGCGCGCCGACGTCGCGGCCCAGCCCAGCCGCGGGATGGGGGCCGCGGCGCCCAGGCTGGCGACGCCGGTCACGGGATCGTCGAACCGCTCGCTTACGGCCGGCCGACCGCCGAGCGCGGTGCGCACCAGCGGGAGCGCCGAAACGTCGCGCTGCGCCCAGGGGAGGTCAGGGCGCGCGCTGTCGTAGACCAGCCGCCCCTGCCGGTCCACCAGCGCGCCGTGCGCCTGGTCCAGCCGGTCCAGCGGTAGCACCCGGCCGAGCGCGCTCGTATCGACATAAGCGACCAGCACGCCCACCGGCGTGCCGTCGGGTCGGCGCACGGGCCGGGCGAGCGCGAAGGTCGGCGGATCGTCGCCGGCGGCCGGCAGCAGGTCGGAGACGACGGCGGACGCCAGGTCGGGGGCGTCGCGCGCGGCCACGACGTAGGGCGCGTCGGCGAGCGTGGCCCCAACGGCGCTCGCCGGATCGGCGGCCACCACCGTGCCGTCCGGATCGACGAGGGCGAGAAGCGCCACGTCGGTGTAAGGCACCGCATGGCCCTGTGGCGTCGCCGGGCCAAGTTGGTCCAGATCGGCATACGGCAGGCGATTCAGCGCAAGATAGGCTTGCACCACGGCGAGCTGCTGGTCCGGGTCGAGCCGCCCGAGCGCGAAGCCCACGGAGCGAAGCTGGTGGTCCAGGTTGCGGACGTAGGCCTCAGCGGCGACGGCCAGCGCCTCGGCCACCTCACGGTTGGCGGCCAGCTCCTCGGCGCGGCGGTCGGCGTAGCGCTGGCTGAAGCTCACGAGGAAGAGCAGCGCCAGCGGCAGCAGGCAGACGCCGATCGTGACCATCAGCTTGCGCCGCAACGAGCGCGTGATAGGCCGCGCGGCGCGGTGAATCGCTCCCTCGACGGCCTGCAGTGAGCGGTAGAGACTCGCTTGCCACGGCCGGGCGGGGGGCGCCGGCGCCTCGTCGTTCCCCGGCTCCTCCGGTGCGGTGTGTGCACGGGCGACGGGCGACGTTTCCAGCCGCGCGAGCGCGGGATCCACTCCGTTCACGGGCTCTATTCTCTCCACACGGCAGCAGGCTGCCAGAGCCGGTCGCGGCGGGCGGCAACGTCGCCGTCGCCCGCCGCTGCAAGTTCCACGCCAGCTGCTCGCTCCGGCCGGCATGCGTCCTCAGACTGTACACCGAGATGGCCGTCCCGGGTGATTGATATACAGCTACGACACCGGCCGCGCTACACTAGCTCAGGATAGTCATTCTAGCCGCTTCTCGTCGCAGATTCGGCGTCGGTGCCCGACGGGTTACAGGTGTGTCACGAAGGCGCGGCTGCCGCCGCCGCCCTCGCCCCGGCGCCGGACGCTGGTAGGCGGTCGCCGGGCGGGTCCTGTCGAGGGCCTGCCCGGCGCCCTTGTCCGCCTGCCCGGGAGGGTAACATGACCGCCAGCCGCCGCACGGGGTTCCTGGCCGGGTTGGGTGCCGGCGCGCTCGCGGTGCTCACGATGTTCCTCCTGTGGCTGGCGCTGGATAGCCCGTCGCTGGCCGAGCTGCTCGCCGATCGCCTGACGTTCGTCGTGCCGCTGCCCCTGTTCGACGCTCTCCTCGCACTGCTGGGGTCCGTCGCCAAGCGCCTCTTGTTCGCCAGCGTGGTTGGCGGCTTGGTCGGCCTTGGCGGGCTGGCCGGCGCGATGGCCGCGCGACGTCACCTGGGCCTGCGCGACGGGCTGTTATGGCTCGCTGGGCTGTGGGCGGCGACGGCCTGGCTGGGGCTGGCCACGCTGGGGGCGGGACCGTTCGGCAGCGCCACCCGCCAGGGCGCGGTCGGCGCCACCCTCACGCTGGCCATGCTCTTCGCCGTCTACGGGGCGGCGTTCTCCGGGCTGACGCGGCTCGTGCGCCCGCTGCCCAGCGGCCCCGAGGCCGACCCGCGCCGACGCCGGCTGCTGCGGCTGGCCGGTATCGGCGGCGTGTTCGCCCTGGCCGCCGGGGTTGGCGTCTGGGAGATCGTCGCTGGTCTGTCGCGTGGAGCCACCCAGGCCCTCTCGGCGGCGGTGCCCAGGGGACTCAGCCGCATGCCCGCCGAGGTCACGCCGGTGGGAACGTTCTACACGGTGTCCAAGAACTTCTTCGCTGACCCCACGGTCGACGTAGAGGGCTGGCGTCTGGAGATCGGCGGCCAGGTCGATCACCCCTTTGCGCTCGGCTACGACGAGCTGCGGGCGCTGCCCGCGGTCGAGGACTACCGCACTCTCATGTGCATCAGCAACGAGGTGGGCGGCGACCTGATCGGCAACGCTCAGTGGCGGGGCGTGCGCCTGCGCGACTTGCTGGCGCGGGCCGGCCCCTCTGCGGCCGCTTTCAAGGTGGTGTTCACCTGCGCCGACGATTACCGGGACAGCATCCGCTTCGAGAAGGCGATGCAGCCAGAGACGATCGTCGTCTACGAGATGAACGGCGAGCCGCTGACGCCGAAGCACGGCTATCCGGCGCGGCTGCTGGTGCCGGGTATCTACGGCATGAAGAATGTCAAGTGGGTTCGCAGGATCGAAGTGCTCGATCACGACTTCAAAGGCTTCTGGCAGCAGCGTGGCTGGAGCGACGACGCGATCGTCAAAACGATGTCGCGGATCGACACGCTGGCCGCCCTGACCACCACGAACCTTGAGCCGCTGCTGATCGGCGGCGTCGCCTTCGCCGGCGACCGAGGCATCGCGCTGGTCGAGTACAGCGTGGACGGCGGGCAGTCGTGGCAGCCGGCGCGGCTGAAGCAGCCGCTCGGGCCGCTCACCTGGGTGCTCTGGACGGCGGAGTGGACGCCGCCTGCCCCTGGGGAGTACACGGTCAAGGTGCGCGCCACCGATGGCACCGGCGTGACACAGAGCGCCATTGCCGCCGACCCGCTGCCCGACGGCGCTGCCGGCCTCCACACCGTCTCCGTCCGCGCCCTGGCGAGCTGACGCCTTCCCCCTCCGGGGGAGAGCGGGTTACAGCCGCGCGAGGATGGTCCGCAGCTCGGCCTCAATCGCCACGAAGTCGTTCATCACCGACAGCGGCGCCCACCGACGGACCTCCTGGTGTGCGGCCTGCACCCGCGCCAGCGCCTCGCGGAGGTGCGCCAGGGCCTGATCGCGCTGCGCTGCCTGCTCGTCCGAACTGTCCACGGCACTCTCCGTTGGGCGCTAACGCGAGCGGCCCGGCAGGTCGCCGGGCCGCCTTGCCGAGGAGCTTGCGAGAGCCGGAGTCCTAGCGCTGGTCATCGGGCCAGCTGTCGAGCGTCACGTCGGTCGTGTACGTCGCCCCGTCGCGCATATACGTGACCGTAACGTGGTCGCCCACGTTGCGCTGGTCGAGGTACGCGACGATGTCCTCGACCGCTTTCACCTCATGGTTGTCGAGCGATAGGACGATGTCGCCGGAGGCGGGATCGCGGCGACCGCTCCCGCGCAGGCCACCGCGAGCAGCGGGACTGTCGGGCAGCACCTCCGCGACGAGCACGCCCTGCTTCACCGGCAGGTTCTGCTCGTCTGCCAGGTCCTCGCTGATCGCCGTGCCGGAGATTCCCAGCCAGGCGTGCGGCACCTTTCGCCCCGCCAGCAAGTCGGGGAGCGCCCGCCGCGCGGCGTTCACCGGCACCGCGAAGCCGACTCCCATATTGCCGCGCACGCCGGCCGCCGTCTGGATCTGCGTGTTGATGCCGATCACCTCGCCGTGCGAGTTGAGCAGCGGCCCGCCCGAGTTCCCGGGGTTGATCGCGGCATCGGTCTGCACCATGTTCGGGATCGAGCGGCGGCCCAGGCCGCTTGGCCGTACCCGCCCCACCGCGCTGATGACGCCCGTCGTCAGGCTCCGCTCCAGCCCGAACGGGTTGCCGATGGCTACCGCCATCTGGCCGACGCGCAGCGTGTCGGAATCGCCGAGCACGGCCGGGGTCAGCTTGTCGGGACTGGTCTGCACCCGCACGACGCCAAGGTCGCTGAGCGGGTCGGTGCCGACGACGCGGGCAGCGAGCTTCGTGCCGTCCGCGAGTGTCACCTCCACGCGGCGGGCGTCGCCCACCACGTGATTGTTGGTGAGGATGTTGCCGTCGGTGTCGAGCACGATGCCCGAGCCCGTGCCCTGCTCGTATTCGGGCACGTTGCCGGTGCCGGGCAGCCGGGTGCGCACGGTGATGTTCACGACGCTCGGGCTCACGCGGTCGTAGAGATCGGCCAGGAGGTCTTCGTCCTGGAACGTGGGCCGTTGGTTGCCGTCCACCGGCAACAGCGCCGCGGGCGCGGCGGCTGCTGCGCCGCTAGCGGGCGCGGCGAGTCCCGCGGCTGCGCTCACCGGCAGGGCCACTGACTGCGGCGGGCTGGCCGTGTATCTGGGGTGCGTCTCGACGTAGCCCAGGATGATCGCCCCGCCCACGAGAATGCCCAATACCAGGGTAAAAAACGTGCGTACCAGCGCGCCCATTCGCCCGCCTCCAGCCGCCACTCGTCGCGCGTCCCGCGGCCACGTTCCCACGTCGGGCGCCGGTCGCCCGGGCCACGGATCGGAGAGCGCTCACCGCCCGCAACTCGGGGATAAACGCGCCGTGCCCGGCGCACGGCGCTCCCCGGGTCGCGGGCCGCTAAACCTAACGACGCCATTGTACTATTCGCAGCGGGCAGCCGAGCAATATATGTTCTGATCTCAGGCGCGCTACGGGGTGGCCGTGGCCGTGAGCGCCGGAGTAGGCGGGGGCGTCGCCGTGGGCGTCGCGCGCGGGTACTCCTTGAAGGCCTGATAGAACGGCACTTTGGGGACGAAGCGCGTGTCGCGCGTGATCGGGCCGGGCGGGTCCAGGCGGGTCAGGCCGAAGCGCTCGGTGCCCTGGTCGTGCAGCATGTGCAGGTGCGCCTGCGTGATGTACGGCCGCGACGCCATCCAGCTCAGCGCCGCACGCAGTCGCGCCGCCTGACCGGCCGGGTCGCGCTCCCAGCCGTACTCGGTGATCCAGAGCGGCTTGGCGCCGTCGCCCCGCGCTGCCATCTCGTTGTGAATTCGGTCCATCTCCAGCGTGTACAGGCCCGTGCCACCGTCGTCGGCGGCGAGGCCCCACGGCGGCGCGTCGGCGCCGTCCGGGCCGCCATAAGGATGGTAGGCGACGGCATCCCACGGGCGCTCGGGGGCCAGGTCGTACAGCCGGGCCACGTAGCGCCAGCCGGTGAGCGTGCTGATGGCCACCTGGACGTTGGGGTTGACCGCCTTCGCCTCCGCGTAGAACGCGCGCAGCTGCCGCAGGTAATCGGGCGGATTGAAGCCTTGCCGCCGCCACTGTTCCGGCTCGTTGCCCACCTCCCAGTAGCGCACGAACGGGTAGCGCCGCACCGCCTCGCGCACGGCCATGCGGTACTGGGGCTCGCGCGCCTCCGGAAAGTCGCAGAACTCCTGCTCGTCGATCTCGCACGCGCTGGGGTTGCTCGTCGCCCAGGCGGGCACGGTAACGAAGTAGACCGTGAGCTGCAGGCCGGCGGCGGCCAGCCGCGGGAACACGCGGTCGAACAGCGAAAAGTCATACTGGCCTTCCTGAGGCTCGAAGCGCTTCCAGTCGAGGGGGATGCGTACCCCGGTGATGCCCAGATCGCGATACATCTGTAGGAAGGTGTCGAAGTGCTCGTCGGACCACCAGGCGTGCCCCGCGATGCCCATCAACGCGGGCGGCGCCGGGCGAAGGCCGGCATCCTGCCCGCTGGCGGCGGGCGCGCGACCGAGGGCCAGCGCCGTCGCGAGCAGCACCAGCCCCGCCGCTAACGCCCGGCCCGCGCATCGCCTGATCCGCCGTGGCTCCGGACGATTCCCGCGCGCGACCGGTGCGACCTGGGCTGCTGCCCCCATGCTCCCTCCTCGTTCCACGCGTATGCAGCCCCGCATTCTACGGCACGCGCGGCGGGCGGCCAACGAAACGCCCGGCCCTTGCGGCCCGGCGGTTGCGCGACTACGATGGGGCTACGTTGCATCCCGGAGAGGAGACACCCATGCCCGCCCGCCGCGCGCTACTCTGCACCGTGCTGCTCACGTTGCTCGCGGGCGCCTGCGCGTCCCCCGCGCCAGCGGCCAAGCCGCCCGCGGCGTCCGCGCCAAGCGCGCCGGCCCCCGCCCCGAGTGGCAGCGCATCCGCCGCCGCGCCCACCGCACCGCCGCCGCGGGCGTCGGTCCACCTCGCGTACACCGCGCTCGTGGCCTCGCAATCCGTCGCCTGGATCGCCCAGGAGGGCGGCATCTTCGACAAGCACGGCCTCGACGTCGAGCTGACCTATCTGAATGGCGGGCCGGCCGGCGTCGCGTCGCTGGTGTCGGGCGAGATCGACGTGCTCATCGCCGGCGCATCGTCGGTAATCCGCAGCGGGCTCCAGGGCAGCGACACCGTGATGATCGCCGGCACGAAACCGCAGCTCGTCGGCGCGATCATGGGGCGGCCGGAGATTCGCACGCCGGCCGAGCTGCGCGGCAAGCGGATCGGCGTGGCGACCCGCGCCTCAAACAGCGAGCTGGTGGCGCGCGTGGGACTGCAGCGCAGCGGCGTCGATCCGGACGAGGACATCACCTACCTGGCAGTCGGCTCGGGCGGCCCACGCCTGGCCGCCATGCGAGAAGGCACGATCGACGCGTGCGGCTGTATCCCGCCCGACAACCTGGCCGCTGAGGAGGCCGGCTTCCACACGATCGTCGACGTCACGAAGCTGAACTACAAGTACCTGGCGACGGGCGTCGCCAGCACACGGCGGAAGACCCAGGAGCGGCCCGACGTGTTCCGTCGGTTCCTGGAGGCCTTCGCGGAGGGCGTCCACCGCTACAAGACCGATCCCGACTTCGCGCTCAAGGTGATCGCCGACTACTCGAAAGTCGACGACCAGAAGGCGCTGCGCGAGGGCTACGAGATCGAGCGGCAGATCATGGCGTCCGACCTGCGGATCGAGCCGGAAGGCATCCGCGCCTCGCTCGAGGAGATCGCGGCCACGATCCCGCAGGCGGCGACCGCCAACCCCGACGACTTCGTCGAGCTGCGCTTCCAACGCGAGCTAGCGGCCAGCGGCTACTTCGACCGCCTCGAAGCGCAGTAACCTCCCCCCGACCCCGCCCGTCGCAGGAAGGGGGAGAGGACGAGACCGGGGAGACTCCCCCCCTTCCTGCGACGGGCGGGGTCGGGGGGTAGGTCACTCCGGAGAGCGGTCAGCTATCGCTCGCCAGCTTGCCGCTCTGCGCCCAGTTCGTCCGCGGCACGTCCTGAATGATGACGTGTACTTGCTCCGGCGTCGTCTTGGCGATGTCTACCATCGCCTGCGTGAGCGCCGTGGCGAGCGCCCGCTTCTGCTCCACCGTGCGCCCCTCGTACATCTGGACCGTGACGATTGGCATGCTGCCCTCCTCAGGTCTGTTCTGGCCGGGGCGGCTCGACCGGTTCCCGGCCCAGGCGGTCGACCAGCGGCGGCACCTGCGCCAGCCGCTCGACGCGGTAGTCCCACTCGCTGCTGGCCCCGTAGGCCCGGCTCTGGTGCGCCTGCTCGATGAGCACGGCCACGATGCCCAGCGCGCGCGCGGCGTCCAGCTCTCCGAACGCGCCGTCCGCGACGAACACCGTCTCGGTCGCCCCGACGCCGAGCATCTCCAGCGCGGCATGATAGATCGCCGGCTGGGGCTTGGCCACGTGCAGGCGGAACGACAGCGCGAGCGCGTCGAACACGTGGTCCAGCCCGGCGTGCTCGATCACAGCGCCCGCCTCGGCCGAGCAGTTGCTGAGCACGCCGAGCCGGTAGCCCCGCGCCTTGAGCGCCTCTAACGCGGGCCGCGCGTCAGGGTACAGCGTGACGGCTTCCTGCCACGAGCGCGCGTCGATCGCGGCTAGCTCGCGCACCAGTGCCGGCGGAGCAGCGCGGCCCAACCGACCGAGCAGGACGACGAACTGTTCCTCCAGACTGCCCAGTGCGCCCAGCATGCGCTGCTCGGCGGTGTCGCGCCACAACTCCGCCATGCGCTCGGGATCGACGCCGGCCCGCTCGGCCATCGCGCGGCGGCCCGCCAGAATCGTCTCGCCGTTCACGTGGGCGAGCGTGTCGTACCAATCGAACAGCACCGCCCGGATCACGTGGGGGACACCGTGACGAGCGTGTACAGCAGAACGAGTGGCTCGGCGCCGGTGGCGGCGAAGTCGTGCGGCGTGCCCGCGGGGATGTGGTAGACCGTGCCCGGCTCGACGGCCAGCGTCTCCCCATCCAGTCGGAGGCGGCCGGCGCCGCGCAGCGCGTGGCAGACCACGTCGCGCTGGGCGTGGCAGATCTGGCGGGGGTCGTCGTCGCCGCGCGGGTAGAACGCGATCAGCCCGACCTCGTAGGTCGGCGCGCGGTGCCAGGTGTGCAGGCCCACCTCAGGGCTGATAGCCTGCAGCTCCCCGAGGGCCGCGTCCACCCGCAGCATGTCCATGCGTCGCCTCCCGCCCGGATTATACGCGCCGGGGCAGCGCGCTCGTGCCCGGCGGCTCGCATTAGAAACGCGCATGAAAATGCCGTGGCCGCCGTTAGCACTCGGCATACCCGCTTGCTAATCACCACGGCGTTCCGTTAGTATGACTTAGCACTCAGCCTACCAGAGTGCTAAACGCTGCCAGGCGATGGCGGTCGCCGCACACACCAGCCACTCAGGAGGGAACCGTATGGCGCTGAAGCTCCGTCCGCTGAGCGATCGCGTGGTGGTCAAGCCGCTCCCGCGCGAGGAAGTCACCAAGAGCGGCATCGTCCTGCCCGACACCGCCAAGGAGAAGCCCCAGGAGGGCGAGATCATCGCCGCGGGCCCCGGCCGGCTCGAGGAGGGCAAGCGGCAGGCACTCGACGTCAAGGTGGGCGACCGGGTGCTCTACGCGAAGTACGCGGGCACCGAGTTCAAGCTCGACGACGACGAGCTGCTGATCCTGAGCGAGAAGGACATCCTGGCGGTTCTGGAAAACGGCAAGTAGCGGCTCCGCCCACGCGGCCTGCCTCGCAGCTCGTCAGGCTGGCGACCGCCGCAGATTGCGGGGCGGGGGGCCGTTGGTCGAGTCCGCAATCGCGTGCATCACGATCGTAGTGAGACAGTCCAGGGAGGAAACATGCCCGCAAAGCAGCTCGTGTACAGCGAGGAGGCGCGCCGGTCCCTGAAGAAGGGCATGGACGCGCTCGCCGACGCCGTCAAGGTCACCCTCGGCCCCCGCGGCCGCAACGTGGTCCTCGATAAGAAGTTCGGCCCCCCGACGATTACCAACGACGGCGTAACCATTGCGAAGGAGATCGAGCTCGAGGATCCCTTCGAGAACATGGGCGCCCAGCTCCTCAAGGAAGCTGCCACCAAGACCAACGACGTCGCCGGCGACGGCACCACGACCGCGACCGTGCTCGCGCAGGCGATCGTCAACGAGGGCTTCCGCAACGTCGCCGCGGGCGCGAACCCGCTGCAGCTCAAGCGCGGCATCGAGCGCGGCGTGGAGGCGGTCGTCTCCGAGCTGAAGTCGATGAGCCAGCCCGTCCAGGGTCAGACCGAGATCGCCCAGGTGGCGTCGATCTCCGCGAACGACCAGGAGGTCGGCCAGCTCATCGCCGAGGTGATGGAGAAGGTCGGCAAGGACGGCGTCATCACGGTCGAGGAGTCGAAGACGCTGCGGTTCGAGACGGAGTTCGTCGAGGGCATGCAGTTCGACCGCGGCTACATCTCGCCGTACTTCATCAGCAACCCCGAGCGGATGGAGGCGGTCCTGGAGGACTGCTACATCCTGATCACCGACAAGAAGATCTCGGCGATCGCCGACATCCTGCCGGTGCTCGAGCGGTTCCTGCAGGTCAGCAAGAACCTGCTGATCATCGCCGAGGACGTGGACGGCGAGGCGCTGGCGACGCTGGTCGTGAACAAGCTGCGCGGCACGCTCAACGTGCTGGCCGTGAAGGCGCCGGGCTTCGGCGACCGCCGCAAGGCCATGCTCGAAGACATCGCCGTGCTGACCGGCGGCCAGGTGATCACCGAGGAGGCCGGTCGCAAGCTGGATAGCGCTCAGGTGAGCGACCTCGGTCGGGCGCGCCGCGTCGTGTCCAACAAGGACGAGACGACGATCGTCGAGGGCCACGGCGACGAGAATCGTATCAAGGCCCGCATCCAGCAGATCCGCACGCAGATCGAGGACACGACCTCTGACTTCGACCGCGAGAAGCTGCAGGAGCGGCTGGCCAAGCTGGCGGGCGGCGTCGCGGTCATTAAGGTCGGCGCGGCCACTGAGGTCGAGCTGAAGGAGAAGAAGCACCGCGTCGAGGACGCCCTGTCGGCGACGCGGGCGGCCGTCGAGGAGGGCATCGTGCCCGGCGGCGGCGTGGCGTTCCTGAAGGCCGTCAAGGTGCTGGACAGCACCGCCGACGCCGCGGCCAAGGACAACTCCGACCAAGCCACCGGCGTGCAGATCCTCAAGAAGGCGCTCGAGGAGCCGATGCGGCGCATCGCGGTCAACGCGGGCCAGGAGGGCTCGGTGATCGTCGAGGAGGTCAAGCGGCGCGCGGACAAGAGCGAGGGCTACGACGCGCTCCACGGCGAGTACGTCAACATGATCCAGGCGGGCATCATCGACCCGCTGAAGGTGACCCGCTCGGCGCTAGAGAACGCGGCGTCGGCCGCCACGATGATCCTGACCACCGAGACGCTGGTCACGGAGATCCCGGAGAAGGAGAAGGCGCCGGCGGCCCCGCCGATGCCCGAGTACTAAACCGCGATCTTCCACTCGCTCCGAGGGGCGGCAGGCAAGGCCTGCCGCCCCTCCTCTTGTCCTGCCTACGGCTTCTTGAGCATCAGGGGTGGCGGCGGCAGGGGAAGCACTTCGGCACCGATCGCCGCGGCGCCATCGTCCTGCTCCCACTCGACACCGCCCATCACGAGATCGCCGGTCTGGTCGAGGAGCGGCTTATACCGAATCCGGCGATGGCCTTCCCTATCTCCCTCTCCCCCTGGGAGAGGGCGGGGGTGAGGGCGCGCCCCGGCCGGCGCACCGCCGGGCCGGATCGGGTATTACGCCAGTGGCGCCGGTCGGTCCACTCTACGCGATATGGCGCGGTGTACTTGACGGCCTGCGTCTCGGGATCAAACTCCGTAGCCTGATAGGTCATGCGGAAAGGTGGCCAGTGGTCGGCGACCGGAGACGGCTCGTGATGGCCAACGCGGGCTGTCTTGGTCGCCTGGAGACGTGGAGCCAGGGCCAGGACGCTGGCCGCGCCAACAACGAGGAGCGCTAGGAGCACGAGGCGGCAGGCCAGGCGCTCTACGGGCCGCCTCATGGCTGCCGGAAGAGGTCCGGGAGCGGCAGTTTCCACCCGGGCACGATGTCCTCGGCTTGGAGGATGTCGTCACCGGCGTACATCTGCACGGGTTGGCCGGGACGGTGGGCTGCTACAGTGCAGCGCCTGGGGTTAGCCACCAGGACGAGACGCGTACCGTATTCCAGGTAGTCAGCCACTTTCTCGTCCACCTCGCCATAGAGATCATTGGGAGAAATGATCTCTATGGCGAGATCTGGGGCACCCACCCAGAAGCCTCGCACACGGCCGGCGGCGTCGGCACGCTCACGCGTGACGAACGCCACGTCGGGTAAGCGGACGATATCCGGGTCGGTGGCGAGCAGGAAGCCCGCGTCGGTCACGACCTTTCCGAGCTGGTGAGCGTCGACGTGGATCAATAGCGAGCTGCCGCACCGCAGTGTAACGCCGCCATGCTCAAACCCCGGCGGGGCCATCGTACGCAGCTCCCCTCGGACGAGCTCGTGGCGCTGGCCATCGTCGGGCAGACGCTCCAGCTCGGCCGCGGTCATCAACCTCGGTTCGACTGCCATCTGGCTTCTCCGGTGGCGGTGCAGGATCGTCAGAGCTACGACCCGGAATGGCCGCGAGCGGCCACGAGAGCTGTCCCTACGGTTCGTTATCTAGCCTAACACGGCGGCCGTTACGCAGACAGCAGGCCCGCGCGCTCCAGGCGGGTGAGGGCGCGGTCGAAGGCGTCGACGGTGGCGGCGATGTCGGCGGGCGTGTGGGCGGCGGAGACGAGCGCGCCGGTGTGCATCAGGTCCACGCCTTCGAGCAGCATCGCCTCGCGCAGCGCCTCCGCGACCGGGCCGCGGGTCAGGCGGAAGAGATCGGCGGGGTTGCCGGGGCGGCGCATGCCGGGCTCGGCCAGGATGATGTGGAACACCGAGCTTTCGCCACCGACCCAGCCGGGCACGCCCCGCCGCGCCAGCACTGCGTCCAGCCCCTCGCGCAGCTCGGTGCCGCGCGCGTCGGCCGCGCGATTCGCCTCGCCCGCTGCCACTTGCGTCAGGCAGGCGATGCCGGCGGCGGCCGACAGCGGGTTGGCGTTGAACGTGCCCTGGTGGCCGATCCGGCCGTGGCGGTTCCACTGCGCGTCGCCGTCGCGGTAGTCCAGATACGCCATGATCGCGGCCTTGCCGGCGACCGCGCCACCCGGCAGGCCGCCGGCGAGGACCTTCGCCAGCGTCGTCAGGTCGGGCGTGATGCCGTAGCGCTCCTGGGCGCCGCCACGCGCGTAGCGGAAACCGGTGATCACCTCGTCGAAGATCAGCACGACGCCGCGCTTCGCCGTGAGCGAGCGGAGGCCGTGGAGGAACTCCAGGTCGGGCGCGATCAGGCCGTTGCTGCCGCCGCCCGGCTCCAAGATCACGGCCGCCACGTCGTCGTGGGCGTCGAGTAGGTCGCGCACGGCACGCAAGCTGTTCGGCGGCGCGAGCAGGACCGTGCTCAGGACCTCGGCGGGGATGCCCGCCGAGTTCGGCGCGTCGAACGGGGGCGTAATGCCCACAGCCAGATAGTCGTGCCACCCGTGGAAGTGGCCCTGGAACTTGATCACCTTCGAGCGACCCGTGGCAGCGCGGGCCAGCCGCAGTGCCATCAGCGTGGCCTCGGTGCCCGAGCTGGTGAAGCGCACGCGCTCGGCCGATGGGATGAGCCGCAGCACCAGCGCGCCCCAGGCCTCTTCGAGCCGGTGGCTGGCGCCGTAGTGAGTGCCACGCGCCAGCTGCGCTTGCACGGCCTCTACGACGGCCGGATTGTTGTGACCCAGCAGCAGGGCGCCGTGACCCATCCAGTAGTCGAGCAGCTCGACGTCGTCGATCGTCCACTTCCGCGCGCCTTGCGCGCGGTCGACGTAAATCGGGTACGGCGCGCTGTGGCGGCTATCGTGCGTGATGCCGGCGGGGAAGATCGACTCCGCGCGCTGATATTCGGCCAGCGAGCGCGGGAACCGCCGCGCGAAGGCCTCGGTCAGCTCGGCCGCCGCCTCTCGGGTCACAGCCATGTCGCCCTCCAGTGCTGAGTGTCGAGCGATGAGCGCGGAGGGCCGGGGGTACTTAGGCCGCACCGCTCGCCACTGTCTGGAGGATACGCGATGCCCGCTAGGGCGACAACCCGCGGTGCGCGGCCGATGAGATGACGCTGGGACAACCCTCACGCATGGTGAGACGGGTTTGGGATCCGGCGTCGCCGGGGGCCGTGCTAGAATCCGGCCAGGAGCCGGAGATGATGCCTGTCGACCAGCCGCCTCAGAACGCGGAGTGCGAGCCGCCAGGTGAGGCCGCCTCGCTGTCCGCGTGGTTCGATGATTCCAGCGCGCCCGAGGAGGTCCAAGCCCTCCGGGCGTGGGTAGCCGGACTGTCCAACGAGCTGGCCGAGGCCCGCCGCCAGCGCGAGGAGGCGCAGCAGGCGCTCGGTGCGGCGCTCGCCGAGATTGCCCAGCTGCGCGGCGCCCTCGCCGACGCCGGCTCGCGCGCGGCCGAGTCCCACGCTTCGGCGCCGCCTCCGGCGTCCGCTGCTCGCACGGACCGGCCCCCAGCCGCCACACCCTCGCCCGCCGAGTCAGGCTTAGCGGCGCCCAATGGTGAGCAGGCGACCGGCGACGCGACCGAGATCACTGCGGAGCTGATCGAGGCGTGGGCCAGGACGCCGGCAGCGTCGCAGCCCGCGGCCGCGCCCGAGCCGCCGGCCGCGCCGGCGCCGCAGCCTGAGGAATCCCCCCCCGCTTCGCCCGTACGCGAGGCACGCGCCTCATCCGAGCCTGGCGCCGCGACTACGCCCGCCGCGGCCGCCGCACCAACGGACCGCCGCGAACCGTTGGCGACGTCCGTGCCCGCCGCCGGTGAGGCGACGAGCAGGCCCCAACGCCGTTCGCCGCGCCTGCGCCTCCTGGCGGCCCTGGTGCTGCTGCTAATCGTCGCGGCCGCGGTCGTGATCACGACCGGCCCGCGGTTCATCCACTAGCGCGCGGCCGGGCGCCCGTGCTGCTGCCGGGCACCGCCGCCCGCTCTCCGTTTCGTGATTCAGCTTCCCCGCGTACCGGCTCTCGCCGCGGTGCGCGGCCGTCCTCGCAGCCCTGTTTTTCGTGCGCCGGGCTACTAGCCGTGGGCGAGGCACCACGCGCTATACTGGCAACTGTATCAGCGGGGAGCAACCAGGGTTTGGCGCCCGCCGGGGCGCCGGCCCGGCATCCTGACCGTGGCGTGGTGCCAGGGCCCGGTTCCGCAGGGGGAGGAGTGCATGCTGCAGGACGACCGCGCGGCGAACCAACCATCCGAAAGCCAGGAAGAGCCTGGCGCCAGCGCGATCGAGCGCGTGCAGCGCGAGCTGGCCGAGACGCGAAGTGCGCTCCAGGGTGAGACGACCCAGATCAGTCAGCTCCAACAGACCTTGGAAGAGGCCTTGCGGGTGGCGCGAGGCGTGCGGCTCGAGGCGCTGAACGAGCTAGACCGTCTGGCCGGCGAGCTGATGGACGCCGCCCGGCGCGACGCCGCGGCGATCCGCGCGCAGGCGGAGGACGAGGCCCAGGCGATCCGCACGCGCGGGGAAGAGGACGTGCGCGAGCTGCGCGCGCGGGCCGAGGAAGAGCTGCGCGCGTATCGTCAGCAGGCCGAGGAAGAGCTGCGCGCCCAGCGCGAGGCCGCCGAGGCCGCCGCAGCGGCGCAGCGCGCAGACCTCGACCGGCGCGTACGCGCCGCGCAGGCTGAGCTGGAGACGATCCAGAACGCCTGGGCCAGCGCGGCGCAGGCGCTCGCCACCGCGCGCCAGAACCTCATGGCGGGCCTGTCGCAAGCGTCAACTCTGGCGGAGCCTGGTAGCGCGGCGCCGCCCGCTGCGGCGTCCGAGTCGCCGCCAGCCGCGCCGGAGCCGTCCGCGTCGGCCGAAGCCTCCACCCCGCCGAGCGACTGGTCGGCGTCGCTGCGCCCCAGCGCGACGTCCGTGCCGAGCTGGGGAACGAGCACGATTGCTACGGTATCGCCCTCGGCGCCGGAGCCACCCACCTGGGCCACCCCCGCGCCGGAGCCGGTAGCGCCGTCGCCCACGGGCGAGACCGTGCCTGAGGGCGCCGAGCCGCTCGACATCACGCGCTTCAATCTGGCGCCGACACCGCTCGTGGAGCCGGCTGCCGAGGCGGGCGCGACCATCGAGCCGCGGCAGGATAGCACCGAGGAGCTGGGACCGGCCCCGGTAACCGCTCCTCCCGCCGGCGAGCCTGAAGCGGCCGAGCTGTTCGAAGGGCCCAGCGGCAGCCCGCTCGAGCAGGCTGGACAGCAGCTCAAGAGCGGCGACGTGGCGGGGGCGCTTGACACCTACCGCAGCATCGTGGATCGCTCGCCTGAAGATGTCGAAAGCGTCATCTCGCGGCTCACGGTCATGCTGCACGATGGCGCCTATCGGACCCAGCACGAGGAAGTGCGGCTGCTGCTGGTCGACGCCTACATGGTGCAGGGCGACTACGACCGCGCGATGAGCCTGCTGCATGAGCCTGCGAGCTAAGCATCTAGCCAAAGAGGGTGTGTCGGTAGGCCGCAGCCCGAGCGACTCACCCGGCCTGGTAACCAGCGTGGAGACGGGCCGGTCGGCGGCGTAGGTGCAAGTCGGCAGCGGCAGCCGCGCCTCGCGCCCGTACTGGTCCTAGCCACTCGTAGCGCGTCCGTAAGCCCATTCCCCTGCCCATCTTTCATCGCGGTTGCCTATGCTGAGCGAGATGGACGGCGCTTGCGCCGAACCGATCACGAGCGGCCGCCAGTAGCCGTCCGGGGCGCAACAAGCGCCCGCGCGGGCGCTTGGACAGGAGGTAACCGTGCAGGCACACTATCGGCGCGAAACCGGCTACGCCGCGCGCAAGGCACGGCGCGAGCTAGCGAGCGGGCCGGTGACGCGGGCGGCGCTCTTGGTGCCGGAAGCGGCGGCTGCGGTCGACGCGCTGTTCAGCCCGTGGGAGCTGCAGCTCGAGGCGGCGCTGGAGCGTCTGGCCGCGCTCCAGACTACCCTCGACGCCCAAGCGCGGCGGCTCAGCGGGCTGGAGACCGAGCTGGCCGACTTGCAGCCTGCGGGCAGCCTTGCTTAGCGCGACGCCGTGTCGGAGGCGACTGGCGCCGTGAGTTCGCCACTGGCCGAACATCCGCCACCCGGGGCGCTCCCCGCCGGAACGGGGAGCGGTACGGAAGCGGCCCCTAACGAGAATGGCCCTCCAGCGCCGCTCCCTCCCGCGTTGGAAGCGCACGCCCAGGAACTGCCGCGGCCCGTGGCCCACGAGGCCCTGGCGGCGGGGGCGCGCGACCCAGGCCATCCTGTGCCGAGCGGGCCGCCGGCCGCGGCGCGGCCCGTGGACCGGACCTTCCCGCTCGCCTCGCGGGTGCGCCGGCGCGGCTGGCTGGTGGCCGTCGTCGGCGGCCTGGCCGGAGCGTCCGCGCTGCTGATCTTCGTCGCTACGCCGAGAGCCCCAGAGCCGCTCCCGGGCTTACTGATCCGGGCGCAAGAGCCGACCGTGGTGGGGCTACAGGGGGATGTGCTGGTCTGGCGCGCGGGCGCCCGCGAGCCGACGCCCGCGCGTGGTGCCGTTGTAGTCGGGTCAGACGACCGGGTCCAGACCGGGGCGGATGGACGGGCGAGCGTCGCGTGGCCCGGGGGCACCGTGGCGACCGTCGAACCGCGCTCGGCCGTCGTGCTGCTCCCAAGCAGTGTCGAGGACGTCGTTCGCGTGCAGCTCGCCGAAGGCAGCGTCTGGCTGGACGCTAGCAGCGCGTCGGACACACGCGGCGTCGAGGCGTTCACGCCCGACGGCGCCCGCGTCGCCGGGCGCCGCTTCCAGCTGCAGCGCGACGCCGCGGGGCGCCTCGCCGTGGCCACCGCCGATGCGCCCGCGAGCGTTACCGCCAACGATGGCCGGCAAGAGCTGCCGCCCGGCACGACGAGCGAGGTGCTGGTCGGGCGGCAGCCCGCGCTCCCGCGCCCCGCGGTGGTGCCCCCGGCGCTGGTCGTCGCGGTCGACGGGCCAGCCGGCTGGGTCGTCGCGGATCCGCGCGGGCGGCTGGTGGGGCAGCCGCCCGACGGTGGCGGCTGGCTCGACCAGATCCCCGCGGCTCGCGGCCCACTGCCGCGCGACCGCGGCGCGGCAACAGTCCTGCCCGATCCAGCCGGCGAGTACACGGTGCTGCTCTGGGGGAGCGAGGCGGCCCGTCCGTACCATGTGGCGCTCTGGCCAACCGACGGGCAGGCGCTGTTCGGGGGGCCGGCGCCGGGCGAGTCGCCCGGTGCGGTGTCCCAGCAGGGGGAGATCCCGGCCAACGGTCGGCTGGTGCTTCGCTTCCGCGTGCAGGGCCAGACGGTCGCGTGGGTCGATGGCCCGACCGCGGCTCCCGCGCTGCCAGAGTGGGTGCGTGCAGCGGTGCCCGCGGCCCCGAGCGCGGCCCGCGCGCCCGCCGCGCCGGCCACTCGCGCCGTCATCGTCGGCCGCCCGCCAGTCCGCATCGCCGGCGCCGCGGGTGCGGCCCCCGAGGCTCCCACCCAACCGGACGCCGGCGCTGACGCGGACCGCCCGTCTGCCGGCGACGGCGCCAACGGGGGGACCGTGGCGGCGGCGCTGGCGACGGTCCGCGCGATCCCGAGCGCCGAACCGACGCTGCCCGCAGCCAGCACCGCCTCCGCCGAGTCTCTGCCGAGCGCTCAGCCGGCGGAGGAATCTACCGCCACACCGGCCCCGCCCGCGTTTGGCTTCAGCATCCCGGGCTTGCCGCGCCAGCCAGCCCGCCCGGCGCCGCCGACTGCGGCCCCACTCGCGGCGCAACGGGGCCTGGCGCCGACCGGGCAGGCCCCCGTCTCGCTGCCGCCCGCGCCCGCTGGGCTGGGGACGCGCGGCGCGAACGGGAGCAGCGTGTCTCCGCCGGCCGCGGCGGATATCGTGAGCGCGCCGCCCGCGCTGCCCCCGTTTGCCAGCGCCGCCGCGGCCCCCGCGGCCGCCACTACGCCGCTCGCGCCCACGGCCGGCTTGGGTGGGGGCTTCCCCGCTGCGGCGCCGGCCGGAGTCGCGGCCGACCGGGCGGGCGGCGGGGCCGGCGTGGTCCCGGGCCGATCGTCCGGGTTGGCAAGCGGCTCGGGTGGATCGGGCCTCAGCGCAGGCGGGGACGATCCCGCGCGGACGGCGCTCCCGAGCGCGGGACGGCTGGCGCTCGACACGGGCACCGCTGGCCCGCCGACCGGCGCGGGGGGGATTCCCGTGGGTGATAGCGGCAACGCACCGTTGCCCGGGGTGACTGTCGTGCCCTCCGCGAACAGCGGTCCGCCCGTCCAGGGCGTTCTCATGTACCCGGTGGCAAGCGGCGCGGCGCCCGGGCTGGCAGCGGGTGCTGCCCCGGCGGCCGGCGCCGCGCCTCCACGGGGCGCGCGCCCCGCCGTTACGCCCAGCACGGTCCAGCCCTCGCAGGGCGTCTCCGCCACACCGCTGACTCCGGCCGCGTCGGGGACCGCCCACCCGGAAGGCGCCACCCCGCTCAGTGGGACGGTCGTGCCGACCGGTGGCGTGGTGGTGGCGCCAACCCCACCGACGAACGGGCGCGCGGTGCCCCCGCGGCAACGCTAGCCGGCCTTTCGGTACGCCCCGCCCCGCCGGCTCCCCCGCTGCCGCCTTCACCCGGCGAACCCGCGATGCGGCACGCGGCCGCGCGACTTCGGCCTCCACCCCATCGGTTGACGATGACCGACGGCCGTTTCTATACTGCGCTAATGATCAGTCTGGGGTGCCAGGCGCTTCCGGACCAATCCGCGGGGCGCGGCCTAGCGACCCGACACACCCCGGTTTCTCCGTCGTATCCCGTCCTGTACCGCCCGCTCGGGGCCGCTTTCCTCAGCGGGCGAGAGGAGGTAGCCAGGCATGCTTCGTTCGTCGTGGCGCGCCGCCCCGGTCCTGATGGCCGCGCTGCTGGTTGCCCTCACCGCGTGCAGCGGTCGCTCCGGCGCCGGCGCGACGGCGGGCGGCGGGGCCAACTGTAGCGGCGTGAACACCGGCAAGACCGGCGCCGATACGATAAAGATCCTCTCCAGCCTGCCGATGACCGGCAGCTCCCTGGGCCAGACGCAGACCATCGTCAACGCGATCTGTATGGCGATCGAGGAGCGCGGCGGCAAGGCGGGCGACTTCACCATCGTCTACGAGCCGCTCGACGACGCGACCCCCGCCAAGGGCGCGTGGGACGAGGGCAAGGAGTCCGAAAACGCCAATCGCGCCGTCAACGACCCCGACGTGATGGCGTACATTGGCACGTTCAACTCGGGCGCCGCGAAAGTCTCGATCCCCATTCTCAACCGCGCCAACCTCGTTATGGTGTCCCCCGCAAACACCGCCGTCGGGCTCACGAAGCCGGGCAAGGGCGAGCCAAACGAGCCCGATGTCTACTACCCGACCGGCAAGCGCAACTACGCGCGTGTGGTGCCCGCCGACGACCTGCAAGGCACCGTCGGCGCGAAGGAGGCGCAGCAGCTAGGCGCCAAGCGGGTCTACGTGCTGGATGATTCCGAGCTATACGGCCGTGGCCTGGCCACCGTCTTTTACCAGGAGGCGAAGCGCCGCGGCCTCGAGGTGTCGCCGCCCGACCGTCCCGATAGCATCGATCCCAAGGCGAGCGACTATCGGAGCCTGGCGCTGAAAGTCAAGCAGGCGAACCCGGACCTCGTCTACTTCGGCGGCATCACCCAGAACAACGCCGGCAAGCTGTGGCAAGACCTGCGCGCCCAGCTGGGCAAGGACGTCAAGCTGATGGGTCCCGATGGCATCTTCGAGCAGGCGTTCCTCGATGCCGCCGGCGACGCGGCGATCGACACCTACGTCACGTTCGGCGGCGTGCCCGTCAAGAACTATCAGGGCAAGGCGCAGCAGTGGCTGCAGCGCTACCGCGACAAGTACAAGAGCGATCCCGAGGTCTACGCGGTTTACGGCTACGACGCGGCCAGCGCCGTGCTGGACGCCATCGCCCGGGTCAACCGGAAGGACCGCGCGGCGATCACGGATGCCGTGATGGCTACCAAGGACCACGACGGCGCGTTGGGTACCTGGTCGTTCGACAAGAACGGCGACACCACGTTGACGAACCTGAGCGTCTCCCAGTTTAAGGGCCCCAAGATCGAGGACGTCCAGTTCATCACGATGATGACGGCCGACTAGGTATGCACGACGCCGAGATCCTCATCCAGGTGTTGATCCTCGGGCTGGCGAACGGCGCGCTGTTCGCGCTCATCGCTCTCGGCTACACGCTGGTCTACGGGATCATCGAGCTGATCAACTTCGCCCACGGCGATGTGTATATGATCGGCACCTTCACGGCGCTCACCGTCGTGCTGGAGGCGGGCGTCACGCGCGGGTCCCCACCGCCGCTCCTGGCGCTCACGCTCGTGCTCGCGCTCGTCATCGCGATCGTCGTCTGCGCGGTGCTGAACGTCGTCATCGAGCGGCTCGCCTACCGCCGGCTCCGCAACGCGCCGCGGCTCGCGCCACTCATCTCGGCCATCGGCGTCTCGTTCATCCTGATGAACGTCGGCCTGCACTGGTACGGCGCGTCGCAGGTGCGCTTTCCCGACCTGCTGCCGAACGTGGACCTGCTCCACGACGTGCTGGGCCTGAACACCTCGGTCCGCTTCAGCAGCAAGGACCTGGTGGTGCTGCTGCTCACCGTGCCGCTACTGGTGGGGCTGAACCTGTTCGTGTCCAACACCCGCCTGGGCAAGGCGATGCGCGCCACGGCGCAGGACCGCGAGGCAGCGTCCCTCATGGGCATCAACATCAACCAGACGATCGCGCTGACCTTCCTGCTGGGCGGCGCGCTCGCGGGGGCCGCCGGCTTCCTGTCGGGGCTGTACAACAACAGCGCCTGGTTCATGCAGGGGTTCCGGGGCGGGCTGATGGCCTTTACGGCGGCCGTGCTCGGCGGCATCGGCAACCTGACCGGCGCCGTGCTCGGCGGTATCATCATCGGCGTCGTGTCCGCGCTCAGCGACTTCTACTTCGATCCGCGATGGACGCAAGCCGTCGTTTTCGGTATTCTGATCCTCATCATGGTGTTCCGACCGTCGGGACTGCTGGGCGAGCAAGTACCGGAGAAGGTGTAGGCGGTTGAGCGCCGAGACGGCGGCCCAGCAGCGTCCCGGCCCCGCCCGTGGCTTCCGGGCCTGGTGGCGCGCGCGCCCCGCGCGTGAGCGGCGACTCGCGCAATTCGGCCTGGCGCTCCTGGTCGCGGTGCTCTACCCGTTCCTCGACGGCCCGCTGCTGGCGCCGCTGTTTGGCGGCAGCACCCTCGGCATCATGATCCCCGTGCTGATCTTCACGCTGTTAGCGCTCGGCCTGAACGTCGTCGTCGGCTACGCCGGCCTGCTCGACCTGGGCTACGCGGCCTTCTTCGCTATCGGCGCCTACACTGCGGCGTTCCTCACGTCACCGTCCAGCCCGCTGCCCTTCCGCACTGATTTTTGGGTCGCCCTCCTCGCCAGCTGGGCGGTAGCCGCGCTCTTCGGCATCGTGCTCGGCGCCCCAACGCTCCGCCTGCGTGGCGACTACCTGGCGATTGTCACGCTGGCCTTCGGCGAGATCGTGCCGCGTGTGTTCCTAAACCTGGAGCAGTGGACGGGTGGCTCGAAGGGCATGAACCCGATTGGGCGCCCCCACATTTTTGGCTACGAGCTGGGCCACGCGGGATTCTCGGTCGGGGGCATCTCGCTCGGCGCGCAGGTGCCCTGGTACTATCTCATCGTGGCCGTGGGCATCGTCAGCATCTGGGCCATCACGCGCCTGTACGACTCGCGGCTCGGTCGCGCCTGGGTAGCCATGCGCGAGGACGAGGTGGCCGCCGCCAGCATGGGCATCAACCTCGTCCAGACGAAGCTTCTGGCCTTCGCGATGGGCGCCTCGTTCTCCGGCTTCGCGGGCGCCATTTTCGCCAGCATCTTTCAGTTCATCGACCCCTTCCAGTTCGACTTCAGCATCTCCATCATGGTCCTGGCGATGGTGATCCTCGGGGGCATTGGCAATGTCTGGGGCGTGCTGGTCGGTGGGATCGTGTTGGGGCTGTTCGACCGCGGTGTCTCGGCGCAGCTCAGCACCTGGCTGCGCGCCGTCGGCACGACGCTCGGCATCGACCCGCTCGCCAGCATCGACCTGTCGCGCTCGCGGCTGATGATCTTCGGCCTGGCGCTGGTGCTGCTGATGCTGCTGCGGCCGCAGGGCCTGTTCCCCAGCGCCCAGCGCCGCGCCGAGCTGACCGAGCCAGAGCCAGAGGCCCCGGGCGAGCTGGCCCTCGAAGGCCAGGTGGCCGTCGAGCGATGAGCGCGGCTCCCGCTCCTCCCCTGTCCCTTGATCCCCGTCCCCTCCTGGAAGCGCGCGGCGTCACGCGCCGCTTCGGCGGGCTGGTGGCGGTGAACAACGTCGACCTCACGATTCCCGAGGGCGCCGTCGTCGGACTGATCGGGCCGAATGGCGCGGGCAAGACGACTCTGTTCAACATCGTGGCCGGCTTCTACACCCCGACTGCCGGGCGGATCGTCTTTCAGGGCCGCGACATTACAGGCAAGAAGCCGCACGAGGTGACGGCCCTCGGCATCGCCCGCACCTTCCAGAACATCCGGCTGTTCGCCAACATGAGCGCTCTCGACAACGTGCTCGTCGGCATGCACTCGCGGCTGCGCGCCACCCCCCTGGGCGCTATCCTCCGCACGCCGGGCGTGATGCGCGAGGAGCGTGCCGCCCGCGAGCGGGCGCGGGAGCTGCTGCGCTTCGTCGGCCTGCGCGGGCGCGAGGAGGAATGGGCGCGCAACCTGTCCTACGGCGACCAGCGCCGCCTCGAGATCGCTCGCGCGCTGGCGAGCCAGCCGGAGCTGCTCCTACTCGACGAGCCGACCGCAGGCATGAATCCGCAAGAGAGCGCCGCGCTCACCCAGTTCATCGATCGCCTGCGCCGCGACGCGGGCGTCAGCATCCTCCTGATCGAGCACGCCATGAAGGTCGTCATGGGCATCTCCGACCACGTCGTGGTGCTCGACCACGGGGAGAAGATCGCCGAAGGCCCGCCGGCGGCGGTGCAGCGCGATCCCCGCGTGATCGAAGCGTACCTCGGGGTTGGGGGCCAGGGTAGCCTCGATGCTGAAGCTTGACGACGTTCACACGTATTACGGCCACATCGAGGCGCTCAAGGGGGTGTCGCTGGCCGTCGAGGCGGGCGAGATCGTCGCCCTCATCGGCGCCAACGGCGCCGGCAAGAGCACGACGCTGCGGACGATTTCCGGCTTGCAGCGGCCGCGGCAGGGCACGATCACGTTCGACGGCGATCGGATCGACGGCCTGCCCCCCCACGAGATCGCCGCGCGACGCATCGTCCAGGCGCCGGAAGGGCGCCGCCTGTTCAACCGCATGACGGTCACCGAGAACCTAGAGATGGGGGGGTTCGTGCGCCGCGACCGCGTGGGCCTCAAGGACGACGTGGCCCGCATGTTCGCCCTGTTCCCGCGACTCAAGGAGCGGGCAACCCAGCCGGCAGGCACGCTCTCCGGCGGCGAGCAGCAGATGCTGGCGATCGGCCGCGCCCTGATGGCCCAGCCACGGCTGCTGCTCCTGGACGAGCCGTCGATGGGACTGGCGCCGATCGTGGTCGAGGCGATCTTCGCCACCCTGGTGGAGATCAATCGCCAGGGCGTGACCATCCTACTCGTCGAGCAGAACGCCCATATGGCGCTGGCGGTGGCCAACCGCGGCTACGTCCTCGAGACCGGCCGCATCATCCTGGCCGACAGCGCGGCCCGTCTCCGCGAGGACGAGGGGGTCCAGCGCGCCTACCTCGGCATCGAGTAGGTCGAACCTAGCCGTGCCAGGGGCCGACGCCAATGATGAGGATGAGGCCGCACGCGCCGACGACGCCGTATTCCAGGAGCACTCGACGGCTGAAGCTGCGGTCGAGGATGGCCTCGCTGAGGCCGACGAGCACGTAGAACAACAACAGGAGGAACGCCCCGCCGACGATCCCCGCCGTCGTCCAGTACGTGAGCGCCCAGGCCACCTCGCCGACCACCAGCCCCACGACGCCGCAGTAGATGGCGGTGCGCCCGTCGTCGGCAATCGCGCGCCGCAGCGGCACCGTGCCGAGCAGCGCGGCGACGCCCCCCGCCACCAGCGCGACGACAACACCCGCGTCCCGCGCCTGGTAGAGCAGCCCGAACTGAGCAAACGCGCTGACGAAGACGGCAAGACTCACCAGGAACTCCGCCCCCCGCCGGCTGCCAGCCCCTAAGCGCAGCTCGCGGTGCTGGGCGAACAGGATCAGCCCGAGCAGTGCGGCTCCGACGACGGAGGGTATGGTGTTGTTCTCCAGCGGCGCGAGGCGCAGCAGCACAGCACCGGCCACGAACCAGGCGACGGGCGGAATCCATAGCGTCCAGGTATAAGCGCGCCCGAGCCCCAGAAAGGCCGGGTGGCTGCGGCCGAGCAGGTAGGTTCCCATCCCGATCATCGCGGCCACCGCGGCGACCATGCCCACGAACAGGGAGTCGTCGAGCTGCGGGATGACCAGGTAGCCAAGTAGCGCAACGACCAGCGTCGCCGTGCCGATCGCCACCGGCTCGATGGAGCCGCGCCCACTGTCCCGCCGTCGCACCACGCTCGGGGCCCTCCTCACGTCCGGGCCAGTATAGCTCGGCCGCCTCCCGCGACGACAAGGAGCGGGCGCTGCTCCGGGCGCCGCCGAACTGGCCCCCGTCGCCCCGGCCGAGCGGACCAAGCCACGCGCCGGTTGTCGCCTCGCGGCCATTCCGCTATGCTCTGCCAGGCCGGGTTGAGGCGCCGTGGGGCGTGCGCGCGCACCGGCCGGGCGGCGCGGGAGGGCGCGATGGCGGGCAGGCTCCAGGACAAGGTCGCGATCATCACCGGGGCGGGCCATGGCATCGGGCGGGCCTATGCGCGGCGCTTTGCCGACGAGGGCGCGAAGGTCGTCATCGCCGAGCTGGACGGGCCGGCGGGCGAGCGCGTAGCCGCCGAGATCACTGCGACCGGCGGCACGGCCTGGGCGCGTCGCACCGACGTCACCGACCTGGAAGGGCTGCACGGCCTGGTGAACGAGACGCTGGCCCGCTTCGAGCGCATCGACATCCTGTTGAACAACGCCGCAATCTACGTCACCGAGGAAGTGTGGAAGGGCCCCGCCGAGGAGCTGCCGCTGGAGCAGTGGGACCGCGTGTTGAACGTAAACTTGAAGGGCGTGTATCTCTGCTGCCGCGCCGTGATTCCCGTGATGAAGGCGCAGCGCGGCGGCAAGATCATCAACGTCGCCTCGGGTACGTTCTTCAACGGCTCCGGCGACATGCCGCACTATACGGCGTCGAAGGGCGGCGTGGTGGCGCTGACACGGGTGCTGGCGAAGCAGCTTGGCCCATGGAACGTGAACGTAAACTGCCTGACGCCCGGCTCGACGATGAGTGAGGAAGAGGTCACCGACGAGGTGCGCGCCCGGCGGGCCGGCAGCGCCGGCTCGCGGGCGTTCAAGCGCGTCGAGGTGCCTGAGGACATCACCGGTACCGCGCTCTTCTTGGCGAGCAGCGACAGCGACTTCATGACCGGCCAGCTCCTGGTCGTTGAGGGCGGCGGCATCCTGCACTAGCGCCGCGCTGGCATCGGGCAGGGGGCTGCGCCCCCGCTCTCCATCCTGTGGTCAGTATCGAGAGGGAGCCAAGCGTGCAGGGCGAGATGGGCGCGACCCTCCACACCGGCGACATGAGCGTGGACGACCTTCTCCAATACGCCCGCGAGGCCGAGCGGCTCAGCTACGAGGGCTTCTGGCTGACCGAGGAATCGGGGAAGGAGGCGTTCGCGCTGCTAGCGCTGCTCGCCCAGGCGACGGAGCGCATCACCCTCGCGACGGGTATCCTGAACTTCTACTCCCGCACGCCCACGCTGCTGGCGATGGGCGCCAGCACGATCTACCGTCTGAGCGGCGGGCGCTTCGCGCTCGGATTGGGGGCGGGCGGCGTCGGCTTCACGGTGCGCGGCCACGGCGTGCGGTACGACCGGCCGCTGGCCCGCGCCCGCGAGACGATCGTCATCGTCCGTGGCTTGCTGAGCGCGCGCCGCTTCTCCTACGACGGCGACTGGTTCCACATCCGCGACTTCCACCTGCGCGAGGGCCCCGTCGATGGCACGATCCCGATCTACCTGTCGGCGCTCAACCCGAGGATGGTCGCCGTCGCGGCCCAGGTGGCGGACGGGTTCATCTCGAACTGGCCGACCGCGGAGTCCGTCGCGGAGCTGCGCGGCATCGTGGCGCGCGAGGCCGCCAAGGTGGACCGCGATCCCGTCGAGGTCAAGCTGCTCACGCTGCTGATGACCTGCCCGGACCCCGACGATTCGGCGGCGCGGGACGCCATGCGGCGCGGCGTGGCGTTTTACTGTGCCTCGCCGCACTACCACCACATCGCGGACGTCTCGGGCTTCGGCGACGAGGTGCGGCGCGTCTACGAGGTGTGGCAGACGGGCGACTTCGCGGCGGCCAGCCGCCTGGTGAGCGACGCGCTGGTGGAGAAGATGACGCTCACCGGCTCGCGCGCGAAGTGCCGCGCCCAACTGCGCGGCCTGCTCGACGCCGGCGTGTATCCAATCATCTACCCGATCCCACGGCGCGACCGCATGGTCGAGGACCACACGGCAGCCATCCACATCGCCGCCAGCTACCTAGAGTAGACCGGTCAGGGGTACGGGAGCCGCGCGCGGCTCCCGTACCCCCGTTCACGTCCGGGGGGCCCAATGCTCGAAGGAGTTGTCCCGTACCCACCCGAGTTTGCCGCGCGCTACCGCGAGCGCGGCTACTGGGAAGACCGCTCGCTGGCGAGCCACTTCGACGCGGCGTTCGCGCGCCACGCCGACCGCCTGGCCTTTGTGGCGGGCGACGAGCGGGTAACCTATCGCGTGCTGGCGGAGCGCGTGGAGCGCCTGGCGCGGCACCTCCTCGGGCTGGGCCTGCGGCCGCTCGACACGGTCGTGATGCAGCTGCCCAACGTGCCCGACTTCCTCTACCTCTACTTCGCGCTGCAGAAGGTTGGCGCCATCCCGCTGATGGCCCTGCCGCCACACCGCTATCACGAGATTAGCAACTTCGTCCAGGTGACGAGCGCGGTGGGCCTGGCGATCCCTGAGCGGCTCGGCGACTACGACTTCCTGGCGATGGCGCGGCGGTTGCAGGACGAGTTCTCGACGTTGCGTCACGTCTTCCTGCACGCCGACCAGGCGCCCGACGGCTGCCAGTCGCTCGCCATGCTGCTGCGCCAGGAGCCCGCCGTGCCGCGCGAGGCGCTGGCGGATGTGCCGATCGACCCGACCGACCCGGCCGTCTTCCAGCTCTCGGGTGGCACGACCGGCGTGCCGAAGATCATCCCCCGCACGCACAACGACTACGTCTACAACTCGAAGGCCTCGGGCGCCGTCATCGACATCCGCCCCGACGACGCGCTGCTGGTCGTGCTGCCGATCGCCCACAACTTCCCCCTCGCCTCGGCGGGCATTCAGGCGTTCCTGCTGGCGGGCGCCCGCCTCGCGCTCAGCACCAGCACGCGCGCCGCGGATGCCTTTGCGCTGGTCGAGCGCGAGCGCATCACGCACCTGGAGCTGGTGCCCGCGCTGCTCATCCGCTACCTCGACGATCCGGCGCTGAAGGACTTCGACCTCTCCTCGGTCCGGGTCATCAACACCGGCGGCCAGAAGCTGCAGGCGGCGGTGAAGCGTCGTGCCGAGGAGCTGATCCCCTCCTGTAAGGTGCAGGAGGTGTTCGGTATGGCCGAGGGCCTGCTAAATTACGTCCGGCTCGACGACCCGGACGAGGTGCGCTGGGAGACGGTGGGGCGCCCCGTCTCCCCCGACGACGAGATCCGTCTGGTAGACGATCAGGGCCGCGAGGTGCCGGACGGCGAGGTCGGAGAGCTGTGGACGCGCGGTCCCTACACGCTGCGCGGCTACTTTCGCGCGCCCGAGCACAACGCCCGCGCCTTTACGCCCGACGGCTTCTACATGACCGGCGACCTGATGCGCCGGCACCCCTCGGGCAACTACGTCGTCGAGGGACGCAAAAAGGATCTCATCAACCGCGGCGGCGAGAAGATCAGCGCCGAGGAGGTCGAGAACCTGCTGCTGGCCCACCCCGCCGTGCTCAACGTTGCGTGCGTGCCGATGCCCGATCCCGTGCTAGGCGAGCGCATGTGCGCCTTCGTCATCCCGCGGCCCGGGCGCACGCTCGCGCTGCGCGAGGTCCAGGACTTCCTGGCGGACAAGGACCTGGCCAAGTACAAGTGGCCCGAGCGCATCGAGCTGGTCCCCGAATTCCCCCTCTCCCCGTTCGGCAAGGTGTCGAAGCAGGATCTGACGCAGCGGATCGCCGCGCTGCTGGCCACCGAGCGCTCGCCCGACTGACCCGCGCGGTCGCTCGGCGCCGATCGGGTGCCCCTGCGCAATGCCCGCCGCGCCGGCTCTGCTCCGCGCTCCCGCAGTGCCGCCAGCGCCGCTGGCCGGCGAGCCGAGCGGCCGGCGTCCCGCAAGGCGCCGGGGCCGGGGTCCCCGGCGCCACAGCCCCCCCTGCCGCGAGCGCCTTCCCGGCCCGGCCGCATACCTGGATCGATCGGCGCGTCAAGGAACTGTCTTGTTGCGTGGCTTCTGGCTCCAAGACAACTCTAAGAGTAGCATCGCGGGTAGATGCGGGTATCTCAGCCGCCATGTGCTCGGTTTCATGTGCTCGTGCGCCCAGGTTCCTGGCACGAATCCTGCCTACCGGCAGCCGATTACGCGTCTGGCTAGGGCGAGGCGCCGAATCGCGACAATACGTGTCAACTCGGCACGGCGTCGGCTTGTTATGCGTCCCCGGGTGGCCCCGGCGAATCGTCCTGTCTAAGGAGTCCCTCGCATGGCAATGCGGACTGGCGAAATGGAGCGCGTATCCGACCTGGTGACCGAGCGCATTGCCGAGCTACTCGGCGCGCGCGTCTCGGTGCTCGACGAGCGCGGCGCGATCATCGCCAGCAGCGAGCCCGCTCCCCTCGCGCCGTTGGCCTCGGCCGATACGGCGCCGCCCGACGACGCGTTCCGCGTGCCGATGCACCTCGGGCCCGCGGCGGCCGAGGTGGTGATCCAGCCCGTCACCGGCGAGAAGGTCTCTCCCCGTCTGGCACAGACGCTGGTGGAGTGGATGTTCGCCCAGACCTCCGCCGTGGCGCGCCTAGCCAACCAGCACGAGCTGAAGGACAAGTTCATTAACGACCTGCTGTGCGGCACGCGGCGCGACGAGGACGACATCCTCCGCGAGGCCCAGATCCTCGGCATGGACCTGACGCGGCCCCGCGCGGTCATCCTGGTCGACGCCGCCGACTACATCCTCGACGCCGACCGGCTCGGCCGGCTGTCGGCGAGCGAGGCGCGGGTGCGCCGGCGCGCGCAGTCCGTCATCAACGTCGTCGTGCGCTTCTTCAACCTGCGGGATGAGACGATTTGCGCCTACATCGGCGACGGCGAGGTGGCCGTGCTGAAGGCGAGCAGCACCGAAGACCTGGTCGCCTGGGTCGACGGCGAGCGCGGCTGGGAGCAGATGAGCCCCTCCTGGGCCGATCTGGCAGCGCTGAAGCGCGCCAGCAGCGAGCTGCTGGCGCGGCTGCGCCGCGAGACCGGCGCCCCGATCAGCCTGGGGATCGGCCGCTACCACCCGGGCGTCGCGGGCCTGGCCCGCTCCTACCAGGACGCGCGCGCGGCCCTGTCGCTGGGCCGCCGCTTCCACGGCCGCAACGGCGCGCACTGCCTGGACGGCCTGGGCGTCGCCGCCTTCATCGGCGTGTCCGACGAGCGGACCAAAGTCGACCTCGCCACCCACCTCCTGAGCCCGCTCGACCACGAGCCGGAGCTGCTCCAGACGCTGGACGCATTCTTCGCGGAAGACTGCTGCCCGTCGTCCGTCGCGAAGCGTCTGGCGATCCACCGGAACACCCTTGGCTACCGTCTCGATAAGATTACGGCCCTCACTGGCCTGGATCCGCGCTGCTTCGACGATGCGGTGCAGATTCGCCTCGCCCTCCTCCTCCGCGCGCTCTAACCAGCGTCGTCAGGCGTCATAACTGGCGTGTTCCCTGTGCAAGCGCCCAATAACCTCGTGTCACGAGCCGTCAACTGTTTGGCAAGCGCCCGATGTGACGTGGTCCTCACGACTTCTAGCATTTAAGTAGCAAGTGCCGCCACATGCTCGCTCTGCTGGCTCGGTGGGGGAAGGAGTCGATCGCGTGGCAATCGAGCAACAGACCTTGGCCCACGAGGTTGCCGCGGCGCCCGCGCAGGACCGAACACGCCCCTACCGCGACGCGGTCGCCGATGCCCTGAAGGGACGCCGCACGACGCTCGACATGGCGCTCCGTGAGCTAACCGCGCGGGCCGACGACGTGGCGGCCGTCGCCGCGCGCCTCGTGGCGACCCTGCGGAGCGCGAACAAGGTGCTGGTGGCGGGCAACGGCGGCAGCGCGGCCGAGGCGCAGCACTTCGCGGCCGAGCTGGTCGGGCGCTTCAAGCACGACCGCGCGCCCTACGCGGCCCTGGCGCTCACCACCGATACGGCCACCCTCACCGCGGTGGCCAACGACTACGGCTACCCCGACGTGTTCGCGCGGCAGGTGCTCGCCTTCGGGCAGCGCGGTGACCTGCTCCTGGCGTTCAGCACCAGCGGCGAGTCGGAGAACTTGCTGCGGGCGGCCGCCGCCTGCCAGGCGCGGGGCATTGGGCTCGTCGCCATTACGGGCGCCCGGCCCAGCCGCCTGGAAGCGGCCGCCGATCTCACCCTCCGCATGCCCGCCGGCGACGCGGCCGTGATCCAGGAGTTGCACAAGATCATTACCCACGTGCTCTGCGACCTGATCGAGACGGAGCTGATGGCCTGGCCCGGGGAGGCGGCGCGATGAGCGTGCCGGCGCTATTCCTCGACCGCGACGGCACCCTCGTGCGGCCGCGTCACTATCCCACCCGGCCCGACGAGCTGTCCCTCTTCGACGGCGTCGTGCCGGAGCTGCGGCGCTTGCAGGCGTTGGGCATGCGGCTGGTGATCATCACCAATCAGTCGGGCATCGCGCACGGCTACCTCACCGAGGCCGACCTGGCGCGCATGCACGCGCACCTTTCCGCCGAGCTGGCGGCGGGCGGCGTCCGCCTTGCCGGCATCTATCACTGCCCGCACCATCCCGACGGAGCGGTTCCTCACCTCGCCATCCGGTGCGCCTGCCGCAAGCCGGAGCCGGGCATGCTGCTGCGCGCCGCCGCCGAGCTGGGACTCGACCTCCGGCGCTCGTGGTTTGTGGGTGACATCCTGGACGACGTGGAGGCTGGCAACCGCGTCGGCTGCCGCACGGTGCTCGTCGACCTCGGCACCGAATCGCCGCCGCCCAGCCCGGTGCGCACGCCCGCCTACATCGCCCGCGACACGCGCCACGCGCTCCAAATTGTGCGGGCGGTGGTGGCCCACGGCGACGCGGCGGTGGACCTGCGCTACCGCCCACCGCGCTGGGACGGGGTGGCTCCCCGCTTCGCGTTGGCCGCCAGCGGCGCGGCAGGAGGCGGCGATGCCCGCGCTCGTTGACGTCGTGCGCCGCTTCCGCCGCCTGCGCGCGCTGGCGATTGGCGACGTGATGCTCGACAGCTACCTGGAGGGCACCGCGGCCCGCCTGTGTACCGAGGGCCCCGTGCCGGTGGTCCGCAAGACCGGCGAGCAGCGCGCGCCGGGCGGCGCCGGGAACAGCGCCGCCAACCTGCGGGCGCTGGGCGCTGCCGTGGACCTGCTGGGCCTCGTCGGGCGCGACGCGGCGGGGGCGCTCCTGCGCGTGGCCCTGCGCGAGTGCGGCGTCGACCCGCGGTGGCTGGTGGAGGACTCGCGGGCGAGCACGCTGCACAAGCTGCGCATCCTCGCCGACGGCCAGTACGTCGTGCGCTTCGACGAGGGCGAGACGCGCGACTGCGCCGAGGAGGCCGTGACCCGACTGGTGGCCCATCTCGGCGAGGCGTACCCGCGCTGCGACGTGATCGTCGTGTCGGACTACCGCTACGGCGTGCTGTCGGACGCGCTCCTGGCGCGGCTCCGGGCGCTGCGCGCGGCCCAACCGCGAGCGCTGCTCGTGGACTCGAAGGCGCTCGGGCGCTTCGCCACGGCTGGCGCCACCGTCGTCACGCCGAACTATCAGGAGGCGCGGCTACACGTGGAGCCGACGGCCGCCGCGCCGGAGTCACGCCCCTCGCTTCCGGATGTGGAGCGGCTCGGCCGCCGGCTGCTCCAGGGCGTGGATGCCGAATGGGCGGCGATCACGCTGGGTGCCGATGGCGTGTGCCTCGTGTCCCGTGCGGGCGAGGCCGCCCACGTCCCGGCGCACCCGGTGGCGCGCGCCAACGACGTGGGCGCGGGCGATTCGTTCGCGGCCGCGATGGCGCTGGCGCTCGCGGCGGGCGCCGGGCCAGTCGACGCGGCGCGGATCGGCGTCGACGCGGCGGCCATCGCCGTCACGCGCCCCCGCACCGCCGTCGTCTCGCACCAGGACCTCCTGCGCCGCGTGAGCCTGCGCGCGCACGCCGAGGCGCCGGCCGCTGCCGGCCGCGAAGCGCTCGACCGCTTAGCGACGCGGCTGGCGGGGGAGCGCGCCGCCGGCCGCCGCGTCGTCTTCACCAACGGCGTCTTCGACATCCTGCACGCCGGCCACGTCGAGTTTCTGCGGCAGGCGAAGGCGTTGGGCGACGTGCTGGTGGTCGGCGTGAACACCGACCGCGGCGCGCGCCGCCTGAAGGGCGAGCGGCGCCCGATCAACCCCGAGCGCGACCGCCTCGCGCTCGTCGCCGCGCTCGACTCCGTCGACCATGCCCTGCTCTTCGACGAGGACACGCCCGCGCGGCTCATCCACGCCCTGCGGCCTCACGTCCACGTGAAGGGCGGCGACTACGCCGAGGCGCCGCTCCCCGAGGCCGAGGCGGTGCACGCCGTGGGCGGGCGCGTGGTGATCCTGCCGCTCGTCGGCAGCCTGAGCACGACAGCGGTGATCCAGCGTATCGTGGCGCGGGCGGGCGGTAGGGCGGGGGGGGCGCCGTGATCCCCCGGGAGTGGCGCGCGGCCCGCCGCATCCTGGCCGTGCGGCTGGACAACCTCGGCGACGTGCTCGTCACGACGCCCGCCCTGCACGCCATCAGGCAGTCGCTGCCGGACGCCGCGCTGACGCTGCTCGCCAGCCCCGTCGGCGCTCAGGTCGGACGCCTGGACCCGGACGTGGACGACGTGATCGTCTACGAGGCGCCCTGGATCGACCCGTGGCAGTCGCTCCCGCACGACAGCGCCCGCGAGCAGGCGATGATCGCGCGCCTGCGGGAGCGCGCCTTCGACGCGGCGATCATCTTCACCTCGTTCCGTCAGAGTCCGTTGCCGGCGGCCTACCTGTGCTACCTGGCCGACGTGCCGCTGCGGCTCGCGGCCTCGATAGATGGACCAGGCTCGCTGCTCACCACCCGCCACAAGCATCCGGAGCGGATGATGCACGAGGTCGAGCGCGGCCTCGACCTGGTCGGCGCGGTCGGGCTGCAGACGGACTCGCTTGACCTGGCGCTCCGCGTGCCGCCCGCCGCCCGCGCCGACGCCGCCCTGCTGCTGGCCGAGCGCCAAGTGGACCCGCGGCGGCCGGTCGTGGTGCTCCATCCGGGGTGCAGCATGCCGGCACGCACGTACCCCTGGGAGCTGTACGCCGAGGTGGCGGACCTGCTGGTCGCGCGGCTGGGCGCGACCGTCGCCCTGACCGGCACCCCGGATGAGCGACCGCTGGTGGACCGGATCGTCGCGCGTTTGCGCCCTGACACGCGGCCCTCGGTGCTGCCGCTGGCCGGTCCCCTGCCGTTCGCCACCTTCTGCGCCCTCGTCGCGGCCGCCGATCTGACGGTCACGAACAATACCGGGCCGATGCACGTTGCGGCAGCCGTCAAGACGCCGGTGGTGGCGCTGTTCGCGCTCACCAACCCGCCGGAGCAGTGGGGGCCGTGGCGGGTGCCCCACCGTCAGCTTTACGCGGACGTACCCTGCCGCCTGTGCTACAGCCGCGTGTGCCCGGTCGGCCATGAGTGCCTGCGGCAGGTCACGCCGCCGATGGTCGTGCGCGCGGCCGCGGAGCTGCTGGCCGAGGCGGGTGCCGCGCGTACCCCGTTGTCGGCGGTGGAGGCGGTGCGATGAGCGCCAGCGTGCCGCGTCTCGACGGCTCAGTGCGGCGGATCGCCATCCTCCGTGCGCTCAATCTCGGCGACCTGCTGTTGGCGGTACCCGCTTGGCGGACGCTGCGGGCCGGGCTTCCAGCCGCCGAGATCACGCTGATCGGGCTGCCCTGGGCGGCGGCGTTCGCGCGGCGCTGCGCGCGCTACCTCGACCGCTTCGTGGCGTTCGCCGGCCATCCGGGCATCGCCGAGGTGCCGCCGGACCCGGCCCGCGCCGCCGCCTTCTTCGCGGCCCAGCGCGCCTACGGCTACGACCTAGCCATCCAGATGCACGGCAGCGGCCGCACGAGCAACGCGGCGGTGCGCGCGCTCGGCGCGCGGGCGACGGTCGGGTACTACGACGGCACGCCCTCGCCGGACCTGACCTTGGGAGCGCCGTACCCCTGGGACGCGCACGAGGTCGAGCGAAACCTGGGTCTGGCGCGGCTGCTCGGCTGCCCGTCCCACGATGTGCGCCTGGAGTTTCCGCTGCTGCCCGAGGATCACGCCGAAGCAGAGGCGCTCCTCCGGCCGCTGGGGCGGGCGAGCGGCCCGGTCGTCGGGATGCATCCGGGAGCGAGCGCCGTCGCGCGGCGCTGGCCGCCCGCCCGCTTCGCCGCCGTCGCCGACGCGCTCGCGGCCCGGCACGGCGCGAGAGTCGTGTTGACGGGAGGCCCGAGCGAGTTGGACGTAGCGGCCGCAGTCGCGGCGGGCCTGCGCGCGCCGGCCCTAAACCTCGCCGGGCGCACGAGCCTCGGCGGGCTGGCGGCGCTCATCGCCCGCTGCGACCTGTTTGTCAGCGGCGACACCGGGCCGATGCACCTCGCGGCTGCCGTCGATACGCCGAGCGTCGCGGTCGTTGGGCCGGGCCACGTGCGCCGCTGGGCGCCGCTGGACCGCGAGCGGCACGTCGTCGTGTGCGCGCCGCTCCCGTGTGCCGCCTGCTCCGAGCGCGCCTGTCCCGTCGAGCCGCGCTGCCTGACCGGCGTCGCGTCCCACGACGTACTGGCGGTGGCCGAGCAGCTACTGGAGAGGGGGGCTGTCGCGTGCAGCGTCTGAGGATTTTCACCTGGCACGTCCACGGCAGCTACCTGAACGCGCTGGCGGCGCTGGACCACGATTGGTACGTGCCGACGAAGCCGGGCGCGCCAGAGGGGTATTTGGGCCGCGGCTGGACCTTTGACCAGCACGCGCGGCTCCACGAGGTGCCCGCCCAGCAGGTGCGCGACCTCGACCTGGACCTGATCGTGTTCCAGTCCCCGCGCAACTACCTCACCGACCAGTACGAGGTCCTGAGCGAGGCCCAGCGTCGGCTGCCGCGCATCTACCTGGAGCACAACACGCCGAAGCCGCACGCCACGGACACGAGGCACCCGGTGGACGACGAGAGCGTCTTGCTCGTCCACGTCACACACTACAACCGGCTGATGTGGGACAATGGCCGCACGCCGACGGCCGTCGTGGAGCATAGCGTGGCCGTCGATCCAGACGCGGTCTATGACGGCCGGCTCGCGCGCGGCATCATGGTCGCCAACATGATCCAGCGGCGGCCGCGCATCGCTGGCTACGACCTCTTCTTGCAGGCGCGCGAGGCCGTGCCGCTGGACGTGGCGGGCATGGGGACCGAGGCCTTCGGCGGCCTCGGGGACGTCCCCTACCGCGACCTGCAGCGCCGCGTGGCCGCGTACCGCTTTCTGTTCAGCCCAATGCGCTACACCAGCCTGCCCCTCGCGGTGATCGAGGCGATGACGATCGGCATGCCGGTCGTCGCGCTCGCCACGACCGAGCTGCCCGCGGTGATCGAGAACGGCCGCACCGGCTACGTGTCCTGTGACTTGGACTACCTGGTCGATCGCATGCGCGCGCTCCTGGCTGACCCGGCCGAGGCGCGGCGCCTGGGCGCGAACGCGCGCGCGGTTGCCCGCGCGCGCTTTGGGCTCGACCGCTTCAGCCGCGATTGGAACGCCGCTTTCGCGCGGGCGGCCGCGCTCGCCACGACCGCACTACACGGCGCGCCCACCGGGCGCTGAGAGGATGGAGCTTGTGGGGGCACCGCTTCGCGTCGCCTGCCTGAGTGAGCACGCCAGCCCGGCTGCCCTGCGCGGCGGCGAGGATGCTGGCGGCCAGAACGTCTACGTCGATCAGATCAGCCGCCACGTCGCCGGCCTGGGCTACGCCGTCGACGTGTTCACGCGCCGCGATTGCCCCGCCCAGCCGACGGTCGTCGAGTGGGCGCCCGGCGTGCGGATCGTCAACCTCACCGCGGGGCCGGCGGCCCTTATCCCCAAGGACGCCATGTGGCCCTACATGCCGGCCTTCCGCGACGCCTTCCTGGAATTCGCGGCCCGGGAGGAGACGCGCTACGACCTGGTCCACGGCAACTTCTGGATGTCCGGCTGGGTCGCGGCCGAGCTGCGCCGCCGGCTGGCCATCCCGGCCGTCCAGATCTTCCACGCGCTAGGCAAGACGAAGCAGCGCCACCAGGGCACCGCGGATACGAGTCCCGCCGACCGCATCGCCGTCGAGCTGGACGTGGTCCGGACCGTCGACCGCGTGATCGCCCACTGTCCGACGGAGCGTGCGGAGCTGGTCGAGGACTACGACGCGCAGCCCGACCGCATCGAGCTAATCCCCGCCGGGGTGGACTTGGAGGTCTTCTGGCCCGTGCCTCAGGCGGAGGCGCGGCGGCGGATCGGCCTGGCGGTCGACGAGCGGGTGGTCGTCTACGTCGGTCGCCTGCTGCCGCGCAAGGACGTGCGCAACGTGGTGCGCGCGCTGGCGCTCCTCGGCACGAGCGACGGGCCGCCGGTGCGCTTGTTGGTCGTCGGCGGCGATTCGCCGGAGCCCGATCCGGTCGCCACCCCCGAGATCGGGGTCCTCCAGCGGCTGGCGGCCGAGCTGGGGATCGCCGATCGCGTGATCTTCACCGGGCAGCGGCAGCCGCGCGAGCTGCGCGACTACTACTGCGCCGGCGACGTGGCGGTGACTACCCCCTGGTACGAGCCATTCGGCCTCACGCCGCTGGAGGCGATGGCCTGCGGGCGGCCGGTCGTCGGCGCGGCCGTGGGCGGCATCAACTTCACCATTCAGGATGGCGTGACCGGCTTCCTCGTGCCGCCGCGCGACCCGGCGGCGCTCGCCACGCGGCTACGGCAGGTGCTCATGCGACCGGCGCTGGCGGCGCGGCTGGGGCATGCCGCCCGCGCCCGCATGGAGCGCGAGTTCACCTGGCCGATCGCGGCGCTCCGGACGGCCGCGCTCTACCGGACGCTGCTCGCGGAGCGGGCGCTTGCGGCGGCGGCTGCCGGACTAGCGGACGCGCCCCTACCGCCTGCGCGCGCCGTGACCGCGAGCGCCCGCGCCCACGCGCCCCGGCGGCCGCTGGTCCGCCGCCCAGCATTGCAAAGGAGCAGGTCATGACTGCTGACTCCCTGCGTGGCAAGGTAGTCCTAGTGACCGGCGCCGGCTCAGGGCTCGGCGAGGCCACGGCGCGCGCGTTCGCGCAAGCCGGCTGCGCCGTTGCCTGTGTGGACGTCAATGGGGCGGCGGCCGAGCGCGCCGCTGATGCGCTCGCGGCCCAGGACGCGCGGGCGCTGGCTATCCGCGGCGACGTGCGCGACGCCGACACGGTGTTCGCCGCCGTCGACAGAACCGTGCGAGAGTTCGGGCGGCTGGACGTGGTCGTCAACAACGCGGCGGTGGACCATACGGTTTCGGTCGCCGAGATGTCCATTGAGCAGTGGGACCAGGTGATCGGCGTGAACCTGCGCGCGCCGTTCCTGTTCGCCAAGGCCGCCCTGCCGCTCATGCAGCGCCAGGGTGGGGGGCACATCGTGAACGTCGCCTCCACCGCGGGCACGCGCGCCTGGGCGAACGCCTCCGCCTACCACGCCTCGAAGTGGGGCCTCATCGGCTTCAGCCGTGCCCTCGGCGTGGAGGGCCGCCCGCACGGCATCCGCGTGACGACGATCATCCCTGGTGGCATGCGGACCCACTTCTTCGACCGCTTCGTCGAGCAAGGTATCCCGATGCCCGACGAGGCGAACCTGCAAGACCCCGCCAACGTGGCCGAGGTGATCCTGTTCGCGGTCCGTATGCCCGCCGGCTCCGCGCTCCAGGAGGTCATCGTCACGCCGCCCACTGAGACCAGCTGGCCCTAAGTCGGCGCGGCGGGGGCGCTGGGGGCGTCCCCGGAAACCTGCTCTTGGCTGCGCACTAGCCGTCGCTGGGGAGAGGTCGATGTTCACGCTTGGCATCAACGCGGCCTTCCACGACTCCGCCGCCTGCCTGGTCGAGGACGGGCGCGTGATCGCGGCGGCCGAGGACGAGCGCTTTACGCACGTGAAGCACGGCAAGCGTCCCGTTCCCTTCTCCGCCTACGAATTGCCTTTTCACGCCATCGACTACTGTCTGAAAGAGGCTGGCATCCGGCTGGCGGACGTCGACCACGTCGCCTATTCCTACGATCCGGCGCTGCGGCTCGGGCGCCACCTGCGCGACGCGACGATCACGCTGCCGTTGGAGCCGAGCGCCCATCCCACGCCGGATGAGTGGGAGTCGGCCTGGGACCCGCTATTCCTGTCGTACGTCGTGAACGCGCCGCGGCACCTCGTCGGCGGCGTGCCGCACCACCTGCAGGCGCGCTTGCGCGGCGTCCGGCCCGACGGCCCCTACCAGTGGCACTTCGTGGAGCACCACGTCGCCCACGCGGCGAGCGCCTGCCTGGCGGCGCCGTTCGAGCGCGCGGCAGTGCTGACGATGGACGGCCGCGGCGAGCACGCCAGCACGACCTACGGCCTGGCCGAGGGCACCCGGCTGCGGGCGCTCGGCCAAGTGGACGTGCCGCACTCGCTGGGGCTGCTGTACGAGCAGGTGACCAGCTACCTGGGCTTCCTGCACTCGTCGGATGAGTACAAGGTAATGGCGCTGGCGTCGTTCGGGGAGCCGCGCTACGCCGATCAGCTGCGCGCGCTGGTGCAGGTTGGCGAGGCGGGGCAGTACACGATCGCCCCGCTGGAGCTGGAGCGGCGCTTCGGCCCCGCGCGTGAGCGCGGCGGCCCCACCGAGCAGCGCCACTACGACCTCGCGCGCTCGCTGCAGCTCGTCCTCGAAGAGACGGCGCTGCACCTCAGCCGCTGGCTGTACGAGGCGACCGGCGCCGAGGATCTCTGCCTGGCGGGCGGCGTGGCGCTGAACTGCGTGATGAACGCGCGCCTGCGCGACGAAGGGCCGTTCCGCCGCATCTGGGTGCAGCCGGCGGCCGGCGACGCCGGCACTGCCCTGGGCGCCGCCCTATGGATCGACGCGCGCCAGCGCCGCGACGACACCCGCCGCTACGTCATGGACCACGCCTTCCTTGGGCCCGCCTACAGCGACGCCGAGATCGAGGGCTTCCTGCGCTGGTCGAAGCTCCCCTACCGGCGGCTGGCCGACGTGGCCGAAGAGGCGAGCGCGCTGCTAGCGGGGGACAAGATCGTCGGCTGGTACCAGGGCCGCATGGAGTTCGGGCCGCGAGCGCTGGGCGCCCGGTCGATCCTCGCCTCGCCGCTGCAGGCGTCGATGCAGGACCGCCTCAACGAGATCAAGGACCGCGAGGATTTCCGCCCCGTCGCGCCCGTCGTGCTGGAGGAGGCGGCCGCCAACTGGTTCGTGGACGCGGGGCCGTCGCCCTTCATGCTGTTCGTCTACGACGTGCGCCCCGACAAGGCCGACCGCATCCCCGCCGTGCGCCACGTCGACGGCACCGCGCGCATCCAGACCGTCAACCGCGCCCAGCACCCGCTCTACTACGATCTGCTCAAGGCGTTCGAGCGGCGCACGGGGGTGCCGGTGCTGGTAAACACGTCGTTCAACACGCGCGGCGAGCCGATCGTCTGCACGCCGCGCGACGCTGTCGAGTGCTTCTGGACCTCGCCGCTGGACGCTCTGGTGATCGGCTCGTTCCTGCTGGAGAAGCCGGAGCCCGCCGCATGACTTTCACTAGTCGCAGGTCGATGGCGGGGCAGATCGGCGACCGCCCGATCGCGGGGGCGGGGCTCGTGCCCGTCCGCGGTCACCATGCCGCGTCCCCCGCGTCGCCCAGCCGGCCCGTCCACGTGGCCGGCCAGGGAGTCGTCGGGGCGGGTCTAGTGCCCACCCGCGGCCGTCCGGCCGCCTGGCCCGGCTACGACGACCGCGCCAGCGTACAGCAGCACCCCGCCGGGCGTGCCCCGGCGCCGATCACGACCATCCGCGTGTCGGTCGTGGTCCCGACCTACAACCGCCCCGCTCTGCTGGGCCGCTGCCTGGCCGCGCTAGTCGCCCAGGACCTGCCGCCCGACGCCTATGAGATCGTCGTGGCCGACGACGCGGCCAGTGCGGCGATCGCCGCGCTCGTGGCGCGCTGGGCCGAGCGCGCGCCCTGCGCCGTGCGCTACGTGGCGGTTACGGGCACGCACGGCCCCGCCGCGGCGCGCAACCGCGGCTGGCGGGCGGCGCGAGGCGCCGTCATCGCCTTCACCGACGACGACTGCGTCCCAACGCCCAGTTGGCTGCGTGCCGGGCTGGCCGCGTGCGCGGCGGGCGTGACCGCCGTCACCGGACGCGTCGTCATGCCGCTGCCGCCGGTGCCCACCGACTACGAGCGCGACGCGGCTGGCCTCGAGCGCGGCGAGTTCGTAACCGCCAACTGCTTCTGCCGACGCGAGGCGTTGCTGGCGACCGGTGGGTTCGACGAACGCTTTCCGGCGGCCTGGCGCGAGGACAGCGACTTGCACTTCGTGCTGCTGGAGCGCGGCGCGCGGCTGGTGCGCGCGCCCGCGGCGGTGGTTGTGCATCCCGTGCGACCGGGGCGCTGGGGCATCAGCTTGTCGCAGCAGCGCAAGGCCCAGTACAACGCCCTGCTGTACAAGAAGCACCCCGGCCTGTACCGGCAGCACATCCAGGCGGCCCCGCCTGGACGCTACTACGCTAGCGTGGGCGCGCTGCTCGTCGCGGCCGGCGCCTCGGCGACCGGCCGGCGCCGGCTGGCGATCGGCGCCGCGGGCACCTGGGCGGCGCTCACGGCCGAGTTCTGCGCCCGGCGCCTGCGCGGCACGTCCCATGCGCCGGCTCACGTGGCGGACATGCTGGTCACGTCCGCGCTCATCCCACCGCTCGCCGTCTATTGGCGCCTGCGCGGCGCCCTGAAGTACCGCGTCGCGTTCCTCTAACGCGCCGCCGCTGGGGAGGCTCGATGCAGACCCTGCCGCTCCCGACCTATCTCCAGCTCGAGCCCGTGGGCCAGTGCAACCTGCGCTGCCAGATGTGCCCAATCCAGTTCCGGCGCGACGGCCCGCCACACGGGCCGCTGGCCTTCATGCCGTTCGACGACTTCACGCGCATCGTGGACCAGTTCGGTGCCCTCGCTCACTTGCACCTGCAAGGGCTGGGCGAGCCGATGATGCACCCGCGCTTCTTCGACATGATCGACTACGCCGCGGGCAAGGGCATCCGCGTGACCACCAACTCGAACCTGACACTGCTGAACCGCCAGCGGGCCGCCCGCTGCGCCGCCAGCGCCCTCGACACGCTGTTCATCTCCATCGACGGCGCGACGCCCGAGACCTACGAGCGGATCCGTGTGCGGTCGCGTTTCGAGCGGGTGGTGCAGAACCTGGAAGGATTGCTCGTGGCACGGGGCGAGCGCGCCACGCCGCACCTGCGCCTCGTCACGGTCGTGATGCGCCAGAACCTGCACGAGCTGCCCGCTCTAGTGCGCCTGGCCGCCGCCTGGTCGATGGAGGGCATCTCGGTGCAGCACCTCTGCCACGACTTCGGTGAAGCCAGCTTGCCCGCCCACTACCGCCCGATGCGCGAGTTTGTGGACGCACAGACGCTGCTCGCCGACGACCCCGCGCGCGTGGCTTACTACTTCGACGCGGCGCGAGCCACGGCCGCCGAGGTGGGGCTGGAGCTGCGCCTGCCGCGCACCGCGCCGCGCCAGCACGCGCCCGGCACGCCGGGGCGGCAGCGCTGCGACTGGCCCTGGACCGGCGCCTATCTCAGCTACGAGGGCCTCGCCATGCCGTGCTGCATGGTCGCCACGCCCGACCGCGTCCATTTCGGCAACATGGTCGAGCAGGGCGCCGCGGCCGTCTGGAACGGCGCGGACTACCAGGCCTTCCGCGCTCGCCTCGACTCCGACGAGCCCCCCGACGTCTGCCGCTCCTGCGCCCTCTACCACGGCACCTTCTAGCCCGAGGACTGGGCACCGCTTTGCGCCAGGCGGTGCTGCAGGAACACGAGCACGGCGGCCTCCTCGGGCGGCAGCTTGCCCAGCCTCTCGGTTAGCTCGCCCTCCACCCGGTCCTTCAGGTTCTCGGCCAGGGAGCCGTCGAGATACGCCTCCAGCACGGCCGGATGGACGTAGCAGCGGCGGCACACGGCGGGCGTGTTGCCGAGGCGTTCCGCCACCCGCTCGATGGCCCGCACGACGTTCTTCTTGGCCTGTGTCTCCGAGTCGAAGGCCTCGAACTCCTGCAGCGCCCACGCGGCGAGGACGGTGCCCGCCCAGGTGCGGAAGTCTTTGGCCGTGAAGTCCTGCCCCGTGATCTCGCGCAGGTACTCGTTCACGTCGCCCGAGCCCACGTCGCGCCGCTCGCCGTTGTCGTCAATGTATTGGAACAGCTCCTGGCCGGGGATGTCGCGGCAGCGCTGCACGATGCGCGCCAGGCGCTGGTCCCGTAGCTCCAGCGTGTGCTGCTTCCCGGACTTGCCCCGGAAGTGGAAGCGCATCTTGCCGCCCTCGACGTCCACGTGTCGGTCGCGCATCGTGGTGAGCCCGAACGAGTGGTTGTTGCGCGCGTACTCGTCGTTCCCGACGCGGATAAGCGTCGTCTCTAGCAGCCGCACGACCGCCGCGAGCACCTTTTCGCGTGGCAGCCCTGGCAGCTGAAGGTGGCGCTCCGTCTGCTCGTGGATCAGCGGGAGGGCCTGGCCGAAGGCGATCGTCCGCTCGTACTTCGTCTCGTCGCGCACGGCCTGCCAGCGCGGATGGTAGCGGTACTGCTTGCGCCCCTTCGCGTCGCGGGCGGTGGCCTGGACGTGGCCGTTCGGATCGGGGCAGATCCACACGTCCGTCCAGGCGGGCGGGATGGCGAGCGTCTTGATCCGCTGGAGCACCGCCGGATCATGGACCGGCTGCCCGTCGGGGCCGACGTAGCGGAAGTGGCGCCCGGCCCGCTTGCGCCGAATGCCCGGCCGCGCGTCGCTGACGTAGCGCAGCCCTGCCGCCTGCGCCGACTCGACCGGCGTCGCGCTCGTGGCGCTCGGCGCGCCCTCGTTTCTCGCCTGCTGCTCGGCCCCCACCGCCACCGCCATCCTGCCCTCCCACGATCGCGTTCTCGGCCCCCCGCCGCCGACATAAGACGCACGCGCCATGCCACGGCGGCACGGCACTTGCGTCACCTCGGCCACCTCGCCAACCGACTAGCGGCAAGGGACAAGGGGCCTATGAGAGCGCTAGCCTACTACGGCAAGAACGACGTGCGTGTAGTGGACAAACCGGAGCCGGCGATCCTGCACCCTGAGGACGCGATCGTGCGGGTGAGCACGGCCGCCATCTGCGGCTCGGACCTGCACCTGTACCACGGCCTAGTGCCCGACACGCGCGTCGGCTACACCTTCGGTCACGAGTGCGTCGGCACTGTCGAGCAGGTCGGGGATCAGGTCACGGCAGTCGCGGCCGGCGACCGCGTGGTGGTGCCGTTCAACATCACCTGCGGCCGCTGCTTCTACTGCACCCGGCAGATGTGGTCCCAGTGCGAGAACGCCAACCCGTACAGCGACCTCGGCGGCATCTACGGTTACTCGCACACCACTGGTGGCTACGAGGGCGCGCAGGCCGAGTACGTGCGCGTGCCGTACGCGAACACGGGGCCGAAGCGGCTGCCGGATGACGTGTCGGACCCGCAAGCCGTCATGCTGGCGGACATCTTCCCCACCGGCTACTTTGGCGCCGAGATGGCGGGCATCCGGCCCGGCGACACGGTGGCCGTGTTCGGCTGTGGGCCGGTCGGCCTCTTCGCCATGAAGTCAGCGCGCGACGTCTTCCACGCGGGCCGCGTGATCGCGGTCGACCACGTGCCCTACCGCCTGCAGTTCGCCGTCGACCAGTGCGGCGCGGAGCCGATCAACTTCGACGACGTGCCCGACGTGATCGCGCTGCTCAAGGACATGACCGACGGGCGCGGCCCCGATGCCTGCATCGACGCGGTGGGCCTGGAGGCCGACGGCTCACGGCTGCAGAGCGTGCAGGGCGCCATGTTTCTGGAGGCCGGCTGCATCACGGCACTGTCCTGGGCCATCAACGCCGTGCGCAACGGCGGCACCGTGTCGATCCTCGGCGTGTACGGCCCGCCGTTCAACCACTTCTTCCCCATCGGCTGGGCCATGAACCGCAACCTGACCCTGCGCATGGGCCAGTGCAACGTGCTCACCTACCTCGACGACCTGCTGGCGAAGACGCGCAGCCACGCGATCGACCCGTCCTTCGTGGTGACGCACGAGCTGCCGCTGGAAGAGGCGCCCTACGGCTACGAGATCTTCGAGCGCAAGCTAGATAGCGCGATCAAAGTGCTGCTCAAGCCGCAGTCTGGCTCGAACGGCCACAACGGAGCGCACTGATGCAGACGACGGAGCGCATCGTTCCGCAGGCGCCGCCGCCCAGCGGCGAACTGCCGCTTCCCGTCCAGGTGGACCCCGCCGCCGCCACGCCGGTCTACGGCACGGCCGAGCCGGCGAGCGGCCTGCCGGCCCAGATCCGGCGCCAGGCCTACAGCCTGCCGCAGCACGACCCGAACCACTGGCTGCTGCTGCTGCTGGCCGACCGCGTGGAGTCGGGCGGCAACCTGATGCGCGAGGCCGCCTCGCTGGGCCAGCAGGGGTTGGTGCTACGCCACTTCGGCCGCCAAATCCGCTCCTATCCGGGCACTACCGCGGCCTTCGGCGCGCTCGCGCTGGGCGGGCTGATCCTGGCCGCCCTGGCGCGCAAGAAATAGGCTCGGTAGACGCAAGGAAGGGGGGAGCCACCCGCCTCGTCCTTCTCCTCTGGCTCACTGCAAGACGAGGAGCCGGCAGGCAAGTCGGCCGGTGCTCCCCCTCCCCGCATCAAGAGGCCGGGAGTAGGTCCTCCTCCCTTGCTCCGCGGCCGGGGCCGGGCTATCCTGCCGAAGCATGGGGCGAGCGAGCGCTCGGTGGTGGGGAGGAGGGCATGGTGACGACCCAAGCGTATCAGGTGGTGGGGCGGGCCGTGCCGCGACTCGACGGCGCGGCGAAGGTAACGGGCGCGGCCCAGTACGCCGCCGACGTGCTGCGGCCCAACGCGCTCTGGGCCAAGGCCGTGCGCAGCCTGCATCCCCACGCGCGTATTGTACGGCTGGACGCGGCTCCTGCGATGGCCGTGCCGGGCGTGCGGGCCGTGCTCACGGCCGCCGACGCGCCGGCCGTGCTCATCGGCCGCGCCATGCGCGACATGCCGCTCCTGCCCCACGACGAGGTACGCTTCACCGGCGAGATCGTCGCCGTCGTGGCGGCCGACGACGCGGACGCGGCCGAGGAGGGCGCGGCGCGCGTGCGGGTGGAGTACGAGCCGCTGCCGGCCGTCTTCGACCCGTTGGAAGCCATGCAGCCGGACGCCCCGCTGGTCCACACGGCCGAGGCGATTCGTGCGGCGGCGCACGCCGAGCAGCGCGTGCCCGACCTCCCGAACGTGCTCTCGCTGGAGGTCTGGACGAAGGGCGACGTAGAGCAAGGGTTTGCCGCGGCCGACCACGTCTTCGAGCACACCTTTCGCACGCAGCTGCAGCACCACGGCTACGTCGAGCCGCACGCCTGCCTGGCCGAGGTCGACGCGGCCGGCGTGGTACACGTCTGGGCCTCGAACAAAGTGCCGCGTCTACTGGAGGGCTACGTAGCGCACGCGCTGGGCCTGCCGCGCGAGCGCGTCGTCGTCCACCCTATCGCCGTGGGCGGCGATTTCGGCGGCAAGGGCTCGTACATGGCGGCGCCGCACTGCGCGCTGCTGGCGCTGCGGACCGGGCGGCCGGTGCGGATGGTGATGACCTACGCCGAGGAGCTACAGGCGGCCAACCCGCGCCATCCGGCGGTTGTGACGCTGCGGACGGGCGTGATGGCCGACGGCACGCTGGTCGCCCGGGCGGCGCGCGTCGTCTACAACAGCGGCGCTTACGGCGCCTTGAAGCCGATCCCCTTCTGCAACCTGCCGGGCGCGATGGAGGCGGCGGGCGAGTACCGCCTCCCCCACGTCCGCATCGAGAGCTACCAGGTGTACACGCACCAGGTGCCGTGCGGGCACATGCGGGCCCCCGGCGAGCCGCAGGTCGTGTTCGCCGCCGAGTCGCAGCTCGACGTCATCGCCCGCGCGCTCGGCATGGACCCGTACGCCCTACGCCTCCGCAACGCGCTGCGCGAGGGCGACCTGTCGCCGCTCGGCGAGCCGTTCCACCACGTCCACGCCGTCGAGACGCTGGAGCGCGCCGCGGCCGCCGCCGACTGGGATGCGCCCCGCCGCGGGCCGAACCGTGGCCGCGGCATGGCGCTCGCGGTGAAGCATGCCAATCCGGGCGCCTACGACGCCGAGGTGCGCTGCACCTCCGAAGGCCACGTCGAGGTGGTATGCGCGCTCGTAGACACCGGCACCGGGCTGCACACGGTGCTCCAGCAGATCGTGGCCGAGGAGCTACGCCTGCCGCCGGCGCAGGTGCGGATCACGCTGGTCGAGCCGGCGCGGGCGCCGGCCGACTCGGGTGTGAGCGCGAGCCGCGTGACGGAGCTGATGGGCACGGCGGTGCAGGCGGCGGCAGCGGCGCTGCGCGAGCGGCTCGTGGCCGCGGCGGCGCCGCTGCTCGACTGCGCGCCGGCTACGGTGCAGCTCGCGGACGGCGCGTGCCGGGGCGGTGGGCGGGCCGCGACGCTGGCGGCGGTGGCGCGGGCGGCGGGCGCGGAGGCGTTGGTGGGGCGCGGCCACGCCGAGGCGCGGGCGGTGGGCCACGTGCCGAGCTTCCACGTGCAGGTGGCCGAGGTCGAGGTCGATCCGGAGACGGGCGCGGTGCGCGTCGAGCGCATCGTGGGCGCCCACGACGTGGGCACGGTCATCCATCCGCTCGGCCACCAGGGCCAGATCGACGGGGGCACGGTGCAGGCGCTCGGCTACGCGCTGCTGGAGGAGGTCGCCCTCGACGAGGGCCGCGTCCAGACGGCACATCTCGGCGAGTACAAGCTGCCGACGATGGGCGACGTGCCGCCGCTCACGACAGAGCTGCTACAAGACCCGAGCGGCCCCGGCCCCTACCAGGGCAAGGGCATCGGCGAGGGGCCGAACTGCCCGCTGGCGGCGGCCATCGCCAACGCGGTCGAGGACGCGGTGGGCGTGCGCATCTACGACCTGCCGATCACGGCCGAGAAGGTCCGGCGCGCGTTGCGCGAGCGAGCCGCGCCCGCTCCCTGATGCGTGCCGACGTATTCTCGCGCAGCGACCGGCCCGGTTGTTAGAATCGGCCGATGCGGGGAATACGGGCGGCGACTAGCGGGATAGGCGCGGGCCTGGTCGCTCTGGCAGGGGCAGCGCAGCGTTCACGGCGGGCTACTCGCCCGGGAGGGTGGCGCGGCCGAGGCGGACTTCTCGTGTTGCTGGCGCTGCTGCTCCTGGCGCCGGCCGCGCCGGGCGGCGCGGCGGCGCAGCAGCTCGGCGCTCCGCCCGCCCTCTTCGGCATCGCGGGCCACGCCTGGTGGCTCGATCCTCACTTCGATCAGTTCCTCGCGCTCTACCGCGACCTCGGCGTCACGGGCGTGCGCGTGGCCGTTGACTGGAAGCAGTTCGAGGCCCGGGAAGGCCAGTACGATTTCGGCATTTTCGACCGCGTGCTGTCGCGCCTGAACGCGGCGGGCCTGGAGATCACCGCCGTTTTCGTCACCGTGCCCGCGTGGGCCGCGACCGACCCGGCCGGCTGCCGCGCCGCCGAGCAGGCGTGGTGCGACCTGCCCGCCGCCCGCGAGCCGCAGCTGCACGCGGCCGCGCGGGCGGCCGTGGCGCGCTACCCGTTCGTGCGTCGCTGGGAGGTGGGCAACGAGCCGGAGCTGTGGCGCTACCTGGGCCACGACGCGGCCGACTACTTGCGCGTGCTGCGCGCCTTCTACGCCGAGGCGAAGGCCGTCGATCCGAGCGTGCAGGTGGCCGCCGCCACGGTGACGGGCTGGGATTACGTCCACTGGCTCTACGAGCAGGCGGACGACCGCCCCTGGGACGCGGTGGCGTTTCACCCCTACGGCGGCGGCGCGGCGGACGCCGATCCGGCGCCCTCGGACCTCGCCACCGACGATCCCGGCACGGGGCTCCGGACGGCCGAGATCGACCGCTTGCACGCGGGGATGGTGGCGATGGGCGACGGGGCCAAGCCGATCTGGATCACCGAGTACGGCTGGATGCGCGATCCCGTGAGCCAGGCGGTGCGCCTGCGCGCGGCGCTCACCTGGATGGCCAGCCGCCCCTGGATCACATCCGCGGACCTGCACATGCTGCACGACGCCTACGGCGAGACGTATGGGCTTACCGCCACGATTCCGCCGGGTGGTCCGAGCGGCCCGCGGACCCAGTTCGTCCCGAAGCAGCCCTACTACGACGCGTTCAAGTACTTCCCGCGGGCGCGGTGACGCGCTCAGTTGCGGCTGGCCCAGAGGTTCCAGACGAGGGCCATCTGGCGGCGGACCGTCTCGGCGTCGGGGGCGTCGGGGGCCAGCTGGGTGTAGCGCTCCAGGTCGGCGTGGGCGGCGCGCAGGGCGCCGCGCCGGTACTGGATCAGGCCGCGATCGCGCACTTCGCCGGGCTGGTCGGGGGTCAGCAACAAGATGCGCTCGACGGCGGCCAGCGCGCGGTCGAGGTCCTGGCGCTGCAGGTAGATCTGCTTCAGGTTTGTGAGCATGCGGGTGAGGATCTGGCGCTTGCTCACGGGGGCCAGGTGCTCGTCGCGGAAGACGAAGCCGCTGCCGAACTGCTCGTGCAGGCGGGCGACGCAGTCGTCGCGCGTCAGCAGGCGGCCCTGCGCAAACACGTCCACGTACCGCGCGCCGCCCTCCGGGTAGTAGCCGACCAGGAAGTGCCCCGGCATGCCCACGCCCGCGAGCGGCAGCTCCAGCCGCCAACCGACCTCCAGGTAGACGACGGAGAGCGTGATCGGGATGCCCGTGTGCCGGTCGATGACCTCGTTCAGGAAGCTATTGCGCGGGTCGTAGTAGTGGTAGGCGTTGCCGGTGAAGCCCTGCTCGGCGAACAGGTAGCGGTTCAGCGCCAGCAGCCGGCCCAGCGGTGGGGCGGTCTCCAGCGGTAGGTCGGCCACGTCGCGCGCCATGGCGTCGAGGCGGGCAACGTAAGCGTCGGCGTCGAGGGCCGGATATTCCTCGGCGGCCAGGTAGAGCGCGGCGCGCGCCAGGTCGAGGTCGCCCTCCTCGCCGGCGGCCAGCAGCGCCAGGCGGGCGCGCGCCTCCTGAGGAGTCACGTACGCCTCTGCAGCCATGAGGCACGCGGCGACCGCGCGCGCGAACCCATGGGCCCCGCTACCGTCATGCCTGCTCCCCGTGAGGCCCGAAGTCCCCGCCTGCGTAGCCTCTGCGGAATTATAGGCGCCGCCCGCAGTTTTCATGCCCACCCGCCGCGCCACGGGGTGGCACGACGGCATCACAGGCCGCCCGGCGGCCGGTGCGGGAAGCGTGCGGGTATCATGCTGTAGCGACACGGTGCGGGAGGCGGGCGATGGCCGAGTGGGAGAAGGTGGCCGAGGTGGGCGACGTGCCAGCCGGCGACATGCGCGAGATCGAGGCACACGGCGAGCGCCTGGTGCTCGCGAACGTGGACGGCACCTACTACGCCTTCGGCGCCTGGTGTACGCACGTCGGCACGTCCCTGGCGATGGGCTACCTGCACGACGACTGCACGGTGACGTGCTTCGCGCACCTCTGGCGGTTCGACGTGCGCGACGGTCACATCGTCTACCCGCCGATGGAGGGGGTGGCGCGCGGCTACGACCTGCCCAGCTATCCCGTCCGCGTCGAGGGCCAGGACATCCTCGTCGGCCCGCGCCAGCGCTGAAGCGGCCGGCCTGGCACTCCGGGTGACCTCCCGCTGCGCCGAGTGCTCAGCCGGACCGCGACGCGGCCGAGATCCCCACACGTCGCGTCCGCTCGACGCTAGGCGCCGGGGCGCCGCCGTTGTATGCTGGAGCAAAACTCGCGCAGCACGCCGGGCACGGGCGCTCTGCATGCCCGGACCAGGGTGACCCGGGGCGCTCGGCCCGGCGGAGAAAGGGTAGGCACATGGCGCGGAGACCGCTACATTACCATCGGGTTTCGGGTACGATTGCGCTCGCCGTCGCTATGCTGGTTGCCGCGGCCTGTGGCGGCCGCGCCGCGCCCGCGGCGAGTCCGCCGAGCAATGCGCCCAGCGCGCCCGGCGCCGCCAACCAGGCGCCGGCCGCCTCGCAGCCCAACGCGCCGGCGGCACCGCAGGCGAGCGCGCCGGCGGCGTCGCAGCCAAGCGCCGCGACCGCCTACCACCCCACGCCGCTCAATCCGCCGGTTACCCTCCAGGTGGGCGTGGTCAGCTCCAGCTCGGACGGCGGTATCTTTATCGCCATGGACCGCGGCTACTTCCAGGAAGAGGGCTTGCAGGTCGAGACGAACCAGTTCCAGACGGGCGTGGACCAGATCGCGCCGCTGGGCGCGGGCCAGCTCGACGTGGGGACGGGCGCGATCGCGGCCGGGCTGTACAACGCTATCGGCCGCGGCGTGCCGCTCCGCATGGTGGCCGACAAGGGCAGCACGCCCTCGCCCGAGTGGGACTTCAACGCCCTGATGATCCGCAAGGACCTGATCGACTCGGGGCAGGTGAAGGACTACAAGGACCTGAAGGGGCTGACGATCACCACGACCGCGCCCGGCAACTCGACCGAGGTCGACGTGGCCCGGGCGCTGGAGAAGGGCGGTCTGACGTTCGCCGACATCAACTTTAACCACATCAGCTTCACGGACATGATCACGGCGTTCGCCAACCGGGCGATCGACGGCGGTATCGTGATCGAGCCGTACCTGTCGCGCATCGAGAAGCTGGGGACCGCCGTGCGCTGGAAGGGCACGCGCGACTTCTACGGCAACCAGCAAGTCGCGGTGGTCATGTACGGCCCGAAGCTGGTCGAGGAGCAGCAGGACGTGGCGCGGCGCTGGATGACCGCCTACATCCGCGGCGTGCGGGACTACAACGACGCCTTCGGTCCCAAGCGGCGGGGACGTGACGAGGTGATACAGATCCTGATCAACCACACGCCGATCAAGGACGCGAGCGTCTATGACGAGATGCGCCCCGCCGGGCTCGACCCGGATGGCAAGCTCGACGTCGACTCGATCCGTGGCGACCTAGCGTACTACGAGCAGGCGGGCGAGGTCACCCAGCAGGTTGACTTATCGAAAGTAATCGACACGAGCTTTACGGACTACGCGGTGCAGCAGCTGGGTCCTTATCAGCGATAGTCCCGGCTCACTGCAGCCGATCGATGAAGCCGCTCTTGTCGAGGTCTTCCACGAACTTGGGGTTGATGTAGTCGAGCGGGTTGGCGACGATGACCTTCGTGCTGGTCTGCGCCGCGAACTCCAGCATCGCCTGGGCGCCTTCCACGGTGGGGTATGGCTTGCTCGCCAGATAGCGGTGGGCATAGGCGTCCCACGTCTCGTCGATCAATTGCTCGTTGTCGGTCTTCATCCACTTGCGCAGGATCTGCTTCGACTCTTCAGGCTTCGCCTTGAAGTACTGGATGGCCTCGACGAAGGCGCGCATGAAGCTGCGCACCGTGTCCGGCTGGTCGCGCAGGTAGCGGTCGGTCGTGCCGACGCTGACGAAGGGGAACTGCAAGTCGCGCACGTCCGCTAGCACCGGGAAGCCCTGGCGCGTGGCCTCGGCGCCGAACGCCTCGTCCACCACCGTCGCGTCGACGCTGCCCGCTTGCAGCGCGCCGAACCGCGATTCTTGATCGCCGATCTGCAGTACCGTCACGTCCGTGTTTGGATCGAGCCCCAGCTTGCGCACGGCGTACTGGAACGCCACGTCGGAGGCCGCGCCGCGACGGGCAGTGGCCACGCGGCCCCCGTTGAGGTCGGCACCGCTCTGGACGCGGGGATTGGCCACCAGGACGTAGGGCAAGCGCGGCACGTACTGCGCGAGATCGACGACGTCCGCCCCCTCCAGGCGGGCATTCACGATCGCCTGGCTCCCCGTGGTGAAGATCGGCACCTCGCCCGCCACCGCCGCCTGCACGGCGGTGGTGCCGCCCTCCATGAATACCAGTTCGACGTCGAGGCCGTACTTCGCGAACAGGCCCGCATCCTGGGCGACCCAGACAGGTGCCTCCTGACCCCCCACGGTGGACCAGGCGACCTTCAGCGCGGCGGGCTTGCCGACGACGCCCGGCGTGCCGGGCAGGACGTTCTCTGCGGGTGCCGGTTTGGGCGTGGGGGACTCGGGCGCGCAGGCCAGTGCTGCGCCGAGCAGCAGCAGCGCGGACAGCGCGGCCCGGGGGATGACAAGCGACATGGGGCGACTCCCTGATGAGGGGCGGGAGCCCTGGCGCTCGCCGCGCCCGGCGAGGCGCCGCGAGCGCGGGCGGCGCCGCAAGATTACGATGAGCATACGCAGGCGCCAAAAATAGTGTCAAGCGCGAGCCTCGTGCGACGGAGGGGCGAGTTGCTTCGCGCCCATCCGGCACCTACAATGCTCGGGTAGCAGCCGCATCCTCACCCGTGACCGTCCCATTCTTGGTCGAGGCACTGCCCATGCGCCTGCCCCGTAACCTGGTGCTCGTCTACCTCGTGGTCGTGGGCACCTATACGGCCGAGGGGTTCATCTCGGTCGTGCTCTCGCCCTACCTGCAGCACCAGGGCGTGCCGCTGGGGCAGATCGGCGCGATCGTCGCGGCCATGTCGGTGGCGAGCCTGATCAGCCGGCTGCCCGCGGGAATGCTCTACCGACCCGGGCGCGCCAACGTCTCCATCGCGCTCGCCGCGGCGACCGTGGCGGCCGCTACCTTCTTCTACCCGCGCAGCGACTCGGACTGGATGCTGGGCGGCCTGCGCCTCCTGCACGGCTTCGCCTTCGGCGTCTCGACCACGCTGAACATGGCGCAGTTCTTCGACGTGCGACCGGCCGACTTCGAGCGGGGCCGTGCGATGGGCATCTTCGCGGCTTGTCTCGCCGGCGGCAACATGCTCGGTAACGTCGTGGGCGGCTGGTGGGCCGACAGGTTCGGCTTCGAGGCGGCATTCACCACGGCCGCCATCTTCCCGCTGGTGGCTGCGGCGATCAATCTACAGATCCGGCAGGAGCCGGGCACGCGGGCGTCGGCTCTCGGCCACGCGGCGCCGCGGGGTGAGACGCTGCGCCGCGGCCTCGACGCGCTCCGCAATCCGGGCATCCTGCTGGCCGCGCTGCTGCTGTTCTGCCTCAACGTGCTCAACCTGATGTTCGTGCCGTTCTTCAACCTGTATGGGCTGGCAATTGGCCTGAGCCTAACGGCGCTCGGCTTCGTCCGGGGCTTCGCCAGCTTTAGCGCCGTCTTCACGCGCGTGTTCGCGGGCGAGCTGGGGCGCTGGTTCAGCTACAACACGATCTCGCGCGTGGGGATCACCCTGTCGGCCGCGTTCGTGTGTGTCGTGCCGCTGACCACCGCGGTGGCGCTGCTGCTCGTGCTGGTCACCGCCGTGTCGGTGCTGCGCTCGATCCTCACCGTAACCGGCGGGGTGAGCGTCATGGACGCCACGGCCACGACCGCCGCACAGCGTGGCGTCGCCTCGGGCATCTTCAACATGGGCAAGGACCTCGGCTCGATCGCCGGTCCCTTCTGCGGTGGCGTGATCGCCGGGCAGGTTGGCGTCGGGCCGATGATGCAGGTCGTTGCCCTGGCGACGCTCGCACTGTTCTGGGGCGGCACCGCGCTGCTGGAGCCGCGCCTGCGCCACGCGCGCATCCCTGACGCCGTACCCTCGTCCCGCGCGTGACCTCTGCCCTCGCGGGAGCTGGACCACCTCGTCCACCGCCCGGCCTTTGCCTTCCCGCCGGGGTATGGGCCAGGTACTGGGGGCTCGGCTGGCCAATCTGCCGTCCCAGGTTGGCGTGTAAGGTTGGCGAAGCCAAACGTACACACCACCCTGGCCGAGGGCTTAGGGACGCTTGGCTACACCACAAGGACGATTCTCGTACTGCACAAATACGTCATCCGGCGGATCGCAATATAGCCACCTGGCCGATGCGCGCCTCCCTGCCGACACACGATAGTGGTAGTGGGCTTGAGAGGGTGCCCCGCTGGGGCGACGAGTCCAGGAGGTGCGTAATGGCGACGGTTCCGCTGGCGTCCCCGGTGAAGCGCTGCCCGCGTTGCGGTGGCGCGGTGTACCGCGACTACGACAACGATTATTCTTGCCTGCACTGCGGCGAGAGCGTGTTCGCCGTGGCGCCGCGCGCACGCCTCGCCGACCTGCCGCCACCGCCCCCGGAGGGCGAGCGCCGCAAGCGCGGCCGCCCGCGCAAGCACCCCATCGCGGCCTAAGGCGGCTCCCGTATCGGCTCTCGTGCCTGCCTGACGACGGCGCGGCGAGGCGACGGACTGGCACGGCTACCCTGCCAGCGGTCGTGACCTCGCGGCCTCGCTGTTCGACCGCGCCAGCGGCCCCGACAACGGCCAGTGCCGGCTCCCGCTCCCCCTGGCGGTCTGAGCCAGGCCTGGCCGTTTGTCGTCGTTGGCGCACGCTGGCGGCGATGCCGGCCGCGCGCTAGAATACGCCGCCCAGCATCTCCGTGCAGGAGGCGCGCATGGCGCTCATCGAGGTCGGGGGCCGCCAGGTCGAGTATCTGAGCGTCGGCGAGGGCGAGGCCATCGTGCTGTGTTCGCCCGACTGGTGGCCGCTCGACGCCTGGACGCTCAGCGGCATCCCGCAGCTAGCGGATCGCTACCGGGTGGTGGCGTTCAACCAGCGCGGCATCGGCCAGAGTGCCGGCACGCCCGACGACTACGACGTGCGGCTGTTCGCGCGGGACACGCTCGCCCTCATGGACGCGCTGGGCCTGCCCCGCGCACACCTGCTGGGCTTCGCCATCGGCGCAGTCATCGCCCTGGAAGCCGCCCGCCAGCAGCCGGAGCGCGTGCGGAGCCTCGTGCTCGCCGCGGCCGGGGCGGGCGTGCCCGCCGATCGGCCGCGCGTAGTGCCGGCGGCGGTCGAGCGCGAGATCGCTGCGCAGGGCTACCGCGCCCACATTCGCAACCACGCGCTAAACGACGACTTCGCCTTCCACCCCGACACCTTTCGGGCCCATCCCGAGCGCGCCGAGGCCCTCGCCGACGCGTTGTGGGCGCACGCCGGGACGGAGGCCGAGTTTCGCAAGCACGTGCTGGCGCGGCAGGGCTACGTCACGACCGAGCGGCTGGCCGAGATCGGCACGCCGGCGCTGGTGATCTGCGGCGCCGAGGACACCGTGGCGCGCGGCACCAGCACGCCCGTCGGCGTGGCGCGTGAGCTAGCCGCAGGGCTGCCGCACGCGCGCCTGGTGCTCGTGCCGCGCACGCGCCACATGCTGTTCTGGGAGAGCCCCGACGCTTGCTGGGCGGCGGTCCGCGCCTTCCTCGAGAGCGTCGGACGGCCCTCGTCGGTCTAGCGACTGCGCGATGCTCGAGACGCGCCGCGGCCCCACCGCTAGCTCGCATCATCCTCCCGGCCGGCACGACCAGCTACAGGTTCTGTGTGCGGCCGGCCACGGCCCCGCAAAACGACCACGGTGGCGCTGAACGTCGCGGACAACCGCGGAACCTGGCCCACGTTCGTCGGCGGCGGCCCAAATGCCTTCTGGCGGGTGAATCGGCCCGGCCATCGCCTTAGCGATCCTCCGGTGGGGGCCGCGTCTCGCCGTCGCTGGCTGTCAAGCCCCTGGCGAGCGCCCGCAGCGCGGGCAGGCAGCGAATGACGATGTGCTCGCGCCCGGCGTGGATGATTCCCTGGCGCTCCCAGGCACTTAGAGTGCGGCTGATCGTGCTCAAGGTCGTGCCCGTCAGCTCGGCGATCTCCTGGCGGGTCAGCCGCACGTCGAGGTCGATCCCGGCTGGCGTCTTGAGGCCGGTCCGCCGCGCTAGGCGCAGAAGCGTGCGAGCGAGTCGCGGCTCGACACGGGCCGTCTGTAGCTCGGTGATCCGCGTTTCCGCCTCACGCAGGCGGGCGCCCAATTCGCGGATGACGGCGAGAGCGAAGTACGGCTGGGAGCTGATGAGGTCGGTGAAGTCGCGCGCCGGTAGCTGGAGCACGATGCTGGGCTGCTGCGCCACGGCGCTGGCGGGGTAGCGCGGGCTGCCCCAGCCCGCCGCACCGCCGAAGATCTCCCCGGGCCGGATGAGGCGCAGGATCACTCCTTGCCCCTCTTCGGTCTCGTGAATCACCTTAATCTGGCCAGTCCACAGGATGTTCAGCTCGCGTGACGCCTCGCCGGCGAGGAAGACGAAGGCGCCGCGCGAAACCTCTCGCGCGCGCAGCCGCGCAGCCATCTCCTCCAGCCGCCAACGCGGGAAGCGCGCGAACAATCGCACCGTGGCGAGGAAATCCGCGCGCGTCTGCACGTCGCCCCAGCTGGCCCGCCCCTCCGACACTTCGGTCGTGGGCGCTGTCCGCCTGGTACTCGGCGCCTGGAGCATCTCGCTCTCCTTTTGCTCACAACTCCTCTCTCCATACTACTGTAGCGTGGGGCTCACGCCCCGGTCGGGCGCCGCCGGCGTGCAGGGGGAAACGGAACGGCGGCGGGCTGGGGGAGATCCGCCCGCGGGCGGAGTTGCGCTAGCGCAATGATCGGCGCGCGGACCTGTGCGATCCTACGTCTAGGGAAGCTCGGCACGTGGAGCCGCTCCGCGCGCTCCCGGTCGCCCCATCAACATCGAGGAGAAGCAGCATGGCGTACGTGATCTGCGAGCCCTGCATCGGCACCAAGGATCAGTCCTGCGTCGAGGCGTGCCCGGTCGACTGCATCCATCCCTCTAGCGGGGAGGCGGGCTTCGACGACGCGCCCCAGTTGTACATCGACCCGGACACCTGCATCGACTGCGGGGCCTGCGAGCCGGTCTGCCCGGTCACCGCGATCTTCGCGGAGAGCGACGTGCCGGCGGAGTACCAGAACTACATCCAGGTCAACGCGGACTACTACAAGAAGTAGCGGCTGGCCGGGCAGGCGGACCGCATGACTGTCCCGCGTGGCGGAGAAGCGACGGCGCTACGCGCGGAGCCGGCGAGCAACGCCTGCCCGGCACCACCTCAACGGGTGGAGGACGGGACATGACTGAAGGACAGGCAAACAACCCGCACGCGCCGGGGACGACTACCGGTAGCTGGGAGCGAGCACCCCAGGAGCTGGCGGGCCGCGCGCTCGCCTTCGACCTGGCGGTGGAAGCCGCGCAACTGCGCACCGAGCTGAGCTATCAGGAAGGCGATCGCAACGCGAATACGCTCGTCAAGGCCCCAGACTTCCGCATCGTGCTGACGGCCCTCCGGCGCGGCGCGCGGCTTCAGGAGCACCAGGCGGCCGGACGGGTGAGCATCCAGACCGTGAGCGGACGGCTGCGGCTGCGCCTGCCCGACCAGACGCTCGAGCTGCCGGCGGGGCACCTGCTGGCGCTCGAGGCGGGAATCACCCACGACGTCGAGGCGCTCGAGGACAGCGTGTTCCTGCTCACGGTCGCCTGGCCACCCACACGCTAATGTTGTTGGGCTCCTGCCCGCCCCCAGGCGCCGTGCTGAGGAGCGAAGGGGAGAGCGGATGGCAGTCCGCATTCGCCGCGCCTACGAGCCGCCGACCCCGGCAGATGGCTACCGCGTCTTGATCGACCGGGTGTGGCCGCGGGGGATTACGAAGGCGGAGGCGCGGCTGGACGAGTGGGCACGTGACCTCGCGGTGTCCACTCAGCTGCGCCGCTGGTTCGGCCATGATCCGGCGAAATGGGATGAGTTCCGCCGCCGCTACCGCGCCGAGCTGCTGGCCCCCGAGCACCGGGCAGCCCTCGACGCGCTCGCCGAGCGCGCACGCCACGGTCCTGTCACGATCGTCTACGGAGCGCACGACGAGCAGCACAACAACGCGGTCGTGCTCGCGGACGTGCTCCAGGAGCTAGGCGCTCCCGCCTGAACCCGGCCGAGGTGCCGGTGAACTGGTCAAGAGCGGGACGCTGGCGCTTAGCCGGCTAGCGCCGTGCAGCGGCCGGCGTGCCGACGTACCGCAGCCAGTTCTCCTCGATGCGGGCCATCACGTCGCGCGGCACTTCGGCGAAGCGGTAGTGATCGGGCGAAGCGCCCAGCGGCTTCGTGGCATCCACGATCATCTTCGTCACCGTGGCGCGGCCGGTCGCGTACTCGTCGGCGGCCGGGTCGAGCGGGTTCCCCTTCACCCGTGGGATCGTATAGATGTCGCGGTCCGCCTGGAAACGCGTGGCCAGCGCGTACTCGACGTCGGTCGGGTCGTAGACGTCGATGTCGTCGTCCACGACGAAGACGTGCTTGATCAGGTCCTGGTGGGCGAAGGCGGCGAAGGCGGCCTTCTGCGGCTCCCCCTCCATGCTCTTCTTCAGCGCGATGATGGCGTGGAAGTTCGCACCCGCACCGACGGGCATGTGGACGGCGGTCACGGTCGGCACCGCGCCACGCACGGCCTTGTACAGCGCCGGCTCGCGGCCCACAGCGCCGATGACGGCGTTCTCGGGGATGGTAGCGGCGATCATGTTCCACCAAATGGCGTCGCGGCGGTGCGTGATGGCGGTAACCCGGATCACCGGCAGGTCGCGCACGGCGCCGTAGAGGCGGGCGAACTCGCCGAACGGCCCTTCGCGGCGGCGCTCGTGGGGCAGCACCTCGCCCTCGATGACCACCTCGCTGTGCGCCGGCACCTCTAGCGGCACGGTGCGACAGCGCACTAGCTCGACCGGCCCGCCGACGAGTCCCCCGGCCGCGGCCATCTCGTCCTCATCGAAGGCGATGCGCATCTGTGAGGCGACCATCAGCGCCGGATGGACGCCAACGGCGATCGCTACGGGCAGCGGCTTGTCCTGCGCCGCGGTCTGCAGGTAGTGCTGGAACATGTGCGTGGGCGCCATGTAGATGCCCAGCAGGTCAGGTGCGTGGTACATGTTGCGCTGCACGCCGACGTTGCGCACGCCCGTGGAGGGGTTGCGCGTGATGTGCAGGCCGGTATTGACGTAAGGCCCACCATCCAGCTCAGAGTTCGTGCAAAGCGGCAGCTGCCGCAAGTCCGGCGGATCGATGCTCACGTCCTGGCAGGGGCCGCCCGCCACGACCACCGGCGGGATGGGCTGCTCGACGGCCCGCACGCCGCGCGCCAGCAGCTCGTTTGGCTCGCAGCCGAGCGCGAAGGCGACCTTCTCGCGCGTGTCGCAGAGATTGCCGACGACGGGCATGCGGTGGCCCTGCACGTGCTCGAACAGGGCGACGTGCTGGCGCAGCGCCGGGTCGCGGTGCAGGCGCGTACACACGCCCGGCAGCTCGAAGCGCGGGTCGACGGGCTCGGTCACGCGCAGCAGGCGCCCCGCTCGCTCGAAGCGCGCCAACAGCTCGTGCAGGTCTTCCATGCCCATTCGGTCCTCTCGTCTTGCAGTCGATCAGTCGCGGTAAGCCCGGTCACGGGGCAGCGCTCGGAGAATCACCAGGCGGCACGAAGCATTGCGGCCTCTATGGGCAGGGTAGCGCCGACCGCGCGGGCGCGTCAACGCGGGCCGGCGCGGCAAAGGTTTGCCCGGCGGTCGCGGCGCGTGCGACACTTGATGCGATCACACCCGCGACTACCCTTCCGGGAGGTTCCCCGATGTCCCTCTTGCGCCTCGTGCTGCTCGCGGTCGGCGTGCTGGCCGTGGGCTGCAGCTCGACGGCCAGCGCACGCCCGACGCCGCAGCCCACCATTCCGGCGCGCACGGCTGTGCCCAGCGCGGCTACCGGCGGCGGCGCGACGGCCGGCGCGCTGTCAGGCAAGCAGTGGTCGAGCCCGCCGCCGATGACCATCGATCCGTCGAAGCAGTACACGGCCGTCATCCACACCAACAAGGGCGACATCACCGTGCAGCTGTTCGCCGACGAGGTGCCGCAGACCGTTAACAATTTCGTGTTCCTGTCCCGCGAGGACTTTTACGACAATGCACCGTTCCACCGCATCATCAAGGACTTCATGATCCAGACCGGCGACGGCCAGCGGGGCAATGGCACAGGTGGACCCGGTTACCGCTTCGCCGACGAGCCGGTCAAGCGGGACTATGACCGGGGTATTGTGGCAATGGCGAACGCGGGGCCGAACACGAACGGTAGCCAGTTCTTCATCATGCAGGGCAACCGGCCGCTGCCGAAGAACTACACGATTTTCGGCAAAGTGACCGACGGTATGAACGTGGTGGATGCTATCGCCAACACGCCGGTACGTCCCAGCCCCCAGGGCGAGCCGTCGGTCCCCACCGAGGACGTCCACATCACACACGTGGACATTCAGGAGTCCTAACCGGCTGTCAACCACGAATGGCCAGGTGTTGGGGTTCTTCGACACCTGCCCATTCGCCCAGGCGGGTAGCACTCACCAGCCGCGAAAGACGCGGCTCGTGCGGAGATACCAGGCAGGCAAGGCGCTTAGGCGGTCGTCCGCCGTGGGCAGCGGGGCGAGGTCCACGCCCTGGTAGTCGGCGCGCACGGCCCAGACGAGCGGCGGATAGTAGAGCGGCACGCTGGGCACCTCATCGGCCCAGAGGCGCTGGAAGTCGGCGTAAGCGGCGGCGCGCGCGGCCCGGTCCGTGAGGGCGGCGCCGTGCAGCAGTAGCTCGTCGGCGCGCGGGTTGCGCCAGCTCGCCAGATTGGCGACTCCATCGCTTCCCCACAGGTCGCGCAGGCCGTCCGGGTCGACGGTCGGCGTCCACTGACCGAGCAGCACCGCCTGGAATTTCCGCGTTGCCAGGTCGTCGCGCGCTAGCTCGGCCCACGGCTTGATCTCGACCTGCACGCGGAAGCCGACCGCGCGCAGGTCCCGTGCCACCGCGTCGGCGGCGGCACGTCGCGCCGGGTCGTCGTTCGTCGTCAGCGTCACGCCCAGGGGCGCGCCCCCGCGCAAGCGCTCGCCGCCGGCGCCTGCGCGCCAGCCGGCGCCGTCGAGCAGCGCCCCGGCGCGGGCGGGCGCGTAGGCGGGGAACGGCGTCTCGGCCGCGAAGGCCCACGACGTTGGCGGCAGCGGGCCGCGCGCGGGCTCGCCCGCCTGGCCTAGCGCCGCAATGACGCCGTCGCGGTTGATCGCCGCCGCGACGGCGGCGCGCACGTCCTTATCGTCGAACGGCGCGGCTGTCGTGTTCAGCCAGAGCGTCACCCCGCGCGCATAGTCCGGCCGCTGGTAGACGACAAGCTCCGGGTTGCCGGGGATCGCCTGTCCGCCGTCCGCGCCGCGCGCCGCCACACCGTCGGCGTCGCCCGCTTGCACTGCTTGCTGGGCGGCCGCCAGGGTCTCGTAGAAGCGGAAGCGCACGTCGGTCAGATGCGGGCGCGGCCCATAATATCGCTCGTTGGGCACCAACGCCAGCTCTTGCGCCGTAAAGTCGGCCACGCGGTACGGCCCGGCGCCCACAGGCGCCAGGTTGAACGGCTGGCTACGCCAGTCACGGCCGCTCACGCCGGCGAGGGCCGCCCGAGGCACGATGCCGAGCGTTGCCGCCTCTGGAAAGCCCGCCCACGGCAGCGTGAGAGTCACGCGCACCGTGCGCGGGTCGAGGGCCTCGGCGCGGACCGCACGCCACGGCGCCAGGAAGTCCGCATCGGCAGGGAAGTCGGGCTGGGCTAGCGCGTCATAGGTGAAGGCGACGTCGGCGGCCTCCAACGGGGTACCGTCGGACCAGCGCAGGCCCGGCCGGAGCGTGAAGGTATACGTGCGGCCATCCGGGCTGACGTCCCAGCGCTCGGCCAGGTCCGGCTCCGCCTGGCCGTCCGGCCCGAGCCGCGTGAGGCCCGCGAACAGCAGCGGCAGAAACTCGCGGTCCACCGGGTCTTGCTCGCCTAGCAGGGGGTTGAGCAGGTCCGGCTGGCCGACGTACGCCTCGACGTACCGGCCGCCGTCGGCGGGGACGAGCCGCGTCCAGGCGTAGTAGGCGGTGCGGGCGCCGAGAGCAACCGCGCCGGCGATGGCCAGGGCGACGAGCACGCCGAGCACGAGCAGCCCGCCGCGGCGCCCGGAGCGCGGCCGCGCCCGTCGGGGCGGTGGCGGGGACTGGCGCCAGGCGCTGCCGGGCCAGCCTACTACCGTCCGTGGCGAGGCCGGCGACTCCTCGACTTCGCGGGTGGGCAACGTCTAGCCGGCAGCGAGCTTGACGCTGACGATGGAGACGAGCACCCAGACGATGGCCAGGCCGATGGTGAATTGGAAGAGCGTGCGCTCGATCCCGCGCCGTGTGCGGTAGATCGAGCTATCGGAGCTAAACGTGGCCGAGAAACCAGTGCCGCGCGCCTGGAGCAGCACCACGGCGATCAGCGCGATGGACAGGATGATCTGCACGATCTGAACGTACGGGGCCAGGAACTGCACGGGCGTTCTCCGAACTCGCTGTCCGCGGTGTGCCAGCAACTCTCAGCCCGACGTACCGTGGCTACTCGGTAGCTGATAGCTGACGGCCGTGATTATAGCAGGCCCGCGGGCTCGCCGGCTGCATTCGCGGCCGGCGGGGGGGCCGGCGGGGCCGATGCCTTCTCATAGTACAGGCCAATGAGCGCCTGGGCCAGCTTCGTCGAGTCGTGCCGCAGCGGCGCCTCGGGGTCCACCACGTCGGCCATCACGACGTGATAGTCCGTGGCCTTGGCGGGAGCGGGCGCCGAGACGGTGGTCGAGGGATAGCGCTCCGGGATCGTCACGTCGGTGCGGCTGTTGGCCAGTACGTAGTGGAACGGGTCCTCGGGCAGGTGGCGGCGCAACGCGGCCACGTGCTCGGCCACCCCGTAGCCGTCCGTCTCCCCGCGCTGCGTCGCCACGTTGCAGACGTAAACACGGAGCGCGCTCGACGCGAGCAGCGCGCGGTAGATGCCGTCGACCAGCAAATTGGGCAGCAAGCTGGTGTACAGGCTGCCCGGCCCGAGCACGATCAAGTCGGCCTCCAGGATCGCCTTGATCGCCTCCGGGTAGGCGGGCGGGTGCTCGGGCTGGAGGGAGAGGCGGCGAATCTTGCTACCCGTCTCCGTAATCTTCGATTCGCCCACCACCACGAGCGCCTCGTCCTCCATCTCGGCACAGAGGTTCACGTTCTCCAGGGTCGAGGGCAGCACCTGGCCGCGCACCGCCAGCACACGGGTGGACTCCCGCAGGGCCCGCTCGAAGCTGCCCGTGACGCCCATCATGGCGACGATGAACAGGTTGCCGAAACTGTGGCCGTCGAGCGCCGAGCCACTGTTGAAGCGGTACTGGAAGAGCTTGCCCATCAGCGGCTCGACGTCGGCCAGCGCCACCAGACAGTTGCGGAAGTCGCCGGGCGGCAGCACGCCCAGCTCGCGGCGCAGGCGGCCCGAGCTGCCGCCGTCGTCGGCTACCGTGACGATCGCGGTGATGTTGCTGGTGTAGTCCTTCAGTCCGCGCAGGAGCATCGACAGCCCCGTGCCGCCGCCGATGGCCACGACCTTCGGGCCACGCTGGCGCGCGCGGAAGTTGTAGATCGTCTCCACGATGTCGCTCTGCCCTGGGGCGAGCGCGTCGATGAGCGAGCGGTTGAGCTTCCACAGCGCCCAGCCGATCAGCCCGACACCGCCGAGCACGAACAGGAGCGCGCGCAGGGGGCGGGGCAGGAATTGGAGCGTGACCCAGAACGCCTCCTCAGGGAGGGGCGCCGAGCGGTAGATCTCCACCAGGACGTAGGCCGCGCCGAGGACGAGGACCAGCAGGCCGGCCATGAGCACCAGAACCCACCGTTTCAGGTGCATTCCGGGATAGAGCAATTTGAGGACTTTCATTGAACCTCTGAATCGCGCGGCGGCTACTTGACGAAGCGGCTCGCGACAAAGCTTACGACACTCACCGTGAGCGCGCCGACGAGCGCGCCGCCGAATCCCTCCACGTGGACCCCGACTGGCAAGAGAGTGGCCATCCAGAAGACGATCGCATTGACGACGACGATGAACAGGCCCAACGTCACCAGCGTGAGCGGGAGTGTCAGGATCAAGAGTACGGGGCGGACGAACGCATTCAGTAGACCCAGCACCAGCGCGAACAGGACCGCGCCTTCGCCGTTGTCGACGCGTACCAGCCCCGGAAAGAGCACGGCGGCCAGCCCCACCGCGAGCGCCGTAATGGCAAGCCTGAGCAGGATGCGTGCCACGGCGCGGTTATCCTCGTGCGCGCGTCCGTCCAATGCGGCAGTCTACGGTATGGCCGGGCCGCGGGTCAACGGACGCGTGCGGCCAGGCGGCGCTCGGCCTCGGCGCGCGCCGCGGGCGCATAGGTGCGGATCTCGATCTGGTTGCCATCCGGGTCGTGGAAGTAGATCGACAGGGCCATGCCCTGCGCCCCCCACCGCTCGACCGGACCGCGCGCGATCGGGACGCCGTGACGCTCGAGCTCGGCCACGATGGGCGCGAGGTCGTCCGTGTCGGCGACCAGGCAGAAGTGGTCCAGGTTGCGACCGGTCGGCGCCGGCTCGCCGGTGGGGCGCGGCGGCAAGTCGATGACGAACTGATCGTGGAGGCGGACCGAGGGGAAGCCGATCTGGCCGGCGCGGAACTCCGCCTCGCGCTCGACCGCGAGGCCCAGGACGCCGTGGTAGAACGCCAGCGCGCGGTCGACGTCCGCCACCGGCAGCACGATGTGGTCGATGCCCTTGAGCGTGATCATGGCCGTCCTCCGGGGCGCTAGGTGCGCGGCCCCAGTATCCCGCCCTGCGGAACGGGTGTCAAGATAGCGCCGCGCACGCAAGCGCGCCGCCCCTTGCCGCCAAGTGCGGGGAGCTGTACAGTAATCCCGTACAGAGGGTGGAGGCGTCATGGCGATACAGACGACCTATACGGAGGCCCGCGCAAACTTCGCGCGCCTGTGCGACCGCGCGACTGCGGATCGCGAGACGATCATCATCACGCGGCGCGGCGCCGCGGACGTGGCGCTGATTGCGGCTGACGAGCTTGCGAGTCTTCAAGAGACCGCGCACCTGTTGCGCTCGCCCCGGAACGCCGCCCGCCTGCTCGCCGCGCTGAACCGCGCCCTGCAAGGCCAGGAGGAGCCGCAGAGCGTGGCCGACCTGCGTCGGGACGTTGGGCTTGGCGCGCCGAATTAAGCGCGACGACAAGCCCGCGCATCCGCCAGCAGGCCGAGTGGCCCCAGTCGAGCGTGTCACCATCTTTCAGCCCGAGTTTCGGGAGGACTTGCGCTACTGGGTCGAGACAGATCGCAAGACTGCCCTGCGCGTCTTCGATCTCGTCGAGGCCGTGGTTCGCGATCCGTTCCGAGGTATCGGCAGGCCCGAGCCGCTAATGTACCTGGGGGCCGGCGTGTGGTCGCGGCGCCTGACCCAGGAACACCGCCTCGTCTACCTGGTCCGCGGGGAGCGTATCGACTTTCTCCAGGCCCGCTACCACTATTGAGCCGCGTATCTCTTGATCGGACAGGCTACCGCGAGCCGTGCGGACTGGGGCCGGCGAGCGCCGGGATGGCCTACAATAGCATCCCGAGGCCCCACGACAAGCCGCAGCACCACCGCCGGTGAGGAGTGCCATGTACAGTCACGTGGAGATCGCGCCCGGCATCCACCAGTTCCGCTTCTACGAGGCGGCGCGCGGGATTGGCTTCAACCAATACCTTGTGGCGGCCGACGAGCCGGCGCTCGTCTCGACCGGCGCGGTGGGCGGCTTCGAGGCGCTGTGGCACGCGCTCGGCGAGGTGCTCGATCCGGCACGGCTGCGCTACCTCGTGGTGCCCCACTTTGAGAGCGACGAGGCGGGAGCGCTGGCCGCGTTCGTGAGCCGCTGCGCCGCGGCGCGGCCGGTCGCCGCCGCCGTCGCCGCGCGCCAAATCACTGGTTTCGGGCTCAGCCCGGATCCGCTCGTGGTGAAGGACGGCGACCGCCTCGACCTCGGCAGCCACGGCCTGCGCTTCGTGCTCGTGTCCTGGGAGATGCACCTGTGGGAGGGGCTCGTGGCGTTCGAGGAGCGCCACGGCGTGCTGTTTAGCTCCGACCTGTTCGGCCAGCGGCTCGACCCGACGGGGATTGCACCGGCCGACCTCTTGGCGGCGGCTGCGCCGATGACGGTCGGCTCGGTGCCCAGCCGTGAGCTGCGCGAGGGCATCTACGGCCGCCTTGCCCCGCTCGGAATTCGCCAGATCGCGCCGGGCCACGGCTTCGTCTTCGCCCCGCCGGACAGCGTCGAGGCGCTGTGCGCGCGCGTCGAGGCGGCGCCGCTGCCCGCCTGAGCGCCGCGGCGGTGCGGCTCCAGGGGACGACGCTCGGCTACGTTATTGCCGCCGCCATCGCGACGGGCGAGGGCGGGCTGGGCGTCGTGCTCACGCCGTACCTGAAGGACAACGGGCTCTCGGTGCCGGCCATCGGCGCGTTTGTCGCTCTTTACGCGCTGGCCGGGCTGGCCTCGCGCCTGCCCGGCGGCCGCTGGTATCGGCCCGGCTGGGTGCGGCGGCTGCTTGTGATCGGGCTGCTGCTTCAGTGCGTCGCGGTTGCCGCGTTCCCGTTGTTCCACGACGGCTGGGCGCTGGCCGCGCTGCGACTGGTAAGCGGCTTTGGCTACGGGCTCGGCTCGACCGTCAACCTCGCCCAGTTTCTCGATAGCCTGTCCGGCGACCGCGGACGGGAGCGGGCGACGGCCTACTTCACGGCGGCCAACTCGAGCGGCTTCGCGCTGGGGAACGTCACCGCCGGCTTTCTTGCCAACCAGTTCGGCTTCGCTGCGGCGTTCGTCGGCGTCGCGTGCTACCCACTGTTGGCGATCGTCGTCACGCTGCTCGCCGTCGAGCCGCCCGTGCGCCGAGCCGCGGCACGATCGGTCAGCCTGGGGCTGCAGCTGCGCGCGCTGGGCGAGCCCCTGCTGCTGATCGTGCTGATCGAGGGCTTCCTGCTGCAGTTCCTGTTCGGCATGCAGTACGCGCTGTTCCCCCTCTACCTGTTGGCCGCCGGGGTCACGCTCGCCGAGCTGGGCGTGATGCGCGGGGCGTTCTCGGGCACCCAGGTGGTGTCGCGCCTGGGCGCGGGCTGGCTCTCGGCGCGCTTCGGCCACCGCCGCGTGGCGGCCGGCGGGCTGGCGGCGCAGATCCTCGCGCTCGCCGTCGTGCCGCTCACCACGAACGTGATCCTGCTCGGCACGCTCCAGGTCGCCTTCGGCGGCGCGCGCGGCGTGATGATGATGGCGAACACCCTGGGGCTGGCGAAGGCGTCCGACCGCACCACGCTCAGCCGCGGCGCCTGTTCAGCCAGCTACAACGCGGCCAGTGACCTGGGTACCCTCCTCGGCCCGCTGCTCACCGGCGGCGTGGCCGGCGTCGTTGGCGTCGGCGAGGCTTTCGTCGCCGTGCCGCTCGGCGTCCTGGCGATCTACGCCACCAGCGTCTGGCTCAACGCCCGCCGCCCCGCGCCCGTTCCTCGGCCGGCGGACTGACAGTATACTCCGCCTGGAGGCTACAGTGACGTAGCGAACGAACGACTCGATCTGGTGAACGCGATGACTGCTGAACGGGAGTGGCTCAAACACTATCGTGATAACCGCCGCCACGGAGATGAGTTCTGGCTGAGCATTGGCAGGCGGCATTGCTGCCCCTGCTGTGGATACCCCACTCTGCTGAAACGGGCTGACTACGAGATCTGCGAGCTGTGCTATTGAGAAGAGGATGGGCAGGACGAAGGAACCGCAGATCAGGTATGGGGCGGTCCGAATCAACATTATTCTCTTCGAGATGCATAGTCCAATTTCAACAAATACTGGTTGATGTACGATCCACAAGATGATCCAAGATCTTGGCGCGATAGCATCATATTGGTGCATATCAAGACGGCGCTGACGCAACTATTCGACATGCTATGCGAAGATATATTCGAAACCACTGCTCGCCATTTGTGCGATGCTGTGCTCAAAATTGAGCAGGTGCTGCGCTGCGAGTTCCAAAGGGTGACAGCCAGCATTGCTACCAAAGGATGGCTTAAGTGGTCCGCGATGGGGCTTTATCCCAAGGGCATCTGAGGCGGCGGACCGGCCGCAGCCATCGGGTACAATTTACATGCATTACCAATTCGCGCGTTCTCGTCGCGCTTGCAGGAGCCTACTCTCATGACCTCCGATGGCCAGTTGCCCCTGGCGCTCGACCTGCTGCCCGCGGAGTGGGCGGCGGTGATGGCCGATCTGGGCCAGCCGGCGTATCGGGCGCGGCAGGTGTTTCACGCTCTGCACGTCGAGGGCGCAAGAGAATGGGACGCGGTGCGCACGCTGCCGGCGGCGCTGCGGGCGCGGCTGGCCGAGCGCTACGCGCTGGCGCCCAGCGTGGTCGTGCGGCGGGCGCAGTCGCGCGACGGCACGGCGAAGTACCTGCTGGGGCTGCGCGATGGCCGCGAGATCGAGACGGTCCACATCCCGGACGAGGGGCGCGTGACGGTCTGCGTGTCGTCGCAAGCGGGCTGCGCGCTGGCCTGCGCGTTCTGCGCCACGGGGCGGCTGGGGCTGCTGCGCAACCTGAGCGCTGGCGAGATCGTCGACCAGGTCGAGCAGGCCGGCGAGGGCCACGCGGCGCCCAACGTGGTGTTCATGGGCATGGGCGAGCCGCTGGCGAACTACGCGGCCGTCGTGCGCGCGATCCGCCTGCTGCTGGCGCCGGAGGGGCTGGGGCTCAGCCCGCGCCGCATCACCCTAAGCACGAGCGGGCTGCCCGACCGCATGCGGCAGCTTGCGCGCGAAGACCTCGGCATTCGGCTGGCGGTGTCGCTGCACGCGGCCGACGACGCCAAGCGCACGGCGCTCATGCCCATCAACGCGCGCTACCCGATCGCCCAAGTACTAGCGGCGGCGCGCGAGTACGCCCAGCGCAGCGGGCGGCGCGTGAGCTTCGAGTACGTGATGCTGGCGGGCGTGAACGACACGGCTGCCGACGCCGCGCGGCTGGCGGCGCTGCTGCCCCGCCGCATCGCGCACGTGAACCTGATCCCCTACAATCCCACCGACGCGGCCTTCCAGGGCAGCCCGCCCGCGCGCATCGCCGCGTTTGCCGCGCTCCTCCGCGAGCGGGGCGTGGCGTGCAGCGTGCGTCGCAGCCGCGGCCGCGACGTGCAAGCGGCGTGCGGGCAATTAGCAGGGGATAGGGGACAGGGGTTGGGGGATAGCGACTCTTCCTCGTTCCCTAACCCCCAACCCCTGCCCCCTATCCCCCATTTGGTGGTGGTTCGATGACGTTGTTGCTCACGAACGAGGACGTCGAGCAGGTGCTCGACATGCCCGGCGCGCTGGCGGCGCTGGAGCCCGTGTACCGCGACCTGCCGGCCGGCCGGGCGGTGAACCGGCCGCAGTCGCAGACCTACCTGCCCGGGCCGCTGCCGGGCAGTAGCTACTGTTTGAAGACCGTCGAGGGTGGTGGGCAGTCGCTGGGCGTGATGGCGATCCGCCTCACCTCGGACGTGCTGCGGGCGGAGACGACCGACGGGGTGACGCGGCGCGTGAAGGTGCCGGCGGCGCCGGGCGGGCGGTTTCTTGGGCTGGTTCTGCTGTTCAGCCTGGAGAACGGTAGCCTGCTCGCCGTCCTACCCGACGGGATCATCCAGCGGCTGCGCGTGGGCGCGAGCAGCGCGCTCGCCACGCGGGCGATGGCGCGGCCCGACGCCCGCACGGTGGGACTGATCGGCGCGGGCGCGCAGGCCGCCTCGCAGCTGCTGGGGCTGGCGGCGGTGCGCGAGCTGGAGCGCGTGCGGGTCTACAGCCCGACGGCCGCGCGCCGCACCGCGTTCGCGGCGGAGATGGCGGCACGCCTGGGCGTGCCCATCGAGGCGGTGGACGACGCCCGCGCGGCCGTGGAGGGCGCGGACATCGTGCTGACGGCAACGAACAGCGCGACGCCGGTCGTGGACGCGGCGTGGCTGCTGCCGGGCATGCACGTCGGGTTCATCCGCGAGTTCGAGATGAGCGACGCCGCGCTGGCGCGCGCCGACCGCGTGGTCACCCATACGCGCCAAGCCGACATCGACCACCACACCCCCACCGGCCAGGAGGCGCTCGCCCAGACGCAGCGCGGCCGCGGCATCGCCTGGGGCCGGTACCCGGACCTGGCCGACGTGCTCGCGGGCAACGTGCCGGGGCGCGAGCATCCTGAGGAGCTGACGTTGTTCATGAACAACTTCGGGGTGGGCATCCAGTTCGCGGCGCTCGGCGCCCGCGCCTACCAGGGTGCGCGCGGCTGCGGGCTGGGCCGCGAGCTGCCCGACGACTGGTTCCTGGAAGCCATCCAGCCCTGAGGCGTGCTACACTGCGCCCACGAGAGCCGGAGCGCTGACCACGGAGGGAGCTGCTATGCCGCGGGTGACAAAGCTGGGGCACGTGGGGATCTACGTGCGCGACCTGGACCGCATGACGGCGTTCTACCGGGACTTTCTCGGCATGACCGTGACGAAGCAGAACATGGGCTGGGGCGCGGTGTTCCTGAGCAGCGATCCCGAGGCCACCGACCACGAGATCGCCCTCATGCGCGGCGATCCCGAGAGCACCGACAAGCTGATCAACCAGATCTCCCTGCGCGTCGACACGCTGGACGACGTGCGGGCCGTCTGGCGCGGGCTGGAGGCGTGGGGCTGTCGGCTGCACGAGGTAGTGAGCCACGTGAGCGCCATCGGCTGCTACTTCTTCGACCCCGAGGGCAACCGCACCGAGGCGTTCTGGCTCACGGGCAAGACGAGCTGGGCGGTGATCGCGGAGCCGGTCGATCTGAGCCAGCCCGACGAGGTCATCATGGCGCAGGTCGAGCGCGGCTACGAGCGCACGCGCGTCATCCCGATGGGCGGCCGCACCGAGCAGTACCTGGCGCCCGCCGGGCGGAGCTAGCGCCAGCATGGTCGCTCGCGATTGGGCGCTGGACGCCGACGCGCACGTCGCGGAGCCGTGGTCGATCTACACCGACGACGTGGAGCCGGCCTTTCGGGAGGCCGCGCGCCGCTTGCAGGCCGAGGGGCGCGTCTGGGCGATCCAGGAGGGGCCGGGGCGCGGCGTGCCGACGGACATGTCGGCATTCGGCAGCGGCGTGCGCCCCGGCGGCCGCGACCCGCTCCAGCGGCTGCCCGACATGGACGTCGAGCGCATCCGGGCGGCGGTCCTCTTCCCGTCGGCGGGCCTGCACCTGGCCGCGATCCCCGACGGCCCGCTGGGCACGGCGCTCTGCCGCGCCTACAACAACTGGCTGGCCGGCTACTGTGCCGCGGCCCCGGACCGTCTGTTCGGCGTGGCCGCTGTCAACCTCTGTGACGTTCGCCTGGCGGTCGCGGAGCTAGAGCGCGCGGTCGGCACGCTAGGCTTTCGGGGGGTGGTGCTGGCGCCCGAGCCCGTGCAGGGCCGGCGGCTGGATCATCCCGACTACTATCCGTTCTACGCGACAGCCGAGCGCTTGCAGGCGCCGATCCTGTTCCACCAGGCGACGGGGGTGCGCCTGCCCACGGCCGGCGTGGACCGCTTCGACAACTACTTCCTGACGCACACCGTCTCCCACCCCTTCGAGCAGATGCTTGCCTGCGCCACCGTGCTTACCAGCGACCTGCCGGAGCGCTTCCCCGACCTGCCGTTCGTGTTCCTCGAATCCGGCTGTGGCTGGCTGCCCTACTGGCTGGAGCGGCTCGACGAACACTACGAGAAGCTGCCGCACCTGCTGCCGGGCGTGCGCGAGCGGCCGAGCGCCCGCTTCCGCCGCCATTGCTACGTCAGCTTCGACCCCGAGGACGCACTGCTGCCGCAGGCCGTCGAGTGGGCGGGCGCCGACCGGGTCTTGTTCGCCTCCGACTACCCCCACTGGGACGGCATCTGGCCACGCGCCGCCAGCAGCGTCCGCGAGCGCACGGACGTCTCGGAGGCCGTGAAGCGCCAGATCCTCGCCGAGAACGCGGCGCGACTCTACCGCTTCCCTATCCCCTAGTGCCTAGCGCGGCGCGGGGCCAAGGACGCGGATGGCCGCGTCGAGCCAGCTCTCGTCCACGAGCGAGTCGATCGGGATGAGGTCGCGGTACTGCAGCTCGCCGCGCTCCATGTAGAACCGCTGCTGATCGGCGAGGTCCTCGCGGTTCAAGCGGCCATCAGGGTCCCAGTAGGGCGCGACCGACTCCTCGATGAGGTCGGTCGGCAGCCCGGTGGTCTTGCTCATGATCGCCAGGTTCTCGGGCTGCCGCCAGCCGTCGCCCGTCAGGTCGCGGATGCCCTTCAGGTAGGCGACCATCCAGCGGCGCGCGAGATCCGACCGCTGGTCGATGAACGGCTGGGCGTAGAAGATCACCGTCGTCTGGTTGCCGGGGCGGGGGGCGGGATCGAGAATCTCGGCGAAGCCACGGCGAAGCGCCGTGGTGGCCTGCGGCTCGATGATGCTGGCGGCCGCGTCGATGGAGCCGCCGCCCAGCGCCGTCACCATGTCCGGGAACGGCATGTAGACGACGTTCACGTCGTCGAAGGTCATGCCGTTCTTGCTCAGCACCGCGCCCAGCGTGTACTCGCCGCCGCCCGCCGGCCCGTTGATGGCCACGGAGTGGCCGCGCAGGTCGGGCACGCTCCGCACCTGCCCGCTGTCCCACAGCGCCTTGCGGACGAGCACCGGATTGCCGGTGCGCCCGCCGCTGGGCGGCTCCGCGTGGCCCGTGGCGACGATCGGCATGGACACGCCGCGGCTCAGCGCGTTGAAGGTGCCCGCCGCGATGGCCCCGCGGCCCACGTCGACCTCACCGGACGCCAGCGCCTGGAAGACGACCGCCGCGTTCTCGGCGCGCTCCATCTCGATCTCGATACCCTGCTCGCGGAAGTAGCCCTTCTCGCTGGCGACGAGGATCGGCGCCGCCGGCAGCTGCGGGTTGAACGCCACCTTCACGCTTTCGACCGCGGCGGGCGTGGGCGCGGCGGTGGGCGGAGCGGCGGCTGCGGCCGCGCTCGTGGGCGCCGACGCGCTTGGCGGCGCCGCGGCCGGCTGGGACGGCGCGGCTGGCGAGGCGGCCGGAGCCGCGCAGGCGGCGAGCAACACGGCCAGCAACGGGGCGAGGCGCGAGAAGGTTGGCATGGCGTTCTCCAGCACGGTCGGCAGTCGGGCGCCCATGGGGCGCGGAGATGAGTTGGGGCATTCTTCATGGTTTCGCGGCGCGCTGTCAACGGTCGGCCGGTGCCCGCAAACGACCGGGGCACCGTGGCCGGTACGCGCTGTCCCGCGACACGCCTCTGGTGGTCCAGGCGTGAGGGCGAATGCATTGAAGCTAGGTGCCAGCGGCGACTATGCTGAGGAGCGTGGGCAGGCAGATAGCGTGGCGAGGTGAGCGGGGCGCGGCGCGCTGGTGGGGCGCGCTGCTCGGGCTGGCGCTGGGCGGAGCCCTGCTTGGGCTGGCGTGCCAGCCCATCGCGCCGCCGCGGGAGCCGAGCACGCCCGCGCCCTGGCCCACCGAGCCGCAGCCGCGTCGCACCCCGCTGCCGCTCCCCGAGCCGACCGACCCGCCGCCCACGGCCGAGCCCACGGCCACGCGGGCGCCCGCGGCGTTCATCAACCATCAGAAGGCGCACGTGCTACGTGTGTGGGACGGGCAGAGCGTCCTGATCGAGAACGGACTGACGGTGCGCTATCTCGGCGTGCAAGCGCCGAGCGCCGGCGCCTTTGGTCGGCCGAGCGCGCCGGGCGGCGCGGCCGCCGCGCAGCGTAACGCCGAGCTGGTCGAGGGCAAAGAGGTTGAGCTGGAGCAGGACGTGACCGACGTGGACGAGAATGGGCAGTTGCCCCGCTACGTCTACGTGGACGGCGAGATGGTGAACCGGACGCTGCTGGAGGAAGGGCTGATCCAGACGGCCGTGCAGCCGCCCGACACACGCTACGAGCAGGACTTGCTGGCCGCCGAGCAGGAGGCCTGGAGCGCGAAGCGGGGCGTATGGGCGAACGCGCCGACGATGACGCGCACGCCGGTCGTCCGCCCGCGGGCGACGCTCCGTCCGGCTCCCGCCGCGCCGCCGGCCACGAGCGCGCCCGTGCCCGTCGCCACGCCGACCGCCGCGTCGCGCCCGGCACCACGCTTCGGGGACGAAGCGGCCACACCCACGTCGCCGCCCGCCGCGCCCACGCGCCCGCCGGCCCCCGCCGCGCCGGCCGCGCCGACGCCGCGCGCGGCCACTGTCGCGCCGGCGCCTGCTACCCCCGCGCCGGCCCAGCCGCCAGCCGCGCCCTCGCCGCGCGTGATCCCGCGCTTCGGCCAGTAGCTTGCCAGCGCCCGCGCGGCGCCGGCGCGGCGGGAGCTATCCGCCCGCGGCCGGCCGCCGTCCTCCGGCGCGGCGGTTGACGTGTTGGGCGACCAGCGCTCTGACGGGCCCGTATAATGCGACAGGCCGGCAGGGAGGCAGCGTGATGGACGAGGCGGCGAAGAAAACGGTGCTGCGGCTGTTCCCGTACGGGCTGTACGCGGTCACGGCGACGGACGGGACGGTGGCGAGCGGCATGACGGCGAACTGGCTGACCCAAGTCTCGTTCGAGCCGCCACTCGTGGCGGTGGCCGTCGAGAACGACGCCCGGACGCTCCAGCTCATTCGCGCGGGCGGCCACTTTGCAGTGAACGTGCTGGCGGCCGGCCAACGGGAGCTGGCCGGGCTGCTCGGGCGCAAGTCGCGGAACGTGCCCGACAAGCTGCAGCAGACGGAGTACCGCGCGGGCGAGACGGGGGCGCCGCTGCTGGCCGCCGCGCTCGGCTACGTCGAGTGCCGAGTGGTGAGCGAGCAGGCGACGGGCGACCACACGCTGGTCGTGGGGGAAGTGGTGGCCGCCGGGCTGCGCGAGGCGGGCCAGCCGCTCACCCTCCAGGAAACCGGCTTCCGCTACGCGGGCTAGGACAAGGTGGGGGGTGGGGAATTCCCCACCCCCCTTTCGCACTAGCCCATGGAGGGGGCGCCGCCGAACTCCTCGCGCTCTTTGACGGTCGGCTCGCCGCCAAGCAGGTTCGGGACGCCGTCCCCCTGCGGCACGCTCTTCTCCTCGCCGGGCTGCTTGCCCGGCTCGAAGCCGCCGACCTCGTGGTACACCACCTTCTGGTCGGCCTCGAAGGCGCGCACCGTCGGCACCTCGCCCGGCAGCCCTAGCTCCTGCCAGCGGCTCGCCACGCTGTTGTACACGCTCTCGCGCAGCGTCGTGCGCTTGCTGAACACCGGCAGGTAGCGGTGCTCCTTGCAGGCGTTGATGAGCGCCTTCGAGCCGTAGGGCCGCTCCTCGGGCGGGTTCTGGGTCGGGTCGAGCCAGGTGCTCCAGGTGTTGCGCAGCACGTCGATGTCCTCGATGGGGTTGCTGCGGCTCCCCATCGCCCAGATCACCTGGTCCATGTCGGTGGGGTCGATGTCCTCGTCGACGGCGATGATCCACTTCGTGTAGTAGGCGCCGCCGGGCACCTGGGCGGCCAGCGCGAGCACCTGGGCCGCATGGCCGGCGTAGCGCTGCTCCAGGCTGATGATCGTCATGCCGAAGCCGCCCGCGCTCGCCGGGTGGGAGTAGACGCCGACGATGCCGGGCACGCCCAGCTTCTCCAGGTCGTTCCAGATGCGGGCCGAGCGGGCTACACCGAAGAAGGCGCTCTGCTCGCAGGAGGGGTAGTCGGCCATCAGCGCGTTGGTGAGGATCGGGCGCGTGCGGTAGTGGACGGCGGTGACGTTCACCAGCGGGCAGCCCGCCTCGGGGCGCCCGTAGTAGCCGGGGAACTCGCCGAACGGCCCCTCGGTCTTCACGGAGTTGGGCCGGATCTCGCCCTCGATCACGAACTCGGCGTTCGCCGGGATCAGCAGGTCGGTGGTCTTGCCGCGCACGACGGGGATCGCCTCGCCCTTGATACCGCCGGCGAACTCGTACTCCGAGACGTTCTTCGGGAAGGTCTGGGAGCCGACGACCATGAAGAGCGGATCGACGCCCCAGGCGGCGGCCACCGGCACGGTCTCGCCGCGCTGCCAGGCGCGGGTGATGTGCAGGCGGGCATCCTTGCCCGGCGACAAGTACAGGCCCACCTCGCGGTCGCCCTGGAGCATCATGCGGTAGGTGCCGAGGTTCAGGTAGCCGCTGTCGGGGTCGCGCGTGATGACGCAGTCGGCGGTGCCGGCGTAGCGCCCGCCGTCGAGCGGCCAGTGCTTGGGGATCGGGAGCTGGCTCAGGTCCACCTCGGCGCCAGTCTTCGTGTTCTCGTAGACGGGCGCCTGGCCCGCTTCGATCTCTCGCGGGGGGATGCGCTGGTTCATCTTCTCCTTGACGCGGCGGATCAGCTCCAGGCGCGGCAGATCGACCGGCTCCTCATGCGTGAGGGCGATGCGCTTGAAGCTGGGCCCGAGCAGGTTCCACAGCGAGCGCGCGCCGATAGGGCTGTTCTCGTAGCCGCGAATCTGGTTGAACAGGACCGCCGGCGACGGGTTTTGCTTCGCCACCAGGTAGGTGATGGCGCCCATCTCTTCGTTCCAGTCGACGGGCTTATCGACCCGTACCAGCTCGCCCATCGCCTCGACGCGGTCCAGCCAGTCGCGCAGGTCTTGAATGGGCTTTACCTTCGTCGCCATCGCCATGAGGGGCACGCTCCTTTCTGTGCGACACTATGCGTGATGAGTCGTCCGATGGGACGGCGCGGCGGCCGCACGCTCGGGGCGGCGCGCCGACAGGGAGGGGATCCGGGCAGGCGGGCGCGGCGCCATGTCGTTACGGACGCGGCCTTCGAGGTGCGTTAGGTGGTCGCGCATCAGGCGCTCCGCCTGGGCGCCGTCGTGAGCGCGCACCGCGTCGAGGAGCCGGCGGTGCTCCTGGAGCGCGCGCGCCGACACGACCGGCGTGTTCGGGCGGCGCTCGTCGAGCGTTTCCAGCAGCTCTTGCAGCGCTTGCATCACGAGCGCCAGGACGCGGTTGCCGGCGTGCTCGGCCAGGATGCGGTGGAACGCGCGGTTGAGCGCTGACACCGCGGCGCCGTCGGCCAGCGCGCGCTCGGCGGCAGCCACGTTGTCGGCCAGCCGCCCGGCCAGCCCGTCGGCGTCCTGGTCGACGGCGAGGCGGGCGATAGCAGGCTCGACGAGCACGCGCGCCTGGTACAGCTCGTCGGCGCCGACCTGGCCCTGGCGCAGCGAGTCCTCGAGCGCGCCCAGGAGCGCCGCGCCGTTCGGCTCGGCGACGAAGGCGCCGCCCGCGTACCCGTGGCGCACCTCGACGAGCCCCTGCAGCTCCAGCACGCGCAGCGCCTCACGCACGCCCAGGCGGCTGACGCCGAACTGCTCGGCCAGCACCGGCTCGGGCGGGAGGCGGTCGCCGGGGCGGCGGCGGCCGGCGAACACGTCGGCTCGCACCTGCTCGACAATGGCCTGGAAGGCTCGGGGGCGGGCAGCGCGGACCATCAGCACATCCGGTCGCGGGTGGCGGCTCACCGTTCAGAGATATGATGTCATACCTCTGAACAGGATACCCGCCGCTTGCGGCGGCGTCAAGGGCGGCCGCGACCGGCCCAGCGCGCGAGCACGCGCGCGCCGGCCGGCGGGCCGCCGGTGGTCGGGCCGGCCGGCGGCCGGGGCGTGAACGCCGCAGGAGCCATCACACGCTCCTCCCGTGGATCGCTGGCTCGGGCAGAGCCGCTGGCGGCGGGCGAAATGGGCGCGACCAGGAGCCGCGCGGCGGAAAGTGGCACTTCTGTCCACGTAACGGCGAGCGCCCGAGCTGTGACCGGCTCGTGATGGCCGGGCGCTAGAGGCAATGGGGATGGGGGGCCTACTATGCGGGCAGAGCTTGCGCCTCGAGTGGGGGCCGAAAGGGGTGATGCGGGGTTGCCGATAGACGCCGAGAGCGCCGAATGCGTCGGGGCGGCAGGCTCGCCACCTGCCGCCCCTTTTGCTGTCCCATGTCCCGAAGGGTCGGCTTGGCTCGGTAGCGACACGCAAGAAGGCGGGCGGCGAAGACAATTGTCTTCGCCGCCCGCCTTGCGGTTATGAGTCGGGGCTAGCGGTAGCTGCGCTGCTGCTCGAAGCAGTTGGAGCAGTAGACCGGCTTGTCGGTGCGCGGCTGGAAGGGCACCTGAGCCACCCCGCCGCACTGCGAGCAGACCGCCTCGTACATCTGGCGCGGCGCGCGCTGATAGCCGCTGCCACCGCCGTACCCGCGGTCGCTGTCGTACGCCATCCCGCCGCCGCCCGTGCGGGCCTTGCGCGCGGAGCGGCACTCGGGGCAGCGCCCCGGCTCGTTCGTGAAGCCCTTCTGGGCGTAGAAATCCTGCTCACCTTGCGTGAAGGTGAACGGCTGGCCGCACTCGCGGCAGGTCAGGGTCTTGTCGGCGAAGCTCACGCGTGTCTCCCTTGGGAGCGAAAGTTGGCCAAGGGCGTCGATCGTGAGCTGTCTGGAGAGGTGTCTGTCTGACAGCGATGCCAGAGCGGAACCACTTCGGCGCAGCGCGCGGCGCGACCCTATTAACCACTGGCACAATTATACCACAACTCCCCCCGCCCGATGTCAACCGTACGCGTTTGGTTTCAGCGTGGCGGGCGGCTGGTCAGGTACTCCCAGTAGCGGTCGCTGCCGATGGCCTGAGCTTGCCCCTCGCCCCACTCGGCGATCTCCGCGGCCGACCAGTAGCGCGGCTCACCGCGATTCTGCGCCAGGATCGCTTGCAGGAAGCGGCCGTTGCGCTCTAGCTCGATCAGTCGGATGACGGTCTGCTGGATCGCACCGCCGGTCACGGCGCAGCCGTGGCCGCGCAGCAGGACGGCCGTGCGGCTGCCCAGCGTCTGCGCCACGCGGTCGCCCTTCTCGCGGTCGGTGATCAGGCGGGGATACGGGTAAACGGGGAGCGGCTCGGCGCCGAACTGAGCGCTCATGTTGCCGAAGATGGGGCGCAGGCCGACAGGGCTCATGCTGAAAACGATGCTCATGTCGGTGTGGGCGTGGACGACGCTCCGCACGTCCGGACGCGCCCGGTAGATGCTGGCGTGGATGTGCCACTCGCTGTTCGCGCGCATGGTGCCCTCGACCACCTCGCCGTCGAGGGTCATGGTGAGCACGGTGTCGGGCCGCAGCAGCGCGGGGCTTTGCCGTGGGTTGATGAGGAACTGATCGCTGCCCGGCAGGCGGACGCTGAGGTGGCCGAAGGCGTCGACCAGGCCGTGCTCGTAGAGGATCCGCGTGCCGGTCGCCAGCAGCGTCTTCAGGCTCTCGTGGTCGGTGGGCGCGACCATTGGCGATACTCCTTCGATCGGGAATCGCGGCGCCGGGGGCGACGCGCGACGCGGGCCTGGCGCGGCGGACGCCCGGGCGTGTCGGCCGGTTGTCATTGTACAGGCCCCGCCCGCGCGGCGTGCGCGGTCGCCCGGGACTACGGCCGCGTTACGAAGCGGTTGCGGCCCTAGAGCCTTCGCAGCGCGCCGTTGCTATACTCCGGAAACACCCCGGGGGCCTGGAGGCCCGCCGGACGAGGGCGTGCCGGCGGCAGGGTGACCGATTGATCACGAACCCGCATGCTCGCTGGCTGCCGCACGCGCGGGGCAACCCTGAGCCAGGCGGGCTTGTCTGGCGGAGTACGAGGGGGCAGCAGCCATGATTCTGAGCGACCGCGACATCCTGCGCGAGATCGAGGCCGGCCGCATCGCCATCGAGCCGCTAGAGCGCGACTGCGTTCAACCGTCCAGCGTCGATCTGCACCTGGGCAACAAGCTGCTGCTGTTCCGGAACTCGCACCGGCCGTACATCGACGTGAAGGCGCCGGTCGACGAACTCATGGAGCCGCACGAGGTGCCCTACGGCGAGTCGTTCGCCGTGCATCCGCTGGAAGTGCTGCTCGCCAATACCTACGAGTCGATCACGCTGCCCGACGACCTGGTGGCGCGGCTGGAGGGCAAAAGCTCGCTGGCGCGGCTGGGCTTGCAGGTGCATGCGACGGCCGGCTTCGTCGATCCGGGGTGGCACGGTCACCTGACGCTCGAGTTGAGCAACGTGACGAAGTTTCCCATCCTGATCTACCCTGGCATGAAGATCGTGCAGATTAACTTCATGCGCATGAGCTCGCCGGTGCTCAAGCCCTACGGCAGCGCAGGCCTGCACAGCAAGTACCAGGGTGAGCACGGCCCGATGGCGAGCCGCTACTATCTGGAGTTCCAGAGCGGGCGAGCGATGGCGGCGGACCTGCGGGCCGCCGACCGGCCGGTTCCCAACGGCACGACCTCGCACTAGGGCGCGACCCCGGCTCGCGGGCCCTGGCGGACGACCGCGGCATGGCGGAGCCGAGAATCTCGCTGGGGCGTGGGGCGATCGCGGTGGTGGCGGTCTGGGACTGCGCGGGCGATGTGACGCTGCGAGTGGTGCGCTGGGCGCTGTTTGGGCGCGAGCGCGCGCTGTACCGCTGGGCGCGCGGCCTGGACTTCGACGGGGCGGCCGACGCGTGGGCGGCGGGCGTGGCGCTTGAGCGCCAGGACGCGCCGGGCGGCCGCTGGCAGACGCTGGCGCGGCAGGAAACCGAGGGCGTGGGTGGGGCGCCGCCGCTGGGGCGGCTGCGCGGCTGGGAGGCGGGGCTGGTGGCGCGAGGCGCCAAGCTCGCGGCGCGCCTGGGCAGCTCCGAGGAGGGCAGCGGCTAGCGCGGGCGCCGAGGAGGACCGAGACTCTCGCGCGCCGGGCTACTCGCTCGGCCAGCGTTCGTGGACCGCGGCGGCGATGGCGGGGTCGTCGCGGTCGGCCGCGAGCTTGCGCAGAAACTCGTCGTGGACGGGGCGCAGCTCGGCGAGCGCCCGCGCGGCGGCGCGGGCGTCGAGCAGGCCGCGGGCCGTCAGAAACGCCAGGTACAGCGGCAGTAGCTCGACCAGCGCACCGGCCCGATATTCGCGGTAGTCGAGCACGTCGAGCTGGTCCTTCAGGAAGCGCTCCAGCCGCCGGCGCGCGGGCACGAGCAGGGCCTGCGCGCTCTTCCCCTTCGCCGCGCCCGCGATCTGGTACTCGACCAGCGCCTGCGCCGCGAGCGCCGCCCGCCCCAGCGGTACCCCGTGCTCGCGCCACAGCGTGCCCGCCCACTCCCAGCCGAGCAGGCCGATACGGCGCTCGCGTGGCTCGTCGCGCGGCGGCGACTCGAAGTCGCGCGCGTGCCAGGCGCGGCCCAGCGTGCCGAGCAGCGCCGCGATGTTCTGCTGGTAGAAGGCTACGCCCTCCGCGGGGACGTAGGCGGCGAGCTGCCGGACGAGGGCCGGATCGTCGGGCCGTGCGTCGTCGGTGCGGGCATACTCCACGACGATGAGGTCGAGCATCAGGTCGGCGTAGGTATCGATCGCGTCTTGCAGGACGAGCGGCGCCGCGTTCAGCGGCTCCCAGCCGCGCTGGAGCGTGGCGAGTAGCGGCGCCGTCTGGTCGTAGTAGAGAAGCTGGTCGGCGACGCGGAACAGCTCCTCGAGGCCCTCGGCCGGGTCGCGGGCGAACGGCTCCAGGGCGGCGGGGATGCGGCCCAGGTTGCCCGTGGCCAGGGCGTTCTCGACCGACCAGGCGGCGTAGTAGGCGGCATCTTGCGCGTAGAACCCCGGCGCCTCGCGGGCGAGCTGCTCGAGCAGCGCGTCGAAGCGCGCCAGCTCGCCGCGCGCCTGGGCCTCGCCCTGGATCTCGCCGAGCATCTCGAACGCGAGGTCGCCGTCGAGGGCCTCGCTCTTGAGCGCTTCCTGGAACAGGACGATCTGCGTCTCGTAGTCGGCGCCCTCGAAGCGCTCCCAGAGGGCGTTCTGCGCTGCTAGGAGCGCGTCGTCCGGCGGGGGCCCGAGCGGCGGAAGGAGGTCGTCGTCGAGGTCGTCGTCGGCTTCGTCGGGGACGTCCCAGACCGATACCGTCGACGGGGCTGTAGCGGCGGCCCGAGCCTGGCGCTCCCGGGCCTCGTCGGCGGGCAAGCAGCAGTTCTTGTACTTGCGGCCGCTGCCACAGGGACAGGGCGCATTCCGCCCGGGGGCCTTCGCCATGTGCGCCTCCTCATGGCATTGTAGCGCGCCGCGGATGCCGACCGGGACGGCGGTGCCTGGCGCTGCGAACGGCCCGTGACGCCGGAATGCGGCGAGCGCGGCCGCCGTGGCGCGGAGCGAGAACGCAGGGACGTGCGACGCGCTCTAGGCGGTGCCCGCGGCGGGGTGGCGCTGGTTGCCGGGCGCGCCGAGATAGGTGCGCAGGCCCGCCTCCAGGCCGCGGAAGGTAACGCCGAACAGTGCTTCCGCCGGCCGCGGATCGACCGTCTCGTCCATCAGGATGAAGTCGATCGCCGCGGGGCTGAGCGGCGGGTTCGGGAGCCGCGCGAGGAGCGCGGCCTGGAGCTTGACGAGCGCGACGGGCACGTGGACCAGCGGCTGGTGGCGGCCGAGGACGCGCTGTACCGTGCGGAGGATCTCGTCCATCGACAGCCGCTCCGGGCCGCCTAGCTCGAACACCTGGCCCGCGGCCCGCGGCTGGCCCACGGCCAGAGCCACGACGCGCGCCACGTCGTCCACGAGCACCGGCTGCACGCGCGTCTGGCCGCTGCCGATTACCGGCACGACGGGCAGCCAGCGCACCATCTGGACGAACCGGTTCAGGCTGCGGTCCCGCGCGCCGTAGACCCAGGACGGCCGGAAGATGACCCATTCGCAACCGCTGTCGCGAACGGCGCGCTCGGCGATCTCTTTCGCGCGGAACCAGGGCTCGGTGCGGCCGGGGCGCACCCCGGCGCCGCTCAGGTAGAGCAGGCGGCGGACGCCCGCGTCGCGGCAGGCCGCCGCCAGGTTGACGGTGCCCTGGCCGTCGATGGCGGCGTACGTGTAGCCGCGGCGGGGGTTCTCGACCGGGTGGTTGGGAAACTGCACGCAGTGAACGACGGCGTCCATGCCGTCCACGGCGCGGCGCAGGGATGACGGGTCGCGCACGTCGCCCGCTATGGCCGGCACGCCACCGGCAGCGGCCGAGGGCGAGCCGGCGCGGCGCGAGAGGCAGCGCACGTCGTGATCCGAGCCGAGGGCGCGCAACGCGCGGACGATGGCGCCGCCGATGAAGCCGGTTCCGCCGGTGACCAGCACGCGCATCATGGCACCTCCTTGCCGTGCCCCACCACTCGCCGAACGCCTCGCGCGCCGGCGCGTGGTGCTCGGCGCCTCGTACCAGCCTACCACGCGGCGCGGCGGCGCGCGGACGCAGCGGCGGGCGCGACCGATTGGCGGCGCCGGTGCCCCGGGCCGGTGGGCGCGGTCAGTGCCGCGATGACGACGGGCCGGGGCGCCTAGGCGGCGCCTCGCCGGGGCCGCGCGCTCGGCCGGTCAGGGAATGGGGGCAGGCTGCGCTGCTCGAGCGGCTCCGCGAACAGCGCGCCGTCGCAGCGGCCGCAGCGCGGCTTGGCCCCCGGCCCGCGGCGGGGCGGCGGCGCGCCGGGGGCGCGCACGAAGCGTGTCTGCACGCCGTGCGCCACGTGCTGGATGTACAGCTCGCCGCTGGTCGCGCCGCAGTGGAGGCAGTGGATCTCCTTCACGTCGGTCGGGAGGTACACGGGCGATGGCCGCGGCGCGTGCAGGGCGCCCGGCTCGGCGAGCACCTCCCGGGCGGCCGTCTCGGCGCGAACGCCGTCGGCCGTGCGGGCGCGCATGGCGAGCAGCAGCTCGACGTCGGCCGCGGAGTAGCGCCGGCGGCCATCCGGGCCGCGCTCGGGCTGGGGCACCCCGTAGCGGCGCTCCCAGGCGAGGATGGTCGTGGCGGGAATGCCCGTGGCTCGCGCCACGCCCAGCGTGGTGTAGTGGCGATCAGCGACCGCCGCGCTCTCCGGCGCGCTCATCTCGTAGCCTCCGATCCGGACTCAGCCCCGTGGCCCTCACTCCTAGGCTAACGATCTTTGAATATACCAACAAGTCTTTGTTCAAGCAGCCCGAAAGGCACTGGTCTTGCAGCACAAAGCTATCGCCGCGGCTGGCTATGGGAGCTGAGGCCAAGCGGTCCGCTGGTCCGCGCGCTGTGCCGGCGGTACAAGCGCGGGGCCGGCCGCGGTGCCCCGCGCCAGCATCCGTCGCCTGCTCGAATTCTAGCAAGCGCATGTGCTCGGGGCATGAGCCGAGTGTGTGCGGGGTGTAAACGCTCGACGTGGGGCGTCCGCGCAAGGGCCGGGAGGACGCCGCGCGCAGGGCGGTGCGGCGGGAAAGCGGCTAGCCGGGTGACGGCAGCTGGCCGGACACGCGGCAGGGACCTGGCGATCGCCAGGTCCCTGCCGCGTGTCTATCGCCGGGCTAGCTTAGCAGCGGGCGTAGCCGCAGCCCATGCATTTGCTGCAGCCCTCCTCATAGACCAGGGCGGTGCCGCAGTCCGGGCAGAGGTCGCCGGTGATGCGCGGGCCGCGCAGCCGCGCGTGCCCGTTCGCGTGGCCGTTGCCGTTCAGCGCGGCGCCGACGATCGGCAGCATCGTCGCGCCGCTCGTGGCGGGGGCCTGCGGGGCCGGTGCCGGCTGGGTGGGCGCCGCCTGGGACGCGGGGCGCGGTCGGTCCAGGTACTCCTCTAACACCTTCGCGAGGGCGTCGGGCAACGAGCGCGTGCGCTCGGGGCCGAAGCCCAGCGAGGTGCTGCCGCCGATGCCGCGCAGCCGGCGCGTGATCTCCGCCAGGCGTTCGCGGGGCGGCATGGGCGAGGGCACGCGCAGGACGATCGACGCCAGCTTGCCGATGGCCTCGGAGAGCGGCGCGATGTCGGAGCCGGCTTTGCCCTGGTTGACGAAGACCTCGCGGGGCTCCTGCTCGGCGTCGTGGTTCACGGTGATGTACGCGGTGCCGAGCGGCGTCTCCACGGAGTAGGTCACGCCATCCATCGCCTTCGGGCGCTCGAGCATGGTCCGGCCGTCGGCGGCCGCGGCCTCGGTCCCGCCGCCGCTGCCCGCGTGCAGCACGCCCAGCTTCGAGCCGTCGCGGTAGACGGTGATGCCGTTGCAGCCGGCCTCGTAGGCGAGCGTGTAGGCGCGCTCGACGTCGGTCGGCACGGCGTCGTGGGGCAGGTTGATGGTCTTGGAGACGGCGTTGTCGGTGTGCTGCTGGAAGGCGCCCTGCATGCGCACGTGCCAATCGGGGTGGATGTCGTGGGCCGTGCCGAACACGCGCTGCCACTTCTCGGGTACGCTGTCCAGGCCGCGCACCGTGCCGTGCTGGTGGACCTGGCGGGCGAGATCTTCCGTCCAGAAGCCCTCGCGCTTGGCGACCTCCGTGAAGCGCTCGTAGACCTCGAGGCTGAGCTGGCCGTCGAGGGACCCCTTGCGGTCGAAGACGAGCGCGAACAGCGGCTCGATGCCGGACGAGCAGCCGGCGATGATGCTGATCGTGCCGGTGGGCGCGATGGTGGTGACCGTCGCGTTGCGTTGGGGGCGACCATCCTTATAGATGCTCTTCGGCCAGTTGGGGAACGGCCCGCGCTCCTCGGCCAGGCGGCACGACTCGTCGTGCGCCCACTCATTCAGCCGGCGCATGACCTCGGTGCCGAGGCGCAGCGCCTCCTCGCTGTCGTAGGGGATTTCCAGGTCGATGAGCAGGTCCGCCCAGCCCATCACGCCGAGGCCCACGCGGCGGTTGGCCTTTACCGCCCGGTCAATGTGCGTGTCCGGATAAGGATTGACCGTGATGACGTCGTCGAGGAAGCGGATCGCGGTGCGAACTGTCCGCTCCAGACGCTCCCAGTCGATAGCCTCGACGCCCGCCACGCCGCGGCCATGGCGGTACACCTGCACCCCGCCCGGCCGCACGAACCGGGCGAGGTTGATGCTCCCGAGGTTACATGCCTCGTTCGGATATAGCGGTTGCTCTCCGCAAGGATTGGTCGCCTCCACTGGCCCCATCTCGGGCACCGGATTCGCGGGGCCCGCGTTGATCCGGTCAATGAAGACCACGCCAGGGTCACCCGTCTCCCAGGCGGCCTGCACCATCCGATCGAACACGTCACGGGCGCGCAGGCGCTTCACGACGTCACCCGAACGCGGATGGATCAGCTCGTACTCGCCATCGGCGGCGAGCGCCTCCATGAAGCGGTCGGTGACGGCCAGCGAGATGTTGAAGTTAGAGATCTGCGTCTCCAGCAGGCTCTTGCGCAGCGCATCACGCGCCGCCGGGGCGAGCTGGCCGGCGACCGCCTCGTAGGCCGCCCGCGGCCCGTCGCGCAGCACGCGCTTGCAGTCGATGAACTGCAGCACGTCGGGGTGGTCGATGCGCAGGATCCCCATGTTGGCGCCCCGGCGCGTGCCGCCCTGCTTGACGGACTCGGTGGCGCCGTTGAACACTTCCATGAAGCTCACCGGGCCGGAAGCCACGCCGCCCGTCGAGCCGACGATGTCGCCGCTCGGTCGTAGGCGGGAAAAGGCAAACCCCGTGTTATGGACCATCGCCAGCCCGGAACGACCGGCCGCGTAGGTGTTCCAGCCCTCGACCGTTAGATCGTAGTACGGCTTGGCGACCGCCGCCCGCTCGACCCGCGCGACTTCCTGCCCGTTCGCGGCCAGCCTGGTGAGGAGACGACCCAGGCCCGGATCACGCGGCGTAACCTGAGCCGCGATAGCTCGCAGGTCGTCGCGGCGAACGCGACCGCCGACGTTGCACGACCAGCGGTTCAACTCGGCGGCGCAGGGTCCTGGCCCGCCAACCTCGTCGCCCCGCGCCTTCACTACCCCTAGCGTCGCCAGGCGGTCCCGCCACAGGTGGAAGGACAGGCGCAGCGCGGTCTGCTTGCGGCTGGTGCTGTGCAGCCGCTCGCGGCGCTGCGCGTTATTCAGGTAGGGGCCAATGTCGCCGGCCAGCTCGTCGACCTGGGGCAGTGAGCAAAGCTGGACGGTGTAAGTAGTCCGTCGCCCCTTACCGTGGGGAGCCTTGGCCCGAACTGTAGGCTGATAGCCCAGTAGCCCCATGAGCGCGGCCAGGTCCTCGGCCATCGCTTCGCTTGCCGTCGTGTATGACGGGCTGCCATCCAGATCGACGTAGCCATCGCTGTCCAGTAGGCCGGCGACGAACGCACGGACCACGGATAGCGGCGACTTCGCGATGATCTCGGGAATTCGGATGAGGTCATCCTTCGGGCCGATCTTCTCCAGGCCACAGGCCTCTAGCAGGTCGTGGACAAACCGCTGTGTTAAGGTGCTGACCGACAGTACGCCACGCGCATCACGCTCAATGGATACCTGGATGCCCGCTCGGGCGAGGACTGTCCGTACCCTCTCCAAGACGTCGCTGGCTCCCGAGAACCAGCGCACCCGATACTGGCGCAGCGCGGGTACGTAGCCAAACGAGCCGTCCCCCAGCGTAAAGCCGATCAGCCAGGCAAGCTCCGGATCAATCGCGAGGGATCCGACCGTGCGCGTCTCACTCCAGGGCCAGTAGGAGTCCGGGCGGTCGGGCCCGAGCACCACGTCACCTGGAACGAGGGCGCCCGCTGGCACCTCTACCAGCTCGGTGCCGCGCAGCACCATGAACGGGTGCCAGTCGCTAGTCTGGACGACCACGCCTTCCCGCATGCTGACCGCCACCTGCTTCTCGGCCGGCACGTCGAAGCGCCAGACGTGCGTAACCTGGCGGAGTCCTGTCTCGCCCGTGAACGGGTTCATGGACAGCGTCTGGATGCCGAGATCCCGCACGTCGTATGCCATGCCCGCGCCGTGTCGCACGCTGCCTCTTCCGTCGGCCGTGGCGCGGTTCACCAGTACCTCGATCGGCTCGATGCCACAGAAGGTTGTCCAGACGCGCGCGTCGCCGGCGATGCACCCGCCGCCTGACTTGTGTATAAGTGCGGCGCGCTTGACCGACTCGAAGATCCCGTCCATCGAGTCCTCGACGGGCAGCACGTAGCAGGCCGAGTACTGGAGGCCGTTGCGCTTGCCGGCGTTCATGAGGGTGGGCGAGTTGGGGAGGAACTCCAGGCTCGCCATAGCGCGGTAGTACTCGCGCGTGCGAGCCTCCAGGCCGGCCTGGTCGATCCAGGAGGCGCCGCCGCGGGCGACCTCCTCGGCCACCCGCCAGAAGCCGCCGCCGGGCGTCTCGACGACGCGGTTGTCGATGCGATGGAGGTAGCGGCGCTCCAGCACCTTCGTGCCGTTGACGGTTAGCGCCGGCTCCGATAGGTCGGCCGGCGGCCGCAGTAGCTCGCCGTCTTTGAGCTGGTCGTACGAGACTGCCATGGTGCGCTCCCCTTCTCCCAAGATCGCGCCGGGTCGTCGCGGCGCGGGGCGCCGTGGCTTGCGGTCCGCGCTCATCTGATCGTCTCCGCCACCGCCGATCGCCCGCCGTCACCAGGGCGGCACCCCCGCTCGCCGCACGTCTCCAACAATATTTAGTGGATGCAGATACTGTACCACCACAAGATGTTGTGTGCTAGAGGTGACAACCGGTCAGGCCGGCGGGGCACCGGGCGACCGGCCTCAGTTGCCGGGACGACGCGTGTGTGACTGGCTGGCACGCGCTCGTCATAAGCAACCGCGTTCGGTCGCACTTACGGACAGTATCCCGCCAGCTGGCTGGCCTCAGGCATCTCAATGACGTCTAAATCAACCGTCCGGCCAGCCCGATCGTCCGGCATCGTGCCAGGCAGCGCACGGTACCGCTCGGGCGTGGCGCCGGCCCGGCGGCACGTGGGAAATCGCCGTTCGGCCCGACTGAGCGGCGGTATACTCCATCTAGGCAGCCGCTACCAATGCGATTGCCGCGATGAGCGACCTGAGCGGCGGGGAGTGGAGTTTGCCGTGTTCCGCGCCCCGAGTCCCCGCCCTACCGTATGGCCCGGGGCCGTGAAAGCGGCGGTAGCCCCGCAGCTACATCAGAGGGACGCGACGGTGTCAGGTATTCGCCAATGGCCCGGCGGCGTCCGTGGCCGCGCCGGCTGGCGGCGCGCGCTCGCGGCGCTGGCGCTCGTCGCGGTCGTCGCGGCGGCAGTCGGGCTCTGGGCGAACGGCTGCGGCGCGGACCCGGCGGCGCCTCAGGCCCCCACGGCGGCCGCAGCGTTCGCGGCTGCCGGCCAGGGCCTGCCCGGGCCGGCGTGCGAGCTGCGGGCGGTGCCGCCGCGCCCCGTCGTCGCGCTGGCGAGCGTCGCCGAGGCGGCGCCAGCGCCCGAGCCGCTCGCGCTCGTCGGCCTGATGCCCCTCGCTACCGTCGGCGCGCCCCGTGACCACATCCCTCCCTCACGGGCCGTGCGCCCTCCTCAGCATCCCCCCAACCTCGTCGGCTAGGCCCGCCCGCGCCGCGTGCGCCGCGCGCGTCATAGCCGGGCGGGCGAACCGGCCGCGTCTCACGCTGGCGCGGGGCATGCGGCCGCGCTCCCGGGACGCGGTGCTACCGCGGCGGAGCCGCGCGCCACGCACGAACACGGATAGGACCCGGCCGCCAGCCAAAGCTGGCAGTGCCGGTTGGGATGCATGAGGAGTAGCAGTCATGAAGCGCAACGCACTGGAGCGGGGCCGCCGGCGGGCGCGCGCCCGCGCGACGGGACGGCCGCAACGACGGGGCTGGTGGATCGCCGGGGTGGTCGTGGTGGCCGTGGCCGTCGTGGGCGGCCTGATCCTGCTGGGACAGGCGCAGTCGGCGCCGACGGGGGCCGCGGTGACGACCGCCGGGAAGGTGAAGGGGGATCCGGCGGCACCGGTCACGATCGACGAGTGGGCGGACTTCCAGTGCCCCGCCTGCCGCGCCTTCACAGTTGGGGCGGGCCAGCAGCTCGACGCGACCTACATTCAGGATGGCACGGCCAAGCTGGTGTGGCACAACCTGGCCTTTCTGGGGCAGGAGTCGGTCTGGGCGGCCGAGGCGGCCGACTGCGCGGACGAGCAGGGCCGCTTCTGGGACTACCACGACAAGCTCTATGCCGAGCAGGCCGGCGAGAACCGCGGCGCGTTCAGCAAGGACCACCTGAAGCAGTTTGCCGCCGACCTGGGGCTCGACCAGCCCGCGTTCAACGCCTGCCTGGACTCCGACCGCTACGCCGCGCAGGTGAAGGCGGAGACGGAGGCGGGACGGCAGCAGGGCGTGCGGGTGACGCCGACGCTGTTCGTGAATGGACAGAAGCTGGAAGGCGTGCCCGTGTTCCAGCAGCTCAGCCAGCTGATCGAGGCGCAGGCGGCGGCCGCGCGCCAGCCCGCGCAGGCGCAGCCATGAGCGGCGGTGCGAGCAAGCCGCGTGGCCGCCGCCGCGTTCCCGGGGCCGCGCCGGAGGGGCAGCGATGAGCGCGCGGGCGCGGGCGGCGGCCAGCGCGCCGGCGGCGGGAGTGGCGTCGCGGTGGCGCGGGTGGGCGATGGTCGCGTTCGCCACGCTGGGCGTGGCGGTGTCGGGTTATCTCGTCTGGGTCCACTATAGCGGCGCGCTCGCACTGTGCGCCGGCGCGGGGGGCTGCGAGACGGTCCAGGCGAGCCGCTTCGCCACGGTTGCCGGCGTGCCCGTGGCGCTGCTGGGGCTGGCCCTGTACCTGGCGCTGCTCGGGTTAAGCGCCTGGCGGACCTGGCGCGGGCCGCGCGTCGCGACCGCCGTGCCGCTGGTGCTATTCGGGCTCGCGCTGGCGGGTACGCTGTACTCGGCCTACCTGACGTACCTGGAGCTACGCGTCATCGGCGCGCTGTGCCCCTGGTGCGTTAGCTCGGCCGTCCTGGTCACGGCGACCTGCGCCCTCGCGGCGTGGGACCTCACCGCCGCCGCGCCGGCCGCGCCGCCTGGTCGGACGCGCCCGGCGCGGCGCTGACCGGCCGCGGGCGCAGCGCGAGACGCCCCCGGGCCGATCTCGCGTATAATGGGCCGCCGCCGACTGTGTGGCGCTCCGCGCGACTGGGAGTGGCAGGCGGCGGCGGCCCGCGCGCTGCCGGGGCGGGCCGGCAATCGAGCGCGAGGTGTGCGGTGCGGTTCGAGGAGCAGGTGCAGGTCCCCGTCTCGGTAGCGGCGGCCTGGGACTTTCTGTGGCAGGTGCAGCGCGTGGCCGCCTGCCTGCCGGGCTGCACGGCGGTCGAGGAGATCGAGCCGGGCAAGCGCTACAAGGCGCGTTTCGTCGACGCGATCGGGCCGTACAAGGCCAACTTCGACCTCGACGTGGCAGTGGAGGAGGCGCGGCCGCGGGAGGGCATCCGCTTGCGGGCGAGCGGCCAGGACAAGCGGCTCGGCGCCTCGCAGCAGGTGGCGCTCGCGGTGACCTTGCGCGGCCCGACGCCGGACTCCACCGTGCTCAACGTCACGGCCGACGTCCAGGTCCTCGGCAAGATTGCCGCGCTGGGGCAGTTCGCCATCAAGCGCAAGGCGAAGGACGTGGTGCAGCAGTTCGCGCGCAACGTCGCGGCGGAGCTAGCGGCGGACCCCCGCCCCCAACCTGTGACGCGGAATACTGCGAGCGTCACTCCCCCCGTAGGGGGCGAGGGATTGCCGGCGGAACCAGCCCCGGCGTCCTCCCCCTTTCCCCTTGCGGGGGAGAGGGGGGCAGGGGGGTGAGGGGTGCTTAGGCCGTTTCGCGTGCTCGATCCCGCGACGGTGGCGGAGGCCAGCGCCGAGCTGGGCCGGCTGGGCGAGCGGGCGCGCGTTTACGCGGGTGGCGCCGAGCTGTTGCTGCTGCTGCGGCAGGGCCTCCTGGAGGCCGACTACCTCGTAAACGTGAAGCGCATCCCCGGGCTGGACGTGGTCGCCTGGGAGGAGGGCGCCGTGCGCATCGGCGCCACGGTCGTCCACCGCCGGCTGGAGACCGACCCGCTGGTGCGCGAGCGGCTGCCGCTGTTCGCCTACGCCGAGTCGCAGGTGGGCAACGTGCGGGTGCGGAACCAGGGCACGGTCGGCGGGAACCTGTGCTTTGCCGACCCGCACGCCGACGTGGCGACCGCGCTGCTGGTCCACGAGGCGACGGTGCGCGTCGGTGGGGCCGCGACGCGCGAGCTGCCGCTAGCCGAGTTCCTGGTGGGCACTTACGAGACGGCGCTCGCGCCCGACGAGCTGCTGACGGAGATCCGGGTGCCGCCGCTGCCGGCGGGTTGGGGGCACGCCTACCTGCGGGTCGAGCAGTTCTATCGGCCGACGCTGAACGTGGCGGCCGCGGTGGAGCGGGACGACGGGCGGCTCGGCGCAGCGCGGCTGGCGGTGGGCTGCGTCGGACCGAAGGCGGTGCGGCTGGAGGAGCTGGAGGCGCGGCTCCGCGGGCTGCCGCTGGCCGAGGCGCAGCAGGTGGTGGCGGGGGCGCGGCCGTACCTGGCCGAGCGGCTGGAGCCGGTGGACGACCTGCTGGGCTCGGCCGAGTACAAGGTGTACCTGGCCGGCGTGCTGCTGGGGCGGGCGCTGGCCCAGGCGGCCGGGAGCGATAGGGAGAGCCAGCATGCTTGAGGCGCGCGACGCCGCGGTGCCCGAGGCGCTGGAGACGCTGCAGACGGTCGACTTGACGTTCACGCTGAACGGTCGGCCCTGGCGCGGCACGGTGCCCGTCGAGGAGGTGCTGCTCGACCTGCTGCGCGAGCGGGCGGGGCTCACGGGCGCGAAGCGGTCGTGCGAGTCGGAGGTCTGCGGCGCCTGCACGGTGCTCGTGGACGGCCAGCCGATTAGCTCGTGTACCTACCTGGCGTTCGAGGCGCAGGGCAAGGCGGTCACGACCGTCGAGGGGCTGGCCGAGGGCGACCGGCTCGACCCGCTGCAAGAGGCGTTCGCGCGCAACGTGGGGGCGCAGTGCGGCTACTGCACGGCGGGGCAGTTGATGCTGGCGAAGGCGCTGCTGGCGGCGCACCCCGCGCCGACGCACGACGAGATCGGGCACTGGATGACGAACCTCTGCCGCTGCGGCGCCTACCCGGCCATCACGGCGTCGATCCTGGAAGCGGCGGCGGTCTATCGCGAGCGCGCGGCCGGAGAGGCCGGAGCCGGCTAGCGCGGCGAGCGAGCGGCGGTTGCGCGAAGGGCAGTGCGCCAGCGGTAGCGCCTGGCACGAGCGCGCGGCAGGGGCGACGCGGCCCGTGACGGCGCCATCGTTCGGCGGACGGCACGGCGGGCCCATATGCGGTGCAGCTTTCCGTACTGCTTCCGCGAGGCGGCGACGCGCTGCGACACCTGCCGCCAGGTGTACTGCACGCGCCACTGCGGCGAACGGGTGTCCGACTCGGGGGCCTGGGTCTGGGAGTGCGACGTTTGCGACCCGCTGACCACGCCCAAGCGGGCGCGCTCGCCCGTTGCCGGGGCGCTCCGGGCGGCGGCTGCGGTCGCGGCGTTTCTGGCGGTCGTCAGTCTCGGCATTGCCATCGACGTGACCGTCCGGGGCCACGGCTTCGTCGCGCTGTGGGTGTTCGCCGCCGGTTTCGTCGCGCTGGTCGTACACCTCGGCTACTAGGTGTGTCGGCTTGGCACAGCCAGGCTCACCACCCTGCCTGACTGGCTGCTAAGCACTTGCGGCCACTGGGGAGGCGATCATGCCACGAAGCAGGCCCGCGGGTCTTGTGCTTCTTGCCGCGCTGCTGCTCGCGGGCGGCTGCGCGGCGGGCGGCACGGGTTCCTCAGCCCCAACTGCCGGGGAGAGCCAGAGCGCGGCTCCCACGGCGGCCGCGGCCAGCGCGCCGGCATCGGGGGCTACGGCCGCGGCGGTGGCGGAGCCCGCGCCGGGGGCGGAGCCCGTTACGGTCCGCACGGCGGTGTTGGGCATCCTGGCCGAGTCGGGCATCTACATCGCGCTGGCGCGTGGCTACTTCGCGGAAGAGGGCATCACGCCCGAGTTCACGACCATCGACACCGGCGCGCGCGCCATACCCCTGCTGGCGACGGGACAGATCCAGACGTCGGGCGGCGGCTTTAGCCCAGCCTATGTGAACGCCGCGCAGCGCGGCATCGGCGTCAAGATGGTGGCGTCGCTCAGCCGCAACGAGCCCGACGGCAACTCGGGCTGGACCGTCGTGCGCAAGGACTTGATAGACAGCGGCCAGGTGCGGGACTGGCCCGACCTGCGCGGCCGCACGGTCGCCGTGCCGGGCCGCGGCAGCGTGAACGACTACTCGCTGGAGCGCGGGTTGCAGCTCGGGGGGCTGACGCTGGCCGACGTGGAGCTGGTCGAGATGCCCTTCCCGGACATGGTTGCCGCGCTCGGCAACGGGAACATCGAGGCGGCCTACATGACGGAGCCGTTGGCGACCCTCGCGGCCGAGCGCGGCGTCGCCGTCAAGTGGCAGGGGACGGGCATGCACCTGCCCGGGGTGACGCCGGCGCTGCTCAGCTACGCGCCCAGCTTCATCGAGGAGCAGCCGGACGTGGCGCGGCGCTGGATGGTCGCGTACCTCCGCGGCGCTCGCGACTACAACACGGCGTTCCGACACGGCGAGGGGAAGGCCGACGTGGTGCGCATCCTGACCGAGAACACCACCGTCAAGGATCCCGCGCTGTACGACCGGATCGGCATGTCCACGATCGATCCCGATGGGACGATCAACGTCGCCAGCATCGCCGACCAGGCGGCCTGGTACGCCGAGCACGGGCTGCTCCCGCCCGGCGTCGACGTGACCACGCTGATGGACGCGCGCTTCCGCGACGCCGCCCTCGCGCGCCTCGGCCCCTACCAGCCTTGAGCGCGAGGCCAGGGCAGTCGCGTTCGCCGCCGCGCGCGGTCCTCTCGGTCTGCCTACCGACCAGCGCCCCGCCTTGCCGGGTACGGTGCGGGAGGAGAGCTTACCGCTCGGCCGGGCTCAGCCTGCGCTCGTTCGCCATCTGGCTAGTGGCGGCCGGCTTGCTGCTGATTCACGCCTGGATTATTGGCTCGGACGTCTTCGTCGCGCTCGAGGTCGGCAGCCTGATCGCGATCGTGGTCATCTTGCTGCTCGCCCTCAAGTACCGCGGTAAGAGCTGCCGGGCGCACAAGTAGCGTCGTAGACACCGCGCGGATTTACGCTCGGCCACCGAGGGCGGGCAGCCGCGGGCGACGCGGGGATCAGGGCTCGCGATCGGCCTGTAGCTCGGCACGCCAGTCGGGGTAAGTCTGGTCGAGGAGGCTCTGGAAGGTGTCGATGACGGCGGCGCGGAGCAGGTAGGCGAGGAGGGCCTCGCGTAGCTCGATCGGCGCGGTCGCCTCGAGGTGGGCGATCTCGGCGGCCAGCGCCTGCTGCACCTGCTGGGTGAGCGCGCGCCAGTCGGTGGCGCTGCCGCGCGCGCGGACGACGACGGCGCCGAGGATCGCGTTCGCCCACTGCTCGACGAAGTCGCCCTCGTTGCCGCTGAGCGGGATGGCGAGGCCGTTCGCTAGCTCGTACTCGTCGCTCGTGGCGCCGTGGTGGTAGCTCACGGGCTAGTCCTCGGCCGCGATCCGGGCGCGGTCAGCAGCGGCTACCTCGGCGCCCAGGATGTGGTAACCGGCATCCACGTAGAGCACGTCGCCCGTCACGTTGCGGGCCAGGTCGGACGCGAGGTAAACGGCGGCGTCGCCCACGTCGGCGGGACCGATGTTGCGCCGCAGCGGAGCGCGCTCGGCGATGTGGTCGAGGATCCAGTGGAAGTCGCGGATGCCGGACGACGCGAGCGTGCGCACGGGGCCGGCCGAGATGGCGTTCACGCGGATGCCGTCCGGCCCCAGATCGCGAGCCAGGTAGCGCACGCTGGCCTCTAGCGCGGCCTTGGCCGCCCCCATGACGTTGTAGTTCGGGTAGGTGCGGCGCGCGCCGTCGTAGGTGAGGGTGAGGATGCTCGGGTTGGGGCCGCGCATGAGGGGCGCCGCGCGCTGAGCGAGGGCGACGAGCGAGTAGACGCTGACGTCCATCGCGAGCTGGAAACCGGCGCGCGAGGTGTCGAGGTAGCGGCCGGCCAGCTCCTCGCGCTTGGCAAAGGCGACGGCGTGGACGAGCACGTCGAGCCGCTCGTGGGAGGCCGCGAAGCGCTGGACGACGCCGTCTAGCTCGGCGTCGTCCTGGACGTCGCAGCGCTCGACGAACGTAGCGCCAACGCGCTCGGCGAGCGGCCGCACGCGGCGCTCTAGGGCGTCGCTGGCGTAGGTGAAGGCGAGCGTCGCGCCCTGCGCCGCGAAGGCCTGGGCGATGGCCCAGGCCAGGCTGCGGTCGTTGGCCACGCCGAAGATCAGCGCCGTCCGTCCGTCGAGCAGGCCCATGCTTGCACTCCGTGTGCCGCGTGTGGCGGCGGCTTTCTCAGTGTACCGCGTTGGCGCCTGCGAGTGAGCTGCGGCTGGCATGGCCCCTGCACCACGGCGGGCCACGCCGCACGACGGCGGGCATGGCGACGGGCGAGACGGGCGTGGACGACATTCGCGTCGCGAGCTGGAACGAGCTGACGGACCTGGTGTACGAGGGGGCCTGGAACCCGGCGCTGTGCCGCTACCGCTCCAACTGGGCGTTCCGCGGCGTGCCGGGCACCGCGTTCGATCTCACCACGGGGCTCGCGCGGCTGGGCGGCGACGTGGCCCGCCTGGAGGCGTACCTGCTGCGGAACTTCCGCAAGTACGCGGGGCGGGACGCCGTGCCCGGCGACTCGGTATGGAACTGGCTGGCGCGGGGCCAGCACCACGGCCTGCCGACGCGGCTGCTCGATTGGACCTACTCGCCGTACGTCGCCATGCACTTCGCCACCGACGACCTGGCCTACTACCATCTGGACAGCACGATCTGGTGCATCGACTACGTGGCGGTCAACCAGGCGCTGCCCGACGGGCTGAAGGACGCGCTGGCGGGCGAGGGCGCCAACGCCTTCACGACGGAGATGCTGGCCGACGTGGCGGGCTCGCTGCCCGAGCTTGACGCGCTCGCCCCCACGCCGTTCGTGGTGTTCCTGGAGCCGCCGTCGCTGGACGAGCGGATCGTAAACCAGTACGCGCTGTTCTCGCTCATGTCCAGCCCCACGGCGGCGCTGCACGAATGGCTGACGGACCACCCCAGGCTGTTCCGGCGCCTGATCATTCCGGCCGACGTGAAGTGGGAGGTGCGCGATAAGCTGGACCAGGCCAACATCACCGAGCGCGTGCTCTTCCCCGGGCTGGACGGCTTGAGCCGCTGGCTCCGGCGCTACTACACGCCGCGCACCGGCGCGGCCGCGAATGGGGCGTCGCCGGCGGCGCCGCTGCCGGCTGCGGCAGCCCTGGCGACAACGGGTGCGGCACGGCCCGGAGCGACGGGGCCACGCCGGCGTCATGCGCGGCCGCCGGCGGCGCGGCCGCGCGTGCTCCCGCCAGGTGGCCGGGGCGCTTGACGCCCGCCCCGGTGGGGCCTATCCTCCACGGTGAGCAGTACCGCGACGGAGGAGGCAGCATGCCACGCATCCGACCGGTGGACATCGAGGCAGCCACGCCGTTCACGCGCAATCTCATGGAGCGGGACCTGGCGCAGCACGGCTACGTATACCCGGGCACGGGCATCTACGGCCACGCGCCGACGATTCAGGAGGGCGCCCGCGCGCTCGACGCGGGCATCACCAACGCGGGCCGCATCTCGCAGCAGCTTCGCAAGCTGATGAACGTGCGGGCGGCACAGCTCGTCGGCTGCCCCTTCTGAATGGACAGCAACGCTGCTGGTAGCAGCCGAGAGGGCGCCTCCGACGAGAAGATCGCGGCGATTCCCCACTTCCGCGACAGCGACCTGTTCAGCCCCGAGGAGAAGGTCGCGCTGGAGCTGGCCGAGGCCATGACGGTTACGCCGCCCAACGTTACCGACGAGCTGTTCGCGCGCCTCCAGCAGTACTACGACGAGGCCCAGCTCGTGGAGCTGGCGGCCATCGTCGCGCAGGAGAACTTCCGCAGCCGCTTTAACACGACGTTCCGCATCGAGAGCCAGGGGCAATATTGCCCGCTCCCATCCGGCGCCTCCGCGGCGACGTAGTAGAGTGTGCGGGCCGAGGGGTGCTGTGCATGCACAACGCCCTCCGGCACGACAGCCGAGCGCGCCAGCAGGGCGGCGTGCTTCGTTGGCACCGGCACTCGGCGCGCGGTAGCATCAGGCGGGGGACCGGCAGGGGGCTGACGGCGCCTCAAGCGGGTTCGCTCCAGCGGTGTTCGGTCATGTCCGGCGGGCAGCCGGCAGCGGGCTGACGGGGTACGGTTCTTGCCGCCGATGCAGCGTGAGCGGGGCCAGGAGGGCGTATGGAAGACCATGATGACAAGCTCGCCGCCTGGCTCATGCTCGGCATCACGGTGGCGTTCAAGATCGGGCTGACGTTGTTCGTCGTGCTAGCGTACCCATCCGGCCGCAACCTCATCATGAACCTGGCGCTGAACTGGCCCTGGCTCGTGATGGGGGTGGTCGTGCTGATCGCGCTCGTGATCTACGGGCTGTGGTGGCTGCGGCTGGTGCGGGTGCGCGCGAAGCGGGCGCGGCTGCTGCACGCCGAATGGAACGTGGACCCGGGGGAGATCGCCACCGATAGTCCGCGCGGCTAGCCGGGGCGGCCGTGGGGTCGCCCTGGCGCGCGGGAAGAGGAGGCGCGTGATGGTCCAGGAAGCGGTAGCCTGGCGGCACGACCTAGCCGCGGCGCGCGAGGAGGCGCGCGCGGCGCAGAAGCTCGTGCTCGTGGACCTGTGGCGCACGACCTGAGGCGGCTGCAAAGCGATGGATACCGTGGTGTATCCCCAGCCGTCGATCAGCCAGTTCGTGGACACCCACTTCATACCCGTGAAGCTCAACCTCGCGGAGACGGCCGAGGCCGCGCAGGCGCGCGAGCTGGTGCCGCTCTGGACGCCGACGTTCGTGATTAGCGACGGGCGGGGCCGCGAGGTCCACCGCGAGGTCGGCTACCTGCCCGCCGAGGACTTCCTGCCGATGCTCACGCTGGCCTATGCAAAGGGCCTGTTCGCCACGGCGCGCGGCGAGGAGGCGATGGAAGTGCTCGGCGGGGCGGTCGAGCGCTACACGGTGGGCACCTTCGCGCCCGAGATCGTGTACTGGCGGGCGCTCGTGGGCTATAACGTGACCCACGACCGGGAGCAGCTCCAGCACTACTGGGGCCTGCTGCGGCAGGCGTTCCCGGATAGCACCTGGGCGGTGCGGTCGTCGTTCCCGCGCGACTAAGGGGGCACAGTAGGGAGCGGGGGACACCCCCACGCCCCCGTGGGGAGCGGCTGTACCCCAGGAGAGGGGTCGTGGATGGAGGTGTCGCGGCCGACAGCGGCGCCGGGCGCCGGCCCGGCGGCGCTGCCGCGCGCGCCGGCTCCGCTCGCCGCGCCCCGCCCCGCGCTGCCCGCGCGCCTGCGGCGCGGCTGGCGCCGCCACTGGCTCGACGTGGCGCTGGTCGTGCCGCTGGCCGCCTACATCCTCGGCTTCACCCTGCTGCCCGTCCTCCAGTCGATCGCGCTGGGCTTCACCGCGCGGTTTAGCGGCGCCTTCCCGACGCTCGCCAACTACGACGATCTCTTCGCGCGGCCCGACTTCGGCCTGGCGGTGCTGAACACCATCGGCATCGCGCTGATCGGCGTCGCGCTGGAGCTGATCGTCGGCCTGGCCATCGCCCTGATGCTGGCGCGCACGTTTCCGCTGCGCGGCCTGTTCCGCACCCTGGTGCTCGTGCCGATGGGCGTGCCCACCCTCGTCGCGGGCGCGGCGATGATCTACATCGTCGGTGTGAACGGCTATCTCAATGAGCTGCTGTTCCGTGGCGGGCTGATCGACGCGCCGATCTACTGGCCGCAGAGCGGACCGAAGGGGATGTTCGTCATCGCGCTGGCCGACATGTGGAAGACGACGCCGATCGTCGTGCTGATCCTGCTGGCGGGGCTCGAGGCGATCCCGCGCGACGTGTACGAGGCCGCGAGCGTGGACGGCGCGAGCGCCTGGCGCCAGTTCCGCGACCACACGCTGCCGCTGCTCATGCCGGCGATCACGATGGCCGTCATCCTGCGCGCCATCGACGCCTTCCGCATCTTCGACATCGCGCTGGTGCTGGCCGGCCGCTCGGTGCCGGTCATGTCCACCTACGTGTACTTCGAATACTTCTTCGGCAACGTCAACACGGCCGCCGCGGCGGCGACCGTGCTGCTGCTGATGATCGTCGTCTTCGTGGCGGGCTACTTCTGGCTGGTCGAGCGGCGGCGGGAGGCGGCATGAGAGCGGCGGCGTGGTCGCCAGGGCGCGTGGGCTTCTACGCGCTGGCGGCGCTGTTCGGCCTGCTGGCGGTAGCGCCGCTCGCCATCCTGTTCAAGGTGTCGATCAGCGGGCCTGAGGACATCCTGGTGCAGCACCCGCCGTTCTGGATCTGGCACCCGACGGTCGAGCACTGGGCGGACATCCTGAAGCCGGAGGTGATCTGGCCGCCGCTGCGCAAAAGCCTCGTAGTGGCGACAGGGACGGCCGTGCTCGCGGTGGTCATCGCCGCGCCGGCCGCCTACGTCATCGCGCGGCTGCCGCGCGGCTGGCGGTACGGCGTGGTGCTGGCGCTGCTGTTCACGCGCATGTTCCCCGAGGTCATCATCGCCACGCCGATCGCCGTGACCTTCCTGCGGGCGGGGCTGATCGACACCGACATCGGCCTGATTCTCGCCCACCTGATTCGCAACCTGCCGTTCGTCGCCTGGATCCTCGTCGGCACGTTCGAGGTGATCCCGCGCGACTTGGAGGAGGCATCGTGGGTGGACGGCAACGGGCGGCTGGGCACGCTCTGGAGCGTCGTGCTGCCGCTGGCGCTGCCGGGCATCGCCGTGGCGGCGATCTTCGCCTGGCTCGACTCGTGGAACGACCTCCTCTACGCCATCTACCTGCTGTTGGCCGAGCGCACGCTGCCGCTGATGACCTACTATTTCGCGAACCGCGGCAGCGTGTTCGACGTGGCCACGTTCTCGGTGGTGCTCACCGTGCCGGTGCTGGTGCTGACGCTGCTGCTGCAGCGCTACATCCGCGCGGGCACGCTCGGCGGAGCGGTGAAGGGATGAGCCGGCAGGGGGGCTGGGCCGCACGGCGCTCTACCGGGTGGCGAGCGGTCGCGGGCGGCGGCCGGGCGGGGGACGAGCCTCCGCGCTATGGCGCAATCGGCTCGGCGTCAGGGGCCGGCGCGGCCGGGGCCGGGGCGCCGCGCTACGGGCGCCGGTTCGTGCTGGGCCTGGGCGCGGGCCTGCTGCTCGCCGCGTGCAGCGGGTCGGCGGAGGACGTGCTGCCGCCGCCGGGCGCCGACGCGAGCAGCCTGCGGGTGGTGATGGGGCTGGCCGAGAGCGAGTGGCGCGTCGTGCGCGAGGTGGTGCTGGCGCCGTTCGAGCAGCAGACGGGAGTGACGGTCGTGCCGGTGCAGATGGAGGCGGCCGACCTCGTGCGCCAGCTCGACGCGCAGGTGCAGGCCGGCGCGGTGAGCATCGACCTGTTCACGCAGGACAACAACCAGCTCGCGCCGCTGGTGGCGAAGGGGCTGGTCGAGGACCTAACCCCCTACGCCGACCTGATTCCCGCCGAGACGCCGCAGGCGCTGCGGCCGGTGCTGGAGTTCGACGGGCGCCTGTACTTCCTGCCCTACCGACCGAACGTGCAGATTACCTACTGGCTGGAGCAGCACTTCGCGCGGTACGGCCTCACGCCGCCCCACACCTGGGACGAATTGTTAGCGGTCGGACGGGAGTTCGAGCGGCGCGAGAAGTTCGGGCGGGTGGTGATCCAGGGGGTGCCGGGCGGGCCGGTTGGTGTGGTGGTGACGGAGTTCCTCTGGCAGGGCGACGGCGACCCGCTCGACCTCGGGACACCGGGCTCGGCGCGGGCGTTCGAGTTCCTGCAGCAGCTCGAACCGTACCTCTCGCCGGTCTACCAAACGGCCAAGTTCGACACGATCAACACCTACCTGGCGAGCGAGACGGCGTACCTGGGACAGAACTGGCCGTTCGGCGCGGACGTGATCGTGAAGCAGTACCGCAAGCCGGACGTGGGTGCGTACTCGGGCTGGGCGGGGCCGGCGGGCGAGGTCCACGTGCTGGGAGGCGAGGTGATCGGCATCCCGAAAGGGACGCCGCACCGCGACCTGGCGCTCCAGTTCGCGCGGTTCCTGATGTCGCGGCCGGTGCAGGAAGCGCTGGTGCAGCGGCTCGCCTGGCCGCCGATGCGCGACGACGCCTTCGGCGCGGTGGCCGACTGGCAGCAGCCGTTCTTCGCGGCCGTGCAGGCGGCGCTCCGGCAGGCGCGCGCGCGCCCCAATGTTGTGTACTGGGGCGAGGTCGAGCGCATCCTGAGCGACGCTTTTCGTGATATCGTGACGAACAAGCAGCCGGTGCAGCCCTCCCTCGCCCGCTACCAGGCGCAGATCGAGCAGGCGCGCGCCGCGGCGCGGTAGGGTCTTGGCAGGCCGGGGGGTGGGGGGCGTCCCCCGAGGTACCCCTCCTCGTCCGGTCTGAACGCGGTGCGCTAGCAGAGGATAGACCTGTGGCGGACGTCGAGTTCTCGCACGTCACGAAGCGCTTTGGCGGCACGCTCGTGCTCCACGATCTCGACCTGCTGGTGCGCGACCGCGAGTTCCTGGTGCTGGTCGGGCCGTCGGGCTGCGGGAAGTCCACGGCGCTGCGCATCGTCGCCGGGCTGGAGGAAATCACCAGCGGCACGCTGACGATCGGCGGCCGCGTGGTGAACGACCTGCCGCCCGCGCGGCGCGATGTGGCGATGGTCTTCCAGAGCTACGCGCTCTACCCCCACATGACCGTCTACGACAACTTGGCCTACGCGCTGCGCCTGCGCCACCTGAAGCGCGACGAGGTGGACCGCAGCGTGCGCGCGGCAGCGGCCAGCCTGGGGCTGGAGGCGCTACTCGGGCGCAAGCCGCGCGAGCTGTCGGGGGGGCAGCGGCAGCGCGTGGCGCTCGGCCGCGCCATCGTGCGCGAGCCGCAAGTGTTCCTGATGGACGAGCCGCTGAGCAACCTCGACGCGCAGCTCCGCGTGCAGACGCGCGCCGAGCTGATCCGTCTGCAAGAGCGGTTGCAGACGACGGTCATCTACGTGACGCACGACCAGGTCGAGGCGATGACGATGGGCGACCGCCTGGCGGTGTTGAACGCCGGCGTACTGCAGCAGCTTGATACGCCGCGGGCCGTGTACGACCGGCCGGCCAACCTGTTCGTGGCCCGCTTCATCGGCAGCCCGGCCATGAACGTGCTACCGGGCCGGCTGGAGCGCGACGACGGCGAGCTAACGGTGGTCGCCATGGGGCTGCGCCTGCCGCTCGCGCCCGCCCAGGCGGCGGCCGTGGACGGCCTGGACGCGCGCGACGTGCTGGTGGGTCTTCGCCCCGAGCACCTGGCGCTCGACGGCGCGGGGGATGCGGGCGGGGCGCTCGTCGGGCGCGTGGACCTCGTGGAGCGGCTGGGGAGCGAGTCGTTCGCCTACGTCGACACGGGCGAGGGCACGGTCACCGCACGCCTGCCCGCCGAGGCGGCGCTGCGCGTGGACGAGACGGTGCGCCTGGTGGTACGCGAGCAGCAGTTCCACCTGTTCGACCCGCGCACCGAGCGGGCGTTGCGGGTGGAGTAGGCGCGCTATACTGTGCCTCGGAACCGCCGTGCCGCGTGGGCCAGCAGCGCTGGCCCCGATCGTGGAGGGAGAATCGCCGTGGCTGCCACCGAGACGCGGACCTTTGCCATCCAGAGCCTGGGCCACGTGGTGCTGCGCGTGCGCAACATCGAGCGCTCGGAGCCGTTCTACCGCGACGTGCTGGGCTTGCAGATACGCGAGCGGGTGCCTGGCCGCGCGATCTTCTTCACCTGCGGCCAGCAGCACCACGACCTGGCCATCTTCCAGATCGGGGACGACGCGCCGCCGCCGGAGGACAAGCGCGTGGGCATGTACCACGTCGCCCTCAAGCTGCCCAACTTTGACCAGCTCAAGGCGCTCTACAAGAACGCCCGGGCCAGCGGCGCGAACGTCGTCGGGATGAACTGGCATCAGGGCTCGAAGAGCGTCTACGTGAAGGACCCCGATGGGCTGGAGATCGAGGTGTACTGCGAGTCGACCGAGAAGGGGACGGAGGACGACCTGCGGCGGGAGCTAGAGGCCTGACGAGTGCGGAGTGCTGCGTGGTGAGCGGGAAGCCTGCTCGGCACTCAGCATCGGGAGGAGCGATGGCGGCGGACGGGCGCGACTACTACGCGCGCTACTACGGCGACCTGCTGGTGCTGGCGGACCTGTTGCGCGACTCCCCCGAGCGCGCGTGGCTCACGAACCTGCCCGCCGACGCCGCCCCGGCCGAGTACGTGCTGTACCTGGGCTGCAACGTGCTGCGCACCATGCACCTGGCCGAGACGGTGATCGACCTGATGACCTACCTCGGCGAGGACTTCGCCACGCTGGGCGGGCCAGCCAACTGCTGCGGCATCGGCCACGCGCGGCGCGGCGAGACGGTCGCCGGCGACCGCCTGACCGGCTCCACGCTCCGCAAGCTCAACACGTTCACGCCGAGCAAGATCGTGACCTGGTGCCCCTCCTGCACCTTCTTCCTGGACAAGATGATCCCCGCGCAGCGGCCGGACTCCGCCCCGCTCCAGCACTTCAGCGAGTTCGTGGTGGAGCGGATGGACCGGCTGCGGTTCGTGCGGCCGGTGCGGCGGCGGGTGGCGCTGCACGCGCACACTGGCACGGCGCAGCGCGACCAGGACGCGGCGATGGTCACGCGCATCCTGGAGGCGATCCCGGGGATCGAGCGGGCGGAGCTACCGGCCCTGGAGGCGCTCGGGCGGCACTGCTCGGCGAGCGAGATCGCCGGCGTGGGGGGACGGGCGCCATACCTGGAGTTGGTGCGGCAGCTCATGGACCAGGCGACGGCCGCCGGGGTGGACACGGTCGTGACGATTTACCACTCCTGTCAGCGAGAGATCTGCCAGGAAGAGGGGAACTACCCGTTCACGATCGACAACTGGGTGACGCTGCTGGGCGAGGCACTGGGCCTGCCCCCCCACGAGGATCGCTTCAAACGCTACAAGCTGCTGGCCGACAAGGACCAGATCCTGGCGGACCTCGCGCCGCGCCTGGCCGAGCGCGGCATCGCGCGCGAGAAGGCCGAGCGCGCGGTAGTCACCCATTTCGTCGAGCAGTCCGTCGGGTAGCTACCCTATTCCTGCGTCTGACCTTTAAACCTCACGTAGCGAGTGAGGTGTCCAAGTCGAATCGTAAGCGTTCAGCTCCCCCGGCGCGAGTACGACCCAGGGCTTGCCCAGCCGCCCGGCCCGCGCTGCGCCCGCTAATGGCTAAAGGTGCGTAAGGGGTGCTGCGGCACCGAGTACACGACCGTCGCCTCCCGTCCTGCCGGTGGGTTCGAGCTGCCGTCGTGCTACCGCGCCAAACACCAGTGCGAGCGTGCCCCACATGACCACCTGGATGCCGAGCGATGCCATTCGGAACGCCCAGAGCACGGTGGGCGGAAAGGTGACGTCGGCATCGGTCACCGCCTCGACAACCGCGGGGATCGCTTGTTGCGGCACTTCGTTGATGCCCGGCAAGGCCGCGTAGCACACGCCTATCACCCCCAGATAGGCGCCACCGGCCAGCAGCGTGGCATTCCAGCCCCCCAGACGGCCCACCAGCCGACGCTGCAGCATGATCGCCCCAACCATCGCCGTCACGGACACGAGTACCAGCACCAGGTACACCGCCGTGCGGTACTGGATAGTGTCGGGATCGCCAATCGACGGCGGGTTGGGAGGATACTTGACGAACGGGACGAGATATACTGCCGTGCCACCCAGACCGCCCAGGAGAGCGGCGGTGCCTCGGGCGCCGAGCGCCCCTAGCCGGCCATAAGCGGCCGCGAACGCGAGCGCGAACATCCCGCCCAGCGCTACGCCATAGATCAAGGTGCCGGTGCCCAGGCCCGCCGAGCTTTGCAACTGCCGGCTGACCAGCCCCGCCTCGGGGGCCTCGTGGTGTACCGTATACTCAACGTACGACTCGAACGCCATGGCGGCATTCTCCTGGGGCTCCCCGAACACCGACGCGAAGCCAAACCCCAGGACTCCGGCGAACAGGCCAACGAGCATGCCACGAATCAGGAGAGCGCGAACCATGCCGGCCCTCCTCTCTAGTGGCAGGGGAAGCCGAGCAGGTGGCGGGCGTCGTGTACCCACTCGTGCACGTAGTGGCCGCTGACGACCGACGTGGCGCCCTGCTCACAGCCGACGATGTAGAGCAAGAACAGCAGCATGACGCCGGCGAAGATCGCCCACGGTAGCCACTCGCGCAGCGGGATGGCGACCGGCTGGGGAGCGGTGCGAGGGAAAGCAGAGGCGGTAACCATGCAGAGATCCTCCTTCGGGATCGTGCGTCCCTCGAGGCGTTGCGCATGGCCCAGGTCTGACTCCGCAGTGTTGTACGACTGCGTTACAGTGGCGCGACCGTGCCGGGCTCGCACCGGCTTCCGGGCAACATGCACCGCGAGTGTACCATCTACGGCGGCGCGCCACAAACCCATGTCGCCTCCGCGCCTCGCGGGCGGAGCCTGTGGTACGCCATGATGCGGTTGCACCTGCTCGCGCACGCGCCGACGGCGGCCCAGCGGCGCCAGCGGTTTCCCGCGGATGAGGGCATCGAACCGGTTGCCTCCGACCTGGGCGATCGCCTAGCCGCACGTTTGGGCGCCTTGAACGCCATCTGGCGGGGACCCGAACGACGGGCGGCCGAGACGGCCACCGCGCTCGGCCTGACGGCGACCTCCTGTGGCGACTTGCGTGCGTGGTCAGCGGGAGCCTGGAGCGGGCGGACTATCTCGTCTGTCGTCGCGGACGATCCCGCGGGGTTCCGGGCCTGGTGTACGGACCCGGACGCTGCACCGCCGGGCGGGGAATCACTCCGCGCGCTTGCGGCGCGCGTCGCTCGCTGGATGGACGCGCAAGCGGCGCTCGCCGGGCAGGTGCTCGTCATTGCGGACGCGGCAGTGATCCGGGCCGCGCTGCTCCGTGCGCTCGACGCTCAGCCCCCCACCTTCTGGCACCTGGAGATTACTCCGCTATCGCTGTCCAGCGTGCAACACGCGGGCGACCATTGGCGGCTTAGGCAGCTCAACCTTGACGTCACCAGCTTCCCCGGCCGTGAGTCTCTGTAACAACCCGCGGTCACTGCTCCGGAGCTCGCGGCAGAGCTGTCAAGTTGGGGCACTGAAATCGAATCCGCCGGTGGAGCTCCCTTGCTCCCTCTCCCCCTGGGAGAGGGTTGGGGTGAGGGCGCGTCTCGGTAGGCGAACCCTGTTGGCTCAACGCCTGCAAATTCCCGCGGTAGGGAGCCCGCCGGCTACTGGCCGGCGAAGTACGTTTCCAGCAGGCCGCGCACGAGCGGCGCGGCCACCTCCCCGCCGCCCCCTCCGTGCTCCACGAAGGCCACCGCGACGATCTCGGGCGCGGCGGCCGGCGCGTAGCCGGCGAACCAGGCGTGGAGCGGCGGCGGCCCCTCCTCGGCGGAGCCAGTCTTGCCCGCCGCGGGCACGGCGAAGCCACGGAAGGCGGCGGCCGCCGTCCCGCGCGGGTCGGCCACGACGCCGCGCATCGCCGCCTGGATGGCCGCGCGGTGCTCGTCGCTCAGCGGCAGGGTGCCCTGCGCCTCGCTCGACTGCGCGCGCAGCACGCGCCCATCCGCCGCCACCACGCGCCGCACGAGCACTGGCGTGCGAAGGGTGCCGTCGGTCGCCAGCGCGGCGAAGAGGTGCGCGATCTGGAGCGGCGTGACCTCCAGGCCGCCGTGGCCGATGGCTAGCTCGACGGCGTCGCGGGGCGTGCGCGGATCGGGCACGGTGCCCGCCGCCTCGTCCAGCCCGACCAGGCCCGTGGGTGCGCCGAACCCGTAGGCGCGCGCCACGCGCGGCAGCAGCAGCGGGTCCACGGCGTTCAGGCGCTTGCCCAGCTCGTAGAACACCGTGTTGCACGACTGCACGAACCCATCAGCAAGCGTGACGACGCCGTGCCCGCCGGCGATCGAGTCCTCCAGGGCGCTGCCGTCACCCAAGCCGGTCCACAGGCCGGTGCAGCGGAACTGGGCGGCCGGGTCGGACTCGCCGCCTTCCAGGGCGCTGCCCATGACGACCACCTTGAACACGGACGCCGCCGGGTAGAGCCCCTGCGTCGCGCGGTCTTGCAGCGCGCTCTCGGATGCGGGCTCGCCGGCGCTGAGCGCGGCGGGCGTGAACGTCGGGCGGCTAGCCAGGGCCAGCACCGTGCCGTCGCGGGGATCGAGCGCGACCAGCGCGCCGACGTGGCCGTCGAGCAGCGCCTCCGCGCGCCGCTGGAGCGTCGCGTCGAGGGTAAGCTCGAGTGTGGCGCCGGGGACGGGCGGGCGCTCGGCCACGCGCGTCCGCTCGGCGCTGTCCGCGCCGGCGATGACGAGCCGCCCGCCGGGTGTTCCGGTCAGGTATTGCTCGCCCCAACGCTCCAGGCCGGCCGCGCCGTGCTCCGCCGCCGGCGCGTCGGCCGTGTCGGTCGGCGCCACGACTGCGTCGTCCCCCGCAGCGCTCGTGGCTGGGCGTGCCACGTAACCGAGAGCGTGTGCCGCGAGGGCGCCGTCCGGGTAGTCGCGCTCGAGCCCCGGCGCGGCGAGCGTCTCGCCCGCCCGGTCGACGATGGCGCCGCGCGGCGCTGCCTCGGGGACGTAGCGCACGCTATCGGTGTCGGTCAGGCCCGCAAGCAGGAGGGCCGGCTGCCACTCAATGGCCCAGCGCTCGCCCTCCCAGACGAGCGGTAGGGAAAGCTCCTGGGCGAAGGCGCCCACGCGCGTGGTGTCCCAGCGGGCGGTCATGGCGAAGCGCGCGTGGCGATCGTCGGGGTCGGGCGTGCGGGCGCCGAGCGTGGCCGTGAGATGGCGCAGCGCCGCGGCAGATGCCGCTTCCTGGTAGCGCGCGGCGAAGCGCTCGGGGGAGATGCTGGCCTGTGCGGCGGCGTTCAGGGCGGCGTACATCGCCGCGTAGTCGGCGCGCTCCCAGGCGGCCAGGTAGGCTTGAGCCGCCAGGTCGGGGCTGGGGCGCTGCTGGCAGGCGAGCAGCAGTAGGAGCGCGAGAGCGGCCAGCGCGGGGCCAAGGCGGCAAGAAAGCGCATGTCGGGCTGGCATGCCCTTATCGTAAGAGGGCGCCGGGCGGGCGGCAAGGGCAGATGGCCGTGCGAGATAGGTCCCAGAGGCTGCTCTGCGCTACTTCTGCGTCCAGTAAGCGTTGTCGTCGTACTCAGGGCGCAGGCGCAGCGCGTAGAGCGCCAGCATGCCGTGGGCGCCGAGCGGGCGTAGCTGGCGCGGGTCGCGGGTGGCGAGCGCGGCGCGCTCCTCGGGGGTGAGGTCGTAGCGGGCCAGCACGCGCTCCGGGTCGGCGCGCATCTCGGCCACCAGCGCGTCCTGCATCTTCAGGTCGAACAGGATGCGGTTCAGCTCGTAGCGGCTCATCAGCTCTCCCTCGCGGCCGGTCAGGCGGGCAGCAGGCCGTAGAGATTGGAGGATCGAGCGGCAGCGAGGCGGCCGGCGCCGACGTGCCAGACGGCGAAGCCGATGCCGGTCGCCACGCGGTCGGGCTCGTAGTACACGGTCGCCGTAGCGTCGCCGGCCGCGCCCAGCGCGACCATCCAGTTCAGGAACTCCTCGTTGCCTACCTCGGCAAGCTGAGCCACAGTGTAGTCGACGAACGCGCGGCCCTCCCCGCGGGCGAGCGTGTCGAGCAAGGGCCGGTCGAAGTCCACGTCGACCTGGCCGATCTTCGGGCGGCCAGGGAAGTGCGAGAGGCCGCCGGTAGCCAGCATCGCCACGCGAGCGTCGCTTGCCGCGATCGCCCGGGCGATCGCGGCGCCGAGCGCGTGGCAGCGGCGGGGCGTCGGCTGGGGGGCCACCCAGGTGTTCACGAACAGCGGGATCAGCGGCGTCGGCCCGCCCGGCGGCAGCACGAAGTGCAGCGGCACGACCTGGGTGTGCTCCAGCTCTAGCTTCTCCGAGAAGGCCAGGTCGAAGCCCTCGTCGATGAGCCTCGCCAGAAGCTGCCGCGCGAGGGGCTCGTGGCACGGATAGGCGAAGGTGTGCTTCGAGAACTGCCCGCGCGTCTCGGTGCCCACGCCGAGGCAGAAGGTGGGCACGTTGTTGTAGAAGAAGTTGACGAACTGGTCATTCGCCACCAGGATGAGCGCGTCGGGCCGGGCCGCGTCCAGCACCTCGCGCAGCAGCCCGAACGTGCGCCGCACGTCGGCGGCGAAGCGCTCGCCGAACTCCGCGGTGGGCCGCTGGGCGTCGCCGCTGGGCATCATGGAGTAGTGGAGGTCCATGAAGTCGTCCCACTCCTTGCCCAGCTCTAGCAGCAGGTTGGGCGCGTGACTCGCCGCCATCACCGCGACCAGCTCACCCATGGCCGTACTCCCTCGTTGTTCCCCGCGCGCCGCCCGGATCAGGCGGGCGTTGGTCCGCCGTACTTCATGCTAGGCCGCGCGGCGCGCGCGCGTCAACGGGGACGATGAACCTACCCCTCGGCCCCCTATCTGACGGGAGGGGAGAGCTGGCCGTTCGCATAGCCGGCTCCCCCCTTCCTTCGGAGGGAAGGGAGGCTGGGGGGTTAGGTCAGCTCCCCATGGGCGCGCTCAATGGCTTGCGCCAGGCGCTCAGGGTGCGGCCAGTCGCCGTAACCGTCGAGCCGGATCTCGGCGAGCGCGCGGTCGAGGGGCAGGCCATCGCGCACGTAGGGGATCACAGCGTCCCGCACTGCCGCCAGGTAATCGCGCATGGCGCCTAGCTCCTGGCGCGTGCTGATCGGGCCGTGGCCCGGGACGACCGTGTCTAGCTCCATCGCCTGTAGATGGTCCAGGGCCGCGATCCAGCCTTGCAGGTTCGCGCTGCGCGCCACGGGGAAGACGCGGGTGAATAGCAGGTCGGCCACGACGGCGAGGCGCTCGGCGGGGAGGAATAGCACGGTGTCGCCGGTGGTGTGCGCGGGGCCTGGGTGCCATAGGCGCACCTCGCGGCTGCCAAGGTACAGCGTCAGCACGTCCGAGTAGGTCAGGTCGGGCAGGACGATCGGCACCGCGGCGTACTCGGCGGCTAGCTCGGGCCGATGGCGGCTGAAGTGCGCACGCTCGCTCTCGCCGTACAGGGCGATGTTCGCGCGGTTGCGCGCGTGGCCGATCACCACGGCGGGTGGGGCGAAGGTGCCCAGGTGCAGGATGTGGTCGCCGTGGTAGTGGCTGCTGACCACCCAGCGGATGGGCGCCGAGGTGAGCCGGCGGGCATACCTCTGCACCGCCTCGGCGAGCGCGCGCGTGTACGGCGCGTCGACCACCAGCACGCCTTCGGCCGAGGCGATGACCGTGCAGTTCGACATCAGCTCGGGGCTGAGCATGGTGTGGATCCCATCGGCTAGCTCCACGAACCGTGGCTCGTCGTCCACGTCTCCCTCCCAGGCCGGCCCGTCATCGAAACCAGCGTCGGCGGCATTACGACTCGGCGCGGCACGCACGATTCTGGAGTACCCGCCGGCCCGCCATCCAATCCACCGCCCGCGGCTGCGACTCGCCGATAAGAGCCGCCGCGCCAGCCCGCGTTAGCTTCCGGCCCGCCATCGAAACCAGCGTTGGCGGCTGCGACTGCCGGCGTCTAATGCGGGCTCGGGGCCGGGACGCGGCCCGCCACCGAACCCACCGCCCGCGGCTGCGACGGCCAGCGTTCATCGGCACGCCCGCGCTGGCGGATCAATACGTCCGCCATCGAATCCACCACCCGCGGCTGCGACGGCCAGCCCGGTGTACCACGCGCCGGCCCTCGCGGCGAATCGCGGCATCGGGCGCGGAGCGGGCGAGTGTCCGCCGACGTTTTGCGGTCCATCGCACGGCCCCACCACCCCCGGACGACTGCCCCTCCCCAATGCCTTCTTGTGTAGGGGCGCAGCAAGCAGCGCCCTGCCCGGTCGCCACCCGGCCCGGCGTCCCAGCGAATCCGGCACGCGCTTCCCGTCCTCCCCCTCTCCTACGAGAGAGGGGGGCAGCGGGGTGAGGTCCGTCCCTCCCCCTGTCCCCCTGGGAGAGGGCCGGGGTGAGGGCGCCTTCCCTCGTCCCCCCCCCTGTCCCCCTGGGAGAGGGCCGGGGTGAGGGCCCGTCCCGGTCGGCCAACCGCCCGGCTGCATCGTGTATCACCCGCCTGCGCCGGACGCGAGCCCCCCGTCAATAGCTTCCTCGTTAGAAAGGCCGCGAGGCGCGCAGGAGAGCGCCCGCCGTCCGGCGCGACGTGGTCGCCGTCCCGGCCCGTACACGCCTCCCCCGCGCCCGCCGCCCGCGCCCGGCCCGGGGTTTCCCCGCCGGCCCGGCCCGCGGCAGGCCCCCGGGGGAGTATCGTACGGGGCAAACGATGCGACCTTCCGCGCCCGACCAGCACGCGCAGGCCCGCGCCCGGCCTAGCAGTTAACCACCCGGTTAAGGAGCATCGTTTGACCGTTCCTCGGATAAACTAACGCGCCCACGAGTGGCTCTATGGGCGCTACCCAGCAGGCTGTTGCCGCGTGCTGCAAGAACGCGGGGGCCACCCGGGGCGAGTCGCTGACTTGTCGGGCCGGCCGCCGTCCGCCATACTGACCACACCTACCTGTCCGTTTCGACGGACGCACGACCCGGCCACCCACGCGGTCGGGAGAAGAGAGGTCGCATGTCCGAAGCCGACGTTCAGCGCCTACGCCAGCAGCTTGCCGACTGCACGCGCATCATGGTCATGCAGGAGATCATGGACTTCAGCGGCCACATCAGCGCCCGCGTCCCGGGCACGGATCGCGTGCTGATCCAGCCGCGCGATACCAGCCGTGCGGGCCTGACGGCCGACGACATCCTCGTGGTCGACCTGAACGACAACGTGCTGGAGGGGAAGGGGCCGGCGCCGTCGGAGACGGCGCTGCACACCAGCGTCTACAAGGCGCGCCCGGACGCCGTCGCGGTGTGCCACGGTCACCCGACGATGTCCACCCTGTTCACCGTCGTCGATCGGCCGTTTCTGCCGGTGCGCAACTTCGCCTATCGCTTCGCGAATGGCGTACCGATCCATCCGGACACGACGCACATCCGGACCGAGGAGCAGGGCCGGGCGATGGCCGAGACGCTGGGTCAGAACCGCGTCTGCCTGCTGCGCGGCCACGGCACCTGTGTGGTGTCGCGGAGCGTGGAAGAGCTGCTGATGGACTGCCTGGACCTCGAGGAGAACGCCCGCAGCCTGCTCTATGCCAGCAGCCTCGGCCCGCTGCTGCCGATCACACAGGACGAGGTGGCCCAGCTGAAGGACAGCTACGGGCGCTCGGACTACCGTGCGGCCAAGATCTGGGAGCACTACCAGCACAAAGGGCGGCTGGCGGGCATTCTCTAAGCGGCTGGCGGGTGGGACGAAGTCTCACCCGCCAGCCGGGTGATCGATGCTACAGGTCGGCGGCGGCTTTCTTGCGGCGCGGGTCGAGCACGTCGCGGAGGCCGTCGCCCAGCAGGTTGATGCCGAGCACCACGGTGAAGATCGCCAGGCCCGGGAAGATGGTGAGCCAGGGCGCCGTGCTGATGTAGTTGCGGCCGTCGCCGAGCATCGTCCCCCAGGTGGGCACGTCGGGCGGTACGCCCAGCCCTAGGAAGCTCAAGCTCGCCTCGGCGATGATCGCCGTAGCCATCGCGAACGTGCCGATCACCAGGCTGGACGGGATGATATTGGGGATGATGTGGTGGGCGATGATGCGCGCGTGCCCAGCGCCCACTACCTGCGCTGCCGTCACGAACTCGCGGTGACGCAGCCCAAGCGCCTCGCCGCGGACCACGCGGCAATAGCTGATCCACCGCTGGGCGACCAGCGCGAGGATGAGGTTCTGCAGCCCCTGGCCGAGGTAGGCCATGATCGCGATGGCGAGCAGCAGCGACGGGAACGCCCAGATCACCTCGACGAGCTTCTGAATGAAGAAATCGACGCGGCCGCCAAAGTACCCCGAGATGGCGCCGAGCGTCACGCCGACGGCGCCGGAGATGATGACGACGGTGAAGGCGATAATCAGCGACACGCGCGCGCCGTACAGCAAACGGCTGAAGATGTCGCGGCCGAGGTTGTCGGTGCCGAGCCAGTGGGCGCCGCCCAGGCCTTGTGGCGCCTGGAGCGATTCCCGGAGCTGCTGGGCGTTGGGATCGTAAGGGGCCAGGAGCGGGCCGAACAGTCCGAGCAGGATGAGCCCGAGGACGATGGCGCCGCCGATGTAGATCTTCGTGCGCAGCCACGGCCGCACCCAGGTGGGGAGCGCCGGCTGCGCCGGCAGGGGACGCGCGACGGCGACCATTGGTCTGCACCCTCCAGCGACCTGGCCGCTCGAAGCCGCGGCCGTCCACGATGCTCCTGTTATCCCACGCCCCGCAGCGGGCGTCAAGGAACGGCGTCGGTGCATCGAATTGGGCCGGCCGGCGCGCCGCGATGGTGGGCGCGCGGCGCGGGGTGGTAGAGTCGCGGTGGCCCCATGGCACAGGGCGCGGGGGTGGGCGATGGCGAGGCGGGCCGCATTTCTGGATCGCGATGGCGTGCTGGTCGAGACACACGTCCGCGACGGGGCGGCGTACGCGGTGACGACGCTGGCCGAGTTTCGCGTGCTGCCGGAGGCCGCGGCGCAGGTGGCGCGGCTCCGCGCGGCCGGGCTCGTGTGCGTGGTGTTCACCAACCAGCCGGAGGTGGCACGTGGGACGATCGCGCGCGAGGTGATCGCCGCCATGCACGACGCGCTGCGGGCGGCGGTGCCCGTGGACGACGTGTACGTCTGCCCGCACGATGATGCGGACGGCTGCGCCTGCCGCAAGCCGCTGCCAGGAATGCTGCACGATGCCGCGGCGCGCTGGGACGTGAGCCTGGTCGACTCCTTCGTGATCGGCGATCGCTGGCGCGACATCGAGGCCGGGCGCGCGGCCGGGTGCTACACCGTGCTGCTGGAGCGCGCGTACAGCGCCTGCGCCACCGCCGACGCGCGGGTGGCGACACTGCGCGAGGCGGTGGACGTGGTACTAGCGCAGGTAGGGACGAAGGAGGGTGGTTAAGTCCGCCAGTGGCCCTCAGGATCGTAGGCCCGGATGACGGCTAGCTCGTCGGCGGTGGGCGGCGGCGTCTCGGCCAGGTCCGGGACCGCGCGCAGGTCCCACCCGGTGTTGGCCTGCACCTCCGCGACGGTTGTCCCTGGATGGTGGGAGCGCAGGACGGCCTCCCGGGTCGCCGGATCGAAGCCGAGGACGCCCATGCTGGTGACGATAGCCGCCGGCCCGCCGCGCGGCAGCCCCACGCGCTCGCGCCAGCCCGGGCCGTCGCCGTAGCCCGGCGACGTAATGTATTCGACGCGGGCGGGCAGACGACGGCGGTCGTGATCGACGATGACCGTCGTGCGCCGCGCGAGGGACGCGAGGTCGGCCGCGCCGCCGCTGCCGGGCAGCTTGATGCGCGGGTGGCGCCAATCGCCGATGTACGAGGTGTTCACATTGCCGTAGCGATCGACCTCGGCGGCGCCGATGAAGGCCATGTCGGCGTAGCCGCGGGCGAGCAGCGCCATGACGTCGAGCATGCCGGTACACCAGACGGCGTCGCGGTTGTTCGGCGGGTCGGACATGGTGTAGAGCAGCTCGGGCGGCGGCGTATCACGCACGATGCCGACCTCGAAGAGGCCGATGGCGCCTGGCGCGTGCAGGCTCTTGGCCACGCAGAAAGCCAGCAGGGGCAAACGCATGCCCGTGAAGACGACCTCGCCGTCGTGGATCTCGCGGGCGGCGGCCACGATCATCAGCTCGCGCAGCGTGTACTCGGGAAACATCCGCTCTGCCTCATCGCGCGTAGTCACTGTAGGGCGGGATAGGGCCGCGCGTCGCGGGACCCGGCCAAGCCCACCGAGATGATACCAGGCGGGGCGGTGCGAGCAGCCGACGGGGCTGCTGCCGCGCCGGGTCGACTGCCGCACGTTATCGCCGCACGGCCGCGAGGGCAAGCGCGGCACGTAACGAACGGCGCACAATTGCGCCTGCCGGGAAGGCGACCGGCACGGCGCGGCAGGTCGGCGCTAACCACATGGGCGTCGTTCGCGGGCCTGGCTCGAATAGACAGGGCCCTACCCCCGTGCTATGATCCTTGTGGGCTCGCGGGGCCGCGGCAGGCGGCCGTACGCGGGGAGAGATGATAGTTGGTGTGCTGCACGTGGTACTCAGTCTGCCAGCGAGCGAGTCGCTGAAGGACAAGCGCCAGGTGGTCAAGTCGGTACTCGCGCGGGTGCGCAACCAGTTCAACGTCGCAGCTGCTGAGGTCGACACGCAGGATCACCGGCAGCTGGCGACGTTGGGCTTTAGTTGCGTGAGCAACGACGGGCGGCATGCGGAGCAGATGCTGGCCAAGGTTCTGGCTTACATCGAGGGGGCGCGCTGGGAGGCGGAAGTTACGGATTACCGGGTGGAGATCATTCCGGTCGGGTAGGTGCGGCCGGACGCGGCGTGTGGCGCGCCGCGAGGCGGCCCGCCGCCCGGACGGCTGCTGGCACGGGGCCTGCCAGAGCGGTACCGCGGTGTCACGGGCAACGCGCTACCGCGAGGGACACACGATGGCTACACCGGAGCACCCGCCGCTCGATCGGACCGAGTTCGAGCAGGTCGTGGCGGAATACGCGGACCGTCTCTACAGCATCGCGCTGCGCATCACGGCGTCGCCCCCTGACGCGGAAGACGCGGTGCAAGAAGCCTTCGTGAGCGCCTACCACCACCTGGGGGATTACCGCGGCGAGGCCAAGCCGGCGACCTGGCTGTATCGCATCACCGTGAACGCAGCCCTCCGCCGCGTGCGCGCCCGGCCGCCGCACGAGTATCTGGATATACTGACCGAGACGAGTGAGCCGCTCGACGATTGGGCGACGCGCGTTCGTGACCCAGCGTTGGCGGCCGAGCTGCGGGATCAGCTCGAGCGGGCGCTGCAAGAGCTGGCGCCGGATCTGCGCGCGGCGGTAATCCTGCGTGACGTCGAGTGTCTCTCAGCGCGCGAGGCGGCTGCGGCATTGGACATCGGCGAGGCCGCGCTCAAGTCCCGCCTGCACCGTGCGCGGGTGCTGCTGCGCCAGGCGCTCGCCGACTACCTCAGCAGTTAGGCACGCGCGGGCGCGCTCCACGCGGGCGCAGAGGACTACATGGCCACGACTGAAGCCGGGGCGCCCCCGTTTCCCGACTGCTGGACCGCGTACGGCGCGACGAATCCGGAGCTAAGAAGCTATCGGGGCGTACCACGGCTGGCCACGGGGGTGGCCTGGGTCGTGCTCGTCGGCCAGGTGGGGATCGCGCTCGTGCTGGCGGCAGTCGTGCCCAGCGCGGCGTCTCCGGTCCTCCGCGTGGTGGTACTGGTCGCGGTCTGTGCGGTCCTTGGCTCCGCGGTCATTGGCGCGCTGCGGCTTCTAGCCACTGCGCGCCTCATCGCGCCGGGTATGGAGCATCTGCGGTTGACGCGTGCGCTCGGGCCGGCGGTGAACGTAGCCTGGGAGCAGATTGGCGAGATCGCGCTGGCGCAGCTTCCCGCGCGGCAGGCTGTTGGTTTGCGCCTGCGGCCCGGCGCCGCGTCCGGCTTGCCGACCCCCCTGCGTGCGATGCAGCGCCGCGTCTGCTCGGACTTCGACTTCTTGCTGTTCCCGGCCGACGGCAAGTGCGACCTGTTGGGCCGCGTGGTGCTCCGCTATTGCATCGACCGCGAAGCGCGCCGACGATTCGCGGGCGCGCCCGAGTGAGCCGCGGCGCCAAAGGCGAAGTTAATCGACCTCTCATCGGCTGGGCGAGGCCCTGCCAGGCTCGCGCATTGTTCACTTGGGTCTGCTGCTTTCCGTGACATAGCTGTTCCGCGCGGCGCCTGCGCTGCCATCCCCTGGACGCTTTGTAAGCGTTCACGCGGCCTGAGCGACTGAGGCCGCGGGACCGAGGCCTATGCATCCGGCCGAGGTCGACTAGGTCCTTAGGCCGGAGTCCAGTCGGTACCGGAGGTACACGACGCCGCTGGCGAACCGCCGGGTTTCCACCAGACGAAGGGACAGGCTTACGCCTTCGAGGAGGCACGGCTTGCCGCCCCCAAGCACGACGGGCCATGTCAACAGGCGGAGTTCATCTACGAGGCCGGCAGCGAGGGCCTGCCCAGCGAGATTCGCGCCGCCGATGGTGAGGCGCCGAGCCGCAGCCGCCTTCAGGCGCCGCACGGCCTCGGGGTCGAAGTCGTGCTCGAGCCTCGTCCGGGCACTGGATACCGACTCGAGGCTGCGTGAGTACACCACCTTGTCCGCGTCCCGCCACATCTCGGCGAATTCTCGGACATACCCTTCGTCCGGGACGGCGCGCTCCCAGTAGAGCATGGTCTCGTACATCCGGCGTCCGTACAGGTACGTCCCGGCAGGCCTCTCGAGCTCAGTGACGAAGGAAAAGAACTCCTCATCCGGTGCGGACCAGTCGAGCCGACCGTCAGGGTCCTCCGTGTAGCCGTCGACGGAGATATTGGCGGTGTAGACGAGATCGGCCATCGGTTTGGCCCCCTTCCCGTGTCGTTCGTGGGAAACCAGAGGCGACCAGGTCGGTCATCAGCCCTGAGGGTTGGTGGGACGTGTTCACTGCGTCTGCGGTGCAGGGAGGAGCGATGGGACTGCGGTGCCTTGGACTGCTGCCTCGCCTGCCGCCACCAGGAAGTCTACCAAGTGCCGTCCTTGCTCACGGCAGGAGCCTACCCCCGTCAGGAGCCGCGCGGCGAACCGACTCCCCGCCTCGCTGTGCGCCCCGACGCTGCCCTTGCGCCACAGCACCGCCGGCCGCAAGGCCCGCTCCGCCCCGTTGTTGGGCGGCTCGACGCCTTCCACCCGCGCAACGGTCCACAGCGCCGCCCACCACTTCGTCACCTCCCGGCACAACCCCCGGCCTTGCCGTCTGAGCTTTCCTGCCCACGCCGCAGCAGCCGCCCCAGCCGCGCTTGGAGCGGGATCAATCGCCGCTGCAACGCCTTTCGGTCGCACTCGCCGGCTCGGAAGCGGTGCAGAGCGCGAAAAGGCGCTCGATCTCCGCCAGGCCCCAGCGACCAACCGGTGCCGCGGCTCCGCCGCGGTCGATCAGCGCCTGGGAGTCGCCTTTGAGGGGCGCGTAACATATGGGCGCGGCGGTCGGGGGGGAACCGGTTGTAGGCCGATCAGCGATCCGACCCGACCACGCCCCTGAATTCGGGCCCCAGCAGCGCCGCCACTGCGGCCCCACTGCGGGCGCGGTCAATCCGCAACACCGTCAGCGTGGCGGTCACGGCCGTCCACCGCCACGCCCGCTGCTGCGCTTCCCGCCAGCCGGTCTGATCCACCTTGACCACGGCCGCTTCTTGTACCACGGCCTGGGCTTCCGCCACTACCGGCGCCAGGGCGGCACTCTGCGTCTGCTCTTGGCGCACCACCGCACCGAGGGTCACCCGGCCCTTCCACAGGTCCTGCAGTAGCTGCCACACTTCCCGGCGGCTCAACCGATACCGGCCACTCAGCAACGCCACCACCGCGGTGAGCCGTGCGCCGAACGGTCGCCGGCAGACTGTCGCGCGTGCGGCGGCTACAATGGGCACACCGCCGCACCATCATCTGGTACTCAGTCACGCGCACCGCCAGTGGGAGCAGTTCCACTACTTGATGTCGCCACACCCGCCCACGGGGGCGGCCGGCGGGTTCAGGAAACGGCTGCTGACGATGCTGGCACCGCTCCGGCACGACCACCACGACCTTGTCCACCTGTTCGATCGGCAGCAACGCGCGGAACGCCCCTCGATGTCCCGGTTGGCCGCCCCGCTTCCGGCCGGAGGGCGGCGCTTTCGGGCGCACCGGGGCCTGCGGGGAATCCGAGGAAGGCGGCCGGGAGGAGTTCGCTGAGTTCTGGCCCAGCCGGGCTTCCAGCTCCTGGACTCGCGCGTGCAAGGCCGCATTCTCGACACGCAGGGCGGCATTCTGTTCCCACAGGGCAGCGTTCTCCAAGAGGTCGGGCGCCGGCCCCGTCGCCCACAGGTTGGGCGCCAGCGGCAACGTCGTCTCGATCATGCCGCTGTTCTAGCGCGTTGCCCCTCCTGGAGCAAGCCCGCCGCGGCGTCTCCTAAAGGGGGAGGTGAACGCTTACGACAATTTATGCTGTAACCCATCTTGGAGACCGGCCACCAGCTTGTCAGCTCCTGGAGACACCCGTACCATGCGCGACGAGCCGCTACTGCGGCTGCACGGGCTTGCCGATAACATGACTGAACTGTGCATCTGCGAAGACTATGTAGCTAGTATCACGTACAGAACCTGCCTGATCTTCCGGAAACGTATTGCCAAATTTATGCGGTATCCGGCGATTCGACGAATTCTAGTGCGCGATGGTCCTCGCTACGCCACATTGCGCCTCGAAGACAGCCATGGTCAGGTCATCAATATCATTGGAGCGAGTCCCGCGGAGATGCAGCAGGCCGGCATGCTGATCAGTGAGCGGATCTATCGTGCTCACGTAAACGCCGAAGGCTCGCCAGCAGACGGAATGCTAGTATTTCCCGAAACGCTAGCTGCGCTACACGAGCGCGGCCTGCTGACCGACGCCTATTTCGCGGCCAAGCAACAAGAGGCCTAGGAACACCCCAAACCTCCGGCGCCAGGCGAGCATTCCTGCCAAGTACGGCCCGGGATAATGTGTACGCTCGGCGAAACCGAGCGTACACATTATCCCGGGCCGGCAGGTTGGTAATCCTCTCGAAGTGCGCCACCAGCAGATTCCAGTGAGGTCGATTCATTCGTCTATCAACATAACCGGAGATGGCATAGCAAGGACCGGACGGATTCGCCGTCTACTGCGGTCAGACGGGTGCTGTAACGTTTTTACTCGGGGATCGTTATCTATTATGCCGAGCAGAGATGCCAACTGCGTTTCAAGGAGAGCATATCGACATAATCTGAAGAACATAATAGAAGGGGTCTTGGTATTGCGCGGCTGCCCTGGCAACGTGGCTTGTTGACTATCGGAGGATGGAATGGCCAGGCCCTGCTGCCCCTTGTGCGGCGATAGCTTTAGCGTAATCAAGATCAGCCGCCTTCACCGCGCGCAGCATGTGCGATGGGCGACCGACACGGCGCAGGCGCAATTCCTCTTGGATCAATTGGCTCCGCCCCACCTAAGTGAGATCCCCGGCCGCTATATCGCGCTGGCGGGACTGGTCGGAGTGCTGCTCTGGCTAGCCAGCGGCCTCACCCTGCTGTGTTTGGCACTGCCACTCTGTATTGGGACCGTGGTTGAAGTCGTCCTGGGTGGAGACCAGCTCCAACTGCTGCACTGCTATCGACAGGCCCGGGGCGTCTGGCACGCGGCCTACTACTGTGCCACGCACGACCGAGTGTTCTTACCCGACGACGGGCAGATGCTGGTTCCGGCCGAGTTTGCGCGATTGCTGGGCAGCGATGGCCCCACGCTAGCGCGCCCGGGCGCCGCGACCGTGGACGCGCGCTGAGGGCCGGGGCACGCACGTTGCCTCCGTGCCCTGGCCCCGCCTTTCTACGTGCTGCCCAGCGCTGCCGCGAACCCTCGGCCGGCCTCAGGACGCGGCGGGACGGAGCGGCAGGGTGACCCGCAGTAGCGGGGCGCCGTCGGGGGTGCGCCGGTAACCTACGGTGCCACCGTGGCACTCCACTACTCCGCGCAGCAGATAGAGTGTTGCATCGGCGTCAGCGGCCCACTCGCCCTCGCGCGGCCAGGACTCATCCGCCGGCGGCGCGCCCACCCAAACCTGGGCGATGTCGCCCGCTTCCACGACTTCAATCGGAAGGCTGCCGCCTTCGGGCGCCACGCTGCAACGCAGGCCATCGAGCGCTGCGGCGAGCGCACGCCGTAGGCGCCCGGCGTCCCAGGTCCCCGGCACGGCCGAGGGCGGCAAGCGCAGGTGGAGCGACGGTGCATCCGTGCGCGGCAGCTCAGCGGCGACGGCCTCGACGATCTGGCGCAAGTCTACTTGTTCTCGCTCGAGCGCCACTCTGCCGCCGTGCAGGCGGCCGAGGTCCACAAGGGCAGTGAGCGTTCCGACCAGCGTGCCGACCTGCTCCTCCACGATCCCCGTCCAGCGGTCGGCCCGCGGCGCGACATCAACCGGCAAGTGTCGCCGTAGGAGCTGCGTGTACCCCTTGATAGATGTGGCGATGTTCTTGAGATCGTGCGCAGCCACGGCAAGGAACTCGGCGTCCTCGCGCCGTGCCGCCAGCGGCGCCGCAAGGGCGACCGCCGCCTGGGCCGCCTGGGCGCCGAGAAGGGCGAGCACACGGCTCAGGAGAACGTCCGCCGCGGCGGGCCGGACGGCCACGAGGTAGGCCAGGCCCACTCGACGCGGGCCGGCGATCAGCGGCACGACCCATATCGGCACGTCGTGCCCGTTGCTCAGCCCCACCGCGGCGGACCCGGCCCTTGCGAAAGTGAAGAGCGCCACCCCGCGAGCGAACGCCTCCGCAGCATAGGGGGCGTCGGTGAGGGCGAGCCTTTCGGTCGGCGGCGCGTCCGCAGTTTCGGGCCACGCCCCGGCGCGCGTCAAGCGCGCGTTATCTCCCGAATCAACGAGCCAGACGGTAGCCTGTTCAGCCACAGCGGCACGCGCCAACCGGCGCGCGATCGCCTGCCCCAGCGCCGGTAGGTCCGGCGCCGCGGCGAAGGCGGCGACCCCGTCCGCGAGCAGGTCCAGAGTCGATCTAAGCGAGACGCTCTCAGCCGCAAGATCGCGCGCGCCGTTCGGGTGGGCGCGGTTGGCGGCTGGGCGCTGGGACATTCGATCAGCAGTCAATAGTCGCTCGAGCACAGCGTTTGCCTCCTCGGCGAGGCAATCACGCAAGATGTTTGCACGAAGCGTGCCAGGACCGGGGATGCCGTAGATATGGTACGCTTCTTGCAAAGCGCGGGGCGGCCGACCGTCCGGTCTCGTAAGGCCTCTGTGATCCGGGGCCGGCACGGCAGCGGGGGGCAGATGGCTACTGAGGATACGACGACGACCACCTTCACCGACGACGCCCCGTCCGGCGAGCGACTGCTACTGGTCAGCAACCGCGGACCGGTCACCTATGACGTGACGCGCGACGGCCGCTTGCGCCCTACACGCGGGAGCGGCGGCGTGGTGACGGCCCTGGAAGCCGTGCGGGGCCAGCGGCCCGTACGGTGGATCGCCTGCGCGATGACCGAGGGCGACCGTCGGGCCGCGGCGGAAGGGCTTACCGCCTCGGACGAATGGTTCTCTCAGGGATTTGTCGTGCTACCGCGCGACGTCTACCGCAAGTACTACGAGGTCTTTGCCAATCGGGTGATCTGGTTCCTGCAACATTATCTCTGGAACGCGCCGTACGAGCCGAAGATCGACGCGCGCATGTGGGACGCCTGGGAGAGCGGCTACGTGCCCGCCAACGCCGCGTTCGCAGACGCCGTGGTGGCCGAGCTGGAGCGGGGCGGCGACGCAGCCGTGATGCTGCAAGACTATCATCTCTACCTGGCGGCCGCACGCATCCGCGAGCGGGTGCCGGACGCGGTGCTGCAGCACTTCACGCACATCCCTTGGCCGGAGCCGCGCTACTGGCAACTGCTGCCGCAAGTGATGCGCCGCGCGATATGCGAGAGCATGGTAGCCAATGACATCGTCGGCTTGCAGACCGAGCGGGACGTGACCAACTTCCTGGCGACGGCCTACGACAACCTGCCGGGCGTCGAAGTGGATGCGGGCGCGGGCCTGCTGCGCTACCGAGGACGCGAGGTCGCCGTCCGGGCCTACCCGATCTCGGTGGACCCGGCGCGGCTGAGGCGCGTGGTGCGGTCCGCCGAGGCGCGGCGCCACGTCGCCCGGCTGGCGGCGCTGGCGGGCGAGCGCACGATCGTGCGGGTGGACCGCATGGACCCGAGCAAGAACATCGTGCGCGGCTTCGAGGCGTTCGACCGCTTGCTGCGGCGGCGGCCCGAGCTGCGCGGCCGGGTGCGCTTCCTGGCCTTCCTGGTGCCGACGCGCGAGAAGGTACCCGCGTACCGGCGGTACCGCGAGCAGGTGATGGCGCTGGTGGAGCGCATCAACGCGCGCCACGGCCGGCCGGGCTGGCAGCCGATCGAGGTGTTCTACGAGAACCATTACCTACAGGCGCTGGCGGGCATGACGCTGTACGACGTGCTGCTGGTGAACCCGGTGCTCGACGGGATGAACCTTGTTGCCAAAGAGGGGCCGATCGTCAATGAGCGCGCGGGGGTATTGGTGTTGTCCGAGGGCGCGGGCGCGCACAACCAGCTGGCGGGCTGGGCGCTGTCGGTCGCGCCCGCCGACGTGGAGGGCACGGCGGAGACGCTCGAGCGCGCGCTGCTGATGCCGCGGGCAGAGCGCGAGGCGCGGGCGGCGGCGCTGCGGCTGGGCATCGAGCGCGAGGACGTGCAGGCGTGGATGCGCGCCCAGGTCGACGACGTTGCGCGTCTGGTCGGGCCACGCCGCGGCCGCTCCACGGCGCCGGTCGGGCCGGCGGCGCCCCGCGCCGCGGCCGCCGCGCATCTCCCGGTCTAGTGCCGGCGCTTGCGCGCGAGGCACCGACAAGCCCCCGGTTGCTGAACCGGGGGCTTGTGTGTGACGCCCACACGGCACGCTACCGCTTGTCAATGGGCACGTACTCGCGGTTGGTGGGTCCGACGTATTCGGCACGCGGGCGGATGAGGCGGTTGTTGGCGTACTGCTCCAGCACGTGCGCCGTCCAGCCGGAGATGCGGCTGCAGGCGAAGACGGGCGTGAACAGGTCGATCGGGATGCCCATCAGGTAGTAGGTGGACGCCGAGTAGAAGTCCACGTTTGTGTAGAGACCCTTGGACTTGAGCAGGCTCTCCTCGATCTGCCGCGACATCTGCCACCACTGGGGCTGGCCCGCTAGCTCGCCCTGCTGCTTAGAGAGCTGGCGCAGGTGCGTGGCCCGGGGGTCCTCGGTGCGGTACACGCGGTGGCCGAAGCCCATGATCTTCTCTTTGCGAGCCAGGGCCTCTTGCAGGTAGCTGTCCACACGGTCGGGGGTCTGGATGCGCAGGAGCATGCGCATCACCTGCTCGTTCGCGCCACCGTGGAGTGGTCCGGAGAGCGCACCGATGGCGGACGTGATAGCGTCGTAGATGCGCGCCAGGGTCGCGGCTGTCACGCGGGCGGCGAAGGTGGAGGCGTTCAGCTCGTGGTCGGCGTGGAGGATGAGCGCCACGTCCATGGTGTGCTCGTTCAACTCCGACGACCGCTTGCCGTGGAGCATGTACAGCAGGTTTTGGGCGGTGTTCAGCTTCGGGTCGGGGGCGACCAGCGGCTGGTTCTCGCGCAGGCGGTGGGTGGCCGCGACGATGGTGGGGATGCGCGCCGTGAGCCGCACGGCCTTGCGCAGGTTGGCCTCGCGCGAGTCGTCGGGCAGCTCAGGGTCCCACATGGCGAGCGCGGAGACGGCCGTCCGCAGCACGTCCATCGGGGTGGCGTCGCGTGGGAAGGCGCGCATCACGTCGACCACGGCGGGCGGCAGGGACCGCTCGGCCGCCAGCTGCTCGTTGAGGGCCGCGAGCTGGGCCCGGGTGGGCAGGTCGCCGTGCCAGAGAAGATAGGCGACCTCTTCGAAAGTGGAGTGCGCGACGAGATCGTGGACATCGTAGCCGCGGTACAGTAGACGGCCCTGGATGCCGTCGAGGAAGCAGATTTCGGAGACGCCAGCGACGACGTCCTCAAGCCCCGCAGCAGCCTGAGTCATGGCTCACCCTCCCGCATCGAGTCGGCCGAGCGCACCGCCGCGCACGGGCCTGCGCATTCAGTATACTCATAGTTCGGGCAGCCGTGCCGCGTCCCGCGAACGGGCGGGGGCGCACGGCGCAGTCGGCCCCACGGTGACGAAGAGATGGCCGTTGATCCCGCCGCGATCCAGCCCGGCTATGCTGTTTACGCGCACCACGTCGACCCGGCGAATCACATCGACCTCGGACAGTTCGTAGGGGAGGTCGAGGGGGTGCTGGAGCGCCACGGGCTCCACTACGTCCAGGTGGGCGGGGGCCTCCAGAATGCGAACCAGCTCTACCTGCCAATCGACGCGGTGCGGTCGGTCGTGGGCCGGCAGGTACACTTGAACCTCTCGCGGGAACAGCTGAACGGGCGGGCCTGGCACCTGCCGCCCGCGTGAGCCCGCCGCGCGGGGCCACTCGCGGGCGTATGAGTTTATCCGAGGAACGGTCAAACGATGCTCCTTTACCGGATGGTTAAGTGCTAGGCCGGGCGCGGGTTGGCGCGTGCTGGTCGGGCGCGGAAGGTCGCATCGTTTGCCCCGTACGATACTCCCCGGCTCTCCTGCCGCGGGCCGGGCCGGCGGGGGAGGCCCCGGGCCGGGCGCGGGCGGCGGGCGCGAGGGGAGGCGTGTACGGGGAATGCCGGCGACCACGTCGCGCCGGGCGGCGGGCGCTCTCCGGCGCGCCTCGCGGCCTGTCTAAAAGAGGAAGCTATTGGCGGGGGGCGGTCGTCCGGCGCAGGCGGGGGATAGCAACGCGCGGGGCCAGTTGAGTAGCGGCCAGCGGTTGAGCCAGCGGCGGCGGGTCCGGTATACTCTCAGACGACGCAGCCCCCGTGGGCCTGGAGGGGTGGCAGAGCGGTTTAATGCGGCGGTCTTGAAAACCGCAGGACGCAAGTCCCGGGGGTTCGAATCCCTCCCCCTCCGCCGCCGCCGCTCAAGCGCAGAGTCGACCCTGGAGGGGTCGCATAGTGGTCTAGTGCACCCGCCTGCTAAGCGGGAGCCTGGGTAATCCCTGGGCCGAGGGTTCGAATCCCTCCCCCTCCGCCCCAGCCCTTCGGTACGCCGAAGGGCTTTTTTGCTGGCCGCCGTCGCTGCGGCAGGATCGGGGCGGTCTTGCGGCGCTCTTGACCTCGCAATCCCCGACTGCTTGGCGGTTGGTGGGCTCGGCCGCGAATTGGCTACCCACTGATATCCGATCCGGCCCTGGGGTTCGCCGACGGAGGCGGGCCCTCAACCCGACCCTCTCCCAGAGGGAGAGGGCGTAAGGGAACGCCACCCCCGGATTTGGTATGACCCCTGTATCAGCCAGATGGCGCTGCGTCGGCCATCCTGCCCGTTGATGGGGCGGGGCGGCGCGCAAGCTCCCGCCGAGCGCGGGAGCCTGGCCTTCCGACGGTTATCAGGATGATCCGCCGGGCAGGGTTAGTTGGGCAGCAGGGGACGAGCCCCGGCCTATCTCGGGCTCGCCGGCATTGGGGGCAGCAGTCCCCACGGTGGGGCGGCCGAGGCCAATGCCTTGCCCTACCCTCGCTGGTCGCGCTCCGACGCGCTCAAGGCCTGTGGCAACCGCGCCGGTACTGGCCGGCACAGGTCCTGCACCCATGTTGCCGACGCTGCTGCGCCGGCACGCCGGGAGCGGGCAGGTACTATGCCCGCGGCGGGTCGCGCGCACTGAGACGAGGAGGCAACCCTGGACGCGCTAGAAATTCTCAGGCAGATGCACGTGGACGCGAAGGCCGCCTTCCAGAAGATCGAGGGGGCAAGTCCCGATCAACGGGGCGCACTGTGGGCCAAGCTACGGCCGGAGCTAACGGCGCACGAGCAGATCGAGGAACGGTTCGTGTACGATCCGGCCGTGAAGGACGTCGGCGATCGCGCGCCCATGCTTTCTGCCTGGCACCGGCGCCACGAACAGATGGTCCAGCAGGCCACGAGCATGATGGACGAGATCGGCCGCCTCGACTCGCGTGACGCCCAGTTCCTGAGCATGGTCGAGCAGCTGCACCAGGCGCTCGCGCAGCACATCGAGATGGAAGAGACCGAGTTCTGGCCGCTGATCCGGCAGGCCTGGGGCCCGGAGCGGCTCGAGCAGGCCGGGGGCAAGGTCGAGGCAGCGAAGACAGCGGCGACGGCTGGCGCGGGCGTCAGCGGGGCACTCGGAGCCGTCAGCGACGCCATTAAACACGTGGGCGATTAAGCCCCGGACGGGGCGCGCTCACTCCTCTGCCACGTTCGCCAGGTGCGGCCGAGCCTGACCCGCTGGAGCTTGTAAATCCCGAGGGCCGGCTCGGCCGCGCCTGGTGGAACCACCCCAATGGCGAGCATTCCCCAAGCCGCTGGCTCGGCGCCCCGCTGTTATCAAAGAAGTCCGCTAGACTCCCCCTCCCCGCCAGCCGGTGCGGCGGGATCTGCTTCCTGACCCATGCGCCTGTTCGCACGCTACTGGGGGTTGCAGCCCGGTTGACCAGGCGGCCGACCGGGGGTGCGGCCCCCAGCCAAGTACGAAACACCACGTTCGCCGCGGGTGGGCAGACGGAAGCTGCTGCCAGACCGTGGCTGCTCACCTGGCGCGCGAGCGGCTGTGGTGCGCGGCCAAGAGCGGGCGGGTCTTCACCGTCGAGCGACGGTGGGAGGGCAGGCGAGACGCTACGGGCTAGCGGTCCCGGGGTCAAGCCGGCGATAGTCTGGGCGCGCTGCTGATGTGTATCATAGCTACGGCATTTGCCGATGTGAGCACGCTGGTGGGACGGATGGCCATGCGAGTGAGTCGCCGCCGATTCGTGTGGGGAGCGGGAGCGGCCGGGTTGGGGCTGCTCGCGGGGTGTGGGCGGCTGCCGGGGCAGGCGCCCCCGGCGGCGATGGTCTACCAGATCGGCTATCTCAGCCCGCAGAGTCTCACACTCGTCGGCCCCCGCCTGGAAGCGCTCCAGCACGCCCTGCAGGAGCGGGGCTGGATTGAGGGGCAGAACCTCACCATCGAGCGGCGGTTAGGCGACGGGCAGGTGGAGCGACTCCCGGACCTGGCGGCTGAACTCGTCGGATTGCGGCCGGCGGTAATCGTGACGAGCGGCGAGCCGGCGGCCCGAGCGATGACGGAGGCCACCCAGACGATCCCGATTGTCTTTGCCTCTCACGCTGATCCGGTCGGCACCAGGCTGGTGGAGAGCTTCGCGCACCCGGGCGGCAATATCACAGGTGTGTCCGAGATGGCGCCGGAGCTGGCTGGCAAGCGACTGCAACTACTCAAGGAGGCAGTGCCTGGCGCGGAGCGCGTGGGTGCCATCTTTAACCGTGGGGACCCGGCCATGGCCCGCGAGTATGGCGAAACGCTCATCGGGGCAGAGACCGGAGGGATTGAGCTGTTGAGCCTGGGCGTCCGCACGCCTGGGGATCTGGACCGGGCCTATCAGAAGGCTGTTGAGGGACATCTCGACGGGATCGTCGTGATTCTCGACGCCTTGATTGCCCGGAGTCGAGACCGCCTAGTCGAGCTATCCATCCAGAGCGGCTTGCCCACGATCTCGGGCGATCCTGGGTTTGCGGCTGCCGGGGGGCTGATGGCCTACGGGCCGAACTTCGTGGATCAGATGGAGCGGGCAGCCTACTTTGTGGACCGCATTCTGCGAGGGGCCAAGCCCGCCGATCTGCCGGTCGAACAGCCGCGCGAGTTCGAGCTTGTCATCAACCTCAGGACCGCGCAGGCGCTTGGCCTCACCATTCCCCAGCAGGTGCTGCTGCAGGCGACAGAGGTCATCCGGTAGCCCTCGCAGGCCGTCCAACGGCTCCGGGCTTCTCAGCGCCCGGGCGGGCTATCTAGCTACGGTAGGCGCTGTCCAGGCAGGTTCGACGGGCGGCAGCGGCGCGGTCGAGCGCAGCAGGGTACGCGCGTATTGACAGAAACCTCGTGGTCGCGCATCCTGAGCGCGACAGCGGTCCGGAACACGGCCGCACAAGGGAGGGGAGAGCGATGGACGCGCAGCAGGCGCTGGGACCGCGGACAGGCGGGCATGTCGCGCGGCGGGGGGTGCTGGCGGGGGTAGCGGCGGTGATCGCGGGCGTGCTCACAAAGGCCGGCGAGCGGGTAGCCAGTGCGACCGACGGCAGCGCCCTCATAGTGGGCCAAAACAACACGAGTACCGGCAAGACCATACTGACGCATACGCCCGACCCGTTCACATTTCAAGCGATGGAGATCGACTCCAGCGTCACATGCATGCAGGCGGTGACATCGACGGGCAGCTCGGACGTGCTACACATTGTCCATCTCGGGAGTGGCACGGGTGTAATAGGTACCACCCAGACCGGCGATGCCCTTGTCGGGACCTCGAATTCTGGGCGGGGGGTGGCGGGGCAGACCAGCGCCTCGGACGCTACGGTGGCGGGGGTGTTTGGGCAGTCCATCGCCGCGACTTCGGGGGGCGTGCGCGGGGACGCGGGGTCGGGGGTCGGCGTGCGGGGCAATTCTGGGCGGAGCGGTGCGGCCCCGGGCATTGGCGTTCTCGGCGTCGCCGATGCGAACTCTCGGGCTCTGGCAGCCCCAGGGCAGTCGGCCGGCGTGTATGGCCTCTCCAGCTCCAGTGCAACGGGGGTCGTGGGCCAATCCAACACCGGCGTGGGCTGCCAGGGTAGCTCTAACGGCAACGTCGGCGTGCTCGGCACGTCGGCGAGCAGCGTCGGAGTGTATGCCAACTCGCTCAGCCAGTACGGCCTCTACGCGACCTCGCCCACCAGCTACGCAGCGATTGGCACCTCGAACAGCGGGACTGGCGTGTACGGCTCGTCCAATGGCAACGTGGGGGTGCTCGGGACCAGCAACAGCAGCATCGGGGTGTTCGGCGCCTCCAGCAGCGGCACCGGCGTCTACGGCACCGGGCCGGCCAATGGCTTCGCGGCCCGCTTCGACGGCCCGGTGCAGGTGAACGGCGCCTTCACCGTGCTGGGCGGGCCGAAGTCAGCGGCGGTGCCGCACCCGGACGGCTCCTACCGGCGGCTGTACTGTGTCGAGTCGCCCGAGTCGTGGTTCGAAGACTTCGGCCAAGAGCAACTGGCGAATGGCCGGGCCAGCGTGCAACTTGACCGGGACTTCGCGGCGCTGGTACACGGCGGGAACTACCACGTGTTCCTAACCCCCGAGGGCGACACCAAGGGGCTCTACGTGAGCAACAAGGGCGCTGGTGCCTTCGAAGTGCGCGAGGCTCAGGGGGGCACCGGGGGTCTGGCCTTCAGCTACCGGGTGGTGGCGAAGCGGAAGGACATCGCCGGGCCGCGGCTGGAGCGCGTGGAGGTGCCGGCCGCGGCTCCGCGGCCCGCCGCGCCCCAGGCGCCGACGATCCCGGCCGTGCCGGCACTGCCGGACCCGAGCGCCCCCGTCAGGAACGCACCTGACCGGCCGGTTGGCGGGGCATCCTAGCGGCTTCCAGGGTTGGGAGAGGCGCCCTACTGGTACCCGTGGCAGGGTGGCCTGACCACGGCGGAGCTTCTGAGCCAGCTGTGGTTAGCTCTCTCGATGCGGCGGCGCGGTCTCGAGCAGCGAGGCGAGGAGGGCGCCGGCGGCCCAGTAGGCGAGGGCGGCGGCGACCGCGTATAGCTCGAGCACGCGGCCGTCCAGCCGGACGGCGGGGAGGACGCCTACGAACGGCTCGACGAGGGGGGCCGTCAGCGCGACGATGGCCCGGACCAGCGGCGCGAGGAGGCTACGCGGCGCGCTGGTCAGGAGGACCAGCAGTACGCGGACGGCGACGAGCAGGGCGACGGCGTTAGCGGCGGTGGCCACCAGGCTGGCGCCGAGCCAGAACGGGCCGCGCTGGGGGGCGCGGCGCGGGGCTGGATGGCGGGCGGCCGTGGGGGCGCGCGGGGGGCCGGGCGCGGTTAGCCCGGTGAGGGCGCCGAGTAGGAAGCCGCCGACGTGCGCCCAAACGGCGACGCCGCTGCTCAGGTGGCTGGCGCGGGTAATGGTGGCGGCGCCGCTCAGGAGCTGCTCGACGAACCAGAAGCCGAGCACCAGGACCGCGGGCACGTCGAACACCCAGAAGAAAACGAACAGCGGCACGAGCAGGGAGACCCAGGCGCCGGGGAAGAGGACGAGATAGGCGCCGAGCACGCCGGAAATGGCGCCCGACGCGCCGACGAGCGGCGCGGCCGAGGGGCCGCCGAGGACGATCTGCACGAGCGCGGCGCCGACGCCCCAGGCGAGGTAGAGCGCAAGGTAGAGCAGGGGGCCTAGCCGGTCCTCGACGGCGCGGCCGAACACCCAGAGGTACAGCAGGTTGCCGAGCAGGTGCGCCCAACCAGCATGGATGAACTGGGACGTGAGCAGCGTCCAGAGCACGGCGTGGGGCACGCGGGGATCGCCGTTCAGCGCAGCCAGCACGAGGGTGGGCGTGGCGCCCCACTGGCGCACGAAGAGGTCGAGCCGCGGCCCGAGCAGCAGCTCGTAGGCGAACACCAGGACGCAGGCCAGGGCGAGTGTCGCCGTGACCCAGGGGAAGGAGCGCTTGGGCGCCGTGTCGGCGACGGGAATCATGGCCTTGCCGGGCGCCGGAACGGCGGCCGGACGGGGCGCTGGCGCCGGCGTCGGGTGTCGGGTTTGCTATGGGCGGCGTCCCTCGGTGTGGCGCGTCGAGCCGACCGGCGGATCGTCTGGAGGGCAGGCTCGCCGCGAGGCGGGAGCGCGCTGGGGGCGGGACGCCGCGGCTGCCCGGGCGCTGGCGCCGGTAATCGGTTTCTTGTTCGGAGCGGCATGGGCCTGGTATACTCCTGCTTGTCCGAGCGCGAGTAGCTCAGCGGATAGAGCGCTACCCTGCGGAGGTAGAGGCCGAGGGTTCGAGTCCCTCCTCGCGTACCAGCGCTGATAACAGCTCCATGCGCCCCCGGCCGGTGTCGGGGGCGTCTTCGTCTCCGCCGTCCGATCCGCGCGACGGGCGCCGAGCCCGGCGGCGCCACCGAGGGCACGCGATGCGTACAGCCCCGCCTCGCAAGCGGTTAGTGGCGGACCGTTTCCGCCGGGTCTGGGCCATCGTCGAGTACATCGCGACGCATCCTGGCTGCACGCGTCGGGCGCTGGCCGACCACTTCGCGGTGGCGGAGCGGACGCTGCAAGCCGACCTTAACACGATCCGCTACGAGATGGGCCTACCGCTGACGCGGCGCGGCGGCTACCGGTTCGTGTCCGACGACGGGCCGGGCGCGCGGTCGTTTGGCCTGCCGGAGGCGTACCTGCTGGCTCGCGCGCTGGAGCAGGCCGCGACCGGGCCGGCTGGGGCTGTCGCGGTGCGCGCGCTGGCCGCGAAGCTGCCGGCGCTGCTGCCGATCCACCTGCGGCCGCTGCTGCGCCTGACGCTGGCGGGCGCGCTGGCGAGCGGCGCCGAGCCGGTGCCCGACGCGGTGCTCGGCGTGCTGGCGCAGGCCATGCAGCGGGGCGCGGGGGTGCGACTGCGCTACGGCGCCGAGGCGAGCGCGACGTTCGCGGTGGACCCGGTGCTCGACCCCGAGCTGGTAGTCCCTTATCAGGGCGGCTGGTACCTGATCGGCCAGTGCCGCCAGACCCGTACGGTGCGCATGTACCCGCTGGACAGCGTGCAGCAAGCGAGCCTGGTGGCGCCGCAGCGCCGCTAAGCCGAGCCTACTGGCCGGCCCCACCGTTTGACGTAGTCAGACGTTACAGCGGATTGCAGCCGGGCCGAGCGGTCTGCGGACGCGGGGCTGCGGCCTGCGGGCCGCGGGCGGGCATGAAACCCGCCCCTACGTCGCGCTGGCTGCTCACCTTGCGGGCAAGCTACTCTGGGCCCGCCTAGCCCACCGGATTACTGCGCGGCGGCTCAGATGAACACCACGGCGACCACGAAGCCCAGCACGGCGCCCGCGAAGACCTCGACGGGCGTGTGGCCGATCAGCTCGCGCAGGCGCTTCTCGTTGAAGGCGTGCTCCGTGAAGATCTCGTCTAGCATGCGGTTCAGGATGCGCGCCTGGATGCTTACCGATTGACGGACGCCAGCGGCATCGTACATGACCACGGCCGCGAACAGGACCGCGATGGCGAACAGCGGGCCGCGGATGCCCGTGGTGAGCGCCACGCCGGTGGCGAGGGCCGTGACGAGCGCCGAGTGGGAGCTGGGCATGCCGCCCGAGCTGGCGAGATAGCGCAGGTTCAGGCGACGCTCGTGGGTGACGTAGATCAGCACCTTCAGCGTCTGGGCCAGCGCCCAGGCCAGCACCGAGATCACCAGCACGCGATTGGCCAGGAGGTCGGCCACGGCGACGCTCGCTCCGCTTGCTCAGCCTGCCGGATGCGCGCTACTCGGCAACCGCCCACGGGCGACGGGCCGCGGAAAGTGCCGATCGGCGCGCCAAGCGGTTTGTGGGATGATGGCTCCTTGACTCGACTCCCGTGGAACACCACCGTAGCGCGTCGGCCGCGCGCCCGCTCAGAAGGCGGGCGCCTCCTCCTCGTCCTCGTCGTCGGCGAGCAGGCGCGTGATCCGCAACTCCGCCTCGTCCAGGATGGCCGCGCAGCGACCGCTGAGCCGCATGCCCTGCTCGAAGCGTGCGAGCGCGGCCTCGAGCGTCAGGCCGCCCTGCTCCAGCACCGCCACGCACTCTTCGAGCTGCCCGAATGCCGCCTCGAACTCCGCCGCGTCGTTCGTCATCGCCTGTTCTCCCGGGGCCGTGCCCCTCACGCGCTGTCTGTTCGCGTCCGCTGCCGCGTCGGGTTGATAGTCGATGTGGCCCGGCGGTTGGGCTACTGGAGCGTGCCCTCACCCCTGCCCTCTCCCAGGGGGAGAGGGAGTAGGACGCTATCTCCCCCTTGCCCCCCTCTCCCGCGGGAGAGAGGGAGGTCGCGGGGCGTGCCCTCACCCCGGCCCTCTCCCAGGGGGAGAGGGGGTATGGGGCCGGCGGCGCGGGATCTGGTGTGACACATTAGCCACTCGGGCTGTCGACCGCGGGAGCCAGCCGCGCTGCACCGTTGGCGCTGGCTAGGTCCGCCGTCGCCTGGACCTCGCCGCGCAGCACCCCCCTGTGCAGCCGCACGTCGATCAGACTGCCCGAGGCCACCTGCTCGGCGGCCGTCACCACGGCGCCGCTCGCATCGTAGCACAGAGCGTAGCCGCGCGCGAGCGTCGTGCTTGGGCTGAGGGCGTGCAGCTGCAGCGTGCGGGCCTCCAGGCGGTGGCGGCGGGCGGCGATCGCCTGCTCGACGGCCGCGCGCAGCCGCTGCACGAGATCGTCGGTCTCCTGGCGGCGCCGGGCCACCGTCGCCTGCGGCGAGTGCCACAGCAGCCGCTGCTGCGCCGCGGCCACGCGCTGGCGCTCGTCCTGCACCTGGTCCATGATGCGGGCGGCGAGCCGGCGGCGGGCATCCAGCACGTCGTCTTGTAGCGCCGCCATGTCCGGCGCCACCAGCTCGGCCGCCACCGACGGCGTGGCGGCCCGCACGTCGGCCACGAAGTCGGCGATCGTGTAGTCGGTCTCGTGGCCGATCGCGCTGATTACCGGGATGGCGGAGGCGAAGATGGCGCGCGCCACCGCCTCGTCGTTGAACACGGCTAGCTCTTCGGGCGCCCCGCCGCCGCGCGCCAGGATCAGCACGTCGATCGCGCTCGCTTGCTCGCACTCAGGCAGGCGCGGCGCCGCGTACTCGTTCAGGCGGGCGATGGCGGCGACGATCTCGCGCGGCGCGCTGTCGCCCTGCACGGCGCAATGGGCGATGACGACCTCGGCCAGCGGGTAGCGGCGGCTGAGCACGCGCACGATATCGTGAATGACGGCACCGCTCGCGGACGTGGCGACGCCGATGCGGCGCGGGAACGCGGGCAGCGGCCGCTTACGCTCGAGGGCGAACAGCCCCTCCTCCTCCAGTCGCTGGCGCAGCAGCTCGAACTGGAGCTGCGCCAGGCCAACGCCCTCGGGCTCGACTAGATCGGCGATGAGCTGGAAAGTGCTGCGGGCCTCGTAGAGGGTGCCGCAGCCGTGGGCGATCACCGACTGGCCGTGCTCCAGGGGGATGCGCAGGCGGCGGGCGTCCTTGCGGAAGAGGACGCAGTTGAGCTGGCTGTTGGCCTCGCGCAAGCAGAAATAGACGTGGCCGTTCGCCGATGGCGGTGAGAGGCTGGAGATCTCGCCGTGGACCCACACGTCGGCCAGCAGCGGGTCGTTCTCCAGCAGGCCGCGCGCGTGGCGCATGACCTCGCCGACCTCGAAGATGCGCACGATGCTACGCCGCCTCGGCGTCGAGCGCGCGCCGCGTCTCGTCCAGCCCACAGGCCTTGGGCGAGCGGCAGAGCACCTCGCAGCCGTCCTCGCGCAGCAGCACCAGGTCCTCGATGCGCACGCCGCCCCAGCCGGGCAGGTAGATGCCCGGCTCGACGCTGAACACCATGCCGGGCCGCAGGACGATCTCGCCCTTGCCGCGCGACACCCACGGCGGCTCGTGGACCTCCAGGCCGATCCCGTGGCCCAGGCCGTGGCCGAACTGCTCGCCGTAGCCGGCCTGGGTGATCAGGTCGCGGGCGATGGCGTCGGCCTCCTTGCCCGTCATGCCAGGACGGATGGCGCGCTCGGCGGCGAGCTGGGCCTCCAGCACGATGCCGTAGATCTCTTGCAGCTTCTCGGGGACGGGGCCGATGCAGACCGTGCGCGTCATGTCGGAGCAGTAGTGGTCCTGGAGCGCACCGATGTCGATGACGATCGACTCGCCCTCGCGCAGCGGCCGCGGCGACGGGACGGCGTGCGGGATGGCGGCCTGCGGGCCGCCCACGGTGATCGGGTCGAACGACACGCCCTGGGCGCCGTGCGTGCGGAGGTACGCTTCCAGCTCCCAGGCCAGGCGCTCCTCGGTGAGGCCGGGCTCGATGAAGCGCGCGAGGTGCGCGAAGGCGTCGTCCAGCACGTCGATCGCGGCCTGGAGCGCCCGCAGCTCCGTGGGGTCCTTGATGATCCGCAGCTCGTCCACCAGATCTGAGCGCGGCACCAGCTCGATCGCTGGATCGAGCGCGGTCCGGAGGTCGGTATAGAACTGGTACGGCAGGTGGATCGCCTCGAAGGCGAGCCGCTTCAGGCCGTGCTGGTGCGCGAGCTTGGCCACCTGCTCCATCGGCCGCGTGCCGGTCGGGTACTGGACGACCTCGTAGCTCGGCGCCTCCTGCTCGGCCTGCTGCGTGGTGCGCATGTCGGTCAGGAGCTGCATCTTGTCGGGCGTGAGCAGCAGGTAGCCGGCCGAGTCACGGGGGGGGAGGTCGGTGCCGGCGTAGCCGCTCAGGTAGTAGCGCGACTCGGGCTGCGAGACGAGCAGCGCGTCCAGGTCGCGCTGGGCCAGCAGCTCGCGCAGGGCGTCCACGCGCCGCCGGATGTCGGCCTGGTCGATGTGCAGGCTCATCGCTTCCCTCCGCTCGCCGTCGCGGCGCGCGTGGTGGCGCGACCGCGGGGCTTCGCCTTGCCGGCGGCCGCGCGGCCGCGTGTCGTCGCGCGAGCCGCGCCGGCCTTCGGGCGCGTCGCGCTCGCCGTGCCGGTCGCGCGGCCGTTGCGGCTGGCGGTCTTCGCCGCCGGCCGCCGCGCGCCGGCCGTCTTGGCGGCTCCCGGCTTGGCCGCCGTACCATTGCGACTCGCCGCGGCGCCGTTGCGGCTGCTCGTCGCCGTGCCGTTCTGCCGGCCGCGCGCCGCGGCAGCCGGCCGCTCGGGCAGCGGGTTACAGGTCAGGCAGCGCAAGCGGTCGCGGGCGGCCTCAACCTGCACGCCGCCGCAGGTCGGGCAGCGCTCGGCCACCGGCTTCTGCCAGGAGGTCCACTCGCAGGCCGGATAGGCCGCGCAGCCGTAGAACGTGCGCTTCGATTTCGTGCGCTTCTCCACGAGGTCGGCGCCGCAGTCCGGGCAGGGCACGCCGATCTTGACCTGGAGCGACTTGGCGTTGCGGCACTCGGGGAAGCCGGGGCAGGCCAGGAAGCGGCCGAAGCGCCCGAGCTTGATGACCATGTTGCGGCCGCACTTCTCGCAGACCTCTTCGGTTGGCTCGTCGGGCGGCTTCACGCGGCCGACCGTCTGCTCGGCCACCTCCAGCTTGCGGTGGAAGGGCTCGTAGAACTCGCGGACGATGGGTACCCACGGCCGGCGGCCCTGGGCGACCTCGTCCAGCTCCTCCTCCATGTTCGCCGTGAAGTCGACGTCCACCACGTCGCCGAAGTGCTGGACCAGCAGGTCGTTGACCAGCACGCCCAGCTCGGTGGGGCGCAGGCGCTTCTCCACGCGCTCGACGTAACCGCGCTCCTGGATCGTCGCCAGGGTGGGGGCGTAGGTCGAGGGCCGGCCGATGCCGCGGTCCTCCAGCGCCTTCACCAGCGTGGCCTCGGAGTAGCGCGGCGGCGGCTCGGTGAAGTGCTGCTCGGGGAGCAGCTCCAGCAGGTCCAGCTCCTCGCCCTGGGCGAGCGCCGGCAGCGGCTTGCGCTCCTCGTCCACGATGGTCGCGTCGTCGCGGCCCTCGGCGTAGACCGCCAGGAAGCCCGCGAACTTCGGCCGCGAGCCGGTGGCGCGGAACAGGAACTTGTCGTCGGCGTGCTGAGGCGGCGTCGCCTCGACCTCGACCGTCGTCACGTCGAAGCGCGCCGAGGCCATCTGACTGGCCACGAAGCGCTTCCAGATCAGGTCGTAGAGGCGGAACTGCTCGGGCGTGAGGCGCGCCTTGACGGCCGTCGGCTCGCGGTAGACCGACGTCGGCCGGATCGCCTCGTGAGCCTCCTGGGCCAGCCGGCTGCGCGTGCGATAGACGCGGGCCTGCGGCGGCACCGACTCGTCGCCGTAGCGCTCGCGGATGAACTGGCGAGCCTCGGCCTGCGCGGACTCGGCGACCTGGGTGGAGTCGGTGCGCATGTAGGTGATGAGGCCGACCGACTCGCCGCCCAGGTCGATGCCCTCGTAAAGCTGCTGGGCCACCATCATCGTGCGCTTGGCGGTGAAGCTCAGCTTGCGGCTCGCCTCCTGCTGCAGTGTGCTGGTGGTGAACGGTGCGGCCGGGTTGCGCTGCTGCTCGCGCTCGCGGATATTGGTCACGCGGTAGGTGGCGCCCTCGAGCGCCTGCACCACGGCGTCGGCCTCGGCCTGGTTGTGCAGCTCGACCTTCTCGCCGCGGCGCGCGACCAGGCCGGCCAAGAAGTGCTCCGGCTTCGCGCGCTTGCCCTGCTTCGCCAGGTCGGCGTCGATGGTCCAGTACTCGACCGACTGGAAGGCCTCGATCTCGCGCTCGCGCTCGACGACCAGGCGCACGGCGACGGATTGGACGCGCCCGGCCGAGAGGCCGCGCCGCACCTTCTTCCAGAGGAGCGGGCTCAGCTCATAGCCGACCAGGCGGTCGAGCACGCGCCGCGCCTGCTGGGCGTCGACGCGCTGGCGGTCGATCTGGCGGGGGTTTTTCACGGCCGCGAGGACTGCGGCGGAGGTTACCTCGTGGAACTCCACGCGCCGCACCTGGCGGTCGCTGAGGTCCATCGCCTCGACCAGGTGCCAGGCGATCGCCTCGCCCTCGCGGTCGGGGTCGGTGGCGAGATAGATCGTGCCGGCGCCGCGCGCCTGGTCCTTCAGGCCCTTGAGAACCTCGCGCTTCTCCTTGGGCACGACGTACTGCGGCCGGAAGTCGTGCTCGACGTCCAGCCCGAGCTTGCTCTTCGGGAGGTCCCGCACGTGCCCCAGGCAGGCGCGCACGGCATAATTGCGCCCCAGAAAGCGCTCGATAGTGCGCGCCTTCGTCGGCGACTCGACGATTACCAGGTTCTTTGCCACGAGGCAGTTCCTCCGCGTGAGATCGGCGCTCGCCGTAGCGAGCGCGCTTTAGTCTGTCAATTACGGGTGGGCTCGCACGTAGGTGAGCGGGCCTGTCTGGCGCACGAGTCCTTTCAGCTCCATGAGCACGAGCGTGCTGCTGACCGTCGCGGCGGGGAGGCCGGTCGCCCGGCTCACCTCGTCGACGTGCAGCGGCTCGCTGCTCAGGCGCTCCAGCAGCGCCGCCTCGGTCGGGTCGACCGGCAGGCTGGCGCGCACGGCTTGCTTCTCTGCCGCCAACGATAAGTGTAATTCTTCCAGCAAGTCGCGTGGGTCGGTGACGAGGCCCGCGCCCTCTTTGATTAACGCATTCGTCCCTTTGCTGCCCGGGCTAAAGATGCTGCCTGGCACGGCGAACACGTCGCGGCCTTGCTCCAGCGCGTAGCGCACGGTGATCAGCGCGCCGCTCTTCTCTGCTGCCTCCACGACCACCGTGGCCCGCGCCAGCCCGGCGAGGATGCGGTTGCGGCGCGGGAAGTTCGGCGCGTCGGGGCGCGTGCCGAGCGGGAACTCGCTCACCAGCGCGCCGTTGGCCGCGACCTCGGCTGCCAGCCGCGCGTGTTCGGGCGGGTAGATCGTGTCGAGCCCGTGGCCGAGCACCGCGATGGTGCGCCCGCCGGCGGCCAACGCGGCGCGGTGGGCGCAGGCGTCGATGCCGCGCGCCAGGCCGCTCACCACCGTGACGCCCGCCTGAGCCAGCCCGCTCGCCAGGTGCTCCGCGGCCTGGCGCCCGTAGGCGCTCGCCCGCCGCGTGCCGACGATGGCGATGGCCCACTCGTCGGCGAGGGTGAGGCTGCCGCGCACGAACAGCACCGGCGGCACGTCGGCGATCGTGCGCAGGCAGGCGGGGTAGGCGGCGTCGTCCAGGGTTAGTGCGGTGATCCCGCGGGCGGCGAGGCGGGCCTCCTCGGCCGCGGGGTCCGTCTCGCGGCGGAGGGCCAGGAGGGCCTGGGCGGCGCGACCATCCAGGCCGGCGGCGACGAGCGCAGGCCCGTCGGCGTGCCAGGCACGTTCGGCCGAGCCGAAGTGCGCGAGCAGCCGCTGGAAGTGGGCCGGGCCGATGCCGACGACGCGCGTCAGGGCCAGCCAGTAGTCGCGCTCGCGTGGCGGCACGTCAACGCCCTGTACCGGCAATGCCCCCCCTCCAATCTCAGGCTCGGCCTTGGCCTCCGGGAGTACCATAGGCGCCGGGCGACGGCCGCGACAAGGGGCGTGACAGCACGCTAGCGCACGACGGCCTCGCGGGTCCGGCCCGAGCGGCGCCAAGGACAAGCGAGCCGGGAGCCATCGACGATAGCTCCCGGCTCCTCTGGGACTCTAGACTTCAGTCGAGGCGCTGGCGGGGCCGCGCACTTCTCGCTGAGGCGGCTCGGTGCCAGTCACGTGCGCACCGGTGAGGGTGCGCGCAGCTACGAATGGAACGAGCAGTTCGTGTAGCCGCTCGTCGGCTGAGTGGCGCCTACTGCCACGACAGTCGTGCTGCCAATCGGCGTACACCACCACTGCGGAGTGCCGGTGCCCGGATAGCCGACCGCGCCCGGATAGCCGGGGTAGCCCGGATAGCCGGGGTAGCCGGGGTAGCCATACGGGGCGCCGAGGCCGTAGCTGCCCATGTAGCCGCCGTAGTAGCCGCCGTAGGGCGCGCCGTAGGGGCTATAGGAATACGGGCTGCCGTAGGTGCCGTAGCCGTAGCCCGGGTAGCCGCCGTAGCCCGGGTAGCCGCCGTAGCCGTAGCCCCCGTAGCCGTAGGGGTAGCCGTAAGGCGTGGTGGTGCCGTAGCCGTAGCCGTACGACCCGTATGGCGAGCCATAGCCCGGGCCGTAATAGCCGCTGTAGCCGGGGTAGCCGTAGCCGGTGCCGGTGCCGTAAGGATACCCGTACCCGGTGTACGGATATGTTTGAGCTTGAGCGGCAGGCGCCACCCCCATGAGCGCCGTGGCGGCTAACAACGCCGCGCCAAGTACCAGCTTCCGCATGGACGACCTCCTCGATGTGCGGCCTTCCAGGCTCTGGCGCTGAAAAGACCGCGGCTGCTGCCGCGCGGCGGGGGCGGCGCTGCGCCCGCTCCGGGCTCGCGGCACTATACCAGACCGGCAACTCAGGCACCAGGTTACGGTACTGTCACAAACCGTGCCAGGAATTGGCCGCGCCGGCGGCCAGCCAGCGCGGCGCCGGGCGACCCATGCCGGGGCTGGCCACTCGCGGGCGGAAGGCGGTGAGGGAGGCTAACTGGTGGCGAGCGCGGCGGCCGGCCGGACGTGCGGCTGCGCGGCCAGGAGCGCCTGGGCCTCCGGGGCGAGCAGCCAGTCGCGGAGGGCCGCGGCGAGCCGGCCGGGCGGGCGCTCGCGGTCGAGCGCGACATAGAGCTGGCGGTGCAGGGCCAGGCCCCGCACGGGAACGACCACCAGCCGCGCGGCGTCGGCGTCGGTGAGGGAGCACGCGGAAATGAACGCCAGCCCGACGCCCGCTGCCACCGCGCGCTTCACGGCCTCGCCGCTGCCCAGCACGGTGGCGACCGGCAGGCCGGTCAGGCCCACTTGCTCCAGCGCGCGCTCGGCGGCGGCACGCGTGCCGGAGCCCTCTTCGCGGAAGACGAACGGGTAGCGGTGGAGCTGCTCGGGGCGCACGTCGCGGGCTCGCGTGACTGGATGGCCGGGGGGCGCTACCAGCACCAGGTCGTCGGCGGCGAAGGGGAAGAAGTCGAGCCGCTCGGCGTGGCCGATGCCGCCGACGAGCCCGACGTCGCATTGGTGCTTGACGAGCCGGTCGAGGACGGCGAGAGTATCGGAGACTTCGACGGTGAGCTGCACTTGCGGATAGCGGGCGCGGAAGGCGGCGAGCAGCAGCGGCAGCAGGCACTCGCCCGGCGTGGTGCTGGAGCCAACGTGGAGGCGGCCGGCCGGCGCCTGGTCCTCGGAGCGGATTGCCGACTCCATGTCGGACAGCAGCGACAGCAGCCGTAGGGCATAGGCGTGGGCCTGCTGGCCGGCGTCGGTTAGCCGCACCGCCCGCCCGGAGCGTTCGAGCAGGGTGCGGCCGAAGTGCTCCTCCAGCCCGCGCACCTGGAGGCTGACGGCCGGCTGGGTGAGCCCCAGACGGCGCGCGGCAGCCGAGAAGCTGCCCTCGGCGACGACGGCCACGAGCACCTCGAGCTGGTGAAGGGTGAGCAGGGCGGCCTCCTCCGGCAACGCGCGCCCCAAGCACTGTCCGCGGCAACTCTACACGGCGCCCGGGGGCGGCCGCAATGGGCGGGGCGCCGGGCCGGCAGCGCGGGCGCGCTCGCGGGCGAGCCGCGCGCGGCCGCGACGGCGCGGTGGCGAGAAGGTAAACTAGTTATGTTTGGTCACAATCACGATATAATGGCTCGCAGGAGGTCACAGCATGTTCTGGCTCAAGCGTTGTCCGCAGTGCGGCGGCGATCTCATGGACGAGTCGGACGTCCAGGGCAGCTTCATCAGTTGTCTGCAGTGCGGCCGGATGCTCACCCTCGGCGAGGAGCAGGCGCTGCGCCGCGAGAAGTCCAGCTCCAAGGGCGACCGTCTGGGCGGCTCGCGCGTGGGCGCCGCCTAGCTCGTCGCGCTCGTGTGGGCGGGTAGCCATCGCTAGCTGGCCGTGGCTATCCGCCCGCTCCGGTGCACCGTGAGGAAGCCCCGCTGGCCGCTTCGCTGGAACACCACCTCGATCCCCGGGAACACCAGCACGCGGTCGATCCCCTTGAACACCACGGCGCAATCGCCGGCCCGCACGTCGGCGCGCGCCAACGACGGCCACAGCGTCAGCAGTACCGGCTCCTTGCCCGGCGGCGTGAACGCCACACGGTAGACAGGCGCGCCATGCAGCCGAAACGGCGCCGGCCCGCAGCGGGCGGCGAGCGCCGCCGCGACCGCCGCGACGGTCGCTTCCGAGAGCGGCCCCTCAGCCGGCGGCGTCATGTGTTGGCCCTGCCCTTTCCGCGCTTGCGCGCATCATCGTTGCGCCAGACTGCCGCCGCGCCACCGTCTGGCCGCGCGGGCTGTTGGAATTGTAGCTGCCACGGCGCCGGGCGGGGCCGGCGACCGCGCGGAGCGGCTCCGCGGTCCTTCTCCGCGGGCGGCGCTCCGACGCGCAGCCGCAGTATTGACAGGGGCCGCCACGGGGCGCATGCTGGCGGCGCGAGAAGCGGTCCCCCGCGGAGGAAAGGAGACTGGCGTGAGCAGACGAGCCTGGGCCCTGGCAACGATCGTTCAGACCCTGGTGGTGGCGCTGGTGGTAGTGTTAGTGGTCGTGCCGCGCGGAGCCGCGGCGCCCGCGCCGCGGCCCGGCGATCAGGAGCCGCTCGGCGGCCGACCGGCCGGGCCGATCGACGTGACGACGTCGATCTCGCTCGCGGAGGCGCGGGTCATCGTGGACGCGGCCGTTGCCAACGCGCGCGCCGCCGGCGGCCACCCGACGATCGTGGTGGTCGACGACCACGGCGACGTCGTGTCGATGGACCGCATGCACGGTACGACCGACTACTTCGCGCGCTTTGCAGTCGGCAAGGCGAAAGGCGCAGTGGCGCTGCAGCAGCCGACGGGCGAGACGGCCGACGCCTATGGCGCCAACCCGCAGCGGTTCCTCAGCGCGCTGAGCATGCTCCAGGGCGAAGTGCTGTTGATCCGCGGCGGCGTGCCGCTATTCGATGGGAACCGGCTGATCGGCGGCGTGGCGAGCGCCGGCTTCGGGCCGAACGGCGACGAGCCGGCGGTGGCGGCGGGCATCGCGGCGTGGGAGCAATACCGCCAGGGCGAGCGTCGCTAAGCAGAAGGCCCTAGTTCTAGTGCGATTTCGTTTGCCGCTGTGAACGGCGGGCCGGCGCCTGGTCGCGTGGCCCGCCGTTCACGGCGGCAACGTTTCGGACGACCGAGGCCCGCTGCTTAGCGGCGCCGGCGCGCCCGGTGGGCTGTCGCCCCGGGAACTTCCCCGCGCACGGCCGTGCGGTGGGGCGGACGCTGGTGCGGCTGTGACGCGTTCGTGCGCGGTGGAGCGCTTGGAGGCGCGGGCCGGCCGTCCGTACACTGCTCGTGCGGGGGAGGTGGCGGTGCGCGCGGTGATCGAGGCGGAGGTGCTGGCGTTCTTCCAGCGCGAGCTGCTGGCCTGGTACGAGGCCGAGGGCCGCGACCTGCCGTGGCGCCGCACCGAGGATCCCTACGCCATCCTCGTCTCGGAGATCATGCTGCAGCAGACGCAGGTGCGCACGGTGCTGCCCTACTACGAACGCTTTCTGGACCGCTTTCCCAACCTTGAGGCGCTTGCCGCCGCGCCACTCGACGAGGTGAAGGCGATCACCGATCCGCTGGGCTACAAGGTGCGGGGCGAGCGGCTGAAGCGCATTGCCGAGACGGCGGTCGAACGCTACGGCGGCGCGCTGCCGGAGAGCGAGGCGGAGCTGCTGGCGCTGCCGGGCATCGGCCGCTACACGGCGGGTGCCGTGCGGAGCTTCGCCTTCCGCCAGGACGCGCCGATCCTCGACACGAACGTGCTTCGGCTGCTGGTGCGGGTGTTCGCGCCGCCGGTCGAGGGCGGCGGCGCGGCGCTGCTGCGCCGGCTGTGGGCACTGGCGGAGGCGGTGATCCCGCCGGGCCAGGGCTACGTCATTAACCAGGCGCTGATGGACTTCGGCGCGCAAGTCTGCACCGCGCGCCGCCCAATCTGCCTGTTCTGCCCGCTACGCCCCATCTGCGGCCGCTGGACCCCGCAGTCCGAGGCCGTCCGCTACGAGCCGTAACCGTAGCGCCTGGCTTCCTCGTCGAGTGCGGCTGTTTGCGCCCGCCCACATGAGCGCCGGGCGGCGCGGGACGAGCGCCTGCCCTGCGTCTGCCGGGGCCGGGAAACCGGCGCCTCGCTGGCCCGGCCGGGCGGCAGGGGACGAGCCCCTGCCCTACCTCGGCGGGCGTATGTGAACCGCAAGGCGTCCGCCCCGACCGGGCGGCAGGGGACGAGCCCCTGCCCTACGACTGGGGGTGCCCGCTGGGACTAGGGCGTGGTGGCGTCCGCTGCACGGCGGGGGCATCTGTCGTGGGCCCGCTTGATACCGCAGGGAGAGGCTATTTGTCGTGGGCCCTCCTGGGATCGCAAGAGGGCGGTCCGACGAGGAGCCTACGCGGCGGGGCCGGGGGGGTCGATGCGGATGGCGCTGTTGTAGTCGAAGTAGCGGATGGTGCTGCGGGCGCGGGTGGCCGGGCCGGCGTACTCGGCCTCGGTCTTGCAGGGCAGGTCGCGGTCTTGCTCCAGGGCGACGCGGAGCTGCACTGGCCCGGCGGGGCCCTGCGCGGTGCCGGCGTACCAGCGGCAGGAGCGGCCGTCTAGCACCTCGTCGCCGGTCTTGGCGAGCTGGCCGTTCACGTCCTTCGGCAGGCGGAACGGCGGCCCGTCGAGGCCGGCCGTGCGGAGCTGCTCGAGGCTGCGCGCCACGGCGCTGTCGGGGGGGACCTGGGACATGTCGACGATCGACCAGACGCCGTCGAGCCGCTGGTAGATCGTCGAGTCGACGACCATGAACTCGACGCCGGGCGGGTCGCCCTGCTCGACGGGCCGGCGGTACTTGCGGCTGGGGAGCACGAACTCGGTCTCGGCGGGGGGCGAGGTCAGCTCCCACTGGCCGGAGGGGTCCTGGCGCTCGATCGTCTCGACGGTACGGTAACGCTGGACTGCCGACCAGGCGTCGCTTACGCGGCGGTCCAGCTCGCGGAGGCTGAGGGTGGCGGGCGCGGCCGGCGTGCTTGGCGCGGCGCCGCAGGCGGTGGCGGCGAGCGCCAGCAGCCCGAGCGCGCCGCGCCAACCGGCCGGCAGCTTGGGCCGGCGGGGGCGGTGTCTCGTCAAATCGATTGGCCTCCAGCGCGCGCCCAAGGCGCTCGCGCGAGCGGACGCAGCCCGGTTGTGGGCGAAGGCTGGCAGCGCCCACTGCCCGACATTATAGCCGGCTCGCCGCGCCGCGTGGGCAGGCCGCGCTACCCGCCGCGGCGTTATCGTTATAAGGTATACTGCAACCGAAACGTGGCGCCTCGGTGCCTACCCGGCGTTTCCTCATTCTCACGCGGAAGGACCGGCCATGCTGGAAGCTGTGCGCAATCTGCAATCGCAGATGGAGAGCCAGGGCTACATTACCGACCAGGCGATCGCCACGACGGTGTATCTGGCGATGGCGCTGCACAAGCCGGTCCTGATCGAGGGCCAAGCGGGTGTGGGCAAGACCGAGGTCGCCAAGGTGCTCAGCGCAATGCTGGAGACGGACCTGATTCGCCTCCAGTGCTACGAGGGCCTGGACGCCAACACCGCGCTCTACGAGTGGAACTATCCTAAGCAGATGCTGCGGATCAAGATGGAGGAGGGCCACGCGCGCTCGGCGGCCGAGACCGAGCACGCAATCTTCAGCGACGCCTTCCTGCTGAAGCGGCCGCTGCTTCAGGCCATCACCTATCCGGACAAGGCACCGGTGCTGCTGATCGACGAGATCGATCGGGCCGACGAGGAGTTCGAGGCGTTCTTGCTGGAGGTGCTGTCGGACTTCCAGGTGACAGTGCCGGAGCTGGGCACGATTCGCGCCAGCCACATCCCCTACGTCGTGCTCACGTCGAACCGCACGCGGGAGCTGAGCGACGCGCTGCGCCGCCGCTGCCTGTACCTGTGGATCGACTATCCGAGCTTCGACAAGGAGGTCCGCATTGCCATCGGGCGGGTGCCGGGCATCAACGAGCGGCTGGCCAAGCAAATCTGCGCGTTCATGGAGACGGTCCGCCAGGTGCGCCTGATGAAGACCCCCGGGGTTGCCGAGACGCTGGACTGGGCGATGGCGCTGGGGGCGCTGCACCGCGACGAGCTGGACCCGGAGACGGTCGAGGAGACCCTGGGCTGCGTGTTCAAGGACAATCGCGACATCCAGAAGCTCCGGGGCAAGGCCACGAACATGATCGTCACCGAGATCACGCGCGCCACGGAGGACCAACTCCCATCATGCAGTACAGCAATCGCTCAACGGCTTCAGAAGGAGCTGTCGCCCGCCGAGTTGTAACCACGGCGCCCGAGCAGCCGGCGGCGCCCGCGCCGGTGCGGGCGAGCCACGGCGACCTGCTCCAGAACCTCGTGCAGTTCGCGCGGCGCCTGCAGAGCGCGGGCATGCTAGTGACGCCCGACGAGGCGGTGGACGGCCTGCGCGCGCTCGAACACATCGACATGGGCGACCGCCGCGAGTTCTACCTCGCCCTGCGCACCGTATTTACCTCGCGGGCCGAGGACCTTCCGACCTTCGACCAGGTGTTTGGCGAGTTCTGGCGCTACGTGCCCACGGCGCCGGAGGACGAGGCCGACGAGAGCGCCGAGTCCGAGCCCGAGGATGGTCCCGAAGGCCCCGAGATGGAGAGCGACGGGCCGGCCGACGTGACGCTGGAGGACTGGAACGAGGCCGAGTCGTCGGAGGACGAGCAGGAGGTGCCCGGCTACAGCGCCGAGCAGATCCTGCGCGGCAAGGACTTCAGCAGCTTCCAGTCGGAGGAGCTGGAGCAGATCGTTCGCCTGACGGCGAAGCTGGCGCGGAAGATGGCGATGCGGCTGAGTCGCCGCCAGAAGACCACGCACCGCGGCCACCTGATCGACCTGCGCCGCTCGATGCGCCGCAACGTGAAGTACGGCGGCGACCCGCTGGAATTGGCGCGCAAGAAGCGCAAGATCGCGAAGACCAAGCTAGTGCTGCTCTGCGACGTGAGCGGCTCGATGGACATCTACAGCCGCTTCCTGCTGCAGTTCATCTACGCCGTGCAGCACACATTCGCCGACGTGGAGTCGTTCGTCTTCAGCACGCAGCTCACGCGGGTGACCGACTACTTCGAGCGCGAGGACATCTACGAGGCGCTGGAGACGATCAGCCACGAGGTGCTGGACTGGTCGGGCGGCACGCGCATCGGCCAGAGCCTCAAGACGTTCAACGACCTGTACGCCCGCAGCATGGTGGACCGCCGCACGGTGATCCTGATCCTGAGCGACGGTTGGGACACCGGCGAGGCGCAGCTGCTGGGCGAGCAGATGGACGAGCTGAGCCGGCGGGCGGCGCGGGTGATCTGGCTGAACCCGCTGAAGGCCAGCCCGGGCTACCAGCCGCTGTGCAAGGGCATGAGCACGGCGCTGCCGTACGTGGACGTGTTCGCCTCGGCGCACAACCTGTCCAGCCTGCTGGAGCTAGAGCAGCACCTCAAGGCGAGCTAGAGGCTGATCGGCCATGCGCCTGGAGGGTGCGGCGACGCTAAGCGAGGCGCTCGGCGTGCGCGACCGCCGGGTCGTGGCCTTCACGGGCGGCGGCGGCAAGACCACTGCCATGTTCCGCCTGGCGCGCGAGCTGGCCGCCGAGCGCGTCCTGGTCACGACGACGACGAAGATCTGGGTGCCCCGTCCCGACGAGGCCGCGCTGGTGCTGGCCGACGACCCGGATGGCGCGTGCGAGCGGCTGCGCGCCGGTTGGGCGCGCGGCGTGCGAGCGCTGGGCACGGCGGTGACGCCCGAGGGGAAGCTGCAGGGCGTGCCGCCCGAGTGGGTGGCGGGGCTGCGGCGCGCGGCGGACCGGGTGCTGGTCGAGGCGGATGGGGCGGCGGGGAAGCCGCTCACGGCGCCGCGCGTCCACGAGCCGGTCATCCCGCCGAGTGCCGCGCTCGTCGTGCCGGTCGCGGGGGTGGATGCGGTGGGCGCCGCGCTGGACGACGAGCACGCGCATCGGGTGGCCGAGATTGCGGCGCTTACGGGGTTGGCGCCGGGCGCGGCGCTCGGGCCGGCGGCCATCGCGCGGGTGATGCTGGACCCGCGCGGCAACGTCAAGGGGGCGCCGCCCGCGGCGGAGATCGTGCCGCTCGTGAACAAGGTGGACACGCCTGAGGCCGAGGCGGCTGGCTGGGCGTTGGCCGAGGCGCTGGTCCAGTGGGGCGCGCGCCGGGTGGTGCTGGCGCGGCTGGCTGGCGAGCCGCCGGTCGTGGCGGTGGTCGAGGCCCTGCCGGCTGCCACGGGCGCCGAGGAAGGACGATGAGCGCCGTCGCAGGGCTGCTGCTGGCGGCGGGGACCTCCAGCCGGTTGGGGCAGCCAAAGCAGCTGCTGCCGTACCGGGGGCGCACGCTGCTACGGCACGCGGCGGAGACGGGGCTGGCGGCGGGGCTGGAGCCGTTGGTCGTCGTGATCGGCGCCGCGGCGGACGCGATGCGGCGCGAGCTGGCGGGCCTGCCGGTCGTGGTGGTCGAGAACCCGCGCTACGCCGAGGGGCAGAGCACGTCGCTGCGGGCGGGGCTGGCGGCCCTGCCCGCGGACGCCGCGGCGGTGGTAACGTTGTTGGTGGACATGCCCCGCGTCGATGCGCCGCTCATCCGCGCGCTGGTTGCGGCCTGGCGGGCGCGCGGGGCGCCGATCGTGCGACCCACCTACGAGGGACGGCCGGGCAACCCAGTGCTGTTCGCGGCGCGGCTACTGCCGGAGCTGGCGCGGGCGGAGGGGGATGAGGGGGGGCGGCCGGTCCTGCGGGCGCACGCGGCCGAGGTTGAGCTGCTGCCCGTGGCGAACGCGGGCGTGCTTCAGGACGTGGACACGTGGGAGGCCTACGGCGCGCTGGTCGCCGGCGAGGCGGGCGACGCGCCAGCCGCAACATTCCGGGGGAGGTGAGCCCGTGACCGACAACGAGGTCGTGAACCGCGAGCTACTGGCCGCGATCGACGACAAGCGCATGCTCGTCCTGGCGACCGTCGTGCGGGCCGAGGCGGGGGCGCCCACGAGCGTCGGCCAGAAGCTGCTGGTGGACGAGAACCGCCAGGTGACCGGCTCGCTGGGCGATGCCGACCTGGATGCCCGCGTGACGGCCGACGCGCTGGTCGCGATGGACGACCGCAAGTCGCGTGTCGCCAGCTACAGCCCGGGCAACGGCGCCGCGTCGAACGCGCACGCGGCCGACGTCTTCCTGGAGGTGGTGGAGCCGCAGCCGACGCTGGTCCTCGTCGGGGCGGGCCACATCGCCGTGCCGCTGGCGCAGATGGGGAAGATGCTGTCGTTCGAGGTCATCGTGCTGGACGACCGCGAGAAGTTCGCCAACCGCGAGCGCTTCCCCGACGCCGACCAGGTCCTGGCGGCCGATTTCGGCCCCAGCCTGGCCAGCCTGAAGATCACGCGCGCTACCTACATCGTCATCATCACGCGCGGCCACCAGTACGACGAGGAAGCGCTGATGGAGGTGGCCGAGTCGCCGGCGGCGTACATCGGCATGATCGGCAGCCGGCGGCGCGTCCAGGCGGTGCGCGACAACCTGGCCGCGGTGGGCTTCGACCCGGCCAAGGTGGACCGCGTCCACGCGCCGATCGGCCTGGAGATCGGGGCCGAGACGCCCGAGGAGATCGCGGTCAGCATCATGGCCGAGATCATCGCGGTGCGGCGTGGCGGGCGCGGCCTGCCGATGTCCGAGGTCGCGCGGAACCGTGAGCTGAGGCTCAGCCGGTGACCGGCGAGGGCCTGACCGTCGTCAAAGGCGCGGGCGACATGGCGACGGGCGTGGCGCTGCGCCTGCACCGCGCCGGCCTGCGGCTGCTGATGACCGAGATCGCGGCGCCAACGGTGGTGCGCCGCTCGGTGGCGTTCGCGGAGGCGGTGTTCGCCGGCGAGACGACCGTCGAGGACGTGCGGGCGCGGCGCTGCGCGGACCTGGCGGAGGCCGCGGCGCTCGATCCCGAGATCATCCCGGTGCTGGTCGACCCCGAAGCCGCGGTGGTGGGCGCGCTGCGCCCGACGGTAGTCGTGGACGGCATCATGGCGAAGCGGAACCTGGGCACGCGCATCGACGACGCGCCGGTGACGATCGCGCTCGGGCCGGGGTTCGTGGCGGGGCGGGACGTACACGCGGTGATCGAGACGCAGCGGGGCCATTACCTGGGCCGCGTGATTCTGGACGGTCCGGCGGAGGCGGACACCGGCGTGCCGGGCAACATCGGCGGCTACACGCGCGAGCGGGTGCTGCGGGCGCCGGCCGATGGGCGGCTGGTCGAGCCGGCGCCGATTGGCGCGCAGGTCGGGCCGGGCGACACGGTCGCCTGGGTGGGCGACCAGCCGGTGCAGGCGACGATCCAGGGCACGCTGCGGGGTCTGCTGCGGGAGGGCATCGCTGTGAGCGCGGGCATGAAGGTGGGCGACGTGGACCCGCGGGCGGAGCGTGCCCACTGCTTCACTGTCTCCGACAAGTCCCTGGCGGTGGGGGGCGGAGCGCTCGAAGCGGTCTTCTACCTCGTCCGCCGTCGCTGCCCGTCTCAGTTGTACAATTTGTTCAGGCCCGTCGGCTGAGGCGCGTCGCGGCATTGCCCACGCGGCCCTGGCGCGTCGCCACGCGCCGTGCGGAGCCACCGGGCAGCCCGCGCCAGGCGGGCGCTCGCGAGGAGCATGATATGATCGCCACCGACCAGATGAAGGAGATCTACGAGATGATCCAGCAGCCGTCGCCGGAGGGCCGGCGCGCGCTGGCGACCATCATCATGACCAAGGGCTCCACGCCGCGCAAGGTGGGCGCGAAGATGCTGGTCCTGCCCGACGGCCGGCCGTTCGGCACAATCGGCGGCGGCTGCGGCGAGCAGGACGTCTTCCACGAGGCCGTGAAAGTGATCCAGGACGGCCAGCCGCGCATCCTCAACGTGGACCTCACCGCCGACGAGGCCGGCGAGAGCGGCGACGTCTGCGGCGGCATCATGCAGGTCTTCATCGAGCCGGTCTAGCGGGTTTCGTGGGACGGTGGGTAGTTTGGCGCAGCCAGACTGCCCACCGTGCTGGGCCAGCGCTTAACTCGCGCTCGGTTTGCCCTGAAGACGGTCCGAGAGCACGCGGGCGGCCTCGTCGGCGAGGTCGGCGCCGGAGGGCGCGGCGGCCTGCCGCATCGCCTCGGCGACTTCCGGCGAGGGTGCCTCGAGCTGGGCCGTACACTGGGGGCAGCGCCGCGCCGCCTTCGGAATCTTCGTCGTACACTCGGGGCAGTCCTTCGTGGGGGCGGGCTGGGGCGCGGGCCGGTAGCGGTCCATGAGCTTGTTGACCGGCAGCACGATCAGGAAGTAGACGACCAGCGCGATCAGCAAGAACGAGATCAGCGCGTTCAGGAAGTCGCCGAGCGGGAAGCGGGCCCGGCCAACGGTCAGCACCAGGTTGGAGGCGTCCGGGTTGCCCCCGAACAGGCCGATCAGCGGCGTAATGAAATCCTTCACCAACGCCTGCACGACGCCGTTGAAGGCCGCGCCGATCACGACGCCGACCGCCAGATCGACGACGTTGCCCCGCAGGATGAACTTCTTGAAGCCGCCTAACTCCTTGCCCGCGCCGTGCAGCACGGCCGTCGGCTGATCCAGGTAGTGCGCCATCCGCGACATGCCATCCCTCCGACCGGGGCCTCAGTAGGTGGCCGGGCGGGTGTGGCGGTCTGACTCGGTCAAACGACCACACCCGCCCGGCCAACGAGTTTAGGAACGGTCCTGAGGTGGCAGGATCGCACGTGGCATGCCAGTGAGGGCGGGGCGACCGGCGGGCTAGACGCGGAACATCTCGGCGGTGTTCGGCGCGAACAGCTCCTCGACCGCGACCCGCCGCGCCGTGAGCCCCTGCTCCTGGGCGTAGGCGCACATCGCTTCGAGCGCCGGGCGGTTCGGCGTGACGCCGTAGGGCCACGGGTCGGCGCCCATCACGCGCATCGTCTCTTCCAGGTCGGGGATCAGCCACGGCAGCGTGTAGCGCAGGGCGTTGAAGTCGTAGGCTAGCTCCTGCGCCCGGCGCTTGCTCTCGTCCAGCGCTTTCATGAGGTTCGGCGCGATCCAGGGGTGCGCCTCGTAGATGGGGCGACGAATCGCCACGCAGTGCATGATCGGGAACAGCCCCGTCTTGGCGAAGTAGGCGCGCTCGGCGCTCTTGTAGTCGGGGAAGAGCCGCGTCACGCGCGGGTCGCCGTGGTGGAAGCTGGGCGGCATGCGCGCCGTGAACACGGCGTCGATCTCGCCGGCCACGAGCAGGGCGTCGAGCGTCTGGTCCTGGGGGATGACGGTCAGGCGAATCTCGGGCGGCAGGTGGTACTCTACACGCTCCTTGCGACCCGGCTCCTGCAAGCCTCCCTGGAACCATTCCACATCGGCCGCGCGCACGCCGTACTCGTGCTCCAGCATGCCGCGGATCCACAGCGCGGCCGTCATGTGGTAGTCGGGCACGCCGATCCGCCGGCCGCGCAGGTCGGCCGGCTCGCGGATGCCGGCGTTCGCGTTGATGAAGATGCAGCCGTGGCGGAAGGTGCGCGACAGGAACGCCGGGATGGCGACGAACGGGCAGTCGCCGCGCGCGGTCCAGGTGATGTAGGCGGACATCGACAGCTCGGAGACGTCGAAGTCCTGGTACTGGAGCATGCGCCAGAAGATCTCCTCGGGCACCAGCGGCACGTACGTCAGGTCGATGCCTTCGGGTCGGATCGTGCCGTCTTGCAGCGCGCGCGTGCGGTCGTAGTCGCCGCCCGCGAATACCAGTTGCAGCGCGCCCATCCTGCCCCCTTGTCGCCGGATTACGCCAGGTCTCATGGGATGCTACCCGGCGGCCGCTCGGCTGTCAATCAAGGGCCCACCCGCCGGGCTGGCCCGCGGGCGAACCCTTTATCACAGTCGATGCGGCGCGGCGGTTGGGCCACCGGGGCATGCCCTCACCCCGACCCTCTCCCAGAGGGAGAGGGAGTACGCGGACTCCAGCGCCGGATTCGGCGTCAGGCCAGCGCCTCGACGCGCTCTGCGGCGCCGACCGCCGCGAGGGGCCGCGCGCCGGGGACGGCGATGGCCTGCCACTGGCGGCTATCGCGGTCGCCGGCGCGCACCCAGAGGCGCCCGGCGCCCGGCTCGAAGACGGTGCTGTAGATAGTGCCGGCGTTGAGCACGCGCGACCAGAGGCACTCGGCGTGAGCCGGGTCCAGGCACTCCTGGTCGCCGACCACTGCCATCGCCTCGGCCACGTCGAGGCGACCATCGGCCAGCAGCGCGTCCAGCCGCCCGAGCCGCTGGGGCGAGCTGTGCGTCACCAGCCCTTTCTGCTCGGCGGCGAGCGCGGGCACCTGGAACTGGTTGGTCGCCGCCACGACGCCGCCCCGGGAGGCGCGCACGGCTATCTGGCGCGCGGTTAGCTCGAAGACACGGGCGTCGCGCTCGGCACCCGCGGCGACCAGCAGGTTGTTGCCGATGGTGCGCCGCGCCGCACGCAAGTAGGCCTCGGCGGCATCGAGGCTGGTCAGGTGCTGGGCGACGTGGCGGTAGAGGAACGGCATCGGCGTACCCCAGGGCCGCTCGGACCAGGCCGGCGAGGTCAGGCAGGCGAGCGCGAGGCCAGCAGCGTTCTGGGCCGTGACGACGTTCACCAGGCCCGGCCAGCCGACCGACACGAACGGCTGGCCCTGCGCCGGCTCGTAGACGAGGACGACGACGTGGCGCTGCAACTGGGCCGTGGGCTCGTAGCCGGCGGCGGCGAAGTCGCTGCGAAACCAGTAGTCCAGGTTGCGCCCGGCGACGACCGTGCCGTCGGCGGCGCGGGAGCCGACCACCGCGAAGGCGGAGCAAGCGAAGCGCCCGGCCAGGCGGTCGAAGATGCGCAGGTTGTTCATGAGGTCGTCGAAGCAGTTGAGCAGCAGCACGTTGCCGTAGGCCAGCCCCGAGCCGTCGGCAACGCCGCGTATTTCGCGGCGCAGTGGCGGCGGCACGTAGCGCTCCATCAGCCGCGCCACGGCGATCAGCGCGTGCCGCAGGCCCCAGCCGTAGCGCCGGCCACGGGCGTTCAGGATCAGCCGCTCGCAGGCCCGCCATAGCGACCAGATCTCCCCGCGCAGCGCTACCCCGTGCTGGAGCCCCAGCTCGTACGGCTCGCCCCGCAGGCGCGCGACCACGAAGCCGTCGTACCGCTCGACCGCCATCAACCCTCCTGCCAACTCACCGCGGCTCGCCGCGGCGGCGAGGCGCGGTGCCCGCCTCGACGGCCTGCCAGGCAGCGACCACCTGCGCGCGCAGGGCGGCTCGGTCGCCGCTGTTCTCGATTACCACGTCGGCCCGCGCCACCTTGTCGGCCTCGGGCGTCTGGGCGTCCACCCGCATCTCGGCCTCGGCCACGGTTAGCCCTCGCGTGTCGACCAGCCGGCGCACGCGCACCTCGCGGGCCGCGACGACCACCCAGACGGCGTCGACCTCCAGGTACAGGCCGCTCTCCAATAGCTTGATGGCCTCGACGACGATGACCGGGCGCTCAGTGGCCGCGAAGCGGGCGCGGATGCGGGCGCGCACGCCCGGATGGACGATGCGCTCCAGGTCGGCGAGGGCGGCGGGGTCGGCGAAGACGATGGCGCCGAGCTTGCGGCGGTCCACCGTGTCGTCGGCCTGCAAGATGTCGCGGCCGAAGCGGGCGACGAGCCGCTCCCACTCCGGCGTGCCGGGCGCCATGACCTCGTGGCCGAGCCGGTCGGCATCGATGCTCTCGGCGCCTAGCTCGCGCAGGACGCGCACGACCTCGCTCTTGCCCGCGCCGATGTTGCCGGTGAGCCCGATGATGTAAGGCATGTGGTATAGTTTCCAAGCAGCCAACCGCCGCCGAGGAAGTATACTGCCGTGTGTAGCAGGGGCGCGCTCCGTCCGACTGCCGACAATACCGTGTCGCTGAAGTCGCCGCGCGAGCTGGAGGCGATGCGCGCCGCGTCACAGGTCGTCGCGCACACGATTGCCGAGCTGCGCGAGGCGATCCGCCCCGGCATGCTGACCCGCGACCTGGGGCGGTTGGCGGAGCAGTGCTTCCGACGGCATGGCGCGCGCTCGGGCACACTCAACTATTTCGGGTTCCCCGGGCAGCTCTGCGTCTCGGTCAACGAGGAAGTCGTCCACGGCATCCCGGGCCGGCGGCGCATCGAGGCCGGCGACATCGTGAAGCTTGACGTGGTGGCCGTGAAGAACGGCTACTATGGCGACGCGGCGGTGACGGTCCCCGTTGGGAAGGTGGCGCCCGAGGTCGAGCGGCTGATCCGCGTGACCGAGGAGGCGACGCTGCTGGGTGTGGAGCAGGTGCGCCCGGGCAACCGAATTGGCGACGTGTCCAACGCGATCCAGCGCCACGTCGAGAAGCACGGCTTGTGCGTGGTGCGCGAGTTCGTGGGCCACGGGATCGGCCGCGCGATGCACGAGGCGCCGCAGGTGCCCAACTACGGCCCGCCGGGGCGCGGTCTCACGCTGCAGCCAGGTATGGTGATCGCCATCGAGCCGCAGGTCAACCTGGGCTGCGCCGAGGTGCGGATCCTCGACGACGGCTGGACGGCCGTGACGCTCGACGGCCGCTGGTCGGCGCACTTCGAGCACACGGTTGCCGTCACGCCGACGGGCCACGAGGTGCTCACGCGGCTCCCCTCCGCCTGACGGCGGATTCCACGCGAGCCGCGCGCATCCGGCGAAAGTCGGGTACACTGGAGTGCTCCCTCCACCGCCTGTGACGTGGATCACACGCGGGGTGTCTCTCAGCTTACAGCCAACCGCGCGCCGGTTCCGTAAGCTGAACGTGAGCGATGCGGGACCGCACGGCGGCCCGCTGGCTCAGCGAGCCGACGCGGCACTGCCCAATTGGCGGAACGCCGGGCGAGTGCCGAGAGTCGTAGTAGAGAGACATCCGCGACGGAGGTGCGGTCATGCAAACGGACCTGCTGGTTGCCGAGCAGATCGCCCGCCTGTTCCACCGGTCGGCCGGGACGGTGTGGGAGCTGGTGGCGGAGCCGGCGCGCGTGCGCGCCGAGGACGTCACGATTCGCGGCGCCGACGGGGCGCCGGTGATCTACGCCCGCCCGGCCGCCTGAGCGCCCGGCCGGCGCGGCGTACCGGCCGCGATCGTTCGCCAAAACAGTACCATCGGGCCCCACGGTGGGCTCGCCAAGGAGAGAAGCATGGAAGATGTGGTCCTGGCACAGCCTGCCGCCTGTCCCCCGCACCACTGGCTGATCGCCAAGGAAGCGACCGACCGGGGCATCGTGGAGCGGTGGTCGTGCCAGCGGTGCGCCTCCGTTCGCGAGCGTGTCGTGTCCAAGCGCCGGCTGCCGGCGGAGAGTACGAAGCGCTACGTGGCCAGCGAAAGCGACCTGACCGCGAGCCTGTTTGGCTCGGGGGGCGGCGAGCGCGTGGCCTAGCCAGACTCCTTCGCAAGGGACACGAACAGGACCGCCGAACACTCGGCGGTCCTGTTCGTGTCCCTTCGCGCCACTACCGTGGGTGCGCGCCCGCGGCTGCAGCCGTGTGCGGCTGGCTTGAGCGGGCTGCCGACACCTACGCCCTCGGCCAGGGATAGTGTGTCTGTTTGGCGAAGCCGAACAGACAACCAACCTGGGCCGGCCGCTTAGATGTCGTAGTAGAGGTGGAACTCGTAGGGATGGGGGCGCAGGTTGATGGCCTCTAGCTCGCGCTCGCGCTTGTAGTCGATCCACGTCTCGATCAAGTCGGGCGTGAAGACATCGCCCTTCAGGAGGAAGTCGTGGTCGGTTTCCAGCGCGTCGAGCACCTCGGCCAGCGACCCGGGCGCGGACTGGATCTTCGCGGCCTCCTCGGGCTCCAGCTCGTAGAGGTCGACGTCGACCGGGGCGGGGGGCTCGATGCGGTTCTGCACGCCGTCCAGTCCCGCCATCAGCAGCGCGGCGAAGCTGAGGTACGGGTTGCAGGACGGATCGGGCGCGCGGAACTCCAAACGCCGGGCCTTGGGGCTGGGCGAGTAGGTGGGGATGCGGATGCAGGCCGAGCGGTTGCGCTGGGAGTACACCAGGTTGATCGGCGCCTCGTAGCCCGGCACGAGGCGGCGGTAGGAGTTGGTGGTCGGCGCGGCGAACGCCAGGATAGCCGGCGCGTGCTTGAGCAGGCCGCCGATGTAGTGGCGGCACATCTCGGAGAGCAGCGCGTAGCCATTCTTGTCGTAGAACAGGTTGGTGTCGCCGTCCCAGAGGCTCTGGTGCGTGTGCATGCCCGAGCCGTTGTCGCCGAACAGGGGCTTTGGCATGAACGTCGCGGTGTAGCCGTTGCGGTAGGCGACGTTACGCACGATGTATTTGTACTTCATCACCTTGTCGGCCATCGTCGTCAAGGTGTCGAAGCGCATGTCGATCTCGGCCTGGCCCGCCGTGCCGACCTCGTGGTGGTGGACCTCGATGTCGACGCCCGCGGCGATGAGCTCCAGCATCATCTCCGAGCGGAGGTCCTGGAGCTTATCGGTGGGCGGCACCGGGAAGTAGCCTTCCTTGTAGCGCGGGCGGTAGCCGAGGTTGGGCTTCCCGTTCGTGGGCTGGCCGCTGTTCCAGATGCCCTCGTCGGAGTCGATGAAGTAGAAGCCGCTGTGGCTGGTCTGGTCGAAGCTAATGCTGTTGAAGATATAGAACTCGCACTCGGGGCCCCAGTAGCTCGTCGTGGCGATCCCCGTCTGCACCAGGTAGGCTTCGGCTTTCTTGGCGACGTTGCGAGGGTCGCGGGAGTAGGCCGCCATGGTGCCGGGCTCGGCCACGTCGCAGATCAGGCTGAGCGTCGGGGCCTTGGTGATGGGGTCGACGAAGGCGGTGGCGGGATCGGGCATCAAGAGCATGTCGCTCTCGTTGATCTTCTGGAAGCCGCGGATGCTCGACCCGTCGAAGCCGATGCCCTCGCGGAACAGGTCGACGGTCAGATCCTTCACCGGGATCGAGAAGTGCTGCCAGAGGCCCGGCAGGTCGATGAACTTTAGGTCGACGATCTGGATGCCCTTCTCCTGGGCCATCGCGATAACGGCTTGCGCCTTGGCGCTCACGTCCGGCCGCGACTCGGTCAGCACGCTACCCTCCTAGTGGTGACAGTCGGTGTCCGAGGGATGGTAGCAGCGGCCCGGGCGACAGGTCATTGTGGCATGTGACCGAAGATTCTCCGCAGCCGTTTGTGCATCGGTCACAAAGGGCACTGGGCCGGGCGCCCCCTGCCCGGACGGCATGGTGAGGGATGCCGCAGAGGGAGGGCGGCCGGCGGCGCCGGAACGCCGGCCCGGGGGCAACCGAACTGGGCGGAGCCAGCAGCGCCCCTACAGCGGGCGAGCGGGTGAGCCTAGGCGCGGGGCACGGGGGGAGGACGAGCTAGTGGAGCTGGCGGACGACCGCCACAACCTTGCCCTGCACGCGCAGCGCGGCGGGGTCGACGTAGATCGGCTGCATCTCCGAGTTCGCCGGCTGGAGGCGCACGCGGTCGCGCTCGCGATAGAAGCGCTTGAGCGTGGCGACGCCTTCCGGGGCCTCGCTGTCGAGCAGGAGCGCCACGACGATATCGCCGTTGTTGGCAGTCTCCTGCGGTCGTATGACAACCAGGTCGCCGTCGTCGATCAGATCCTCGATCATCGACTTGCCGCGGACCTGGAGAGCGTAGCAGCCCTCGGTCGCCAGGTCGGCGCCGAGCGGCAGCGTCTCGGTGCGCTCGGCGAGTGCCTCGATCGGGGCGCCCGCGGCGATGCGGCCAATGACCGGCACCTCGACGACGCGCGCCGGGACCGGCTCGCCCACGTCGGCCAGTAGCTCGAGCCCGCGCGACACGTCGCGCGCGCGGCGAATGTAGCCGTTGCGCTCGAGGACGCGCAGGTTGTAGTCGACCACCGAGGTGGACGAGATGCCGACCGCCTGGGCGATGTCGCGGATACTGGGCGGATAGCCGTGGCGATGGAGAAACTCCCGAATGAACTGGAGCATTTGTTGCTGGCGCACGCTCAGCGACCGCATGGCGACGTTCTCCCTCCGTGGACCCCGGGACGGCGCCCGGGCGCTCGGCGCGGCTGGGCGGCTACGCGGCTACCGCGGCCCTGCTCGCTAGAACGGGTGTTCTGCGATCATTCTAGGGGGCCGCGCGGCGTATGTCAAGCAAGCGTGGTGCGGAGAGCGCCGATTTGGTGGCCGCCCGCCGTAGCACCGGCGAACGCGGCGGTCCGGCCGGTCCGGCACGAAAACGCGCAAGGCCCTGGCCGACCAGGGCCTTGCGCGCTGCGGACGTCAGCAGCGGGCTATTGGCCGGTGATGCTCCCTGTGCCGAAGCCGAAGGGGAAGCCGCCGAAGCCGCCAAAGCCGCCTAGCCCGGGGAAGCCGCTCACCAGACTGGTGCCCGTACCGGCGATCTGGCCGAGCGTCACGTTGCCGAAGGTCTGGCCCTGCGGCAGCACGAACGTGTTCCCGCCGTTGGCAAAGGTAAAGGTCAACTGCCCCTGGGCGTTGACGCCGCCCGTGCCGAGGCCGAGCTGGATCAACTGGTTGATGTTCGCCGAGGCCAGGGGGGCGAGCCCGCTCTGGCTGAGGGTGGCGAGCGGGCCGAAACCGCTCAAGCTGCTCGCACTCGGGTTCAGGCTGTTCTGGAAGGCGAGCGCGTTCGTCAGCAGGAAGGTAGTGTACGGATCGAGCGGCGAACTCGTCGCGCCGAAGAAGGCGGCCGTCTGCGGCAGCGGGTAGGGGCCGAACAGGCCATAGTTCAGCGGGGTCGAGCGCCAGCCGCCCGGACCGAGATAGTTGCTGCCGGCGCCGCCCGTGAGCCAGGGCATATACCACTGAGCCGGCCCCGTCGGTGCGAGCTGGTCGCCGGGAAGGAGCGAGTCGAGCCCCGCGGGCACGCTCGCCACCCGCGCGCTCGGGGTACCGGCCAGCCGGCCGCCCTGGTCGGCTGCCGCTACGCCAGCCGTCGTGCCGGCGAGCAGCAATAGCGCCACAGACATTGCCAACGCGCGCGGTCTCATCGCGCTCCTCCTCCTCTTTGGGCGTCCCGCGGCCGGCCTGAGCGCGTCGGGCGGTCCCGGCCTCGCCGGGCGCGGCGCGTGCGCGGACGGCATCACTCGCTACGTTAAACGAGTATCGGGCGCAAAAGTTACAGCGAGGGCGGTTCACCGCAGGGGCGGATGCTCAGGGGGCCGCGGCGGCGAAGGCGGCGAACGGGAAGTCGCTGGCGCCCATGGCGCGGCTGAGCTGCTCCGCGGAGATCAGGCGCCCATAGCCGGGGCCGTCGTCGATCGGGTCGTTGTAGAGGAAGAAGTCGCCCTCGATGCCTGTGACGACAATGTAGTGGTCGCCCCAGTACGGGACGTCCTCGCGGCCAGGCAGCTGGCGATACATCACCTGGGGGAGGACGGGATGGCCGGCGCGCAGGGCGGCACGGACATCGTCGAGGCTCCAGCGTCGCAGCTTGCCGTCGTCGCCGGTCAGCCCCAGCGCCTTCAGCCCGTGCTCCTCGACCGCGGTGGCCAGCGACTCGATGAACGAGCCGCACTCGGTGCAGTTCTGGGTGCCCTGGAGCGCCATGACCTCGCGGCGCACGTCGGTGGGATCGGCCAGGACGCCGTGGGCCTCGAGGATCATGGACACGCTCGTCGGCCCGCAGTTGGCGGCCGCCCAGGGCGTGCCGTCGAGCTGGGAGCGATAGGGCACCTTCAGCCACACCTCGGGCGGGCGGGCGAGCGCCGCCGCGGTGGCCGTGAAGCGGGCGATGCGCGGCGGGTCCACGTCGGACGGGCCGAGGTCGGCAACCGTGAGCCAGCCGACGAACGGGCCGTTGTCGCGGCCGTCGCCCAGGTAGAGCACCCGCGCCCAGTCGTCGGGGCCGGCGCGCATGATCTCCACGTAGGCGCCGCGCGGCACGGTGGCGAGCGATCTCCCGCGCGCGCTGGCCTCTGGGTAGAGGATGGTCGCCTGACGCACTTTGGCGAATTGCGGCGGATCGGTGGCGAGCAGGTCCGTCTTGTCCACCCACGCCTCGCCCGGCCGGCGGCGGGCACGGTCGCCGCCATAGTAGACCTTGTAGCGGCTATCGGTGGCGCCGAGGATGCGGAAGTACGAGCCGGCGGGGACGGAGTTATACGAGTCGGCGTCGGGGTCGGGCGCCGCGTAGAGCGTGACCGTGTCCGCGTTCTGCGCCCACAGGGGCAGGGCCGGCGCCGCGGCGGCCGACGACGGCGCGGCGGCGAGCGGTGTGGCGGTCGGGGACGGCGCGCGGGTGGGGCTGGGGCTCGCGGTCGGGGCGGGCAGCGCGGCCGACGGCCCGCCACCGAGCATGAGCGGCCGCTCGGCCGCGGCGGCGGGTGGCGCCCCGAGATCGAGTAGCCGCGGGATGAGCGGCAGGCCGCCCACCGCCCACACGAGCACCAGGTAGACGCCCGACAAGAGCAGCCAGAGGCTAACCGTGCGCTGGCGGCGGAGCCGCAGGAAGCGGCTGAGCGAGTACAGCGCGATCAGGGAGGCGACCAGCCAGCCCAGCGCGCCCACCGCCGTGGCGACGACGTCCCAGCCCCAGCGGCTCGCCATGTTCGCGGCCAGCTGGGCGACGGCGATGTCGAGGGCGACGCTGGCGACGATGCCGAGTACGCCGAGGACCTGCTGCACCAGCCAGACCGCACTGGTCCGCAGGAACTGCATCCAGAAGAGCGAGCGATTACTGGTCACGGCGTGCCCCGCGTCGCGAACGCAGCCGCGGCCGACGCGCCCGGGAGGGCGGCGCCACGGGCTGGAAAACAGTGGCATTGTAGGGGCGCGCGGAATGCGGTGTCAACGGATCGCGGCGGTCCGGCGGGTCACAGCGCGCGCACGAGCGCCCGGGCCGAGCCGCCCCACCCGGATGCCGTATAACGTAGAGCAACGCGCGACATCTCTCGGCTAACGAGCATCAGGCGGCCCGGCGACAGGGCCGCGGTGAGGAGCGTAGCATGGCGACCCGAGCGAAGGCGACCAAGGACCAGAAGATCGCGCAGGGCAAGCAGCGCGACGCGTATTTCGAGCGTCTGCGCCGCCAGTCGCGTCCGCGCAAGGCGGCAGCGGCGCCGCGGGCGCCCGCCGCCCAATAGGCGGGCGCGGGATCGTCGGAGCGCGCGATGGTTAAATACTGCCCGCACTGCGCGACGCCGCTCGGCACGCGCGAGATGGAGGGCTACCAGCGCCCCGTCTGCCCGGCGTGCGGCTGGACCTACTACGAGGACCCGAAGGTCGCGGTCGCCGTGCTCGTGGGGCGCGACGGCAAGCTGCTGCTCAACCGGCGCGCGATCCAGCCGGGGCTCGGCAAGTGGTCATTCCCCTCGGGCTACGTGAATCGCGGCGAGGTGCTCGAAGAGGCGGCGGCGCGCGAGGTGCAGGAGGAGACGGGGCTTACCGTGCGCATCGACGCGCTGTTCGGCGTGTACAGCGACCGGGGCAACCCGGTTGTGCTGGTCGTCTACACCGCCGACCACGCGCAGGGCGAGGCGATGGCTGGGCCGGAGGTGTCGGAGGTCGGCTGGTTTGCCCCCGACGCGCTGCCGCCGCTCGCCTTCCCCCACGACCAGGCCATCATCGCCCGCTGGAGCGCCGAGCGTCGCTGAGCCGCCCGGCCGCGGCGGCCGGGCTAGCGAGCCGCCGTCGCGGGAGCTGCGGCTACGCCGACGGGCCGAAGGGCGGGCATGACCTCGCGGGCGAAGCGCTCCATGTTCTGCCGCGTCAAGTCGGCCGGCAGGCTGCCGAACTGGAGCAGCGTGACCAGCTTGCCGAATCCGAGCCGCTGCTGGTAGTCGAGCAGCCGCTGGCGCACCGTCTCCGCGCTGCCGAAGACGATGAAGCCCTTGTCCTGCATCTCCTCGTAGGTGCGCTTGCCCGCATCGCGCCGCTTGAGCAGGTTTTCGGCGAAGCGCGCCATCGACTGGGGGCTGCTGTAGCCGGGGGGCATGAGCATCTGGATCGGCCGCTTGGTCAGCTCGCGGAACAGGTACAGGATGTGCCGCTCGGCCTCGGCCTGCGCCTGCGCGTCGGTCTCGCCCACGTAGACGGGCACCATCCAGCCGAGGTGCTCCGGGCCGGCCTCCCAGCCGCGCCGCGCGGCGCGCTCGCGGTAGTCCTCGAACATCCGCTGCACGGCGGCCACCTCGTCGTAGACGCGGATGAACGGGAAGCGCGCCTCGGTCGCCCACTCCAGCGTCTCCACGCTGCCGGTGGAGGGGACGAACACGGGCGGGTGCGGCTTCTGCACCGGCTGCGGCCAGGGATTGACGTAACGGAACTGGTAGTGCTGGCCGTGGTGGCTGAACGGGCCGTTCTCGGTCCACGCGCGCAGGATGAGCGCGACCGCCTCGTCGAACCGTTCGCGCGAGAAGGCGGGGCTCTCGCTAAACGAGAAATACTCGCAGCCGACGCCGCGCACGAAGCCGGCGATCACGCGGCCACCCGAGATGACGTCGATCATCGCCACCTCTTCCGCCACCTTCAGCGGCTGATCGTAGAGCGGCGCGGCGTTGCCCAGGATGGCGATGCGGACGCGCTTGGTCTGCCGGGCGAGGATGGCGGCCATTAGGTTCGGGGCGGGCATGAGGCCGTAGGCGGTCTGGTGGTGCTCGTTCACGCAGACGCCGTCCCAGCCGAGCTGCTCGGCGTAGATCATCTCGTCCAGGTAGCGGTTGTACAGCTCGGTGCCCCGCGGCGGGTCGAACAGCGCATTGGGGGGCGTTACCCAGGCCGAGTCGTAGCGGTCGTAGAAGTCGGCGGGCAGGTAGGGATAGGGCATCAGGTGAAAGAAGTAGAACTCCATCGCGCCTCCCTCGGGCTTCGCGGTCAATTACTGGCATTATGGCACAGTGGCGCATACGCGCACTCGGGCGGTAGCCGAGGGGCCGCGGCAGCGGCTGGTAGAATGGCGCGGCCCGCGCTGCTGACACAGGGCCGAGGAGAGCGAGATGTACGCGGTGGGCGTCTCCGATCACGTTATGATCGCGCACAGCCTGCGCGGCGCCGTCTTCGGGCCGGCACAGCGGCTGCACGGCGCGACCTACGAGGTGCGCGTCGAGGTGCGGGCGCCAACGCTCGACGCCGACGGCATCGTGGTGGACATCGGGCGCCTGACCGAGGCGCTGCGCGAGACGCTGGCGCCGCTGGCCTACCGCAACCTGGACGAGCTTGACGAGTTTCGGGACCGCAACAGCACGACCGAAGTGCTGTGCGAGTACGTGCATCGCCGGCTGTGCGGCCTGCTGGGCGCGCGGCCGGGCGCGGAGCTAGCGGTCACGCTGGTCGAGACGCCCACAGCCTGGGCGCGCTATGAGGCGCCGCTCGCGTGAGCGCGGCGCGCGCGTGTCGGGGCGCCTGGCACGCAACCTGCACCCTGGGAGCGAGCGGCTGCCGCGACGCGGCCCGCGGGGCCGCGGTGGGGTTGAACCGAGCGAGTGGCGAGGTCGGGAGCCGCGGCGGAGGCAAGCCGCTCGTCTTTCGTGCGGGGGCCGAGAATGGCCGGCGGCCGCGACCACGGGATTGGAGAGAGGGTGCCATGGCAACCGAACGCTGGGGCCCCATGAGCGAGATGCTTAGTCTGCGCGACGCGATGGAGCGCCTGTTCCAGGAGAGCTTCGTGCGAGCGGGCCACGCGGTGGCTTCGGCCACCGGCGAGCCGATCCTGCTCGACGTGGCCGACGCGGGCGATCGCTATCTGATTCGCGCGTCGCTGCCGGGCGTGCAGCCCGACGACGTACATCTGTCGGTGCAGGGCGAGACGCTGACGATTCGCGGCGAGCGCAAGGCCGAGGAGATCGGGTCGGGCGCCCGCTGGCTGCTGCACGAGCGACGCACTGGCACGGTCGAGCGGACGCTCACGCTGCCCGGGCCGGTCGACGTGGACGCGGCCCAGGCGAGCTACACGAACGGCGTGTTGAGCTTGAGCCTGCCGAAGGCCGCCGCGGCGCAACCGCGCAAGATCCGCGTGGGCGGTGGCGCCGAGAGCAGCCTGAGCGATCTGCCGCCGAGCGCGCCGCTCGGCGCCGCCGTGCCGGCCGCCGCGCCGAACGCTGCGCCCGGCGGGACGGGGGCGCCGCCCATCCCCCACGACAAGGTGGATACTGTCGAGGAAGCGTCGATGGAGTCGTTCCCCGCCAGCGACCCGCCCTCGTGGACGCCCGAGCGGACGTAGGGGATTTCGCGGGGCGCCGCGTCGCCTGATCGGCCGAGACAACGAAGAGGCGAGCCCACTCGTGCGGTGGGCTCGCCTCTTCTGTGGGGCAGATGGAGGACAGCTAGGGATGGATCTCCACGCGCGTGCCCACGTCGGCCCAGTCGTAGACGACCTTCGCGTTCGCGTCGGTCAGGCTCACGCAGCCCGCCGAGCCGGGCGTGCCGAAGTTGTGCCGCCAGTACGCGCCGTGGATCGTGTAGTCGCCGTAGAACGGCAGCACCCAGTGGACGTCGGGGATGTCGTAGTGGGAGCCGTTCGGATTGGTGCCGACGAAGCGCGCGATCGGCATCTTGTAGAGCACGCTGTAGGTGCCCGGCGGCGTCTCGGCGCCCTTCACGCCCGTGGCGACGGGAAACTGGTGGACGACCTCGCCGTCCTCGGTGAGCACCATCCGCTGCTGGCCGAGCCAGACCTCGATCGTCTTCAGCTTGCCGGTCTGGAAGCTGCTGGTGACCGGCTCCGCCAGGTAGCTGCCCGACGCGCCGACCGGGCCGGTTGGGCCGCCCTGGATGTGGACCGTCACGCGGCTCTCGTGCGGGAACTGGCCGTCGGGCAGGAAGTGGAGCTTGTTCGGAGCCAGCCACTCCCACTTGCCGGGGATGGGCGGATCGAAGCTGATCGCCGACTCGACCGCGTCGCGCGAGGCGACCGGCTCGCTGAAGCGGAAGGTTGGATCGCCATCGGGGCTGATCCCGGTGGCGCCATCCTCGGGCCACATGGCGGCCAGGCGCAGCGGCTCCGGCGCGGCCAGCTCGAGCTTCATCGGACTGGGCAGCCAGCCACCGTCGGCGTCGACGGCGTCCTCGATCTCGAGGGTGCGCGACTGGCCCTGGTCGAGGGTGAGCGGCAGGTCGATCCGGTTGGTAGGCGCGCCGGTCCAGGAGACGGGCTTATCCGCCAGGCGGTACCGCAGCGTCGTAAGGGGCGCGCTCCACTCCAGCGCCACGGGGGCGCCGGGCGGCACGACGACGCGGTCGCCTGGCGCGACGCCGTTCACGGCCATGAGGTCGACCGCCTCGGGCGTGCGGACGGCTAGCGTCTGGTCTGCCCCCGGGGCGCCGTTGCGGCCGCGCACGTCGGTTAGCTGGAGCGCGAAGTCCTCGCCCGGCGCCAGGTCGCCGAACTCGACACGGAAGACATGCGGGTCGTCCGCGACGTAACCGCGCGCGCCGGCCGGCGCGTCGGCCAGGCGGACTTGGGCGAGCGGCTCGGAGAAGCGCAGGTCAATCGGCTTGCCGCGGTAGGCTGTGAGCGGCTCGCTTGGCGCTTGCAGGACGGGGGCGTGGACGGTGCTGAACTCGCGGGTCAGGGTGAGCGCGATCGTCTCCGGCGCCTGCCAGGGGGGGCGCGGGGCGTCCGAGAGCGCGTGGGCCTCGGCCGTCAAGCGGTAGCGCGCGTCGGGCGCGAGCGGCGCCGTAAGCTGCGCCCGCGACTCGTCCGCGCTGAACTGGGGCGCCGGGGCGGCCGTGTCGATGCGCTCCAAAGTGATGCGGTCCAACACGGCTCCCGTGGTCGTCACGGCCAGGGGGTCGTCCACCGCCACGTCGCGCGCCTGGTCGGCTAGCGCGGTGGTCAGCGTGGGCGGCGGCTTCTGCGCGCAGGCGGCGAGCGCGACGAGCGCGACGGCGCAGACGACGGCAAGCGCGCAATACGGCCTGGCAGCGAACAGACGCACGACTCGCATCACTCCTCCGGCCCCCCGTGTGCTCGCTCCGCGGTGCAAGCAGCGTGCCAGACAGCCGCCCCCGCCAGGGCAGCGGCGCCCGCCGCGCGCCCCCATTGTCGCACATTCGCGGTGGTGTGGCGCTACGTCGGGGGCGAACGTCGCGGGGACGACCGGCCCGGGACGGGGTGGCCGGCCAGAGGATAATGGGAGAAGGACGGCATAGCAGCGGCTAGCGGGGAACGCGGTATGCGAGTGCTACTGGCGGGCGGGGGATCGGGCGGGTCGGCGACGCCGGTGCTGGCGGTGGCCGAGGCGCTGCGGCGGTGGGCGCCCGAGGCCGAGTTCCTGCTCGTGGGCACGGCCAGCGGGCCCGAGCGGGCGCTGGCCGAGGCGGCCGGGGTGCCGTTCGTGGCCGTGTCTACCGGCAAGCTGCGCCGCTACGTCGACTGGCAGAACGTGATCGACGCCGGCCGCGTGCCGCTGGGCGTCGCACAGGCGGCCGGCATCGTGCGGCGCTTCCGGCCGGACGTGGCGTTCGGCGCCGGCGGCTTCGCGGCCGTGCCGCCGCTCGTGGCGGCCGCGCTGGGCGGCGTGCCGGTGCTGATCCACCAGCAAGACGTCGAGCCGGGGCTAGCGAACCGCTTGCTGGTGCCGTTCGCGCGGCGGGTCAGCGTGGCCTTTCCTGAGTCGCGGGCGCACTTCCCGCGCCGCCGCACGGTCGTCGTCGGCAACCCCGTGCGCGCCGACGTGCTGACGGGCGACCGCGAGCGGGCCGTCGCGCTGTTCGGGCTAGAGCCGGATGTGCCCACGCTGCTCGTGACCGGCGGTGGCACCGGCGCGCTCGGCCTAAACGAGCGCGTGGCCGCCGCGGTCCCCGCGCTGGTCGAGCGGTGCCAGGTCATCCACCTGACCGGCCGCGGGCGCGCCGTGCCGCCCGCCCGCTCTAGCCCCCGCTACCAGGCGCACGAGTTCCTGGTGGACGAGATGAAGCACGCGCTGGCGGCCGCCGATCTGGTCATCAGCCGCGCGGGACTCGGCACCGTCAGCGAGCTGGCGGTGCTCGGGAAGCCGATGGTGCTGGTGCCGATGCCCGACTCGCACCAGGCGGCCAACGCGCGCGCCGCGGCCCGCGCCGGCGCCGCCCGGGTCGTTGCGCAGGCCGATCTCACACCCGAGCGCCTGGTCGCACTCGCGGGGGCGCTGCTCGCCGACGCGCCTGCCCGGGCGGCGCTTGCCGCCGCCGCGCGCCGCCTGTTCCCCATCGACGCCGCCGATCGGCTGGCGGCGCTGCTGGTCGAGATGGCCGCGCGGCGCTGACGGGCGTGGCAGCACTCACGAATGGGCCGGACTTGCGGGGCGATCTCGTGCCGGCTGGCGCCCGGGGGCGCCAGGCATCCGCCTAGTCAACCGCTCTGCACGTAACGCTGCCATTGGGGTAGGCCCCAAATTGACGGATCGTCCATCCGTTCATGCCATGCTCGACGTTTGCCCAGACGGCCTGGTACACCGGCCAGCATAGCCCCGCGCCGTCAGGCCCCGGCGCTGCGCCGCTCTGACAGACGCCGTCCCACCAGTTGCCACCAAAGGCGCACGAGGCCTGCGTGTCGGAGAAGACGACGTGCCACCCGCCTGCCGTGGGCTGCACCTCCACCCGCGCCTGCGCGATGGCTTGCTCACCGGCTACGTCTGTCAGGCGCGTGCGCGCGAGCTGCTCCGCCCACTGCTCGTCGGTCACGCCCGACGGTGGGTCCGGTAGGACAGCGGGTTCGGGGCAGGGAGGGATCTCGCAGCCGATATTCGCGGGGGCACCGATGAGTCTGCAGCCGCTTACGTTGGGGAACGGACTGGGCCTACCGGTTTCCCCCGGATCACAGTAGGGCATCGTGGTCACGAACTGCTGGAACTCTCGACTCGTGGGCAGAGGAGGCAGCGCCGGAGGGGTCGGCATTGCAGGGACGGCAACCGGTGTGGACGACGCCGACGCCGGGGGAGCCGAGAGGGTCGGCTCTGCCCCGGCCTGCGCTGCCGCGGTGGACCACTGGCCGACGTGGAGGTAGACGAGTGCCGTGGCACAGAGGGAGATGCCTAATCGCCACCAGATGCTCCGTAGAGACTGCATCGTGCTCCTCGCGCGCCTACAGCGGTGTGCAGTGAGACTGAGCGGTCAGCTGACGTCGGGGCGGCGGCAGTGGCGCTCGCAGTATTCCGCGCCACAGGCCGCGGGCGGCCACGAGAGCCGCCCCTACGACACGCTGGCCGCTCACCTGGCGCGCAAACGGCTCTAGTACTCCGTCACACCTGAAACGCTGGGTAGAGATGCTTGAGCTTGATCCGGGCATCGGCCGTGGTGAAGCGCCAGTCGATCCGCTGGCCGGCGGCGTTGCGGGCGGCGACCCAGGCCGCGAC